>NZ_MIJY01000035.1 GCF_001730305.1 Enterococcus termitis
GATAGCGATAGGTAACCTTTTGAAGTTTGCTTTCTTAGCTACTAAAAGCAAATAACTTCTCTAGGTTTTCCCCCGCTCCACACCGTACATGCACCTTTCAGCGCATACGGCGCTCCAACTTCTTCTTTTTCAATAAATACTAGTTAAATTACATTTCTCACGATATTTATTTATCCGCTCAAGCTGTTTTCCGTTCAATTTGAGTAATCTTTTATATTTGTCAATCGTTTCTGTATATGTCGCATGTATCAATCTGTGCGCCCAACTATGAACGACAACCAAATTTTGAAATTCATCTGTTCCACCCATGCTTTTCGGTAAAATGTGGTGACAATGGACTTCGTCCGCAGCTAGGAATACACCTGTAACTGCACATTTTCCATTTTGCATCGAATATTTTGAAATTCTATTATCTATATATTCGATACTTCTATTAGAAATATTAGAATATTGTAGTTTTTGGATTTCTAGAAATATAGACGAACGCATCCCTTTATAGCCTTTAATTCTTCCCTCTTCTGTATAATCACATATTACTGGATTAAATCCCGGAGAAAGTCTCCACTTTATATCAGATAAAGGATATAGATAAATCAGACTAACTTTAAATGTTCTGATTTTATTTCTGTAGAATTTCTTGTAAGAAATAGGTGGACTTCTTGGAACCTCATACTTTCCAACATTTTTTAAACGATTGTACTGAGTATATAAAAGTGAATAAGATAATTTTGAAAAATCTTTATTTACCTGTGTAGCGAATCTAAAGTAGTTATGAATTCCTAGCACATAAGCATTATACTCACGTATATTCTTCCAACTAGGGTCTTTCTGAATTTTCTTTAGCGCTTGTTTTATTTTTTCCCGTATCAACTTTTTATTCTTTTTAGAAGTATACGTTCTTGCCACATATCTTTGGCGATTTTTCTTGGCTCTAATTTCATATCCTAAAAATTCAGATTTATTTCTTCTAAGATTCGTTACTTTTGATTTCTCTGCCGATATTTCTAATTTCAAATGGTTCGTTAAATATCCCTTTACTGCATGAAATATTTTCCAAGCATCTTTATAATTCTTAGTGAATATTTTAAAATCATCCGCATATCGCACGATAAACATTTCTTTTAAGCGGCTTGTTCTTTTGAGAGCTGTCATTCTATTGCCACTACTGGAATAGTGGTGTCTTGTTGGAAATTCTTCCCATTGTTTCGATATCCACTGATCTAATTCATTTAATACGACATTGGATAACAGAGGGGACAGTATTCCTCCTTGAGGGGTTCCTTTATCTTGAACACCTTTCTTATCAATCGGAGCTTTTAACATTTTGTAGATAACAGCTAAAACTCTTCGATCTTTTATTCCAATTGTGTATAGCTGGCGAATCAATTTGGAATGATTCACATTATCAAAGAATCCTTTTACATCAACATCGACCACATAGTGAAAAGTCGATTGATTCATCAAGAAAGAGCATCTTGATAATGCATGGTGAGCCGAGCGATTCGGTCGAAATCCATAGGAATGTTTAAAGAATTTAGCTTCACAAATCGGTTCTAGAACCTGCTTAAACATCTGCTGGATTATTCTATCTCCAATAGTTGGTATACCTAGTGGACGACTCTTTCCATTAGATTTCGGAATATCTACTTTCCTAACTGGCTCAGGTTCATATTTATCTAACTTCCTCCTGATTTCCGCTATAAAAGCAGCTTTATCCTTTATTTTGAAATCTTTGATTGTTTGATTATCTATACCGGCTGTTTGTGAACCTGTATTTGATTTAATTATTCTGTATGCCAATAAAATATTATTTTCAGAGATAATTATATTGTATAAATCTATCCCTTTCATTCCATTTCTTTTGCTTCTCTCGAACAGCCAATCAAAAGTTTTTTGCATATCGTAGTATTCATAAAATCGTAATTTTGTACTCACAAATGGTTTTAATCTCCTAACTTCGTTAGTCCCATCATCTTACCCGATCCTGTGAGTTTCATTTTCCTAGTATTCATTTTTCAAAGAACAAGCCTTGGGGCTATCCCTCCACGTTTATTAGACGCTTCCCAGGTACTGTGCCCCTACTATCACGAGAATTAAGAAATTTCAACTTTTGTCTTATATTCAACACCCTGATAACAGTCATTTTAATTAGGTGTTTCTCGCTTCCCACGTTCCAATGATTCTAGCTGTACATATCTATCCTTAGGTGCTCACTCTGAGCCTGAATATTTATAACGTCTTTGTCCGTTATCCCGAATTTCATATTGACGACTCTTACTTTTCGGTAATACTCGTTGCGCCTCGCAACCATATATGCTTTCACATACGTCGACATTTAGACCCGTACATTCGCAAGTTCGTCAGTTTTCCATTGAAAACATTCTCACCATAGATAGTTTATAGCGTTCCGACCTATCCTTTACCTTATGAAATGCGCATTTCACTTAGGCATTGTTCAGCCGACTTCACCTAGCTTTACACCCTTAGTTTCTGTTAAAACCAAACGCATATAGGAGTATTAAACCAGTTGTTTCAGCCAACATGACGGCTTTCATTCCAACTGTCAAATCATTAGTTGTAACCTACTAACCTTCAGTAAGTCCTCACTTTTCGTGTTATACACTTATAGTGAAACGTGTCGCACCATC
>NZ_MIJY01000037.1 GCF_001730305.1 Enterococcus termitis
ACCTGCAAGGGCGATTTCATCCATGAGTGGGACTGGAATATTTTTTAGTTTTGTCGCAACTGCTTTAACTACGTCATCTCCATATTTTAATCCTTTATTGATGACATTGGTAATTTTACCAAGTTTGCTTAGGGTTGTAGCTTTAGCAGCTGTTTTAAATGCATTTAACCCCTCTGCTAGTTTACCAACAAACTTCGTTCCTTTCAAGGCTGCACTGACTTCTCCTACCCCGATGAACATGCTGGCTACATCAAATACATAACCGCCTATGGCATAGAAATTGCCTGTTTTGATGTCGTTTACAACAGTATTTACGAGTCCTGCTCCCATATCAAAGCTTTCTTTCAACGCCTCTCTATGTGCTGGACTTACTGCTAATAGCCACGGGTTAGTGACTGCTTGAAAGCCCATACCAACAGTTTTTAGCGTACTTCCGATTGCTTTTGTATTTTCCCAAGCACCTTTAATATCATCTAGCTTCCATTGAGGTGTTTCAACGCCTCTAGCTGAATCAATCCCCCATTCAACTAACTCTACACTCAAATGAAGGAGCTCACTACCACTAATTGCTACCGAGCTAACTAGATCGCCTGCTGCACCAAGAAAACCTTCACCGAATAAGAGAATATTTTTAAAACCCTTTGGAATGGATAGATTCTTTGTTCCCTCTACTACATTTCCCCACCAATCACCGATGCTATCTGACATATTCTTCAGAAAGTTTTCTACTGGATGGTGTTTTGCCCATTCTTCTTGTTTTTCCTTTGCCGCTTTTTCCGCTGCTAGTTTTGCATCTGCTTCTGCCTTAGCAATTTGACTATCGATATCTTGGATTGCTTCTGCTAATTCTGTTTGTGAGACAAATTCCATAAATCTTGGATCTGTATAACTTAAACCACTTGCTGTTTCAGATATCTTAATTTGTTGCCCCAAAACATTGATGATTTCTTCTGCCGAGCTTGGTTGTTGCTTATTGTCAAACTCATTCACCTTTTGAATAATTTTCTCAAGATGTTTTTTTGATGCATCACAAGCACTAGTAAAGGTACTACTGCTTGGCATAGAGAGCGAAATTAAATCTGCGATATCATTATAGACTGATTTAATGGCTTGTCTTTTCTCTTTGTGTTCACTTTTAAACGTATCAATCGATGTTTTGGCTTTCGTCAAAACCTCTTCATTTAGCACAGCATTCTCTGAGGTTTCTCCTGTGGTTCCTGCAAAATCTGCATAGGTCTGCTGGAGATCTGCTTCCACTAATTTATAGCTATTCTTCAATCCTACAAGGACAGCATTTTTATTATTATTAATGTCTGCTGCAATTGCTTGGCCCACTTGCCCATGCATCGCATTACTATTTATGATACCATTCATTGAATTTTTTGCGCTATTCAACTGTTCTTGTGCTGTTTTTGATACTTTTTGGTACTGTTCCAGTGCCTTTTTCATTTCTGCTGTTTCTACATGAAAACCCATAATACGCTCCTTTCTTTACGTTTTATTTCTATTCTGTTGTTGTCATTCCAGAAAGTGTTTCATAATAGGAAATCGCATCTTCTGTCGTCATGTACGCTGTAGAGATTTGTTGGTTCAATGCTTGTGTCGCACGTAATACATCAAA
>NZ_MIJY01000038.1 GCF_001730305.1 Enterococcus termitis
AAAACATACTAAGATTAGAGGGTAAAGTCATCGACGGATGACTTTACCTTCTATTTTCCTTTTTTAGGACTATAGTAAAGGGTGAAAGGAAGATCGACCATAGCCTCATGGACTTCGAGTCCCTAATAAAAAAGGGTCTCCTTCACTGTCATTTTAAAATCTGGTTTAAGTATGTTGGGGCTTCGAGCTCGTGTTAAGGAAATTAGCATGAAATGAAAGAGTGAAGAACCTTTCGAAAAAAAGAAAGAAGATGAACATATGACGTATGTACTTGCATTGGATGTTTCAATGGGGAAAAGTTATCACGTGCTTTACGAAGATGGGCGCTGTCTCTCCGAGGGAGAGATTACCCATACCAAATCTGGTTTTGATTATTTGCTTCAAGAAATTCAACAGTTACCCGAAGCACCAAGTATCGTTTTTGAATCAACTGGTATTTACTCAAGAGTGATTGAAACCTTTTGCCAAAATAATCACTTACTTTATTGTCTATTGAATCCTTTGGAAGCAAAAAAACAGCTGGATAGCGGTCTTCGTGTGCTTAAAACGGATAAACAAGATGCGCATCGTCTTGCACAAACTCACTGGCAATATGAACGAAAAATCAAGCAACATCAATCGACCATTTATGAAGACTCCCATGATTTAGCTCGCTTTTATCAAGAAATAGAAGCTGAAATCAAGAGACTAAGGATGTACTTACACACCGGACTTCAATTGTGCTTTCCAGAATTAGAAAATCTATTTTCAAGTCGCTTATCAAAATTATCACTGAATCTTATTGAGCTATTTCCTCATCCAGAATACTTAACTGGATTTAGTCAAACACAAGTGAAAAATATCTTGAAAAAGAACACAGACAAACGTCTTTCGGATAAAAAAGCTTTAGAAAAAGCGCAACAGCTTCTTTCCTTGGCTTCTAATTCCTATCCAGCGACCACCAAGACGAGTATTCAGGTACAGAAGGTTCAATATTATGCCCAAAAATTAAAAGAGCTTATTCACTCAAAAGAAACTATATCTAAGCAACTTATAGAACAAACCAAACCATTAGCTGAGTTTGATCTTTACCAAAGTGTTCCAGGAATTGGTGAAGTTTCTGCGGCCTTGCTTATTGGTGAAATTGGCGATATTCGACGATTTGAGAACCACAAGAAAGTCAATGCTTTTGTTGGGATAGATACCCGTAGGTATCAATCAGGAAAGTACCTAGCCCAAGACCATATCAATAAACGTGGTAATCCCAAGGCTCGAAAGATCCTTTATTTCACCGTGAAAAATATGATTCGCCAATAAGCTGCCGCGCCTAATCATATCGTGGATTACTATTACAAATTAGAAACGCAACCTATACCCAAGAAGGATAAGGTTGCGACCATAGCCTGTATAAACAAACTACTAAAGTGTCTCTATTCTATGGTTGAGAACAAGACGAAGTACGACTATGCGTACACGGTCTCTAAGGACCAATAAGACCAAGTCTTATATCTTAATTATAGCACCCTGCTGGAAAAAATACATCTTCATCAGGGTTATTTACTGCGGACTTTGTTCCAAAAAAACATTTTAATTTATAAATCACTACAATACCTTCAATTATTTCTCTATTTTC
>NZ_MIJY01000039.1 GCF_001730305.1 Enterococcus termitis
GCTGAATTTCAGTATCAAATGCGACAAATAAAGTCCTTTAAAATAACATTCCTTAGTCTAGTTAATGAAAAAATGCCGTATATTTTATCCGTTATAAATACTTTGGATGCTTTGTGAAATATAACGTTTAGACCAATTTAAATAAGCGTTGCTTTACGTAATTCTTTGTGGAATACCAATTGAGCGGATTTCCAATTTAGTGTTTTTCTAGGACGATTGTTAATGGATTCTACAGCTTGATTCAACTCCTGTTGATCAACTTTAGAAAAATCAGTCCCTTTAGGATAATATTCTCTAAGCAACCCATTATGATTCTCATTACAACCACGTTCTTGTGGGCTATAAGCGTTCGCTAAGTAAATCTTGGTACCTTTAGACTCAATCAAACCAACATACCCTTGATTGATGAATTCACTTCCTCGATCACAGGTAATCGACTTCACAGCACCTGGATGATCTTTCAATAGCTGGCACATAGCTTTATACATGTTATGAGACGTTTTTTTAGCCATTTTATAAGTCTTGTAACGTCTTGTACGTCGCTCTACGAATGTAGCTAATGCAGTTGTAGAGTGACGTACAGAAAGAACGCTATCAGCTTCCCAATGTCCAAACTCTAATCTATGATTTGCTGCTACTGACCGGTTTGCTATGGAATGATCTTCAAACCATTTTTTCTCTGGCCGCTTAAATTGCGCTTCTTTTTTATGAACAAGTTTTCTTTTGTATCTTCGTCCTCTTCTGCGGAGCCCTTTTATATCAAATTCAAGGACTCCATTGTAGATCCAGTTATAAATTGTATTGGTACACACCGGAATCCCCTTTACACCAAAGGCTATCTGCTCCGGAGAGAATTTCAACTGTAGATAATACGTAATCTTCTTAAGCAACTGTGGCGTAGTCTTCTTTTTACTTCTAGTCTCCCTACGCCTCATAGAGGTTAAATTACTGGCACTAGTAGCTTGATAAGGCATTGGTCCAAGCCAACTATCCCTTCCCTGCTTCATGGTATTACGTTTTATTTCCCGATAGATTGTTGATCTATGCCGATTTAAATGTAATGCAATCTTAGAAACAGACATATTCTGAAGTAATGCTGCTTCAATAAATCCCCTGTCTTCTGCTGTTAGCTGTCCCATAAAAATCCTCCTTCAGATACATAATTATTTCTAATTATACATGACTAAAGGGATGTATATGGAACAAAATGTTATTTAATAATACTGTGTTATTCACAAAGAAGACCAATAGAAAATTCCTTGTCTTTTCCCTTCAAAAATAACCACTTAAACAATAACAATAGAGAGGTAATGGGAATTCCCCCTTTGTCGCATTTACTTTTGATATATAAGAGTA
>NZ_MIJY01000040.1 GCF_001730305.1 Enterococcus termitis
CTGTAGCTGCATTCGTGTCATACCACCCGGCAAATGTGTACCCAGTTCTGGTTGGTCCGGCTGGAACTGTACTGGTGGCGTCATACTCGACTGTTCTTGTTCCAGGTACCGTGCCTCCGGTACTTCCGTTGCCGTTGAACGATTGTATATAGTTGTTTATTGTCCATTTAGCGTCCATTGTGACCCCGCCGACTGGAACGATGATCTGTGTGGGTCCTTGGTGTGGTTTTGCTCTTCCCTCCCATTTATCAAACGTGTACCCTTTTCTTTCTGGTTTGTCTGTTTGATTTAGTTGGTGTGTTTTGCCCGCAATTTCGTATTCGGTACTTGGAATCGTCCCCCCTGTGCTGTCTGGTGCCGAATATGCTATGGGTTGTGGCTCTGCCATATAAAATTCTACTAGTTCGATGTCATTTGTGCTCGGTCCGTACTGTGATTCTAACCCTATGTAAAATGGATAATTGGCTTGATACGGTACTGTGACTGTTACGGAATACCAATCTGTCAGGAGGCTCCCTACTACGTTGCCGTACGACTCGTTACTTATTTGTGTGTCTAAACCTAATAGGTATATCCGGACACCTACGGGATTAGAGAATTTGACATCGTATTCTATTGTGTTCGCTAAGAAGCGGACCTCATTTATCTCCATCAATACCGAACCCCCTCTTATGCTCATCCCTGGATCGTATATGAAGTTAGGTAAATACCTTGGGCCCTGCGGTTGTGATTTTGTCTTTGAGCTGCTACCTGAATGGCCGGTGCGCGGTTCTGGGTTTAGCGCTGGCGTAAGTTTCCCACCAATGACTTTGGTCTTGACCTCTGTACTCGCGAATGTGCTATTATTTTCATTTGCTGAAATGTTACTTAGTTCCATATGATATGCGTACCATGATACTGTTAGACTTACCAAAAATAATCCTATTATAATTCCTCGTTTCATTGCTCTCTGCCTTTCCCCTGTTGTTTAGTTTTTGTGCTCTCTTTTATGACAATTTTCACACAACCAAATTAAATTTTGTTTGTCATTTATATTTTCAAATGTACGTTTCGAGTTTATATGATGACGTGGCTGCTCTCGTAAACAAGTTAAATCAGTTATCATCTAGATCTGTCCAAAGTCTATTTACTCTTTTTTTCAAAAGTAAGGCTGACCAACTTATCTCACTTTCAAAGAACTTAATTGATCAGCCTTACTTATCTGTCTCTCTTTATGGTATCACTGAGAACGTATAGGTTAACTCCGCTTGATACTCTGATTGTGTTCCCGTATTTTGCCAGTTTTGGTTCCCTGGTACAACTAAGCTCACTTGCTCATCAC
>NZ_MIJY01000041.1 GCF_001730305.1 Enterococcus termitis
ACCAATCATTAGGTCTTAGAACCTGCGTATAAAAATAAATTGTTTCTATAAGTAGAATAGCCCCTTCTGTACTTTTTTTCAAGGAGGAATGTTGAAAATGGAAGATGTACTTCGTTCTTGTTGTGCTGGATTAGACATCCATCAAAAAGTGATTGTTGCTTGTATTATTCGTTCTGCTGAAGGGAAAAAACGCCCAGAAAAATTCTTTAGCAGTTTTGACACAACCACTCGTGGTCTTTTTGACTTATCGGATTGGTTGACTTCTTACGAAGTCACACATATAAGCATGGAAAGTACCGGTGTTTATTGGAAATGTGTGTGGCGAATTTTACAAAATCATTTTGAGTTGCAGTTGGCGAATCCTCGCCACATCAAAAATATTCCAGGGAAAAAAACGGATATGAAAGATGCAGAGTGGATTGCTCGACTTACCCGATTAGGAGTTGTTCCTACAAGTTTTGTGCCACCAGAACCCATTCAAGAACTAAGGGATTTAACCCGTTACCGCAAGCATTTAGTAGAAGATTTGAATCGGGAAAAAAACCGTGGGCATATGGTATTACAGAATGCTGGAATTAAATTAACTTCAGTGATTAAAGATATCTATGGAAAATCTGGTAGAGGGTTACTCTATGCTTTAATTAAAAATGAACAAATCACAGAAACACTCATCCTCAAATGTGTGTATACAACATTACGCAGAAAAGTTCCTCAATTGCTCGAATCTTTAGAAGGATTTATGACGCCTCATTATCGTAAAATGTTATCTCTTCATCTCACTCAGATTGAGTGCTTAGAAAAACAATTAGTAGAAGTCGAAGAAACCATAAATGACTCTCTCGTTCCTTATGAAGAATACGTAGAACGTTTAGAGGAAATTCCGGGAATCAATCGAAGAACGGCGGCAGTTGTACTCGCAGAAGTAGGAATAGATATGTCTGTTTTCCCCTCAGCTGGACATCTTGCTTCATGGGCAGGAGCGAGTCCAGGAAATAATCAAAGTGCTGGAAAGACACGAAGTAAACGTGTAGGAAAAGGCAATTCCTATCTAAAAAAAGTTTTGGCACAAGGGGCACTGGCGGTTTCCCAAGGGAAACCTAATCGAATCCAAGCATTTTTCTTTCGGGTAAGAAGAAATGCTGGACACAAAAAATCGGTTGTTGCGACCGTTCATTTATTAGTACGTATTATTTATCGGATGTTTTCCGATCAGTCCCGTTATAATGAACTTGGAGGAAGTTATT
>NZ_MIJY01000042.1 GCF_001730305.1 Enterococcus termitis
AAAAGTTGTACATGAAAAATACAACTTTGGGAGGTCATTTTTTTGAACTTTTATGAAGCAGATTTTAAATTGAACATAGTAAAGGAATACCTTGAAGGCCCTTTGGGCGGACGTGCCTTGGCAAATAAATATGATCTTTCGTCCAATGCCTTGGTTTACAATTGGACACATTCTTACCAATTATTTGGAAACGACGGTCTCAAAAACCGACGTTCCCCCAAAAAATATACTAGTGAATTTAAGCGGGATGTATTACACTTTATAGAAACGACAGGCGCTTCTTTTGGAGAAGCAGCTAGAAAATTTAAACTTCCCACTGGCTCAATGATTTCTCGTTGGCAAAGAAGTTCGCTTTCTTCTAAGGAACAAGGCCTGCCAATTCGAAAAGGACGGTCTAAAAGAGAAATGATTAAGCCAACAAAAAAACAGAAAAAATCAAAAAAGCTTTCTCGTGAAAAGGAATTAGAACGTGAAGTTGAACTTTTGAGAATCGAGAATGAGTATCTAAAAAAGCTACAAACTTTCCAACAGACTATTATGGCGAAGCGAAACGGCGAATCCAAGTCAGAATAGCCCTTGAGCTGATTGGAAAGTATCGTCAAGACCTTGTCTTACAGGCCATTAAATTGCCACGGTCTACCTTTAATTATTGGAAAAAACAGCTACTCAATGAAGAAAAAATGCTCCCTATTGAAGCGTGTATCAAAGCGATCTTCGAAGAGAATCAGGGCAATTATGGCTACCGCCGTATCAAGCTAGCCCTAGCTGCCAAGGGCTATCAAGTAAATCATAAGAAGGTTCAACGAATTATGAAAAAACATCACTTGGTGTGTACAAGTTTTACCCGCCGATCAAGAAGTTACCGTTCTTATAAAGGACGAGTAGGAAGCGTAGCTAAAAATAGAGTGAATCGCCGATTCTTCAGCTCTCTTCC
>NZ_MIJY01000043.1 GCF_001730305.1 Enterococcus termitis
GTGATGAGCAAGTGAGCTTAGTTGTACCAGGGAACCAAAACTGGCAAAATACGGGAACACAATCAGAGTATCAAGCGGAGTTAACCTATACGTTCTCAGTGATACCATAAAGAGAGATAGATAAGTAAGGCTGATCAACTAAGTTCTTTGAGAGAGGAGTTTGGTTGGTCAGCTTTACTTTAAATTAATTTGATAAAATTTAAATATCTGAAAATTCGCGCAGTTATAGTCCTGAATATGTCGTTGAAAAAGAGAAGAATACCTCTCGTGTGACTACTTATCTTTATGATAATGTGGGCAATCGAATTGCCAGTGAGTTGAAAGTTAACGGAAAATCTAAGGGATATACGGAATGGAAGCAAAACGCAGATAATGAGCTGTTGTCTATTACTGGGGAACTTGGGGCAACCTATGAGTATGATGCGAATGGGCACGTCAGCAAGAAAATACGTGTCACAGGGGAAGTCATTACCTATATCTATGATGCCGAAGGTCGTGTGATTCAGGAAAGTTCTAATTTTGGAACGCAGATTGGGTATTATTATGATGCGTTAGGTAATCGTGTGACAAAAGCAATCGGAAAAGAAACAAATCGTAAACTAAAGACAGATTTAATGGAATGGATGAAGGGAACGGCTCGTGAAGCACAATTGCGTTTAGCACCAGAGGATATTATACTGGAAGAGGCACTGAATGCAAAAAAAGATTTGAAATGTTTGCCTCTTAAAAATCGGACCTGGATTATTGACCATACGAAAAACCGTCGAAAAGAAGTGGAAGAAAAACAAAAGAAATCTCTTCCAGCAGATACGGCATTGGAAATGATTCACTATGTGAATGATTATACGCAGGAATATGTGAGTCCATTACAGCAAACCATGTCTACCTATCAAGGGTATAAGAAGAAAACTACAGAAGCAACGCTGTTTTATGATCAACGAGAAACAGCTATTGGAGATGATTTGGATACCTATCATCAAGATGGGTTAGGTAGTCTGATTACACAAACCAGTAATGAAGAAGGCACACTATATTCTAGTAATCTTTATCAAGAGTATGGGCGAAGTGAACGACCGATTGGTGAACAGGTCGGTTATCGCAGTCAGTATCATGAAAATTGGAAACAACAGCATTTACGTGCCAGAGAATATGATACAACGACTGGACGTTTCCAACAATTAGATACAGTGGTAGGTGAAACAGGAAATACAGTAACCCAGCATAAATATATTTATGCGAACAACAATCCATTGAAATATCGAGATGATGCAGGACGTGCGGGCTGGTTATCCAATTTATGGAACGGGATCAAGAACACCGGAAAAAAAGTAGTAAATGCGGTGAATAAGTATATTGTTAAGCCTATCGTAAACACAGTGAAAAAAGTAGTGAATACTGTAGCGAAAGTAGTAAAACCAATCATTAACGCAGTGGCTAGTTGGTTTACTGGTTCAAGTGGAGGGGGCAACCGAGCAGTTTATCCAAGTAACTTTATTGGGCCGCTTCCAGTAGGTGCTGTACGAGCCAGCAGTTCCGGTGGAAGTAGCTATTATGGCAGTTCGGGGAGTTCTTACAGTACGTCTTCTTCTACTTCGATGGCAAGTACAAGAATTGTATGGTATGGCAATCAAGCTTATAATTTAAATGATTCTACCCAATATGCGCAATATGTGAAAAAGGTTAACATAGATTATACGAAAAAACGTGCGGCTGCTAGAATAAAAAAACAATGTGAATCTGCAACTAAATTGTCAACGAGTGAAAAACAGCAACGAAAGAATTTAGAAAAGGCTTTTGGTAAGCCAAATAGTAGAGGACAATATTATATACCATCACTGACTGGAACAGGTGGTGGAATGTGGATCAGTCTAGAGGAAGCAAAAGCGAAAGCTAATACGCAGATAGACTGGAAAAATATTGTGGGTGTGGTCGGGTTAGCAGGCTTAACAATATTAGCACCTGAGATTACTATTCCATCGTTTGCGCTCGCGGCGACACCTGGTGGAGCGACGGCATGGGTAGTGGCTGGAACCTCAACTGTTTCGTTGGCACCAGCCACGTCGATTGCAGGAACGATTAGTATTGCAGGCATAGTTGGTAATGGTGAATCTAATAACGATTCTGACTCTGATCTTGATGATTGGGGTGGAAATAACAAACAATCGGATGCTGAATATCATTATAAACAACACGGGGATGAAGTAGGGGCTAAAGATTTTAATGATTATTTAAGAAAAGCAAATGCTTTCAAAGATACAGTTCTTAGTAAAGGAAAAGCACCAATTAAAGAAGTCTTTGGTAAAACTCCTAATGTGTTTAGATATAATTTTAATGGGAAGTATATTGACTTACAGCATATTATGGGTACAGATTCATTTGGATTACCTAAAATTATTGACTATAAAGTTATTTCGTATGGAACAATATAGATATAGCAAATATTATTAAAAGATGTGAGGTGATAATGAGTGTTAAATCATAAATTTTATTTTTATGACGAGTCGTTTAATATCCAGACAATTAAAGAAGATGGTTACGTTAGGATATCCAACAAGCTAATCAGTAGTATAAGTCCTTATTTAGATGAACACACCTTTACTGATTATTATTCAGATAATAAAATTTTGGGGCTTAGTAAAGATGGAACTATTCTAAAATTGGATGATATTAGCTTTTTGAAAGAATGTTTAATTTTGCATGCTAATACAGAAAAAGAATACAGTAAATTTGTGAACTTTCTTGATAAATCATTAATCAATGGTCACAAGATACTTCATGTTGATGGTAGTCCTGTCACAGGAGGTTTAATCCACAATTTTGTTTTGACAAGTGAAGTTCCTTCAAAAATTTTTCATGAGGATTTCGAAAAAGACGATGCAAAATTGCAGGATCAATTCATTAATGAATACTACAATGTTTTTAAAGATGTAAAAATGTATTGGAATGAAGTAGGAAATCTTGAAGACGGATTTAATTATTACGGCATAACAATTTTAACTCCTGAAATGGCACAACAGTTACTTATTAGAATGGCAGAATATCTAGACGGCAATGATAGTGAGGCAGCTGAGTATTTCATTGGTGATGATTATAATATGTTAAAAGTACTGTTAAATAGATGTATAGAGGAAAAAAAATACCTTATTCATTTTGGAATTTAATTTGTATTAGAGTAGATGAATATATCGACTATGCTCAAGAAATATATAACAAAAAAGTTCAGTATCTACAGAAATGAATATATATGATACGTTATATGAATATGAAGTTGGTCTAGGAGGATGATAGAAAGTAATAAAAGAATGTACGTGGCAAGTGAAATTTTTATTTTATTGAACTCACACAAATAGACATTGTATCCAAACAGGTAATTGGAAGGAAGTGGGAGCATCTGGTCTAGGCTTTATCCCAATTGTTGGTGGCGTAGCAAAAAAATCAGTGCAAGCAGGGATTAAAGAAACTGCACAGAGTTCCGCTAAAGAAGTAACCCAAACAATCGCTAAAAAATCTATAAATGATTTGCCAGATAATGTTCAAGATATCTATAAAAAATATGAAAAAAATGGATGGCAAGGAAATGTTTCAGGGCAAACTCAAGGTACAAAAGCTGGAGCAGCATGGAAAAATGATGGAAGTGATGGGGCGGTTGTGCTTCCTAAAAAAGATGCCAGTGGAAAAGGTATTTCATATAAAGAGTTTGATATAAATAATAAGATAGCAGGGCAATCCCGTGATGCTGAGAGATTTCTAAAAGGAAGTGATGGAACCATTTATTACACCAATGATCATTATAGAACGGTTACGAAAGTGGAATAGGTGATAGTCGTGAAAAATAAAAAATGGAAAATTCTTTCTAAAATAGAGTCACAAAATATTTGGAGTAAGGTATATAAAGAATTTGATTTTCAACCCCGTTTTGAAACAGAAGGGGATGTATATTTTATAAATCAATCATACGATTTATATGATTGTAGCGAAGCTGCTTACATTGCAGATACAAATATAAACTGGTCAGTTACTATACAGAATATTTTTTTAAAATCTTTAAATAAGGGACAAAAAAAAATTTATGCACTGACTTGGAAACATAATGATTTTATTTATGATCCTAGCATAAAGATAGAGTCACAGAATCCTTTGAGCGAAGATAATACAGTTCTAAAAAATAATGGAGATATTTACTATCTTCCAAGATTTTATCCAGATGGAGAATATTATATTTTTATAGCTAAAGATTTTAGTTGGGGATATTTAACTGATCCATGGAGAAAACATATTTTTGTTTTTGGAGATCCGTTGAAGAGAATTTTTCGAAAAGAATCTTCAATTTTAAAATTTAACCTTATTTCATCGAATTAGCTGAGTAGTAAAGATGATGAGAAGAGTATTATAGTGAAACTGGACTGGTGACTATTATTCAATCTTTAAATAATGGTCACCAGCTTCTTAATGGAAATCATAGTAGGCAGTATCCCATCAATATCAAATGATGTGCCTTAGATTATAGGTGTAATAAGGAGATTTTTAGATTACAGAAGATTGAGAGGAGATTTTTATGGAAGAAATGAGTGAGAAACAAGAGAAAGTATCTTTTCTTCAAGCAATAAAAAACTTTTGGGTTGGCTATATTGATTTTAAAGGTCGAACCACTCGTACAGAATTTTGGGTGAATATGTTACTGTTTCTTGTTGCGATAATAGGATTTTTCATTATAGTATGGATGAAAATAGAAAAAGCAGGTTATTTAACATTTGAAGATTATTATTCCTCCATGGGAACCTTTTTCTTTTTGGGGATATTCTTAGTCATTCCATATTTAGCGATGTTTGCTAGAAGAATGAGAGATGCTGGATTTAATGGTAAAGGAACTAAAATAACAGTTCGAGGAAATATTGTGGAGGGGAAAGTAAAAATTGGAACGGCATTTATTCCTTGATTTTAGAGAAGGAGGATAAGTTTGAAAACAAAAGAAGAACTAGTAAAATCAGCAATAGCAAAGTTGTTAACTGGAGATAATAAAAAGTTACAATTGCTTAAAAAACAGTGGGAAAAAGCAGAGTTTATTATTGAAGACGAAACAGATGTTGTTTTTTTTGCTAATATTCACTTAGGAAATGGCTCTGCTATAGCAATTGAAGGGAATATGAATTTTGAATTAGGAGATGTATATGGAAGAACTAAGGAAAGCCTCTTTGCAGTTGGATTTATATTGTATGTAAGAAATGGAAGGATATCTTTTTTTGAAACGTATACTTTTGGTGATGATAAGTATCCTGAATTGGATGAACTAAATTTAGTTTATTCTACTGGCAAAAAAGAAATTAGAGATTTAAAAAAATTAGATAAAATTCTATGTTGTTAAATAAGAGTCTATGTTGGCGGCATTCCAATTGTGGGAGATATTGGAGATTTTCGTGATGCAGTTCATCATGGTATCCAAACAGGTAATTGGAAGGAAGTGGGGGGCATCTGATCTAGGGTTTATCCCAATTGTTGGTGGCGTAGCAAAAGAATCAGTGCAAGCAGGGATTAAAGAAACTGTACAGAATTCCGCTAAAGAAGCAACTCAAACAATCGCTAAAAAATCTATAAATGATTTGCCTAGTAATGTACAAGATATCTATAAAAAATATGAAAAAATGGATGGAGGGGAAAAGTTTCAGGACAACATCCGAAAAGTAGTGCGGGTAAAGGGTATGATAATTTGCCTCAAAATTCAGGGGATATGAAACTACCTGAAAAAAGTTCATCTGGAGCTAAAATTGAGTATAAAGAATTCGATGTAAGTTATGACCTTGCGGCTGGCAATAGAGGTACAGAAAGGTTTGTACATGGAAGTGACGGTTCTGTATACTACACTAATGATCGCTATAAAACTTTTGTGAAAGTTAAGTAGAGGTGAGGAAATGAAAAATCAACTTTTTAGGATAGCAAAATCTGAAAAAGAGGTAATAAAGAATGATATGTATAATCGAGGATATTTTGTTGTAGAAATTGATAGTGTAATTCTAAAAAACTATAAGATACTTATGAAAACGATGGCTGGAAAATTTAAATTTCCACATGTTGTTACTAATTTTAATTCACTAAATGATTATATGACAGATTTAGACTGGCTAGATAATAAGGTTGGATATACTATATTTATTAACAAATTCCATGAAATTTCATGTGTTTCTTATGATGAAAGTATTAGGATTGCAGAGTCAAGTTTTTGTGGAATGATGAGGTGGTTATATTATTGGGAGGAAGAGATAACAAAAGTTACTGGATATTGGGATGAAGAAAGTCGAACTTTCAGTGGCGGATTATCTCCCAAAAGATTCAATATTTATTTAGTCGATTAACGATGCTGAATTGAATAGTAATTAACAAGGATCAAATTAAATGTGGAAAATTCTTTCTAAAATAGAGTCACAAAATATTTGGAGTAAGATATATTGAGAATTTGATTTTCAGCCCCGTTTTGAAAAAGAGGGGAATGTGTATTCTATAAATCCTTTGAGCGAAGATAATACACTTCTAAAAAAAATGGAAATATTTATTATCTTCCAAGATGTTATCCAGGTAGAGGTTCTCGAGATGCAGAGCGCTTTGTTAGAGGGTCAGATGGCTCTCTATACTAAGGATCATTATAAGAGTGTTGTTAAAGTAGAGTGAAGATTAGTGAGGTGTATAATGAAAAATCAAATTTTTCGGATTTCGAAAGAAGAAAAAAAAGAAATAGCTTCTGAATTGCAGTCAAAAGGATATTTTACTACAGAAATAGATGCTAGCTCATTATTAACTAGTAAGAAATTTTTGGCTGAAATGGGGAAAATCTTTGAGTATAGCGAAGAGATAGAGAACTATAATTGGTTGGATGATGTTATGAGGGATTTAGAATGGTTGAATAACGATTTAGGATACGTACTATTTATAAATAATTCTTTTACAATTATTTATCCGTATCCCGAGGAAGCACCATATAATTTTGCGAGATTCCTATTTTGGATGGAATTTTGGGAAGATGAAGTAGAAAGAGTTGTAGTTGGTGGAAAGAAAAAGAAGTTTGATGTTTATTTAGTCGATTAATATAAATAATCCTATTTTAAACAAGCTTCTTGTAGTTGATCTAGGGATGGTTATAGAAAGGGATAGAAGAAGTCATTTAGCAAGTGAAATTTTTAAATTACTGAAATCACACAAATAGATATTAAGTGAGAGGTAAAATTTTAAAATCTATTTTTGTATCACATTAATATAACTAGGGCATATCATCAGTATCAATGATGTGCCCTAGATTATAGATATATTGAGAGAATTTTTAGATTACAGAAGATTAAGAGGAGATTTTTATGAAAGAAATGACTGAGAAACAAGAAAAGATGTCTTTTTTTCAAGCAATAAAGAACTTGTCTACGCTTATTAAAATCTAAATTGAAAAGTTTTTTGAAAATCAAATAGAGAAATTGTATGAACACCAAATTCTTTTGCTACATCTGGAATTTTTACAGCTCCGGTAGGGCTTCCAGCATGTAATTTACCATTTGCGACCTCATTTGTTACAATAACAATCCCTTCACAACAGGCAGTCGCGATTAACCAAGGATCAGCTATGTTAGGATTTGACCAGTTCCTCAAAGCTTTTTCATTGTAGAAGGGTGAACTTGCAACATACTGAATAATTTCGGCATATTTTTGTAAAATATCTTGACGTTGACTCTCTTTGAGATGGTTCCCTAAATACTCATCTCGTAACCAAAAATCTAAATCATCCATTTCATCTTCTTTTTTTCTCGATTGGCTCAATTCACTAAAAATGCAATCTAATAAAATAACTGAATTTTTGGTGACTTGTGACAGCTTTTTCCAATAGCTAGGAAACGTTTCGAATTGATAAAATTGTTTATAAGAGGCAATAAACGTATTGCTGTCTAAAATGTATTTGTTATCCATAATATACGATTATCCCTCCAGAATTTTCTTTTCGATTTTATCATATGTTTTTCGATTTGTATTTAATAATCGAAATGCTTCGGTGTACTGGGTATGACCATGTTTAATATCATTGGAAAGAAAATGGAAAAAACGTTTATCGATTTTAGAAATTGCTGTATTTAATCCGTTACCTCCGCCAATACTACGATTTGTTTTGTCTTTTTCCTGCTTGTAATATTTTAAGCATTCTTTTCGGATTTCGTAATACATAGACTCATCGATATAATTATTTTTCAATGCTTTCACAGCGATAACCAGTATACTCACACGACATTTTTGTGCTATTTCTTGCATTTTTTCAGAATGATTAAGTGTATTTATGTTACTCCACATTGTTTTAAAATTTTTAGTTGAAATACAAAGTTCAGAAGCAACTGCATTACAGAATATTTCTGTTTCATTTCTGTACATAGGAGATGGTATATGGTTATCATTAAATAAGTCATTTTCGCCTAAAAAAATATGAACAACTTCATGGAAAAGAGAAAAAATTTTTCCATTAAAGCTATCTGTACTATTAATGAAAATTAATGGGGCATACGCATTAACTAGAGCAAACGCTCTAAACTCATCTATATTCAGAGGACGATGTGTATTGGCTTTGACAACACCATTTTGCATGACAAGAATACCCATCTTTTCAAATTTTTTTCGCAGATAATTAAATGCAGTTCCAAAAGAACAGTGTAAGTACCATGTTTCTTCTATATCTAATGTTTTTCGAATAGTTGCCGCAACTTTTTCTACGTCTTGATTCGCAGAAGTTGAGCCTATAAAAGAAAGCTCTTGATACCCATTTCTTATTAAGTAATCAACCATCCAATTTTGCTTTTCTTCCATATCACTAATGGTATCGAGTAAATCTCTGCTGGGTTTAGAGACATCATTATTTAAGATAGTGCGGTAATTGATGAGTTTATTATCTTCCGACTGGACTTCATTAAGTAGTAAATATCCAAACGGAACTTTTATTTTTTTGCTTAGTTGATTCAATTGATTAAAAGTAGGCTTAATAGTCAGATTCAACCACTCTGTAATATTCTTCAGTTGGTTATCTTGTACAAGATCGTCAATAAGGATATCACTAGTTTGAATATAGTAACTGACAACATCTGGATTGATTGCTATTCGTGCAACAGCCATTTTAATCACCGCCTTTGTTATTATTATAACATGATTATTACTGGACTCGTCAATTGTTAACTAAATAGCATACTAAATGACTTCTGATCATAGAATCCATAGCCATATAATGTAAAGAATTAAAATGAATACACAGGCAAACAGTGAATTACTTTTAAGAAGAAAATACAGATAAAATGCCTGTTTTTTGCAGAAAACGATTCTTTAGATTTCGATAATGTAGATTAATAATTCACACTTCTAATCTTTTTTAGTATAGATTGTACCATATTCATTATGTTAGAATGAGTTGAATATTATTTTATTGGGAGATTGTATATGTGTATGGATTTCTTAAATCAATTGAATAAATCGATGAAAAAAATTCAAATCTGCTATTGCAATATCTAACATTTTGTCATTTAACAATACTGTGCAATATTAAGCAAACTTCCAATGTAAAACTATAAAATGAATAAGGATAATTGAATGTCGATTCTATTTTAATTATTATATATTCTCAATAAAATAGAACTGTTTATTTCGAAGTAACAATAATATAATAAAAAATGGAGGGCGTATAATGAGTGAATACATTTACATCGCTGGAGATAGTCCATTGCAAACGGGGGCAGTAGGTGAGAAGCCCCGATTAACTAAAGATAGTATAGTTGTCTATAATACTGTGACAGATATGGAATCATTTTATTTTGAAGAAAATCATGACGAGGAAGGAGAGCATTTTTCTTTTAGCCCTCATTTCTCTTTAAAGAAACATCAAGTTTCTTCACTAGATATGAATTTACCACGGGTTGGAGACAAAATGATAACAGATTCACAAAAAAAAGCTGTTGACCAGTTATATTTCTACATAAAAGATTATTTCAAACGTTCTGTTGCTACTAAATTAGAAATTCTATTTTGTTTGAATGGAGATGAAGAAAATACAATATCTTTTCGGAAAGATGTTGCTTTTTCGAAATTAAAGTTAACGGATTTATATTATTTAGAGAGAAAATTGTTGACTATTAAAAAATAAAAGGCTAGGTATTTCTAAGAACTGACTCAAATTCACGATTAAGAGTCAAATTAGTTACTTGCAGTAATGTTTTGGGAGCTATTGGACTTTTTCATACAGGTTCTTATTCAGCCGCTGCTTATCTTTTAGGAATCACAGATCCAGCGAGCATTTTAAATCCGGGTATTGTTTCTACCGCATATTATTTAGGAAGGTTACAGTGTTAACAGGAGGCATTAAAATGGCGAATAAACTAGCACGACATTTTTTTATTGTTTTCTCTATTTTAAGTTTTATGTTTGTTTTTACGGTATTTAGAGACAGTCAAACTATGTTAATTCCCTTTGTGTTTTTACTGATTGTTGTTTGTACGATATCTGTTAATTTATTTTTTGCTGTTTCGGCTTTAAGGAAAGGTTTTTTTCAGCATGAGAACAAGGTGTTTAGTCTGCTATCTTTGTTACAAGTTGCTTTCATATTAGCATTATATGCAGTTTTTGTAGGTCTGGGTTTAGCATAAATTTTTTCTCTATAATTATTGCATAACAAAAAGGGGCAGGGGATTTTCGGAACTGACCCACGAGAGTGGAACAGATGATCCTTATTAAAGAATTGCACCCAAAATAAACAAAAAAAATGACTTTGCGACATCTTTGGAAGCCATATCTTATTGTTTTTATCACGGAAAATAGATTTGCCTGTACTTCTTGGATATTCTAATCATGTGTTGAGATTACAGTTTTAATTTTTTGCGATACGTCAAGTAGCATGGGATTATAATGGGTTTTGGATAAATATGCGTACTTATACATGGCTTGTTTTTTTGGGGAAATGTTTTAATGTTGAGAAAAAGACTATAAAAAAGCCTTTTTTTATTCTGAAAACTCTTGCTGCGTTTCATTAATAACTTCATTTACTTGTTCATTTACGTCTGATTCTTCCAACTCAGTTTTATCACCATTGATAGGTATTTTCCCAAAAGTAACGCCTGCAGTAGTATATAGGCCTTCATCTGCCTGTTTCAAATATAGTACATAATCCTTACCCTGTTTCATATTTTCATAATCATTTATTGTATAAGTAGTTTTACTATTTTTATCATAAAATTCAGCTTCCGAAATATTAATAGTATTACCAACTGAAATAGCTCCATCATCTTCACTATTTTTTATCACTTCAGATATTTTAAAAGAAGATTTGGTATAACCTCCAGCAGGATCATTAGTTACTTCTGAATCGAAAACGATAGTCTCATCTTCACTTAATTTTTCTCCTTTTACAATAATATTAACATTTTTCTCCATCTCATCTGCAGATTCATATCCGTCTGTTTTGCCCTCCCAGCTAACTTTTTTATCCTCTGCAAACGGATTTCCAAATATTAAAAATAGCGCAAATACAACTACTCCTAGTAAAGCTAACCCAATAATTCCTTTTTTCATTCTGTCATCTCCCATTATTTTCAATGTTTTTTAGCTATTTCTGCTTTGTCATCACTTAGAGCCCAATCCTTATTATTAAAACCAAATTGCCTCATTAAAGAATTTTGATTGTTTTTTGATTGTGTATGCTTGAGTCCTAAAGCATGACCTACTACATGAGCAGAAGTTTCTTTTTGTTGCATATTCGTCAGCTCAACTCTCCATTTTTTGTAAAACGTTATATTTCCGTTACCTTTATGTATTGCATAAGTATCACCACTATATTTATCAATATATTCCATTTTTACATCTGCTCCACCAATAACTGAAACTTCTTTAGTAAATTGAATTTCGGATGTGGGATTCCAAGTTAACGAGCCACGTAAAATATGTGAACTAGAATTAGCATATTTTTTGAAATTTGGGTCAACCCAATAATGTACCTTTTTGGGATGGCTTAATTTTATTACTCGATAATACATAAGCTTGTACACCTGTCGTGCTTATGAGAAATATTGAGCGAATTAGTAAGAAAACGGTAAATATTTTTAATCTTTGCATATTCCCCCTTCTTTCTCTAAAATTCGTAGTGGCATAGAATATATCACAAAATATCCAGAAATACTATCATGAAAATATAATTGTGAACAAAGATTCACAATATATAAATTGACTGAAATATGCTATAAATGTTAATATTATTTTGTGAACAGTAGTTTGTTCAGCATCCCAAATGTTCTCTTTTTTGTATTATTTTGAAAGGTTTCTCCTAATTTACCTTTCATCCCCGCAAACCCCCTAAACATTTTTTGTTTAGGGGGGTTTTTAATATTAATTTGATAAAACTATTGACTAATATGACGATCTTGCAGGATTTAAACATTTGTTAGATACGCATAAACGCTCATTTCCTGCACAAGAATTTGAGTTGTATTGCTTAATCAAACAGTTTGAGTCCGCTAATATAGAAGTACTTCCGTTTACATTCAACAGATTTGAAAATGAAGCGCATATAGATATAGAAAAAGATGCTCAAAACCACTAGAAAATGCTATTACAGTGCTGAAAGAAAAACGAATTAATTTAACAAGTACGCTAAGCTTATGTTTAGTGAGTTTTTTCAAAAAAAAACTCACGCAAAACGCGAGGGCAATTGTTCTATTTAAGATATATTCCCTAAATATGGATTGACAGAAAGTAAATCAGTGGGACAAGTATTTTCATCATTAGTTACCGTGTATGATTTGCCTAATTATTTTTCCAAAGCCTATAAGCTGCAACAAGTAAAATATTTTCAATAAATCTAACTTAGTGGGAAGTGTTCGGGATGAAAAAATATAAAAATGGTGGATAACGTTAGGTGTGTTGTTGCTTCTTTGTTTAAGCGGATATCTATTTTTATCTGTGATCCCTAGACATAGGGCGAATGAAGCTGTCGATGATTATTTAGCAGCGCAGAAAGTGGAATCCAATCAAATTAAGACGAGGATTAGCCAGAAGGATTGGACGCAGGGAGGATACTATATTACGATAGAATTCAAAGATGATACTGATTTAGTGTATGAGTATAATTATCTGAACAAAAGAGATACCCCTTACCATATCTATCTAACGGCATTTAAGGATGGTTCGAGCCAAGGGGATAACATGGAGCATCCCACATTACCAGGACAATATGAAGAATAAAAGAGGGTTTTTAATCAGGTAAAGTTGTCATTAGATAGTTAAAAATGACCAATGAGATGGATATTTTAGGACACATCCTTTAGTTACTAGAGGGTGTGTTTTTGTGATATAGGGAATATCCAGAGTCTTATGTTAACTTTAGTTAGGAAGTTAACATTATTAAAAGGATAATACTTGTAATGTAGTACACAAAATTGGCACATTTTATTGAAAAAAAGTATGTTATATTGATGTTTGAAGAATATGTAGAAAGGAGGTTCTATAAAATGAATCAAAGAAAAACAGAATTTATTTTAACCTTAATTGCTGGAATTACTGGTGTTATTGCAGGTATTACAGGGATCGCTAGTGGAGGTATTCTTGCAGCTTTTTCTGGAAGCGAAGAACTATCCAACACAACTTCAATGACTACTGCTGATTCTGAAGCACTTGTTTTTGCAGGTGGTTTCATATTGATTTTATCTATCGTTACTTTAGTACTTGGTATTGCTTTGATTGTTTTCGCTGTATTAATCAAACGTAATGCAAAACTATTTGGTATTTTAACGCTGGTAGCAGGTGCAGTAGGTTTCTTCTTAGTAGGATTACTTTTTTGGATTGTTCCAGGAGTACTGGCGATTATTGCTGGTATTATGTGTTTAGCGAGAAAAGCAGAAACAGCCTAAGTGCTGCGTCATTTGTGGGCGTCAATAGAAGAACAACAGAAGAGAGTGAGACTGATTTTTGGCTCATTAAACTTTTTTGAACAAATGAAAAGGAGGAGGTATATTATTGCGGAAAAAGGGGGCTTTGTATCTTTAGTGATTAAAAAATAAGGTAAAAGGCTTATTTTTGGTACCCGATTTATGAAATTACAACAAATTTAGTTATCTGAATTCATCTAGACATACCACCGATAAGCCTTTACTTTTATAATCTAATGGGATATCTAGTGTTCTCCTTATATATCAACCCTAAAGATAAAGTGCTAGATTTAATATTGATATAAATACCAATTTATAGAATGTGTGGGAAGGGCAATGATACTAATACTATTTATTAGTGAGCAAAGAAATAAGTAAATTTACATATAATCCTACTGCTTTCACAGGAAAGAAAGGGTTAAAAAATGTTTGGCAAATCGACTTTGTTCAAAATAGAAGAAACACTTAATAGTCAGAAAAAAAGATAGTTAATTTATTGTATAGTTTAAGAAAGATCTGCAATTTGAATTGAAGGTGTTTTCTATATATTTATTTAACTTTACCATCCAAAAAATGTCGAGTCTTAGCTGCTTCCCCTAAAAATATTTGACTGTTTTTCAATACTGTACTTTTTTGTTTCTATGTTTAATGTACCCCGTTTTAAATCAACTAGCACTACGAGTATACAAAATACCATTAGTGAGATATTGAGCAATCAATGTCAGAATGTCGATATGAATTTTTTGAAGGGAGATTTTTATTATGGAGAAATTAATGAGAAAACTTAAGGTTTCATGGAATCCTTTTATAGTAGTGTCGCTTTTGGGTATTTTCTCTACCTATTACTTTGGCTTTACAGGAACTTTTTGGGCGGTTACCGGAGAGTTTACCAGATGGGGGGGGCATATCATGCAATTTATTGGTATGGACACTTCGCATTATTCCTATTTAAAGATGATTCATTTCGAGGGTACTCCCTTAGAGCGAATTGATGGAATAATGATTATTGGTATGTTTTTGGGCGCCATTATTGCTGCTTTGCTTTCTAATAATGTAAAGTTTAGGCTTCCTACATCGAAAGCTCGAGTATTTCAAGCACTTCTGGGGGGCATTATGGCAGGATTTGGTGCGAGATTAGCAATGGGGTGTAACTTAGCTGCTTTTTTCACTGGGATTCCGCAGTTTACTTTGCATGCTTGGTTCTTTACGATCTTCACAATTATCGGCACTTATGTTGGAACTAAAATTATAAAACTATCATTTTTTAGTACGAAAATAAAAATGGAACGAAAGACAAGCAATAAACTATTTGTTTTAAACAAACAGGATAACACAAAGAAAAATAGAATCGGAATTTTTCTTTGTGTGTTGGTAATTATATCGCTTCTTATGTATGTTTATAATAAACAACACGATTTTCCGTTAGTAATGGTATTTGGACTAACATTTGGATTTTTACTAGAAAAAGGTCAAGTGTGTTTTACATCTGCATTTCGTGACCTTTGGATAGCAGGACGTACGAATATGCTTTTTGCAATTGTTTTAGGATTGATGATTAGTACGATTGGAACATATATTTTTATAAAAACAGGACTTCCACCAAAAACTTTTTGGGCTGGTCCCAATGCAATGATTGGTGGCTTTGTTTTTGGCCTTGGAATCGTAATTGCTGGAGGATGTGAGACTGGCTGGATGTATCGCGCGGTAGAAGGTCAAGTTCACTATATTTTAGTTGGGATTGGTAATATTATTGGCTCTATCTTATTGGTATTAAGTTGGGATTCACTAGCTCCAAAAATAGCTTTAAGTTTTCCTAAAGTAAGTTTAATAAGCTATTTTGGAGATTATGGTGGTCTGATACTTACCTATAGCTTATTGCTTATATCGATGCTGTTAATAATGTTTTATGAGAAAAGATACTTTAAAGAGAGAAGGTGAGACTATGAAAAATATTGAACGAATTGATTATTTATTAAATTTAGAAGGAGAACCTTGTCCGTTTCCGGCAACAGCAAGTATTGATGCCTACAATAATATGGCTAACGGTGAAGTGATAGAAATAATAAGTGATTGTCCGCAGTCTGTAAATAATATTCCGGTAGATGCCGAAAATAGAGGACATGAGGTGCTGTTAATAGAGCAAGAAGGGCCTGCTTTTCGGTACGTTATCAAGGTTATTAAGAATTAATAATTTTAGTATCTATGTAGTTATAAATAGATTATATTATTGGTTTTTATTAAGAAAATACTAGTAATTAATTTGTAGTGAAAATCAAAAGGTTAGACCTAATACCGATCAGAATTATCTGATCGGTATTTTTTATACAGCCCTTCTTTTGCGATAGTAAGAATTGTATCTACGAAAATTCCGAATAAACTTGGAATCATTTACTCCAAGTTTACACATAATTCGCCGTATTTTTTTCTGAGTTACTTTTATTCCTTGTTCCTTGAATGCCAGTTGAATTTGATGATATCAAGAGTTTGCAGTACATATATGTTGCTTTAGGAAACTTGGGCACTTGAAGAAAAATCTTTAATTGAAATTCGCTTCGGAGTTCATGAATGATTCTGGCATCCAGTTCTTGAGTCGATGTGGGTAGCCATTCCTAAAGCTGCTCAGATAATAATTCATTCTCATGTCCAAGGTTTCTTGGAATAGATTCTGTTCTTTTCCTTAGATGTAGGAGGTCTTCCTCTTTGTTTTGGTGATAGAAGGCAATCCATACTGTAAAGTAACATGAAGGTAAGGAGCAAAGTTGTCTAAGTATTAGTGGATACCATCTTGTTTGAAGTAGGAAGAGTAGTGTTGTTTTTTCGCCAATGTAAGGTGCTCAAACCACATTTTTCTGCTATTATTCTCCATTTTCTAACTATTGAAAAACCAGGTTTCTTAAATCAGTGAGCAAGTGTGTTATAACCGCCTTCGCATTTTTGATACGCTCTCAGCACTTGTTTTTTTATTCATCATCTCTTTTTTTGCGGATTAAAATCTACCTCTAGAGTTAGAATATTTGTCTGGCTCTAGAGGTGGACTATGAAGCTGGTCTCTTTTAATATAAAAAGCCGAAGAGAAAGTATCTCATCGGCGATGTCATAATCGAATAAAATCAATAAGACTATTCGATTTATATTTAGAAGGGATGAATTTAAAATATATTGGCGGGAATGTGTGGGAATCGAACCCACCTAAGAAGCTCTTAACTCCTCATGCTGGTTTTGAAGACCAGAGGGAACACCAGAACCCAGCCACTCCCAATAACTACAAAAACAACTTTAACATTGAACGAGATAAAAATCAATTGTTAAATTTTATAGAACTTCAATTTTCGGGTACTAAAATATTCGGTTTTTATCAAAAATGACATACTTTCCTAGTTTTAAAGGCGATTACTTCTTTATATTTTAATTTTTCAAGAAATTTTATTCTATTAATATGATATATCTAAAGATTATGAATCATCTATTACGCTTTCCAATACCTTTTTACCCGTCAAGACAAATGGAACAGTAGGTTAAAGAATAGTTTCAAATGTATTAAAACTGGCACTAAATGTACTGGGAATAAGAAGGGACATGAAATAATTAAGTGCTAACTATTTGAAAAGATAGCTTTGGGCTCACACTTGGATTAATCTAACACTTGATCTTTATCCCTAAATTATTCGTATTTTAGAATAATAATGAAATATATTAATTTGCTTCTTGATTCTTTCTTAGCTAATGCTAACAATAATATTTTTTGTGAAAAGACGAACAAGGACATAAAAAGGGCTGTGATTTTCTTAACGAACTTATAAATAGTATTAATGCACAGGATGTTGAATTTGTTCAGGGGCTATTAGCAAAAAATACTACATTTATTTTCATTGATAAAAATTTGTGCAACTACGGAAAGGATTAGTACAGGTTTTAACTCCATTTGGAAAGATTTTTGTATTGGTAATACGAATTGTTTTTTCAACATTAATTCTTTTTTTATCAATTAAAGTAACTTCGCTATTCCGTTTACCAACATCAATACCAATAAAGAACATTAAATCAAATTCTTTTGAGAATTTGTCAGATAGTGGTTATCATCCTCTCTACTCTTGAATGATGTAGCCTTGTTAGATATTCAAAAATATGATTTTATCTAGCTCATTCATACTACTAGCTTCAAGAGAAAAAATATCAGTCTTTCGAAGGAAGACTAAGGTGATGTATGACCTTTGCCTGCTTACTACAATTCTAAACCACATAGTGGTTTGAATATATAGAATCATTTTAATAAATGTTCTAAATACTAATATACGAGGAGGTGATAAAATGACAAATTTTCAAATACCATTAAAACAACATGTTGGTGCGCCGTGCAACCCAGTTATTGCCATTGGTGATTATGTGGAAAAAGGGCAGTTGATTGCTAATCCGGCAGGGCTTGGAGCTAATATTCATGCAAGCGTTTCTGGTGAAATCATTGCCATTACAGAAACGGCAATCGAAATTCAATTAGCTGAAGTTCAACCTGATACTTTTGTACCGATTGCCGAGCAAACTGATCATTTAGCCATGATTGAGGAAGCGGGGGTTGTTGGTGCTGGTGGAGCAGGTTTTCCTACCTATGTGAAATTATCAACAAAAATTATTGGTGGCTATCTAATTGCTAATGCAGCTGAGTGTGAACCGTTACTAGCACACAATATTAAGCAAATTGAAGAAAATGCTGAGCAACTTGTTCGGGGACTTAAGTATATGATTGAGCTTACTGAAGCCAAGAAAGCTTATTTTGCGATTAAGACTAAATATCGAACAGCAATGTTTGCTTTAGGGAAAGCTGTGAAAAATGAACCGTTGATTGAAGTTAAATACTTACCAGATATGTACCCAGCAGGAGACGAGCGTGTGATTATTCGAGAACTTTTGGGGATTACACTTAAGCCAGGTCAATTACCGATTGAAGCGAATGCAATTGTCTCCAACGTTGAGACAATTAAGCATGTAGCAGAAGCAATTGAGTTGCGTAAGCCGTGTATTGAAAAGGATGTAACTGTTTCAGGTCGGGTACAGCAAGGCTCGCACGTTTTTGAAAATGTTCCAATCGGTACACCAGTAAAACTATTGATTGATGCAGCAGGAGGCTATGTTGAGCCACATGGGGAAATAGTGATTGGCGGACCATTTACTGGTTCTAGTGGTGAAGAGGCGACACCAGTTAACAAAACAACTGGCGGCGTTTTAGTCTCTATGCCTTTTCCTCAAGAAAATCGGAAAATCGGTATCTTAATTTGCGAATGCGGCGGAGGAAAAGCACGTTTAGAAGAAATTGCACACAACATGGGAGCAGAAGTTGTTTCAGAACAACAATGCAAACGAATGGTAGAAGTAAATGGAAGATATAGATGTGACTTGCCGGGCGTTTGCCCAGGTCAAGCAGAAAAAGTAATGCAAATGAAAAAAGACGGTGCAGAAGTTGTTTTAACAGGCACCTGTCAAGATTGAACAAACACCGTTATGGGTGTAGCTCCTAGGTTAGGAGTTCCGGTTTATCATCATACAGATCATGTGCTACGGGCGGCAAGTCATAAACTATACAGACGATTGCCTACCAATTAAAATTTAGGAGGTTTTGATTTATGTCAATTACAGTTGAAACTGCTAAAGAGCACGCAAATGATCCAGCAGTATTATGTTGCCGTGCGGAAGCGGGTATTACAATTGAACCATCAAACTTAGAAGATCCAGCAATTTTTGCAGATTTAGAAGATTCAGGCTTACTAACGATACCAGACAATAGCTTGAAAATCGGTCAGGTTTTAGGGGCTAAATTATTAAAAACAACGGATGCTTTAGTACCTTTGACGGTTGATTTAGTAGAAGGTGTTCTGGAATCAGAAGAAGTAAGCGAATCCGTTAAGCAAACAATAGTGGCAGAATCCAGTACGATGCAACCTGCTGCAACTGTACAAGAAGGACAAGTGTTTTCCGGGCAAACGATTAAAATTCACATTGAAGAAGGGAAAGGAATCAATTTAGAAGTCCCGATTCCAGCGATAGCAGCAGCTATGCAACCCACGATGGTATCGCAAGTACAAGCGACCGAAACCACAACTTCTGTGACCGATAATCTTGTGGGAGAACCTGCGCAGGAACAAAAAATTCGTGGTTTTAAGCGTAAACACTTTAAAATTGAACAAGTAGTTTTTGCAGAAGAAACGAAAATTGAAGGTACGACTTTATATCTACGAGCGGCAGAAGCACTTTGTCAAGAAGCTGCAGCTACAGAAAAACTCGTAGAAGGAATGAAACTTGAAATTATCACACCTGATGCTTATGGTACGTACAGTGAGACAATTATGGATGTTCAACCGATTGCAACAAAAGAAGAAGGTGAAATCGGTGAAGGTGTCACACGTATTTTAGATGGCGTTGTTATGATTCTTACAGGGACCGATGCTAATGGTGTACAAATTGGGGAATTCGGTTCATCAGAAGGTGAATTAGATCGTAACATCATGTGGGGACGACCGGGTGCTCCAGATAAAGGGGAAATCTTTATTAAAGCACAGGTCACGATTAAAGCTGGTACTAATATGGAGCGAAGTGGTCCATTAGCAGCTCACCAAGCCGCAGATTATGTGACAGAAGAAATTCGCAAAGCGCTTAAACAAGTTGAAGAAACGCTGGTCGTTGATACAGAAGAGATTACGCAATATCGTCGTCCAAGTAAGAAAAAAGTGCTGGTGATTAAAGAAATCATGGGCCAAGGTGCGATGCATGATAACTTGATTATGCCAATCGAACCAGTTGGGACACTTGGGGCAAAACCGAATGTTGATTTAGGAAACTTACCTGTTATTTTAGCGCCTACCGAAGTGTTAGATGGGGGAATCCACGCGTTGACATGTATTGGACCAGCATCTAAAGAAACATCGCGACATTATTTTCGCGAACCACTCGTGACGGAAGCGATGAAGGATGAAGAAATTGACTTAGTAGGGATTGCATTTGTCGGTTCTCCACAAGCAAATTCTGAAAAATTCTATGTTTCCAAACGGCTAGGCATGATGGTGGAAGCAATGGGGATTGACGGCGCGATTATTACTACAGAAGGCTTTGGGAATAACCACATCGATTTTGCATCGCACATTGAAGAACTTGGTAAACGTGGTGTGAAAGTGGTAGGAGAGAGTTTTTCCGCTATGCAAGGTGCTCTAGTTGTTGGTAATAAATACATGGAAGCCATGATTGATAATAACAAATCAAAACAAGGCATCGAAAACGAGGTGTTATCAAACAACACATTGTGTAAAGAGGATGCAATTAGAGCGTTGGCAATGTTAAAAACATTGCTAGGTGGCGGACAAATTGATAAGCCAGAACGTAAGTGGAATCCTAATGTTAAACAAAATAACATTGAGGTTATCGAAAAACAATTAGGAACAAAAATTGATTTGGTTGAAAACGAGCAAGTTCTCCCTAAAAGTGAAAAACGTCGAAAAATCTATGAAAAAGACGAAGCATAAGCAAACAAGAATTGAGATATGTTTGAGGTGTGTTTATGGAAGATAGAACAAATCAGTTGAAATATATGTCAACTGAACGGATGTACGAAGGTATTTTAGTTGAGATTACAGATGCGAGTGTGACTATTGATATTAAAGGACGCTTGGGGCAATTTATGATTCCCAGGAGAATGATTATTTCAGCAGATCCTCTCCAATTAGGTCAAGAAGTAGGGTTTTTGCTATCCTATCCAGAAGTTTTGGAAGCAGAGCCAAACCAAAAGTATGTAGAGGCTATTCAGTCATATAAAGCAAAACAAGCAGAAATCAAAGCAGAATATAATCCGGAAAATAATTAATTGAAAGGAGTTTTACCAAATGTCATTAACAGTATTTGAAGGTTTACAATCAGAAATTTTTGTACCAATTACACCAAAATCAATCTTTACACCTGTAAAAAAGGAATTAAAAGAAATGCGTGTTGCTCTAGCTACAGCGGCTGGCGTACATTTGAAAAGCGATCAACGTTTTAATTTAGCTGGAGATACTAGCTATCGTGAGGTACCGGGAGATGCGCCGACTAGTGAGTTAATGGTATCACACGGTGGCTATGATAATGGAGATGTAAACAAAGATGTTAACTGTATGTTCCCGATTGACCGGTTACGTGAATTAGCGGAGCAAGGTTTTATTAAAGAAGTAGCACCTATTCATTACGGTTTTATGGGTGGTGGCGGTGACCAAGATGCATTTAGTCAAGTAACTGGTCCAGAAATTGCACAGAAATTAGTAGAGGAAAATGTCGATGCAGTTGTAATGACAGCCGGTTGAGGGACTTGTCATAGAACTGCCGTGATCGTGCAGAGAGCAATTGAGGAAGCAGGAATTCCTACTATTTTAATCGCAGCATTACCACCTGTAGTACGCCAAAATGGCTCGCCAAGAGCAGTGGCGCCACTTGTTCCAATGGGAGCAAATGCTGGTGAACCAAACAATATTGATATGCAGACTCATATCTTAAAAGATACTTTAACAGAATTAATTGCAATTGAAACACCAGGGAAAATTGTACCATTACCTTATGAATACATTGCACATATTTAATAATGCGATAAAACTATGGGGAATTTTTCCCCATGGTTTATACGCTGTTTAGGTGAAAAAAATGAAAAAAAGTGAATTGGAAATTCGTACATTCCCAATAGATACAATAAAAATAGCTGAACTACCAATGCTAACGCCAGGATGCCTAACCATTACACAAGTGCCACCTGCTGAGGTTGACTGGTTGGAAAAATTTACGGTGAAAATCATTTCACCAACCGAGCGTCATCAACAAATCAATACAATTATGGATGTTTTACCAATTTCAACTAAGTCTTTAGGTGAGGTTGGTTATGGGATTACACATACGTTAACTGGTGTAAAAGTAGTACTTACTGGTGCCATCGAAAATGGTGAACAGCTTCATGAATTTGGTTCATCCGCAGGATTTTTAGATGAACAAATGGTGTTTGGAAAAGCAGGGACACCGAATAATATGGAGCAGATTCTTTTGCTAGATATTTTAGTGAAAGAAGGAACAGTCTTTGATCGCAAACTATGCTTAAATGTATTTTCTTATGCGGATCAGTGGTTACAACCAATCCGAGAGCAATTGAAAAAGCTTGAAATGAAACAAGCAAAAGAACGGTGTTTTTTTTAAGCGAGCGATGCAAGTGGAAAACCAAAAGTTATTTTGGTAAAGCAAGTTGCTGGGCAAGGCGCGATGTATGATAACTTGCTTTTTCCGAAAGAACCAGGTGGTTTTGCAAACGGAGTGTCTATTATTGACATTGGTAATATGCCGATTTTACTTACCCCCAATGAATATCGTGATGGAGCTATTCGAGCGATGGTTTAAGTGAAAATATGAACAAGTGAAGGTGATCATGTGGGCATCGGACCATCTACAAAAGAAACAACGTTACACCACTTTCAAGATCCCATTGTTGCTATATTAGGTGAAGATACTGATATTGATTTTCAAGGCATCTTAGTAGTTGGAACACCGCAAGATAATTATCTAAAATATTTGGTTGGTAAAAGAACGGCGGTTTGGTTACAACGCATGCAAACTGATGGTGTCATAGTGTCAACTGATGGATGGGGTAATTCAGATATTGATTTTGCCAATACGTTAGCCCAAATTGCTCAAAATGATATTTCAATCGTTGGTTTAAAGTTTATTGGTACACAAGCAGGTTTTGTTGTTGAAAACGAATATACAAAGATGGTTTTAGATACAAATAAATCGGAATCAGGGACAGAAACACAAGTAGTTGGCGAAAATGCAGTTGATAAAATTGACGCGAAGAAGGCATTAGCTTTTATTAAACTAAAAATGCGCCAAAGTAAAAGTTGAAGGAGAGTGTAATAGAATGAAAGCGGCAAAAATGTTTTCGGCAATTGACACGCATACAGCAGGAGAAGCAGCACGCCTTATTACAGGGGGAATTCCCAAAATCCCTGGAAAAACAATGGCTGAAAAAAAACAATATTTAATGGAGCATAAGGATACATTAAGGCAAACTTTAATGTTTGAGCCACGTGGACATAATGATATGTTTGGAGCGTTTATTTTGGAACCGACGACTGCAGAAGCAGACTTAGGTATTATTTTTATGGATACTGGTGGTTATCTTAATATGTGTGGGCACAATACGATTGCAGCTGTAACTGCAGCTGTAGAAACAGGGATGGTTGAAGTCAACGAATTGGATCGGAAAGTGTCTGTCACATTAGATACACCTGCAGGGTTAGTTCGGGCAACTGCATACTTAGATGAGCCGTTTCATGTTAAAGAAGTTTCTTTTGAGAATGTAGAGTCATTTCTTTATAAGCGTGATCAAGAAGTGGATGTTCCTGGCCTTGGAACAATAAAAGTTGATATTTCTTTTGGAGGTAGCTTTTTTGCAATCTTGTCTTCTAGTGTAGTTGGTTTAAAAGTAGAACCTAGTAATGTTGCGGAATTTGCTGCGTTTGGTGTTAAGATTCGTCAAGCAATTAATGAACAAATTATCATTCAACATCCTACGCTAACACATATTCAAACGGTTGATTTAGTTGAATTTTATGATGCGCCGACTAATCCTAGGGCAACCTATAAAAATGTTGTTGTCTTTGGCAATGGACAGATTGATCGTTCTCCGTGTGGGACTGGAACAAGTGCTAAAATCGCAACGTTATTTGCTAAAAATGAATTGAAAGTAGACGAACCATTTGTTTATGAGAGTATTTTGGGGACCCTGTTTATAGGACGTGTCAAAAGCGAAAGCAAAGTAGCAGATATTCCAGCAGTTATCCCTGAAATTACAGGGTCAGCTTATATTACTGGATTTAATAGCATTCTGGTTGATGATAAAGATCCACTTAAGAACGGCTTTGTGCTGAAATAGAAAGGAAGTATATAAATGGCGACAATATTATTAGTAGTTTTAGGGGCTCTTACAATCTATTTTTTAAGTTACTTTATTAAAGATATCTATCGAAATAGGAATAATTTGGGCAAAGGAAATTATGTTATTTCAATGATTATCGGTTTTATTACGGACTTTTTGGATACCTTAGGGATCGGTTGCTTTGCACCGACCACATTAGCGTTTAAGCTTACCAAATATTTGAAATCGGATGCACTTTTACCAGGAACATTAAATATTGCGCATTCGATTCCCGTGATATTAGAAGCATTTATTTTCATTCGCGTTGTAGAAGTTTCGCCAGTTACATTAATATCGCTAGTAATTGCAGCGATTATCGGATCTTTTGTAGGCTCTAGAACTGTAGTGAAATTGCCAGAGAAAAAAGTTCAAATGATAATGGGAATTGCTTTGATTATAACCGCAGTCCTCATGATATTGAAGCAGCAAGGATTACTTGATGCTCTAGGCAAAGACAATACTGCACTAGGATTGACTGGTATTCGCTTAGTAATAGGTATTGTCGGGAATTTTATTTTTGGAGCTTTGATGTCAGCAGGTGTGGGACTTTATGCACCTTGTATGGCAATGGTAGCTTTGTTAGGATTAAATCCCCTTGTTGCTTTCCCAATCATGATGGGATCTTGCGCAGGATTGATGCCGGTTGCTAGTGTAGAATATATCAAAGTGGGTGAATATTCAAGGAAAGCTGCTATCGGAATTACTCTTGGGGGGATTGTAGGTGTTGTGATCGCAGCAACGCTTGTCAAAAGTATGAACCTTGAGATATTAATGTGGGTTATTATAGTGGTAATTATTTATACAGGTATTTCCATGTTGATTCAATCATTAAAAGGTAAGGAAGAAGTAATGGAGGTTTAAACCCAAGCTTTTCCTTGGATTTAAACAGGCGGTTTTGACTCTAGTCTAAGGAGCGGAAATATAAATGATAGATAAGCGTAAAGCAGTCGCGCCAAAAAAAGAATTAATTATCTGTGGTGGATGTAATGCGAAAATTGGGCCAGGACATTTAGATGAGATTTTGCAAGATATACCTAAGACGGAAAGTGATTCTTTGCTTGTCGGTTTTGATACAGCTGATGATGCAGCCGTGATTAAACTTTCTGAAGAGCAGGCGCTTATTCAAACGCTAGATTTCTTTCCTACGATGGTAAGTGATCCCTATTTATTTGGTAAAATTGCAGCTGCGAATGCACTAAGTGATGTATATGCAATGGGAGGTAAAGTGTTATCAGCAATGAATATTGTTTGTTTCCCAGAAGACAAAAACTTAGCAATTTTGAAAGAAATTATCCGTGGTGGAGCTGAAAAAGTAAAAGAAGCAGGCGGCATTTTAGTAGGTGGACATTCTATTCATGATGCTTCGGTTAAATATGGTCTTTCAGTTACCGGTACAATTCATCCTAACAAGTTGCTAAGAAATAACAATTGCCAGTTAGGCGATCATTTGATATTAACTAAACCTTTAGGTGTTGGGATTATTATAACAGCATATAATGTAGGGGAGATGGATCAAAAATCATTTGATGAGGCAGTAGGTTATATGCAAACCCTTAATAAAGATGCCAGCGAAATTATAGGTGACTTTCAAGTATCAAGTTGTACAGATATAACTGGTTTTGGTTTGCTGGGGCATTTACACGAATTGCTGCATGGCGCTTTTTCAGCGTGTTTGTTTAGTAGTACAATTCCGATTTTAGCAGCTGCGAAACAAGCTGCTAATGAGTTTCTGTTGACTGCTGGTGGACAACGAAACCGTAATTATTTGGAGTCTTTTGTTCATTTTGAGCAAAATGATTTCGGGCTAGAAGAAATACTTTTTGATCCCCAGACTTCAGGCGGATTGTTAGTTAGTATTCCAGAAACGGAAGCAGATCAATTGGTTGCCGCGCTTCAAGAAGCTAAGATACCTGCAGCAGATTTTGGTAAAATAACAACGAAAGATAGTTGGGAAATCCGTGTGAAATAAGGAGGAATTGCTATGAGAATTGATGCACGAACGATGGCCTGTCCACTTCCAGTAATTAAAACAAAACAAGCACTACAAACGCATACGAAGGTAACAACGGTTGTAGATAATAAAATTGCTGTTCAAAATTTACAAAAAATGGCAGCGAAGTTAAATCTTCATTGTAAACTAGTAGAAGAAGCTGATTCGACTTATTTGGTGACTATTCGACAATTTGACTCGGAAATAGCTACTAGTGAGGTTGAAAAAGTAGATTTAAAGCAACCAACTATAAGTAGTTATAGCGTGGTAATTGATACAGATACCATGGGGCAAGGAAATAAACCGCTAGGGCAAGCATTGTTAAAAGGTTTTGTTTACGCCTTAACAGAACAGAGTGAGCTGCCAGAACATATTATTTTTTATAATGCTGGAGCCCATTTTGTGACGGCTGATTCGATGTTATTAACGGACTTAAAAGCATTAAAAACAGCGGGAGTATTGATTTATGTGTGCGGTGCGTGTGTTGATTTCTATGGCTTGCAAAATCAAATAGCAGTTGGTGAAATAACGAATATGTATCATATTGTTGAGTTACTTCGCTTAAGTAGCAAAGTAATTAAACCTTAAAAATAGGAGCGATAGCAATGAAACAATTTTACTTATTTGTTTTTACTTCCACACATGCTGCTATGGAAAGCGAGCGTTTATTGCAAGCTGCGCAGATTCAAGCAAGATTAATTCCAACACCAGAAAAAATAATAGCGGATTGCGGTTTGTCATTGCAGTTCCATATTCAAGCTCTTGAGACAGTATCGCAGTTGCTAAACCAACAACAAATAACGACACAAGGTCTGTACCAAGGAAAACAAACAGGTTTGCATACAACCTTTGAAAAAGTACTAGTAGATTGAGGTGGAGCAAATGTCAACAATTGTAGTAGGGACAGCAGGTCATATTGATCATGGTAAAACAACGTTGATAAAGGCGCTGACCGGGATTGAAACAGATACTACTAAAGAAGAAAAAGATCGCGGCATGTCGATCAATTTAGGGTTTGCTTACTTAGATTTACCGAATGGTGAACAAGTGGGGATTGTAGATGTTCCGGGCCATGAGAAATTTATTAAAAATATGGTTGCAGGTCTTCCGGGAATTGATATAGCATTGCTGATTATTGATGCGGGTGAAGGTATTATGCCGCAAACAAAAGAACATATTGACATCTTAACATTGCTTGGAATTCAGCATTTCATTATTGTTTTGACAAAAGTTGGAACAATTGACGAGGAATTACGAGAACTTGTCATGGAAGATATACATTCTTATATCCAAGGGACGATTTTGGAACATGCAACTATAATTGAAACCGACGCAGTAGAGCAAATTGGTTTAGAAGTGTTGAAAAAAACGATTACAAAAATCAGTAGTGCAATTGAAAACAAACGCAATGTCAATGCAAGTCCGCGTTTGAATATTGATCGTGTATTTTCAGTAAAAGGCTTTGGAACAGTTGTAACAGGAACGTTGATAGAAGGTGTTTGTTGTGTAGGTGATGAATTAATAATCTATCCCTCTGAGCGAAGAACACGGATTCGGGGTATTCAAATACATGAAAAGGCAGTGAAACAAGCGGTTGCTGGTCAGCGAACAGCTTTGAATATTGCCAATTTGTCTACTCATGAAGTAGCTAGAGGGGAAGTTATAGCAGAAGCAAAACAACTTGCTGTTACATGGATGCTAGATGTGAAGCTGACGTGTTTACCAAGTTTTTCTAAAGGCTTGCAATTATGGGAACGAGTTCGTGTGTTGATTGGAACAAAAGAAGTGATGGCACGTGTTGTACCGATTGGAATAGAAAAACTGGAAGCAGGAGATGCTGGCTTTTTGCAATTACGATTAGAAGAACAAGTTGCGGTCAAAGCAGGTGATAAATTTATTTTACGTTCTTATTCCCCAATGAGAACGATTGGTGGAGGTGTTGTTTTAGATGCTAATCCAAGCAAACATCGACGCTTCCATACAGAAATTATAGAGAGTTTACAAGTGAAAGAAAAAGGGAGTTTAGAAGATGTATTAGCAGACTTTCTGAAAAATAAAAATGAAATTTTCACCCCTGTTTCACAAATGATTACCTATACGAGTGAGTCACAAGCAAATATTGAAAAAATTTTAGCGGAGTGGGAAAATACTGGACGCATGTTTCATTATCAAAAAGGTTGGATTTATTACGAAAAATATCAAATAGTGAGAGATAAGATTTTAGACCAACTTAATGCTTATCATAAGAAATATCGTTTGCGAGTGGGAATGCCTAAAGAAGAAATATATACACTTTGGCAACAAGAGATGAGTTTAAAAGAATTACAATTTTTATTAACAAAATTTGTAAAAGAAAAAAAACTTAAAGAATGCAACCAACTTTATGCGAATATGACTTTTAACGTAAAGTTAAATAGTTATCAAGAAAAAGAAAAAGCGCGCATCTTAATGAGTCTCGAAAAAAGTCGCTTCACACCAATCAAAGTAGAAGAATTACTTGCAAATAATCCAACTGCAACAGAGGTCTTGGAGAGCATGGCAGATAAAGAAGTAGTTTATCTGACGCATGAATATGTTCTTTTGCAAAGCATGTACCAGCAAGCAATCGAGCAGGTACAAGTATATATTCATAAAAACGGGGCAATGACACTAGCTGATTTTAGAGATTTAACAAGGTCATCACGTAAATCGTCGATGCTGATTTTGGAAGCATTAGATAAAGCGAATATCACAAGACGTGTTGAAAATAAACGCAAACTGGTTTAAGAAAAGAGGTTTTGTATGTATTATTTTGACCATGCTGCTACAACCAATAAGAAACCAGATAGTGTTGCCCAAGCAGTTTATGCAATGCTTGCTTCAGCTGAATATGGGAATCCTAACCGTGGGGCAAATTGCTATTCTTTAAACAGCTACAAAAAAATTGAAGAAACTCGAAAAAAATTAAAAAGATTATTTGTGGCGGATGATGATTACGAAGTGATTTTTCAACAAAATGCCACAATGGCACTTAATACGATTATCAAGGGATTACTAACAGAAAAAGATCATGTCATCACGACTGTCACAGAGCATAATTCCGTTTTACGACCACTCTATCAATTAGGATTAGCGATTTCATTTTTACCGCTTACTACAAGCTATGAAGTAGATCTAACCATGCTAGAAAAGTTAAAACAAATAAATACAAAAGCAGTGATTGTTTCACATGTGTCTAATGTTACGGGATCGGCACTTAATTTAGAAAAAATCAGTCATTTTTGTCGAACAAATAAGTTATTGTTACTCGTTGATGTTGCCCAATCAGCAGGCGTCTTACCGATTAATTGTACCAAATATGCATTAGATGCAATTTGTTTTACTGGACACAAGTCTCTGTTTGGTCCCCAAGGAATTGGCGGGATTTGTTTAAAAAAAACATTAGTTGTGGAACCGTTGTTTTCAGGTGGAAGCGGAATACTATCAATGGCTAAATACATGCCAATCGATTATCCAGAACATTTAGAAGCAGGAACATTGAATACCCCAGGAATTATGGGATTATCAGCGGGAATTGATTATTTATGCCAACAAGGTGAAGCGGCACTTGAAAAGGAACAACGAACATTGGCTAATCTTTTTTATAATGGGATTAAAGATTTAGCTCAGTTAACTTGTTACGCAAATCCAGTACTAGCAAAGCAGAATAATATCATATCATTCACGTTAAAAGGAATCGACTCCGCAACAATTGCAACATATTTAGAAGAACAGGAAAATATTATTGTTCGTTCCGGAATGCACTGTGCGCCGCTTATTCACCAGGAGCTTGGCACGAAAGCAACTGGAGTTGTACGTTTTTCGTTTTCAAGTATGAATACTGAATTAGAAGTAAGGCACGCTATTGAGGCTGTAAAAAAACTAGTGAAAATTATGTGAAAGGAGGTAAATTCGGTGCAATCATTACTAGCTAATATCCCTGCTGTAGATCAGATTTTAAAGACAAAACCGATTGATAAATTACTAGCTATTCATTCTTCTGCATTAGTAAAAAAAATTGTTCAGACAGAAACTAGTGTATTACGTCAAGCCATTCTTGCTGGAACTTGTCAATCCATTTCGCAGGAAGCGCTAATTACCACAATTTGCGAAAAAATCCAGAAGCAGAGTGCTTGCTCGTTTAAAACTGTTATTAACGCAACAGGAACTGTTTTACATACCAATCTGGGCCGTGCTAATCTAAGTCGGTACATTGCTAATGAAGTTTTTAACATTGCTCAACATGCCTCAACATTAGAATATAATCTTGAAACAGGTCAACGAGGCTCACGCTATGAACATGTTGAAGATTTATTATGTCAACTTACTAACGCAGAAGCAGCGTTAGTTGTTAATAATAATGCTGCAGCTGTGCTTTTAGCGCTTTCGACAATCGGACAAGGCAAAGAGTTTGTGATTTCGCGAGGAGAGTTAGTGGAAATTGGAGGGTCATTTCGAATTCCAGATATTATTGAACTTAGTGGTGGTAGGCTTAAAGAAGTAGGAACGACCAATAAGACCCATGCTGCTGATTATGAAAAAGGAATCAGTGAACAGACTAGGGCAATTTTAAAGGTGCATACGAGTAATTATAAAGTTGTTGGCTTTACTGAAACGGTGGATTATAAAACACTAGCAAAGATTGCTCGAAAATATGATTTACCACTTGTAAATGATTTAGGTAGTGGCTTGCTACTTAACATGGAGAAATATGGATTTCCACCTGAACCAACTGTTCAAGAAATAGTACAGTATTGTGATGTTGTAACGTTTAGTGGCGATAAATTGTTAGGTGGTCCACAAGCGGGTATCATTGTAGGTAAAAAAGAAGCAATTCAAGCAATGAAAAACCATCCGTTAACTAGGGCGCTGCGAGTCGATAAAATGACAATAATGGCATTAACAGGTACATTAAAGTGTTATTTAGACGAAGGAACTGTTTTAGAAAGAATTCCGACCTTACAAAAGCTTACTTGCTCAAAAGAAACTCTCCACCAAAAAGCAGAATGTTTATTGCAAGAGCTAGCAACATTATCATTACCAATGGAATTTACGAAAACAGAAGAATCAGCAAAAGTTGGCGGTGGAGCATATCCAGAAGTGGAACTTCCGAGTGTTCAAATCTGTGTGAAAAGTAAAGTGCTATCAGCCAGTGAACTTGAGCAACGGTTAAGAGTAGCGACAACTCCGATTATTGTAAGGGTTAAGAACGATGCAATTTATCTAGATTTGCGTACAATTGAAGATGAAGAATTAGCTCTGATTACAGAACAGTTTAGAGAATTATAAAAATGCTAAAAATCAGTTGTTATTTATAAATTGCAAATGCTTTTATAGGCTATAAATAGGATTGGATACTCCTATAGTTATTAACCTGTTAAACGGATGGCGAAAGATAAGTGGGCATTGGAACATCTGTGCGGAAATTAGTGGTAGGAAATCGAATGATTAAAGGAGAGCCAGTCATGCCAAATGTTGTCACACCGATTATACCAGGAGTAGATCCAGTAACTCCAAGTAACCATCAACTACACTAGGAGAAAATAATTCGCTGCTTCTTCAAGGATTTGGAGTATTGATGGTACTCAGTGGTGTAGCTTTCTTCTTGTTGAAGAGAAGGAAAATACATTTGTAATAAGCGAAAACGAACTCATAAATGAAACCATACTTCCTACTTAATTTTTTAAAGTAGGAGGTATGGTTATTTTAAGTAACTAAGGCGTTTTTTGCTATAAGACATCAATTAGGTGCATGCCGATTAAGGGATAGTTCATAACGCATTAAAACCAGCATGAAATGCAATCTAAATAAGAATTAATAAGATACAATATTAAATGTTAACTACTTAAAAAGCCTTGAACTTGCAGAATCGAACAGAAAAATTGACAGCCTTGATTTAGGAGCTAGTCATTTTAATAATCGTTGGACGCTCAAAAGAGCTACTTTAAAGTGGAACGTGTAGGTGTGGACTAGGGAATCTATATTTGTAAATCTGTATCCGAATCGTTGATAAGCGCGTAAAAACCTCTAAAATCACTTTTGAGCACTTTTATTTTTTGGGGGAAACTATCATGATTTTGTGTTTTTTACTCTTTCATGAAAATTATTAGATTGTGAATAAAGTACATGTAAAGCGAGTGATTTTGAAAAATTTGTCGAATTACTCCTTCTAATTAATCTTAATATTGTACCGCCAGAACAATAAATGGCGTATCTCGATGTATTGGTTACATTGTTAGTCTAATTTCTTTGTGATATTATGAGCTTAATAACAATAAATGGCATATTTTTTAGATGAAGGAGGATAATATGAAAAGAAAAAAAGTAAAGCTAATACTAATTTTAGGGTTACTCTTATCCGTAAGTGGTGTCTTTTCGAGTATTCCTGCAAGCGCTTCAAATGATGATTGGGGATTTGGATTTACAATTCAAGCGAATCAAGCTAATTCTAGGTCTAGTGCGAGATATAGAGAAACAACTAAGACCAATAATCAATGGAAAGTAAATATGCAGAAGTCTGGTGAAGGTGGAGGAACAATTACTAGATATTGGTTAGAAGTTCCTAATGGTACTAATGTGTCAACAAGCAAAAACGTAAAACAAGGAGGAGGGGCATATTATACAAATGCATATAGTGATGCCTCTAAAAAGAATGTACATTTAACTGCTGAAAATAATAATTATAATAGAGCAACGTATAGAGTTAGTGGCTATTGGGATGAAGAAACTAATTAAATAATGGATAAAAATGGTCATTTATTGTTATTTCGTAGTAAGAAAGGGGGGAGTCAGATGACATACTATGTGTCACGGCTGAGAAGCGACAAACTTTTTTTAATTTCAGTATTGCTATTAGTTGTTTTTATCAATATAGATTTATACGTTTTAATCGTTCAGAAAAGTAATTATTCGGCAATGCTAAGCACGTTTTTAACAGGGAATTCATTAGGTCATTACGCACAAATGTTAGTATTATGGATCGCTCCAGTATATGTTTTGTTAGGTCCTGCTAGTTGGTACAGTAATGATTGCAAATGCGGAAATGATAAAGTATTGATAACTAGATATGGAAAGAAAAAATATTTACAATCCAATTTATTGATGACATTTATTAGCTCAGCTGTAACAATGGTTTTATTGTTAACAAGTAACTTAGTAAGTTCTATGATTTTATTTTCTCAAAATAAATTGACTCCTTTTGGGAGCAATCCAGCAGAATTTATGGAGTATGGTATTGATGATTTAACCTTACAACTTAATCATCAAGTAGTAACTAATATCGTTTACATAGTAGTTTTCTCTTTTATTTATGGACTGCTTAATGTATTGTTCCTATCAATGAGCTTTATTTTTATAAAAAAGAGCATTACTTTTTTTGGAGCAATGGCTGTATGGTTTTTGTGTACTACCGGAGACTATGCGATAACTTTTGCTATTCAGCCTTTTACAGAATATTCAATGGGATTTCAAGTCTATATTGTAGGAGTTTTTTTTACCATTGTTAGCTGTATTTGTGGTTGCTTGTATTTGTATAAGGTAAAGTCAGATGAATTATAAATTAGTGAAGAAAAGTCTGATTTGCGGACTAATATTAGCGCTGTTGATTGTACTGTATTATCTGCAGCATGGAAAAGATTTAAATTATCCGTACAATGAATTTACTGATATGTTAGGACATGCAAGCTATACCTTCTATGATAATTTGCTCTTTCAATATTTTTTTATTCCTGTATATATAGTTTTTCTACTTGTTCAAAAGGAAGCAAATCCCCAATATGTTATTCGTAGAAAATCAAAAGAAATAAAAGTGTTGTTAGACTATGTAGACTTAGGGTATAACACTATTTTATTTACATTGATTTTAAGCATTCCCTTTTTATTAATTCCTTGTATGTATTATTTTTCTAATCAATTAGAGGAATTTATCCAGTTAGGAATGATTCAGCTATTTTTATATAGTTTAATCTTTTATATAGTGGGGTTATTATTTCATTGGTTAGACAGCTATTTACATAAAAGTTGGATTTCAGGATCAATTATAATCGGGATTTTTTATATGTATTCTTTTTTTAATGAGAAGAGATTTATAATCTATGTGTTTGAGTATAACAATCTCATTCCGTATCACTATACAACGAATGAGATATTAACAAGTGTTTCCCCGAAATCCCTAGTTGTATTATATGTCGGTTTGATTAGTGTCATAGGTATTTCTAGATTATTGATGTGTGAAAAAGAGGAGTATTTTAAATGAAAAAAATCCTTTTGCTTATTATTGGAATAGTGCTTAACTTTTATTGGATTTTTCAACTAGCAATGAAAAATCCAGCTCGAGGAGCGGACTTTTATTACAGTTTAGGGATTTATCCGGAAGAGAACCGTGAGTTATTGCTGTACTGGTGTATTCCACTAATGTTAATGTTTGCTTATCAAGGGAACTATTTTAGTTTTCATACTAAAGGATTTCACCAAAATAAGCTGGTTCGATATTCTTCTAAGCGTGGGTATGTCTTTCTTTTGCTAGTGAAGCATTGCCTATTTGTGACAGGCAGCTTCATTATTTTTAATGCCATATCACTTTATTTTACTGGTATTTTAGGAGTAATGAAATATCAAATCGAGGGAGTGCTATTGTCGTACCTTACGTTACTAACACTAGCAATCATCCACTTTTATTTGAGCATGATATTACCATATATATTCTCTTACTTGATGATAATAGGGATGCTTATTTTGTCATTAGCTGCTACGGAACATGTGACTGGAGAGCTACGGAGATATTTAGTTTTTAATTCATTAATGAGTGTAAGGATAACAGCAGAAGAATGGAGCTATAGCTTAGGTATTCAATCTGCTATTTTATGCGTATGTTTAGTATTGATTTTTATTAAATCAAAAAATTTAGATTTTTTATAGGGAGGATTGTATGATTGAATTAGTCAATGTATCGAAAGAGTTGCAAAAAAAGTGGGTATTGAAAGATATTTCAATAACATTTGAACCAGGTAAGATATATGGTATAAAGGGGAAAAATGGAGCAGGAAAAACGATGCTTCTACGAGCAATTAGCGGATTGATAAACCTTAGTTCAGGAGAGATTATTATCTCAGGAGAAAAATTGCATGAAGATATAGATTTTCCTCGGAGTGTGGGAATTCTTATTGAAAATAATAATCTACTCCCAGAATATACAGGGATTAAAAATCTACAGATGTTGTCAAAAATAAAAAAGGTAGCGACCGAGGAAAAAATTATTCAAACTCTCGAATCAGTGGGATTAGACCCATATGATAAACGAACAGTGAAAAAATATTCTTTAGGAATGAAACAACGTCTTTCCATTGCGCAAGCTATTTTTGAAGAACCCGATATTATCCTGTTAGATGAACCCACTAACGCTATTGATACAGAAGGTGTTTTAGATATACGAAAACTATTAATAAATGAAAAACAAAGAGGAGCAACTATTGTGATAGCTAGTCACTCGGTAGAAGATTTATCTGAACTTTCTGATGAAATTTTACAAATGGAGAGTGGGCGAATCAAAGATGACTAAAAAAAGAATGGCGATGATCAGCTTCTTTTTTGTGTTACTGATTGCCGTAGGATATAGGGTATATATGTCTTATTTTTTTGATCCGTATGTTCATTATCGAAATTCAAATATAAGTGGAAAAACATACAGTTTTGAAAGTCCTTTTATTTTAAAATCAAATGAAGTTGAGACAGGTTTTTATGATGTTCATGTAACGGAAGGAAGGATAAGTAGTATTTACGGCACTTTAAATGTGAATCAGGTGTTTTATAATTATTTCTTTGATAAAAATACAGAAAACAGGCTTGAAGAAAAAGGGGGAATCAAGTTGATTCCTTCAGAGTTCAAGCCACTAAAAACTACAAATCAAGGGATTTTATTAGAAAATAAATATGGTGTATTTCAAGTTGAATCTGAAATACCGGAAGGTAAGTATGAGCTGTCAGTGAATAGTGACTCAGGAGACAGTAGATTTTTCATACAAATTTTATTTGATCCGTCTAATGTAAAAGAATCATATAGTGTTAATGAAAAAGCCAACAAGAAAATAACAATAGAATTAAGAAAAGGCGAGCTTCTAGAGATCACACCAGATAATCAATCTAATTCAGATTTCATTATTAATTTAGGCTATGTAAATAAAGCTAAGTAAAGCCTTATACCGTACGAATGAAAAAACAAGGACGATGTTGGAAAGTAGAAGGCGCATACGCAGTGACAATCATTATAGATAATATAAAAATTGACTATTTACTTACCATTTATCTGCTTAATACAACTATAAAAATATAGGTGGGAATGTAAGTGGATTCAATAAAAATAGGCAACTAAGCGCTAGCCAATTTTTAAAGAAGATTCCACATCAAACACATAATGGAGCAATAGCAGCAATCTTTCCAGCCATAAATAGATCGACAACGCCGTTGTCGGCTACATTACGAGCAATTAGACAATAGGTATTTTTATGTGTTATAACCAATGTTTTTAACTAACAACTAATGTTTGTAATTTAGGTGAGTTAATATAAATATGTATATTAACAAACGTTTATTCCTACGTTCCTTTCAATGAACATTTGTTTTAAGCAATGGAATAACATGGTTATTCTTTGTTTATGTTATGACTGTTCTTGTAAATCAAATATGAACGGCTTAGGAGACTATAATAGTAAAAATAAGAAAAGCTAAAAGGAGAAAAAATGGAGATAGATAATCTACTGCTTATAACAACCAGACAAGAATTACGTGACTGGCTAAACGTAAATAGCACCACAGAAAAATGCTGCTGGATCATCGTCAGTATCAAACCAGAGCCAAATAAAATCCAATATCTAGATGCTGTAGAAGAAGCATTGTGTTTCGGCTGGATCGATGGTATCAAAAAGAAAATATCAGAAACTCAGACTGCTCAACGACTGTCACCAAGAGCGAAAAAAAGTCCATGGACAGAATTGAACAAAGAACGTGTCCGTCGACTTGGAAAATTAGGATTGATGACTGAGCAAGGGAGAAAAGTCCTGCCTGATATGACAGAGGATTCATTTCAAATGGATGAAATCATTGCAGAAAGGCTAAAAGAAGATGCAGCAGTATATGAAATCTTTCTGAATTTCCCAGAGTTATATCGCCGAATCCGTATCGATACGATCCAAACCTATAAACACCAACCAGAATTATTTGAAAAACGTTTGAATAAGCTGATTGAGAATACAAAATCAAAAAAAATGTATGGTGCCTGGCATGATGAAGAGCGTTTACTTGAATAAGCAACAAATATTTGTAATTTAGATGAGTTAATATTAATAATAACAAATGTTGTTGTGTTTTTATAATTAAACTGTATCGTTTTTCAATTTTATTTCTTTAACATCACACAAGAAAATGGAGGGGAATTATGAAGAGAACCATTACATTAGCAAATGGTGTCGAAATGCCACGTGTTGGCTTGGGTGTCTTTCAGATGACACCTGATCAAGCTGAAAATGCCACGAAATGGGCTTTGGAAGCTGGATATCGTTCCATCGATACAGCTCAGGGCTATAATAATGAAGAGGCTGTTGGCAAGGGGCTGATTGCAAGCGGTGTACCACGAGAAGAAGTCTTTATTACGACAAAAGTTCGGGCGAGTCAGCTTGGCTATGAGGCAACAAAAGCAGCTTTCTATGCGTCTCTTGAAAAACTGCAATTAAACTATATTGATTTGTTTCTCATCCATTGGCCTAAAACTGGTTTGTACAATGATGCTTGGCGTGTCATGGAAGAGCTTTATGAATCTGGCAAGATTAGAGCCATTGGTGTTAGCAATTTCCTACCTGAACATCTTGACCAATTATTGATAACAGCTAAAATCACACCCATGATTAATCAAATTGAAGTTCATCCGATGCTCACTCAAGTTGCAGAACGGCAATACAACGATTCTTTGGGTATCATAACGGAAGCTTACTGTCCGCTTGGTAGTGGTCGTCTACTTCGCCATCCAGCTCTCCTTAAATTAGCTAAAAAATATGGTAAAGCAACTGCCCAACTCATGATTCGTTGGGAAATTCAAAATGATATTGTAACTATTCCAAAATCTGTCAACCAAGATAGAATCAGAGCTAATTTGGATGTTTGGGATTTTGAGATTTCAGAGGACGATATCCAACTTATCAATGATTTGAATGAGAATAAACGTGTCGGCACGGATCCGCATCATTTCATGGGAATTTTCTATGGTGATAGGAAGCAGCCTAACTACGTCCTGAGTGATTGGGAAAAAGCATTAGAATAATAATACAGAACCGCTGAGTTTGAAATAAAACTCAGCGGTTTTTCACGTATGGATACTATACTCAAATATCTAAAAAATAAAACACTTTTGGCTGAGTTTGGGAGGACGCCTTCAGATGGTGTGGTAAAGAATTTGACAGATTTTACTGCATCAACTTATATATCTGGAATTTATTTTCTGCAAATTTCGACCGGTTTGAAGGCGCAGGTTAATTTTTCTATCAGTCAGTGGGACAACGGGTGTTGATACTGACTATGCTAAAAATATGTTTGGTATCTCTACGTAGCCAAACGGTGTTTTAGTTGAAACTAGTTTTTGGTTTAAAATATACCTCTTTTTTTTATGTAGGATAGTTTTTATGAAATAGATAGTATGCTATTTATTGTTGAAATGCCAGTTAAGTTTACCTTATTAAAATCACAGCTCGTAATGTACTAACAATAGCGTTAAACATAAAGGGAAAGAGGGTTAATACATTATAATGTATCTTGTTAATTGTTTGAAAATAAGTTTGAGTTAACCTAACAAATAGTTTTACTATTTGATAAAAAGTTGGTCAGGATATTACAGTCGAAACAACGTATGATAAATAAATGGAATAAAATTAGAATTGAGGATTATCTTTGGTTACCCATTGTTTATTTGTTTTAAATTGATTGATACTTGTTGGGCAATAAGCGAACTTATCCATCGGTAGTTTGGCGCGGCTGGTGCAGCAAGAGACAAATAGCGCACACTATTCTGCATGTCCACTAAAACCACACTACTGCCAATTCTTGTTTCCACCTTCATGAGGACTTTCTGATAATTCTTATAAGGCAGCTGCAACAAGAGAGGAATTGTTTTTGTTAGAAGAGAGAGCTGATTGCCTTCATATCAGCAGAAGGACTGTAAATAATGATCTTTTATCTGTCTACGATAAATTAGATGTGAATTTAACTGTTTCTACTATTATCCAAGCTATTGAATTAGGAATTACCAGGGTGGAAGGATAGTAAATTCAAATTTTGATAAATTATAAATTAGGATTGAGAGATGGAGTTGACCTGATGCAATAGTTAAATAGTGTTAAAAAAAGAATAGCTCCTAACGGACTGAAAGCAGCATAAAACGCACTAAAAATAAGGCTCAATAAGAGATGATATTGGTTGTTAACTGCTTAAAAAGCTATGAGTTTACTGAAATGATTAGACAAGTATTTGTTACTAACTAGAAAAAATTGTCAGGATGTTATAGTTGGCGTTAGGTAAAATAAGTATATGTAAACGAATGGAGAGGAAACGTGATTTCAAATGAAGAGACGTAAAAAGAGGCTGAGACAATTAGTTATAGCATTCTTGTTATTGAATACGATAGTTCTACCTATACAAAATATCGTACTGGCAGATGAATTTTCAACTGCAGAAGAAGTTGTTACAGAGGAAACAAAAATAAACGAATTTGCAACAGTAGAGACGAAAAAAACTAATTCAGAGAATATGGAGAGTGAAGCTGCACTAGAAAAAAGTAAAGTTTTAAAGGATACGCCAGATGTTAATTCCTCAGAAAAACAGGAATCTAGTGGAAACTCAGTTCATCAACAGAACGAAGTACATCCTTCAACAAAAGCTGTGACATCAGGTTCGTTTCCTAATGGCTCCACAGCGACATGGAACTTTGACGATGTTACAGGGACATTATCTATTTCAGGGGGGACCTTGGTCAATCCAAATGGCTCATCAATCGACGCCCTTACAGGGAAGAAGATAACTAATATAGTTTTAGAGGATAAGGTGCTTGCATCTGGAAACTGTAACTATCTGTTTTATAGAAGTGCTGCAACAAGTCTGGATTTGAGTAAATTTGATACAAGCAATGTAACGAGTATGTACGGCCTGTTTTATAGAAGTGCTGCAACAAGCCTAGATTTGAGTAATTTCGATACAAGTAAAGTGACGGATATGTCGTCTATGTTTAGGGAAAGTGCTGTAACAAGTCTAGATTTAAGTAATTTCGATACAAGTAAAGTGACGGATATGTCGTCTATGTTTTTTGGGAGTGTCGTAACAAGTCTGGATTTAAGCAATTTTGATACAAGTAAAGTGACGACTATGGCGAGTATGTTTGTGAATAGTGACGCAACAAGTATAGATGTGAGTAAATTTGATACAAGCCAAGTAATAAATATGTCGTCTATGTTTTATGGAAGTGACGCAACAAGTATAGATGTGAGTAAATTTGATACAAGCCAAGTAATAAATATGTCGTCTATGTTTGGTGAAAGTACGGCAACAAGTCTAGATTTGAGTAGTTTCAATACAAGTAAAGTAGTGACTATGACGAACATGTTTGGTAGAAGTGCCGCAACAAGTCTAGATTTGAGTAGTTTCGATACAAGCCAAGTAGCGTATATGTCGTCTATGTTTTCTGAAAGTGCTGTAACAAGTATAGATGTGAGTAAATTTGATACAAGCCAAGTAACGGATATGTCGTTTATGTTTTATAGAAGTGCCGCAACAAGTCTAGATTTGAGTAGTTTCGATACAAGCAAAGTGATGACTATGATGAATATGTTTTCTGGGCTCACCCAACTACAGAATATTACTTTAGGGAGCCAGTTCCAATTTAAGAGTACTGATGCAAATTTGCCTGATCCACCTACAACCGCTGATTATTCTGGGAAATGGCAAAATGTTGGTAATGGAACAGTGAATAATCCGAAAGGCACGTTCGTAGGAACAGCAACTGAGTTAATGTCTACGTATGATGGTTCTACCATGGAAGATACGTATGTGTGGCAACCAATATTACCAGAAGTGAATGTGCAAGATAGTATTTTAATGGTAGGAGAGACTTGGAATCCAGAAAAAAATTTCTTGGGTGCAACAGATAATGCTGGAAATCCGGTAGGTTTTAAAGATATCACTGTAACAGGTTCTGTAGATACAACACAATCAGGAGTGTATTCAGTAGATTACAGTTACAGAGGAAGTACTAGTACAGCGACCGTTACCGTATTAGAAACGATACCTGTATCATGGATTAACTTTTTTGTAGATGGAACAAATGTTAGATCGATTCCTGGTTCGGCGTTAAGCACACCAGAATGGGATCTTACGACAGGTTTATGGGATAAATGGAATCCAGGGACAGTAAAAGTACCTACAGACAAACTTCCTTCGGAACCAACCAAACAGGGATATGAATTTAAAGGGTGGGAAGATACTGCAGGAACGATAGTTGATTTTAATACGTTAGATTTAGATTTAAATAGTCAAAATGAATTTGATTTTTACGCAGCATTCGAAAAAAAGGAATACACAGTAACCTTTGATGTAGACGGCAAAAAAGAACAGGAAGCTGTCCTATTTGAAGAATTAATTGCAGAACCTACGGTGCCAAATAAAGCAGGATATGCTTTTACGGGATGGTATGATGCTCCAACTGGTGGTAATAAATGGGACTTTTCAACCGATACAATGCCATCAAGGAACATAACATTGTATGCACGATTCAACAAGTTAGGGTTTGTGACGCCAGAAATAAAACCAGTCATGCCAAATGTTGTCATACCGATTATGCCAGGAGTAGATCCAATAACTCCAAGTGTTAAACCACCAACTACACCAGGAGAAGGACCAAAGGTTGTAGCACGACCAACTCCAGGGGTTGGTGGGAATAAAACACCTTCGAGTGGTTCTGGCTCAAATACAGGAAATGCGACGATGACTAGTCAAGGGAATACCGCGATAGCTTCTCCAGCAACGTCGTCGCAAGGAGGAAAATTAGCGAAGCTAGGAGAAAACAGTTCCCTGCTTCTCCAAGGATTTGGATTGCTGTTGGTACTCAGTGGCATGATTTTCTTCTGGAAGAAGAGAAAGAGAACACATTCTTAATAAGCAAAAACGAATATATAAATGAAACCACGCCTCCTACTTTAGAAAAAATTAAGTAGGAGGCGTGGTTATTTTGAGCATGGCGGTGCTACGCTAGAACGATAAAGATGTCGGGAGTTATTAAAGCGTTGGTGTGAAGAAAAGCTGAATTAGAACATTTAGGCACACACTCGATGCGAAAAACATTTGGCTATCACCTCTGTAAAAATGGTGTGGGATTAGAATTAATTCAAGTCTTATTAAACCACTACTCTTCGATACATCGGTATCGAGCAGGAAAACAAAGATCAAGCGATTAGTAGCCTGGGATTATAATGGGTTTTGGATAAATATACGTTTTATACACGGCTTGTTTTTTGAAAAAATGTTTTAATGTTGCGAATAGGACTATGAAAACAACTTTTTTTGTGACGTGTTATTTTTAAATGTATAGAATAGTGTATATAAACACATAATGTGAATTTTTGAGCATTGATAAATATGTTTCACTCAGATTATGGTGACAAAAAATGCTTTTTTAGGCAAAAATAGGTCGTTCATGACAAGAATCGGACATTTCATTACATTTTTGGTTATACATTCTTTTTCTGTGCTATACTTTTTAGCAAAGGCGGTGAACATATGAAAGCGTTAAAATGGGGAGTGGCAGTAGGCTTAGGGGTGCTTTCTGTTACATTAATGGGTAGTTCTAGTGAGGCTAGTATAGTTACTAAAAACAGTGAGCCTACTAAATTTCAAGATTGTGATAAAGAAACACAAGCTATTATTAAGTCTCTAGGATTCTCAGAAGAAAATGATTACTATCAGTCTACATATGTAGATAAGGAGTAAATACATAAAAAGGGAGAGTAACATAATGAAATTACTATCAAAATTATTTTTAGGTTTTATGTTGATTAGCGTAAGTATTAGTATTCCGTACGGAGTAAATGCGGAAGAAACTATAGTAAAAGCAGATGATACTAGTGAAAAAGTGGAGTTTAATTCACTGTCTGATGAAGAAAGAGCTTAGTTATCTAGTCAAGGATTTTCTGAGAAATAAGAATATCAACAAACAACAATTATTGAAATGCCATTAAAAGCAGGAGTTAGGGCGTTAAATGTTATTAATTATACTGCTGGAACAAAAAAAGTAAATGCAACAACAGGCTATACAATTTATGTTATTACGGCTTCAAAAGCTGGTTTTTTGGAATTAAATACATAACTAACCTATGGAACAAGCAAAAAACGTTCCACAGTTGTTCCATATGGTGCGCCTAAGAGCTATGGCGGAGGGATTTATTTTAGTTATACAGGAAAGAAAAAATATTTCGCTTGTAGCACGATTACTCAACTTTGGACAAGGATGGGTACTGGAACAGCTTCTGCAAAAGCTGGAGGTGTAACTTTAGGTAAATGATAGAATTGAAGTGTTATTGTTTAAGTGAGCGTAAAGAAGATGAAATAGATCTTGAGGTGTTTAAAAGCATTTCGACGCAACAGTTCAAAGATAATTATGCCTTCTTGAAAGAAAAAAAAGTGGATATCAACGTATACTTCTATGATGAAGATACAAAACCTTTTATAGAGAATGACTTAGTACAAGGTATTCTTGCAAAAGAAGGGACCATTCATTTTCCCCTGGTTATAATGAATGGGAAATTAGTGAAATCAGGACAACTATTATCTGTCAAAGAAATAGAGGATATTTTGGATATAGGGATAAGTTTGCAAGTAGCTGACTACGAAGAATAAAAGAAAATTTTTTACCAGGTAAAGTTTTCATTCGATCGTTGGGAAGAAACCTTTGTAATAGATGAAATGAAACGTAGATAGAGAGCCTCCACTATCAGCCGTGATATGATACCTGTGTGAGCAATCAATAGGGCAATTGTATTAATAATAGAAGCTTTATTTTTGGGAATACTATTAGCAGGAATATTTTGGTTGGACAAAGAGATAAGCTTTTATTCTAAGTTTGTTAAGGAGAAGTAGAATAAATATTTCAGTGAAAAGTGAACGTCGCTAACTTACTAAGACTAATAGTCTTGATACTATGGGTGCTATTTCTTTTTATGTTTACTGGATACACATTTCTCATACTATTGAAAAATACCTTCATTCATTTTGTCTAGATGAATGAAGGTATTTTTTATTTTGGACAGAAGTGGCAATGGATATAGGTTATGTCCAAATTATAAAGAACCATAGCCCAAGATATAATCACTTTTTTTTTCATAGATACGTTTAGCTATACGATTTTCTGAATTACCTTCAATAGTATGCACAGAATTATTTTCCACTTTTTCTACAATCCCAACATGATCACTAACCGTATCACCATCCCAATCAAAGAAAATAATCATACCTGATTGAGGATTATCTTTAGTTACCCATTGATTATTTGCTTTAAATTGATTGATACCTGTTGGACAATAAGCGAATTTTTCCATCGGTAGTTTAGCTTGACTGGTGCAGTAAGAGACAAATATCGCACACCATTCTACACGTCCAGTAAAGCCATACCACAGCCAATACTTGTTCCCACCTTCATGAGGACCTTCTGATAATTCTTTTAAGGCAGCTGTTACAAGAGCGGAATTGTTTTTTCCAGAAGAGGGAATGGATATATATTGTTTAATGAGTTGGCTATAAAACATATTCCCATATGCATATCTGTAGTCATAATTTAGTGCAAGTGCGACAGGATTTTGATAGGATATTGTTTTTCCGTTGGATTGCTTTTTAGAAAAAGCTATTGCGAGTTCTAGTGAATATGTTCTTTCACAAAAGGATAAGTAGCCGCTGCCATAATTATATGCCTGACAAATAGTGAGAAGATCATAATCAGGATATTTTTTCCACATGTCTGCGAAATACTTTACCCCGATTTCGATGGATTGTTGAGTATCAGTAATGGTATTAGGTGCCCATCCTTGAGATTCACTACATTGAAAAATATCAGGTGTTTTCTCGGCATTGCCACCAGATTCCACCATAATTATTCCTAATAAATACGGAACTGCTTCTGATATCTCATTCTTTTGGGCTTCTTTTTGAACAGCGTCTTTCCAGCGTAAGACAGCTGCTGGTAATGAGGCGGATATATCTGAACCTGATGCAGGTATACTATCGCTAGACCCTCCGATAATTAAAAACAACAAAAGAAAGCAGAAAAGTAGTGCACCTCCAATACTAATTTTAGTTAGTTTCATTGGAACCTCCTTCATAGCTTTCGTGTCTTAGTGAAGAAAGTTCATCCATTAATTGTGTTGCTTCCTCCGCTGTAAGTTCGCTTTTGATAGCTGTTGGAAGCTCTTGAAAAGATTGATTAGGGTCATTTTGTACAGTAGTAATGGAGTTATCATCCCTTTCATCAGAAGACGTAGCATAATAATGATTGGTTGGATCAATATGTGTTGCTTCTGATTCTATTTCTAAATAATCGTCTATATCTTCGGTTGAGATTGTTGGAGGAATAGTTTCATTCGGTTGAATCTCTTTATCGGTTTCCATAGAAGTAGCAGAGTCCGTGATAGTCTTTGATAGATGCTCTTCTTCATTTTTCGAAGAAGGAAAATCAGACGTAGTAGGTTCTTCTCGTAAGAGGGACTCATTTTCTTCTTGATTGGAAGAGGTAGATGTTTTTGGCTGATTTGCCTGCAATAGAAGGTTATCTTCAATTTCATTCGTACGATAAGCTCTTTCTAATTCTATTCCTGAACGAAGATAATCATTTTCGGCATGACCTGTTCTATATCCTTGTTCATCATGTTGATTTTGTTGATGTTTCCATTCGGCTTTTTGTTGCTGTCGTTTCTGCCAAGCTGTTTTTGGATTTAGCTCCATTCCTTGCAAAGAGACTTTACCTTGAGTTAGTGCGCGGATAATTCGACCTTTATTTTTCCAAACAAATAGACCGAGAACAACTTTTACTGCTAGTCCAACGAGCATAGTAATAATATTCGTTACCACAAAGAATGAATCTAATAAATTAAGAATGGAGAATAATAACCCAAAGGCAAATCCCAGTCCCACTTTTCCAGCAAATAATGTGCCTAGTAAGAGGAAGCCATTTTTTAATAGGTGATGATAGTTAGGCAGCAAGGATAAAAAGAGTAGTGACGGAAATAAAAAAATCAGCCCGTATAGTAAGAGCTGAATTAAGACATTAGCGATACCTATGAGTAATATAACTATCCCAATGACCACTAACATAATTAATGTATTAATAAGCACCACAATTTTTTCCGTCATACGATTGGACGTGAGGTAAGAGTTGTCCCTGGATTCTTTCTTGATTTTATCCTGAATTATCTTAACTGCAGCATCATTATAAGCAGTATCTTTTTTTACAAGATAACGCTCAAACTGTTCTTTGGTAAGATTAGTTTTCCCAAAGTTAAGGAGCGCATAAGGTTTCAAAATAAATTCATCGAAAATGACATTCTGAATATTTTCTGTTCCATTTAAATGGCTAGTGGTTCCAATTAAGGTTTTAGCAGTGCTGCTTTTGGCATTAGAGGTACTATTATTTGTAAGGTCAATAAGTTGTCCTTGGACGTTTTGAGAGAGTGAATTTACTTCTTGAATTTTTCCAGCACCATCTTGAAAAAAGACTAGGCTACCAAAATAAATTAATAGGAAGACACATAATCTGGTAAGTGCTTTTGCAAACCCTTTACTCATAAAATCATGAACCATTAATACGATTACAGCTGTGAAAATTAAAATACCTAAGATCTCAAAAAGACGACTATAAATGGAAGAGGCTGTTGTAAAGAGGCTAGGCAATACAGGTGATAATAAATTGAGATTGAATAATTGGTCAACAACATAATCCAATGCAAGAACAAGGTATTTAATTAGCCCGAAAAGGAGATTAATCAACGCATTTAGAACACCTTGTAAGTTTTCATTCATATCCCACCATCCACCTTTTTCAAAAAAAGATTGATAGCTATCGATATTGAAGATATCTTTTAACATAGGAAGAAACCTCCTTTCTCATTGGCTAAAAGCCATTTCTGCTGTTGCGGAATGGGATCTTTTTACAGTTTGGAACATCTGGTGTAATTCTTCATAAGGGCAATACACCAACATTTTCCCGACACGTCCTCGAAGGTCTAGGTAAAGGCAATGATATTTGGGAAGATTTTTTAACCAATCTATATTTTCTTCACTGAGTTCGAGACCCAAATGCTTCAAGATTTCTTTTCGTTCGTCTTTGTCATCAAAAGCGAAAATACGTCCAAAATTTCCTGTATCATCTTCTTCGGCGGTATCTTTTACAGATTGGGTTACAATGATAAGGGTATTATTAAAACTTCTTCCAACACGGCGCATGGCTTTAATAATAGCGCGTCCATTTCTTGAACTATTAAAAATCCAAGACTCATCAAATAATACAACGGTTGTTTCATCACGATTGCGCAATCCAAACAACTCACAGAACTTGCCAATACACATCATTAGCATGACCGATTTTCGCTGTGTGGCACTGTAATCATGGCTAGGTGTTTCAGCTCGAGGCATATCTAAACCTAATACTTCTAGAATAGTGATTTTTTTGTCTAAATTTAATCCCTCATTTTCTCCATAAGAAAATGCAAGTTCCAATATAGACCCTTGCACAGATTTTTTGATTAAATTTGCGGTATCTCGCACTTCTTCTTGTTCATTCTCCAGCATAGCATCAAGGACATGAAGCAAACCTACGCACTTGCCCTTTTCACGTTCTTTTAATACTGCATCTATACCATCTAATAGTGCTAATCGTGATTTTTTCTCACGAGCATTGCTGAAATCATAAATTTCTTCAAATAAATCTTGTGCCATATCTTTGGCAGCTACTTGATTTTGGATAAAACAAAATGGGTCTAGAACCCCTTTATTCTCTACAAGGTCAGGATCAAGCCTAACTTGATGGAAATGTGTACGTATAAATTCGCAAGTAGCTGGGAATTGTTTTTGGTTTAGTGGATTATTTATGACCTGCATTATCCAATCAAAGAATTCACTTTTTGGGTCAACATAGAGTCCTTTTCCTTTCATTAGTGAATAGATAAAGAAGATGAATTTTGCAAGATAGCTTTTGCCATTCCCAGTGGGTCCTGTGATAGCGATATGTGGACTATTTGCTTTTTTGTCTGCAATGTCATTTTGATTACCAATGGTTGGATTTAAGAAGACTGGTTTTCGGCTAGTATAAGCAATTTCTTTCGGTGATAAATTTCGGGTATTTTTCAGTTCTGAAATCATACCAATAGGAATACCGATATTATCACCAATACGGTTATCTACTGCTAGCATCATCTCCGTTATCCCCTGAACAGTCGTATAATGTAACCAATTTTTCTGTCGTTTTAATGGATTGCCAGGTAATAATTGATGAAATAGAGGAACTTGATCTGCCAAACCTTTAACTAAGGTGACATTTCTTGATTCTGCCATAGAGATAACAGAGCGAACACGACTACGACATTCTTCGGCATCTTGCCCAAAGACATAAAATACACCCAACCAACGTATAACAGGTATTTTTAAATCAATTTTATTGTTTAAGTCAGTTAATGCATATCGATTGAATTTACTAGATTTCATTTCAGCATCTCCAAATGAATTCATTTCTTTTACACTATTTTTCAATCGTTTTCCTGCGCGAGAAGATTTGCCCTTTAACCCTCTAGTCCCTTTTAAAGGTTCAAAGCATCCTTTTATATGGAATCCAACTGGAAAAGGCAAACTTTGTAGTAATTCAACCACATGATTGTAGGCTAAATTTGGTGCAAACTGGTGAATAGGTAAAGTCTCGATATAACTTGTTCCCTCAAAGTTACGAAGTTCAAGTAACCCTTGCTCCTTTATAGGATCAATTAATGTATCAGTGAGAGAATAAGTATCTTTTTCAGTAACATCCGTTGAAAAAGAAGTGGGCATACCACGGACATAGGGATAACGACAGACTTGGATTAGTTCTTGTTCTGTCAAACGTCGTGCATTTACTGTGCCAACTAACTGAAAGATTTCTGCTTCTAAAAGGCGATAGCGCATTAAAAAATCAGCATCAACTGTTAATTGATACTGATTGAGAGCAAGAATTTTTCCAACGCAAAAATCAAGTAGTTCTTGGAATTTTCCTCTCATCGAAGAGGCAGAAGAGACACTAGATAGTTTAATACCTACATATAATCTTTCTGTAGTCATTATGCGCAACTGAGTTTCAAAGTTCTCTAACGTACGTTCAATAATATTTTTTGTGACATCATCAGCAATAGGGTCACCATCTTCTGAAAAGGCTCGGAGGCGTTCTTCTAAATTATAGGCATGGGGATTTAGAAAAAGCTCGAAGTCTTCGAACTTTCGTAAACTTTGTAGAAATTGGTTCCATTTCTGTTTTTGCTTTTCTTGTGCTTCTTGATTTTGTCCAATAACATAATCACTAGGGCAGCTAAAATAAGCCCATACGTCATTAGTCGTTGTAATTAATAGGTTTTTATAGATGTGTCCTAAAGGCTGTTTTAATTTCATGTGTTTCTTCCTTGTATATTTAGATTACTCAATCATTTCAACTATTCCGTTTTATGTAGTCGTTATTTTATAATTGAGTTAGGCGCTGTGGATTAGTTTATCTTCCACCGGATTCCTTCGGAATACTGTTTCAGAAAGGCTCTAACCACAGCTCTTTGTCACATTGTTAATAAGTTCGTTAGCACATGGCGTTTGATTATGATGCTTGATTTCTTACAAGGTTACATAGGCAAAGAGTACGTGGATCATAGCGCAATAAATTTAACTAGTTTAGGAGTTGATCAATATGCTTTATGTGGGTATCGACATAGCGAAATACAAACATGATATTGCCGTCATTGATAGTGAGGGAACAATTTTTGTTCGGCACCTTCAGATACAAAATACTCGGGAAGGGTTTACCCAACTCCAAGCGACTTTAACCAATCTTCAAAAATCGACTGGGGAAGATATACAACTTGCTTTAGAAGATACAGGCCATTATTGCTTTAATATCCTTCGTTTTCTTCGTACACAAGGATACCCTACTTATAGTTATAATCCATTACTCATTAAAGAATTTGCCAAACACCATTCGTTAAGAAAAACAAAAACCGACAAGAAAGACGCCATGACGATTGCTCGTAAATTACGAGCTGATATTGATAAACAACTTTTTGAAGCTCAAACAATTATGATCGAGTTAAAATACGCCACTCGTCATGCGAAACGAGTCAAAGAAAATTGTATTCGTCAAAAAGTTAGTTATACCCGTTTATTAGATATTTTATTCCCTGAATTAGCTTCGTTTCTAAGTTCGCCGACGGCGAAACATGACGCATATGTTTATGAGCTATTAAAAGAATTTCCTTCTGCTTCTAAATTGGCGACTGCTCATTTAACGAAACTAACCAATCTTATCTCTACTCATTCACGTGGCCGTTTTGGTAAAGAACACGCCATTCAATTAAAACGGCTAGCTTATGATTCCATTGGAACGATCTCTCCAGCTTTAGAATTTGAACTCCTCCAAACGATTAATGCCATCGAGTATTTTTCAGCTATGCGTAAAGCAGCTGACAATGAAATTCAAAAACTAATGAAAGAAATTGATTCTCCCTTACTTTCGATCCCTGGAATTGGAAATAATCTGGGCAGTATTTTATTAGCTGAGATTCGGGATATTCGAAACTTTAAATCTCCTAGCCAGTTGCTTGCCTATGCCGGAGCTGAACCATCAATTAGCACATCTGGGACACATCAGACAGAAACTGGTCATATGGTCAAACGTGGCTCCTCTCAGCTTCGTTGGGCGCTCCATGAAGCCGCAAGGCTTTGCGCTATTTGGTCTCCTTCTATGAGGCAATATCTTGATAAAAAACTTTCCGAAGGGAAACATTTCAATGTCGCACTTAGCCATGTCGTAAAAAAATTAGTTCGTATCATTTTTAGAGTATTAAAAACTGGAGAACCTTTTGAAGAAGATAAAATGATTGTCAATTAGCTGAATTTATTTCTAACATATTTATCAGCTTATTTGTGTTGCCTTCAATAATTATCCGCTTCGTTATTTATTTCTTTTCATTTTTCACTTGACTTAATATAGTTCGTCTTTCTTTAAGTGATAGTTTGTTAATGATTAAATAAAATTAAAGGCATAACGGGTTAGCTGCCATTTTCATTTAGGATTATTTGGGAGAACTCGGATGGAATTGATGGTTTGTTTTTCATATACGACTTTCCTTGGTTTTATAGATTCTAATCTTCCATGATAAACATTTTTTTTGGGGAGTACATAAAACCATAGGTACGTAAGGTAATCTTTAGTAAATAAGTCTAATCGTTTGCCGTCAGGTTCAATTCGATTGAATACCTGTACAATGCCATAAGGAATACCTACAGAAAGAATGGCGGTTATTTGATTGAAGCCAATCGTGATAAATAGTAAAAGGAAAACAATAAAGAAACTAAGAATCGCTATAGTAAAATCTTGTGCATAGACAATGAAAGGAAGTCTTACATTTTTGGCGATTTCTCGAATCATATATGGGGCATTAAAAGGTTCTCTATAATCTAAAACTTGTTTATCTTTCATATGACCACTCCTTATAAACCGAAGTAAGATTTTAAGTTGGAAAGAGTCTCTAATATACCGGTCGGATTTTTGATGAAAGCATAGATAATACCACCAAAAAAGAGAAGAGCAATTCCCTGAATCCATTTTGAATCCATAAATTCTTTTATAACCCGATATACAACGATGACACCGAAAATAGGTGCGACCCAGTCTTGTAGAACATAATTACTCGCTTCTTTTGCGTTAGTATCTGCGAATACGGTGATACTAGGTTGCGATAAAAGAAATAAGAAGAGAAGGAGAATGGAGATACGAGGAGAAGTAGGTCTAGTCAAAACACTGTGTTGGACATAGTGAATAAATCTTTTCATTTTTTGTTTCATTTAATGGTGCCTCCTTGAAAGTGAGTTAATTTTTCAATATAAAAGGTATTATCACGCTCTTTTACATAAAGGATCATATCTTCTTTATGGGATGATGATGTTTCCTTATCAAATAAGGAAAATGAAATAACAACTAATAGCTGCTTATCCTTGGTATAACCTTTAGATTGAATGTGCTCAATTTGATAATCACCTGTCAGTGTTTCTGGTTCTTTCATGAGATACGCCATATCTTCTAGAGAAGCGGACACATATTTTTGAAGAAAAGTTTGGGTAAAGGTATGAAGTTCTTTTTCTTGTTTAGCAGAGACTGGTGTATAAGTAGACCAATCATGGGGAGTTGGTAATCCTTTTGTGCCAGTTAATTTAGGCTCAACAGAGAAATATGGATAGGCAGTGACGGTAAAAGTGTTATTTGGTAATGCTTGAAAAGGAATATTAACAAGAATTTGCTTTTTTTGTGAAACAAAATCTGTATATTTTTCTTTTGTAGTCAATTCTTTTCCATTGTCCATTTTCTTTACTATGCGTTCTTTAACAACTGGTGAAATCAAATCATAGTGTATCCGATAAGTACCAACTTGTTGACCATCGATGACAGAAATTTGATAGAGTTCGCTAGATAATAAAGTACGCTCTAGTCCAGTATTTTTTTCTTCCATCCAATCAAAGCTAGTATATTGTTCCTGTAATTGTTTTCCTCGTTCTTCAAAAGCTTTTTGGTCACGTGGAAGTGTGATGTAGGTACGAAGAAATTGTGTGAGGAACTGTTGAGACAATCCTGAATCAATCGGAGGAGTAGGTTGAGACTGTGTTAATTGCTTTTTAATTTCTCGGGTCAAAATGGTTTGTGCTTGATTGATTTGTTGTTGGGAGTGCATAGATTTATAGAAAGCAATGGGTCCGCTTACCATCAAAAAAAGGCTAAACCCAATAAATAAACTACGAACGAATCGAATAGATAATTTTTTTGATTCTTTGATCTCTTGCGGCACAGGATCTTTTTTATTTTTTACAAAAGTCATTGGTGACATCCTTTCTTAATGTATTAAAAAAGAAAACCCCTTTACAATTGAAAGGAGTTTCTTTTGGGATAGATGAGTGCCATATACTTTGACTCGTGCAGGTTGAGAGCCAAACAAATACGTGGCTTTATAAAAATCATAGAAATAGCCTAGTGATTGTCCTGTGGAGGAAAAGCGCTCATAGCCTTCAATATATAAGCTAGTATGTTGAGAGAGTGGTCGTTCACAACAAAGCTCCCTAAGTGGTTGGAAGACAAGGTCAGTTCGTTGAAGCATTTTTTGTGCCATTAGAAAACGTTCAGCTTGTATAGCTGGAATAGTACCTTCCATACAAAAGAAACCATACTCTTTTAGGGTACATATTAATTTCGCTTGTGGTTGCATCATTAATAGGAAACCTCAATAATAATCTGATCATCAGCTTGATATAAATTGCCATCGTGACTTAAATCAAGTCCAATTCCTTTATAATCAACATGCCATTTGATGATATCTGGAACACCCGATAAATAACCACATTCTTCAATAAAATACTCAGCATAATCTTCATAGGAAAAACAGTCCGTATAGACATGTATTTCATCTATTTTTTCAAAAGCATCTAATAAATCACTAAAAAAACCATTATCAACTAATTCACCTAGATAGTTAATAGCAGGGTCATGCGTGTGTTCATCTAATCGTTCAGCGACTTCATTCATATAAGAAAATGATTCATAATTGGAAATAGTGAAGGGTGCCATGTAGTCGGAAATCAGATATTCTTGTCCATCTTTTAACGCTAATGTTTCTTCAATTTCTTCAAAGCGAATAGGCAGTTCAAACCATTTTCCATGTCGAGCATGTAAATTCTCTACAAAAATTTCAATCATAAAAAATTCCTCCTAGTTAAAATTAAAAAGGGCAATCCTATGAGACGGGCTGCCCTTTTTGATAAAAAGAGATGTTGCTATATAAAAAGATAGCTTGCAAGTAGTTGTTCAATTTCTTCTTTTGTCACACTGATACGCTCGGGGGTAGTATCGGTAGCGGCTGTTTCTTGAATAATCAGTTCGCGAAGGGAGGTAGTGATAGTTAGAATAGCTTCTTCATCAATTTCTTTCAATTTAGCTCGTTGAATACGGTCCATTAGTTCATTTTTTCCTAGTGTTTGATCAATCAGCCATATCTTTTTCAGAGTAGGCGCAAGATAATTCGATAGCCAACGTAAGGATTTTTCATAATTTGGTTTTTCACCTTTGATGGTTAAGCGTAGCTCTTGCATGCTTTCAATAACTTGCCGCCAATTTTTACTATAGCTGATACGATTACCCTCTTCATCGCAATCGTAGACTTTTAAGGATGTATCAATGAGCTCTTTGACTACCCATTCTAATGTTTCGCCGGTTGATAAAAGATATTCTACAAATAAATAAGCTTTTTCATCAGCTAAGCGCACTTCATAACGATTTTTTATACCATATTTCTCTTGTGCTTGCTCGACAGAAATTTCTTCCTTTTTTGCTAATTCATAATCTTTTTGATAAAAATTCAAATACATGGGAGATTGTCTAGAACCAAAATAAAGAGAGAGTCCTTTATTGACTGTTTTACCATTTTTTTGAACAAAACCACCACGAAAATCAAAATTTCGGAAGGTGGTATTTACGAGCCCTTGTTCATATTTTTCTTTTAATTCATATAGGTCATAGTTAGAAGAAAAAGGGGACAACTTTTCATCTAAGGCAATATCTATTCGAGTAATTTTAGTATCTACAATGAGCCCATTCTCAAATAAATTATCTTGATAAAGTCGCCAAAAGAAATGAGACCAAGACTCTTTATATTCTTCTAAGATTAATTCATATTCTCTGCAACCTTGTCCTCTAAGCTCGATCATTACACCCATATGAATATCATTGGGATTAAAGAAAACAAATATCTCGCTGAAACAGTAAGTCTCTGTGTAATGGTAGAAGCCATAATCTTTATACATAAAAGCATTACTATCCATTCGAAGAACTTTTTCAATAACTAAATCGGGAGAATTGATTTGAAAACGAACACGTAAAAAATCAATTTTTGCTTCCATAGTGAGAAGTCCACCATCTAGATGAAAGTTCTTCTTTAATTTTGCAAGTAATGTTGAACTAACAGGACGATGGTTATTCTCAATTTTTGAGACGACAGTTCGAGGGATAGATATTTTTTCAGCGAAAGTTTGTTGGGTTAACCCTAATTGTGTACGTAATTTCTTTACTTCTTTTCCGTGCATGATTTACTCCTTTAGATAATATTGTGACATGTTCAGTTGAAAAATGTGACAGGTCATGATTCCTTAGAAACTCTATGAAATCAATTGTTTCAGCCATGTTATAGGTTAAAGTATTAAAAAGTTACCCCCATGTTATATACTGGGGGTTGCTGGACAAAGGAGGGCATACGCCCTCCTTTGTCCGAACGACCACTCACAGGGAGGAGACCTCCCTGTTCCTTTGTGTCCAACCGCTGGGTGTTAGAACACCCAGCTTTCACAAGGAGACCTTGTGAATCGAACAAATCGTAGATACCAGCTTGCTTCAACTAGTGAAAATGGGTTATCATATCTGCCGGAAATTTTCGGATTTTCACCGTTCATGAGTCACGTGAAGATTTCGTTACTCTTTCTTCTCCGACACCAAAATCCTTTTGAGCTTCATCTATTTCTTTCAATGTCGGTGCTACTTCTTTAGTATCAAGCATTTTCATAGAAGGGATTTTTGCTAATTCTGTCAGAAAATCATAGCCTTTAGGAACCAATGGAGCATAAAATTCACGTGGAACCGCAGAACCATCATCTACGTAACCTCTTCCTTTGATAGGTTTGTTGATGAAGGCTTTTCCTTTATGTTCATCAGAGAAAGTCATGCGATATCCTTGCTCCTGAAGTTTCCCTACACTGATACGGCATAAAATATTATCTCGTACACCGCCGCCAAAATTATCGGCATCTGGTCGTTGTGTAGCTAAAATTAAGAAAACACCAGCTTGGCGTGCTTTTAATACTAATTCTTTTACATAGCGTAGAATTTCTTCTTGCTCCTTGTAAGATAGTAGCCCGAAAAAGGCTGCCCATTCATCGATGATGATAAAATAAGGTGGAATATTGTAATAGGCGAAGTTTTCCCCTGTTTTATATGTGGGAAGGAGCTTCATGTATACGTATCGACAATTCATTTCTTTAACAGCATCTTTTAGGCAGCGAGTAATTCGATTAGTTCCATAAAAGACATGCCCTCTGAATAAAGGGAGATCTTGTAAATCTTTTAAATCAGCTTCCTTTGGATCACAAATATCTACAGTTCCAACTTTGACTAGAGCTTGAATCAATGTAAGGAGCAAATAGGTTTTTCCTCCGCCTGTTCCTCCTGTAATTAACATATGAGGAACTTCTGCGTAATCCCAATACACACCTTCCATGAGTTTGATTTTCCCATTAGAGGCTGAACAGTCCTGTATCATGATTCGTTTACTTCTTACATCGGTCATGAAGGTATAAGTCGTTGCTCCCATCACACGTTGTTCATCGATAAAATCAGCTAAATACATTTCTTCAAAGGTTTTTGCGACTTTAATGAAACGATCGTGCCATTTCATCCCATCTGTTGGAACGGTTAGAAAAAGATACTCTTTGGTATTTTTATAATAAACTTTTGGAAAATGAATCGTTTCGATTGTTCGAGACTCTGTTTTTCTTGTCTTTTTTTCATAAAGTCCATTACTTTCTAACATCCGCGCTAACATTTGCCGCTGATAGACACGAAAAAAGAAGCCCCCTTTGGAAAAAGAGCTTCTTCTTAAGAAAAGTAATAGAATAAGTGGGACAAATAATAAGGTGATTAAAACAGTAGATGGTAAAATTAATTTAGAATAATTAATCGTATTTAATTGTTGCAGGTGTCTAATAATAGGAACTACTTTCCAATAGCCATATACTCCCGAAAAAATGATAAATGGGAACCACGAAAGCCAGATATACCGCCAATAGATAGAGCGATGATAGGGGCGAATACGGATTCCTTTATATGAGAACCAAGTACCCATTTATTAATCTTTATTCTTTGGGTTATTTGTTTTAGCATCATTTGCATTAGATGAAGGAATAGATGCTAGAGGTTGCTTTTTCAATCCTTCTGCACGGATTTTAAAAGCTTGTTCTGATTGGATAGAATCATTGTATCCAGTGTAAGAGGATAACCAAGCAAGTGCAGAAACCTCACCAAGTAGTTGAACAGGTTCATCATATTGGTAGGGACTTAAATCAAAAGATGGAGGCAAAGAAATATCGATTTGATCTTGCTTTGTTTCAGAGTATACGGTGACACGTTGTTCACGTACACTCTCAGTACGATTCCCCTCAGAGTCGTTGTCATAGAGTGTTTGACTATTTAGGAAATACAATTGCCCAAACGTTTGTTGAATGTCAAAATCCTTAATTAAATTATCTTCAAAGCGTAAACTCATTTGTCTTGTCCTCCTTCTGAAATGACTAATTCTTCTGCGAAAACTTGTAACTCTAATGTACGGCTTGCAGTTCCAATGTTGTTTCTTTTTGCTGATGGTACTAAAGTGACACCTCGAAGCTCAACGACTTTTCTTCCTTCAAAACGTGGGGAGTTTCGTGTATAAGGAACGATTATTTCAAAGTCTGGGTGGAGTACAGTAGATGCTACAAAGATACGAGAGGGTGTTCGTTTTCCATCAATAAATACCTCCCTGTCTTCTTTTACGCTTGCTTTGATAGGTGCTCCAAGTTGATTTTCCTTTAATGTGATTGCGGTAATTCGATTTGCCATAGTATACCTGCTTTCTTTTATTTACTTTATTAGTGGTTTAGTATTTCTTCTCCATACTTCTGGAGATCTGTTGGAACTTTAAATAAATTAATTGGAGGACCTCGTGCATATATGTGATTCATAATGGACTCCTAATCAGATTTTTTATCTGATTCTGCTTGTTTCTTCTTTTTATAGTGGGAGAAAGCAAGGGAGCTAATAATGATAAATCCGATGAAAACAAGGAATGCTTGTGCTTCTTCACCTGTTTGTGGCAAACTAGCAAGTAACGTTTTTCCTTTAGATGAAATTGTGGTAATAGTTTGTTTTTGGTTAGTCATTTTGCAACGAACAATTTCGCCATTCTCCTTAATTTCAAATGAAATAGGTGTTTCGTCTATAAGATAACCTTTAGGTGCATCATATTCTACAAAGGCATAACGTCCTTTTGGTAAGTTTTTAAAGATGAATACACCATCTTCATTTGTTTGACCTGAAATGAGGATAGTTCCTTGCTCGTCTGTAATGTTGATTCCTGTATTAGACAAAGTTTCACCAGTTGAAACATCTGTCTTCTTGAGTTCTACATCACCTTTAATGTATTCATTCTTTAGCGTGAATAAGAAATTTTTATTTGTTTCTTTGTGAAGGGCTTGGTTTTTTGAATCAAAAGCTGTAGTTCCATCTTTAGTTACAATAAGCTTAACTTCTTCTTTTGAAAGAACATAATTGTTAGAAGAAGGCGCTATTTCACGTTGATAGTAAGTTCCTGTGGGTAGCTTTTCCCACGAACCAATACCATTCTTATTAATAGTAGTAGTTTGGATAACTTGATGGTTTTCATTTAATAATTCGAATTGTGCTCCAGCTCCAGCCTCTGTTTTTGTATACTGTATTGTATTATTTTTATCAAAGGAAGGAATCTCGTTTAATTTTTTAAAGGAAACATCTGTTAGAAATAACTTGTTGACCAATGGTTCGTCCGCAATGCGTAATGCATTCTGTTTCATTCCGATTCTTGTAGCGTTAGCATAGACGTTTGCTTCTACTTGCGTTGCGTTATCCCCAGAATAATCCACAGGGTACTTGGTTGTGTCCAGTATATGTGCATCATCTGTTTGAAGCTCTTGCACATAGTAAGTAGAAAGAGGTAATTGTTTTAAACCGAAGTCAGCTTTGCCATCTTTTGTTTTGGCGATACCAACAAGTGCATCTTTAGGGAGTGCGATGTTATCGGATTGTTTGATTTCTTCCGCAGTAAATAAGCCAAATGTTTTTCCATTTGACGGAATACTGGTTATTATCACATGATTGTCTTTAAATCCATTAGCCATTTCTTCCTCTTTATGAACAGTAACGTGAATGGATTGCCAGTGATTGATTACATTAATTTCCGTTTGTGTGATAGGAACGTTCTGATTTTCAGACGTGATTTCAAATGGAAGCGGTGTAGCATCCAGAGTAAATCCTGCTTCGACTTTACTTTCTTTGGCGTAATATTTCCCGATATAAAGTGCCTTTGTTCTGGATTTGCCATCTTGATTGGTCGTGAGAGTGTCTACCTTTTCTCCTTTGGTGAAAAAACGAGTACCATCAATACTAACGATGTCCTCATTAGCGAAAATATCAAAGGTAGTATTTTTGATAGTCCCTTTAGGTTCGTAAACAAAGTTGTAGAGAAGACCAAAGGGTGTTTTTTCTTCTTTTAATGTAGTCGCAAAATCTCCAGTTTTTGTAATCGTTGCATAACCTTTAACTAGTTGATTTGTAAAAGTAACCTCTTTTGTTTTTCCAGCTTCAATGGTAATCTTTTGAGTTTGGGAATTCAGACTATGTTGTGCTGGAGCTGATATTTCCTTAATGGTGAGTACGGTACCATGCTCATAGGATTTGGTTAATAATTGTCCATCGGTGCCTGTTGTCACAGTCTCTATTTGATTATTTTTATTGTTTGAGACAGAATAAACGGCTCCTTGAAGGGGACGACCAGTTTCAGCACTTTTTTTGATGATTTTGCCACGCCCATCTTTTATTACCTTAATGGATAGAGCGAATGAAGAAGTATCTTTTAAAGTGAAGGTCGCTAAAGTTTGAGCGTTATCACGATAGTAAACCATGGGAGTAGATAGCTGATTGATTTTCCAGAATGCTAGTTTCCCATTTTGGCTAGTCAAGTTGGGAGTAAGTGTCAATTGATTACCTGTTTTAGTATAGGAGATATTAGCGGTATTGGCATTGATTTTGATATATTGGTTTAATACATTGTTAGCATCTACTAAAGTAACATTTTCACCAACTGTTAAATTGATTGTTTCTCCAGCAAAGCTAGGCACTTTTTTATACGAAATAACGGCATTATTAATTTTGTCTTTGATAGTAGCATAGGAAGAAATATTTGTTTGTATATTTTTAGCACCGATTTTTTCCCAAATCATAAGTTGCGCTGTTGCATATGTGTATTTATCTGTTCCGATAGTGGAATAAAGCGCACCAATGTAGTTTACATCATTCAAAACGGAGTCTGAGAACGGGAATTTAGTAGATTCATTGTAATTCCCATCTAACATAGTTCTCATTGGGTCAATACAAAAGGCGGTAGCATTATCTACTTTGTACTCAACGATATAAGAAGATATATCCCATCCTTGGAAGTTATGAGAGTAGGTGATATCCGTATATTTATTATCAGAAGTTGCATTTGCACGTGCAGACTTAAATGGAATGATAATAGTTTTTCCTGCATCGTTTTGAATAGAAATTTGCAACTTAGGATCGTCTGCAGCTTGTGTTTCAAATAAGGATTGCCCTAATTTTTTGATTTGTGTATCAGTTAATCCAGTAATACTATAGGGATTTGCACGTGCAAGTAGCTGCGTCACTGTCCATTCTTCTTTAGGACTATCATTGGCTTTTGCGTTTTTAGTGGGGATTGTCTCTGCTGGTGACTCTTTGTAGAAACGTTCGGAAATAGTAGGAATGTTTTTGGATTGTGTGGAGCTATCCTCTTGGGATTCTTGCGTGACGAATGCAATGGATGGAAGAGCTGTTTGTTCTTGAGCGAAGACAGATATAGGTGCACAAATAGTTTGGATGGTAATTGCCATCAACATAAAAATCTGTACTAGTTTATTTTTCATTAGATTATTTCCCTTCTATTATATAGTTAAGATATCTTCTACAAAGTAGAATTCCTCAACCGCCTTAATTATGAGCCTTTATATTGGTTATGGAGTACTACTTGTGAGTTGTAGTTGTGTGCATCTTTATTAAAAGTTGGTTGTGGAATCCGTACATATTTTCTATAGGCAATGCGTTTCTCCCAAATGAGCTCTTTTTCTTTAGGGTAGGCACGATGTTGATATATAGGATAAGCAGCTAAAATATTTTTGGCTTGAGGATTCAATGGATAGATATAACGAAACATCCGACCATTTATTTTTTCAATTCCTTTATAGTTGCAAAATTCATGTGTAAGCCAATTTCTTTTTTGTACACCGTCCCATTTAGCATTTTCTTCTAAAAGAATTCTTGCACTTCGCGGATGAATCTTCTCGAAGGTTTGCTTATCACGATAGACGCTAGTTTTGAAAAAACCTCCGTAATAAAAGTTAGATGCTTGATAAACATAGCCGCATTTCCCTTCAATTCCATCAGCCAATGTATATAAAAATAAGCATTCAGTATTGGATTGAAGCCACTTTCTCAAAAGAGAGAGAGCCATGCTTCCAAAATAATGGGTTTCATTCATTTCAGGCAAGAAACACATTTTCCCGATTTCTAGATAATCAGTAGTTTTTAATGAATGTTGAGGGAACAGTTTATGAATGGTTTGAAGTGGTTGAGTTCCCCAACCTAGTTCTACAACTCCTAAGAGTCTTTTTTTGGCATAAATACCTAAGAAGTATCGACACAGACGAGGCATTATTTTTGAATAGTGATAGGTACGGATAAATTCACAAGCTAATTCTTTTTCCACAGGCTTAATCTGTAGTTCGGATTTTATTATAAGAATCATCCCTCTTTCTTGTTGAAACGCAAAAAAAGGTGTTACTGTTTTAGTAACACCTGAATAGAAGTATTCATTCTTCTATCAGTCTTTTTTGGTGTTAATTGGTGTCAATTTAATCCGTGGTAGTCCATTTTCATCCTTTTAAGTCCATAGCGCATAGAGCTAAACCCTTGATATATAAGGATTATTGAGGATGAAGAAATATTGAAATACCCTAAGTCGTTGCTCAAAACGTTAATTGTTGGAGTCGTTGCGAATTTGTTCGCTTACGAATTCAATATGGGACGGAGTTTTCGCAAGAAACTGAGTACCATTCAATTACAATGTTTAAGACACTTTCCAAATTTTGGAAGGTGTCTTTTTTATGCATCCCATCCATCAAATTATATTACGATTAGTATTTTTATCTGTGTCATTAAGTGGATGTTCAAGCAAATTTGGGAAAGAAAAGTCTTCTGTAGCTTCTAGTAGTTCAAGTACTGTTAAAATTACTAAATCAAGTAGTTCACAAACTCAAGAGAGCACGCATTCTAATACTTCTAGCTCGATAACGAAACAGAGTGTTAATCAAGATAATAATAACAGAATCGATGATTCAACCCAATCGACTTCAGAGCAGAATGTAGTAAATGAGGCACAATTACAGCCGACTTCGGAGCAGGATGAAACAAATACAGATTGGAAAAATAAATTTGAAAATACATTATATGAAAATTATAAAGTAACCGTTAAAGAGTACGTTGACTATGGAAATGGTTATTTCGGAGTTTTTGTAAACGAAGTTGATACAGGGGACAATGCTTATGTAACCGTTAATTCAGCAACAGGCAATTTTCATGGGTAAGCATGAGCATATCTAAAAAATGAATATTTTTTGTTAGAGACTTTTTAGGCTATTCAATTACCTAGAAGTCTTTTTTATATAACTACGATTACCTAAATTTTGTTTTTGACAGGTTTTTAAGGGGTACTTCTCTGTTTCCATCATTTATCTAGATTTCACGTGAGTGTGATATGACTCAAAGATTTTATGTCCACTCGCTTTTTTCTGGCACGGATTCAAAACAATCGTTTTGACATCTAAGCAATACTGGTCTCTTTGGAAAATAGAAATAGTGTGAGTATCACATAATCCGTGAAACTTTTTAAGTTAAGGTATCTACTGAGACCGATTACTACAAAAAAGGCTACCAAATAAATCATTAATAAAAATACGTCTATTCAAGCTGATAAACTAAGTTTAAAGATAGCGAGGTGATTAAATGCTTAAGTTTGCAACTAAGAAAGCTGCTAAGACAGGTTGTGTCTCTGTAGGTCCGTTGTTCTGCGTATCAGTGGGTAACTACATCAAAGAGATCAAAAAAACTGTTTAATGCAGTTTCTACCCAACTAGCTCTGAGGTTGGAAGCTAGTTGATGACCTCCATGAGCTGATCACCAATAGCATAGTAAAAAATGGCTTCGGGAACATTTACCTGTTGTTGGTGAAAGCGAATGGACTAAAGTGAGGAAGAAGAGATGAATAAGAAAGTTTTCTATGATTCGATTATCAGTATGGGCTTTACAATAGTTACAAGTGTAGTACTTGTGACGTTAGTTCTTTTTTCTCGAATTGTGTTGAAAATTGATAATGTTTTATTGACATTGACCGTTCCCACAATTGTCAGCTTAGTTATTGTTCCTTATGTGATCTCAAAGATTTCAGGAACAGTGACCATGTCTTTCAAACTGGATGACCGTAACAAGATTATTTTGATGATTTTCTTTTTTTCACTATTTGCATTCGTCTATGTTGGATCAGAAAACATTAACTTACCAACAAATCAGAAAATTATCATAATCATTCATTTTTTAATGATTGCATTTGCCGAAGAATTTTTCTATCGATACTTTATTTTTAATATTATTAGTCAAAATGCTAGATGTGTTCACACTGTAATCATAACCTCATTAATATTCGCTTTTGTAGGGCATATAAGTGAGCCCTTTTTAGATAATTTACTATACAGACTACCGCTGGGTATATTATTTTCAGTGATTCGAGTTTGGAGTAAATCAATTTCCGTTCCAACTGTGATTCATGCTATATATAATTTATTAATCATTATTTGAAGGAGTTGATCAAAGTGAAAAGTAAAAAAACGTATGCTATTGTCATTGCTGCATTATTATTGGTTGTAGATTTGAGCTATGTGTTGTTATCTATACAAGCACAAAATTTCTTCTCTATGCTGCTATTATTAGTTCTGATACCATGTGTACTCTTTGCAGTAGCGACTTCTGGAGTATCTTCGATGTTATTCCAACAAGCAAAGCGAGTTTTTGTAGCGGCTGTATCTGGCGCTTTGTTTGGAGTTTTACTATCATTTCTCACATCTTATATTATGAAGGGACACAACTTAGCAAGTTTAAGTGCAAATACACAAAGAATAGCTGGCGCCAATGAAAATCTTGATATCTCTAATATTTCAGTAAATATTGGATTTGGCTCTATTTTGATGATTGGCTTTTTTACATTTATTCTTATTTATCTCATGGATCGTTTTGTTTTTAAGAACAAGGAGGTAGAACATGCGTTTTAATGATGATGTAAGAGTTACACAGTTTAATGATACAGATTTATTGTATCAGCTAAGTAATGGTGTGGTTTTGGGCTTAGCGAAAGGGACGGTCGATTTGATTAGCTCTTTATCCTTAAAGGAAGACTTCAACACAACAGAGCTCATAGAAGTATATGAGCAGTTGCAAGAAGCGGATTTTTTTGAAACAGGAGATACTGATGTAAAAAAAGTAAGTAATTCTCAGGTAGTAACTGCATACTTACATCTGACGAACAAATGTAATTTGCATTGTGTGGGTTGCTATTCTTTTGATGACAAACGTAATGTTGCACCAGATATGACCACTGATGAAATTTATTTAGCTCTTGATCAATTGGAAGAAGTGGGGATTACCAATTTAGTCTTTTCGGGTGGGGAACCTCTACTAAGAAACGATATTGTTGCTATTGCTAAATATGCGAAAGAGAAATGTTCTATCTCAAATATTGTGATGATTACTAATGGAACAGTATTCAATGAAGCGAAGATACTCGAGATATCAAATTTCATCGATAGTGTTTCAGTTTCTCTTGATACTTATTCAGCAGAATGTCCCTCATTTATTAGAGATGAAGGCATATTTAGTAGGATTATGAGGACCGTTGATTTCTTTAAAACTACCAAAGTAAAAGTCACTATTTTACCTACGCTACATCATGGAAATATGTCTGATATTCATAAATACATTGAGCTTTCAGATAAAACAGGAGTTGAAATTAGTTTTAGCCTTCTATCTGGCTGTGCAGAGGGAGAGCTTAAAGACTATTTACCGACAGAATTGGATATTCAATCATTGAGTAGATATGTCCTTGCTGGAGCAGTCTCGCTTGATGATACACAGATCGGCAGTAATTGCTTAACCGCACAGGATTATTGTGGTGCGGGCGAATCACTAATTGCAATTGGAACAGAGGGAAATCTATATCCATGCCACATGCTTATGGATGATCAATTAAGCTTAGGAAATATTCGCGATGGACGCATCTCGGAGTATTTAAGTAGAAAAAGTGAAAGAAACGCTTTTCTAGGCAATATTTCAGTAGATTCTATTGAAGGAGGCTGCCAGCAATGCGAAGCTAGATATTTATGCGGAGGTGGTTGCCGGGCGCGTGCCTCATATGCTAGTGATGTTAGAGACAGAGACCCATATTGTTCTTTGTTTAAGGACTATTATATGTCCGTCCTAGAGATGATAACTTAAGGTCGATAGCATATGAAAACTATTTTTAAAAGAGTAGCAACCTTAATTTTATTCTTAATAGGCTTATCCATTCTCATAGGGATGTCTGATGTTTATTTTGCAAATGCAATTCAAAATCTAATTGATTCCATTGTAGACTTAAATAAATCTAAATTATATAGATATATATTCCTACTCTTAGGCTTCTTATGTATACAATTTACGCTTAATTTCAGCTTGACTATCGTGGCGTCGAGACTGACTGAAAAGTTTCATATTTTAATCAAGCAGAAGCTCGTCAAGTATCTGATCAATGGCAATAGACACGAGCTAACTAACATGACCAGTAGTGAAAAACTCAACCTTTTTGAATACGATCTTGAATTATATGAGCAATACTATTTTCAGAATTTAATTTCATTGATCCAAAATATTTTTGTTCTTGGTTTTAGTTTGAGTTTTCTTTTTATGACGTGTAAGTTAATGGCACTTACTGTGGTGATAGCTACTGTTCTAGTCATTTTCTTGCCCAGTTTTTTTGGGAAGAAAATCGATTATTTGACCTCTCAGTATTCAAGCTCTAAAAGCATTTTTCTAACAAAATTGACGGATATTATTTCAGGCTATGACGATATAGTCAGTTTTTGTGCTGAAAAATCTTTCTACATGAATGCGAGTCATTCAATCAAGAAAATGGAAAAAGACGAGAAGAATATGAATGTGCAGCTTGGAATATTGGGGCAGGTTATTTCGACTAGTCAGTACATGACGCTAATCGCTTGTTTCTGTGTAGGTGGATTTTTGGTCTTTTGGGGTGAGATGACATTGGGGATGTTGGTTGCGTCGGTTCAAATCACAAATTCAGTGATACAGCCCTCACAACAATTATCTACTTCTATCTTGGAAATAATGGGCAGTAAATCAATTCGGAATAAGATTGATCAGATTATTAATACTCAGGCAATTAAAATAGATTCTGACATAGAGATGACTAGACAGGTCAAACTGGATAAGGTTTCGGTAAATTCTTCGGAGAATAAGAAACTTCTTCAGGATATCGAATTAACGTTTGAATTTGGGAAAAAATACGCCGTTATTGGACAAAGTGGTGCTGGAAAGACATCGTTATTAAATTTATTGGCAGGAAATTATGATTGTTATGAAGGAGAAATACTGATTGATGGCTCTCTGTATAGAAAAGATAGGGGACAATTAAACGTAACTTATGTTCGACAATCTCCCTATTTGTTTAAGGAAACAATTAGTAAGAATGTAACGATGCTATCAAATCATCAAACTAGGGAAATTAATGATGCATTAATCAAGGTTGCCTTTTTCTCAGATAAAAATATTGATGAAATTGCCGTTGATTCATTGTCAGGTGGTGAGAAACAGCGTATTTCTATCGCTAGGTCATATTTAAAAAAATCCACATTCCTTCTTTTAGATGAAATTTCATCCTCACTTGATTTTCAGACAAAACAAACTGTGATGACAAATATTTGTGAAGCAATGAAAGGAACGGTGGTTTTTGTTACTCACGATTTATCCAAAGAAGTACTGACTCTAGTAGATCAAATAATTGTGATGAATAATGGCAGGATTGTAGGAATGGGTGACTATAGGACATTGTTAGATTCCAATTTACTGCCACTAGCATCTACAGAATAGGAACTTGAGGTGATATTTAATGATGGAAACAATGGTAGAGATAAGAGAGCTGAAAAAACAATATGGTGATCACCTTGTCTTGGAGGCTGTTGATCTTAAAATTAAAAAAGGTGAGATTGTTGGACTGATTGGAAAAAACGGTAGTGGAAAAACGACCTTAATGAAAATGATTCTAGGATTCACTCAAAAAGATCAAGGTGATATTTCTTTTTCAAGTGAAATGAAAAAAGTCGGTTATTTACTTGATTGCAAATTTTTTGATTATATGAATGGATATGAAAATTTGAAAGTGATTCACGGATATTCTTCAGGTAAAACAAAGCCAGAGGTATTAGATAAAAAAATTAGACAGTTACTTAAATTTGTTGATTTAGCGGTTGATAATAAAGCAGTTAAGGGATATTCATTTGGAATGAAGCAGCGTTTAGGGCTAGCGTTGGCACTGATGGAGGATCCAGATCTACTAATACTCGATGAACCATTTGTTGGTTTAGATCCTGTTGGTATTGAATCTTTTATTAGATTGATAAAAGACCTTAGTAAAATTGAAAAAAAGACGATTCTTGTGTCTTCCCATCAGTTATCTGAAATAGAGCAGATATGCGATCGATATGTACTCATTGAGAAGAAAACCTTGATCGATGTTGGAAAAGCAGATCAGGTCAAGATGAAAATCATTACTAACGGTACTGTTGAGCAACTGAACAAAATTTTTGAAAGTAGAATTAAAATAGCTGAGGACGGTAGTATCATTATCACTAAAGATATGGAGGTACTTAATTTTATACTTGAGAATGTGTATTTTCATAAACTAAAGGTTATCGACTTTGAAATAGAGAACGATGGGTTAACGTCATTGTTTTACGAGGAGGGAAAACAATGATCAATATACTGAAAACGGAATTATATAAGCTTTATAAGAGAAAAATTTTTCTAGCAATTTTAATATTGAGCAGCTTTTCACTTTTATATTCGTTAGGCGTTTTTCTGGGTTGGGATTTTGTAGAAATTTCTGGCGAAATAGATATAATAACCTTCTGTACGGTTATGTGGTCCTTGTTGATGATGCTTGGTATTCCATTGATTATGTTTTCTTATTTGGCTGCTTCAACTGCTGGCGGGGAAATTCAAGACGGACAAATTTTATTTGAGATTAGTCATTCAAAGTCGAGAAAAAAATTGATGATTGGAAAATTCTCGGCTATCGTCACAATCATTTTGGTGTGCTACATTCTTAACTTCATTCTATCGAGTATATTCTATATTCTTTTTATGGCCCGATCGTCTGTCGGAAATACAGATTTTTTTTCCTTTGAGTCTTATCACGGAATCCTTCTTTTGAAAAGCTTTGCGGGAATTCTGCTGTTAATTTTTCTCTCTGCTATGGCGTTTGCTTTCTCAATTAACTTCGGCGTTTTTCGATCAATAGTTTTTGCGTTAGTTGTATATGTAGTTTTAAAAATGTTAATGTACATTCACTCAATCAACGTGTTTGTTCCAGGCTATTTGACGCTTTTTGATAAAGCAGACTTTTCAATGCCAACATTGATCTACCAAAGCATTTTTCTGATTTTTCTCACTATAGCTGTCATAGCAGTTACTCTAAAGAACTTCAATCACAAAGACTTTTAATAAAAATATATTTGACTGCGGATTGTTCGCAGTCTTTATTGTTTTGTCACGCTAAACATACACAGAGCAAAATCTGATATACTAAACATAGAACGAGAGAAAAGGATGTGTTAGGATGTATCGGATAGCACTATGTGATGATGAAGTATTACTGTCTTCAGACTATGAAGAAAAAATCGAAAGCTATTTTAAGGGATCTTCTTTAACGATAGAGATCGACATCTTTAGTTCTGGAGAATCTCTGCTTAAGCATGTGAAAAATCAGCAAGAAAACTATCAAATGATTTTTCTTGATATTGAAATGAACGGTATGAATGGTATTGAGGTTGCTAAAAAAATTCGAACAATGGATAACGATGTTCTGATATGCTATTTGACAAGTTACACCAAATACACACTTGAAAGCTTTGAAGTTTCCCCTTTTCGCTATCTGCTCAAGCCGTTAACACAAGATATGCTGACTGTCACCTTAGATGCAGCAGTAGAAGAAATTGAAGATAAACGTAATTATTTATTTGTTAAAATTGGAAAAATGCAACATCAGTTGTCGCAAAGAGCAATCATTCTTATAAGAAGTGAGTTGGGACGCAAGCTGAACGTTCAGCTTGAAAATGATGAGGAATTGTCTTTTTATGGAAAACTTACTGCTATTGAGGAGCAGCTGAACCATCTTTTTTTTGCTAAGGTTAATCAGGGAACGATCGTCAATATGCGGTTTATTGACCGAATAGAGGATGATTTGATTGTTTTGAAAAATAATGAATTTATTAGTATAAGTCGACGTCAAAAAAAGCATTTTCGTTTTTTGTATAGCAAGTTCATTAAAAAATGGGTGGGGATGTAAAAATGATATATGCTGTAGTCGCAATAATCATGATCGTAAAATATTTGACGATTATGATTTATTCCATTACGTTTCTTGAGCCAAGATTCAGTGGTCTACGTCTTTTTGGATTAAGTACACTATTTTTTGTTTTATCAATTATTAGGTTAGGTGACGAAAATAGCCAATACTATCTCAATGTTAACGGAGTAATTGGGATACTACTGATTGTTATAATCATATTCAAAGGATCTTTACTCAAAAAAGTATTTCACATTTCTTTTTTAGCTGTTTTATTGATGTGTCAAAACAGTGTCCTTAGTCTTGCCATTGCGTACAATAGAGAGGATAATAATCCACTTTCTAATTTAGATGAATTGAAATCATTTATTGTTTCTTTTTTGTTTGTCTCCGCGTTTTTCTTTATCCTAACGGTTTTTTTAAGCAAATTTCGTGATAGTAATGAGGTTGTTCTAGCTGATAGTGAGTATATAATGTTATCCGCCATTCCAATTCTTTCTTGCCTTATTCTAGCTCGTTCAATTCTACTTTATTTACCCGCAATCTATGAAATGGTTCTTAATCTATGCATTTTAGCAATCAACTTGGTGACAATTCTTTTTAGCAATAATTTGATTAGGAAAACCCAGCAGCTCAATGAGTTTATGTACACAGAGGTACAAAATGACTACTATGAAACAAGATTGCATGATATTGAGAGGATGCGAACGATTCAACATGATCAAAAAAATATTATGTTGGTTATCCTTCATTATGTTGAATCAGGAAAAATTGAAGAAGCAAAAGATGTGATTAATAAGCTTGTCTCAACGAACAGTTTATCACGTGTTAGGTATGCAGATAATTGGGTTATTGATATTGTTCTCATGAATAAAATAGCAAAAATGGAAAACGTTGGAATATCTTATGTGCTAGATGCCAAGGTCCCTAGTGATTTGGATTTATCTGAAAAGGCAATCGATTTATGTGCTATTTTAGGAAACGTACTTGATAATGCTATTGAAGAAGAATCTAGGATCTTATCAGGTACTGCAATCAACATAAAAATCTTTTTTAAAGATCAAAAGCTAATTATTCAAGTATTGAATGAAACTGAGAAAACTAGCTTTGATTCAAATACAAAAAATATACTGTCATCAAAGTTAAGTGGAAGAAACGGTATTGGAATTAGAAGTATTAAAATGAGGAGTAAGCGTTTAGGTGGTTATTGCGATTTTTCAGTTTTTTCGAATCAATTCAGTGCACTGATTGTTATTCCAATAGGAAAAATGGAAAACGCTAGAGGCTAAATTTGTGAGTTATATGAAGACAATATGAGACTGAGGATTTTGATATTGTAAAAAAAGATAAAGATGATAGCTTCACTCCTAAAGAGATAAGTAAGTATGCAAAAACTCGAGGTGTTTATCCTAAACTTTGGAGTGCCGAACAACCTGACTGTAGTAAACCCAAAATGTTGGACACTGAAGAAACTTGAATACAATGAAGTCTATATTCAATAGAACTCATTCTGTTCAAGTTTTTTTATTTCTTTTTCTATTCATAGGGCAGCCTTGCAAGTTTGCAGTTAATCCATCTTTATTCACACTATAATCTCTAACAGATGTCCAGCAAAGCACGCTGAATATACTTTCGATTTTAGAAAATAGATTCATTTTTATCGAATAGAGAAAATCTTAGGTAAAAAAATGGTAGGATAGGCGTGTCAAAATATAAATATAATGAAAGGGGTTACAGATCGTGAGAAAAGTAGTGTGTTTTTTCTTAACTTCAAGTCTATTGTTAGGGTTTGGAAAAATAGCGAATGCAGAGGAGGGAGTACCTGAAAAGGAAGGATATACATTAGATTTTCATGATGAATTTAATGGAGATAGTCTGGATAGAACAAAATGGACAGACTACTATTTGCCTCACTGGAGTCGAGATCCTGAGACAGCTAAAGCTAATTACCGCTTTGAAGATGGTAAGCTAATTGAATTTATCGACAAAGATCAACAACCGTGGGCACCAGAGTTGGATGGAAACGTAAAATCTAGTGCAATCATGTCGTTTAATAAAAATTGGGTGCATAATTTTAGCGGCAGTCAAACACTTTTGAGTGATCAAAAAGAATGGACGGGTTACGCGACAACGTATGGCTATTTTGAATTACGTGCCAAGCTGTCTAATGCTGGTGGCGGTGGTCATCAGGCTTGGTGGATGGTCGGGCTGCAAGATGATACAAATGATTGGTTTAATTCAAAACGAACAGGCGAAATTGATGTGATTGAAACATTTTTCCGTAAACCAGATACTTGGCGGATTGCGGCATTCGGCTGGAATGATCCGTTTTTCCAAACAAACTGGACGTTGATGGAAGATCCTGTGCCACACGGCAATCAGACGGAAGAATTTCATACGTATGGACTAGACTGGTCGCCGGGTTCGCTTAAATTTTATTATGATGGTATTTTATACAAGGAAATAAACCAAGCACCGGATTATCCGATGGGGACGATCTTAAATATTTACACAGATGCTGGTTCAGGCGCTGCCAATGATGTTTATCCAAAAGAATGGGCGATTGATTATTTTAGAGTATATAAGAAAAATAAAGGATATGAATTACCGAAACAAGGAATCAAAAGTAGAGAAACAGGAGAATTCATTCAGTTGACGGCAACTTCTGATAAAGTTGGTCTATCAAAAACAAATGGAGAGAATGAAAAATGGCAATTAGTCCCTAAAGGGGAGTATTTCTTGATAAAGAATGTTGCGACTGGGGAATTGCTGCATAATGAAAATCAAAAAGGGTTTGTTGAACATGGCAAGGTACCAGAAACGTATTATAGTGCTCAATGGAAAAAAGAGAAGGTTGGGAATTATACCAGATTTGTTAACCGTTGGAAGCCAACACAAGTGATTCATACAGAAAGTAACTTAGGATATTTAGAAGTAGGAACAATGCATCAGGGAGCATGGAGAAGTCAGTGGAGCTTTGAATAGCTAGGTTCTGCTTCCATCATTTATCTGAATTCCGCATGAGTGGGGCATGACTGTTTGAGTCATGCCCCACTTTACTATTGCTGCCCATTTTGTTTGGTATATTTATTAATCAGATATTCCATAAGATTTAAGCAATTACCAAAAAAATAGTTCAAATTCTGATTTTCCTGATCAGCGATAGGGACACCGCTATCAACTAAAAATGACAGGTCAGCTTCACGATGATAACGACTGTTTTCAGTAGCCGTTATGCTAATCACTTTTCCGCCATAGCTTTTGCATTCTTTCATTTTAATTAAGCCGTTTTGATTTTCCCCGGAATAAGAAAAGGTAATTAAGGTATGTGGTGTGCTGTCAGAAACCAAACTGATCTCTACACCGTCCAAATCTATGGCATAAATTTTTTTCATCAGTAATTTTCGATAGGTGTAGTTAACTAAAAATTGACAAAACCCTTCACCAAATAAATAGACTTTCTTTTCAGAAAAAGCCTCGTTAAAATAGCTGTCGATCTTGTCCCAGCTATGGCTAGTGGTTACATATGGAAGAGCTTCGACAATATTAATGGATGCGTCTGTAAACTTGCTCGATAGAAAAAAGATAAACTCTTTGAAATTATTAAAGCCTGCTCTTTTTGCTAGGCGACTAATGGAAGATGGAGAGGTATAGTTGATTTTTGCAAGATGTCGAATATCCAGATCCTCTTTTGCTCGAACGGCATCAACGATTCTTTCAATAATGTCTTCATCTTCTTCCCGAAGATGACTGTTCGGAAATAAGCGATCTAAATAATAGAGTTTTGTCATAGTATTCACCTTTCTTTGAAAATATTTCCACTATAGGAAAACGCATTCATGTTCGTTCTAGGCTGTTGTATCCGCTTTTTTATTATACTATACTGCAAGTGTAGAGGGAGAAACAACCATTTTATAAAAATATTTTCTTTTTGAAAAGAGGGAGCAAAATGAAAAAAGTAATCATTAATGCGGATGATTTTGGGTATTCATCTGCGGTAAATTTCGGAATTATTAAAGCTTTTCAAAACGGCGCCCTAACGTCAACAACTTTGATGGCAAATATGCCAGGATGTGCTGAAGCCATTCAATTAGCCAAAGAAAATCCAGAACTTGGTGTGGGTGGACATTTGGTATTGACGTGTGGTCGACCGAAAACAACTGGGAAATCGCTTGTAGATGATCAGGGGAATTTTTATCATTTAGATCAATACAAACAAGTACGTCAGTCGATGACTGAAGCAGAAATTTTTGCTGAATGGTGTTGCCAAATTGATCATTTGATTGAAAGCGGTTTAAATCTCACTCATTTGGATAGTCATCATCATGTGCATACGTTTTCTGAAAATCTAGCAATTACGGCTCGAATCGCTGAAAAATATCAACTGCCGTTTCGCAATGCTTTTGACTTAGAAAAAAATCTGCACTTGCCTTGTCAAAAAGGGATCAAAGGGTTTCAGGACTTAATGAATTATCCAGCAATTCGTGATTTAACCCGATCATTTGAAGAAAATCGAGATGCCTGTTTGGCAGAAATACAAGCTGTTTTAGATAAGGTAGTACATGAAGAAATAACTGAATTGATGGTGCATCCAGCTTTTGTGGACGAACAGCTTTATTTTCACTCATCGTTTAATGTTGCTAGAGTCAAAGAAGTTGCCATTTTATGTGATTCGCAGACCCAAGAATTACTCGCCAAAAACAATATTGAGTTATTTCATTATGGAAATGTGTCATCAGTGGGTTAGTTTTAGGAAAAATTAGTTAAGAAGAGTTGTTTTTGTTTGGAGGTAGGTAAGATCGATAGAGGGGTACTTTGCAACTAAAAATTAAGTAGAGGAGTAATGGGAATGAAAGAAAAAGTTATGAAATCAGCAAGCATTTTTTCAAAAGCGATTATTCAACCTGTTATGTTTATGGCTGTTACTGGAATTATTTTATCTGTTTGTGCGATTTTAAAGCTGGATGCGATGCCGACGGTAGGAAAAGATATTGGGAACTTTGTTTTTGGGGTTTTATCGAGTGGGATGATCGGGCAGCTTGGTGTGATCTTTTGTGTGGGAATTGCGGCTGCTTTGGCGAAACCGAAATACAAAACAGATGCAGCGATTTTAGGGATTATTACTTATTTGCTTTTCTTGTATGCTAATAATTCTTGGTTAACTCTAACAGATCGACTAGCAGTAGAAGGGGAGCAAGGTCTTTTTGCTACAGGACAAGGTATAGTTTTAGGTGTTCAAGTCACGGACATGGGTGTTTTTCTGGGGATTTTTCTCGGTGTGATGGTTGGTTGGCTAGTGAATAAGTTAGGAAATATTAAACTTCATCGCTATTTATCTCCTTATTCAGGTACAAAATCTGTTTATATTATTATTGTATTTGCTACAATTCTTTTCGCTATTGGAATTACTTATGTTTGGCCGATGGTCAATTCAGCAGTTGAAGCGGTTGTTAAAACAACGACAACAGCAGGTTCAGCAGGGTTCTTCTTCTATGGTTTTTTAAATCGAATGTTATTGCCATTAGGACTACACCATTTTCTATGGATGCCGCTATTTTACACACCTCTAGGAGGAACGGCGGAGATTGCAGGTCAGGTTTACAATGGTGCGTACAATATTTGGTTAGCTGAATTAGGAAATGCTAGTCAGATTACAGCAATGCATCCTTCTATTGGTTACTTATCTAACTTTGGTTCTATTTCACTGCCAATTGGGATTGCTTTTGCCCTTTGGAAAACATCACGACCAGAGAATCGTAAAAAAGTCGCTGCTATTTTGATACCGACAGTTACAACGGCCTTCCTAGCTGGTGTAACGGAGCCGCTGGAATTTTTATTCCTATTCTTATCGCCGGTATTATGGCTTGCACATTCAATTGTTTATGGGTTGAGTTTATTTTTAACAAATTTAGTTGGAATCAATATTCAATTTGATACGGGAATTAATATGATTATCAACAGTTTTGCATTTCCGATGAATTTAGGGCATCAGTATTTGATTCCTATTATGTTTGTTGTGACGGCTGTTTTAGAATATTTTGTTTTCAAACAACTGATCCTTCGCTTGAATATTCCAACCTTAGGACGAGAAGTGATGGTCGATTCAGCAGAAACAGATACAGAAGTTGTAACTAGCAGTGGAAACGAATCATTTGACCCACAAGTACAAAACATTGTTGCTGGCTTAGGTGGTGTAGATAATATTGAGAGTATGATCAATTGTTATACTCGCTTACGTGTGGATGTTCGTGATGAAAATAAGGTGGATATGGAACTATTGAAAGACAAAGTTAAATCTTCGGGAATTGTTGATAAAGGGAAACACATTCAGATTATTATCGGAGTAGGTGTAGAAGAGGAAAGAGAAAAAGTTGAAGCGTATATGGAGCACCTTAAACATGTTCAGTCATAGAAAATCAAATAGCTAAAAAGAGACAGACAACTGATTAAAATAGTAGGAGGAAAAAGTAATGAGTAATAAATTTGTAATGGTTGGAGGAGGTTCAACCCAATCTCCAGGTATCTTAGAAGTTTTAAGAAAACGAGCGGAAGAGCTAAATTTAAGTGAATTAGTTTTGTATGATATTGATGAGGAACGCGTGTCTTTATTAGGACAATATACAGAAATGTACTATAAGGAATTAGGATCAAAAGTGACCGTGACCTACACAACCAATATTGAAGAAGCTTTACAAGGCGCAGATTTCTTATTTATGCAGATTCGTCCAGGTTTAAATAAACAGCGGGCGATCGATGAAAAAATTTGCTTGAAAAATGGGGTTGTCGGTCAGGAAACGTGCGGCTTAGGGGGATTTTCTTTTGCTATGCGTGTGATTCCCGCCGTATTGGAGATCATCCGCAAGGTTAAGGATATTTGTCCGAATGCTTGGATTTTGAATTATACAAATCCTGAAGCGATTTTATCTGAAGCAATTTATCGTGAATTTCCTGAGGCTAAAGTTTTATGTATTTGTGATATGCCTATTTCCATTGAAGGTGCGATTGCTAGTTACTTCAACAAAGACCTACATGATTTAACATTTAAATATTTCGGGATGAATCATTTTGGCTGGTGGACGAATATTATTGATGAAAATGGGAGAGATTTACTACCTGTTTTAAGAGAAGACGTTGTTTCAGGGAAAATTGATACCCTATTGCAATCAAATGATGAAACCAAAGAAGATCAGTATTGGATTGATACCTATAAACAAATGGTAAGTTTGTTCAAGCGTTTCCCAGAGTATTTTCCAAATTGCTATTTACAGTATTATCTAACACCGGATGAAATGCTGGAACATGATACACCAGATTTTACGCGTGGGGATTATGTGATGCAAGGAAGAGAAAAGCGTATTTATGATGAGTGTAGACGAGTGATTGCAGCAGGAACTGCAAAGGATTCTTCCTTACATGCAGGAGTCCATGGAAATTATATTGTGGATATTGCCTATGCGATCATTCATAATACTAGAGAACGTTTCACTGTTAATAAGAAAAATCATGGATCGATTTCCAATTTTGATCCAGAAGCAGTTGTTGAAGTACCTGCTTATGTAGGCAGCATGGGAGCAGAAACGATTACTGTTGGCGCCATCCCAACATTTCAAAAAGGCTTGATGGAAATGCAGAAAGCTTATGAAAAAATGACAGTAGATGCAGCATTATCTGGTTCATATCAAACTGCTATGGAAGCTGTAATGCTCAATAAAACAATTCCAAACTATACGGTAGGGAAAAAAGTACTGGATGAATTATATGCAGCGAATAAAGGGCTGTGGCCGAATTTACAGTAAGTATTTAGTATAAAAAGTGTAAGAGAATTGAATTAGTTATTTAAGTAAACGTAAAAAAGGTAGACTGCTGTGTTTCCTAAAAGCTGTATGTTTCATGTACAACTTTTAGGGCACAGATCAAGGTGTTTTAAACTGAAAAAAGGTTGTTGTTTTGCAGAATGTCAGTAGAGCCAAAGCTTTAGTGGATAAGAGGAGGAAGGAAGCGCTGATTATTCAATAGCGGTTGACAAGTAAGTTGAATTGAGGTATCTTAAAATTAGTAAGCGCTTGCTTTCGAAAAAGAATAATAAGAGGATTTGTTACGGATAGAGCCGGCATGACCTAAATACTGGGCATTTTTTGCGCAGTATTTAGGTCATTTTTTATTTGTAACTGATTGGGATGGGAGGAAGAAATAAAACGTATTTAGAAAGAAGGTAATTAGGTGATTTTAGAACAAAGAATAAATAATAATGTTGTTTTGGTCAATGATCACGGGCAGCGTAGTATTATAATGGGCAAAGGAATCGGCTTCCAATCGTATCCGGGAGATATCGTTGAACGGGCAAGAATCGAAAAGCAATTTTATGCACCGGAGAATATGTCAGTACCTCAGGTTGCGGCTACGTTAATGAAGGTTTCAACAGCTGAAATAGAAGTTGTTGATGACATTATTTCTATGGTTAAAAATAAATTTGAAGAGCTGGAGGAATCACTTTTTTTCTCCATGTTAGAGCATATTAATTTTGCTTTAAAACGATTAAGTAAAAATAGTGAGATGACAAGTCCACTAGAGTGGGAAGTAAAAAAGTTTTACCCAGTTGAATATGATCTAGGAAAAATGGCAGTTAAAAAGATCAATAAGAAATTGAACGTAAATTTACCAGAGTCAGAGGCATTTTTTTTGGCCTTGCATTTTGTGAATGGTCAATTAAATAGTATTAGCGGTGATGAGGTATTTGAATTATCTGAGCTGACCAATGAAATTATGAAGATTATTATCTATTTTTACAAAATTGACTTTGATGAAACCTCGATTTCATATAACCGATTAGTAACGCATATTAAATATTTTTTAATGAGATTGCTGAATAACGAAAAGATCAATCGGCTGAATCCAGATTTTATTGATCCAATCCTAAACAACTGTCCAAAGGAAGTGGAGTGTGTAGAGTTAATTGCTTCATTCCTGCAAAAAAAGAAGAATTGGGTTGTAACCAATACTGACAAGTTTTACTTAGTTTTAAACTTAAATAAAATAAAGTAATAGTAGGAATCGTTACATTAAGTTGGCATAACCTATGAGTAGTTAAGGGAACTGTTTTTCCTTTAATTAAGCATAGGTTTTTTGTCTTAAAAAAAGTGAGGGAAAAAAATGAAGAATCAAGAATTAGCAGGAGAAATCGTACGATTGATCGGCGGTGAACAGAATGTAGTTTCTTTGCGGCATTGTATGACACGATTACGGTTTACTGTAAAAGAAAGAGCGAAAATCAACAAAGAAGATCTTGAAAAGCTACCTATTTTTGGTGTTCAGATTCAAGGAAATGAATGTCAGGTGATTATTGGAAATGAAGTGGCTACGTTGTTCAAGGAAGTAGTCGCTCAGTACCCAGAATTTTCCAGTGAAACACAAGTGACTCAAGAAAAAGGGACTAGTAAAAAGGGGAATCTGGTTCATCGAGCATTAGAAAATTTATCTGCGATTTTGGTCGATGCGTTACCACCGCTTATCGGATGTGGTATTTTACAAGGGATTCGATTTATGTTGATGAGTTTCCATGTTTCTGAGACAAGTAATGTGATGGTGATGTTAACGATCATGGGCAGCTGTGCGCTTTATTTTTTCCCATTTATGTTAGCAGTAAGTACAGCTAAGAGGATTAAGACCAACCAATATATGGCTATGGGAATTGCGGCGTGTATGATGTATCCGACGATTTTGAATGGAGCTGCTGAAAAGCTGGAGCCGTTAAAACTGTTTGGCATTGTGGATCTTCCATTCATTGATTATAATTCAACAGTGATTCCAGTTATTTTAGCTGTGGTAGTATTAAAGTATGTCAACGAATTTTTTGAAAGATACACGCCGTCTGCGTTGAAAATTGTTTTGGTTCCAACGTTGACGTTTGTGGTGATGATGCCGGTCACTTTGGCGATCATTGCTCCTATTGCAACGTATGGAGGAAACTATTTAGCGATTGGTATTGATTGGTTGTTTAAAGCTGTTCCTTGGTTTGCGGGAGGTGTGATTGGTGCGACTAGACCATTATTAGTGTTGATTGGGATGCATCATGCGGTTCGTCCTCTTCAAGCGCAACAGATTGCAACTTTTGGCTATACAACGATCAATCCAATTAATTATGTAAGTACGTTCTGTCAAGCAACAGCAGCACTAACAATGATTTTTTTAGCGAAAGGAAAAACGAATAAACAGATTGCTGTTTCAGCTACTATTTCAGGCTTTATGGGTGTGACAGAACCAGCATTATATGGAATTATCTTTAAGTATCGAGGCGCTTTGATCGGGACCCTTGTCGGCGGTGGTATTGGTGGTATCATCACATCAGTCATGGGAGCAAAAGCCTTCGTGTTTGGCGTTCCCAATAATTTTGTTACTATGCCTGTTTTTATGGGAGGCGGAGTGTTAAGTTTGCTAGTCGGTCTAATCGCTGGCGTGCTGACGACAGCCTTCTTAACCTATATTTTAGGGAAAACTGTATATAAATTAGATGATGCCATTGAATTCACAGATGGGAAGCAAGAGAAAAGAGAAATAGAAGGAAAATACAAAACAGAAAAGCCGACGCAACAAGCTTTGAATATCCAGGCACCTGTTACTGGGGAAATGATTGAGCTGGAAAAGGTAAATGATGCAACATTTTCCAGTAAACTGTTAGGGGACGGGTTTGCGATACGCCCTACTAGTGGAAAAATTTATGCTCCGATCTCTGGAAAAATCGAAGCGCTATTTCACACCAATCATGCTATTGGGATCAGCACTGAATCAGGTGTGAGTCTACTGATCCACGTTGGAATAAATACTGTAAAATTAAATGGCAAACATTTTAAATCGTTCTGCCAACAAGGAGAGACCGTAAAACAAGGCGATTTGCTGTTAGAAGTGGATATTGACGCCATTTGCCAAGAAAAGTATGATCCAACCGTGATTGTGGTCATAACGGATCAAGGAGCGTATACGGAATTAGTAAAAGATGATCATAATAAAAGCAAGCCTGCATGGCAGTTGAGAGGATAAAAATGACATTTAAAAATATAAGTAATTTTAGAGATTTTGGCGGATATCAAACGAAGGAGGGGCAAACAGTTAAAACAGGTTGTCTCTTTCGAAGCGATGCATTATGCTATATTGATCATGAAGAAGCAGAAATTATTGCTGAAAAATATCATGTTAAAACGATTATTGATTTTAGAAGTGTCGTTGAAAGAGAGAGCGAACCAGATAAACTTGTAAAAGGAACTATGGTATTTGCCATTGCTCCAGAAGCGAAGCTGGCAGAGTTTGCCTCTGAAGCAACAGATCAAAAGGCACAAAAACGAAAAAGTTCAGTTGAATTGATTAAAGAAGGAAAAACCGATCAATTTTTAACCATTAGTGAGGATATGCAACGAATGATGCAATCTTTTGTAACCAATGAAAAAAATCGAGCGGCATTTCGACGGATGCTAGAGGTATATTTGAATCCAGAAAATTATGCTATTTTACAGCATTGTCGAGGAGGAAAAGACCGCACAGGATTTGGAGCAGCATTAATTTTAGGGATTTTAGGTGTTCCCAAAGAAGTTATCATGAAGGATTACTTATTAAGTAATGTATACAATGCGCAGGTCATTGAGAAAAAAATGACGATGTATCGATCAATTACTCAGGATAAAAAATTATTAGAGAACTTGCTCGATATGTTGGTAGTGAAAGAAAACTATTTAAATGCAGCATACGATGAGATAGATCATGAGTATGGTGGATTTGACCGTTTTGTTAGTGAAGGCGTGGGGTTTAACTTAGAACAGCAGGAAAAACTAAAAAGGATCTTGCTTGTTTAAAAGAAAGTAGATACATTTTACTGATGAAGCTAGACGAAACGTTACATGTAGCGCTGTTTAGTAGTGTAAAAAAATTTGCTGAAAAGCCTGCTGGCAGCATTAGGTGCAATAAACCAAACCGTTTTTACGTCTTTTTTTCATTGAGTTAAGTAAATAAGACGTGTAGATTAGTGGTTGATTTTTTCACTTTGGCTTATCTTGACAAGCAATAAAATAGCATGTACTATAGCTTATGAAAGCGCGACCGGAAATGAGTGATGTGATTTGCTTAGAATTAAGAAAATTTTTAACAATAATGTTGTACTAGTTATTGATTCTAAAGGATTAGAGCGCATCTTGATCGGAAGAGGCGTTGCTTTCGGGAAAAAAATTGGAGACATTGTTCAAAAAGATAAGATCGAAAAGATTTTTGTTGTAGATTCGCCCAATATCGCTGATCGATTTGTGCAGTTGATCGAAGAAGTACCGATCAATCGTTTGGAAATGGTGACCTTGATCGTCAAAAATGCTGAAATCGAGTTGAGCAAAAATTTTGATGAAAATACCTATATCGGTTTAGCAGATCATATCAATTATGCAGTAAATCGTTTTCGTAATGGGGAAACCATCAGTAATGCCTTGTTGCTAGAAATAAAAAAGTTTTATCCGAAAGAGTACGCTGCAGGTTTGCATGCGTTGGAAACTATTTCTTATTACGAGGGAATCGACCTGAATGAAGATGAAGCAGGGTTTATTGCTTTTCACTTTATCAACGGCAGCTTAGGCAATGATACAACACAAACGTTGCTGACTGCTGAGATGCTACAAAAAGTTGTTTTGATTGTTGAAGATTGTTTAGGGATCGAGATGGACGAAGAATCGTTGAATTATCTTCGGTTCATTACCCACTTGAAGTTTTTTATTCAACGTGTCATAATTAACGAGCCGAGAAAAGAAGCTGTGCCAGAGATGTTTGAACAAGTCGTACAGTTTTATCCAAAGGCAACAGAATGTGTAAGTGTTATAATAAACTATCTACAAGATAAATTACATTGTCAGATTTACCCGGAAGAGGAGATGTATTTAATACTCCATATCCAGCGGCTAATTAAATAAGCGGGATTGTAACTGATTAAGCAGGCAACACCCAAACAAGAGAGGATCGATTCTCTTGTTTGAGTGTTGTCTTTTTTATGCATAAAAAAGAAAGGAAGAGGAAAAGTGGGAAAATACCAAGCGCTTGTAGAATTCATTTTGAAAAATGTAGGAGGAAAGGACAATGTCTTAAGTGTGACACACTGTATGACAAGATTGCGATTTACGTTAAAAGATGACTCGTTAGTCCAAAAAGAGGAAATTGTAAAATCTCCCGATGTTATGAGTGCTCAATTTGCGAGCGGTCGTTTTCAAGTAGTGGTTGGCACCCAAGTTGCAGAAGTTTTTCAAGTCGTTCAAGAAAATTTAAATGGGCGTTCTACTGCAGTTGAAGTTGAAGAGAAAAAAGGGCTTGTTAGTACCTTGATCGATACCATCACAAAAGTTATCACACCAGTTTTAGGCATTTTAACAGCGTCTGGTTTATTGCAAGGAATCTTAGCGTTATTGACAGCAACGAAAGTTTTATCAGTCGATGATGGCGCATATATCATCTTACATGCGATGGGACAAGCGGTTTTTTATTTCTTGCCTGTGACTTTAGGGTATACGAGTGCAAAAGCCTTCAAAATGAATCCATTTGTCGGAATGATGCTAGGAGCTACCTTGCTTATTCCGGAATTATTGACGGGGTTAACTAGCGGAGATGTGCTGTATACATTATTTAAAGGGTCATTATTCCAAACGCCTGTATACAATACATTCTTTGGTATTCCGATTCTGTTTCCAGCAACAGGTTATCAGTATACAGTAATTCCTATAATTTTTATCGTATATGTAGGATCAAAGGTGGAAAAATGGTTAAAAAGCGTTGTACCTGGAGTGATTGCTCATAACGTAAATTCATTTCTAACTATTTTGATCACAGTTCCTGTAGCTATTTTAATCGTAGGACCAGTGACAAATGTGCTTAGCTCGTTGATTAGTGCCGGTGTATCAGGACTTTATACAATTTCACCGATCGTTACCTCAGTAGCGGTTGCGTTACTTTATCAACCACTAGTTATTTTTGGATTGCATTGGCCGATCTCAGCGATCGGGATCACTAATTTGGCTCAATCAGGCGTGGATTATATTTTCCCGATGTCATTTACTGCCAATTTTGCTCAAACTGCAATTGTCGTAGCTGTTTTCTTGCGGACACGTTCAAAAGATCAAAAAGCATTAGCCATTCCAGCGATTGTTTCTGGTCTGTTTTGTATCATTGAACCAGCAATTTATGGCTTTAGTTTGCCTGTGAAAAAGCGGTTTGCTTTTTCTATGATCGGCGGCGCGGTTGGTTCATTAATTTTAGCACTATTTTCTACTAAAATGTATGCAATGTCCTTTGGTGTTTTAGGGTTTGCGGCGTTTATCAATCCAGAAACCGGCAGTATGAACGGCTTGTTTATTGCCATTTTAGCAACAATTGCTACCTCTGTAGTAGCGTTTGTTCTGACCTATTTTACATTTAAACAGGATGAAGATGTTGTTGATCCAGAAGAAAAAGAGTTGGTAAAAACAGAAGTAGTTACTTCTCCAATGAAAGGCCAATTAAAACCGATCGAAAGCTCTTCAGACGCTACTTTTGCTTCAAAAGCACTTGGAAAAGGATTGGTGCTTCTACCTGAAAGTGGTGACGTTGTTTCACCTGTAAATGGTGTTGTTGAAACAGTCTTGCCAAGTGGGCATGCGATCGGGATCATTAGTGATACAGGGATAGAAGTATTGATCCATATCGGCATCGATACGGTTGAGCTGGAGGGGCAAGGCTTTACCCCACTTGTAGAAAAAGGACAATCAGTCGTTCAAGGTGAAAAGCTGTTGGAGGTTGATTTGGCTAAAGTCAAGGCAGCGGGATATTCCACTGAAACGATTGTAGTAGTAACGAATACAGATCATTTCTTAGATGTTATTTGTGAGCAGGAAGGAAACATTAAGGTTGGAGAGAAACTCTTAACAGTGGTTCCATTCAATAATGAGACAGAACTAGCAAATTTAGTGGAGGTAAATTAAATGCAGGAAAAAATTTGGGGAGTTTTAGCAGGTGGAGCGTTAGGAGATGCGTTGGGAATGCCGACAGAGTGTTGGTCACAAGAAAAAATTCGTGAACAATTTCCTGATGGCGTGACGACTTTAGTTGCTTCAAATGAAGGAGATGTCTTTGGTCGCAAGCTGGCTGCCGGAGCAATTACTGATGATACGATCAATGTCTTAATGATTCTATCTATGATCAAAAAAAATAACGGGCAAATTCGAGTGACAGATTTTGTTGCAGAGCTGCGTGAATGGAATGAAAATTCGCCAGTTTCTGCCTTTGTTTCAGGGCCATCTACGTTAAAAGCTTTAGAGAAAATTGCTCAAGGTGTACCTATCGAAGAAACAGGTGTGACAGGTACAACGAATGGTGCTTCAATGAAAATTGCTCCGATTGGTTTGATTAGTGATTATCGGAAGCTTTCTGAGCTGGTTAGAAATGTCGCAGAGATTTGCTTACCTACTCATAACACTAAAATTGCCATTGCAGGAGCTAGTGCAGTAGCGGCAGCAGTAAGTTATACGGTAAGAGGTGGACAATCGATCGACGAAATTTGGCAGTTGGCGTTTGAGACGATCGAAGCAGCGAAAGACTATGGACATGATTTTCCTTCTGCATCTTTAACGTTCAGAATGAAACAAGCAAGAAAAATCGTGCAGGAAGAAACAGATCAACAGGTCGCTTTACATCGTTTGTATGAAGAAATAGGTACAGGTATGGAAACGATCGAAACGATTCCAAGTGCTTTTGCAATTGTTGAGCTAGCCAAAGGAGACACACTGAAAGCAGTTCAGTTGAGCGCTTCAATTGGTTGGGATACCGATACGATCGGTGCAATCAGCGGTGCTATTTGCGGTGGTATGAATCCAGATCTGCCCAAAGAAATGATCAAACAAATTGAAACAGTAAATCAGCTGGATTTTATGCAATTAACTGCGGATATTTCACCATTTGTAAATTGAAATAGTTGATAAATCAACAGATGTAATTCCTCTTATAAGCGTTTGATTGGAAAAATTAACTTCTTACGAGCTTGTACCCACGAAAAAGTGGGTACTTTTTTTGTTTTTTACTTTCCAATATAATGACTGGTATCAGAGGAGGATGAAAAAATGAAAACTCAAAAGAAATGGTTGTTGCTATTCTTAGCAGGTTTTACTTTATTGCTCGTATCGGCTTGTACATCGAAAGAAGCTGGGAATAATGAAAATGAGAAGCAGTCAGTGAACACAGAAATGAAAGTGAGCAGCACTGGATTGACAGATGGTGTTTGGCAAGACAAATATGGTAAAAGAGGGCATCAATTTAATAAAAACGATATTCCCAACTATTCCATTCCATTCAAAATAGAGCACGCGCCTAAGGGAACTAAAACATATGCGGTCATCTTAGAAGACAAAGATGCCTATGCTGTAACGAATGGGATTTCTTGGATTCATTGGCTGGCAGCCAATATTACAAAAAATGAGTTGCTTGAAAATGAAAGTAAGTCAGCAACAGATTTTGTCCAAGGAGCAAACAGTTGGATGACTATAGAAGGTGGCAAGCAGAGTAGAGAGCTGTCTAGTTTTTATGGGGGAATGGCTCCGCCAGATAAACTGCACACGTATGAGCTGCACGTATTTGCCTTAGATACAGCGTTAGATTTGGAAAATGGCTTTACTTTGAACGATCTGTATTGGAAAATGGAATCACATATTTTAGATTCTTATATCCTCAAAGGAACCTATGCCAACTAAATGCTAAAGCACGATGAGTAGATAAAAAGGAAGGACGAGTAAGCGATGAAGCTGAGAGAAGAGTTCACATGTCCAGTTGAATTAACGCATGATATGATCAAGGGGAAATGGAAGACGATTATTTTATGGTTACTAAGGAAAGGACCGATTTCCTTGGCGAATCTTGAACGGAAAATTGAAGGAATAACTCAAAAAATGTTATTATCTCAACTGAAGGAATTGATTGAATTTGGCTTTGTAGAAAAAAAGGAATTTGCAGGTTATCCGTTAAGAGTAGAGTATTTTTTAAGCTATCCTAAAGGCCACAAAATAATCGCTGCGCTAGAAATCATGCAGGAGATTGGGATTGATTATATGAAAAAAAGTGGCAATGAAGCTATTCTAAAAGAAAAAGGAATCATTTGATAGAAACGTAGGATGAGAAACTAGTTTTAAAAAGTTTTAGAGGTTGAGACAAACTCAAATCTAGTATCCAGCAGAAAAAGAAAATAAGTAGGACAGAACTTTTCGAGTCATGCCCACTCATTTAGAATGTGGATAAAAGGTAGAATCAAAAGACGTTCTTTCGAAAATAAATGGAAATGATTGTGAAACATAGTGAAGTACAAGCAGATGCGATACAATCATTTCCATTTTATCAATCTTTAAGTGTCAAAGACACTAAGAATTGAAACACTTGGTTCTAGAAGTTAAACGCTTCTATCCCAGCCTCTTTGTTAACTATTCAGTAGTGAAGCAAACGGCAGAAGTCTGTTTGATCATTCTTTCGTAAAATCAGTTGAATGTTCGTCATAAAATGTAGCTAAGACTTGTCGAACTTCCGCTGTCGATTTTGTATTCATCAATTGAACACGAAGGTCGCTAGCACCTGGAAAGCCTTTAACGTAAATTTTAAAGAAACGATGTAGTCCTACGATAGAACGAGGGGCTAACGCAGTGTACTGATCTTGTAAATCAAGTTGTAGCTCTAATAATCCAAGTAGCTCTTGAACAGAATGTTCTTTGGGCTCTTTTTCGAATGCATAAGGATTTTTAAAAATGCCTCGGCCGATCATAATGCCATCTACACCATATTGTTCAGCAAGTGCTAAACCTGTTTGGCGATCTGGAATATCTCCGTTGATCGTAATAAGGGTTTGAGGCGCGATGCGGTCGCGTATTTCCATGATTTGAGGGATCAGATCCCAGTGAGCATCTACTTTACTCATTTCTTTTCGTGTTCGTAAATGTATAGAAAGATTGGCGATCTCTTGCTTTAATAGGTGAGTGATCCAGTCTTTCATTTCAGCTATTTCAGTATAACCGATTCGTGTTTTGACACTGACAGGCAAGCCGCCTTCTTTAGCAGCTTGAATCAATTCTGCCGCCACATCAGGTCTCAAGATAAGGCCACTACCTTTACCACGCTCTGCAACATTAGGCACAGGACAGCCCATGTTGATATCGATTCCCTTAAAGCCCATGTCGGCTAAACCAATACTCATCTCGCGAAAGAAGTTGGGGTTATCTCCCCAAATATGTGCGACCATCGGCTGTTCGTCTTCTGTAAAAACCAATCGACCTCGGACACTGTCTTTGCCATCTGGATGACAATAACTATCTGAATTCGTAAATTCAGTGAAAAAAACGTCAGGTGCGCCGGCTCTTTGTACAACATGACGAAAAACAACGTCAGTTACATCTTCCATCGGTGCTAAAATAAAAAATGGTTTCGGTAATTCAGTCCAAAAATTAGTTGTCATTATATATTCTCCACTCTATTGTGTATCATTCTCTTTCAGAAAAACAACCTCATTATACAGGGAATAGGCGAAAGAATCAAAAATCAACTCTATTCTCTCGTCTATGAAGAAATGCTTGATTAAACAAATATCACTGAAACGTGCTGCTAAGTTAGTCTCACTTGACAACAAAAACGTGTTAATTTATATTTAACATAGACGATCATCTATGTAAGGGGCGATTTAAAAATGAATGATGAAGAAATGTCATTGGTGCTTAAAGCGATGGCTGATCCCAAAAGATTGAAGATTATTAAGCTTCTTTCTGGCGGAACCATGTGTGCTTGTAATGTACTAGAGCATTTTGATTTTACACAGCCTACACTCTCTCATCATATGAAAGTATTGGAAAAAGCTGGCATCGTTTCCGTCAGTAAGCAAAGCCAGTGGCATTATTATGCGTTGAAGGATGTGTTTGTCCAACAATTTATGGATTCAATGTGCCAGCTGTTTTCTGATGACGAAACAGAGTGATGAACAAACTGATCGAATAAGAATGATATAGAAGAAGGAGTTTTATACTACATGACCTATGCACTGGAAATAAAAGACTTAAAAAAAGTATATGCAACGGGCGTTGAAGCGCTGCGCGGCATCGATTTGACGGTGGAAGAAGGAGATTTTTATGCATTATTAGGACCAAATGGTGCTGGAAAATCAACGACGATCGGTATTATCACATCTTTAGTCAATAAGACATCTGGAAAAGTAAAAGTCTTTGACTATGATCTTGATACCGATTTAGTTCGTGCAAAGCAACAAATTGGACTAGTGCCGCAAGAGTTCAACTTTAATCCGTTTGAAACAGTCCAGCAAATTGTTGTCAATCAAGCAGGATATTATGGAGTTTCGCGCAAAGAAGCATTGGAACGCAGTGAAAAATATCTAAAGCAGTCGAATTTATGGGAAAAGCGTAACGAGCGAGCACGAATGCTTTCTGGCGGAATGAAACGTCGCTTGATGATTGCACGTGCATTGATGCATGAACCTCGTTTGCTTATTTTAGATGAACCAACTGCCGGTGTGGATATTGAGCTGAGACGGGAAATGTGGGACTTTTTACGAGAGTTGAATGAAAGCGGGACAACCATTATTTTAACGACTCATTATTTGGAAGAGGCTGAAATGCTTTGCCGAAATATTGGAATCATTCAATCAGGAGAATTGATCGAAAACACAAGTATGAAATCTCTTTTGGCAAAACTGCAGTTTGAAACCTTTATCTTTGATTTAGCTCCTACCGATAAGGTGCCTGAAATCGTGGGCTATAAAAGTATTCTCGAAGATGAACAGACACTTGAAGTTGAAGTTGAACGCAATCAAGGGATCAATGGTATCTTTAAGCAGTTGACAGAGCAAGGGATCAAAGTTCTTTCTATGCGGAATAAATCGAATCGATTAGAAGAGCTATTTCTAAAAATCACAGAAGAAGAACATCAAGTGGAGGAAAAAAATGTCTAATCTTTATTTTACAGCTTTAAAAAGCTTAGCAGTCAAAGAAACAAATCGCTATTTACGTATATGGGTGCAAACATTGGTACCACCAGTGATTACAACGTCATTATATTTTATTATTTTTGGGAAAATGATCGGTGGACGGATCGGAGAGATGGGCGGTTTCTCTTATATGGAATTTATCGTACCTGGATTAATCATGATGTCAGCAATCACGAGCTCATATTCTAATGTTTCTTCTTCATTTTTCTCGCAAAAATTCCAAAAAAATATCGAGGAGCTGCTAGTTGCGCCAGTGCCGACTCACGTGATTATCTGGGGCTTTGTTTTTGGTGGACTTGGTAGAAGCGTACTAGTTGGAACACTTGTAACGATGATTTCGTTATTTTTTGTACCGCTTCATGTCTACTCATGGTTTATGGTCATTGTTACGCTTTTGATGACAGCCATTCTATTTTCTTTAGCGGGGTTACTAAATGGTATCTTTGCGCAATCTTTTGATGATGTATCGATCGTGCCGACATTCGTGTTACAGCCATTGACGTATCTTGGGGGAGTTTTCTATGCGATCTCAATGTTGCCGCCATTTTGGCAGGCTGTGTCAAAAATTAATCCGATCGTTTATATGATTTCTGGTTTCCGTTTTGGATTTCTTGGGACAGAGGATGTGCCGGTTGCGTTATCTTTGGCGATTTTGGTGCTCTTTATCGTGGTACTTTATGCCATTTGCTGGTATTTGATTGATAAAGGTCGCGGATTGAGAAGTTAATAGTCGTTATTTTAACGTTGTCTATACAGCTGTGAAAGGCTTCTTTCATAGATGTATGGACAACTTTTTTTTATTTTTAGATCAGCTGCTAAAAATCATTTACTCGTAGTTATTTGGTTGAGTAGTTGTTTAAAAAGTGTAGTCAAAATAGGGAATACTAATTTGAATAGTATGATGAAATGGTCATTGATTTTTTATTTAAAATAGTAGTGATAATGCTTGTATAGGATTAAATAAAATAATAGAGGAGATTTGTTTATGCAAGAAACAGTTGTTATTGATTTACTGCAACAAACACCAACGCATACATTGTCGCTAGACCAGCTGATCAGTACAATGTGTGGAAAATCAGAAATCGAAGTTACAAATAAGGATCGAATTGTCTTTGCATCAAAATTAAAATACATGAGTTCTATTCAAAAAAAATACGAAAATGATCTAGGTAAAACAACTACGATCATTCAATTAAAAAATACCGTAAAATTTTAGAAGGATCACGTTCGAATTTTATAAAAGAAATCAATGGAAGCAATAAGAAATAAGTTGCTGCTATTGATTTCTTTTGTCGTATTTCTATTGTGAATCGATTTACAGAAACGCACTACTTATGTTTTCTTGTAAGAGCAAAAACAGCACCCAGAACCAAACAAATCCCCATAAAAGCTGGCGCAGAGTGATTAGTCAGGACATATAATTGTCCACCGATGATTGGGCCTAGTATACGAGCAAGAGCTTGAATACTTTGAGCACTCCCTTGAATCCGTCCTTGTTCACTGGGACCAACAGATTTTGACAGCATACCATTGAAGGACGGACCGAAAATGGCATCTCCAAGTCCAAAGAAAATCATGCCTAAAAGAAAGAGCAGTGGGTACGTTGTCAGTGCAGACAAGGCAATCAAAAAATAACCAATGATTTCGCTGAGCATTCCCCAAGAAGCAATTTTTTTGTCCGTCATTATTTTTAACAGACGGGGCATAATAAAGGCTTGAGAGAAAATATCTAATATACCGATAATAGAAAACATGAAACCAATCAAGACAGGCTGCCAGGCAAAAGTGTCAATCGAAAATTGAGAAAAGATCGCTTGTAGGGAGCCATTCGGCAGCCAGATAAGAAATCCTGTGATCAATAACCATTTGATTGGCGCTAACGAGAACGCTGATGACAATTGGGCGAAGGGATGGAGTTGTTTCAGTGATAAATTAGCTGTTCGTTTGTCAGGCGTTAGACTTTCCGGCATAAAGAAGTAGCCGTACACTGCATTTATTAAGGTAATGATCGCTCCGGCATACATCGGAACACGATGTCCAAATGTTGCCAAAGCGCCGCCGATAATTGGACCTAAAGCTGTCCCAACACCTACAAGCGCACTGATCCAACCAAAATATTTAGTCCGCTCATTAGCTGGAGTAATATCAGCAAAGTAAGCAAAAATCGCCGAAATTTCACCGCCTGTTGCGCCTTCGATGATGCGTCCAAGAAACAGAACCCAAAGTGCGCCGCCCAGCCCAAAGATAAAATATCCTAGCGCAGAGCCAAGTAAACTGAGGATCAGCACAGGTCGTCGCCCATATCGGTCGCTTAAAGCACCTAAAATAGGAGCCGCTACGAAAATAGCCAGAGCATAGACGGACATTAGTAACGTTACCGCCGTTGCTTGGATTTTAGGATCAGGCGTGTAATCAGCTACTAGAAATGGGAGTATCGGACTAACGATCGTTAATCCTAACCCGGTTAAAAAGACGGTAGTAAAGCCAAAAATTAATGCATGTTTATTTATAGAATGATTCATAGAAGTTCTCCTTTTTCAATATAGTTTCTTTGGAAACAATATCAGTTTACATTCGAAATGTTTCCTTGTCAACAAAAAAGAAAAATTACCACTGTTCTAGTGATAATTTTTACTGATAGCTAATTTTAAGCGTATATCTAGAAAAACTGAGATTATCTTAAAAGCACTGCACATTAGGTTGAGGGAGCGATATTTGTTAGAGGAAGTATTGAGGAAATTGAGCGGGGTCATGCCACTGCATAAAATACCATTGTTTATTTTTTACAATAGATTGACTAAGAAAGCTACTTGTCTTTTTAGTGGGTACAAATCCTTCTTTTTGATAAAGTGTCATTGCTCGTTTATTTGCAGCAGAAACATATAGAGTCAAGCGTTTTTGCTGTTTTTGAGCAAACGATTGACAATAAGCTAGTAATTCATGACCGATTCCTCTACTTCTAAATGTTGAAGACACGACAATAAAATCGATATACAATTCTTCTTTTTTTGGCGAGTGAGAAAGTATGGTCAACAATAAGGCAACTTTTAAGTGTTCAAATAAAGAAAAATTACTTTGCCCTAAGCGCTTCAGATCATGATACGTGTCACCTTTTTCATTTAAAAAGAGACAGCCGCAAATTTCTTGGTCTGATTCTGCGATCAACAGTTGTTCTGGTTTGGTTTTACAAAGGTAATGTCCTAATACAGCTGCAACATCTTTGGCTTGATCTTTTGCGAATAATTTTGCTGTGAACTTGGGTTCAAATCCTTGGTAGATTAACTCGGATATTTTTTTAGTCAGTGATTCTAAAGGGTATTCAGTTGCTTTTTTTATTGTAATATTCATAGTTTTACCTCAACGGAATAGACTGTGACATCGTTGTATGCTAGGGCACAGGCAACATTTTCGTAAAGGAGTATTTTAGCTGATGGAGATAGTGTGTGTAAAAGTGAATCAGCCAAAAAATACTCCATCTCTTTAGTGAGTGCTTGTTCGTTCTCGACAATAAAACTTTTACATGCATAGATACCAGTCTCAAATAAGTAATCATGCTCTTCTTTTGTGCTTGTAAAACATGGGATGAAAGAGTTGTGATTTGGACGAACATAAGAAATTTTATCCAGTTGGGAGAACCCCAATCGAGTTGCTTTGAGTAAATCGATTTCCTGATCCGTGATGATTTCAACAGGCGCTTTTTTGAAAAAGCGTGTGTCTTTTTCTAGAAAGATGATTTCATTTAGTTTATAGGTTTGTTGTGCCTGAATGATGTCATGAACATTCTTTTTAATGACGGTTAACTCATCGATTTGTGTTTGCAGCTGTTGTTCAGCTGTTTTTAGTGAATCTAAAATTGCTGAACCAGCCAAAAGCTGTTTAATTGTCTCAATGGAATAACCAATATTCCTGAACATAATGATTTGATAGAGTTTATAAATATCTGTTTCATCAAAAAGATAGTAGCCATTTTGCTGATTTTGACTCGGTGTCAGTAGTTTTTTGTCAATGTAGTGCCTGATTTTATATTTAGATATAGCGAATATTTCTGCAAGTTCCCCAGTTGTAAGTTTTTTCATAGGTAGCCTCCTTAATGGGTTCTCTTTATTATATAGCGTGTGGTTACTACACGGTCAATAGGGAAGTTCAACGGATTTTGAGAAAAAAAGACACAGTGAGGGACCACTGTGTCTGTGTGACTCTATTTAGTGAGTGGAAGACTATTCAACAACGGTCCATTCATTAATCGTTTTTCCGTCTTTGTCTGTTAGTTCCAACCAGCTGTTGGTTCCGCCGAAGTATAGAAACAAACCAACTTCATTGACGCTTTTTAAAATAATATCATCCGTTGTCACATAATTTTTCACTTTGTCCATATGATCTTCTCGGATTCTTTGTCCCATTTTAGCGGAGAAACCAAGCGAGCCATCTTTATTGAGGGGTGGGGCAGTCATCATTGTGGCACCAGCTTTGATCAGCATTTCATTGCGTTTTTGCCAAAAGACAGTTGCTCTACTTTCACGAGTATTTAAAGTAAATTCGATTTGACTGACTTCCTTCGTCCATTTATGCCGGGCTTTGGCTGGTTTTGCTTTTGTTTTTGTAGGTTCTTCTGTTTGCTTTAAATGATAGCCAAAAGTTTCAAGGATCATGACGATCTCTTCTTTAAATGCAGTGATTGTTTTTTGAGCACTTGTAGGGACTGTTTGTTCTGTTTGCTTGCTTGGGATAAGGTCAAGTCCGCTGTTTTTAGCCTCTTCAATGAGTAGCTGTTCTAAATACCCCAGCTCAATATCCCATGGTGTGGTAATCGTCATTATTTTAGTAAAGGCTGCGGGATCGATTGTATCAGGAATCTCAGAACGACCGATTGAAACTATTTTGTGACCGTTCAGTAAGAGATAAAGCTCTGTGGTTTCGATTTTCAGATGTTTCTTTGTTGCAGGTAAAATAGTAATGACGCTTTGCGTGCTATTTAGTTTAATTGTCGTTTTCTTTTCCGTGATCTGCACTTCTAAATGGATGTCCATAGGTTGCTCCTTTTGCTTATTTTATAGTTGAATTTTACCATGAAATAAAGGAGAAGTCTGTTAATCATTCTTACTGGAACAACAGGTGATGGACACTATAGTTTCAAGAATAGCTAAAATTTTATTATAAAAATCGCAGCCATAGTTTACTAAAATCACTCATTATTTTTTCATGTTGGTTAGGTTAACTTAGAAAGGAAAAGTGTTAGTGATATATGTTTTTAGCTTGGATTTTTTGAATGAGTTAGATTAAGTAAAATACTCCCGGAAATAGTTTCTCATTTTCACAGGATCGATTAAAAAAATGTCAGTTGAAAAATTAAAGCGTACTTGTTATTCTGTTGAGTAAATTGATGAAGGAGGGTTCATCGTGGGAAAGTTGCAAGACAATTCGTTTAGGACTCGGCAAGAGTATCAAGAGGCTTTGACAGAAATGATCCAACCATTAAGAGCGTCTATTCTTGAATCGAATCTACCAGAATTAAACTTAGGGAGCAGTGGGGCAGTTTATGACCGTAAACGTGCGGATATGGAAGCGCTTGTTCGTCCGTTGTGGGGCATAGCTCCATATTGGAGAGCTTGTAAGGATGATGAGCTTAGAGATGCTTATGTGTCTAAATTGATGAGCGGAACAAATCCGAAAAGTAATCATTATTGGGGAGAAATAGAAGATTATGATCAATATATTGTTGAGTCGGCTGCGATAGCGTTGACACTTTTATTGCATAAAGAGTATTTTTGGGAGCAGTTGCCTAAGCAAAATCAACAGTATGTGAGCGACTGGCTATCTCTAGCATTAGTAAAAAAGATTCCGAAAAATAACTGGACCTTTTTTAAAGTGTTGATTCGGCTGGCGCTTTATCATTGTGGAGAACCATTGAAGCGAGAGGAATTAATACAAGAGCTACAATTGATTGATTCGATGTATATTGGTGATGGTTGGTACGTAGATGGGAAAACAACGCAACGAGACTACTATATTCCCTTTGCATTTCATTATTATGGCTTGATCTATGCAACTTTTATGAAAGAAGAAGATCCCGAATGGTCCCACCGCTTTATTGAACGGGCAACATTATTTGCACAGGATTTCGTTTATTATTTCGACGAAGATGGTGAAGCCTTACCTTTTGGCAGAAGCCAGACTTATCGATTTGCACAAGGCGCTTTTCTTTCTGCGTTAGTTTTTGCAGATGTGGAGGCTATTCCGTGGGGAGCAGTGAAAACCTTATTATCGAGTCATTTAAATACTTGGATGAATCATGATATTTTTACCTTTGATGGTCGTCTTTCCGTAGGCTATCATTATGAAAATCTTGTGATGGCAGAAGGATACAATGCGCCAGGCTCCCCTTATTGGGCGCTAAAAACTTTTTTATTGTTAGCAGTTAAAGAGGAGCATCCATTTTGGTCTGCTGTACCTGTTTATATACAAAGGAAAGAGCAAATGCTTATAGAAAAAGGCAGCATGCTTTTCGTTCGTAATGTAAATAGCAGCCATTTGTTGGGTTATCCAGCTGGATTGATGGTAGAAAATCAAGCTCATGCACAGGCAAAATATAGTAAATTTGTTTATTCTAGTAAATTTGGTTTTAGTGTCCCTAAAGCGGGAGTTTCTTATGAAGAAGGCGCCTTTGATAATATGCTGGCCGTTTCTCGTGACGGAGAGTATTTCCGAGTGAAAGGTCAGGTCTTAGATTACCATATGACAAAAGAGTGTGTTTCGTATCGTTGGGCTCCTTTTGAAGAGGTGTTGATTCAGACAGAGATTTATCCTTTTGGACAATGGCATTTGCGCGTTCACGAGATAGATACGGCAATTCCTTTGGAGATTCGGGAAGGCGGTTTTAGTGTTCCACTATCAGGTAGAAAGCCAAATGGAGAAATTGGAGAAACTTGGAGTAAGGCCTCAGAAGGAAATTTGCTGTCGCAGATCGTAGCGGTTGAAGGCTATGAGCAATCGTTGTTGATTCAACCAGAAGCAAACACATCACTCTTTTTCCAAAGGACAAGCTTGCCTTGTCTGAAAAAAGCATTATCAGTCGGAAAGCATCGCTTGATTTGCTTAGTTGGTGGTGTTGTTTCTGCACAAGAAAAGGAGAGAAGAGAATGATAAAAATTGAATTGAGAGATCAATCAGATCAGCCGATCATCGGACGAATCGATCATGAAAAGGAGGAGCAGCCTTTTTACGCGGAAGGACAGAAGATGGCTGTACTTGCAATAAAGCATTACCTGTATGAGGCAGGAGACAAGATTGTTGTGACGAAAACAGGAGACAGTCCTTATTTGGCAGTCCAGTTAGATGAAACGTTGCCGCTTTCGATCATTTATTTGCCGCAAAAGACTTGGGAATATGAAATTCCGATGGTTGAAGCAGCTAGGAAAGCTTCCGTAGAGACAGCATTTCATTCGGAGCGTCATCATATCATGGTGCGGCAAGCGCATGACTTTGAGATAGAAAATTATCAAAATGTATCGTTCAATTCTCATGATCAAAAAGAGCAATCAGGCGCTTATCCACATGCGTATGCCAATGTAGAAACGAGAGATGATGCTGTTTTCTTTGCCAAAAATGCAATCGATGGAAAATATGGAAATGAATCACACGGCTCTTATCCGTTTGCTTCTTGGGGGATCAATCAACAAGCTGATGCGGCATTGACAATCGACTTTGGACGAAGAGTAGAAATTGACTGGATTCGTTTATTGTTTCGCGCGGATTATCCTCATGATAGCTATTGGACAGAGGTAACGTTGGCATTTTCTGATGGAGAAGAATTAGTAGTTTCTACCACAAATGCTAGCACATTTCAGGAGATTCGATTTCCGCTAAAAGAAACGAGCCAAGTCACCTTTAAGAATTTGAAAAAAGCATTGGATGAGTCACCTTTTCCAGCATTAACGCAAATCGAAGTTTTTGGTCGAAATAAATGAGTGTTTATTGAGTTTAGAGTATGGGTAAGGCAAACACTCATGCTCTTTTTTGATGATTTCATGAAGAAGGGTCGCTTTTTCTTTTTCTTTGCGTTATAATGATTTTAGTTAATATGTTAACAAGTTAAGGAGAGCTGGACTATGAATCTTCAGGAAAATAGAAAAAGATTGATTGCCTTAAGTGAAAATGTTACACAACGATGGCTAGAGGAACAGATAGAATGGTGTGTTGCTCAGATCGAAAACAACATGTTGCGCTTTGGAATGCAATTTCCATCTGCTTGTGCAACGAACGGACGTTATCGAATCAAGGGAAATGATGATTGGACCAATGGATTTTGGACGGGAATGCTTTGGTTAGCGTATGAATGGACGAAGAAAGAACGCTTTTTAAAGCGGGCGATGGAAAATAGTGAGAGCTTTCAGCGGCGCTTGGATGATCATTTTGTGTTGGATCACCATGATATTGGTTTTTTATATAGTTTGTCTGCCGGTGCTGGCTTTAAAATCACTGGAAATCAACAATGTAAACAGCAAATCTTGCAAGCTGCGGAGGTTTTGCTTGCTCGTTTTCAAGAGCAGGGATCGTTTATTCAAGCGTGGGGGAAATATGGTGATCCTAAGGAATATCGTCTGATCATTGATTCATTGATCAATTTGCCGCTTTTGTTTGAAGCGACGGAGATTTCTGGTGATACTCGTTATTCAGAGGTGGCGACCAAACATTATCAAACGCTGATGCAAACGGTGATTAAACCAGATGCAACCACCTTTCATACGTATTATTTTGATCCGGAAACTGGAGTGCCAAGCCATGGTGCCACACATCAAGGGCATAGTGATACATCGATTTGGGCAAGAGGGCAAAGCTGGGCGGTGCTGGGGATTCCGTTAAATGAAAGCTATCTTCATTCAGTGCCGTTTCCAGAAAATTATGCACAGATCGTAGATGTGTTTCTTGATCATTTGCCAGAAGATCTTGTCCCTTATTGGGATTTTGATTTCAACGATCAACATCCATCTGATAAGGACAGCTCTGCGTTAGCTATTGCAGCCTGCGGGCTTATGGAAGCAGAAAAATTACAGGCGTATCCACATGCAGAAGCAATTGCTAAAGGAATGGTCTATCAGCTAGGGAAAAATTATACTGCTCAACATGTAGAAGGAAACGAAGGCTTACTTTTACATGGCGTATATGCGCATGCGGAAGGCAAAGGTATTGATGAACCGAATCTATGGGGAGACTATTTTTATTTAGAAGCTTTGATCAGGTTGGCAAAACCGGACTGGAAAAGATACTGGTAAAGGGGAATAAACATGCAGACGTTTGAGATAAAAGAAGATTTTTTATTAGATGGGAAACCGATCAAATTGATCAGCGGAGCGATTCATTATTTTCGAATGACGCCTGGACAATGGGAAGATAGCTTATACAACTTAAAAGCCCTGGGTGCTAATACTGTGGAAACCTATATTCCCTGGAACCTTCATGAACCAAGCGAAGGAGTGTATGATTTTGAGGGATTAAAAAACATTGAAGCCTTTGTAAAACTGGCACAAAAAATCGGTTTGCTTGTCATTTTACGTCCTTCTGTTTACATTTGTGCAGAATGGGAATTTGGCGGTTTACCAGCGTGGCTTTTAAAAGAGCAAGGCATACGTTTACGTTCAACTGATCCACGTTTTATGGAAAAAGTCCGTCATTATTTTAGTGTGTTGATACCAAAGCTTGTGCCGCTCCAGCTAACGCACGGTGGTCCAGTCATCATGATGCAAGTTGAAAATGAATACGGTTCTTATGGGATGGAAAAAGAATATTTGCATCAAACCAAACAACTGATGGAAAAATTTGGTGTGGATGTCCCTTTGTTTACCTCAGATGGCGCTTGGGATGAAGTGTTGGATGCTGGAACATTGATTGAAGAAGACGTATTTACAGCAGGAAACTTTGGCAGTCGTTCAAAGGAAAATGCAGAGGTTATGAGAAATTTCATGGAGCGTCATGGAAAAAAGTGGCCGATCATGTGCATGGAATATTGGGATGGCTGGTTCAATCGCTGGGGAGAGCCGATCATCAAGCGTGATGTCCAAGACTTAGCGGCAGAGGTAAAAGATATGCTTGAAGTTGGTTCGTTGAATTTGTATATGTTCCATGGCGGGACAAACTTTGGTTTCTATAATGGTTGCTCCGCACGAGGCACACTGGATTTGCCTCAAGTGACTAGCTACGATTATGATGCGTTATTGACGGAAGCAGGCGAACCAACAGAAAAATATTATCATGTTCAAAAAGCAATCAAGGAAGTTTGCCCAGATGTGTGGCAGGCTGAACCACGTACTAAAGAGCTTAGAAATCTAGGAACGTATCCAGTGGGAAATAGCGTTTCTTTATTCGCTACAAAAGATAAAATGATCGATTCGCAGCAAACCGTGTATCCGTTAAGTATGGAAGAAGCCGGCACAGGTTATGGCTATGTCCTGTATTCAGCAAAATTAAAAAATTATCAGCATGAGAATAAATTGAAGATCGTTGAGGCTAGTGATCGTATTCAAGTGTATGTAGAAGGCAAACTTGAAGCGGTACAGTATCAGGAAAGTATCGGAGATGACTTAGTAATTAGCGGCTCAGATGGAAAGAAAGACATTGAACTAGAGGTTCTTGTTGAAAATTTAGGTCGAGTGAACTATGGCTTTAAATTAAATAGCCCCACACAATCTAAAGGAATCCGCGGCGGCATCATGCAGGATATTCATTTTCATCAAGGGTACGATCAATACCCGCTAACCCTATCAGAGAAACAACTTCAAAGAATCGATTATACTGCTGGTCAGAATCCGCAGCATCCTTCTTTTTATCAAGTGACGTTCGAGTTAAACACTGTAGCAGATACATTTATTGATTGCTCCTGCTATGGCAAAGGGGTTGTTCTTGTAAATGGGTTTAACCTTGGACGCTATTGGAATGTAGGGCCGATCCGTTCATTGTATTGCCCTAAAGAAATTTTGAAAGTAGGAGAAAATGAAGTGGTGATTTTTGAAACGGAAGGATTTGAAATCAAGGAATTGGTCTTTTCAGCGCAGGCAATCATCGATTAAAAAATAGAAGTAGAGACTTATTCGGCCTCTACTTCTATTTTTGTTTTGAAATATTTCCAGTGTTTGTAGCTGATGATGTATTCAGCCACACTACCATCGGCTAAATACGAATGCTTGACTTGCTTCACTGCTGGTTCACGAAAGCTTAACTGTAATAAGTTTAACAGCTCTGCATCATCTGGAAACACGATTTCATTGGTTTCCACCGAAGCAAGGGAGAAAAGATCAATAGCAAAATCTTTTCTTACTCTTTCGTAGACACTAGCATAGGCGTTAAGATCATTTGAAACAGGCTCTTTCATTAACTTTTTAGGTAGATGAGTAATATGCACAAGAAAGGGATCATCACCAAAATAGCGCACGCGTTTGATCTTATAATAAGTAGCATTTGCGGCTAAGCCAAGTTCTTTTAAAATTTCAGGTTGATTGTCTTCTTCAACTGAAATCACTTTTACTTTTTCAGAATCAAGTGAATGCAATTCGATATCTGAAAATTTGACACTTTGAGAGATCTTGGATTTAGAGACAAAGGTTCCTTTTCCTTGGATACGATACAAATAACCTGCGCTAGTTAGTTCATTCAATGCTTTTACAGCAGTGATCGAGCTGACAGAATAGATTCGTTTGATGTCTGCTTCAGAATAAAATTTATCACCAGGGATAAATGTGTGGTTTTTTATTTCACGTAAAAGATCTTGTTTGATTTGTTCATATTTTGGGAGCACCGTCATGTACCTCCTTTTTTATACTATAATGTGTCAAGCATAACATGTTAATTCTTTTTTAGCAATCGATTCCTAAAGCATATGTCATTAAATACCAACATTAAGTGGGGATATCAAGAAAATTCAATATATTAAGATATTAGGTTTACGTGGGAGTTACTATGTGTTATAGTATGTTTATGAAAGACATAACATGTTAAGTGGGGTGACCTACGTTTTAGGAGGGAAAATAGTGGAAAACATTGTATTGATCAGTCATGGCGGGATGGCAGAAGGGGTCAAAGTCAGTCTGGAAATGATCGTTGGGCATCAAGAACAGGTACATGCTGTTTCGTTGAAACCAGATGGAGATAATCTTCAGTTTGAACAAGAACTTAATGAGAAAATGAAAGCCCTTAACGGATCGACTTTGATCATTGCTGATTTGTTAAGCGGTACACCATGTAACGTTGCTGTGAAAAATTATTTGAATGTAGAAGGAGTTGAAATCATTGCCGGAATGACTCTTTCAATTGTGATCGAAGCAGTTGTAAATCAGCAAGCTTCTATTAAAGAGTTAGTTTGTTTAGCAAAAGAAAATATTGTTGATGTTAAAGCTGGTATGAATAAAGCAGAGCAAGAAATTTCAGAGGCGAGCCAGGAAAAAGAACTAAGTAATTTTAGTGAGTATGCTGGAAAAGAGAATATCGTCAATACTCGAATCGACGAACGCTTGATTCATGGTCAGGTTGCGGGGATTTGGTCAACAAGTTTAAGCACACAGCGAATCATCGTTGCCAATGATGAAGCGGCTGCTGATCCATTGCAAAAATCTTCTCTTCGAATGGCGGCACCTTCTTCGATGAGATTATCTGTTTTACCAGTCAAAGATGCAGCTGAAAATATTCGAGCAGGCAAGTATGGCAAACAACGGTTGTTTCTACTATTTAAAAATCCGAAAGATGTTTTACGCTTTATAGAAGCAGATGGACCAATCAAAACAGTAAATGTTGGGAACATGAGTTATAAAGAAGGGGCACGTGAAGTGACGAAAAGTATTCAAGTGTTGCCGGAAGAAGAAACAATTTTTGAAACGATCGCTTCAAAAGGTATAAATGTAACCGCTCAACTTGTACCAAATGATCCATCGATTGATTTTATGAAGAAATTACGAGGGTAAGTTTTTGGGAGAGTGTCGTTTTATTACTGTATCTGACTTCAAGAGCGAGCCTTTCGGGAAACAGATAAAAATAGAGAGAGGCAAAAAATGCCGTAATCGATTTTTCAGTCATAACTGGACGAGCCCGTTACACTTTTTCTGTATCTAGCTGTACCAATCAATCCTTAGGAAAATAGATAAATTGCCAGTGAAACGAAAAGCGTTTCAATGTCAATTTCCTAATTTTCTACAGGATTAAGCGATTTGTTTCACTTTTAGAGTTATCTAGTTTCGCGAAACAGTTCCCTCAACAATTAGATAAATCCTCTGAAAGACTAAGAGCGTCTTTAAGACGATTTCCTAAATTGTTCAGGAACTTATCGTTTCACTACACTTTTTCTGTATCTAGCTGTACAAATCAATCCTTAGGAAAATAGATAAATTGCCAATGAAACGAAAAGCGTTTCAATGTCAATTTCCTAATTTTCTACAGGATTAAGCGATTTGTTTCACTTTTAAAATTAGGAGGAATTTTCATGCATTTAGCAGCGTATCAAATTATTCTTATTACAGTTTATGCTTTTATTGCAATCAATGATTCACTTATTTCAAATACGTTGACACAGCCGGCGATTGCCGGAATGATCTCTGGGATGATCATGGGAGATCTTAAGACCGGGTTGATGGTTGGAGGAACGCTACAGTTAATGCGTTTAGGGATTGCCGCTTTTGGTGGTGCATCTGTGCCGGATTATTTTACAGGTGCAGTGTTGGGAACAGCGTTTGCCGTTATTTCTGGTAAGGGTGCTGAATATGGTATTGGTTTAGCGGTTCCGGTGTCATTGCTGATGCTTCAATTAGATGTTGTGGCTCGTTTTTGTAATGTATTCTTGCTTCATCGTGTAGATAAAGCCATCGATAATATGCAGGTCAAACGAATTCCGCGTTTGGTCCTATCGGGTTCATTTTTATGGGGGTTATCTCGTGCGATTCCGATCTTATTGATGCTATTGGCTGGCGATGCGGTGGTGACGACGATCACTGAAAATATGCCGGAGTGGTTGATGACAGGTTTGAAAACAGCTGGCGGGGTGCTTCCTGTGGTCGGTGTAGCAATCTTATTGCGTTATTTGCCCACGAAGCAATATATTCCATATTTACTTTTAGGCTTCTTTTTAGCCGCATATCTACAAGTGCCGATGTTAGGTGTTTCGATCGTTGGGATGGTAGCAGCGATGCTTGTGTTTAAGCGTGATAGTGAAAAAGGAACAGCTCAAGCAGTTTCTGGTACAGGTGACTTTGAAGGAGGATTTGATGGTGATGAGTAATCAAAAGCTAACAAAAAAAGAATTGAATGCAATCAGCTGGCGCTATATTTTAGCAAGTCAATTAAACTGGAACTATGAGCGAATGATGAGCTCTGGCTACTTATATGGAATTTTACCTGTATTGAAAAAATTCTATGGACACGATGAAACACAATTTCAAGATATGATGCGGACGCACAATCAGTTTTTTAACACGAACGCAATCTTTGGGAATCTGATTATGGGGATCGATGTTGCGATCGAAGAACAAGATGGACACAAAGCAAAAGAAACGATCGTTGCATTGAAAACAGCCTTGATGGGTTCGCTTGCCGGAGTGGGGGATTCTTTATTCCACGTAATTTGGGGAACGATTTTTGGTTCGGTAGCAGGAACTCTTGCTCAAAATGGCTCTGTTGTGGGCTGTGTGATTTGGATCATTGCCAATATTGCGTTGTTATTTGGTCGTGCAGCGCTTTTACCACTTGGCTATAAACAAGGCGTAAAACTAGTCACCACGCTGAAAGATAAATTATCTGCCTTTACCAATGCAGCGACTGTTTTAGGGGTTACGGTGATCGGTGCGTTGATTCCATCAGTCATTAAAGCAACGGTTCCCTTTGTCTATAAAAAAGACGGTGTGGAATTAGTTATCCAAGATACCCTAGATGCGATTTTACCCTCACTTGTTCCGATCCTTTTAGTGCTATTGACCTATTGGATGTTAGGACAAAAGAAATTAAATTCAACACGAGTGATCTGGATTATTTTGATCCTGTCCATCGCATTAAGTGCTTTTGGGATTTTGGGCTAAGAAAAAGAAAAAATAGCTATTATTTTACAAGCATATAAGGAACAAAAATCGATAAAGGAGCATATAACATGGAAAATAGATATACACACAGTCCGGAAGATATTCGTCACTACTCGACAGAAGAATTACGTAGAGAGTTTTTAGTAGAAAAAGTTTTTACACCCGGAGAAATCAGCTTAACGTATACCCACAATGATCGAATGATTTTTGGAGGGGTCACTCCAACGACCGAACCGTTGGAAATTATTTTAACAAAAGAGTTAGGGGTCGATTATTTCTTAGAGCGTCGAGAATTAGGCGTTATCAATATTGGTGGTACAGGTTCGATCACGATCGATGGAAAAACCGAACCAATGAAAAAACAAGATGGCTATTATATCGGCAAAGAAACCAAGCAAGTGATTTTTCAATCAGATGATCCAGAGAATCCAGCGAAGTTTTATGTGAATAGTGTACCGGCGCACCATAAATACCCAAATGTGAAAATCAGTATCGATCAAATCACCCCTATGGAGACGGGCGAATCTTTGTCATTAAATAAGCGTAGAATCTATCAATATATCCATCCGAACGTCTGTGAAAGTTGTCAACTTCAAATGGGTTACACTGTATTGGAACCAGGCAGTGCTTGGAATACGATGCCTTGTCATACACATGAACGCCGAATGGAAGCCTACCTTTATTTTGATTATGCGACAGAAGATACACGTGTGTTTCATATGATGGGCAAACCAGACGAAACAAAACATTTAGTCGTAGCAAACGAACAAGCAATCATTTCACCAAGCTGGTCAATCCATTCAGGGGTCGGGACTGGAGATTATACTTTTATCTGGTCGATGTGTGGTGAAAATATTACGTATACAGACATGGACATGGTTTCGATGGATGAACTTAAATAGAAAAGAGGCAGACAGATGGATTTCACAATGGATAGCTTTCAACTAAACGGTAAGGTTGCGTTGGTCACTGGTGCAGTACATGGAATTGGTTTTGAAATTGCAAAAGCATTAGCGGCAGCTGGGGCAACAATCGTTTTCAATAATTTATCTCAAGAATCTGTGGATCAAGCAATGAAACTTTATCAAGAAGCAGGGATTGAAGCTACAGGCTATGCCTGTGATGTGACAGATGAAACAGCTGTTCAAACAACCGTTCAAAAAATCAAAGACGAAGTTGGCTCGATCGATATCCTAGTCAACAACGCAGGGATCATCAAACGTATTCCGATGACAGAAATGTCAGCAGAGGATTTTAGGCAGGTCGTAGATGTGGACTTAAATGCACCCTTTATCATGGCAAAAGCGGTGATTCCCGATATGATCGAAAAAGGCGGCGGTAAGATCATCAATATTTGCTCAATGATGAGTGAGCTGGGACGTGAAACGGTCAGTGCCTACGCAGCGGCTAAAGGCGGATTGAAAATGCTCACCAAAAATATCGCATCAGAATATGGTCAGTATAATATTCAATGTAATGGTATCGGGCCTGGTTATATTGCAACGCCGCAAACAGCGCCGTTAAGAGAAAAACAAGAGAATGGTGAGCGTCATCCTTTCGATCAATTTATCGTTGGACGGACACCAGCAGCTCGTTGGGGCACACCACAAGATCTTGCAGGTCCAGCTGTTTTCTTAGCTTCTCAAGCTTCTGATTTCGTTAATGGACATATTTTATATGTAGATGGCGGGATTTTAGCTTACATTGGAAAACAACCATAATCGGACACAGGGAAAAATGGAAACTATGATAGAAGTGAATCACTCTAAAGACTATAGAGGAGAGGCTTTGGCTTTTAATACGTATTGAAATTTTAGCTAGCTGGGGTGTAACGTGCAAAGTTATGTCCCAGTTGCTTATTCATTTTATTGAAAGCGTTATCTTTTTCTGCAAATCTACTTTATTGGGTATAACAAAGGGTTGTTTGGTTACAATAAAGCAGACACGATGTGTGCTATGGAGGGTATAAAATGATAAAAGCAGGTAGAACATATTTATTTCTGGCAGGATGCTCTTTACTAATTTTGGGTGGAAGTTGTGCAATGGCTGATCCAGCGCTAGCTGAAGAAGTCAGTCCAGATACAGCACAGACGAATCAGCCGCTGTATACCTCTGATTTTCCTAATCAAATCGGTACATGGCAGGATATAGTAGGTAAAGCGGACAAAAGTAATAATAGTAAGGGCTTATTTCTTGTGAATACAAAACAGGGAACTAGCTTGGAATCTGTTTCACTGAATAGTAGTGCTGGCAAACAGACAGCTGGTGATCTGGAGTACACCTTCTTATATGAAGGGCAAGCTAATTTTGGACTAGTTTTTCGGGCAGATACGCAAAATGTTAGCAAATGGCAGTCTTTTGCCTATAATCGTGATGGGCAATGGCAGTTAGGTCAGCCAGGCGGGAAATGGATCACTAATATCCCAGGACCTAAACTGATTACAGGTCAGCAATATAAATTGATGATTCGCTATGAAGCAAAACGTATTGAGGTATTTTTAAATGATCAATCATTTTATAAAAATGCTGAAGTTGTTTATCCTGACCAATCGTCTATTGATGGAGACTGGGAAGGATATAGTGGAATTCGAATGTTTGGCAATTTGTCGAAGTTAAATGTATTATCGATGCGTAGTGGAGCGGTTGGCAGTATTCCTGTCGTCGATCGTTCTGCCGAATATACACAGTTGCAAGAAAAATGGAAGAAACAGCTCGTATCTGAGCAGTATGACGACACGAATCCAACATTAGTCAATTACGTTCAAACCTTATCTAAGGAAGCACAAGACTTATATCAAACCATGAATAAAGAACCTAACCGCACATACCTTTGGCCGCTTGAACAAGGCAATACTGCATCAGCAGATCTGACCACACAATTTACCAAGCTGCAAAAGCTGGCTTTAGCTTATGGAACAAAAGGCAGTCCGATGTACCAAGACAAAGCGATTGAGGCAACGATCATCGAGGGATTGGACTTTATGGTCACTAAAAAAGGCTATGACGGAAAAAAATATCATGGAAACTGGTGGGACTGGCAAGTGGGAGTGCCGCAAAAATTCACCAGTATACTAATGATTCTTGGAGATAACCTTTCAGATGAACAGCTGCAGAAATATACAGCCGCGATGAGCGGTTATGTACCGGATCCATTTAAACAACTATACACAAAAACGCAAGGGACATTTGTTGACTTGGCATTTATCCCTAATTTTGTAACATCAGGAGCCAATCGTACAGATCTTGCTTTAACTGTTTTAGGGTTAGGGATTTTACAAAAAAATGAAGGGAAGATCACCCAAGCATCGAGTAGTATTACAGCGGTGTTCGAACTGGTTACAAAAGGAGATGGTTTTTATCAGGATGGATCATTCATTCAACATAACAACATTCCTTATACTGGTTCTTACGGCAATGTCTTGATGAAAGGGGTCGGACAGATTTTAGCGATCACAAAAGATTCCAGCTTTGAAATGGCACCAGAAATCGTAAATTCGTTTGTTGAAAATGTTGATCGAGCATTTATCCCATTGATTTATAAAGGAGAAATGCTGCCAACGGTCAATGGGCGCTCCATTTCAAGAGCTCCAGCTAAAACTAAGGTAGGATACGGTTCAACAACAGTTTATAATTTATTGATCGTTTCCAAATTTGCGCCAGCGGAATATCAAAAGAAATTTCAAGAAGCCGCAAAATATTGGATCACAGAAAATCCAGATTATTATTTAACCAATGCAAGAGATTTTAATGATCTGCAAATGACGATGACGCTCATGGATAATCCTGCAATTATAGGTGATACATTACCTTTTGTTGGCACGAAAATGTATGCTTCCATGGATCGTTTTGTTCAACGAACAGCCGATTATATGCTGGGATTAGGTATGTATTCCAGTCGAATTTCTTCATTTGAGGCAGGGAACAAAGAAAACAAACGCGGCTGGCATACAGCTGACGGTATGATGTATTTATACAATGATGATGAGGTTCAGTTTAATGCGGTGTATTGGCCTACTGTGGATCCTTATCGTTTGCCTGGTACGACTGTTGACACTATACCATTAGCCGATGAAGTATCTGCATTTACTACTGTTACATCGAAAGAAAAATGGGTTGGCGGTGGTGCTTTTGATGATCAGGCAGTCATTGGAATGGCATTGAATAAAACTGGGACGAAAAACAATGGCACAGTATTGCCGATGAATCTTCAAGGGAAAAAATCTTGGTTTGTCGTCGATGGCCAAATTGTAGCGTTGGGTGCAGGAATCAAAGGTGATACAAAAGCATCGATCGAAACGATCGTGGATAATCGTTTATTGAATGATCAGTATACTTATCAGCTACAATCAAATAATGGCAAAATCGATCAGGTGAACGAAACGAGCAGTAAACAATGGTTATTGCTGAATTCAGATCATAAAAATGCCAGTATCGGGTATTATTTCCCCGAAGAAACAACGGTATCTGTCATTAGTGAAATGAGAAAAGGCAGTTACACTGAAATCAATGAAGCTTTTCCAAGCAACGAAGTTTACACTGGGAATTATCGGACATTTGTGATCGATCATGGGAAAAATCCTGTAAATGAAAGCTATGCATATGTGACCTTGCCAGGTGTTGACGAAGCAGAATTAAAGGCCTATGCAGCAGAAAAACCTGTAAAAGTATTAGCGAATACAGCAGATATTCAAGCAGTAGAAATAGCAGCAGAGAATTATTTAGGCATCAATATTTGGAAAGAAACGGGTGGCAGTATTGCTGGAATTACTTCGGATAAGGCTGTGTCTTTATTGAAAAAAACGAGCGGCGAGAAGAAGAGCTATGTTTTTTCTGATCCCACCCAAACAACAACTAAAATGACAGTGAAACTACCAAAGGATTATCAGCAAATCGTGACATTGAGTGAAGGCATCACTTATGATGAAACGACTGATACATTTACGATTTCCTTTGAACAAACAGATGGCAGCAGTAAACAAATCGTTGTGCAATAAAAATAATTGAATCAAGCGTGTTTCGTTTGTACTTCCCTTGTTTTTAGAGAGGGAAAACGAAACACGCTTTTTTATTTAGAGAAACGTGAACTAAGTTGAATAAATAAACTACCACCTAATGTGATCATGCCAAGGCAAATAAAGATCGTGGTGTAACCATCTATTGAAAAGAGCTGTATCAAATAAGCACCGATTACTGGTCCAATAGAATTACCCAGCTTTGTCATTTCGGCTAAACCAAAATAAAAGCCTTTTTTATTACTAGGAGCGAGTTGATCGATCAAATAGTCAAAACGTACACCTAAAAAGAGTTCTCCCAAGCTGTAAAAAAATACCATGAGAAAAAGGACAAAGAGGATATTGGTTTTAGGCAATAGAAATAAGCTGAAAGCAAAACAGTAATTACTAAGCTGTAAAGCAAAAAAGGAAGAAATTTTTTTGGAATAGTTCATCACCGGAAGTTGTAGCAATAAAATCAAGGCTGCATTCATCGTTAAAACCATACTATATAACGTAACGCCAGAGCGAAACAACGTACTGGAAGCGAAAAATTGTGGGACTGTAGAATTGAACTGAGCATAAGCAAAATATGAAAAGGTGATACCAATCAATAATAAAAGATAAGCGACAACAGGAGTAATTTTAGTAGCTGCCGTTTCAACAGATGTTGGATTTACAGTGATAGGAATGACTGCTTCTTTCATCGTATGTCTGTTCACAAAACCATAAATAATATAAAAACTACCTAATATTAAATAAGGGAATAAAGAAGTGGTCGTAGAAAAAAGTAGCCCGAGCAAGGGCCCCAAAAAAGCACCGAGATTGATCGCTGCATATCTAAGATTATAAATAAACATACGCTGTTCGGGTAATGAAAATGCGGATAATGTCCGTTTAGTAGCAGGTTCGAAAAGAACATAGCAGAGACCGCTCAAAGCATTTAGCAATAAAAAAGTCGAAAAAGATGAGGCAAAGTAAAAGCTGATAAAGATGACGCCCCAAAAAATCGGTGTATAAGAGAGTAGAGAATAAAGCTTGATTTTATCGGACAAATGACCACCTAAAGAACTGCCTAGTACACTGACTAAAGGATTGATACCGACAATATAGCCAATTTCAAGCGCTGAAAATTGGCGAACATCAGATAAATAAATAGCCAAAAAAGGGGTGCTCATAAAAAGAGCGATCCGAGTAAATAAAGTACCTAGAAGAATTGTTTTCACTTGAATTGTCATTTTTTTACGCATAAAAAACCTCCACACTAGTTTGAAGGTATGGTATCATGAGCAAAAATGGAAAAGTATTTTTGTTGCGTATACGCACAAAAGGGGGAGGGCTATGTCTCAATATGGGCAAACGATCAAAAGTATTAGAGAATCACGTGGAATCAGCCAAGCTACTTTGTGTAAAGGGATCATGAGTCGCTCCAACCTATCAAGATTTGAACATCAGCTGTATATACCCAGCTTTGATAAAGTAGTAAATCTTTTGGAACGACTAAATGTTACAGTGGATGAATTTATGTATATCGATCGACACTTTTTGCCTAGTCGATATGAGTATTTTTATAGAAAGCTGATTCGGGCAGAAAATTACAAAAACAAAGAAGAACTATCGATAACTGCTAAACAAATCGCTGAGTATAAACAAGAAAGTACGGAATTTTATGAGTTGTTTTTACTTTCGCAACTCTCATTACTTGAAAGTAATTTACCAGCAGAACTGACAATGACAGATATTTCAGAGTACATGCGCCCGAAACTATTTGAATTAGAAAACTGGCTCTTTTACGATTTTAGACGATTAAACAATTTTATTCAGATATTTCAATTAGATGAAGCACTCTTTTTGTATGATCGCGCAATAACTGAATTCTCAAAATATGAAGCTTTTTCGAAAGAAAATAATATCAGCATTCACTTATCCTTAAATGTAGGACAATTACTATTAGCACACCACCAACCAGAAAAAGCCGTAATCTATTTTAAAAAAGCAAAGCAATATGCTCGTCAGCAAAATAAATTATTTCAAGAATTAGTGAGTGATCTGTTTATTGAAAAAATTATTAGCAGAAATAAGGAACAGAACACCAAAGATTCACTAACAGTGCTTATGGAGGAACTAATCCGGCAAGGCTATAAAACTACGGTAGATTCCTTGATTTCATATATTGAGGAAAAATAAATATATTTCTGTTGACTTTTCTTTCAATAAGCAGTAAGATTTAAATGTAACATTGATAGTTACTTTTTGGATTGGAGTGATAGACATGGCCATGTCGACCAAATTAAGTGTTGCGATCCATATCCTCAGCCTGATTGAAATTGGTCCACCTGATCAAGTGAATTCTGAACTGATTGCTGCGAGTGTGAATACAAATCCAGTTGTTGTCAGACGTTTGATGAGTAAACTAAAAAAAGCAGGGCTAATTCATACTAGCCGAGGAGCAACTCAAACGTATTTATTAAAGAAACCGGAAGAAATTTCTCTTTACGATATTTATGAAGCGGTGGAACTAGAAAAAGAAGTATTCAATATACATCAAAATCCCAACCCAAATTGTTTGGTGGGAGCAAACATTCAAGCTGCGCTCGAAGAACAATACAGTAAAGTGCAAGATCGTATGGAAACAGAACTAAAAGAGATTCCTTTGGCGGATGTGATCCATCAAATAAAGAACTAAGAGACAGAAAGGTCTCTTCTCTTTTTAAAGTTAAATGTAACAAAAAAAGTTTCATTAAAAGAAAGGAAGATCAGAGTATGAAAGTAGCAATTTTAGGAGCAAGCGGAAAAGCAGGTTCAGCCATTTTAGCAGAAGCCAAAAAAAGAGGGTTAGAAGTAACTGCCATTGTTCGAGATAAAACGAAAATCACAGATGGAACACCAGTGATTGAAAAAGATGTTTATCAGTTAACAACAGAAGATATACAAGACTTTGATGTCTTAGTAAGCGCCTTGGGCTTTTGGGGAGATACCAGTGAGTTTACTGGATCAACAAATCACTTGATCGATATTTTAACTGGACAAAAAACACGTCTATTAGTTGTTGGCGGAGCGGGTAGTCTATATGTCAATCCGGAACATACTCTTCGTTTAAGCGAAACCCCAGACTTCCCAGAGGCTTATAAAGCAGTGGCTGCTGGTATGGGCAAAGGTTTAGAGCTATTAAAAGAAGCAAAAAATATTCACTGGACTTATATTAGTCCGGCTGCAGAATTTGATGCAGAAGGTGCCGTAACTGGAGCATACGTTGCAGCTGGTGAAGAACTAGAAACAGATGCTGCAGGCAATAGCTATATTTCATATGGTGATTATGCAATCGCTATGGTGGATGAAATCCAAAATAATGCACACCCAGATCAACGATTTAGTGTACATCAATAAATTTATAAAGATAAGCAAAATAAGGATGGGACAGAAGTGTTTAATCCCGAGAAATAAGAAGGGATTGCTTCTGCTCCCACCGTTTATTCGGATTACACGTGAGTGGGACATAACTCGAAGAGTTATGTCCCACTCACGTTTTTTAGTAACATTTAGAACAAGCCGTTAAACCTCTCGCTTTAGCGCTTTCCAATGTATCTGGTGTATATGTGCCATTTCCACACTTGTGATTATGGTATTTAGAACCGGTTGGTGTAACTAGAACCATTTCTTGTACGCCTTGTGTATCTGGTGCTGGGGTTTCCGGTGTTTGATCCGCTGCTGCGGCCTGTTGAGCTTCTGCTGCAGCTTGTGCTTCTTCGGCCTTCTTTTGAGCCTCTGCCACTCGTTTTGCTTCTTCTTTTTTAGAGGCTAATGTTTGTTTTACAGCATTTGCGCGATTGCTTAAATCAGTATGTCCATTTGGTAATTCTTTAATTTTAGTAATCGCTTGATTGTAGTGCTCATCTGTTGGCTCTTGTTCTGCTTTTTCAACAGCTGTACGAGCTGCAGCAATTAGACTTTCAGTATGTTCTTTTTCGGTGATTTTTTCTTGAACAACTGTTAAACGCCTTAATAAAGAATCTTTATTTAGCGTAGCTTTATCAACTAAAGCAGTCGCTGAATCAAGATGTTCTTTTGTTTGTTTTGTTTCCGCCAGTTCAACAGCTTCGTAAATAGGAACATTTTCTTTAACGATCGCTAAGCGCCTGGTTAAATCTTCTTGCGTTAAGGAAGTAACCAACGTAGCGGCTTCATCATAATTTTTTTGTGTAGGTGTATCTTCCGCAAGTGCAAGAGCTGTTTCAGCCTTTTTGATTGTTTCTTGCTCTTGTTTTTCTTCATTAAAAAAAGCAACGAAGGCTTTGGAAGGCGTGACGGTGATTGTCTTTTCTTCGTCAGCTCCCCCAAGTGTTGCAGTGAAGGTTACTTTTTTTTCTTGATCGTCTGTTAGAGTGACCTTGTAGCGAAATGTGCCGTTTTTCGTTTTGACTTTTTTTCCTTCTACATTCAGCTCGCTTTTTTCATTTGTCTTTCCTTCGATTGTTGCTATCCCCTGCTCATTCGTCTCTACAGAATCATTATCAAACTCAAGTGTTGGTGATGATGAAGGGAAGCTGAATGCTCCAATGAATAAAAGCAGACTGATACCAGTTAACAGCAGTGGATTTTTCTTTTGCTTGTGCTGAATTTTCGCTTTTACAGATAAAACGCTTCCTACAATAATCCCCAAAACACTTAATAACCCAATAATTGCACTCATCATTTTATTTTTCCTCCTTTTTTTCTTATAAACAAATTGTATCATATCTTTTCATAAAAGGTAGGAATTATACTTCTGAAATTAAAAACTAAAGACATTGTCCCGCACCAAAAAAACATACTGTGATAAAATGAGAGTAGAAATATTTGCGTATCTTAACAGAGAAGAGGAGAAAAATGAAAGCAGAAATCATTGCAGTTGGTACAGAATTATTATTAGGACAAGTCGTGAATACGAATGCTACCTTTTTATCAGAAGAGTTGGCTGATTTAGGAATCGAGGTGTATTACCACACCGTTGTAGGAGATAATCCTACACGTTTAGAGCAGTTGTTGAAACAAGCGCAAGAACGGAGTGATTTAATTGTTTTATGCGGGGGCTTAGGTCCCACTGATGATGACTTGACTAAGGATACGGTGGCAGCGCATATTCAGCATTCCTTGGTCCAAGATGAACAGGCATTGGCACAGTTACACAGCTATTTTCGCTTTTCAAAAAATAAAATGACAGAGAATAATCTACGTCAAACGCTGATGATCGAGGGTGGTAGAGCTATTCAAAATCCAGCAGGGCTGGCAGTAGGTACCTTGATTACGGAGAAAGATACAACCTATTTACTGTTGCCAGGACCTCCTAATGAGCTAAAACCAATGTTTAAACAAAATGCCCGGCCTTTATTAGAGGAGCTTTTTCCACAGGCAGAACAATTGCTTTCAAGAGTCCTTAGATTTTATGGTATCGGAGAATCCCAGCTTGTAACGGATTTGAAAGAGTTGATCGATGGTCAGAGTAATCCAACGATAGCCCCTTATGCTAAGCCGAATGAAGTGACCTTGCGATTGACTGCTAATGTGACAAATCATAAAAAAGGCGAGGAATTGTTGGATCAGCTTGAAGCAAAAATCATGGCACAAGTTGGAGAGTATTTCTATGGCTACGGTGATGAGAACAGCTTAGTAGAAGTAACTGTTGAGCGATTAAAGCAAGCAGGAAAAACAATTTCTGCAGCTGAAAGTTTGACTGCCGGGCTTTTCCAAAGTACATTGGGTGATGTACCTGGTGTTTCAGAAGTTTTTAAAGGAGGCTTTGTCACATATTCTGAAAAAACCAAAGAACAGTTTTTAGGGATTGATCCAGCTATATTAGAAGAACATGGAGTTGTCAGTGAAGCCTGTGCTATCGCGATGGCTGAGCGGACAAGAGAGCTAAGTGAGGCTGACATCGCTGTTTCCTTTACAGGTGTAGCAGGACCAGAAGAACTAGAAGGTCAGCCCGCAGGAACTGTCTGGATTGGATTGGCTGAAAAAGGAAAGCCGACGATTGCAGAGCTGCAGCATTTTACACGTGATAGACGCTACATTCGCCGAAGTGCAGTAATGAAAGGCTTGGATATGATCCGCAGAGCTGTGGATCGATCAAAATAAAAAAAGGCGAATGTTTGTTCGTTTTTCTCTTGCTTTTTTTAAATAAACCAGTTATGATATATTTATTGAAAAGGAACTTAAATCGTTTATATATAAGGAGGATTATCGATTGGCAGATGATCGTAAAGTGGCCTTAGATGCCGCACTAAAAAAAATCGAGAAGAACTTTGGTAAAGGTTCAGTAATGAAATTAGGAGAAAAAGTAGACCAACAAATCTCTACAATTCCTAGTGGGTCATTAGCATTAGATGTTGCATTAGGTGTCGGCGGCTATCCTCGTGGACGAATCGTTGAAGTCTATGGACCAGAGAGTTCAGGTAAAACAACCGTAGCGCTTCACGCTATTGCCTCTGTACAGAAGCAGGGCGGAACAGCTGCATTTATCGATGCTGAACATGCACTGGATCCCCAATACGCACAAAAATTAGGTGTCAATATCGATGAGCTATTACTGTCACAACCAGATACTGGTGAACAAGGCTTAGAGATTGCAGATGCTTTAGTTTCCAGTGGAGCTATTGATATTGTTGTTATTGACTCTGTAGCAGCCTTAGTACCGCGTGCGGAGATCGATGGTGAAATGGGTGCCAGTCACGTTGGGTTACAAGCTCGGTTGATGTCACAAGCATTACGTAAGCTTTCAGGTTCAATCAACAAAACAAAAACGATTGCTATTTTCATCAATCAAATCCGTGAAAAAGTCGGAGTAATGTTTGGTAATCCTGAAACAACGCCAGGTGGGCGTGCATTGAAGTTCTACGCGACTGTTCGTTTAGAAGTAAGACGTGCTGAACAACTGAAGCAAGGAACGGATATTGTCGGTAACCGTACAAAAATCAAGGTCGTTAAAAATAAAGTAGCGCCGCCATTCAAAGTTGCTGAAGTAGATATTATGTACGGTCAAGGGATTTCTCAAGAAGGAGAACTTCTTGATATGGCTGTTGAGAAAGATATCGTCGATAAGAGTGGTGCGTGGTATAGTTACAAAGAAGAACGTATTGGTCAAGGTCGTGAAAATGTTAAAGTGTATATGCTTGAACATCCGGAAATGGTTGAAGAAGTATCGAAGCGTGTTCGTGATGCCTACGGTATTGGAGACGGAACTGCGGTTGTTGAAGTAGAAGAAGGCCAAGAAGAGTTACCGCTTGACGAAGAATAAAAAATATAAAAACAAACCAAAGAAGAGCTATAGAGGCTTTTCCTTGGTTTGTTTTTTTCTTTGACCTAAAAACTTCAATCGAACAAGCCGCTTTCAAACAGAAAGGGCTTTTTTAAGTTGACACACTGGTGCACAAACATTAGAATAAAGTTGTGTGTAAATACACGTATGCAAGTAGGCATATTGATAATTGATTATAGTTTATCAGAAAACTACATGAATATTGAAAATTTGAAGATAGTACGGAGGTGGAAACAATGGGTTTAGAAATTCTCCTCGCTATCGTCGGTTTAATTGTCGGTCTGGGTTTAGGGTTAGTCGTTGCAAAATCACGTCATGAAAAGGCTATAGATGGTGCAAAGTCTTCTGCGGCAGGTATTATTGAAAGTGCCAATAAAGAAGCAGAAACTCTGAAAAAAGAAGCTTTATTAGAAGCTAAAGAAGAAAACCAGAAGTATCGGTCAGAAATTGAAAGTGAGTTGAAAGAAAGCAAATTAGAACTGAAATCTCAAGAAAATCGTTTACTACAAAGAGAGCAAAACTTAGATAGAAAAGATGACTCTCTTGAAAAACGTGAAAACTCACTGGAAGAAAAAGAAGATAAGCTTGGTGCTAGACAGCAATTAATTGATGAGCGAGAAAAAGTTGTAGAAGAACTAGTTGAAAAGCAACACCAAGAAATAGAACGCATTGCTTCACTGTCAAAAGATGAAGCAAAAGATATCATCATGAAATCCACAGAAGAAGAACTAAGTCATGAATTGACTGTTATGGTCAAGGAATCAGAACAACGTGCAAAAGAAGAATCAGATCGTAAAGCGAAAAATTTACTTTCACTAGCGATTCAACGATGTGCGGCTGATTCAGTATCTGAAACAACCGTTTCAGTTGTTAGTTTACCAAATGATGAAATGAAAGGTAGAATCATCGGTCGTGAGGGACGTAATATCCGCACATTAGAGACCTTAACAGGGATCGATTTGATTATCGATGATACGCCAGAAGCAGTTGTACTTTCAGGGTTTGACCCAATCAGAAGAGAAATTGCTCGTATGACCTTAGAAAAATTGATTCAAGACGGACGGATTCATCCGGCTCGTATCGAAGAAATGGTCGAAAAGTCTCGTAAAGAAATGGATGAGCGCATTCGTGAATATGGAGAGCAAGCGGCCTTTGAAGTTGGCGCACATACTCTTCATCCAGATTTGATCAAAATTTTAGGACGTTTACGTTTCCGTACAAGTTATGGTCAAAATGTATTGAATCACTCAATTGAAGTTGCGAAACTAACAGGTGTATTAGCTGCTGAATTAGGTGAAGATGTTCAGTTAGCGAAGCGTGCAGGTTTACTTCATGATATCGGTAAAGCATTGGATCATGAGATTGAAGGATCACACGTGGAAATCGGTGCAGAGTTAGCGGCTAAGTACAAAGAAAATTCAACAGTTGTTAACGCCATCGCTTCTCACCATGGTGATGTGGAAGCAACATCCGTGATTTCTGTCTTAGTTGCAGCAGCAGATGCTTTGTCAGCTGCTAGACCTGGGGCGCGTAGCGAGTCTATGGAAAATTACATTCGCCGTTTAGAAAACTTAGAGAATATCTCTAATGGGTTCGAAGGTGTTGAATCTAGTTTTGCAGTTCAAGCTGGTCGTGAAGTACGTGTCATGGTTAAACCAGATGAAATTACAGATTTAGAAGCTGTACGTTTGGTGCGGGATATTCGTAAGAAGATTGAAGACGATCTGGATTATCCAGGCCATATCAAGGTAACAGTTATTCGTGAAACGCGTGCAGTAGATTACGCAAAATAATTTAGTCAAGTATAAGAAACAGTTCATGCTCACAAGCAGACTGTTTCTTTTTTTGTTTCAAAAAAATGAGAAAAAATTCAGAATATTTTTACTAAACCTGTCGCAGTGTTTTAATTGCTATAAGCCTATAACTTTGTTATATTCGGTATAGAATTTTATTAAAACTGGGGGTTTTTTAGTATGAAATTAAAGAAAAGTGCTTTTCTGGGCTTGATTGCGTTATCAAGTATTGCGTTAGCTGCCTGTGGTGGAGGTTCGAAAGATGCTGGCGGTGGTACAAGTGGAGAGGAAAAAGTATTTCGCTTAGTGGAAAGACAAGAAATGCCTAGTGCGGATCCTTCTTTAGCGACTGATGAAGTAAGTTTTGTAGCGCTGAATAATGTTTATGAAGGGATTTACCGTTTAGATAAAGATAGCAAACCTCAACCAGCCGGAGCAGCTGAAAAAGCAGAGGTCAGTGAAGACGGATTAACATACAAAATCAAATTAAGAGAAGATGCAAAATGGACAGATGATAAGCCCGTAACCGCAGCAGACTATGTTTATGGCTGGCAAAGAACGGTTGATCCAGCGACTGGATCAGAATATGCGTACATGTTTAATTCAGTAAAAAATGCTGAACAAATTTCTAAAGGTGACATGAAAAAAGAAGAGCTTGGAATCAAGGCTGTTGGAGATTATGAATTAGAAATCACGCTGGCAAAAGCTACGCCTTATTTCGACTATTTATTGGCTTTCCCATCCTTCTTACCTCAACGACAAGACATTGTTGAAAAATATGGCAAAGATTATACAACTGACAGTGATAAAGCTGTGTACAATGGTCCATTTACTTTGACTGATTTCGATGGTCCTGGTACAGATACAAACTGGTCTTATACTAAAAATGACACCTATTGGGATAAAGACACTGTTAAACTAGATAAAGTAACAATCGATGTTGTAAAAGAAGCGCCAACGTCATTGAACTTATTCCAAGACGGACAATCAGATGATGTGCCATTATCTGGTGAATTAGCACAACAAATGAAAAGTGATCCAAACTATATTATCTTAAAAGGTGCATCAACCTTCTATCTTGAACCAAATCAAATTGAAGAAGATTCACCATATCGCAATGCCAACTTACGTAAAGCTCTATCTTACGCGATCGATCGCAAAGCGTTAGTGGATCAAATCTTGGCAAACGGCTCGACAGTTCCAATGGGATTAGTACCAGAAGGTTTAGCTGCTAATCCGAAAACAGATGAAGATTTTGCTAAAGAATCTGGAGACGAAATCGTTTATGACGTTGACAAAGCAAAAGAATCATGGGAAAAAGCGAAACAAGAATTAGGAATCTCTACATTATCTGTTGATTTGTTGATTGACGATACGGACAATGCGAAGAAAATGGCTGAGTACTTACAAGGCTCATTATCTGAAACACTTGACGGATTAAAAGTATCTGTTAGTCCAGTACCGTTCTCTGTACGTTTAGATCGTTCAAATAAAGGAGATTTCCAAATCGCTGTAAGTGCTTGGGGTGCCGATTATGCTGATCCAAGCAGCTTCTTAGATTTATTCGTCACTGGCAATGCATACAACAGAGGTCATTATACAAACCCTGAGTATGATAAACTAGTAGAAAATGCAGCAACAACAAATGCTAATAATCCTGAAGCTCGCTGGCAAGATATGCTGGATGCAGAAAAGATTATTATGGATGACATGGGTGTTGTGCCGTTGTATCAAAAAGCGGAAGCGCGCCTACGTTCGGATAAAATCAAAGACGTCGTATATCATTCAACTGGTGCTAAATACGATTTCAAATGGACATATATTGAAGAATAATTTATTTAAAAAGGATGAGACCAGCAAGAAATTGTTGGTCTCATCCTTTTTTTTAGCAGCTATTACAAACGAGAGAAATCATACCTGAATGATAAGATCAAAGACAACATATCGAATAAAAAACAAGCTATATTTATTAATTTTTATGTAAAAAAATAAAAATAATATATTTTTTTGATAAATATCTTTTATTATGGAAAAAGTGCAATTTAGGATAAGGAGATGGAATATGAAGAAGATAGTTGTTTGTTTTTTTATTTTGATAGTGGCGTTTTTCTTTTCACCATTAACTAGTGAAGCTGCGACACAAATAAATTTTTATGATATTGTTACACTTACGTCTCAAGAACAAGCAGAAATTATTAAAGAGAAGCCGACCTTAAGCAATCAGTACGCACAATATAATCTTGTGTATCAAAAAGTTACTGAAGAAACTCAACCAAGTTCTAGCGAAAATTCGATAAAACCAGCTGTAGTAACTAAACAAGGAACACCGACTAAACCAACTAGACAGTCCAATCTGCCAAAAGCAGGGGAAAGTAGTCATTTGATGTGGGTCTTATATGGTAGCGGTTTTATTGCTGTTAGTCTATTTATTTTATATAAACATAAAAAATATTCAAAATTGCTACTGATCATTATCGTTCCGACCGCAATCGGTCCATCAACAGTAACTGCCTTGGCAAACGGAGAAGCGTTGATTCCAGCAGAAAGTCTCTCGTTGTCTGAAGGAGAAGTAAAAATGATTGAACCAAACGCTATCGATGGATATGTTTACGTAGGTTATTATCCGACCGCAGAAATACTTCCGCCGAATACTGAATCAAAAGTAAATGTAATATATGTAGATGAAAATAAAAAAGAACTCCATGCTCCGCAAACCATTAGTGGAAAAATTGGCGAAGCCTATGATGCTTCAACAGAAGCATATAAACTATCGATTTCCGGTTATAAACTAAATGAAGCGAATTTACCAGCCAATGCTGTGGGTGTTTTTAAAGAACAAGAACAAACTATTGTTTATGAATACCAAAAAGAAACAACACAACAAGGGAAAGTAACTGTGCGTTATTTGAATAGTAGTGGCGAAGAAATTCAGGCTTCAGAGCAATTAAATGGTGAACTAGGAGAAAGCTTTCAAGTGACAGCAAAAGATATTCCTGGTTTCTTATTTGAACAAGCATCTGGCGCATTGGATGGTGTATTTACGTCGGAGGAGCTTGTGATCAATTTATATTACACAGATGAAGTAACGATCAATATTCATTATATCGATAAATGGACGAAGCAGCCGCTGACATTAACGTCAATCACTACCTATGCGGAGTATCTAAGACCAGAGATTAATGACATTGATGATTACTATTTTACCAGTACCTATAATGGACAAACGTATGCTCAAGGTGTTACAGTCCCATCAGATCAATTAACAGTTAAAGTTGGAACAAACTATACACTACCAAAAGAAATCAGATTTTTGATAACCAAGCCGACAGGAGAAACAATGAATACACTTGATTTCCCTAATCCAATCGAAGAATTAGGCTGGACCATAGCAATCGACAGTTATTCAAACTTCTTGTTTTTCTCTGAAAAGCCAGAGTATATTCCTGTTAATTATACGGGAGTTGCTGATCAAATATCAATTGACGTTACGTATGAAGTGACGTATATCCCAACAGTAATTCCTGAACCGTAAAATAAAATGAAAGCTAAAAAGGCACTGCGAATTTTTTCGCAATGCCTTTTTTGATTTTGAAAAGTCAAAAACGAGCTGATCCAAAAAGAAAAATACCAGAAAAACTGCGTAATAGTTCACCATAATGAGAGGTGTGCTTGGGAATGGAAGGAAGCGTTGTAGTAGTCGGTTCTACTGTAATCAGTTGGGACGGAACGCCGTTCTTTTTTTTTCGATAAACAAATACTACTTCTTGTGTGTCCTCTGAAAATTGCCCTTCATACACGTTGGAGCTATTGACTAACTCCCAGTGCTGTTCTTCTTCTCCCTTAGCATAATAAATAATCAGTGTGGGTTGAACAACTAAAACGAAGCTTAGCAGAATGATCAAAAAATATAATTTAAAAGAGTGTATTTTTTTCATTTTCTATCTCCCTCAATTCGATGACTATATCTGCAAATTTTGCCCAGTCAGATGGAGTCGGCGGTTGTTTCCAAACAATTTGTTGACAAGTTGCTTTTTGTAGTCGGTAATCGGATAAAACGATTTGTGTTTCATTGTTGAACTTTTTCTGCACAGCAATATTTAAATCACGGAAACGTTGTAAGCTTCGACAAATGTATTCTGTATAAGCCAAACCATGAGAAAAGTCGATATAGATATTGATAGGTCTTCCAAGTTGTACCGGCTCTAATAAAGAGAGGACGGTAAACATTATGTCATAATAAAGCTTAGCTTGATCATTTTTAGATAACTCTAAAGATAAAAGGAATGGATCTTTACGAACAAAGCGTAAAATCAATTTATGTAAGGAAGAATATACCTCAGCAAAATAACTATAGGCAGCTGTATCGACAAAAGTTGTATAGCTCTGTCTAAAAATAGATAAACTAAGTAGCTTTTTTAAGAATGAATCATACAATGCTTCTTTTTGGCTATCCTTGACTAAGAATTGTTTAGATAATTGGGTCAATAGTGCTTGTGCAGCTATTTTGGTTTGCGTGAATAACTCTTTGTTGAAATTAAGTTCGATCTTAAGCATCTCTGATACAAATAAAAATGTCAGCAAATAATTGGTTTCTTTGAATGGTCTATCAGAAAGGTCGGTCACTGAAGTGAGTGTTTGTTCGATCATGGTTAGCTGTCGCTTGTATAGTTGTTGTGCCTGATCACTAACAGAGCAAAGATTTTCCTTTATGGCATGGTGATTTTTGATTCTAATGCGGACGATATGGATAAACAAAGATAATTTCTTTTTCTGAAAAAAAGTTAAATCTAAACCAAAATAAGACACTAGAAGCTGGGAGAGCTGTTTGACTTCCTCGGTATTTTCTCTAGAAAAGGGATATTTTTCACCGAAATAGAAGTAAGAGACGATATCAAAAATAATCGAACGAACGTGCATTTCTGGTCCAATCAATTTGTTTTTTTGAATGAGAAGCTTCTCTTGTTTTAAACAGTTTAACACTTTATTTCTTATCAGATAAAGCGTTGTTTTAGCGATATGCTGTTCTTCCTGGAATTTCTTTAGCGTTTTTTCTTCCACTAATACTTCGATAAAAAAACGAAATCTTAATGATCGTTTTGCATAAGTGTGCTGGACTTTTTGGATCATGTCATTAGAAATAGCCTGATAGGTCAGCTCATCATAAAGTTCGTTGGAAATGGCTAATTCTGGGCAGTCATGATTTAGTTCTGTTAAGTATTTCTCTAATAAAAATTTGGATAGGCCTGTTAGTTCTATCAATCTTTTTTGAGTTAGGTATTGATCATTATATGACTGTAGTGTCATCAGAACAGTTAATCTTTCACGATCTTCGTCATCTAAAAAATCTAAGTAGTTCATTTGTTTTCTCCTAATATGTAGTTGCGGTGATCTTGATGATGGTTCAGTTGCTTTTTTTTGAGCCAGACTGGATTGAAGCATTTTCTCCGAGAATCGGTTGCTTCAACAATCATTTTTATTGACGTAAAACACAATGAGGTGCGAAGCGTGTCAGGACCTCACTGGTTTTTACGCATAAATGATCCTGTCTCTTTTTTTATTTTATTCCGCGGTTCTTCTTTGCTTTTACTGTATAAACTTCTCCGATCTTTCCAGTTAAAGTCTGTGGTTTAGCTATTTCATTGCCTTTTTCATCTACAATTTTGACAGTTACAGAACCAAAAGCGTCTGTGTCCTGTGCTTTTTGAGGTGGATTCTTAGTAGAAACAGTTTTTGGTTCGCTAAAACCTGCTCGTGTATCTGGCAATAAGCGTTCTTCAGCGAGAGTATCAGGTAGTCGATTCAAAACAGTTGTCTGTTCAGGAATTATCTGATTGATCATATGCCTCTCGCCAACACTCATAAGTCCTCTTGATGTAGAGGGCTCTGGCAATACATAGGAACTCGAAGTTTCAGTATAAGGTTCAATGACGGAAGGAGTGGCTGCTTGCTCAGCTTTCTTATAGATAAAGCGAACTGTTTGTGGCTGTTTGGTAAAAACTCCTTGAGTATTACCCAATTGTTGGATTAGTTGCCAATCAGTGATTTGTTTAGGTTTTGCTTGGTAAGGTGTTCCTAATCGTCCGCTTAATGTATCAGGCTCTGCCAGTGTCCGATTCTCTTCATCAGTATATACGACCATTACGTCGGCTCCTAATGCTTTGTCGTAAATAAATGTTAGCTCCTGTGGGGTTTCTGTAAATAGTCCGGCAGTTGTTGCAGGGCTAGAGACTAAAAGCCAATCAGTGAATGTTTTTGCTGCTGCGGTAAACGATTCGCCTACCTGTCCAGTTAAAACAAGCGGCTCGATGATGTCATGTCCAGTGGTATCCCGAAAATGGACAGACACAGGAGCACCAGGTACAGGATCTTCAACGATCGTAAAATCTTGAAGATATGTTCCGGATGAAATCGAATAAAAGCCAAAGTGTGCAGGCGTTGCATAGCTTCCAGCAGGATTGTTTATTCGAGCATTATAGTGCATGCTAGTCCAGCTAGCAAACTCATCAGTAGAAACATTTAAAACAGTGATGCCTTGATCCGTGATCTGCAGGCGATTTTCCGGTAACTGTACACCGTTGAATTCAAGGACTGTTTCATTTGCAGACGATGATGTAGAAAAAGGCGGCAAGTAACCATCAAAATTAGTTAGGCGATGCGGCATCAATTCAAAAGGAACAAAGACCGTTTCCTGTTCAGTATCGTATGCTAATGTCGAGCGTGTGATGGTCGCACTTGGCTCCATACGCCCGATATTTTGTCCAAATGCAGCTAGATCGTTGAGGACAGGAAAATCATTTATTACGGTAAAATCAGTGACACCGCAAAATTGAATCGATATCGATCGTAATTTTGGTAAAACTTTCAACGGTTCAATAGTTGTGATCCCCATATTTGAATCCAGATAAAGACGTTGGAGTTCAGAAAGCTGTGTCAGCTTTGGCAAAACATCGTTTGTCAACTGTGTAGCGCTTGCAGAAATATAGGTGATTCCAGTACTTTTTTTCAAGTCAGGGAAATTTGCAGACGTTAAATTTTGCCCGCGTAAACGAACATAGACAAGCGATGATAATTGCTCCAAAGGTCTAAAGTCAGTTACGTTATTCGCCTCCACTCTGATGTCGGTCAAATTCACTGCATACTCTAATCCAGCTAAGCTATTGATTTGTGCGGACGTCAATTCCAGAGTCGTCAGCATTGCCAAATCTTGTTTGGTCAGCTCGCTTGTTAATGGTTTTCCCAGCTTGTTTAAAATGGTTTCCTTTAAAATATTGTCAGGAACAAGCGCTTGTTTTAAAGCTGGCTGCGTCAAATCAGAAGTGAGAGTGCTGGCTTGAAATGAAGACGTGCTTTCTGAGGAAGTAGACGTAGTTTGTTCAGCAACAGACAGATCTTCTGTAGTTAAATCAATGGCAGTAACTTCAGTTGGATCATTTTCAAAAATGTAGAGACAAAGACACAGTACGGAAGGGAAAAGTACTTTTTTTAAATGGTTCACTGTTAGAACACCTCAAATTAATAGAATAATATGATATAAAAAACAAAAAAATACGATGTATAAAAAAGAAAATATGTATTACTTATCTTAGTTGGTTCGATTTTTCACATGTAAAAAATAGTGTTAAAAAAAGAAATCCATTAATAATAATACACTTTTTAAGTAGAAGCTTCTATACTAATCGGAAGTTTTTTTCTTTGTTTTTTATAAAGTTCAAAAAAATCTCGGAATTTTATAAAAAAGAGGAAAAAAGATGAATAGTCATCATTGTTTTTTAGGTAGATTTGAAAGAATATTAGTTAAGTGAAATTCAAATAAATATCATTTATTTTTAGGAGATAAATGAAGATATTTGATTTTCAAAGAGAAAATAAAATAGGAGAAGAACGATGAGGGTAGGGATATTAGACACTGAAAAAAGGATCAGTGAAAAATTCATTGCTTGTCAAACAACCACACACTTCCTCGAAAGTAAAGAAATCCTTGAGGAAAATGACTTGAAAGATGTAGATGCACTACTTATTTGCAAAAATCAACAGTTTGGTTTAAGAGAAATTTGTGAATGGGTCATTCGAATTAAATCACATGAAGCATTACCGATCTGGGTAGCGACAAATGAGAGACAGTTGGAAGAAAAAAGTATTTATCTACAATTAGGTGTTTGCGGCATATTTGAAAAAGATTATACAGTAGAAGAAATCGATCTGTCTATTAGTAACAATTTAAAAGCGATGAGCGTGCATACACAGATACAAGAAAAGACATATCAGGGAGCTACTTTTAAGCTGGATCCGTTAAGGCTGAGTTTATCCGTTGGAAAAAATAATGTGCCTTTAACGAAGTTAGAATATTGCTTGTTGGAAATTCTTTATGAAAATAAAGAAGAAGTTTGTACATATGAGATGCTCGCTAAAACATTGCTGGGAGAAGAAGTCAACCAAGATGTTAATCAAGCACAAAGTAGAGTAGCGAATATTGTATGTAAGGTACGAGCTAAAATTGCTCAAGTGAATCGTGGAGAACTTGAAATGATCAAAACCATTCGCTCGAGAGGATACATGTTAACTTTGTCTGCATGAAGCAAGTATTCAATCATGGAGAGGGGGTGAGAAATGTAGTCCAAAGAGGAATTAGAAAAGATAAATTACCTTTTAAAATAAGCAGCTGTCAATTGGAAAAAGGGGATCATTGGCAAAAGTCATTCAAGATAGAGCATCTTCATAAGTACAAAATAAGAAGTTTGTTCAACTGAAACAGAGGGGAGGCAACGATGAAAAAATTGATTTGGTCTAGTATTTGTATGTTGTTCTTATTCGTTCCATTTTTTGGAACAATTGCACAAGCCTCTGGAAAGACACAATCCGATATCACTTTTACACAAGGGGAACAACCTAAGAATCCAATCATTGATAAAGTTATCAGTGGGGATAAACAAGGAATACTGCCACACACCGGAGAGCAGCTAAGCGTATATTTATTAATTATTGGGATTTGTCTTTTAAGTTTTATCTACTTAAAAAATAAAAATACACGAAAGAAGGAACAAGAATGAAAAACAAAATAATAACAAGTTTACTATTGAGCGGGTTGGTTTTAAGCTATTCAGCGACAGAAGTCCATGCGGATGATACCGCTAAAACGAAAGCTGAGACAGAATTTACGGCGGGTGATCGTCCTGATCCATCAAAACCAGAAGAAGGACCAAAAGATCCTAGTCCGCTTGATCCGGATCCAGATCCGGAAGATCCATCAAAACCTAAGCCTCTGCCAGAAGCGAACAATGTTTATGTAACACATTTACCAGATATCTCATTTGGTTCAAATAAAACGAATTTGAAAACAACAGAATATGAAGCATTAACAGAAAAACGGACAAAAAATCAAGGCGCAGAAACATTTTATATGCCGCATTCTGTTCAAGTAGCAGACTTATCTGGTAATAGCGCAACAACATGGAAACTTAGCGTACAACAAGATGATGTTTTCAAAACAAAAGACAGTACACCGCAAAAACTGACTAATTCACGGATCCGAATTTATGGCAACACGTTGACAAGCACGGCCTATGCGGCTAGCGACTTAGCGGATAAAGTAGCTGGTGTTGCTTTAGATAAATCAGATGAGTTCGGGGCCTTTTCAACAATTCCAGTTGCTAGTGACAGCCAAGATGAGCTTGTTGTTTTAGAAAATAAAACAGAAGGCTTTACTTTGAACTCGTATACTTCTTCCATTTTTGCTAATAGCTATCTTGAAGAGAACTATGATGCGACGAAAACACCAAACGCAGAACGATATGAAGGCGTGAAACTGAATGTACCAGCAAGTGATCAATCACAAGCAAAAGCATATTCAGCTGATTTAACATGGACATTGACAGTAGAACCATAAAAAGCAACGGTGATTTATTTTCGAGCAATATAGAAAAATCAAAAGAGAAGGAGCAAAAAAAATGAAAAAAAATAAAATTTTAGGATTAAGTTTACTCGCTGTGGGAGCGTTGGGTTTCTCGACATCCGCTTTTGCTGAATCAGCTGCTGTACAAACAGACGGAAAAGCATCGTTTGTTCCACAATCAGGAAATATCAATACGATCAAGCCTGGTACAGATGAAAAGATCGATATCGTTGATGGGAATAACGAACGTGTGACAGTAGAAAATATCCAATTGATGCATGTTCCAGATTTTGATTTTGGTAATAATGAAACAAGTGTTGATACTAAAAATTATGATGCTATTTACGAGCATTATCAAAAATCTGGTGACACTACTAAATATGCGATTCCTCACTTTGTGCAGGTTGGCGACGTTTCAGGGGTTCAAGGAACTGCTTGGGCAGTAACAGTGGAACAGGATTCACTTTTCAAGGAAAACGGCGGGCATTCTTTAAAAGCATCTAGAATCAATATTTACAATCAAGCATTGACGAACAACGTTCAAACGAGCAATGTTGCCGATGTGGTAACAGGTTTGACGATCCCAAGTGATTCATCCGTTCAGGTTCCGGTAAAAGGCGTTGATTCAACTGGAAGTATCGCTGTTTTAACTTCAAAAGCTGGTAAAACTGATGGAACAACTACGAATGGAACGATCAGTTCTGTCGTCTTCCAAAAAGATTATGATGAGTCAAATTATGGGAAAACTGATTCGCCAGCATTAACTGACAAAAATGCAGATGTGAAACTAAATGTTCCGCAAAGTGATGGGGTACAGGCGAAGACTTATGGCGCTAAATTAAATTGGACATTAACAGTAGGCCCATAAAAGTTTAGGGTTTGATTGAGGTCGGACGTTAATCGCCATATCTAAACTGTTTTAAACTTGATTAAACGGCGGAAAAAAACAATGGCTTGGTTATATCAACTGTTTTTTTCCGATCTCGATTTTGTTAGAAAGGATAAAGTTATGAGAGTACACAAACAACCAACTCACTTGAAATGGCAAGTGTTGTCTTTTTTGAGCCTGATTCTTTTATTGTCATTTTCCCCCGCCTATGGAGAAGAGATTCCAATCTCGGTTAAAGCGATTTTGCCAGACAATCAAATAGCAAAAGATGCAGGTTATTATGATTTAAAGGTCAAACCAGGAGAGAAGCAAGAACTTTCTTTTCAATTGTATAACCAAGGGGATCAAGATGCTACAGTTAATATCGATATCAATCCTGCGTATACAGGAGACGGGGGATCATTTGTTTATACAGAAGACGATACGAATAAAGATTCATCCTTGAAATATCCGTTATCCAGCATTGCAACATCTGAGCAGACAGTCAGCATTCCAGCAAAAGGAACCACGGTGACGAAGGTCCAGCTTGAAATTCCTGACGAACCCTTTGAAGGGCTGATTCTGGGAGCTATTCGGGTCACGAGCGCAGATGCGAAAGCAAAGGAAACGGAGGAGACAAAAAAAGGGTTTAATATCTCGAATAATTTTGCCTATTCAGTTGCGATTCAGCTAAGAGAATCCGACGATTTGCCTAAATCTGAGCTAGCGATCAAGAAAGTTTTTGCTTCTCAAATTGCTGGACGTAATACAGTAAAGATCAATCTACAAAATCCAACCGCAACAATCATCGATAATGTTTCTTACGAAGCAACTGTCACTAAAAAAGGAGACAGTACACCACTACATGAAACCAAAGTAAAAGGCTATCGAGTTGCACCGAATACAAATTATAATATCCCGATCAGCTGGGAAAATCAGCCATTTACTGCGGGAACATATATCGCTAAAGTAAAAGCAAAATCAGAAGATACTGAACAAGAATGGACATTTGATCAAGAATTTGTGATCAGCGCCAAAGAAGCCAAAGAGCTGAATGAGCAAGCTGTGGATCTTGAAAAGGATTATCTAATGTATGTTCTGATCGGTGCTGCAGTGTTTATTTTAGTAGTGATTATTCTGATTATCGTCTTGATCATTCTATCTAAGAAAAAGAAAAAAAGAAAAGAAGCGGCAAGACGCGCACGGCAAAAAAAGCGAAAAAAAGGAAAAGAACATGACAAACGACCAACCAACGACAAACGCAAATCACGACCAGCCAATCGACCAACCTCTACAACTTCAAGAGGAACTAAACGAAAATAGGCAGCGTCCATTGTCCTTTTACATCGTCTTAGGTATATTGATCATCGTTTTGCTTATTGGAGGGATTGCCGGTTATTTCTGTTATCCTTTCGCCCAAAAAATTGAGGGCAATTGGCTGTCAGCGGATGAAACGATGGAATTGAAAAGCCGCGGAAAAACGTGGGAATTGGCATTGCCTAACTACCAACAGACAATAGGATTGACACTGGTTTATGCGGGAACCTGGAAAGCAGCTGGCGTCAACACGTACGACGGAACACAAGTAAAACTATTCGTTAGAGTAAATAAGAAGGATTTTTCAAAAGAAGAAATCGCCGCACTGAAAAAAAAATCTGAACTATATACTCTCTCTGAACAGACGGATCAAGAGCTTACGCTTCAATATACAAAAAAAGGGATTCAACAAATTCAGTCAGTTTCTAACGTAGATACAGTCGTACATATGACGTTGGAAAACATTCATTGGAACAAAAAAAAGGAAAAACTATATTTAAACAATAGCTATTTTTCCAATGAACGGATTGAATTCAAGCATGAAAAATAAACATGGGTTGTTGTTAATTATCGGAAAAAATGAGAGGAGTGAACCATTGAAATAACCATTATTTCAATACTTAATATGAAAAATAAAAAGTATATTCTCTCTTTGATGATTTTAGGCGTTAGCCTAGTGATAGGATTTATTTTAGTTACTTCGTTGAGTGCTAAAAATAAACTTCAAGCGCAAGAAATAAAAGCAACAAGAGCAATTACAGATAACATTTTTCAAAGTGTCAAAATCATTGTTCCAGTAGAAAAAAACAGAGTATTGGAGCAAGAAGACTATCTCAAAAACAACTCAGAAGTGAAAGTAACCATGAACTTCAAGTTTACCAATAAAGATTATAAGGTTGGAGACACGTTTGAAACAACACTACCAGAAGGATTCACCTATACTACGGTTATTGAGGGGAACTTAAGTGATACGGCCGCGTATCGTATTGATCCTGCTACTCGAAAAGTAACCTTAACAATGATAAAAGATGTTCAGTCTGCAGAATATAATCTAGATTTAACGACAAGAATCAATTTTGATGCTTCATTAAATTCAAAACAACAAATGCCATTTGAGACTAAAACACCCATAACGTATATTTTACACTTATATGTTGATGATTCTACTAAGTATGTATATGGAAAAACCTTTGATACAGAGGACAACCAAGTCAGTTTGATGCCGAACTGGGGTGGAGAATTTGACAAAATGAACATCAATTATAAGCATATTGATCTATCTAAGAACAACCTCCAAGTAGAATGGTCAAAAAAAATGATACCAAGTTATTGGACGGACGGCTATGTTACTTCTACACATGATCTTAGCTCTTATAAGTATTATACGTATGAAACAACGATCAACGGTGATCCTATAGGCGAAAAGAAGGAACTGAAACTCGGTACGGATTTTACTGTTGTCCCACTTTCGGATAGTACGGCGCGACTTAAATTTAAAGAGCGATTTCATGAGGCGTTAGAGGTATCAGAAGGGAAAATGAGCTTCGATTATTCAGACTTTAATCCTATTTCAAATGGGAGAACAGGTTCTATATCCTCGCCAATTTCTTTTTGGATCTATTCCGGTGAAACAACGACCGACTTTCTTTCACTAGGTAGATTCTATCTAAGCTTTCGCGTAGTTGAGCTAGGTTATTTAGGGTTAGGAACAATTACTATCGATACGAATGTCAAAGATAATGAACCCATCGTCAAAACACCTATTTATATCAATGGAACAAATCAACAGTTGAAAAAAGGAGACACCTTCACCTTAACAAACGAAGGGGATCCTGCATTAGTAGCGATCGATACAAATTTGGCGCAAGAATATAAAGTATCGTTCAATGCAAACGGGTCAGTTGTTGAAGGGACTAAAAATACGATCAGTAATTGGAAGATCACTAGTGGTGCGTATGGAGAAGTAACATTAACGTATTTAGGAGAAGATACGACTGACGCTTTCGGGTTAGATCTTTACATTGGGATAGACGGAACCGTTACGGCCCCCTATAATAAACGTTTCATCCTTTCGGGTAATGGCTATCAAACAAGTGGCGCAACCACATTTAAAGGACAAGACAATAATGTGAAATCAGGTACTTTCAGTGAAGACAATAATGTTATCACTTGGACAGCCACGTTAAATGCTCTTTACCAAAAAGTGGTCAAAGTTACCGATAATTTTGGAGAGGGTGTGAAAGCTGGCACCTTAAAAAATCTGAAAGTCACTAGTGTAGCATTCGGTAGAAATGGTGCAAAAAAAGAATTAGTTGAAGGGACAGACTATGAACTGATTAAGACGTCAGATACTTTTGAACTTAAATTTTTAAAAGAGACCAAAGAAAAACTGACGATTTCTTATGAAACAGGCGTTGATCTGGCAACTGTTGACACAAAATATTCACGTGCAACGAATACGATCACCCCTACATTATCTTTTATCTCTTCCGTAGAAAAGGATTTTCCAACTACAGGCTATGCATATGTACCAAGTTATCTCATTACAAATTCACCATTTATGTTAAGTAAAAATAGCTCAAGCTCAACGACTGAGCTTGTAAATGGACAGCCTGTAAATCAAATAAAATTGCTGATAAATCCTGGTAGTGCAGAAATTAATAATAACGAGATTATCATTAATCATAAAAGTTTAGACGTTACTGTTTTAAAACAAGCATTTACAGTGAATACAGTTAAACAATTTTCATCGACTGAATACAGTAAGCTATTGCCGGGAGAAGAGATTACATCAACTAGTGAAGATTACCCAGACATAACGATAGAAGACAATCAAATTCGGGTGAAAAATAAAAAAATGAAGCGGCCGATTATGGTCAGTTTCACGTTTGGTAAAAACAACTATTATAATGTTGTAGGCGATGTAGTGAAGATTAGTCAAACTAGTGACAATTTTCAAGCAGTCAATCCAACAGCGTGGGTCTATTTCAATAATCGACTCCCAGCCAGCTTTACCTTAGCCACGAGTCAAACATACGCAAATATTGCAGAAGGTACCTTGAAAATCGAAAAAAATAATGGCTCAGCTCTGATCAAAGGAACGGAAATCGACCTTGCCACAATTACACCAGCAAATGATTCTAAAGAGTTGGCTAGTTTAAGAGAAGTCACTGATAGAGATGGAAATCCACTGCCGAAATCAGTAATTTCTATGGTGGGAGGCGGCTATTCTGCTTGGAAACTCATGATCAATGATGACCAATTAAAAAATGGCTTGATCGTAAAATTAACGTGGAATTTTAATACAAGCGGTACTAAAAACTATTCTGGGGGCAGTGCTACGCATCCTTATATTAACTACAATAATTCAAACAGTAAACAAGGCTATATGTCGAATGCATGGTCAGGAAAATTTGATATCGATAATTCTGGAGCCGGTGGTGGTGGAAATCTGATTTTAAAAGATATGACCATAACAATGGTTGATTCGGTAACCAATAAGCCCGTTTCAGGAGCAACCTATGAAGTACTTGATAAAGAGGGAAAACTGAAAGATACAGTCACTGCAAATGCCAACGGACAAATTATTTTAAAAGAGTATGTTGTTACCGACTATCTACTAAAAGAAATCAAAGCGCCAGATGGCTATTTACCAAATGATGACTATAGTGATCCGGGCAAGGTTATTTCCTTATCTGCAACAGAAGAAAATAAATTGACCATTCCTTACGTTAAAAAAGGACAGATCATCGTTCATTTTACTTACCAAGATGGGACAGACATTGAAACTGTCGAACCAATTACAGTTGCCGCTGGAAATGGTACAACTATCAATCTTAAGGAACAAAAAGAAGTAAAAGAGCAATTAGCAAAAATGAATGATGAAAGTGCGGATTACCGTTTTATAACTTTTGATCAAGGAAAAATAGAAGGAACCGAAGAAGCGGCAATCATTCCTTATGACAGTGGCACTGTCTATTACAAATATGAAGGACTGCTTGCACTAACCGTTCCCAAGCTACTAACGTTTGAAACGGGATTTGTCTCTCCTTTTGAACAAGTTCTTTCCTATGATAATGCGGACGATTTTGAAGTAGCGCTAAGAGATAATCGACAAATTACACCTAGTGCTGCAACAAATACTGGAAAAATCAGAGGAAATATTCGTTTAAATGCATTTCTATCAAAAGAATTTACAACCACTGGAAACAAAGTGTTGAAAGATGCGCGGTTGATTTACCAGAACGGTACAGATAGTGTTATTTTGAACGGTACTGGCGGCGAGCTAGTGAACAACAAACAGAATGCTGACGACAAAGCTAAAAAGAACTTCAATTTTATTTTAGATACGGTTGAAAATGAAAGCCAAGGTTTCAAACTGGAAGTTCCTGCCAAAGGAACGTTGGCTGATGAATATACTGGAGAAGTGACATGGGAGATCATTCAAGAACCATAAATCAACTTCCACCGTTTATTCGAATTCTAAGTGACTGTGGTGTAACTCTATGAGTTACACCACAGTCACTTGTTTTTTTATAATTAAAATGTAGTCTAATGATTCACTGGTAGGGAGTAGAAAGAACAAGACTTGTTCGATCATTTTATTCGTCTTAAAGTTTTAAATAAATATCATTTGACGTGTAATATATTTTAATGTAACATAATAATATATCAAAAAGGAGGAATTTGTTATGAAAATGAAGAAAATTTTGTTTAAAGGGGTAGGGTTGACATTACTAGTATTTTTAAGTGCTATTGTATCAACTACTTCAGCATTTGCTGATAAACAACAGATTCATGAACGTACGCCATTACTCTATCTAGAAGGAGTAGAGGTAGTTGTTGATAACGATATCATTGAAATCGAAGACGGTGGCTACCAGAACGGTGTAGCGCCTCGCTGGGGATATCAATGGAGGTGTAAAACGAGAGGCTGTGGTTATAAAAGTGCTTGGCATGCTATGTATAGCTCGGCATCTAAATATGCATTAGCTCATCATCAAAAGTATGGTCATACAGTAACAGTATTTGGTGTTTAAGATGAAGAAAAAGACGAAAATAATAGTAGCAATTATTATGGTAGTGATTATTATAGTTGGTTTCTCAGTATATCAATATGAGAAAATCAACAAACCAATTAAAGAGGAATATAGAGACTATATCATCAATGTATCTGAAACCGAAGAATAAAATATCTTGGTTGTTGAGGAGGAACAGGAGTGTTTGTTTCTGCTTCCACCGTTTATTTGGATTCTAGGTGACTGGGTTGTAACTCATAGAGTTATGTCCCAGTCATTTTGCTGTTCATTTATCAAACTAACAAATAATTAGATTAAAATAGCATTTTCTGTGGAAGAGTAATAAAGAAATGAATGAAAAGAATTTCTTGAAGAGTGGGAAAAGGATCCAGCTAATTCAAAAAAGTTTAGAAGCAATAATAACTACTGTCTTCTAAACCATATTTAACAAATAATCTATCTAATCACCGTAAACAAAGAAACTACTAACGGAAACTATATGGTTTACCTATATCCGAAAACCTAGCTTTGCTTTATAGTAGGAAAAGTAAAAGTTGAACAACTGATGCTTGCTAAATTATCTAAATAAGTAACCTCCATTGAGCAGTTATGCCTTGTCAAACCCATGATATTTTGTGGTTTTTCTCCAGTAATTTAAGAGAAAATATCACCAACTTCTCTATTTAGAGAACGAGCAATGTTAAAGGCTAAAGAATCAGAAGGTTTGTATCTTCCTTTTTCAATGCTTTGGATAGTTTGGATCGAAACACTGACTTTATCAGCAAGCTCTTCTTGAGTGAAACCATGGATCATTCGGAATTCTTGTAAATTATTTTGTTTCTTCTTATTTTTTCTCATAAAATCTCCTTCTGTGTAAGTATCAATAAAAAATGCTCTTTGGTGATTGGAATAAGTAAAGAGGATTAGATGATTCAAGCTGAAAGCATCTATTGAATCGATTCGTGCAGCTAGAATACGATCCTTCTTACATAACCGATCACAGTAGTTCAAATATCTTCCCTAGTACAATCATATCAAAAAATCAAAATATTATAAATACTTTATTAAAAGAGTTGTTAAGAAATCATAAAGTTCGCTTATTTTTATTTTGAGTTATCGGTTACTAACTGGCTGAAAGTGATTGATTTAAGCAATGTTTTATTGATTACGCAGCTAAAGGAATAATCAGCAAAGTCTTTTATTCCAGTTCAAAAACATCTATAATAAACATAGAAATCAAAAGAGAAGAGGAAATTTTTTGCGTATATTATTTATAGGCGACATTGTCGGCTCGCTAGGACGTGAGACGATCAGCACTTATCTACCTAAACTAAAGAAAAAATATCACCCGCAAGTAACCATTGCTAATGGCGAAAATGCTGCAGCAGGTCGAGGTATCACTGGGAAAATTTACAAGAAGTTTCTACAAGATGGCGTAGATGTAGTTACATTAGGCAATCATAGTTGGGATAATAAAGATATTTTTGAGTTTATCGGAGATGCTAAAAAAATGATTCGTCCAGCTAATTTTCCAGAAGGGACTCCCGGTCAAGGGATGGTTTTTGTCAAAGTCAATCAACTGGAGTTAGCGGTGATTAATCTACAGGCACGGGTATTTATGGCTGATATTGATGATCCTTTCCGCAAAGCCGAAGCACTGATCGCTGAAGCACGTAAAAGAACGCCTCTGATATTTGTAGACTTTCACGGAGAAACGACGAGTGAAAAACAAGCACTGAGCTGGTTTTTAGATGGAAAAGTCAGTGCAGTCGTAGGAACGCATACCCATGTACAAACCAATGATGCCCGTATTTTACCAGCTGGCACAGCCTTTTTAAGCGATGTTGGTATGACTGGACCGTATGACGGTATTTTAGGAATGAAGCGTGGACCAATCATCGAGAAATTTTTAACTTCTTTACCTAAACGATTTGAAGTCGTCGAGGAAGGACGGAGTATTTTATCTGCTTGTATTATCGATATTGACGATCAAACAGGACAGGCTAAAAAAATCGAACCGATCCAAATCAGCGAAGATCGTCCCTTTGAAGAATAGCCAAATAAGCCCAAGATATGACTCAGAGAGTTGTATTTCGGGCTTTTTTCTATGATAAGTTGTTGTTTGAGCATTTCTGCACAAGAAAAAAACAAAATAATTTATAATGGGATAAAATGTTAAACTAAGTCAAACAGATCGACGAGGAGACAAAAATGCGAAATTCTTTTATGGGAAAAAAAGAGCAAATCAAATTTGAAATATTTAAGACGATTGTTTTCTCAAAAAGCGGGCTTCATTTCCATGAATTAATGAAGAAATACAATCTTACAAAGAGCACGCTTAGCCGGTATGTCCATGACTTAGTCAAGGAAGTAGAAGAAACGTTTTCCGGGACGGTGCAATTGATTCAAAATAGTCAGACAGGAACGTATCAGATCCAGACAAAGGAAGCATACAGTGTGGGTTACCTGATCGATTATATGCATTTATTTTATGTTCGAAAAAGCGGCATATTTTTCATTTTAGATACGCTATTGAAAAAGCAGTATAAGTCGATTGAAGCAATGGCTTTGGATTTGCATATGAGCAGTTCCTCGGTGTATAAACAGTTGCGTCTCTTAAAGGAAATGCTGATTCCTTTCGGTGGCAAGATTTCATTTGATCAATTATCCAGTCCATTAACAGGCGATGAAATCGGAGTACGTTTGTTTAGTTTTTATTCGTATTGGTCTGTTTTTAAATCAACCGCCTATGACAACAAAAATTATCCTGAAACTTGGCTGCAGATCAAGGAATTTGAACAGTACTTTGATCACGCAGATTCTTTGTCAGAATCCCAGCAGTCAAAATTGCGCTTCATTCAGTTGATCACACTTAGAAGAGCGCTTTGGCAAAAGAACTATATCACGCTTTCAGATGAATTTTTGGCGGATATTGCCTATTTTGACAATAAAGAATTAGAGATACTGCCTCTATTGAAGAAACATTTAACAAAAGAACAGTATCAAAAAGAACGAGCATTGCTGCTCTATGGAGTTAGGGGACTAATATATAATTTAGATTCACCAGAAACCAAGAAAAAAATTGTTGAGCAGTATCAATACTCATCACTTGAAATTGCCAAGAGTACTGCAAATTTGATGGATGAAATAAAAAAAGAATTCAATGTGACCTACTCTGAAGAAGGCTATTATACATTTTATTTCTATCTGATCATCTTGTTGATCTATATCAAACATGTCGATATTGATATTTCCGGCTACTATCGAAATGGTCTATCCTTTCATTCTATTATCGATTACGATGACACAAATGAGGAAACATTTCAAAAAATCACACAAATTATCCAGCAGCAAGCCTTCTATCCTAAAATAAAAAGACAAGCGCTTAGCGGTGTACTACCGATTTTATCATTGACGATTTATTCAGGTATCTACTTAAACAAAAAGGCGGGCAGCTTATCTATCTGTGTGATTTTTAATGATAATCTGATTTTGGCTGACGGCATCAAAAAGATTATTTTGGATGTCTACAACCAGGAAAGAATCATTTTCACCAATGATGTGATGTTAGCAGATTTGGTTATTTCAGATTCCTATGAAATCATGAATCCTCAAACAGAACATTTCTACTTTGATGAACGACTGAACCCAGAACAATGGGGGAAAATGATCGATATGATCAACCAACTGCTTTATCAAGCCCTATTCTCAAATTGATAACCTATATCCAAAATCCACGTGAGTGGGAGATGACTCAAAAAGTTATTTCTCACTCACGTGGATTTTATCATTTTAGTCCGTTTTTTTGAATTTGAAACAAACTGTTTCAAAATTATGTAATCATTTTCTGAAAAAGCTTGTATTATTTCATATGAGAAAAGATATTTTGCTTTTCCATATTAGTAAGAATGGAAGCAGATAGGAGCGGGCGATGAATAAAAGTGGTATTGGATTACTTATGTTGCTTTTCTGTCTAATCTATACGGTTGTCTCAATGGAACAAGCATATGCTGAAATGAAGAGTCCGCCTGCGGGCTATCCATTGGGTGTTTCAACAAAAACAAATTTAACTGCAGGAGAAACCTTATATTTTAATACAGATCAACTGCAAGAAAAACAAGTTGTTGGCCAGTTTTTAGCGAGAAATGTCACATCAACGGGTTCGTCTGGCTTATCTAAAAGTGGTTTTCAGAACTATCAAGGCGCACAAAATAATTGGACATTGGATCAACTTGATCCAGCCGTTGTTTCAGAGAGGATCAGCGGTAGTGATATGATCCGCTGGTATGCAAACAGTACTAGTTTTAGATACCTCAATGACGAGCAGCTGCACTACTACATCGAGAATGTACCATCAGAAAAAGAAATGACAGATGCGTTGCAGTACTATCCTAATTTGAAACAGAACTTTTCTGAACGAGTTTATCAAGGGTCGCTTCAAACCTTTCCATCTTTTGTAGAAAATGGTATTTCAAATTTTTCGCAAGTAACGGAAAATATTCAGTCTGTTAGTGACTATTATGCTGAATTAACGGATTTGAATCGAACGGTAGCCTTTAATTTCGCTGTTCAAGCAGCAGAGATTAATACGGAGAAAAAAGTTATAAACACAAATGACTGGGGCGGGCAGTCCGCAATTCAGATCAATATTGCATTGAAAAAAGGCGAGACAAATCAAGCGGTGATCATTGTAGACGTAGATGGTCAGATCGATCATTTCCAGCAAGCACAAGATATTTCAATCAATTACACAAACTACGATCCAGATACGATGCTTCCTCCATATCTGATTTTAAATTATAAACATTTTCCGACCTTTAATTTTAGCGGCAGCACCTTCTTTCACGCGGCAGCGTATCCCAGCTTGCCGGGAGATGAAGAATATTCCTTTGAAGGAAATCAAGGCGTTTTTTTTGAAGGGAAGTATGCAGACAAAGAGATTCCATTGATCAAGTCAGACAATCATACGATTCCAAACGAACTAAAAGAACGGACGTATAAAATGGCGACGCATCTGGTCCATAATTTCAACGATGAAAAACAAGAAATTCAATTTAAAAGCAATGCTTCCTTATTCATTGGGACCGTCTTGGCTCCAAGAGCTTCAGTCGTTTTGGATGACACGCAAGGAAAAGTACTGGGCAGTGTCATTTCAGGTTATGACATTCATACAAATATGTCGATCAGTGCAGAAGAAAGCAATGCAACCTTTGATTACGGTGATTTCCCTAGTTTAGAAGATATTGCTGGGGGAGAAGTAGAAGCACCACTAAAACAAGGCAGTCCATTTGATTATACTGGGGCCGAAAAAAGAAAGTTATACAGTATCTCACAAAAAATACCTGTATATTCGCAATACAGGCCAATTCAAAACATAACGATTACAGATCGCTTAGCAGAAAATCTAACGATTTCAGCACAAGATATTGTGATAAAAGATGAATTTGGGACAGATGCGAGCGCTCGTTTCACTGTGGCGATGAGCGAAAATAACGATCTAGTGATCGAAGCAACGCCAGAAAGCTTAGCAGACACAGAATTTTACGGAAAGACTTACACGTTCGATCTTATTGGTGATGTAACTATCCGCCAAGAAACGATCGCTGACCCTACGATTGATCAGATTGTTGTGCCAAATACGGCAGCTGTCACTTTAAATGAGGAAACAAAAGAGAGTAATGAAGCACTTCTCCAAGTCAGGCTGATTCAAGGAGAACCAGTAAACGTAACCTATGAAAATGAAGACGGTCAAGAAATCGCGCCACCAGAAAGGTTGACTGGGCGAATCGGAATGAACTACCGAACAAAAGCAAAAGAGATCTCCGGGTATACATTGATTGAACAGCCAAAAAATGCTGCAGGGGTTATATCTAGTGAGAAACAGACTGTTCACTACCGCTATCAAGGACAGTTAGCTTTTTCATCTGTACCCACTCAGCTCAATTTTGGCACCCATGAGTTATCAAAGGAAAATGAAGAGTATACTGTTGAATCAAAAGACAAAGATCTCGTAGTAACAGATACACGGGCTTTAGGTTCTAACTGGCAGCTGCGGGCAACCGTGAACAAACCATTGACCGGGAAAAAAACGCAAGCTGTTCTGCCGGAAGCGCTAGTCTATGTAGAAGATGATAAAAAACTGACTTTGCAGACCAATTTGTCAACAATCATTCATTCCGCAGTAACAACGACCCATGAGGACTGTAACGTAACGCAAGACTGGACGACATCTGATACTGGCTTGAAAGTGGACGTCAAATCTGGCGAGGCATTGGCAGATCATTATTCAGGAGAAGTTCGCTGGGAGCTGTATGATGTTGTGGATAATGAGTGAGAAGAGGTGTTGAGGTGAAAAAGAAAAAACAGCTATTTCTGCACTTACTGATACTCAGCGTTTGCGTTAGCCAAATTTTAACTGTAAGAGAAGGGCATGCGGAAGAAGGAAAAGCCACCGTTGGTTTTTATGACGTGACGCAAAAACAAACAGATCAACGTTTTCCAAAAACAGGTGATCAACAAGAAACAAATAGAACGATGAAACTAGGCATATTCATTCTGTTAATAGTCAGCAGAATGGTAGCATATAGAATTCAAAAGAATGAGGAGCGATTGTAAATGAAAGTAAGCAAAATTTTAGTAGGAATAGCAGCAGTAACAATGGTGTTGAGTAGCAGCATACTTGCTAATGCAGAGGAAATTGAAAACAAAGAATCAAAGAGTGATATCGGCTTTACGACACCGACAGAAGGAGCCTTGACCTTTGTAAATGTTGCGGATTTTGATTTTGGCTCTAATCCGATCTCAGCAAAAGATGAAGTGTATACAAATCAAGCTGAAACAGCAACAACCGTACAAGATATTCGAGGAACAGAAGCTGGCTGGACTGTTCAAGTTGCTCAAAATGGTCAATTTAAGGCTGGTGAAAAGGAATTAAGCAACGCGCAGATTACGCTGAAAGCACCAGCCATTTCACCTGAATCCACAGGGACAGCAACTGCAGCAACAGACGTTGTGCTAAATACAGATGGTTCAGGAGCAACTATTTTGGCAGCTGCAGCTGAACAAGGAAATGGTACAACAATCGAAACCTTCGGTAAAGATTCAGTCATCTTAGAAGTACCAGGCAAAACAACAAAAGTAGCCAAACAATACAAAACAACGTTGACATGGACGTTATTAGATCAACCAGAAAACGAGTAATAATACAGGAAGCAAGAGCAGTGAAACAACCTACCGTTTTTGCTTCCTTTCTTTGTTTATAGCAATTACATACATAGAAATAAAATGGAGGAATCAATATGTTGAAAAGACTACTTAAGATGTTGCTACTGGGCGTTATTTACACAAGTTTTTTAGGAACAACAACCGCCTGGGCACAAGATGCGGCGTACGAAGTCAAAGCAGTACCATCTACTGCGCAAGTGGACGAGAGCAAAACATACTTTGATTTACGGTTAAAACCAGAGGAACACCACACTATCACAGTAATGGTCAGTAATCGATCAGACAAATCAGTAACAGTCAATACAGACGTCAAAACGGCAACAACTAACACAAATGGAGTTGTCGAATATATGAATAGTGAGCAAAATAAATCAGTAGAGCTTCCATATGAATTAAGTCAACTAGTCCAACCAGCAACTAAAAAAATCACATTAGCGCCTCATGAATCACGAAACGTTGAGTATCAAATCACAATGCCCAAACAAGCATTTTCAGGCATTTTATCTGGAGGACTAATCTTTACAAGTGAAGATGAGGAAAATTCTAAAGCGGCAAATACAGATGTAACGATCAAGAACCAATTCGGTTATGTAATCGCACTCGTTTTACACGGACAAAAAGAAGTGACGTCAGATCTTCAGCTAAAGAGCATCCATTTAGGCCAAATCAATCATCGAAATGTCGTTTTTGCCCAATTAACGAATCCTAAGGCAGCCTATTTAAATCGCCTGAACGTAACAGCAAAAATTAAAAAGAAACATACGAGTACGATTCTTTATGAAACGAAAAAAGACAATCTGCAAATGGCACCCAACTCGCAGTTCGATTATCCGATAAGTTTACAAGAAACCAACTTTAAACCTGGAAAATATACTTTATCTATCCAAGCAGAATCAAAGGGCAGAACTTGGAACTTTGAAGAAGAATTTGAAATCAAGGCAAAAGAAGCAAAAGCATTGAATGATCAAGCCTATGTCCATGAAAATGAAGTGAAGGATTGGTGGTATATCATTGGAATAGTGATTCTTTTATTGATCATTATGCTCGTAGTGAACTATAGAGAAAGACAGAAAAAAATCAACGAACTAGAGGAGCAAGTAAAAGAATTAAAGGAAAAATAGACAGAATGAACAGATGAATCTAGAAGGACTAGTTGAGTTAGCTCGACTAGTTCTTTTTCCATTTTCTTAAGAAGAAAAATCAGTCGTTACAATTTTTTTAATCTTTTCCGTAAACTGTTGCTTCTACATGAATTATGTTAAAATAAATAGACGTATCTTATAACAAAATCTTACTGGAGAATAAAGGTGTGAAAACATGGAACCATCCATTACAGATAAAAAAATCAACGAAGAACTAATGAAGCTGTTGGCATTGATCGGTGAAGATGATCTGATTCAACGCTATAAGAAAATAGAAGAAAAAGTACAAAATAACGAAAAGCTGACCGAATTAGTCGAACAAATTAAAGCTGCACAAAAAGATGCCGTTCAATTTGCTCATTACGACAAACCAGAGGCAGAAAAAGCAGCGATCCAACGGGCAGATGAATTAACGAAAGAATTTGATGAACATCCGCTAGTAGTCGCTTATCGCGAACAATTAATGGAAGCAAATGATCTTTTACAACACGTCACAGACATGATTCAATACAGAATTAATGAAGAATTAGAGAAAGAAGGGTAACAATGCCGCAAAAGACCAAAAACACGCCGATGATGGAACAATACTTAGCAATCAAAGAACAATACCAGGATGCCTTCCTTTTTTATCGCTTAGGTGATTTCTATGAGATGTTTTACGAGGATGCAATCAATGCATCACAACTATTGGAGCTGACGTTGACTAGTCGTAATCGAAACGCAGATGATCCGATTCCAATGTGCGGTATTCCTCACCACGCAGCGCAGGGCTATATTGATACATTGATCGAAAAAGGCTATAAAGTCGCAATTTGTGAACAAGTTGAAGACCCTAAAACCACAAAAGGAATGGTCAAACGTGAAGTGGTTCAGCTGATTACACCGGGAACGGTCATGAACAGCAAAGGACTGGAATCGAAAGACAATAACTATTTAACAGCTGTAGTGGAAGCTGATGGGCATTTTGGTTTAGCTTATGTTGATTTAAGTACAGGTGAATTAAAGACTGCTGTTTTAAACGATGAAGACGGCTTGATCAACGAAGCATCGGCTTTGCAAACTAAAGAAATGGTGCTAGGCAGTGACTTGTCAGAGTCATTGCAGGAAACGTTGAAGAATAGATTGAATGTTATCTTTTCAGAGCAAAAAGAAGCAGAAGAAAATGCCGAGTTTAACTTTTTGACCAGTGAATTGACGGAAGCCTTAGAAATAGAAGCTACCGGGAAATTGTTGACTTATCTAACCGCAACACAGAAACGTAGTTTGGCACATATCCAAAAAGCTGTGGAGTATCAACCTGATCACTTTTTAAAAATGGATCATTACTCAAAATTCAATTTAGAACTAACACAGTCTATCCGAACAGGACTCAAAAAAGGCACACTTCTTTGGCTACTGGATGAAACAAAAACTGCGATGGGCGGACGCTTGTTGAAACAATGGCTGGATCGTCCGCTGATTCAGGAAAAACTGATCCAAGCACGTCAGAAAATGGTTCAGTCATTGCTGAATGCGTATTTTGAGCGTGTGGATTTACAAGCAACTTTAACGAAAGTATACGATCTAGAACGTTTAGCTGGTCGTGTAGCATTTGGAAACGTCAACGGTCGTGATTTGATTCAGCTGAAGACTTCGTTAGAACAGGTTCCTCTTGTGCGAGAATTGATCGTTGGTATCAATCAAGGAGAATGGAATGATCTGTTATTAGATTTAAATCCAGCAGAAGATATTGTTGAATTGATCGATCAGGCAATCAATGAAGAAGCACCTTTAGCAATCACAGAAGGCAATGTCATCAAAGACAATTACAATGCAAAACTAGATGAATACCGCGATGCGATGCGGCATGGAAAACAGTGGCTTGCAGAATTAGAAGCCAAAGAACGTCAAGAAACAGGAATCAAAACCTTAAAAGTCGGTTTCAACCGAGTATTCGGCTATTATATCGAAGTCACTAAATCTAATTTAGCCAATTTAGCTGAAGGAAAATACGAGCGGAAACAAACTTTGGCAAATGCCGAACGCTTTATTACGCCAGAACTGAAAGAAATGGAAACCTTGATTTTAGAAGCAGAAGAAAAATCTGTCGATCTTGAATATCAATTATTCTTGGAAGTTCGTGAAAAAGTTAAAGCCAATATCGAGCGACTACAAAAATTAGCGAAAACGATCAGTGCTGTCGATGTACTGCAGGCATTTGCAACGGTCAGTGAGCGATATCAATATGTACGTCCAACTCTCAAAAGCAACAGCAAAGATCTGCACATCGTCGAAGGACGTCACCCCGTTGTGGAAAAAGTATTGGGACATCAAGAATATATTCCAAACAGCGTGCATATGAACAAAGAAAACATTATTTTGCTGATTACCGGACCGAACATGTCTGGTAAAAGTACTTACATGCGCCAGTTAGCACTTACGGTCGTGATGGCACAAATCGGCTGTTTTGTTCCAGCAGAGTCTGCAGAGCTGCCGATCTTCGATCAAATCTTTACTAGAATCGGGGCATCAGATGATTTGATTGCTGGTCAAAGTACATTCATGGTCGAAATGATGGAAGCCAATCAAGCTTTGCGTCACGCAACACCAAACAGCTTGATCTTATTCGACGAGCTTGGGCGGGGGACTGCGACGTATGACGGTATGGCTTTGGCACAGGCGATCATTGAATACATCCACAGAGAAGTTAAAGCCAAAACACTTTTCTCTACACATTATCATGAACTGACCGTCTTAGATGAAAACTTGTCTGGGCTAAAAAATGTCCATGTTGGTGCTGTAGAAAAAAATGGAGAAGTGGTTTTCCTGCATAAAATGATGGATGGTCCAGCAGATAAAAGCTACGGGATTCATGTAGCTAAAATTGCGGGCTTACCAAGTCCTCTACTCGAACGAGCGGCAACGATTCTTTCCGCTTTAGAATCAGAAGAGCAGCCTGCTAAGACAGTCGAATACAAAGACGAGATCAAAGAAGATACAGAACAGCTGTCGTTGTTCAAAGAAGTATCAACAGATGAAATAAGTGTGATCGATACACTGAAAAAAATGAATCTATTGGAAATGACTCCAATGGATGCTTTAAACAAATTGCATGAACTGCAAAAAAGAATTTAGGTACAGCTAGAAACGGAAAGGATGGGACAAATGGGAAAAATTCAAGAATTATCTGAGCAGCTTGCCAACCAGATTGCCGCTGGTGAAGTAGTAGAACGTCCTGCATCCGTTGTAAAAGAACTTGTAGAAAATGCCATCGATGCTGGCAGCACTCAAATCGATATTTTTATTGAAGAAGCAGGACTAAAAACAATACAAGTGATCGATAATGGAGAAGGAATCGCTAAAGAAGATATTTTAAGCGCCTTTAAGCGGCATGCAACAAGTAAAATTCATACAAGAGACGATTTATTCCGCATTCGCAGTTTAGGCTTTCGTGGAGAAGCTCTTCCAAGTATTGCCTCTGTTTCAGAAATTAGTGTAGAAACAGCTGTATCAGAACAAGGTGAAGGCAGTTATATTCAAATGAAAGGCGGCAAAGTTGAGGAACATCGCCCGGCAGCCTTACGAAAAGGGACGAAAATCACGGTTTCTAACCTGTTTTTCAATACGCCGGCACGTCTTAAATATGTAAAAACGATTCAGACAGAGCTAGCCAATGTAGGCGATATCGTCAATCGTTTAGCATTAAGCCATCCAAAAATAGCTTTTCGCTTAGTTCATGATGGGAATAAAATGATGAACACCACTGGTAATGGGGACTTAAAACAAACGATTGCTGGTATCTACGGTATCAGTACGGCCAAGAAAATGCTGAAAATCGAGGCAGAAGATTTAGATTTTAAGTTGACTGGCTATGTTTCTTTGCCTGAGGTGACCAGAGCAAGCCGCAATTATTTATCTACGATCATCAATGGGCGCTATATCAAAAATTTTGCTCTAAACAAGGCTATTGTTGATGGATATGGGTCGAAATTAATGGTGGGTCGCTTTCCGATTGCTGTATTAGAGATTGAAATGGACCCGTTGTTAGTCGATGTCAATGTTCATCCGACCAAACAAGAAGTTCGATTGAGTAAAGAAAAGGAACTGATGCTTTTAATCAGTGAAGCGATTCGTGAAGTGTTGAGTCAGGAACAGCTGATTCCAAATGCGGCAGATAATCTTCGTTTCAAAAAGAAAGTCGAACAACAGCCTAAAGTCGAACAGATGGAAATTCCTTTGACAGAGCAAACGGAGACTGCGAAACCTGTACGAAAACCAGGTAGCTTAGGCTATGATCCTGCAAATGGTAGCTTCTTTGTGAAAGAAACACAGGCAACATTTTCTGCACAGCCGCCAAGCACACCACAGCAGGAACAATCAGATTCAGCACCACTTGATAAGGAAGCATTGATGGCGTATGCCTTTAGCTCACCAACTGAAGAGCCGGTATCTGCTGAAACGGAGGAAACTACAACTGAAGAACCAGTCAATGAAGCGCTGGAACAAAAAGAACAAACGCCGACGGTGGACGAACAAGTCTACGAAGAAGAGTTGAGTCATCATCCTGAATTTGATTTTTCAGCAACCCATTCTGACCGACAATTGGAACAGGCTTTGAACAAACTTTCAGATGAACGACCTAAAGAACGGTTTCCAGAACTAGAATATTTCGGTCAGATGCATGGAACCTATCTTTTTGCCCAAAGTAAAGATGGTTTATATATTATCGACCAGCATGCAGCACAAGAACGGATCAAGTACGAGTATTTTAGAGAAAAAATCGGTGAAGTGACGAATGATCTTCAAGAGCTGTTAGTGCCGATCGTAATCGATTATCCTAACAGTGATGCGCTTAAAATCAAAGAGGCAAAAGATATTTTGGCAGAAGTGGGGATTCATCTAGAAGATTTTGGGCAAAACAGTTTTATTGTTCGGGCCCATCCAACTTGGTATCCAGCTGGTGAAGAAGAAAGTATTATCCGTGAAATGATCGATATGTTTTTAACGACAGGTAAAGTTAGTGTGAAAAAATTCCGCGAAGCGACAGCAATCATGATGAGCTGCAAACGTTCGATCAAAGCCAATCATTATTTAAATGAGCAGCAAGCAAGAGTTCTGTTAAAGGATCTTGAAACCTGCGAAAATCCGTTTAATTGTCCTCATGGACGTCCTGTTTTGATCCACTTTACAAATTCAGACATGGAAAAAATGTTCAAACGGATCCAAGATCCACATTAAAAATGAAAAAGGTGACGAAAATGACAGTGATCTTAGCTTCACAATCTCCGCGCAGACGCGAGTTGCTCGGACGAATCGTTTCAGATTTTGAGATTGTACCAGCAGCTATCGATGAAGAAATAAAAAGTTATTTTACTGCAATGGACTATGTACTAGAAATGGCGACCCAAAAAGCGAAACACGTGGCAACAAAATATCCTAACGACTTAGTAATCGGCTGTGATACGATCGTTGCGATCGATAATGAAATTTTAGGTAAACCAAAGTCAAGAGAAGATGGCTTTAGAATGTTGAAGCAGTTGAGCGGACGCACGCATAAAGTTTATACCAGTGTTGTTATGATGAAAGATGACCAAGAATCATCAGCAACGGTTCCAGCCACAGTAGAATTTTTTGATCTGACAGATGAAGAAATCAATCATTACCTAGATTCAGATGAATATAAAGATAAAGCTGGGGCCTATGGGATTCAAGAACAAGGCGCTTTGCTCGTAAAAAGTATTCAAGGTGATTACTATTCGATCATGGGGTTGCCAATCGCAACGGTCTACCGCATGTTGCCAACATTTGACTGAGATCGAACGTAGAAAGAAGGAAGAACATCATGAAATGCTCCGAAACAAGGGCTGTTCAGACCCATATCATTACGTATCCTTATCTGAATTTCCATAAAACCTTATTTGGTGGTCAATTGATGGCTTGGCTGGATGAAACAGCTGGAATAGCAGCCGTTCGTGTATCAAGATCTGCTATTGTTACAGCATCTGTCGATCATCTAGACTTTTTAGCACCTTTAAAAGCGAATCATTCGGTTTGTATTGATGCGTATGTCTCGGGTGTTGGGACTCGCTCTATGGAAATTTTTGCTAAAGTCATCGGAGAAGATTTATTCACAGGTGATCGTTACTTAGCCGGTACGTGCTTCATGACATTTGTTGTACCAAAAGGAGCCAAATTGCCAGATAGGATTGAACCACAAACAGATGAAGAAGCCTTTATCTGTCAAGGGTATGAAAAAAGGAAAGACATACGTCTAGCGAAACGGCAGGAAAGCATCGATCTAGCTAAGAATGTCGATTTAGATATACCTTGGAATTAATAGAGAAACGACGCACTCATTTTCTAAACAGAAAATGAGTGTTTTTTCATTAATAATGCTATCATAAGGTAAATAAATTAGTGAGGGTGTGATTTGTCGTGGAAAAACCATCAAAAGAAGAGTTGAAAGAGAAATTAACGGATATCGAATATGCAGTTACGCAGCAAAATGCAACAGAACGTCCTTTTTCTGGCAAGTATGATGATTTTTATCAAGACGGGATTTATGTTGATGTCGTTAGCGGTGAGCCGCTCTTTAGTTCGACTGACAAATATGATGCAGGATGCGGCTGGCCGTCATTTACTCACCCAATAGAAAAACGAGGAGTCAAAGAAAAGGCTGATTTTTCTTTAGGGATGCATCGAGTTGAGGTGCGAAGTAAAGAAGCAGATTCTCATTTAGGACATGTTTTCACCGATGGCCCCCAAGATCAAGGCGGTTTACGTTATTGTATCAATGCAGCTGCTTTACGATTTGTTCCTGTGGAAGACTTAGAAAAAGAGGGCTATGGAGAATATAAATCTCTATTTGAATAATGATCAAACTGAGGCAGAAAGATAACTTTTTGAGTTATCTTTCTGCCCTATTTTTTTATTATAAAAACAATCGTTATTTATTTTAACAATAAAGTAGCTATAAAAATAGTTGCTATTTTAAATTATTTTTAGTATTATATGAATATTCTAAAAATTAATATTCGGTAAGAAAATAATTGTTTATTGAGGAGAATTAGATGAAAAAAATGAAATCGACGAAATTGATAAGTGTTATGATGCTGTCAACGTTAGTGTTAGCAGCATGTGGCGGAGGCGGCAAGACCGACTCTACCAGCAGTACCGATGGTAAAAAAGCGAGTGGGGAACAGCTTTTTAGGGTCGTCGTACAACAAGAAATGCCAAGTGCGGATTTATCCTTAGCAACGAACACTATTAGTTTTTCAGCATTGAATAATGTCTATGAAGGATTATACCGATTAGATGATAAAAGCAAACCCCAGCCGGCTGGAGCAAGTGAAATGGCGAAGAAAAGTGATGACGGACTGACATACACTTTTAAACTTAGAGAAGACGCTAAGTGGTCCAATGGAGATCCTGTAGTCGCTGCAGATTATGTATATGGCTGGCAACGTACAGCTGATCCAAAAACAGCTGCAGAATATGCGTATATGCTTGAATTAGTGAAAAATGGTGCGGATGTTTCCGCTGGTAAAAAGGAACTTGATGAGTTAGGCATCAAGGCGATCAGTGATTACGAATTAGAAGTGACGTTAGAGCAAACAACACCATATTTTGACTATTTATTGGCATTTCCATCTTTCTTCCCGCAAAATAAAAAAGTGGTAGAAGAACAAGGAAAAGATTATGCAACGAAGAGTGACGCGTCTGTTTACAATGGTCCATTTACACTGACTGATTTTGACGGACCTGGTACAGATACAGAATGGTCATATACAAAAAATGATCAATATTGGGACAAAGAAACTGTTCAATTAGATAAAATTGAAGTCAAAGTGGTGAAAGAAGCACCGACTTCGTTAAACTTATTCCAAGATGGTCAAGCAGATGATGTGATTTTAAGTGGTGAACTAGCTCAGCAAATGGCGGATGATCCAGAACTAGTGATCCAAAAAGAAGCCCGTACATCTTATCTGGAGTTTAACCAAAGAGATGCTGATTCTCCATACCACAATGAAAACCTAAGAAAAGCAATTTCTTATTCTATCGACCGCGATGCTGTGGTAGAGCGTATTTTAGGTGATGGCTCGATTGCCTCAACTGGATTAGTGCCAGAGGGAATGTCATTTTCACCAAAGGATAACAAAGACTTTGCTGAAGAAAATAAAAATGTCTTGAAAGCTGATAAAGAAGCAGCGAAAAAATATTGGGAAGCTGCGAAGAAAGAGTTAGGCATTAGTTCATTCAAATTTGACATCGTTGGTGATGATACCGATTCAACGAAAAAAATCCTAGAATACATTCAAGGGGCAGTCAAAGAAAACTTGGATGGTGTAGATGTGACAGTAACAAATGTACCATTTACTGTTCGTTTAGATCGTGGTAAAAATGGTGACTTTGAAGTGATCATGGGCGGTTGGGGTGCTGACTATGCAGACCCAAGCAGCTTTACTGACTTGTTTGTAACGGGCGGAGCTTATAACAGAGGCCGTTATTCAAATGAAGAATATGATGCCTTAGTTGAAGCTTCTGGTAAAAAAGACGCTGCTGATCCTGACAAACGCTGGGACGACATGGTAGCAGCTGAAAAACTGATCCTTGATGAAATGGGTGTAGCACCAGTCTATCAAAAGGCTGAAGCGCATATGCGCAGTTCAAAAGTCAAAGGGGTTGTCGCACATGGTGCAGGTGCAACCTATGACTATAAATGGACCTATATCTCTGAATAATGACTAACGAATAAGCTCGTCTAAGATCTCGGATCTTGGTGCGGGCTTATTTTATTTAGTCAAAAGAGAACAACTTTTAGTGCTACTTGTTTTTAGTGATTTGTGTTAAAATGAAAACATATGTGCGTGTATGATGCAGAATAGCGTGGCGAAAAAAATGTTAAATCAGCCACAAGTAGAAAGGTGAACATATGTACGAGTATATCCTTGGTAAAGTTACCTTTATCAGTCCTTATTATATTGTGATAGAAACAAACGGGATCGGCTATCAAATTTCAGTCGGAAATCCATATCGTTATTCCGGAAAAACAGATCAGCAAATCAAAATCTATATTCATCAGGTCATTCGTGAAGATGCGCATACCTTATATGGATTTAGCGATTTAGATGAAAAGCAGCTCTTCTTAAAATTAATTAGTGTCTCAGGTATTGGTCCAAAGAGTGCGTTGGCGATCATGGCGTCTGAAGACCACGGTGGGTTGATCAATGCAATCGAAAATGAAGATGCTAAATACCTAACGAAATTTCCAGGAGTAGGTAAAAAGACTGCCCAGCAGATGGTCCTTGATCTAAAAGGAAAACTAGGTGAATTAGAAACCTCAGATGCAGCAGTTGAAGCGATGGCTCAGACACCGCAAGTGTCATCCGCTAACCAAGCGTTGACTGAAGCATTAGAAGCATTAAGTGCTTTAGGTTACAGCGAAAAAGAAATCAAGAGAATTACACCTAAATTAGAAGAATTAGGTACACAACAAACAGACGAATACTTACGCAATGCACTGAAATTAATGATGAAACGATAGGGGGAAAGAGCTATGACAGAAGATGAAAGACTGCTATCAGCACAAAGCAGTGAAGGTGAAGAATCACTGGAAAAATCACTACGTCCGCAATTTCTCGAACAATATATCGGTCAAGATAAAGTCAAACAAGAGCTTACGATCTATATCGAAGCTGCCAGAACGCGTGAGGAAGCACTAGATCACACGCTTTTATACGGTCCTCCTGGATTGGGAAAGACCACGATGGCGATGGTGATCGCCAATGAAATGCATGTCAATATTCGTACGACTAGCGGACCTGCTATCGAGCGTGCAGGTGATTTAGTAGCGATCCTCAATGAGCTGGAACCAGGTGATGTTTTGTTTATTGATGAAATCCATCGTTTGCCTCGTTTAGTGGAAGAAATGCTGTATTCGGCAATGGAAGATTTCTATGTAGATATCATGGTAGGTCAAGGCACAACTGCACATCCGGTTCATTTTCCTTTACCGCCGTTTACCTTGATCGGAGCAACGACTAGAGCTGGAATGTTGTCGGCACCGCTTAGAGATCGTTTTGGGATCATTTCTCATATGGAATATTATGAAACCAAAGATTTGAAGGAAATTGTCCTGCGCTCTGCTGATATTTTTCAAACAGAAATTGTTGAGGACGGCGCTTTTGAAATTGCTCGCCGCTCTAGAGGCACTCCCAGAATCGCCAATCGTTTATTAAAGCGTGTACGTGATTTTGCCCAAGTACAATCTGATGGTGTGATCGATCGTTCGATCGCTGATCAAGCATTGACCTTACTTCAAGTGGATCATGAAGGATTAGATTATGTCGATCAAAAGTTGTTAAAAACGATGATCGAATTATATGGCGGCGGTCCAGTCGGTTTAAGTACATTGGCCGTCAATATAAGTGAAGAAACTGAAACAGTAGAAGATATGTACGAACCGTATTTGATCCAAAAAGGCTTCATTAAACGAACACCTAGAGGCCGGATTGCAACGCCGCTTGCCTATGAGCACTTTGGCTACCAAACCTACTATCAAGAATAATAGAATTAAACTCAAACCATGGAATGCATTTCCTTTCGTGGTTTGAGTTTTTTTATTGAAGAGTTATGTGAAGTGGGAGTGATGTTGAAGGAGATAATTCTTTGTCAGAAATAAAAAATGAATTGCAACGATTAATCGATTTTAAGAGAGACTGTCTTCAAGCAGTTTTACAGAATGGAGGTGTCTCCATGATTGAACTGATGAAAGAGTGATCGCCGTTATCCAGTAAGTGAACAAGATTTATTCGATAATTTGAGAAAACTTAGAATTAAAAATTTCCAAGTCCTATTTGTAAGACTAAACCGACTAGCAAGAAAAAAAGTCGTTATTATCTATACAGTAAACAAAGACAACCAATATACTCAAAAAAAGATAGGACGTGAAGAAAATGCACGAATTATTTGATAGAAAAGTAAAAGTAATTCCAGCAATTATTTCTATATTATTATTAGGTGGTGCTTTTTACTCATTAGTGAATACAACGTTCATATTGAATTTTTGTATTATTTTGATTGCCGGACTGATTGGCATCTATTTGATGTATGGGTGGGATGGGATTAAGAAACTCTATTCTCCTCTAAAAAAAGGGTCGACTAAAATCATTTTAATCGCTTATATTTTAAGCTGGGTAACATCACTTTTAGCAAAATTTTTAGCCGAATCCATTGGACAACCAACCGCAGATAATCCTATAGTGAGCCAGTTTAATCATGGTTTAGGAACAGCCCTTTCGATGTTTGGTAGAACGCTGTTTATGTTACCGGGAGAAGAAATCATCACCATGATTCCTTTGATTTTACTTGTTCATGTAGCGCTTCATTATAATATTGAACGAAAAACAGCAATCATTGGTTCTGTTATTTTAACAAGCTTGATGTTTGGCGCATTACACTTATCGACCTATGATTGGAATTGGTTTCAATGCTTGATAGTCATTGGTTTGACCCGAATTCCTTTTACTTGGGCAACATTAAAGACAGACTCATTGTGGGCAGGAACCATCATTCATATCGCCTTTGATTGGCTGATTTTTATTGGTGTACTGCTTGCGAGCTTAGTGCATTAGTGAAAGAGAGTTACTGATAGAACATAGCGAGAAAGACGGAGACAGAAGTTTAGCTTCGAGAAATAGCAAAGAATTCATGAAAATTTGAAGAACATCAGGTGGGGACCGCTTATCATTCGTTTGTAAACTCACTGTGACACTTGGCGATTTTTATGAATTTTTTGCTTTTTTGTCATTTTTTAAAAAGTTAGGATTTGATTAGAAATAAAATCGTATGATTGGCGCGAAAAATTTTCTGCTTTTATAGTGGAAGATGTACTAGTTAATAAAAAAATCGAACGAAAGGATGGGAATTATGGAAAAGAATACGAGAAAAAAAGGGTTTGTATCGTACTTAACAACGCAAGATGAAGCAGGGGTAAATATCTCTTGGGGGGCAATTATTGCAGGATTAGTTTCCTTCTTTGCGATATTCTTTACCTTAAGTTTGGTTGGCTCTGCAATTGGTTTTGGGCTAGTTAAACCGACATCAGATAATCCATTAGATGGTGTAGGAACAGGACTTATTATTTGGACAGTGGTAACATTTGTTCTTTCATTATTTTGTAGCGGCTTTATTGCAGGTGTAGCAGCACGCAGAGTTGGATTGGTTCATGGGTTTTTAACTTGGGCAACAAGCGTATTGGTATTATTAGCAGTGCTTTCTTACACAGCGATCGGTGCATTTTCAGCAATCGGCTCACTATTTGGCAACATCGCTTCGGCAACAGGCAACACAGTAGAAACAGTTGCATCAGGTGCATCTGATGCAATCAGCAAAGGTTTTGATAAAGTAACTGATAACGTTCAATCGGTGGATACAACAGAACTTCAAGGACAAGTAGAAAAAGTTTTAAAAGATACTGATGTGAAAGAATTACAACCAGATTATTTGAAAGATCAAATGAAAGAAGCAACAGATGAAATTACAGATGCAGGAAAAGAAATCGTTAAAAATCCTGACAACTCAGATAAAATCTTCAAAGATACTGCAGATTCTTTAGAAGCAAAAGCAGAAAAAATCGGTGATTCAATCGATCGTCCGGCAATTGCGAACGCTGTAGCAAAAAACACAGATTTATCTCAAGAAGAAGCGCAACAAGCGACGGATAACATTTACAATGAATTACAAAAAGCCTCTAAAGAAGCACAAACACAAATCGAAAAGGCTAAAACAAACCTTGAAGATGCTAAAGAAGATTTAGATGAAAATATCAAAGAAGCCAGACAAGCAGCTGAAGATGCTTCAAATACAGTAGCCAAAGCATCTGTTTGGGGCTTTGTAGCAATGATTCTTGGTATGATCATTACCTCTCTAGCAGGATTATGGGGGGCTAATTTAGTAAAAGATCCCGTGACTGAAAGTAAATTATAAATAAGTCATACAAAAGGATCAACATAAGTCATTACACTCGACAAAGAGAATAATAATAAAAAGTCCAGAGACCTTCAAGAGAACAGGGTCTCTGGACTTTTTATTTGAAACAAGCGATAGCACTACCGAATCTTAAAGCTCTGCGAGATATTTATAGTTGATTTCTAAAGGAGTACCGTCTTTTACAGCGATAAAGTCAGTCTTATCTGCACCTTCATATGTGCTTTCAGTCCAAGAAAAATCAAGTTGGAAATCATCCACTTTTACTAAAGAACCCACTTCAACATAATGAATCTCTTCTTTGTATAATTCGTAGTTTCCTTCTAATTGGCTATCAACATAATGTCTAGTGAGTACAGGAACGATATAATGAGATGAAGTTCCGGTAAAGACAACTTCATGACGACCATTTTTCTTTAATTGTGTTACCTCATTTTTATCCACACAAGCAGATGAATTTGTTCGAGTGCCGATGACTGTTCCATCTTTGAATGGTTTTGTCACATCACCTAGTAATCCTCCATTTGCTAAGTAGACACTTTCTGGTGTTGAAGACCAGTCATAGTTAGCCATATTTTTCATATTACGAGCGACTGTTACATAATTTTGAGTCAGGTTCAACGGCTCTTCATCAGAAATTTTAAAATCTGGTTTTACGTATTCTTCACGAACGACTGCACCATGATATGCACGCAACATTTGTTTGTCCGCATGTAAAGCAGATAAAGGGCTGTTGATGTCATGAGAAATACCAGTGATTGAACTTCCGGCATCTTCCGCTTGGATATGTGCAATGATCGAACGAGCGCCAGCAACTTGACCTTCACCGATAACAGTGGCACCTTTCCAAGCATAAATATCACGATAAGCATAGATACCAGTACCATTGCTACTTACACCTTTAAGAACAGCGTCATAATAAGGTTTGATGTCATTATCACAATAAATACCATATTCTGCTCCTGATGCTTCGACAGAACCGCCTTCCATTTGGATTTCATTTTTTACTTTCAAACCAATTTTTGAAGCAGAAGCGGTCACTTTGCCTTTACCGTATTTTGTCAGTTTAAATGCTTTGAAATAAGTACCGACATTAATAGCGACATCATCTTGTGTTTGAACCTGCATTTCGCCGTTCCCTCTTAATTCTAGCGTACATTTAGTATTAATCGAATTAATAGTTACAGGTTTTGTGTTGTTAAGTGTAATAACGATAGAAGAAGAGCTATAGATTTTCGCTGTTTCGTTTAAAAGATACTCTCCTTTTTTCGTTGTTAATACATTTGTTCCATCATTTTTAGTTGTGATTGTTGCAGCATAGCCTTTCAAGTCAGTACCTTCAGTTAAAACTGAAGCTGCATCAGCTGGTTGACTGATGAAAAGACCGATTCCCAAAGCCACAAGAGCACCGCAAAATACCTTTTTCAAACTCACCATTTTATCCATCCTCTATTTGTTTTTTTGCTAATGCATAATGATTAACAATGCATTGAATATAACACAAAATAGCTTGTTGTTTTTTCTTATATTTCGTTATTTGTTAAAAATTTTGATAAAAAAATCTTTTTTAATTCTTTTTTTATTATTATTTATTTTAAAAATAAAACACATTACGAAGCTGAAAGCTTTAATAATCTCTAAAAATGATGCGGTAATCTTATATTTTTACTCTATAATTTGGTATGATGAACCTATCTAAAAAAAGCGAGGATAAAACTATGAGCGAAGCACAGATCACCAAAAAAGCAATTTCATCTGCATTGATCGAATTATGTGGACGGAAATTATTTAGTAAAATCAGTGTTCAAGATATTACCAGAGAAGTTGGCTTGAATCGTCAAACGTTTTACTATCATTTCACAGATAAAAATGATTTACTGCGTTGGATATATACGCATGATGCATTGATCTATTTAGATTCTGCCGATATCAGTATCGATAATTGGGAGGAACAGGCGTTAAAGATGCTTAAAACGATCCAAGAAAAAAGTGATTTCTATTACAATACTGTTACTTCGGATTCTGAAATATTGAGAGCGTGCTTTTCTGGGATCACCAATAAATTGTTTATTCATTTATTTGAACAGATGGATAAAGAAAAGCAATTACTTCCAGAGGATAAAGAATTTTATGCACGTTTCTTTTCTTATGGTTGCAGCGGTGTTTTGATCGAATGGATTCTAGGAAGCTATAAAGAATCACCATTAGAAATAGCGACACAGCTGTTTCGTTTAGCTAAAGATACGGAATTTTTCTCATATCGTCTTTATGCTCAGGAAAATGAGCTAATGTGACAAATAGCTCAGAGTGTCTAAAAAGGGGACGGAATGGAAAGGCTATCACAAGACTTTTCTAAAGAATCATTGTACGCTAGGTTCATAAAATGAATCGGAGGGATTCTCATGAAAAAAAGACATATTGGATTAGTTGCTGCAGGAGTTTTAGGCGCAGCCGTTCTTGCTAAAAAGTCATCTGGGGATAAAAAAACAGCAAAGTTGTCTGAAGTAGAAGAAGAAATCAACAGCCGTTATTATGGTGACAAACAAGTCTATTTGATTGGCGGCGGGATTGCGACAATGGCAGCAGCTGCATATTTGATTCGTGATGCGAATTTCAGTGGGAAAAATATCCATGTGATCGAAGGCATGAAAATTCTTGGTGGCAGTAATGATGGCATCGGTACTAATGAAACAGGCTTCGTTGCTCGTGGCGGTCGGATGTTAAATGAAGAAACGTATGAAAACTTCTGGGAATTATTTAGTAGCATCCCTTCACTTGAATGGGCAAATCACAGTGTAACAGAAGAAATTTTGAATTTTGATCATCTACATCCAACACATGCTCAAGCTCGTTTAGTCACAAAAGAACAGGAAATCCTTGATGCGCATACCATGGGCTTTGATAATGAAGATCGTTTAGCAATGTCTAAACTTTTAGCCGTGTCAGAAGAAAGTTTGGATGGTGTGACGATCGAAGAATGGTTCGGTCCACATTTCTTTGAAACGAATTTCTGGTATATGTGGCAAACGACCTTCGCTTTCCAAAAATGGAGTAGTGCGTTTGAATTACGTCGTTATATGAATCGTATGATTTTAGAATTTTCTCGTATCGATACCTTAGAAGGCGTTACACGTACACCATTGAACCAATATGATAGTGTCATTTTGCCTTTGAAAGCTTATTTAGAAAAACATGGAGTTGACTTTACCTTAAATGAAGATGTAGTAGATCTAGAATTTAAGCCTGGCTCTGACATTACGGTTACAGCATTGAAGCTTGGTAATGGAGAAACGATCGAATTAAATGAAGAAGATGTAGTCATTATGACCAATGGCACGATGACAGATAGCTCAACAGAAGGAGACTGGAGTCATCCTGCACCAGAAGTGACAGAAGAATCACGTTCAGCTAGACTTTGGCGTAATATTGCGAAGAAAAAAGCAGGACTTGGCAATCCTGAACCATTTTTCGGAAACGAAAAAGAAACCAATTGGGAAAGCTTCACTGTCACTTGTAACGGAGATAAATTATTAAAACGTATCGAAGAATTCTCCGGCAATATTCCTGGATCAGGTGCACTGATGACCTTAAAAGATTCAAGCTGGCTATTAAGCACCGTTGTGGCCGCACAGCCTCATTTTAAAAATCAAGATCCTGATACAACGATTTTCTGGGGCTACGGAATTTATACAGATAAAATCGGTGATTATGTGAAAAAACCAATGCGTGATTGTACGGGAGAAGAAATTTTGTATGAGTGGATTTGTCAAATGGGCTGGCAAGCAGATTGGGAAGAAATCAAAGAAGATATTGTTAATGTAATTCCTGCTTATATGCCATATATCGATGCACAATTCCAACCACGTAAAATGACAGACCGTCCGTTGGTTGTTCCAGAAAACAGCACAAACTTTGCAATGGTCAGTCAATTTGTTGAGATACCTAAAGATATGGTCTTTACAGAAGAATATTCTGTTCGGGCGGCTCGAATTGCGGTATACACTTTGTTTGATATCGATAAAGAAATCATTCCAGTGACACCGTACAATCGTGATCCTAAGGTATTAGCTAAAGCTGCACAAACGATGTTTAGATGATCGCACCGAAAGTAGACAGCAACTTTTGATCACTACGATTATTTGAAGTAAAGGTATCTGGGACATAACTCTATGAGTGACAATCTAGTCACTTGACATCCGAATAAACGGTGGAAGCAGAAACAACCCCTTCGGAAATAAGCTGAAATTGCTGTAAAACACAACGAGGAACGAGTTGATGCTTTCTCGTCAAAGACTCGTCGCAGATAAACAGTGTTGCACAGTACCTACTTGGTCACAAAAATTTGAAGAGCACCAGGTAGGTACCAATTATCATCAGTTCGTAAACTCACTGTGATGCTTGGCAATTTTCGTGAATTCCAGCTTATTTCTCGGGGTTAAACGTTTCTGTTCCAGCCTCTTTTTTTATTGAAAAAGGCTATGATATTATAGTAGAAGAAAGGAGAGAGCGTCTATGAGAAAAGTGTTATTTGTTTGCTTAGGAAATATTTGCCGTTCACCTATGGCAGAGGCTATTTTTAGGGAAAAGCTTAAGGCTGGAAATTTAGAAGGACAGTTGGCTGTTGCTTCTGCTGCGACAAGTCATTGGGAAGTAGGAAGCTCACCTCATCGAGGTACACAAAAGATTTTAAAGGAACATGGCATTTCATTTAGCGGGATTACAGCCACACAAATCCAAACACAAGATTTTGCTGAATATCATCTGTTGATCGGCATGGATGCCCAAAATGTGGAGGATCTAAAACAGCTTTCACCGACTGAAACGGAAGAGAAAATTCATTTATTTATGGAAAGAGTTCCCGGAAAAGAGACTGTAGATGTACCTGATCCATATTATACGGGAGATTTCGAAGAAACATATCGTTTAGTCGATCAAGGAACCGATGCATGGTTAAGGTATTTAAGCGAAGGAAAAAAATGAATAAAAAATAAAATCTCAGACCAAAGGTGGATGTAACTTTTCAGGGAATATTTTACAATAGAAAAGTAGAGAACTGACAAGAGAACTATCCACTAGATAAAATTGAATGAGATTGGGGAAATGGAAGATGAAACACTTATATAAAACAATGATGTTTGAGACAAGTCTATATTATGGATTGTTGGCGATCGTGCTGCCGCTGATTTATGCAGTTACGTATCATGTCACTTTTATATCTGTTTTTAACACTGAGTGGTTAGCAGTTACATTGTTCCTGTACCCAATCATTTTGCTTTTATCAACGATTCGCTATGGTTATTCTCGCATGAGAAAAGCAAGTCATCTATGATTCGTAAAAAAGTCGTGAATGGGACATAACTCTTTGAGTCATATCCCACTCACGTGGAATCGGAATAAAGGATGGGAACAGAAGCAATTCCTTCTGTTCCCATCCTCGTCTTTTCATAACTATAATGTTAGCTGTTCCATTTGGAAAGCATCTATCATTGCTTGGGTTGCTTTTTTTACAGGGGTGACTGACTCTAGTTCACCTTGAACAGCGATTCGAGTCGTTGCGTACATATCACCGCAGGTAATCAATGTAATCATTTTTTTACCAGGGACATCATCGATCAGCTCAACACGAGATGGATCGATTTTTTCAACATAATTGATCTTATATGTATAGATATTTGTCAAATCAGTCGTGTAAATCAGCTCTCCAGCTTTAGAATACTCTAGTGGTGAAAACAGTGAGACCATATCCTGAACACGGTGACTGGCAAGAGCGTAGTTCCCTTTACCCATTTCTTGATCGGGTTTCATCGTACCTGCACCTGTCAGTAAAACGACATTATCCAACCCTCTAAAAATCGGTAAATTGATTTTTACATCTGGAAGCGCAACTGCACCAATAACGGGCAGATTTTTGTTTTCAAATTGGGCTTTAAGTACAGCTTCTGTACTCAGAGATTCTACAGCTCCAAAATCAAACGAAGTGTCTTGTTGGTTGTTTTTTTCGATTTCTTCTGGTGTAAGTTTCTCTATTGCATAGGCTTTTCCGTTTTGTTGGATCAGAAAGTTTCTGATTTGTGTGTTGAATACTAAAGCTAAACCAACTATAAGCAGTAGAAGTAAGAATATATTGAGCAGCCAATTTCTTTTTCTGGATTTTTTATTTTTAGGTGCTTTTTTTCTTGAGGCCATAAGCTCCCTCCTTTTTACTAAGTGTATCATAATTTGATTTGAAACCCTAGTTTAAAAATCTTATTTTTTTCTAAAAGATTCTTTTAAAAAGGATCGTTAAAAATAGAGGTGCTGTTTTAAAAATTTCGAAATAGCTTTATTACTGACGGTGATAGAATGCGTAAATTTTTAACTCTTTGTAACTGAAACTTAAAATAAAAGACACAAGCTTTTCTTAGAGAAATATTGTAGAATGGAAGTAGCGAAAAACGATAGGGGGGATCGAACACATGATAGACTTGATTTATGTACATATTGATATGACAAGTAATGCAGTTTTATCAAAAGGAATCACACATTCAGACTTTACTCATTCTATCGTTCATCACCCGAAGAATTTACTGTTGTTGAATCCTTCTGCAGAAGAAGGAGAATACGACATGCATAGCGGCTTGAAGATCATCCGTGGAGAAGAGGGTGTGAATCAGTTTTTTTCTACAACACATCGCAGAAAAATGAACGAAGAAATCAAATGGATCGATTTTTCAGATGTGACGATGTTAAAAGAATTGACACCGCTAGAGATCTCTGAATTATTATATTTTGGACATATGAAGACGAGTCTGCATTCGCCGTTCTTTTATAAATTACAGAATAATTTTGTCTTTTTTGAATTTGTAGATCATATGACACGGATTTATTATCGATATATAGACGAATTTTATCGTATCTTAGCGGACAAGATCACACGTGTGATTTTGGAAAAAGTCAATGATCGTAAGACCTTTTTTAAAAGAGGGATTCCCGTTGAAAAGCTGGATGTTGATATTCTAAAAGAGATGAAGTCGATTTTACAAGAAGGTGTGGTTTTTTGCTTTGATCAGATGGACATCAAAGGCAAAGAATATCATATCCCAATACATGTTGTAGAGGATTCGTTATGGAAAACGAAGAATTTTGCCTACCGTAACGAACCGGTGATTGCCATTTTGATCTATAATACTGCAAAGAGATCGTGGCGATTGATCCAAGAAGAAGATTTTGAATTTTCAAGCTTACCAAAACATGCGTAGCATTCACTAAAGATGTCTTCGCGATTCATTAGAAAATAAGAAGTGACTAAGTTAGAGCTTATGCCGTTTAACTTAGTCACTTTTTTGTCGTTTAGATTTTCTTTTGAAGCCGCAACCGTTTGGCGATTTTTTCAATTAGAAAAAGTGCAGGAAGCTGTGACGTTAGTTCGATCGTTTTGTCATAGTTATTGCTGGTTTTATAGATGGTCTCTCGGTTGATCGTATAAGGGATATTTAAATCAGACATTCTACTGATCGTTGAGCTGTCGCTGTTAGTGATGGAGATGATGGGGCATTTTTTTGTGTTTAAACGTTTGATATAGTGGATGATTTCTTTTGTTTCACCAGTAACAGATAATGCGATCACGCAAGTACGTTCAAGAATGTCATCTGGAAACCACTCAATCGGGTAATTAGAAGGATCTTCAATGCGTAAAGCTGTTTGAGATAAGTTGGTAAAATAAAGTGAACCGTAAGCAGCGATCGGTTCAGAGGAGCCTGATCCTAAAAAAAGGACTAAACCTTTATCCGCTAAAAGAGTAACGGCTTGTTCGATTTTACTATCAAGAAAGGGTTCGTTCACACGTTCTAAAAAATGGATGTGCTGTGTTTCATCAACATCGGCAATTTGAGCTTGATTGATCGATTCATAGTATAGCTGCAGTTTTACTTTAAACTCGGAGAAACCAGTACATTCAAACTTATGACAGAACCTTAAAATACTCGCAGTACTTGTATGGGTTTCATCGGCTAAATCTCTAATACGCATGTAAGTGACAGTCTTTAAATGGTTAGCGATGTAATGATAAATTTCGTATTCTAAAGGATTCAAATCTGGAATATAATCTAAAAAAAGCATAGTGTCCTCCTTCTGGTTACAGGCTGTGACAAAATTGTGAGAAATGACAAAAGACGATACTTATCACAAAGAAATGAAAGCGTATAACAAACATTATAATCAATGCTATACTCCAATTATAGGTTGTGAAAGCGCAATCTGCAAGTGAATTAAAATGATTTTTAATCTCATTAAAAAATAAAATTGGAGGATGACGTAAATGAAGATAGAATTTCCTAAAACATTTTTTTGGGGAGCAGCATCAAGCGCTACGCAAGCAGAAGGAAGAGAACGAGAAGATGGGAAAGGAGAAAATATTTGGGATTATGCATCAAAAGAGTACAACCATCGTTTTTATGACGGCGTGACTACAGAAAACACGTCCTACTTTTATCGAGACTATGAACAAGATATCCAGAAAATGCAGGATATTTCTTTTAACTCATTCCGAACGTCGATTTCATGGTCGCGTCTTATACCAAAAGGGACAGGAGCCGTTAACCCCAAGGCAGTTGAATTTTATAATAAGATGATTGATAAGCTGCTTGAAAAGGGCATTGAACCGTTCATCAACTTATATCATTTTGATATGCCAATGGAGCTTCAAAATCAAGGTGGATTTGAAAATCGAGAGGTAGTGGCCGCCTATAAAGAGTATGCGAAAACTTGTTTTGAACTATTTGGTGATCGAGTGAAGTATTGGTTTACTTTTAATGAGCCAATGATTCCAGCAGAAGCTGGCTATCTTCACGATCGACATTACCCCTATGTTGTTGATTTTAAACGGGCAGCATCGGTTTTGCACAATATCATCGTGGCGCATTGTGAAGCGGTTCAGATTTATCGTGAAATGAAACTACCCGGAAAAATCGGGATCATCATGGACGTGATTCCTGTTTATCCCCGCAGCCAGAACCCCGCAGATCTGCATGCTGCTGAGATGGCAGATCTATTTTATACAAAGAGTGTGAATGATGCTATTTTGAAAGGAAAATATCCGGCGAAGCTGAAAGAAGTTTTAATAAAGTATGATCAGTTACCAGAAATTTCGGCTACTGACATCACCTTGATCAGTGAAACGAGCATTGATTTGCTGGGCATCAATTACTACCGCCCCCGCAGAGTCAAAGCTAAAGAATGTCTGCCAAACCCAGAAGGTGTTTTTTCACCAGAATGGTTTTTTGATGAATACGTGATGCCAGGTAGAAGGATGAATACGTCACGAGGAATCGAGATCTATCCTAAAGGAATTTATGATATTGCTAAGAAAATCCAAACGGAGTATGGAAATATCGATTGGTTTGTTTCTGAAAATGGAATCGGGATCGAAGGAGAAGAAGCGTTTATAGAAGAAGGGATCGTACAAGATCAGTATCGGATCGATTTTTTGAAGGAGCATTTGACTTATTTGAAAAAAGCAATGGAGGAGGGCAGTAATTGTTTAGGTTATCATATGTGGACGTTTGTGGATTGTTGGTCATGGGGAAACGCATATAAAAACCGTTATGGCTTTTATCGATTGGAGCTGGAAACAGGGGAAAAGAGTGTAAAAAAATCTGGTTTGTGGTTCAAAGAGCTGGTTCAACAAAACGGATTTGATTAAAGAAGGGAGATAAATTCTTATGATGAAGATGTTTGATAATTTAGCGATGAGATTACTGCCGATCGCCAACGCGATTGGGAATCAGCGGCATTTACAGGCAATACGAAATGGCTTGATTTCCATTTTACCACTGACGATCGTAGGGTCATTTTTCACCATACTACTTAACTTGCCGATTCCCGGGTATTCAGAAATGATTGCACCTTATCTGGCAGCGCTGGATGTCCCTTTTCGATTTACTGTTGGGTTGATGTCGCTGTATGCAGCATTTACGATTGGTTCATTTCTGGGAAATACGTATAAGCTAGACAAGATCACAAGCGGCTTTCTTTCAATGCTGGCAACGTTATTAATGGTTGTACCAGTCAATCTTCAAGAAGGGGTGGATGTGGCAGGTAATGCAGTTGCTGGTGGTCGTTATATTCCTATCACACCGTTAGGTTCTCAAGGGCTGTTTGGTGCAATCGTGGCAGCGTTGATTTCTGTGGAGATTTATCGTTTTACGAAAGAAAAAAATTTAGAAATCAAAATGCCAGAAGGTGTTCCACCCGTTGTAGGTGAGTCATTTGCAGCCTTGTTACCAACCTTGTTAGTAATTTTGCTTTTTTGGGTTCCTAGACATTTTTTCAATTTTAATTTAAATGATTTGCTTAGTTTAGCTATTTCGCCATTGAAAGTCTTTTTAACAGGGAATAATTTATTTGGCGGTATTATCACGCAATTTATGATTTGTCTATTTTGGGCGCTGGGGATTCACGGCCATGCTGTTTTAGGTCCGATCATCCGTCCGTTTTGGGATCAGGCGATCTTAGAAAATGCGGAGCTGTTCCAAAATGGAACAAGTGCGTTTCAATTACCTAATATTTTTACTGAACAATTTTATCAATGGTATGCCCAAATGGGTGGGACGGGAGCGACCTTAGCATTAGTATTCTTGTTCTTATTTTCTAAATCTAAGTACTTAAAGCAATTAGGAAAACTATCGATTTTACCGGGGATTTTTAATATCAATGAACCAGTGATTTTTGGTACACCGATCGTCATGAATCCATTATTGGCGATTCCTTTTATCTTGGTTCCAATCGCGAATACGATTTTAGTTTATATCGTAACAGCACTAGGTTGGATGCCGAAAATGATGGTTAAACCGCCATTTTCCATACCGGCGCCTTTAGGAGCTCTGATTACTTCAAATTGGAATTGGGTCGCTTGTGTGATGGTATTTGTCTGTTTCGGGGTGTCTTTGGCGATTTATTATCCATTTTTCAAGATGTTTGAAAAGATTCAAGTAGAACAGGAATTACAAGAGGCGGCGACAGAAAATACTGAAGCTTAAACAGATGTGGAGGGATGAAGATGCTTTATATCATGTGCGGCTGTATTATCTTTGCGACGCATTATTTATTGAAAGACAATCATTGGCTGCTTCAAAAAAGACTGCGGGATTTGATTTTTGGAACGATTTTGCTCATTAGCATAGCCGTAATAATCAGCACATGGATCGGTAGCTTACTCCCAGTTATTGTGATAACGCTGGTAGGAGCAACGGTATTGCAGATTAAATATACAAATCAGAGCGTTATTCGAAACATGCATTGATTCAAGAGTGTAGTTTACGGTTGTATTCTTAGGAAGAAGCAAGATATGGTTTGGGAGCGAGAGGGAACGACGTTTAGCTCCGAGGAATAGCAAGAAATTCACGAGAATGGTTCTTTCAATTTTGTGAGTTTCTTGCTATTTTCAAAGGAGTTGCTTTTATTTCACTGTTTATTTGAAGTTAGTCTTCAGGATTATTCCTGCTTAGGATCAATCTTTGCTTCAGTGTTATTTGCTTTATCTTTCAGTGCGTCTTCGATTTCTTTATGCAGGAAGTATGAAATCACTGTTCGAATCACTACTAAGATTGCGAGTTTCAAAATATCTTGAAAAGTTGGCTTGATAATTGATTCGATAATATCTGCTGCGATAAGTATTTCTAAACTTAGCAAGATATAACTACCTAAAAAGCTTTTGATGAAATTATTTTGCCTAGTCATGCTCATACGATTTCGATCGGTACGTTCACTTTTGATAAAATCAATACCAGCCATGATTACACCCCAAATCAACACAAAGATTGAGAATATGTTCAAAGCTAAGATGAACAAATCAAAAAAAGGAATCAAGTCATTCATGATTGTTTGAGCTAAATCGTGCATTTTATCTTCCTCCTTCTGATCTACTTAAACAATTTTTCGAGCAGCAACCAAAAGCATCATTGGTCTGCGTAGTTCGTTTCTCATTTCAACGCTAGATTCTAGCATTTCTGGAGCGGGCATTGGTTCAACGATTCTGGTAATTTGGAAGCCGTTTGTCAATAAGCCATCCAGATAAGTGGTCAAAGTCTTATGGTATTTCATCACTGTTTCTCCTAAAAAGGTTGTTTCACGAATACTTTCATCAAAATAGCGATCGACTGGCCAATAAATAGGATTACCTTGTTGGTCATAAATCCAATCTTCTGTTCCCTGGGCGGTAAAAATCGGATGCTCAGCAGAAAAAATAAAGTCCCCATTAGGAGTCAAACAGTGGTTGACTTTCTTTGCGATTTGCTCAAACGAAGCAACATAGTGAAGTGCCAATGAACTAAGGACTATATCAAACTGTTCGTTTAAACCTTCGATTTCCTCCATGCCCATTAATTGATAGCTGATTTTGGGTGAATCTGTCATTTCTTTGGCTTTTTCGATCATTTTTTCAGATAAATCGATACCGATGACTTTTTCAGCGCCATTTTCAACCGCATAGCGGCAGTGCCAACCATATCCACAACCAAGGTCCAGTACGGTTTTTCCTGTGAAATCTGGCAGTAATTTTTTTAATTCATGCCATTCTCCAGCGCCGTCAAGTCCTTTTCTTGAACGATCCATTTGACTATAGGCTTCAAAAAAATTAGGATTATCATATTCATTTTTCATCAAGCTGCCTCCCTTTGATCAATGACTTCATCGTATCTTCTATTGTATCAGATTGCGAAGTGATTACCCACGAAAGAGCGTTAAATAAATGTATGACCGCATTCTTGCAAGGTGTGGATCGCTTTATCTTTGTCTTGATTTTTTAGTAAAAGATAGTCTGTATTATAGGTTGATACGGCAAATATAGAAAGTTTATTTTCAGCTAGCGGGTTTGCTAATTGCACAAGGATTCCAACTAAGGAGAAATCTAAGACGCCGACAATTTGAATGACAAACCAGCCTGAATCTACGGCTAGTGCGGCTGTTGTTTCGAGAGTATTTGTTGGAACAATGATCGAACATTCTTCCTTTGTATAAGTTACACTTTTAAAATCTGTTATGTCATGAAACGATGGTGGGATTTTATGGGTATTAGGAAATTTAATAATCGAAAAATCAACAGTATCAAGTATAGATAATTGCACGTTGGCCCCTCCTTTTGTTCAAATGGATGTCTGGAAAAAGACTTGCGCATCGCCTGGCGGCAAAGAGCGATTTTCTGTATCTTGAAAGTCTGCATATTTGCACAATGACTGCGTAAAATGTTTATCTTCAGTAACGAGTAAAATTAATTGCTTAACTTCAGGAAAATGCTGCTTAACAAATTCAGGGAGTATTTGAAGTGCTCTACTAACATGTCCATTTCGCAAATGGCGATAATCAGTAGAGATGTCTTCTACGATCAGGCAGTCTGTTGTTGGAAACTCCCCTGAGCAGTAATGTAAGGTAAAGAACGTAACCAAGACTTCGTTTTCAAAAGCCAAAACAGAATGACGATTAGAATCTTTAACTGCTAGTTGTGGCGCACGGACATAGCGAAGTTTTCTTTCTGATAGACAGTAATTATCAATGAATGTCTGGTGTGTATCATTATACAGAGTAAGGTACATGATTTTTCCTCCTACTACTTCATCGCATGGGGGACGATCGTCTATAAAAAATTCTTACTATTTATAGTATAACTTTTTTAATGTTATTTTCTAGCACATTTTTGATAAATTTTTTAATAGATTTAAAAAAGAAAAAACCGCTGGTAAGTTTGATGTGCTCACCAGCAGTTTTTCTATTTTATTTGGCGGTTGTCATTTTTTGACAACGTACTTACTTTCTTTATGTGTTCAACAGTAATCATCCGAATTTGTTGGCTGTCTTCTTGAGATCTCAGCATGATCGAATCACCGATGCTTTTGGAGACGATCCAACCGGAAACTGTTTCAAATTTTTGGGAAGTCGGCACTTCCTTTAATTGTAAAACAACTAAACTCTTTTGAGCAGAAGCAACTTGTAATTTCTTAAGAATTTCTTCACGCTCTTTATTTTTATTTTGTTTATCTTTAGCGTCGTCTAAAAATGCCGAAAAGAAACTTTGGGAAGATTGGCTGATCAATTTTGAAATGCTTTTCATTGTTGATTTGTGGTCATTATCCATTCTTCTACCTCCTTTACGAATTTACTATGTTTATCAGACACTGTATGTTCAGATAGTATTATTCTACCTAAAATTTAGAAAAAATTCAAGAAAATATGTTCGTACTTCGCTTTTGCAAATCATTCTTACTTGATTTTTTCGTTAGATTAAGTAATATAAAGAGGTACAGATTACTCGTATTTAGTAGTTTGTTTTGAAAGTTGAGATGAATGATAAAGACTTTCAACCTAAAAGAGGGAGATTCTGATGAAACAAAAAAAAATTAAGAATTCAAACACTTATTTAATAGCATTACTTAGTATAACTGTTGCCGCAGGAGCACTGTTGGCGAAGATGGCACCTATGGAAGAAGGTCACGGCTTTTCTGCACTCTTTAGCGAAGAACCAGCAGAAGAGGTAAAATCAACGCAAACAAGCGAAAGCAAACAAAAACCCAAAGAAGTAAAAAAATTAACGTACATTGAACAAGTAAATGAAAAGCTAAATCAAGGGAAATTCGCTAATCGTATGCCAATCAATTTACTGCTGCAAACAGACGACCGCTGGAAATCAACACCTTACGGGATCGGAAATCCAGACGGTAATACATTGGAAATCAATGGTTGTGCAATTGTCTCTTTAGCAATGGTTTCTTCTTTTTTAGATAAAAAAGAGTGTACACCGCAGGATATTTTAGATTGGTCAAAAAATGACTACTATTTAGAAGGGGAAGGGACTGCTTGGGCAGTGTTCTCTGATTTTGCTATGGTTAAAGGATATCAGTTCGAAGATTTAGAAAATGATATGACTGCAGTTGAGGAACACTTGAAACAGCAGCATCCCGTCATTATTTCAGTAAAACCTGGAGTATTCACCGAGACAGGGCATATTATGGTACTTAGCGGAACGAACAACGGCAAATTTTGGGTTAACGATCCGAATGATTCTGAGGAAAAAGGTCATTCTATCAAGGAATTTACTGCAGACGAATTACTAAACGAAGCATTAAACTTCTGGACTATTTATAAATAAATCAACGCAGAACAAGAGGCCGCATTTTTTAGGTGGTCTTGTTGCTCTGCTTTTCAGAAAGAAAAGAAAACGCTTTATTTTTCCGAAGAATTGTTGACATGGGATGGTTCCCACATTGTAAAATGAAGACATAAAAAGGAAATGGAGTGAACAAAATGAAAATTATTATTGAAAAAGATTTTGAAGCAATGAGTGAGACAACTAAAAATATCTTATTAGGACATATGAGTCAAGATAAACGAGTAAACTTATCGATTACAGCAGGTAATACGCCTGTTGGTGTTTATAAAAGAATGGTGGAAATCGTAAAAGATTCTCCAGATTATGCCAATGTTCATTATTATAATTTTGATGAAATTCCTGTGCCGGATCAAGTGGAAGGGATCACGATTTCTGATTTGAGAAAATTATATTTAACACCTGCGAATATCAATGAGGAAAATATCCATCCTCTGACTGTGGAAAATTATGCAGAGCAAGACAAACGTTTAGCATTAGACGGCGGGTTAGACGCGATGATGATCGGTTTAGGTGGAGATGGTCATTTTTGTGGTAATATGCCAACGACAACAAGCTTTGAGAATTTAACGTACAAGGTGAAAGTTACTGGAGATGAGCCGTGGTTTGTACCAGGTGAAATGATCAAAGGCATGGAATTTGTCACGATGGGCCCTGTTAGCGTGATGCGGGTAAAACATCTGATTTTGATCGTTAACGGCGAGAAAAAAGCTGAGATGGTAAAAAATGTGCTACAAGGACCGGTCACGGAAGAATTTCCAGCCTCTGTGTTACAGCTTCATCCTAACTTAACAGTAATTCTAGATGAAGCAGCTGCTAGTAAATTAGAGAAATAATTTTGTGAGAATAGACGAATGAATAGAGGCAGGGATAGAAACGTTTAACCCCAAGAAATAAGAAGGAATTCACGAAAATTGTTCTTCAAATTTTTGTGAATTTCAGCTTATTTCCGAAGGGGTTGTTTCTGCTTCCGCCGTTTATTCGGATTCTAAATGACTAGATTGTCACTCATAGTTAGTTTCTTTTTTACGTTTACAAACATATGTTCTCGTGATATTCTTATATAAAAGAGAATAAGGTGGGATATTTTATGGAAAAGATTCGCTGCGATTGGGCACGTGGGAGTGCATTAGAAGAAAAATATCATGATGAAGAATGGGGCACTGCTGAACATGACGACCATAAATTATTTGAAATGCTAGTTTTAGAAAGTATGCAGGCGGGATTGAGCTGGTCGACGATCCTCAAAAAAAGAGCAACAATAGCAAGTGCTTTTGATCAATTTGATTATGAAAAAATTGCTGAATACCAGCAAGAAAAAATCGATTCTTTACTGGAAGATCCGGGAATCATCAGGAATAAACTGAAAATCGCAGCCACAATCAACAATGCACAAGTTTTTATGCGTGTTCAAAAAGAGTATGGCAGTTTTGATCGGTTTATTTGGTCTTATGTAGATAATGAACCGATTCGTAATCATTGGAAAGATATCAAAGAAGTTCCAGCTACAACAGCCTTGTCTGATCAGATAAGTAAAGATCTAAAGAAATTAGGCTTTAAATTTTTAGGCACGACTACAGTCTATGCTTTTATGCAGGCAACTGGAATAGTGGACGATCATCTGCAAAGCTGTTTTAAAAGCACGTTAAATTAAATTTTTTTTACATTTATACGCTAAAAACCATAGATTCCTTGATAGTTACAGTTTCTCGAACCTTTTTTATAAAAAACAATGAAAGAATGATCAACTACCTCTTGTACTTTTTCAGAAATAAGATAAGCTTAAACTAACGGATTATAGATATTTGCTATGTTAGGCCGCCTTTTTTGTTGTTGGTTGGTAGCTTCATATATGAAAAGGGGCAGATTATTTTTGATGATACAATCGAAAAGTAAATAAATAATTTGCTATTTGAAGTGCATTGTTCAGAGAAGGAGGAGGTTGGATAAGGTGTCAGATATATACAAAGAGATCAATGCCAACTATGACAAGCTGTCAGAAGCAGAACAAGAGGTGATTGATTTCATTTTAAAGTTTGATGATGTTGGCAAGCTTAAAATGAAAGATATCAAAGATAAACTTTACGTATCAAATGCAACGATCATTAGAGCCTGCAAAAAGCTGAATTACGCTACATTTAATGAATTAAAGTATGCATTTGTACGATCGAAAAACGGCAAAAAAAAGGAACATCCAATAGAAGCCGATTTTTTTCGTATTATAGATGGAATAAAGAAAGATACATTAACGACTTTGGAGCTTGTTGATGAAGAAGAGATCGATTTGATTTGCGATTGTTTACTTCGAGCACGCAGGATTTTCTGTGTGGGAACAGGCTCGAGTTCTCAAGTTGCTTCTGAATTTAATCGAAAGTTGAAATTGATCGATCTTTGGACAAATGATTATTCAGATAAGTTCTCAATTGAGCGTATTCCGCAGATAAGTACAGCTCAAGATGTTGTCGTTGTTTTTTCTTTAAGTGGAGAAGTAAGTGAAATCAACGAAATTATGATCAGAGCAAAAAGCAATGGTACGAAAGTTATTGCTGTGACAAACATGTCCCCCAATCAGTTAAAATCAATCAGTACACACTCCGTGTTAGCATACAGCAGTCCTAGTAATCGCAAGAAATTACGTTCTAGGTTAATGTTATATGTAATGAGTACCCTGATTTATGAACGCTTGATCACAAAAAATACCTATTTTTGAGTAAAAAAGTACTCAAATAGGTATTTTTTCTTATTCGAGAACTTTTTATCTGAAAACTCTTTTTATACAATAGAGAGTGATATAGTGATAATGGAAACAACCATCAGAAAGGAGTTAGAAAATGAAAAAGAAAAGTAGGATAGTTCAAGCATTTGAGCAGTTTGGTAGAGTATTATTATTACCCGTTTCGATTTTACCTGGTGCAGGAATCATCAAGGGGATCGGGGCAGCTTTTACAAATGCTACAACGTTGGAAATGTATCCATTTCTAAAGAATGAAGCATTTCAATTTTTAATGAACTTATTCGTTACATTGGGGGATGTTGTTTTTAGTAATTTACATGTGCTTTTTGCCGTGGGGGTGGCTGTTGGTTTAGCCAAAACGGAGAAAGGATCAGCAGCTTTATCAGGTTTAGTAGGTTTTATTGTTCTGCATAAAGTCTTGAATTTCCTGTTGATAGAAACCGGTACATTGGTAATGACAGCTGAGCTAGCACCTGCAGATGCAAAACTAGCATTGGCAGAAAAAATGCAGACATCTGTTTTGGGGATTCAAACAATGGATCTAAATGTTTTTGGTGGAATTATTACAGGATTAGTGGTTTATTGGGTACACAAAAAGATACTGAAAGTTAAGGTGCCGCAAGTTCTCTCATTCTTCAGCGGACCGCGCTTAGTACCAATGGTGGTTATTCCAGTTATGGCTGTTGTAGCATCGATTCTATTTTTAGTTTGGCCGTTTGTACAGCAAGGGATTATTGCTTTTTCAAGTCTTATTGTAAAATCTGGCTACAGCGGCACATTTTTATATGCAGTACTGGAGCGGGCGCTGTTACCATTTGGATTGCACCATGGACTGAATTTACCAGTAATGACGACAGATTTAGGCGGTTCTTGGCTTATTGGAGGCGAACGGATTGGGGGAACGATCAATGCCTATATGGCTTCACTATCTGATCCAAGTATTACGGCAATCGATCCAACAATTACGCGTTTTAATGCTGGAAAATTTGTTTATTTTATGTTTGGACTCCCAGCAGCAGCATATGCAATGTACAAAACGTGTAAACCTGAAAATAGAAAAGCTGTAGGTTCGCTATTATTTGCAGCTGCAGCAACATCATTTATTACAGGGATTACAGAACCTTTGGAATTCACCTTCTTATTTGCTGCACCAATGCTCTATGGCGTTCATGCTGTTTTAGCTGGAGCAACATCTGTTTTAGCGCAATATTTAGGTGCAGCCGTGATGGCGCCGATGGGTCATGGATTGATCAATTTTACGATCTATGGCGTAATCCAAGGAACGAAAACACATTGGTATATGATTTTACTAGCAGGAATTCCTTGTGCGATTATTTATTTCTTTGTTTTTAGATTTTTGATTTTGAAATTTGATTTTGCTACGCCTGGACGTGGAGCAGAAGCAGATATCAAACTTTCAAGCCGAAAGGATGTCGAAGCAAAATATGATAAAGAAGAAAAGAATAGCTCCGAGGTAGGCGATACTGCGTTAAGACAACAAGCGTTGGCGTTAGTGGAAGCACATGGAACGAGAAGCAATATAGTGGATGTGGATGCTTGCATCACTCGTTTGAGAATTACTGTAAAGGATAAAGGTTTAGTGCAACCAGAGGTTATCAAAGGACAGTTGAACGCGATGGGCTTTGTAGAATCAGACATGCAAATGCAATCGATTTACGGCGGACACGCGAATGTTTTGAAAAATGAAATACTAGAACTCTTTGAAGAGGAAGATAATCAGTAAAAGGAGATGGACTATATCAAAAAGAATGTAATGCTAATCGATATCGATGGAACCTTTGTTTATGACTCCTCAAAAGTATCCCAAAAAGATCTTATGGCGTTTAAAGAAGCAGAAAAATATTGTTATATGGGTATTGCAACAGGACGGTCAGTAGATGAGATTGCTTATATTGAAAAAGAAAATAAGATTAAACTGGACTATCGAATTGGATTTAATGGTGCGTTGATTGTCAATGGGGAAAACGATATTGTATACAATAAGCAGATAGCTAAATCTACTATGCTAGAATTGATCGATTATTTAGAAGCACATCAGTTGGTATTTGATGCACTGGATGGTACATCACGATTAGGGAATTTCAAGCACGAAGCTAAGAGTCAGTTACTAGGCTTGGATTATCAATATTTAGAGGAACCGTATGAAATAGTTCGTACTAAAAATGTATATAAAATAAATTTGAGACCGGATACGTTAGAAAATGCAACTCGTATTACCAAAGAACTGAAGACGCGTTTTTCTGATTTGTCGATTTTTCAGGTTGGAAAACGGCGAATTGAAATCTCAGCAGCAGATACATCTAAAGGACAAGCTTTGTTAAAAATAGCAGAAAATCCAACAAAAACGATTGCAATCGGAGATTCTGAAAATGATATTTCGATGTTCGAACAAGCAGAAGTATCCTATTGTATGGCTCATGCACCAGAATACGTAAAAGAAACAGCAACTTTTGTGGTTCCTAGATTTAGTGATGCCATTGCTCATTTTATCAAAACACAGGAGGTGAGCTAATGTGATTGGCAAAGACTGTTATCGATCTATCAATCATCGCTTAAATCAGTTATTGAAGGAAAAGAAAATATTGTTAGCGGTCCATCGGGGCAGCTCCGCAGGGAATATCATTGAAAATACCATTCCAGCTTATCTTGCTTCACTTAAAATGGGGGGAGATATTTTAGAGGCAGATGTTGTCTTGTCAAAAGACAAAGAAATTTATCATTTTCATAGCGGAATGGAACGAAAGAATTTTCAAAAAGCGATTGATATCCAAACGTATACAGCGACAGAAATAGAGGCTCTCACATATATCAATAGTAATTTAGAAGAAACAGCCTATCCAGTTGAAAAGCTGGAGACGACACTAAATTATTTCAAAGGAAAGTGCTTGATCAATATTGATCGAGGCTGGAACTTTTTACCTGAGATTTGTGAACTGGTTGAAAAGACAGGGACTACCGATCAGATTCTCCTAAAAGGACCACTTACAAAAGAGGTGACGACTTTTTTGCAAGAGAGTGAAATTAAATATATGTTTATGCCTAAGGTTTCAACGTTGGAGGAGTTAGATCAAGTAGACGCTTTACGGGATATCAATGTGGTTGGTTTGGAAGTGAAGGCAATAAATGAAACTAGTGATTTTTTTCAAAAGGAGAATATTCAAAAAATTAAAGAAAAAGGATTGTTTGTTTGGGTTAATTCTTTAACTATGGATGATCAGAAGCAACTTTTTGCCGGTTATGATGATAATACGTCAATTCTTGAAGGGGAAGAGAATGGTTGGAGTGTTATTTTTGATAAAGGAGCAAATGTAATACAGACAGACTGGCCGGCTTTAGTAGCAAAGTCTCGTGACACATGGTTAGAACGACAAGGACATTTATAGTATGTCTTTTGTAGATATTACGTTCAGGTTAGTGCTGTCGATCATTATTTCTGGCTGTATTGGTATCGAGCGAGAGCATAAAAACCGTCCGGCAGGGATTCGTACACATATTTTAGTCTGTGTCGGTGCAACAGTGATTGCGCTGATTCAAGACCAAATTTCAATTGATGCTTTAACGATGGCTCAGGCAGAGCCGGCGTTAAGCGGTGTGATTCGTTCTGATCAGGCACGATTGATTGCTCAAGTGGTCAGTGGTGTGGGGTTTCTTGGCGCTGGAACGATCGTGGTGACACAGCGCTCCATTTTAGGATTGACAACGGCTGCAACAATTTGGGCAGTTGCTTGTTTAGGAATCGCTATTGGAATGGGGTATTATTCAATTGGCATCATTGGTGCTGTGGCGATAATGATTGGTTTAACCTGGATGAAGCGTATCATCAAAGTGCCTAGTGAGAAAAAAGTGGAAGTGAAGTTTGTACACAAGCTGCAAACAAAAGAATTTTTGAACAATTACTTTGAAGAAAAACAAATTACGATCAAAGACGTTGAATTCAGTGTAGAATTTCAAAGTGATCTTCGTATTTATAATAATGTTTATACGATAGAATTACCGCTGAATTTAACCTACATGGATATGATTGAAGATATATCGATTCATAAAAATGTGATGAAGATCAAGATCGTGAATGTATAAAATTAAGTGTTTGAGACGTTGAAACAGACTAATTTAGTTAGGTTTCAACGTCTTTTTTGATTAGCAGAACCGCTGTTCATTTAGCTATCATGCCGTATAAATTTCTTAGTAAACAAAACTAGTATTTGAAGCATCTATTCGAATGTTAGATACCCATGTTAAGCAATATCTAAACGTGAATGTGAAAAATAGCTAAAAAGCGATCGTAGTAAGTGGTCAAATGCTTAAGAAATAGTTTAATCACTGATCTATAAATAAAGTAGATTGAAACTAGAAAGGGAATAGACATGACCTATTACAGCAGACATAAAGTTGTATCCATTGTTGCGTGAGTAAGCTATCAAAGGAAGACAGTTCAAATATCGTTTTGGAGAATACTATAGGTAAATGGAGAAACTATCTAGGTAGTGTACAAGAACAAAAGAAATAACTAGAAGCTGAAGGATACGAAATAATTCAAAAGGGGTGAAAAGATCTACGTTTTTATGTCAAAGATTATACTTATTAGATAGAGTGCTACAAAAAGCAAAACTGTGTAAGCAACCGACTTGAAATCAGCTGCTTACACAGTTTATTTTAGGTAGAATTTCAAATCACTTTTCGATTTTTTGTTCCGCCCATGTCGCTGAATATTGTTCACCAGCAACTAAATCATATTGAATATAATTGTAGTCTGCTAAAATGCTCTTTTGTTCTTTACTCAATTCTTTTTCTGAAATCATTTTATTTTTATCTGTAACAAAAATTTGTTTCCCGTTGTAGCGGTTAGAAACGCTAGAGATTGGATCGATCGTTGAGGCGGGCAACTCATTTGCTACTTGTGTTAACAAAGCGTAAAACGGTGTTACTTTAATGTTTGCTTGTTCGAATGCTAATGCAGAAAAATTATTTGGCGAAACAACTTTTTTACTTACTTTTTGCAATTGTTTACGACTATAAGCATTACTGTAGATGAAATAGTCAGTTTCATGATGCTCTAAGCCATACTTTTTCATATCATTTCCACTATAGAGAGCAGGTAAATGATCACCATAAAAGACGAACGTAATCGGCTTTTGGATGTTATCCAACTCATTTATAAACTCTTTTATCGCTTCATCAGTATAGTGAATTCCTTGCATAAAGGTAAGTAGTTCGTGTTTCCTGCTGTCTATAACAGCTGATCCCTCAGCAGTGTAATCAAGTTGATCATAGAAATCACCATAAGGCATGTGATTTTGCATAGTAGATAATTGAATAAATTGAGTGGTTTCTTCATTACTTTTTAAAGCTTTTAGTGTTTCTTTATATGCAGATTCATCTGAAATATAGCGACTGTCACCAACTTTATCTGTATATGTTAGTTTATCAGGGCTATCAACATAATAGAATTTATCAAAACCAAATTTTTCAAAAACATCTTTTCGTTTATACAATGAGGCAGTAAACGGATGAATGGCAATTTTTTCATCAAATAAGTTTGTAATATTAGGGCTTGTTTTTTGAGCATCAACAAGCTGAGTGTAAGGTGTAACTAATGTAGGTGATAAATTACTAATATCAAGTCCGGTCAATCCTTGCCATTCGATATTTGCAGTACCACCACCATATCCAACAGATAACATTTCACCGCTAGTAGTTTCGTTCATAATTTTTGTAATCGTTGGAATTGGGTTTGTTTCTACAGTTAAATTTGGAACGCGGGAAGGGTCACTAAAGCTTTCACTTAAATTTAAAATCAATGTTTGATTTTCTAACCAATCATTCCGGGTTTCGTTGATTTTTTCTGCTTCTTTTTCATATTTCTTCATGATTTGCTCGATTTTTGTTTTAGAATAGCCTTCGGGCTCATCCATGATCTTGATATCAAGATTGTTTAAAAACTGAATGATTGGCCCATTTTCACGCACGGCATCTTTTTGATTGAAGAACGTTTTATTTACTCTAAATAGGTTGAATAGTAAATAAGAAGGTGAATTTTTATGATTAATGAAAAAGACACCTGATAGCATTACAGTCAAAATAGCAATGCCTGTAATTCTTTTTTTCCAGTTGAATTTCAGCGCATAACGATGCTGTAGTTTTCGCTGGATAATAATGCTGGAAATGGTTAAAAATAGAACGATAACAATTCCTGAAATAATAATTACTGGGCTAACCATAGCAAGTAGTTCTGATAGACCATTCAGCATTTTTAAATCAGAAGGGTAGACAGGTTCTTCTCTTAATTTGTATTTTATTACAGTAGAAACCGTAAGCAGTAAATCAATAACTAGTGTGAAAGAAAAAACATACCAGAATCGATTTGTTAGAAGTAATAACAACAAGAAGAAAGCCAAAATAATGAACGTTGTCAAAATAACAGTCGATTGTCGACTAGCAAATAGTTGAATCGCTACTTGAATCGCTTGTTTCCAAGTATCTTTTTTCTCGAGTAAAAAGATTTGTAAAAATGTGAAAAAATAGAAGAAAAGTCCTACATAGAAAATCGATCGTCTTCTGTAAATCCAAGATTTCACAGTCTGTAATTTCTGAACGAGATGTGTTAATGAATCAAAGGTTAGATAACTATTTAATTTTTTAAATACCCATGTTTTTTGTAAGACAAGACAGACTAGAATAAATATCAGAGTTGCTAGTAAATAAATCCCTGCAAATTCAAAAATGTTCATCAGCCAAGCCCTGCCCGAATTTGGGAAAAATCGTTTTTCATATTGGGATACACGGTGAGCGATCAATGCCCAGCTTGTAAGAGTAAGTGTGGTGATTAAGCTAGTTGATACGACCGGTCCGCTGACCCGTAATTTTATTTTCTGTGAAAGTTGCTCTAAAATAGTGAACAGGCTTACCGTATAGTACATAAAAAATAATGTATATGGAGTAGAAAACCTATTTGCTGTAGACGCGTCACTTCTGACCACTAAAGAAAATTTTGTCATTAACAAGATTAATCCAAAGAGAATACCAATACTAAGACAAAGATGTACAAAGCTGAATTTCATTTTTTTGTGCCAGTCAAGTCGGCTTAGAATGTATCCCAAGAAGAATAGATAAAAAATCCAAACGAAATTTTGTCCATCTTGAAATGCCCAAATGTCTTTACCGAATAATGTAGGCAGTAAGACAAACATAAATGTTGAGACAATCGCTATTTTTTTTAAAACGTCAAAAGATGTTTGCTGCAGCCAGTGAACCAATATTGGGATACTGCAAAATAGCAATACACAAGATACCGCATAAACAAAGTAGCCTTGACTTACTGGAAATAGGACTAACCAGTAGTCACGAAGATTCAAGGTAGAAGAGCGAACATAAAAAAAGATGTTACTGCTTAAACCAATAAAAGCATACAATAGAAAGAAACGGCTTAGATAGCTAAACACATGCTTTCGATAAATTTTTTGATAATGATATCCCATATATAATGGAATCAAATTCATTCCTACTCTAGCGATAGTTTTCATAAATGAATAGAGATAGAATCTTCAAGGATTCTGATCAAATCGAGGAATATCAATCGCAGAAAGCAATACTTCTTGGAATAAAATTAATAGACAAGCAACTAAAATAGTTAAAAACTCATAATTTCTAGATTTTGTTTCTTTCAAAATATACACCCACCATATACATGTTTAATGACACAAGATTTTAAAAGGATCTTGGTTCATTGACCATAGTCTATAGTAACGTAAACGATGTTGTTTTACAATGATTTAACCAGAAGAAAAAAGCTGATATGTCGACTAAATAAGCCTAAATACTATTAAAATGATCCTCGTACACTAACATTAATTTATCAAAACTTTTCGCATCTGGAATCAAAGGAATCATAACTGTTGGAATAGTGTTCGTATGTATTTCAGGAATATTAGTGATTACGCAATCAAAGTTTGTTAAGGATTCTTCTACATCCTTTAAGGTCGTGACCCGTATTGGAGTGCATGAAAAACGACCTCTTAAATAATAGGAAATCCGTTCGGAGAGCATTTCCATATAGTCCATACCAATATCAAATAACAGACAGGCGTTTAGTGTCGGACTAGATTCTTCTAAACAATCCAGCAAACTTGGCCAATAGGTAAATAGCATTGAAATCGATTCATAGACCATGTATTCTTTGTAAGGATTTGAGTAGAAAATCGCTTGTAGTGAATGAAGAATATCGATTGGAAAATGACCGTAAAGATTTTTGATTCCTAAATAGAATTCTTTATGTTGGTCATACAATATGTAAGTTCGACCATGAGTCATGCACTCTAAATTATAAAGCTGTAAAAAGATATTTTCATAATCAGTACATTCACAGTCCATTTTCTTTTCGATTTCAGAAATCAAATCTTTGATCTTATGGAATTTCAGCTTTGCTTGTCGATCCTTTTTTATCAGTTGGTGTATGGATTCCAACGAGTCTAAGTAGTTATCACTGAAAAATAAGTAAAAGCAAGTATTCAAATTTTCTGAGGTTAGCGCTAATTGAAACTGAGCATAAAAATCCTCACAAGCATGAGTATCTTTAAGAATAGCAAACTCTTTTTGCGGAACGTCGTGTAACTGATTTTCATTATTGAACTGTAAAAGATTGATGACTGCATATGTATAAAAACGAAGCTGATTCAATAAAGAAAAATACATAGTATAGGACTGGCGATCGGGAAGTGCTTGCTTGATGATTTCAAGACCAACTTGATCCAACGAGGCAAGCTGCGCAGGTGCTAGTAGGTTTTCTGCTATACCATAGCGCTCTTGAAAATAATGCTGCATAAAATTACAAATGCTATGTGGATCGCCAATCAGCTGCATTTTCTTCAAATTGATCGTAAAGCCCTCCAATTGAAGATGCTGATTAACTCTTTGAACGGTTCGTTTGATTGTAGAGACACTGATATATAAATCGTCAGCTAAATCAATAATAGTAGAAAAATTATGTAAAAAGATTTTTTCGATGAGTTGAAATTCAATACTATTTTTAAGAAATTGTTGGTAAATCGTTGCTTTACAAAAATTGAGATTGGTGGCTAAACGAATACCGTATTTTTTTGATGTTTCAATCGTTGTTGGTGCGAGTAATGCTTCGAGTTCAGTAATGTCTGACTTTAACGTTTTGATCGGAACATTCAAAGAATCAGAAACGGTTGTAAAAGTAACCCAATCATTATCTGCCAAAAGTTCCAAAAGTTCTAGTTGCCGTTTTGTTCGAGGTGAAAGAATGGCTTTCATAATATCAACACTTTCTTTATTTTATGTTTTTTATTTATGTTCAATATATGATGAAATAAAGTTCACAACATTATTATTTTAACGCTGAATAACCTCGTTTGTCTATGGCTTATTTAAAAATAATAGGTTTATTAGTAGAATAATTAATTAATATCGTTCAATTTTTGGAAAAAAACAGAAAAATATGACCTTTTATCGTTGTTTTTTTGTGTAACATTTGTTATTTTATTGTTCACGTCACGTTAGGATTGCTTTTCTAAAATAAATAGAGAGCGTTCGTTCAACTATTCTTTTTTCCTGGCAAGAAATGAGCTTTTTTTTTCTTACATTAGGTTTAGACTAAGGGTAAGCCAACGAAAGGCAAAAAATGAATGGAGGAAAATTATGAAGAAATTAGTAGGATTAACAATGATGGCAACGATTTGTTTAGCAGGAGCAGGCGTTTTATTTTCAGATGAAGCAAATGCACACGGGTATGTGGAAAGTCCGGTAAGTCGTGGCTATCAAGGGGCACTGGACAAAAATACGATAGGTTGGACAGCTGCGTTAAACAAATACGGCAATGTCATTACAAACCCACAATCATTGGAAGCACCAAAAGGCTTTCCAGAGAAAGGTCCAGCAGATGGTCGGATTGCTTCTGCGAATGGCGGCTTAGGACAAATTGGGGATTTTGTATTAGATAGTACAGGTGTTGATCGCTGGACCAAGCAAGAAGCCAAAACGGGCGTAAACACATTTACATGGCACTACACAGCACCACATGCTACATCAAAATGGCATTACTATATCACTAAAAATGGTTGGAATCCAGAAAAACCATTAGCAAGAGAAAATATGGAATTGATCGGCGAAATCAAACACGATGGTTCAACGGCATCAAACAATAAATCTCACCAAGTAACAATTCCAAGTGATCACACTGGTTATCATGTTGTATTAGCAGTTTGGGACGTTGCAGATACATCGAATGCCTTTTACAATGTGATCGATTTGAATCTAAAATCTGATGGTGGAACAACTCCGCCTGTAGAAGAAACACCAGCGAAACCAACAAACTTAAAAACAGCAGATGTAACAACTTCTTCTTTGAAATTGACGTGGAATACTGTTGCAAATGTAAAAGAGTACAATGTTTATCGTGATGGTAAAAAAGTCAGCACGGTTGGCGGTACACAATTCAATGATTCAAACTTAGCAGAAAACACAACGTATTCTTATCAAGTAGAGGCTGTTGGGACAAACGGAAAAGTGTCTGAAAAAAGTACAGCAGTAAACGTAACAACAAAATCTTCAGAAATCGAAGATAACGAAAAACCAACAGCACCAACTAATGTCCATTCAATGGGAACGACAGAGAATTCCGTTGACTTGATGTGGACAAAATCAACACATTTCTTGGGTGTTAAACATTATGAAGTTTATCGTGACGGTAAAAAAGTGGTAACAACAGAAAAAACAAGTTTTAAAGATACTGGCTTAAAAGCAAATACAACATACAATTATACTGTTAAAGCAATCAGTCTTGGCGGAAACGTTTCTGAAGCGAGTGCAGCATTTTCTGTGAAGACAAAAGAAGCACCAAGTGGTCAATCAACATGGGAAGCTGACAAAATTTATAACTATGGTGATAGAGTAATCTTCAACGATTTAGAGTATGAAGCAAGATGGTGGACACGAGGCGAACGCCCAGACCAATCAGACGTTTGGAAGCTTCTTTCAAATAAAGCAGTGAACTGGGATGCAGAGAAAGCCTATAATGGTGGAGAAAAAGTCGTATATCAAGGTGAAACATACCAAGCGAAATACTGGGTAAAAGGCGAACAGCCAGGAATTTCTTCTATTTGGGAATTAATCTAATTTATACGGAATACATCAAAAACGAAAAGACATCAAGACAATTTTTGAAGATTGTCTTGATGTCTTTTTCAATTAATTATAACTTTAAGCCTTTTTCATCACAGGCAACCAAACCTCAAATGTTGCGTTGTTTGGATTTGCATCCAGATAAAGCTCGATATCTGGTCCGTTCGCATATTCGTAACCAGAGCTTGGCAGCCAGTCTGTTACGATTTGTTTTTCCAATTCTTGAATGGCATGAGGCATGGGTCCTTGTCCAGTAAAAATTGCCCAAGTAAAGGCTGGTACAATGTATTCTACCAGATTGTCCGAAAGTGCTTGATCACTTGCGACAGCAATATAATAAGACATGCCGTCACTGCCAGATAATTCCTCTTCTTCATGTAGCTCGCCATCAAAGCCTGCACTGATTCCTAGAACCCCTTTAGGTTCCTGGTTCATTAATGGAACCAAAGATTCTAACGTGCCGTCCATACTGACCTGTTGCCAAAATTGCGGAACTACTTTAAAGTTTTCCTCTAAATCAGCGGTCAGCTCTTTTTGTGCACCGACCACACGAAATGCCTCTTTTGTTTCGATCCGATATTCCATTTCTACATCCCCTTTAATTGTGATATGGAATTTGATTCTAGGGTATGAAGTTAAGCGACTGCCTTCCTGTTGTGCTTCAGATGGTACGATACCATGCTGGTTTTTAAAGGCACGGGCAAATGAATTTGGCGATTCATAGCCATATTTTACAGCCACGTCAATCACCTTTGCTCCTTGCTGCAGTTCTACACCTGCCAATGATAATTTCCGCCGCCGAATATATACTGCCAGCGGAACGCCTACCATATACGAAAAAACGCGCTGATAATGATAAGATGAGCAATAGGCGATTTTTCCTAATTCAGCTACATCGATTTCCTCAGTTAAATGATCTTCAATATACGTCAATGTTTGTTCCAGTCGGGTAACCCACTCCATGTTCAATCAACTCCTGCCTTTAGTTTAACGAATTTACTTCTAGTGTACCCCACTTTTTCTGCCCAGAAAAGAGGGATTGAAGCGTGGTATACTATAGCTAAAACAATAAAAAGGAGAGAACGATGAAATACGAATGGCGTAAACAAGAAAAAGAACTCTATATTCCTAAAGCAAAACCAACGGAGGTCACTGTTCCAAAACAACAGTTTTATACAATCACAGGAAAAGGTGATCCGAATAATGAACATTTCAGTGAAGAAATAGCAGCGCTATATGCAATGGCTTATGGGATTCGCATGATGCCGAAAAGAGGTGTCATTCCAGAAGGCTATTTTGAGTACACTGTGTATCCGTTGGAAGGGATTTGGACAATGTCAGATGAGGCAATTGCTGAGGGCAGAGCTTTTAACAAGGCAGATCTTGTTTATAAAATTATGATCCGTCAACCAGAATTTGTTACAGAAGAGTTGGCATTACAAAACTTAGCAGAAATCTCTGAGAAGAAGCCTAATCCAAACAACAATAATATAAAATTTGAAACGATCGAAGATGGAAAATGCTTGCAAATGCTGCATGTCGGCCCCTACGATGATGAAGTGAAAACCTTTGAGATCATGACGAGTTATTGTGAAGAGCATAAGTTGAAAAAAAGAAGGCTAGATCATCGTGAAATTTATCTATCGGATCCGAGAAAATCAGCACCAGAAAAAATGAAAACTGTTTTGCGGTATTTTTTAGAAGAGTAAGACAATAAATAGTTAAGTACCTTCTTTACTTGTAAAAGGAAGGGAACAGAAAAATCATCAAGTATGTCCTCAGGAACGAATGAAAATAGTCCTTCAGATAATAATTCTAATTCAATTATGATTGAAACTATAGTTGTCGATAGTTCCGAGTTGAATGCAAATGCAGTAACACCTGTACCACTGAGAGGCACATGGGTTGGTAACAATGGTGAAGTGGATATTGAATTCACAATAACTGAAACTGCTATTATTACAAACGACCAAACCTATACTGTTGCTGGCTATTCACAAAGTGGAAATACGTATACTATTGATTGGGATGTGAACAGTGTTGCTAACCCAGGTAATCCGCAACCGTTTATCTATACTTATTCGCCAGATACTGATGAGTTGAGTAACAGTATTGTTTTTCAACGTAAATAACCTGCTTTTGATAGTGGATTATTGAATAAAAAAGTTAACAAAAGCTTGGATATGCTTCTATAAATGATAAGAGTTCAATGATCGATTTACTTAGTGATCATTGAACTTTTTTACCTGTAATGGTCAAAGGTTTTTCAACTGGTAGAAAAAGAAAGCAAATATTTTTTACTAAAAAGAGATAGCAGCTCTGAATAATGTATATAACTTTTAGATGTTCATAAACTGTTCCTAATACTAAACTATTAAATAAATACAGTTATTTAGTTAGTAGTAAGTAGAAGTTTTTTTGGGGTCAATGTATATTTTGTATCACAAATATTGGATACTAAATCACTATGAGTTACTATAATAATTTTAGTACCTAATTGTTTGATACTCTGAAATAGATTTAAGATTTCCAGTTCTGTCTGTTCATCTAGGGCACCTGTTGGTTCATCGGCTAGTAATACTTTGGGTTTAGTTAACAGTGCTCGTGCAATCGCGACACGTTGAGCTTCTCCACCAGAAAGCAATGAAACTCTTTTTGATGCATAATTCTCGAGACCAACTAAAAATAGCATTTTTTCAATTTCTTTTTTTGATTTTTTAGAAATTGAGAGTTGCAGGTTTGCTCCAACACTTCTATCTTGTAACAAATGATAATTTTGAGTGATAATGCTGATATTATTTTTTCTGAATGAAAGTAAAGTGCGAGGATTTTTAGTTACTACGTTCTTATTAAACTCATAGATACCAGTGTATTGCGTATCCATACCAGCCATTATTTTTAATAATGTTGACTTGCCAGAACCACTGCGACCTTTAATAGCCACTGTCTGAGAGGAACCTAGAGAAAAATTTAAATGATCAAAGAGTTTATGATTGGATTTTGGAAATTGTTTACAAATATTATTTAATGTAATCATGTTAATCGCTCCTTTGTTGAATAGTGTTAAAATTAGAATAAATATCTTTTTTTAATAAATGATATAGCATTAAAGCGTCTACAAAAATAAAGACTAGTATAAATGATAAAATGTTTAAAAAACTAAATATATCTCGATTAGGAATGATGAAAAACAATGAAATGTAGGACATTACAATGAATACATCTCCTAAAATGAGATCTCTTAAGCCTAATACATATATTTTTTCAAAAGTATCTCCGTTTAAATAGGATATAAAATATCGTAAACTTCGTCTGTTATATATTTTGAAATTTAGAAAAAGAATAATAAATATAGTGCATATAAATATACAGATGCACACGGAAGTGATTAGTTTTTTATTGTAATTTATTAGTTCATACATCGTATTATATTGGACTGAAAAAGTGGACACACCTAGAATAGTATAATCATAAAAATCAGTTTTTTTTGCGGTAATAGCTAGTTGTTTTTGGAGATAAGATAAGCCATCGTCTTTTGAAACGATTATATCTCCTGCCATCATAGAAAAAGATACCATTCCTATAAACTCTTTATTTGAAGGAGTGATATTGAATTTTTCAGGATAAGGAATAAGTATGTAATCATCCAAATATTTGTTGATATCATTTTTATAAAAAACGGATGTATTTTCTTTTATAAACCCGACGACTTCAAAGTCAAATTCTCGAAAATATAAACTCCCTTTTAAAATATCTCCCTTCTTATAGAGGCCTTTATAATTGGCTCCTAAAGCTATTGGATATACATTTTTTTCGAAGCTAATAGTATTCCACTGAAAAGTAGCATTTTCGTCTAATTCAATAGCGTAATAATCATAAAAATTTTTATTCATCTGAATGCTTTTAACATCAAATACCTCTTTTTTCGATATGTCATCAACGTATGTACCTATAGTAGCGGTATGATCATCGTTTCCATAAGATTCATTAAAAATATTCCCGCCTTTGAAATTTTCTATTTGTAATGGTTGGTCAAAGGCGGATAAAAATTTAATAGTTGAATGATTGTTTAAGTTATCATAAAAGTTTTTAACGGTTAAGAGTTTCTGTTCAGATTGTCTGAAAGCATAAAAATCATCTGGATTTGTGAGAGTATCTGTTATAGAAAACATATCTTTATTTTTGCTTTCAATCAGATTATTGCCCATTTGGACGTCCATATTTTTAGAAAAGGAAAGAAAAGTATAGGTAAGAAAAAAAAGGCCAATACAATGGTTATTTTTAATAAAATAAGAAAGAAATTTTTTTTCAGGTTATAAATGAGTTCCAAATAACATCTTCCTTTCTTCTTTACAGAATAGGATACTAAATGTTGCTAAAAATAATATGAATTGAATGAGTAGCAGTTCAAACAAAAGAGAATAATTACTTATAGCACTATTCGTTAATACCAAGAATACCAAGACTAAAGAAAATGATAGAATACAGATGCATACTAAATATTTTATACTTGATAAGTATCTACTAATCGTTGCTTCCCCTAAAATAAACTTGATAAGATCTTCTTTTTTCAACTCTAAAAATTGAATATACGCTACTAAAATAGTACTAATAATAATTATTATTCCTGATAAACTATAGATAATAGGAGAAAAAAAATCACTATCGATTTTTCTATCAATCCCAATGTTTTTTTGATAGTTCTGCTTTCTGTTGTATATAGAAGGATCTATGGTCGAGCCATCAATAACTAAATTTGATTTATTATTAGAAAATAAAGAAGTATCATTGATTAAAACAGTGTAGTCCAAAAAGCTTGGATTGATTAGTCCCAAAGTACCAACAACTCGATAATTCACCCCATTAAATTGATAATATTTATCAGCGTTATTTATAGTCGTAGTTACATTTTTTCCAACGATCGCTTCTTTAGAATTTTTTGTCAAAAAAAATCGTCCATTTCTTAATGGAAATTGATTTTTAGAATAATTGTTGGAATAATACCCTTTTATTTTTTCTTCGTTATTACTTTCCAAAGGAATAAAAATGCTTAGATCTGATATATTTTTGATTTTTTTGTTCCCCATGATTTCTTCGAAAGTACTATTTATAAATACATGTTTGGAAGAGTATAAATCATTGCTTTCAAATGCTAATTTAGTTTGCTGGCTTTGGTATTCAGTTACAAAGAACGTTAATATGTATAGGGCAAATATGATCAAACTTGCAATTAATATAGAACTTTTTTTCATAAACGGATAACCTCCTTAGATAATCTTTACTAGTTGTTAAATGAGTTATAACAACTAGTAAAGATTAATAGCATCGTTAATGAGCTAATTATCTTCCATAATAAGTTCTGGCAGCAGCTGTGTCTTCCCCATAAGCAGGTTTAAACCAAGGAGATATAGCTTCAGTCCCGCTAGTTCCGTATTTTCGTCCAGAAGTTGTCACTACTTTTCCAGTGTAGTAACGTTCCATCTGAGCAGTAGTGTAGTGCCTAACTCCTTGCCAGGTAGTCCAACCGTGTGCCCGAGAATTTGTTGTTCCAGAAATATTTTTAGTTTCCCGTTTACCAGTATGTTTTACCGTAGCACGAGGTAAAACAACATTTGGATTAAGATAATTTCCTTCATTTTCTGACCACCCACCAACTTCTTCAGCATTTGCGCTAGTTGGAATACACACTGCTACTAATGACAAACCCAAAACGAAACAGCTAATAAACATTCTTTTCATAAACAAAACCTTCTTTCTTTTTAATATGCCATTATCATTGCATGAGAAGGTTATTTTAGTAAGCACCTATTGGTTTACATTGTGACAACTTATAGTTGCTAAGCTAGTTGCAACCGCAAGTTGCTCCTGTGTAAACCAACAACTGATAGATTTTCTAACCAAAATGTCGTATGATAAAATGTAAAAATTTCAAGAGAGAGATTAGTTGAAAAAAGTACTAACTGATAGATGATTATTGTATAAATTAGACTTTAATAGTGTTCATGTGTATGAAAGTTAGATTATGAGTAGTTCAATTATGTGTTTGGCATATTACTGATTGATCCAAATAGCCCACCAATCAAGCGATTAATGGGCTCTCTTTGTGAAAATAGAGGTTCAGAAGCTCGTCATAGTTAATTTTTATTGATTAATTGAACTCCAATAATTGTTAAAATGAGCAAAGTAGCAATTATAAAAAGAGTTTTTGATATCATGTAATCTGTATCTAATGAGTTGCCATCAACAAGAATCATATTAGGTTTAAAACTAAATATCAACGATATTAATATTGATACAGAAATACTAATATATCCTAGTATCTTTATAAACTTTATATTCATGTTTTGAAGTCCATTCTATTTTTACTGTTTGTCGGGATTTTATTTACTTTATTAACGGAGATGTAATATTAAACAAAGATTTTTAGTTATTTATCTTTTTTTAATACCAGATAGTAAAGTAAGGTATATCCAATGATAAATCCTATTACACCAGATAATTCATAATTAAAAAAATAAGATAATGATAGATTATTATCTCTAATTAAAATAATTACCCTAACTAAAACATAGACAGTTATAACAACCAAATAGTTTTTTCTATCTTTTTTGTACATATAATTTATCCCCATTTATAAAGAATTATTTTTTTCTGAATTTGTGAACGGAGTCATAGTTTCCAACTTGCTTAGTTCGTTTAGAATCAGAATAAGCTTTTACATTTTCTTTTACATAGTAATTTACAGAATCTTTATCTTCGTAAGTTGTAATAGTTAGATATACAGTTTTACCAGCTTTAATAGGTTTTTTTACAGAAGCTAAAAATCCACTAGATACAGCTCCAGTAAATTCGCCAACTTTCAAGGCACCTTTGATAAGCTTACCACCAAAATATGCAAAAGCCACGTTATATACCAAGTTTCCTACATTTGCTTTAAATTTTTCATCTTGTTTAGTATCGGAGTATTTCTTATTTATTTGTTTCCATTTCCAGCCCCCATCGGCAATAACTTGTCTAGCCGTTGGGGTAGATTCAGAAGGATTGTCTTCTATATACAATAAACCATCCTCTTGATAAGCTGCTTCTTCTTTAGTAATAGATACATTTTTTTCAATAAAAGAAGCTTGATCGGCTAAGACTACTGTAGAGGGAATTAACGTTGCTCCTAAAGCTATTGATGTCATTAACAATAATCCCGTTTTAAAATTTTTTTTTTTCATAAAATAAAACCTTCTTTCTTTTTGATATGCTCTTATCATTGCATGGGAAGGTTATTTTAGTAAGCACCTATTGGTTTACATTGTGACAACTTATAGTTGCTCTACTAGTTGCAACCATAAGTTGTCACAATGTAAACCAACAACTGATAGATTTTCCAACCAAAATGTCGTATGATTAAGTGAAAACAAAGGGAGGAATACAAATGGTTTTGGCGGATCGATTACGTGTACATAGAGAAAATAAGGGGTTATCACAAGCTGCTGTTGCAGAACAATTAAATGTTTCTCGTCAATCTGTTTCTAAATGGGAGACTGGAAAAGGCTACCCTGACATTGATAATTTAGTGCTACTTAGTAAAATATATGAAGTTTCAATTGACGAACTTGTCCAAGAAAATAAAGTCTTAAAGAAAAAAATTGAAGAAAATAACCAAACGATAGACGACCATCGTAAAAAACTAGATTGGATTCATAATCAGGGCATCGGTGATAAAGACGAAGGATTGCTTTTATTGATTGCAGTTATTGGTTTATCTGTAGCAGCACCGTTGGGTTTATTTCTTGCACCTATTATTATGAAACGGAATAAAAAAACCAACACATTTTACATGCTGATTAACATTGTAAGTGTGTGCTGCATTCTAATTAATTTGTATTTTACATTTATTATGGTTGGCGACTATCTTTTGTGGGACCAAAGAATTGAGGTGAACTATACACCTGATTCTTAAGATAAAACGGAAACATTAAGTTTAGAACCGTTTATTTTTGCACGAATATTGATAGTGGCTGTAGATGTGCCCACTTTTCGTTTTAAATAGTAAGTTGCTTGTTTTGAATTGTCGATTCGTAAAGATTTACTAGTAAATGAACCAGAAATAGCGGTAGCACTTGCGTTCTTTGTGGTAGTAATTGAGTTGTTTTTTACGATTACCTGATAACTAGCTTTCCATGAGCCTCTTCTTTCTGTTGACACAGTATATGTGCCATTGCCTAATGCACGAGAAAGAGAAGGCTCTTTTTCTATAGTGATAATTAGTTCTTCGCCTTCTTCTGTAATAACGTTAGTGACTTGTTTTTTTTCATTGAATAATGAGTAAGTAACGAATTCTTGATGTTCTTCAGCGTGACTAACGGTTCCTTTACCAATCATGCAAAAAAATAGTACTGCTCCCAAGATTAATGTCTTTTTCATATTGATCACTCCTTTTTTTGTAATTCAACCGTACAAAAAAGGAGATTGAAAGGAAAGCACCGTTCTGTTTACAGTGTGTCAACTCTTAGTTGCACATCAGTAGTGATAAGGGGTTCAGGGGAAAATTTTTAAATTTTGCATAACCTGAGGACTGCTAACTTATTAGACTTGCGGTTCTAAAAGAGTATGGTTCTTAATTTGAAGGTTGCCTCTCGAAAGTCATAACAAGTTGTTTGAAATCATAAAAATAGTTGAGTTGTAAATAGAGTATTCGAAAGAATGGAGTTTTATCCCATACCCTTTTTTTTGTATTAATTGATCGAAATGTAAAACGACAGAACTCAATAACATGATTACTTAATTAATATATAATCATTGATGTTATTAAAAAAAGATCTATCACTAAATAATTCATTTTTAATCATATATTTTTTAAATATTAAAAAAATATTCTCTTTACATCAGAAATATTTTAATGATATTATTAAAATGTATTTGTTTTATATTTATTTCAAAGAGATGGAAATAGGAGGAGAAAAATGAAAAAGAAAATGGGATTATTTTTTGTGTTGGTCAGTAGTTTATTACTCGGAGGAACAACTGGAGTGGCGCAAGAATTGCGTGAGCCAGTGCTAGCCGATAATGTGGAGGATCTGCTAGCACCAGAAGTCACTTCCAGAATATCTGCTTTTCAATCTGTAAGATCAGACTTAGTTTATGTACCTGCAACAGAAATTGAAGAGATTCAATATATTCAGAAAGAATATGCCCGTATCAAGCAAAACATTCAAACGTCTAATAAATTTGCGACACTTCCAGTATTGTCAAACGGGCAATACTCATTGGGAAATTTTAATCAATCGATTGAACAGAGTGCAGCGGAACAAATCAACTTTTATCGTACTCTTGCGGGTGTTCAGAAAACACCATTGGTAGCGGATTCATTTGAATTTACTCAACATGCATCAATAGGAATGGCCGCTATAAAAAAACAAAGCCATACATTAGATGTTGTGGCGGAAAAACCAGCAGATATGCCGGAAGCTTTTTGGAAAACAGCAAATGAGGCTTCGAGGGAATCCAATATACACTCAGCGTACAAAGAAGCATCATTAAATCATCATCAAGATGTTTTCTTGGTTGATTGGGGAACTGGCAACAAATCTGTTGGACATCGAGCGGATATTTTAGGCTTGGCTAGTGTGGATATTGGTTTTGGTTATGCTTGGGCGAATGAAATCAATCCTTCAGTTCCAAGTTATTTTACCTCGACTTATTTGAAAAAAGACTATAAAGGAATTTCAACTCGTTATGAGGAAGAACAAGTTGCTCATTGGCCAAGTAAAGATTTTTTCCCTTATGAGTTATATAATGTAGAAAATCCTTATAATACTTCTTATTATAAAAATAGTTTACCTGAAAAATATGAACAAAATATGCGTTGGTCTGTTCATTTTAATGAATTGGGTTACGAAGTGCCAGATCAAATTACTGCTACCTTAACTAATTTAACGACAGGAAAGACAGAGCAGATGCAAAATGATTCTTTAGGTGGAGAGTTAACGGTCGTGCGGGCTAAACCTGGGTATTATGCTCAAGGTGGTTATGCAACAGTAGTTTTCAGACCAAATAATCAATATATTGTTAATAAGAATGATCTGTATAAAGTTGAAATTACAGGACTTAAGAAAGCTGGGCAACCGTATGTTCATACATATACTACCCGGTTTATAGGGATGAATGATGAATACAAAGCAGAGGAAATTCCTATTTCAGAGCTTAAACTCTCGCCCAAAACAGCTAAACTAACTGTTGGGAAGAGTCAATCGTTAAAAGCTGAAATTTCACCTGAAACTGCAACAAACAGAACACTATCATGGTCGTCAAATAAGCCATCTGTAGCAACAGTTGATGAAAAAGGAACGGTGACCGGAAAAACTCAAGGAGAGTGTGTAATTACTGTTAAGGATTCTACAGGTAAGGTATCAGACAGCGCTGTAATTACAGTGGGAAATGAGGAAACTATACTTGTTGAGCGAGTTTTACCTTTATATGATTATTATAAAAATATAGATATTAATGAAGAAATTTTCTTAAACGCTATTGTATATCCAAAAGAAGCGAGCAATCAAGGCTATAGCTTTTTTGTATCAGAAAAAGATGAGCCGTATGTAACAATTGACCCTGTGAAAAAAACATTTAAGGCTTCAAAAGCAGGACCATATAATGTTTATGTTAAATCAGATGACGGGAACTACGTCTCACAGCATGTAGGTTTTTTGATGTTTAATGTTGGAACAGGTTATTACGTTGAAGATAATTTTTTCATGTATTTAGGAGATCCAATTAAACCAGAAGACCGCATTCGGGTAGAATCAGTATCTCTTCCAGAAAAATTAACGCTCAGTATCGATGAGGGCATTACTTTACAGCCGACAATCATGCCTGAAAATGCAAGTAATAAAAGCTGTCATTTTGATTCCTCTGATTCGTCTATAGTAGAGGTGACTCATTCGGAGGACGGAGAATTAGTAGCTAGGAAAAAAGGAACAGCGACGATAACTGTGTATACTAATAATGGAGCATTGGTGGCCACCAGTGAAGTTACAGTCAAATAATGAAAGAAACTATGCAACGCTAAATATACAAATCAAAATAATAGTAAAGAACGTGAGAAGACATAGCGCTGCTCCTCACGTTCTTTATTTTAATTTAAAACCTTCCGATAGACATGTGCTTCATAATCAGAAAGCATCATTTCATGTTGCAATGCTTTACACGCGGTATTCGCCAAAACTTCCTCCCAATCTGAAAGCTCCCAACTGTCTGGAAAGGTAATTGCGGTCAGTTCTCGATCTAATTGCACTAAGATCAGCCAACTTTCAGTTTCTGTTGTGCGTGTGTAGCTGAAAACAGTTGGATGATCAGGAAATAATAGTGTGAATTCTCCATGGATCAGAGCATCTGTTTCTTTACGTAAACGAATCAGACGTTGATAATGATGAAAAATACTGTTCTTATCCTGATCTTTTTGGACAGCGTTGATCGTTTGGTAATTCTTATTCACATTTAGCCAAGGGGTTACTGTTGAGAAGCCACCAAATGGTGAATCGTCCCATTGGAATGGTGTACGACTGTGATCTCGTGACCAATTGACTGCGATAGTTAATGCTTCTTTCGCAGGTGTTCCTTCTGCCAGCAAGGTTTGATAAAAATGAATCGTGTCAGCTGCGTCGAGTTCTTTGATTGAATTGAAAGGATAATTAGTCATGCCTAATTCTTGTCCTTGATAAATAAAAGGTGTTCCCTTCATTAACAGAAGAACTGTTGCTAACGCTTTGGCTGCTTCTGGTGAATGATCCCCGTATACTGAAACACTGCGTGGTGTATCGTGGTTTTCTAAATAAAGAGCATTCCAGCCATCAGTAGCCAAACTTGTTTGCCATTGATTTAGTGAATGTTTCAGATGATGAATGGAGCCCTTTTGACTCCCTTGTTCACCGACTCGTTGACAGTGCTCCAGTTCAAAAATCATATTAAAGTAACCGTGATCGCCCGTCCAGGCTGAGGCTTCAGAATGAGGGACACCGCTAGCTTCACCGACAGTCATCACGTTGTATTCATTAAAAATTGCTTTTAATTCAGCCAAATAACTTTCGATACCAGTTACGTTCATAAAAGGTGCCCATGGATTATCTGTAATCTTAAAATCCCACGGCTCTTTTTGAATATGACTGATGGCATCGATTCGAAAACCGTCGATACCAAGCTCTAGCCACCAACGGATCATTTGATAAATTTCATGCCGAACTTTAGGATTTGTCCAGTTTAAATCGGGTTGTTCTTTAGCGAACACATGGAAATAAGCTTGTTTTGTTGGTTCATCATAGGTCCAAGTAGAACCGCCGAAAAAGGATTGCCAGTCGTTAGGCAGCTGTTCTGGTGTTGCATCGGCCCAATGATAATAGTCACGGTAAGGGTTGTCCAATGATTTTCTTGATTCCAGAAACCAAGGATGCTGGTCGCTTGTATGATTCACGACCAGATCCATGATGATTTTTAAATTTAGTGCATGAGCCTCTTGTAATAAGGACTGGAAATCGTCCATTGTACCAAAATCTTCATGGATTGCTTGGTAATCTGAAATATCATAGCCGTTATCTGCATTTGGTGAAGCGTAAATTGGGTTGATCCAAAGAAAATCGATCCCAAGTTCTTTTAGGTAGGGCAGCTTTTGACGAATCCCGTTTAGATCACCGATGCCGTCATGATTACTATCTTTAAAACTTCTGGGATAAATTTGATAGCCGACTGCGTTTTTCCACCATGTATTTTTTTCTGTCAAAGGTTGACGTTTGATGTCGATTGCAGTGTTAGGCATGCACGTTTCCTCCTAATTTGACTACAAAGGCTTCGTAAGGTTCTAAGGTTCTATTCAAAAGAGTGCTGTAGTCTTTTTCGCTATTTGCAATGATTACTTTTTCGACAGTTGTTTCTAGTGAAAAGGTCTGTTTTTGATCGGAAAAGTTACAGACGATCAGCCAGGTTTCTCCTTCGTAGTGTCGATAATAAGCAAAAACTGTTTCAGTTGTATTTTCAAGTAATTCGAAACTGCCCCAAATAATCAGCGGATATTTTTTTCTAAGTGCGATTAATTGTTGATACGTATAAAAAAGAGACGTATGGTCTGCTAAAGCATGAGCAGCATTGATTTCGTGATAGTTTTCGTTCACAGCAAGCCAAGGAGTTCCTGTGGTAAAACCGGCATTTTTACTTGTATCCCACTGCATAGGTGTGCGAGCGTTATCCCGACCTTTAGCGTTGATGGAGATTAGGATTTCAGCTTCAGTATAGCCTTTTGCCATTCGATCAGCATACATATTTTTACTCTCGATATCTTCCACTTCTGAAATATCAGCGACTATCCGATTGGTCATGCCGATTTCTTCCCCTTGGTAAATATAAGGCGTGCCTTTCAGCATATGCAGCAAGATCGCCAGCATTTTACCGCTTTGAACACGGTATTCACGGTCATTGCCCCATCTTGAAATGATCCGCGGCAAGTCATGGTTATTCCAGAATAATGAGTTCCAGCCTTGATCGCCAAGTTCAGTTTGCCATTTGCTGAAAACAGTTTTTAATTCTGAAATAACAAGCGGACGTAAATCCCATTTGCTTTTTCCAGGTTGTTCATCTAAGCCGACATGTTCAAATTGAAAGACCATTGATAGTTCATTACGCTCGGGATCGGAATATAATTTTGCAATTTCAGGCGTAGCACCCCAGGTCTCTCCGACTGTCAGTAAATCCTTGCCGCCAAATGTTTTTGCATTCATCTCTTGCAGATAATCATGTAATTTGGGACCGTTTCCGGTGATTTTTTTATCCGGGAGCTTGCCGACGAGATCAATCACGTCCATGCGAAAGCCGCCGATTCCTTTATTGATCCAAAAATTCATCATATCATATACCGCTTGACGAACTTTGGCGTTTTCCCAGTTTAAATCGGGTTGTTTCTTACTAAATAAGTGCAGATAATATTCTCCTGTATGATCGTCAAATTGCCAGGCAGAGCCTAAAAAAGTTGATTCTAAATCGTTTGGTGCATCGCCGTTGACACTTGCTCGCCAAACGTAAAAATCACGGTAAGGATTATTTTTTGATGAACGAGACTCGATAAACCAAGGATGTTCATCGCTAGTGTGGTTGACGACTAAGTCCATAATGAGTTTAATGTCTCTTTTTTCTGCTTCATGGATCAATTGTTCCATGTCAGCCATCGTGCCAAACTCTGCCATAATCTGTTCATAATCACTGATATCATAGCCATTGTCGTCATTAGGTGAACGATAAACAGGGCTTAACCAAATGGCCCCAATCCCCAATGTTTTTAAATAGTCTAAACGTTGAATGATTCCTTGTAAATCACCGATGCCATCACCATTACTGTCTTGGAAGCTACGAGGATAAACCTGATAAACCACGGTTTCCTGCCACCAGTGAGCGGCTGTTTTGGGTTGGTTCATTGCTTTCAGTCCTTTCAGTCGTTTCGATCGAAGCAGCAAATCCAAAAGGCGCCAGCTCGATCGTTTCTGTATCTAAACGTTGTGCTCGTGTTGAAAATAGAGTATCTTCTTTTTTGATATAAACAGGGTGTGCTCCTGTGTTGAATATACAACGCAGACGGTTTTCTTTGTATTCGTAAGCGAAATCGATGATTCCTGTTCGTTCATCCGTTTCAAGCCAGCGCAGTTTTCCCTCTGAAAGTAGAATCTGGTGTTCTTTTCTAAAGGCAATCAGCTCTTTTACAAAGCCGTACATTTCCTGATCTTGTTGTTCAGGCTCCCAAACCATACATTTCCGACAATCAGGGTCAGCACCGCCGTCCATCCCATATTCATCGCCATAATAAAGACAAGGGACGCCTTTTTGTAGATAAGTAAAAACCATGACTTGTTTCATCAAATCCTTATTATGTTTAGCGATCGTCAATAAGCGCGGCGTATCATGTGAATCTAGTACATTGAACATAATTTGATTTGTCTGTTCTCGATAGAGCATTAATTGATGATTCAATTCGGAAATCATCTTGCTTAATGGAATCGTTTGATACACAAAATAGGAAAGGATTGCATCGGTAAACGCATAGTTCATGACTGCGTGAAATTCGTCTCCCTGCAGCCAGCGCTGTGATGAATGCCAAATTTCTCCTAAAATATAGATATCTTCCTTTGCTTCTGTACAAACATCGTGAAACTTGCGCCAAAAACGATGATCTACCTCGTTAGCAACATCCAAGCGCCACGCGTCAATATCGAATTCCTCGATCCAGTAGCGAGCGATCTTTAATAAATAGTTCTGTACCTCTTTGTTTGCCGTATTTAATTTTGGCATATGAGGGGTAAACGCAAATGTATCATAAGTAATATCATCAGAGAATTCAAAATTAGCTGTTGGTGTATAACTTACCGGGAATTTGTGAATGTGGAACCATTTAGCATAAGGAGAAGCTTCTCCGTTTTTGATAACGTCTTGCCATTGAGGAGAGAAGTCACCCATATGATTGAATACGGCATCTAACATGACGCGGATTCCTTTTTTATGACATTCTTCAACTAAAGTTTTGAATAACGCTTTATCCCCGAATGCTGTATCGATCTCAAAATAGTCGATCGTGTCATATTTATGATTACTGCCAGCTTGGAAAATTGGACAAAAATAAAGTCCATTGATGCCAAGATCAACAAAATGATCTAAACGATCCAACACTCCTTGTAAATCACCGCCGAAAAAATCATCTCGCTCGGGTGACATACGGCTATCCCATGGCAAAGTTCCCTTTGGATCGTTCCGAGTATCTCCATTGGCAAAGCGTTCAGGAAAAATTTGATACCAAACGGTTTCTTTTACCCATTGAGGTGCTTTGAAACGATCCGCTTCGTGAAAATAAGGTAGTTTAAAATAATTATTCGCCGTTTTTAATGTAGCTTCTTGATAAGGATAGAAGCCATGGTCTCCGTAGAACAAAATCGTTCCGTCCAATCCTTCTACTTTAAACGCGTAGCTTAGTCTGCGATGTAAGGCAGACACCTCAATGATCCAGTAATCATGAGTGGTAGTCGATAAATATTTTTCCATCGGAAGGGTTTGTTTGAACCATTCATGGTGATCCAATTGATAAGGATCACCATTGATCAAAGAAACCTGTTTGATATCTTCGCGACCTGTTCTTAAACGAATGTGCATTTTGTCGAGTGTGTATAGATAAGCAAACTCGCTTTCGGGTTGGTGGTGAATTGCAGCGGTATTCATATAGTTGTTTTCCTCCTACGATCAGCTCGTTGTTTTTCTGAAATCACCCATATTATGCCATATAAGAAAAACGTTTTCAATATGTTTTTCGCAATCGATTGCATTTGCTACTAATAAATAAAATGTATAGTGAAGTAATTGCTTAGAAAAATTATATAGCTAATTTAATCAGACTTTTTCTGACTAATAATAGATGTCTATTAGCTGATGAATGATTGGATTGAAAATTTATATATATTTTTATTGACATTTTACGCAAACGATTGCATAATACAAGAAGATCAATCATTTAAATAATTCCTAGGAGGAACAAAAGATGAAAAGAAATACGAAAAAGCTTTTAGGGTTAGGTGTGACAATGACAGCGGCAGCATTTATGTTAGCTGCGTGCGGGGGAGGATCATCAGAAGAAAAAAATTCTGCTGAAAATGAAAACGCTTCTATAAAGTTGTGGGTAGACGTAGCCTTTGTTGATACCTACAAACCTTTAGTTGAAGAATTTGAGAAAGAACACAAAGATTGGAAAGTGACGATCAAACCAAGCGAATCTGCTTCAGCACAAGAAAATTTGAAAAAAGACCCAAGTGCAGCAGCTGACGTATTTATGATGCCTCATGATCAGTTAGGACAAATGGTTGATGCTGGTATTATTTATGCAAACACAAAATATGAAGATAGCGTGAAAGAAAACAGTACGGAAAGTGCTATAGAAGCAGCAATGTATGATGGAAAACTATACGGTTATCCATATGGTGTTGAATCACAAATTTTATACTACAATAAATCAAAACTTTCAGAAGATGATGTGAAGAGTTGGGAAACGATGACATCTAAAGGAAAACTAGGTACAAACTTTGGCGAAGCAGGGGCAAACTATATCTTTACACCACTTTTCATGTCAAATGGAGATGAATTATATGGGGCAAACGGTGAAGATATTAATGGAACAAATTTTAATAATGACAAAGGAGTTCAAGTCTTAAAATGGATTCGCGAACAAAAAGACAATCCTGGCGTTATTCAATCAAATGCGGATGCATTATCTAGCTTAGGTAACGGAAAAACGGATGCTTTCATGTCTGGACCGTGGTCTAAAAATGATGTAGAAAAAGCTTTGGGAGATGATTTTGCGGTTGCTCCTTATCCAACAGTTGATTTAGGAAACGGCGAAGTGCAGCAAAAAGCCTTTTTAGGAGTTAAGTTGTTTGGTGTGAATGCTTCAACGAAAAGCCCTGTGGCTGCGATGGCATTAGCTGATTTCCTGACAAGTAAAGAAAACCAATTAACTGTTTTTGAAAAAAATGGTACCGTTCCAGCAAATAAAGAAGCACAAGAGGATGAAAAAGTAACCTCTGATGATGTGGCAAAAGCAGTAATGACGATGAGCGATGCTGACCATTCGGTTGTAATGCCTAAGTTGCCAGCGATGGTGTCATTCTGGGGACCTGTAGAAGCTGTGATCAACGACACTTACAATGGCAAAATTGCTGAAGATCAATATCTAACAAAACTAGATAAATTAGTGAAAGATACGAGCAAGTCAGATAAATAAAGAAAATCTTGAGAGGCAGAGTATGAAGTGAATGTGTGGACGTTTGCTTCATGCTTCTCCTCTTTTTACCACTGATTTAGTGAAAAAGAACAGGATGTGAATCGCAATGAAGTTGAAAACGAAAGCGGATGATCAAATTACATTTAGAGATTTATTCAAAAAAGGGGACAAATCGATAAAGCTCTCTTTTATTTTTATGGGCATGGCGAATATACTGAACGGTCAAATTAGTAAAGGGATTGCGTTTTTAGGGTTGCAGATCGGTTTTATCGCTTGGCTTGTGTTGAATGGGTTTCATGCATTGTCTATGCTGCAGACTTTAGGGACAAAATCTCAAGGCTGGGTCATGGACGAAGCGTTAGGGATTGAAGTGCAGCAGCCGGGAGATAACTCGATGTTGCTGTTGTTGTTTGGGATTGCTGCTATTATTCTGATTGTGCTTTTTATTTTTCTATACATTGTTAATCTTAGGAGTGCGCGTAAAATCTTTGTTTTGAAAGAAGCACATAAGCCGCTGCCGACATTAAAAGAAGATTTAAGTAGTTTGTTGAACGAAAAGTTCTATGTTACCTTGATGAGTATTCCGTTATTAGGAGTATTGGCATTTACGATTTTGCCGTTGCTTTATATGATTTCGATTGCTTTTACCAACTACGATCATAATCATCTACCTCCAAAAAATCTTTTTCACTGGGTTGGTTTTGCCAATTTTGGTAATGTGATCACTGGAGATATCGCGAGTACCTTTTTCCCGGTGCTAAGTTGGACGTTGATCTGGGCAGTGTTAGCTACTGCGACAACCTTTTTCTTTGGTATTTTACTGGCCTTGCTGATTAATGCTAAGGGGGTCAAAGGGAAAAAGGTTTGGCGGACGATTTTTGTGATCACGATGGCTGTTCCTCAGTTTGTCAGCTTGTTATTGATGGCAAACTTATTCAATGGCTCGGGTCCGGTCAATGCTATGTTACAAAACTGGGGCTTGATCGATCAACCGATTCCGTTTTTAACGGATGGTTTATTAGCAAAAATTACTGTTATTTTTGTCAACATGTGGGTCGGAATTCCGGTTACGATGTTAGTTGCGACAGGAATCATTACTAATTTGCCGGAAGATCAAATTGAAGCAGCTGAAATCGATGGTGCTAACAAGTTCCAGATATTCAGAAACATTACTTTCCCTCAAATTTTGTTTGTTATGGCACCAAGCTTGATTCAGCAGTTTATTGGGAATATCAACAATTTCAATGTGATCTTTTTACTAACGGGAGGGCAACCGGCCAATAGTAATTATCATTCGGCAGGAGAAACGGATCTGTTGGTTACTTGGCTATATAAACTAACAGTGACTGCCGCGGATTACAATTTAGCTTCCGTAATCGGGATCATTATTTTTGTTTTATCCGCAGTCTTCTCCTTGATTGCCTATACACGTAGTAGTTCATTTAAAACGGAAGGGGCGTAACAGCTATGAAATCGAAGAAAAGGAAGCATCTGATCCTCCATTATACGCTTTTGACCATTTTGTCGATTGTTTGGATCTTTCCGATTGTTTGGATCGTATTGACCAGTTTTCGTAGTGAAGGCGGCGCTTTTGTAACATATTTTATCCCAAAACAATTTACTCTTGAAAATTATAAAATGTTGTTGACCAGCTCGACGTATCCGTTTGTACAGTGGTTTTTAAATACCTTATTTGTTGCAGTTTGCAGCTGTATTTTATCCACGCTGATTACGATCGCGATGGCCTATTCACTTAGTCGTCTCCGTTTTAGAGCGAGAAAGCCGTTTTTGAAGCTGGCGTTAGTGTTAAATATGTTCCCTGGGTTTATGAGTATGATCGCTGTGTATTATATTTTGAAGGCGATGAATTTGACTGGAAGCTTACTCGCGTTGATTCTGGTGTATTCTTCAGGTGCTGCGTTAGGTTTTTATATTGCAAAAGGCTTTTTCGATACGATTCCGATGGCATTGGATGAATCAGCGATGATCGATGGAGCAAGTAAATTTGAGATTTTCACGAAAATCACTTTGCCGTTAAGCAAGCCGATCATTGTCTATACTGCTTTGATGGCCTTTATGGCACCGTGGATGGACTTTATCTTTGCGAAAATTATTCTAGGCGATAACGTCAATAAATATACGGTCGCTATCGGACTGTTTACGATGCAGACGAGAGATAAAATCGATCAGTACTTTATGGCATTTACCGCAGGTTGTGTACTGATTGCTGTACCGATCACGTTGTTGTTTATCTTTATGCAGAAATATTATGTGGAAGGAATCACGAGTGGTTCTGTGAAAGGGTAGAAAAGGCAAAGGAAAGCTTTAGTTATCGGTTATAAAAATTTAAGTGATTAGGATGTAACCTGAAAGGGGATGTCCTAATCACTTTTTTGCTAGCTTGGGAAGCAGTATTTATATGTAAAAATTTGGCAATGGTCTAGCGTGTATATCGTTAAAGAAATCGAGACGCAGTGGGTTGAAGTCCTCGTTATCCTCGTCTTTGAGTCAACAGAGAGTTTTGTCCTTCAACTACATTTGCGATCTCGATAGCTAAATTTTGTCGAGTAATAGGGTCGTATTTTTTAAAAAGCATATTTACCACGGGGATTTTCTTAAAAAATAAAATCATTTTGCCGCCTAAAACAGATGTTGGTCGTTGCTGATCCATGACTAGGCTGGGATAAATGATTGTATGTGGAAATGTCTGGTCGTTAAGGAGCTGTTCAGCCTCACGTTTTGCCTGCATGTATCGTTGGAAAGGGAATGGCGCGTTGTTTGCAGATAAAAATAGGCACTTTGCTGGCATAGTTTGTTGATTCAGAAAAGCTGCGATTCGTTTGATCGGTTCCACGATAAAACGATCGTATGTGCTATTTTTTGCTGGATCTTCTTTAAGAATGCCGATGGCGTCTATAACCCAGTCTGCCTCTTTGACTGCTGTTTGCCACTTAGTGTCATTTAAAATATCGGAATGCAGCCAATGAACGTTTCTTGCCCACTCATCTGTCAGTCTGTCAGGTTGCCCATGACGGGATATGCTGGTTACAGTATGCTTGCGCTGAATTAATTCTTTACATACTGCGGTTCCGATAAAACCACTGCCGCCGAAAATCACTATGTTCATTCGCTTCACCTGCTTTCTTATGGATAGTGTAACTTAACAAGAGAGAAGTATAAAAGAATTTGATTGTACTGTACTGTTGATAGATTGGAAGTGTTTGGAGCTTGAATAAAAGACGGAAGCAGAAGTAACTCTTCCGAGAGTAAACTTCTGTTTCCGTCTTTGTAGTTATTCAATAGTGATCGCTACACCGAAATGATCACTGATGACAGGTGTTTGTTTTCCGTTGAACACGATTTGATACTGTTGGACGCTTAATTCAGGTGAAGTAAAAATGTAGTCGATCCGTAATTGTTCTCGATTATCGCCCCAGCCGTCGATTGCTTTTTCGACAGTAAACTCTCCATCCGTTTCTTTTGCAGCTAAAAAGCTATCTTGTAATTGCAGAGTACTGTTGCAGACAAGGTCATAACCAGTTTCTTTTACTGAAGCAGGATTATTGAAATCACCCATTAATAAATAAGGAGCTGGATAGTCTTTCAACGCGTTTTCTGTTTGTATCCATTCATAGGAAAATCCTTCAGTTTGATGCCACCATGAATAATGACAGCTTGCTGCGGTGACGGGGTGATTTCCTAAAGTCGTTTGGGCAATTAAAATGACTCTTCTACGATAGTCGGTGGGATCTTGTTCTGCTGAAACGACGATTGCTTCTGGTTTAAGCGGCTGTTTGGATAATAAAGCGACGCCTTCGTGATAAAGATCATAGCCGATGTGATTATATGTCCAGCTCCAATGATAGGTCTGTTGCTGTTGTTCTAATAGCTGGACCAACAAATAAGCAAAATTGTCTTCATGGATCGCTGATTGCTTATCCGTTGGGTGGAAATTAGGTATTGCGAAAACAGGTTGGCTATCGATACGTTGATTTACCTCTTGTAAGGCGATTAGGTCATAGTTTTCTGTTATGATTTGTTTAGCTAGTTGCTGCAGTTTTTCTAAAGGATGTTTTTCCATCCAGCTGTGTGTGTTTAAAGTTAGGACTTTCATATATTCTCCTTCGGGAAAAAACAGGATTAGGAAAAAAGCGCCTAATCCTGTTTCGCATTCTATTATTAAATCTCTAGTTTTCCGATTGATGTTCCAGGGACTTGCTCACCTGTTTGTTCTAATGTAAATTGTTTGATCTTGTCGCCGTTGGTAAAGACAACAATCATTGTTGTTTGCTTGCCGGCAGCTTCGATTTTTGCTAGATCTGCAGTGGCAATCACATCACCAGCGGAAACCTTTTGACCTTCAGTGACAGCGATTGTAAAAGCAGGTTCTTTCATCTCGACAGTATCGAGCCCCATGTGAACCAAAACCTCTATGCCTTCGTCTGTTTGGATTCCTAAAGCGTGTTTTGATGGGAAAATACTGCTGATCACACCATCGATTGGTGCATAGATCGTATTCGTTTTAGGAATCACTGCAAAGCCATCGCCCATCATTTTTTGTGAGAAAACCGGATCATCGACTTGGTCGATCGTAATAACGGTTCCTTGGGCGACTGGAACGAGTGTCTTAGTCGTGCCGAGGAAGTTCGCGGCTGAATGTTCTTGATCAGAATCGCTTTGTGTTATCGTTTGAGGTTCCGGAATGTTTGCGCCAGAATCCAATAAATCTTGGATATCTGATTTTAGCACATCTGCTTTAGGTCCGTAAACTGCCTGAACGCCGTTGTCTTTTACGATCAGTCCCATAGCACCAGCTTTTTTCCAAGCCTCTTCATTACCCACTTTTACTTTGTCCTGTACGCTAACACGTAGACGCGTCATACAAGCATCAACATCAACGATATTTTCTTTTCCGCCAAGTAAGTGGATGATATCGATGATTTGTGGATCGATTCCATCGATGCTTGCTCCATTGCTAGAATGAGTGTCGTTTTGAGCATCACTATTATCATAGTTGCCGTTTCTGCCTGGTGTGGCAAAGTTGAATTTTTTGATCATGAAATTCGCAATGACATATGTGAGTAAACCGAAGACAATCACACAAAGGACGAAATTCAATAGATCCATACCTAGACCAGCTTTTAAGGCTAAAGGTGTTCGGGTCAGCAGCTCAATGTTTCCGAAAGAATGGACACGTAACGAAATGATGTCCGCCATAGCGAAAGCTGCACCTTGAATCACTGCGTAAACAACATAAAGCGGAACTGCGGCAAACATAAACATAAATTCTAGTGGTTCAGTAACGCCGGTTAAAAAGACTGCTAAGGCTGCTGAAAGATACATTGATTTGTAGCTTGAACGTTTGTCAGGATCAACATTACGATACATCGCAGCGGTCATTCCCATTAAGATACCAGAAGCGCCGATCATTTGTCCGACTTTAAAACGTGCGGGTGTCCAGTTGTTTAAGACGAAATTATATTGAGACATATCGCCTGCGCCTTTTAGATTGACTAAGTCAGTTGCCCAAGCTAGCCATAATGGATCTTGTCCAAAAACCTGTGTTCCTGCCTGTGCACCGGATAGAATTTCATACGTTCCGCCTAATTGGGTATAATTGATCGGAATCGTCAACATATGATGAAGACCGAACGGTAAGAGCAGACGTTCTAAAGTTCCGTATAAAAATGGTGCCAAAATAGGTGCGGTATCCTGTGACTGGGCAATCCATAAACCAAAATTGTTGATTCCAGCTTGGATAGAAGGCCAAATAATTGCTAAAAGAAGAGAGACGATCGTTGACCAAAAAATGACTACAAAAGGAACGAAGCGTTTGCCATTGAAAAAGGACAGTGCATCAGGTAATTTACGGAAGTTGTAGTATTTGTTGAAGGCCATAGCACCGACAAAACCTGCAATGATTCCGACGAATACCCCCATATTTAAAGCTGGTGCTTCCAATACACTAGTGAAAAAGCCTTTGACCATAATTTTTGTCCCGAACAATGTGTGAGTGAACGCTTTGTCATCTGCCAGCATTTCACTTGTCACACCGAAGATCGATCCAGTGATTCGATTGATCAATATGAAGGAAAGTCCGGCAGCGAATGCTCCGCCTGCACGTTCTTTTGCCCAGCTTCCCCCTATCGCTAATGCGAATAGGATATGCAGATTACCAATTACTGCCCAACCGATATTTTCTATCACTCCGCCTGTAGTTGCTAAAGCAGTCCAGTCAGGGTTGATCAAAGGAATCGTTTTCCCGATGCTGATCATTAATCCTGCTGCGGGCATGACGGCGATCACGACCATCAATGCTTTTCCAAATTTTTGCCAAAACTCAAAACTTAATAATTTTTTCATTTTATTCTCTCCTTTGCAATATTTACGCAATCGTTTTCGTTGATTTAAGTATAAAATAGATTTTTATTTTTGTAAACCCTAAACTAATACGTTGTTTTTTTGAAAGGATAAATTTGTTCGAACTATCAATAGTGGTTTGTTTTTCTAGAATATTCAATAATGAACAAATAAATAATTGACAATGCAATCGGTTGCGTTTATTATGGTCTTAAGGAACGAAACAAGTTTAGGAGGAAAGAAAATGAATCATCTATTTGAAATAGATCCATGGAAAATTGCCACGCATCAATTAGAGCGTGAAGAACGTCGCTTACAAGAGTCTTTGACATCGATGGGGAACGGCTATATGGGAATGCGTGGTAATTTTGAAGAACGTTATACAGGTGACCATCATCAAGGAACCTATTTAGCGGGCGTCTGGTATCCAGATAAAACAAGAGTCGGTTGGTGGAAAAATGGGTACCCGGATTATTTTGGTAAAGTGATCAATGCGTTGAATTTTATTGCAATGGATATATTTGTGAATGGTGAAGCTGTAGATCTAGGTTTACAGGAACCAAAAGATTTCTATTTAGAACTAGATATGCATAATGGTTTATTAACGCGGACGTTTATTCTTGAGAGTGAAAAGGCAACGATCAAATTTCGCTTCGAACGTTTTTTGAGTATTGTACAGCAGGAGTTAGCAGTTATTCGAGTGAGTGCGGAAGTGCTTAAAGGGAATGCAGATATTCAAATCGTGTCAAAAATCGATGGTGATGTTCGCAATGAAGACAGTAATTATGATGAAATGTTTTGGGAAGCACGCAATGCTGGTTTTGACGGAAATATCGGCTTTTTGACTACTTGTACGATTCCTAATGCATTTGAGATCGAGCAATTTAGTGTGACTGGCGCTATGAAACACGTAACCACGATCGAGGCGGCAGCTAGTGAAACAGAACCGCTTAGTGTACAACAAATTTTTCATCAAACACTTGCTGAAAATGAATCGATGACCGTGGAAAAACAAGTCATTATTTTGACAAGCCGCGATATACCAGAAGCGGAACAGCAAGCAAGAGCGATACAATTATTGCAGGAAAACACCAAAGGGTTTAAAGAGCTGCTTGATGAACAAAATAAAGCTTGGGAGAAACGCTGGGCTCTTGCAGACGTTACGATCGAAGGCGATGACGCAGCACAACAGGGCATTCGTTTTAATTTATTCCAGTTATTTACTACGTATTATGGAGAAGATGAGCGTTTGAATATTGGTCCAAAAGGCTTTACCGGCGAAAAATACGGAGGGGCTACTTATTGGGATACAGAGGCATATGCAGTGCCGCTATATCTTGCTTTAGCCAAACCAGGAGTAACGAAAAATCTTTTGAAATACCGCTATAATCAATTAGAACAAGCCAAACATAATGCGCGTCAACAAGGACTGGCAGGAGCCTTATATCCGATGGTGACCTTCACTGGTGTCGAATGTCATAACGAATGGGAAATCACCTTTGAAGAAATCCATAGAAATGGTGCGATCGCCTATGCAATTTATAATTATGTAAACTACACAGGTGACAACGACTATCTGAAAAATGAAGGCTTACAAGTATTGACAGAAATCGCTCGATTCTGGGCTGATCGGGTTCATTACTCTAAACGCAATGGAAAATACATGATCCACGGTGTAACAGGACCAAATGAATACGAAAATAATGTCAACAACAACTGGTATACAAATACGATCGCAACCTGGGTACTCCAATATACATTGGAAAATTATCTTAAGTATCAAGAAGAAACAACGGTGAAGATTACGCCAGAGGAACAAACGAAATGGCAGGACATCATTGAACATATGTACTATCCATTTGATGAGGAATTAGGTGTTTTTGTTCAGCACGATACCTTTTTAGATAAGGATTTGATGCCAAGTAGTGATCTTTCACCAGCGGATCTGCCGTTGAATCAGCATTGGTCATGGGATCGGATTCTACGTTCTTGCTTTATCAAGCAGGCGGATGTATTACAAGGAATCTATTTCTTCGGTGAACGCTTTACACAGGCTGAAAAAGAACGCAATTTCTCATTTTATGAGCCAATGACCGTTCACGAATCTTCTTTATCGCCAAGTGTTCATGCAATTTTAGCAGCAGAACTTGGAATGGAAGAAAAGGCAGTGGAAATGTATCAGCGAACAGCCCGCTTAGATTTAGATAACTACAATAATGATACAGAAGATGGTCTGCATATTACATCGATGACAGGTAGCTGGCTAGCAATTGTTCAAGGCTTTGCTCAAATGAAGACAGCAAATGAGACACTGAGCTTTGCGCCATTTTTACCAAAAAGCTGGACAAGCTATGCCTTTCATGTGAATTACCGTGGACGCTTGCTTTATATTAGGGTCGATCAAAAAAATGTACGGATAGAATTAGTTTCAGGACCAGAGTTATCACTTGTACTTTATGGAGAAACGAAGATTTTGGCAGATGAATTAGTGCTTGAAATGGAAAAGGTGAATGAACATGTTTAAAGGTGTGCTATTTGATTTAGACGGTGTATTGACAGACACAGCAGAGTATCATTACCGGGCATGGAAACAATTAGGTGAAGAAATCGGGATCAGTATCGATCGTACGTTTAATGAAGAATTAAAGGGTGTTAGTAGAGAAGATTCCTTAAAATTATTACTGGCCCATGGCGGTCGAACAGCTGATTTTACGTCGGAACAGTTTGCAGCTTTGGCACAAAGAAAAAATGACTATTATGTAGAAATGATCCAGAATGTTGGTCCGACAGATGTGTATCCAGGGATTTTATCATTGCTTAAGCAGCTAAAAAAGGAAGAAATCAACATTTCATTAGCTTCGGCTAGTAAAAATGGTCCCTTTTTATTGGAAAAAATGGCATTAATGACGTATTTCGATGGTATTGCTGATCCAGCAAAAGTAGCAAAAGGAAAGCCGGATCCTGAAATTTTTCAACTGGCAGCATCTGAAGTTGGCTTAACTGCACCAGAATGTATGGGGATAGAAGATGCTAAAGCAGGAATCCAAGCAATCATGGCAAGCGGAGCTGTACCGATCGGTGTTGGGCGAAAAGAGGATTTAGGAAAAGATATTCCGTTAGTTGCTTCAACAGAAGAATTGACACTGGAGTTATTGACCTCTGTTTGGCGCTCAGAGAAAAAAGAATAAAAGATTCTAAGGCAATGAATGGACACAGATAAAAAATGACGATAGCAACGAAGTACTGATCTATGGTATTATTTTCTACGACGGAATGATTCCGAGATGAAAAATATGAATCTAGAAAGGCGTGAAACTGATGACGATTACTGTGAAAGATGTTGCGAAAAAAGCAGGAGTTGCTACATCTACCGTATCAAGAGTGATCAATGATCATCCGAGCATTTCAGATGCGACAAAGAAAAAAGTCTATAAAGTAATGGAAGAGATGGGCTATGTTCCAAATATCGCAGCACGCAATCTCGGTAAACGATCCTCGGGAGCAGTAGGTGTGGTTTTACCGCCACTAGATTCACGAGAGCGAATGGGCAATCCCTTTTACTTAGAGATTATCGAATCAATCAATAGTGAAGCGCGCAATCATGATATGACAACAGCGATTGCAACAGCACAATCTTTTGAAACCTTACTAGAAAATGTTCAGCTGATGCATCGTCAAAAACAGGTAGACGGTTTTATTCTGCTCTATTCAGATAAGGATGATCCTGTGATCAACTATTTATTTGAGAACCAAGTGCCATTTTCTTTGATTGGTCAACCGTATACCAATGAAGACAAAGTGATTTATGTCGATAATGACAATCAGCTATTGGGCAAGCATGCAACAGACTTCTTGATCGAAAATGGGCATAAAAATATTCTGTTTATTACAAATACAACTCATGAAAATATCTATTATGAACGTTATTTCGGCTACCAAAAAGCGATGATGGTTGCTGGATTAACGATGCATCCTTCTGTAGATATGGAAAGTCCGGCAGATTATGTTGCTTTTGAAGACTTACTAAAGGAAACAAAAGCAACAGCGGCTGTCGTGATCGATGATATTTTTGCCATGCGAATGATCCAGCTGGCACAAATGTATGGTTATCGTGTTCCAGACGATTTTTCTGTGATCAGTTTCAATAATTCGATTTATTCGACATTGGTACATCCGTACCTCACGAGTATCGATATCGATATTGCCGAACTTGGTAAAATGGGGATGCAGAAGCTGATCGACGCTTTGCAGCAAAAAGAACCGACAGGAGTTCGTCTAGTAATCCCGCATCAGTTGATCAAAAGAGAATCAGTTTTAGCCTTGCAAACAACTAACGAGTAATGGACTGAAATGGAAAGTCTGTATCCTTTTTCGAGAGTGGCTTTGTATAAAAAGAACTTGGATTATTAGAGATCAAATGAATAGTAGCCGAAGAGTCTGACTTTTGGCGCCTTTCATTACGTTTTAAAGTGCTTAAGAAATGTATGTTTCGTTTCGATAGCACTTTTTTTGTTGACAAAAAACGACTACAATTGTAAACTTTAGTTGTTCATTGAAAAGGAGTGGAAAATAATGATAAAAGCAATAACTGATGAAAATTTTGTTCAAGAGACCAGTCAAGGGATCATTTTAGTAGAATTTTGGGCAGAATGGTGCAGTTACTGTAAAATGCTGGAGCCAGTCTTAGAAGAGTTAACTCGTGAATACTCATCTAATATTCAGATCAAATCAATCAACGTTGAAACAAATGAAGCAATACCTGCAAAATATGACGTAATGAGCTTGCCAACAATGATTCTATTTGAAAATGGAGAAGCTAAAGAGAAAATCGTCGGCTATTATCCAAAAAAAGTGTTAAAAGAATACATTGAAGAAGTAATCCAAAAATAAGGTGTTGACAAAGACGTCAAACTGATTTATGATACAAGAGAAAACAGAACGACTACAAATGTAGTTTTAAAGAAAGTAGAAGATAGTTATGATAACGAGTGAACGTAATAGAAATAAAAACAATCAAGCAGATTTAAAAAAAGCACAACAGCCTAAATTTCAAATAGACGAACAAGTAACTGTGACAACTGGATATAGTCCGGGGACACAAGCTATGACTGGGAAAATCGCAGGCTCGTATGATACAAGAGCTTACACTGTTACTTATCAGCCGACGAATGGGCAACCATTAGTTGTTAATTATAAATGGATTATACAAGAAGAAATAGTTGATTCGCCAAAGGAAAAACTAACCAATGGAAAGATGGTTTTGTTAAATGCGGATCATCAAATTGGCATGGAAGGTGCAAAAGCGGTTATTGAATCTTCGATAAGCACGACTGTTTATAAAATAGAGTATCCTGAACTAGCGAATGAAACAGGTACTCATCAAGTTTGGATGATCGAAGAGGACCTAATGCAGCCAGGGAACGAGTAGGAGGTAGTTTCAATGACAACGGGTGAGATACAACATATAACGGATGCAGAATGGGAAGTTATGAGGATTGTCTGGACACAAGGAAAAACCACAAGCAAAGAGGTACAGCAATTTCTCAATCAAAAAATGGACTGGAAAACGACTACGATCAAAACGTTACTTGCACGCCTAGTTGAAAAAAACATGTTATCGACTGAAAAAAGTGGTAACAAATATATTTATCAATCCTTAGTTGAAGAAAAAAGCAGTATTCAATTTGAAACAGCTGAACTCTTAGAAAAGATCTGTGCAAAAGAAGTCGGGGCAGTGCTTAAAACGATTATTGATGACAGTCTATTGAGCTTTGACGACATCGAGCGTTTAGAAGAGGCATTGGAAGCCAAGAAGGAATATGCTGTGGACGCTGTACAATGTAATTGCACACCAGAGCAGCATTCATAGAAATCATAAAAAAAGCAAAACAATCATTAGAGGAGATGGGGAAAATGGAAGCAAAGACGTTTGATATAGAAGGGATGACCTGTGCATCTTGTGCGCAAACGGTCGAAAAGGCGACAGCTAAACTAGCTGGTGTGTCTAAAGCTACAGTTAATCTGGCAACAGAAAAACTAAACATTGAATACGATGAAAGCAAACTTTCAGAACAAGACATTCAAAAAGCAGTGTCGGATGCTGGGTATGAGGCATTAAGTAATGTCCAACAACGAACCTTTGACATTGAAGGAATGACGTGTGCTTCATGTGCACAAACGATTGAAAAAGCGACAAACAAATTAAATGGCGTAACAAAAGCTTCGGTTAACTTAGCCACAGAAAAAATGGTCGTTGCTTTCGATCCAACAGTTTTGAATGTTTCCGATATTACAAAAGCAGTATCTGATGCTGGATATGGCGCAGTTGAGCAAATCGATTCAGCTGATACGGTCGACAAAGACCGCGAGAAAAAACAAAAGCACATTAAAAATATGTGGCAACGTTTCTGGATGTCAGCGGTCTTCACAGTTCCATTATTATATGTAGCAATGGGGCATATGGTTGGGTTACCTTTACCAGCATTCCTAGATCCAATGATGCATGCCGATGTTTTTGCAACAGTTCAGTTGATCTTGACGATTCCTGTGTTGTATTTAGGTAGAAGCTTCTTTACCGTTGGATTTAAAGCCTTATTCAAAGGGCATCCTAATATGGATTCCCTAGTTGCTTTAGGAACAAGTGCTGCGGTAGCTTATAGTTTATATGGAACAGTAATGATCTTTGCTGGCGATCCGCAATTTACGATGGCATTGTATTATGAATCTGCCGGCGTGATCTTAACTTTGATCACCTTAGGAAAATATTTCGAAGCTGTTTCAAAAGGGAAAACCTCAGAAGCAATCAAAAAACTGATGGGCTTAGCTCCAAAAAATGCCCGTGTTTTCCGTAATGGTCAAGAAATGGAAATCCCAGTTGATAGTGTTCAATTAGAAGATATTATTGTTGTTCGTCCGGGAGAAAAAATCCCAGTCGATGGTGTTGTGATGGAAGGATCATCAGCAATCGACGAGTCCATGCTAACAGGAGAAAGTATGCCTGTTGAGAAAAAAGTCGGTGATAATGTCATCGGTGCAAGTATCAACAAAAACGGCAGCTTCCGTTTTAAAGCAACAAAAGTTGGTAAAGATACTGCATTATCACAAATCATCAAATTAGTAGAAGATGCCCAAGGATCAAAAGCACCGATCGCTAAAATGGCGGATAAAATTTCTGGTGTCTTTGTACCGATCGTTATGGTTCTTTCTGTTTTAGCTGGTTTGGCATGGTACTTCTTAGGTCAAGAGTCATGGGTTTTTGCTCTAACCATTACGATTTCAGTGTTAGTTATAGCTTGTCCATGTGCGTTAGGTTTAGCAACGCCAACAGCGATCATGGTTGGAACAGGAAAAGGCGCTGAAAATGGTGTATTGATCAAAAGTGGTGATGCACTTGAAACGACACATAAAATCCAAACAATCGTGTTCGATAAAACAGGAACGATCACAGAAGGAAAACCAAAAGTTACAGATATTGTTACAGCTGATAATATTTCCCAAGATGAGTTGCTACGTTTAGCGGCATCTGCTGAAAAGGGCTCTGAACATCCGTTAGGCGAAGCAATTGTCAATGGTGCAGAAGAAAAAAATCTTGCTTTTGCAGCGACGGAAGCCTTTACCGCAATTCCAGGTCATGGGATCGAAGTAACGATCGAAGGTAGTCGTTTATTATTAGGAAATCAAAAATTGATGGATGATCGTTCTATTTCTCTAGGCAATCTAGGCGCTACCTCTGATCTACTTGCAGAACAAGGGAAAACACCGATGTATATTGCAAAAGACGGTGGAATTGCTGGAATTATCGCTGTTGCAGATACGATCAAACCAAATAGTATCCCCGCAATCAAAAAATTACACCAAATGGGGATCGAAGTGGCAATGATCACAGGTGACAACAAACGGACAGCTCAAGCAATCGCCAAACAAGTGGGTATCGATCGTGTTCTAAGTGAAGTTTTACCAGAAGATAAAGCCAATGAAGTAATGAAACTTCAAAAAGAAGGTAAGAAAGTGGCAATGGTTGGTGATGGCATCAACGATGCACCAGCACTAGCACAAGCAGACATCGGAATCGCCATCGGTTCTGGTACAGACGTAGCAATGGAATCAGCAGATATTGTATTGATGCGTAGTGATTTGATGGATGTACCGACAGCCGTAGAGTTGAGTAAAGCAACAATCAAGAATATCAAGGAAAACTTATTCTGGGCATTTGCTTATAACACTTTAGGAATTCCTGTTGCGATGGGGATCTTATATGTATTCGGCGGTCCATTATTGAATCCGATGATTGCCGGAGCTGCAATGAGCTTTAGTTCAGTATCAGTATTAATAAATGCGTTAAGATTAAAAGGCTTTAAACCTTCAGCAGTAAAAAAATAAAAAGAGTGATCAAGATAAAGGAGCGAGAATAGAATGGAAAAAACAGTTGAAATGGCGGGTCTATCATGTGAGGGCTGCGCAGCTAACGTAAGAGAAAGATTTGAAGCAGTGGCAGGTGTTCAATCTGTATCGATCGATTTAAGCCGAAAAACAGCAACGGTGACTAGTGACCAGGTTGTGGATAAAGCAGCGCTAGATCAAGCGCTAGCAGATACAAAATATAAAATTGTTAATGAATTAGCTTAAAAAGAAAAATAATGAAGAGTTGGTTTTCTAAGCTCTTCATTATTTTTTAACAAAAACGACTACAAATGTAGATTTAAAAAGGAGTATTATTCATGGCTAACAACATTTACACAGACTATTTTTTTGACGACCCAGTTTTTGATACGAAAGGAGATAGTTATTTTCCTTTAGAACAAGCAGATTCTCCTCAAAATCCATTAGCTATCCCTCCGATATTAGTGCCGGATTCAGAATCCGACCTGTATACGACGTACACCATCACGTCACAAGAAGGGGAAACAGCTATTTTACCGGGAAAGAAAACTAAGACCTGGGGATATAATGCTTCTCTATTAGGAACGACAGTTATTTTGGAACGAGGTAAGACCTATGGCGTATCTTTAAAAAACGAGCTACCGGAGACAACAACGTATCACTGGCACGGTCTGAATGTTTCCGGACCTGAGACCGACGGCGGACCCCATGCGCCAGTCAAGCCTCAAGAAACACGCGAAATTGAGTTCACTGTGAATCAACCAGCTTCAACAGCATGGCTGCATCCGCATCCTTGTCCAGATACGGCTGAACAGGTGTGGAAAGGTTTGGCTGCAATGGTGATCATAAAAGATGAGCAGGAAAGTAAACTGGCTTTGCCTCGGGACTATGGGATCGATGATCTACCAATCGTTTTACAAGACAGAAGCTACCACGATAATCAATTAGATTATCAAAAAGACTATAATGTAGATGGTACATTAGGCAAGCTTCCGTTGATCAACGGGACTGTGAATGCCTACTTTGACGTGACAACTCAACAATTACGATTGCGTTTGCTGAATGGTGCGAACCGTCGAGAATTCCGCCTGCATTTTTCTGATGATCTACCTTTTTCACAAATTGCCTCTGATGGCGGTATTTTGCCCGAACCGATCACATTTACACATCTTATGTTGACTTGTGGAGAAAGAGCAGAGATCATCGTTGATTTCAAAGAGTATTCAGTGGGAGAAGAAGTGATTCTTTATAGTGATGATCGTCCGCTAATGACGTTTAGAATAGGTGAATTCGAAAAAAATCAATGGACCGTTCCAGAAAAACTAATAGAAGTTGAACCGCTCAAAATAACTGACTCAACGAAGCTGGAAGAAACAGTGATGTCAGGGATGAAGGATTTTGTTAAGATCGATGACAAAATTTTTGATATGAAACGAATGGATAAACAACAGAATATGGGAGAAACTCAAATCTGGGATGTATCGAACATCAACCCAGCAGATGTAGGGATGATCCATCCATTCCATATTCACGGAACACAATTTCAAGTCATCAGTAGAAATGGTCAACCGCCTTATGCAAACGAACGTGGCTGGAAAGATACCGTTGGTGTAAATGCACAAGAGACAGTTAGAATTGCAGTCAAATTCGATGTTCCAGGTATTTTTATGTATCACTGTCATATTTTAGAGCATGAAGATACAGGGATGATGGCGCAAATTGAAGTGATCAATACCAAAAAATAAACATGCTATGGCTTGTATAGAAGCAAAAACTGTATAGAATGTGACTGCTCTATAAAAAACAAGTTAAAGCAAATAAAGGTGTTAGTCAGTCTCTTTTTCATTAATGCTGAACAGCTGAAAATGGAAAAGGGACTTTTTCTCTTTGAATCAATAAAATTCCGCTTGTAAATTGAAGGATTCCTAAGAAGAAAAAAATCACGTGTAGTGCAACAATCGACCACAGCATCAGACATTGAATAAAGATCCACATGACTAAAATAAGCCCAATCAAACATTCATAATAAGAAAATGTTGAAAAGTGTTTAAATCCAAGCAACCCCACAAGCAGATTTCCACAGCCAATAATGAATAACAAAAATAAACCGGGAATTAAAAAAGTGGTGAACGGTGAATGGATCAGCATTGTTTCGTTGATGCCAACGCTTGCTCTAGCACTGCTTGATAAAGCCATCACACCGCCAGAAATCCCGCCTAAGCCAATGAGTAAATTGCTAACGAGTAGAAAGATACGTGTCATAACAGGCTCTCCTTACATTTTCTTTTAGTTTAGCATAAAAAGGGAGAAGATGAGGTATGAAAAAAGCGAACCAGCCAGATCGTCTTATTTTTGCTATACTTTACCTAAGCATAGTTAAATAGAATAAGTGAGGGTGAAGTAGTTGAAGGAAATTTTGTTGCAGGCAGTGAGTTTTTGTTTTGTCATTATTTTAGGGTATTTGATGAAACGGATTGGGTTGTTGAGTAAGGCAGATGGTGCTACATTGTCTGTGATCATCGTTAATATCACATTACCAGCAACGGTGATCGTTAGTTTGGCGAATGTTGTTGTTTCGAGTACATTGTTTTTTTTATTGGCGATGGGGATCTTATTAAACATCGTAGTTATTTTGGTAGGAAGCCAAGCATCTAGAAAGCGTTCTATTTTGGACCGACAATTTCAGATGTACTCAATGTCTGGGTATAATATCGGTAATTTTACTTTGCCGTTTATTCAGGGGTTTTATCCGTTAGCTATTCCTTTTTTATTGATGTTTGATATTGGAAATAGCGTGATGTTGACAGGTGGCAGTACATTATTGATAGATAAAATGATTGGCTCCAAAGAGGAGACGACATTGAAAAAGATTATCCTTACTTTGTTCAAATCAGTTCCATTCACAGCTTATATGGGCATGTTGCTGCTTCGGTCTGTTCAGATTGAGTTGCCGATCGAATTGTTGGGCATATTAGAGCTGATCGCCAAAGCAAATGGCTTTTTATCCATGTTTATGATCGGCTTGTATCTTGAATTACGTTTGCCGAAGCAAGCCTTGAACCTAGTCAAAGAAGTATTGTTTTGGCGCTATCTATGCGGTATGCTCCTAGCATTATTATTTGCCTTTGTGGTTCCCTTAGAACCATTACTGCGAATCGTTCTGGTTGTGATAAGTTTAGCGCCTATGCCGACATTTTCAGTGATCAATAGTGTGAAGGCCGGTATGAAAGAAGAAACAGTCGGCTTTACCTCTTCAGCGAGTATTTTGATTAGTCTAGTCCTAATGACAATTGTTATGTTACTGATGGTGTAAGTCAGTTGTTTCATAAAATATGACAGACAGTTGTCATCTATTGCGTGCTAAATTAATAGCATACAATGGAAGGAGATGGCACGATGGATTTTCGTATTGAAAAGAAGGAAAACATTGCATTGATAGGCTATCAAAAAACGATAAACCGTATTGATTACAAAGAAAACTATCAAGAAATATCAGCATGTTGGGTTGCATTGACAGAAGAAAAGGTGGAACAGTTGTTGACAGTAGCAGCAGAAAAAACAGCTGGATTTTATGGGGTATCGGATAGCAATCAGCCCCAGTTGTCCGTATTTAACTATATGATTGGTGTGAAAAGACACGAAGCAAAAGACGCACTAAAAATATTAACGAGTATACATTTGCCCGAGTCATCATGGGCTGTCTATACTTGCGAAGGCGCAATTGCACAAGCCGTTTCGACTTCGGACACTGACCAGCTAAACAATTTGATGAAACGAAAAAATCAACTGAAGGCACCCTGGCAGTTCGAAGCGATGCAAGAGAATCGAGCGTTACCAAGAATTGAGTACTATCCTTTAGGAGATATGATGTCAAATGCGTATGTTTGTGAGCTATGGATTCCGATCAAAGAAGGGTGAAGTGAAGTAGCATGAAAGACAGTCAAAATGACAATGTAGCACAGGTGTTTGAAGAGTATCCAGAGGCATTACGTTTGCCGCTTTTAAAACTTAGGGCATTGATTTTTGAAGTGGGGGAAAAAACACCTGGAGTGGGCGAAATAGAAGAAAGCTTGAAGTGGCATCAGCCAACCTATACAACAAGTCAAACAAAATCAGGCACACCGATTCGAATGGATCGCTTTGGTGAAGGGAAAATCGCCATTTTTTTTCATTGCCAAACCACGCTTATCGAAGAATTTAGAGCGTTATTTCCAACAGTATTCGAGTTTTCTAAAAATCGAGCAATTGTTTTAAGGCCTGATGCTGAGTTGCCGCTGACGGAACTATCTTTTTGTATCCAAAGAGCATTAACCTACCATCAAAAAGAAAAGAAGGGATAGTACTAGGTTAAAATCAAAGCCTGCACTGCTGCCTTTTTTAGACACTATGGCTTTTAAGGTGAGTGGGACATCACTCTTTGAGTCATATCCCACTCACCTACAATCTAGATAAATGATGGAAACAGCAGCAAGTCCCTTCTTATTTCTTGGGATTAAACACGTCTGCTCCATTCTCCTTAATCAAACGATCAGCGATTGCATAATCACCTTCGTAAGGCGTATCTTCTCCATGGACTTTTTGATACAAGTCAGCGCCCTTGCCAGCTAAAACGACGGCATCTTGCGCGCTACTCAATGAAAGAGCGGCTGCAATAGCTTCGGCGCGGTCAGTAATCGTTTCAACCTGGATCGGAGCTGTAATATAGTCAGCAATCTCTTTACAAATAAGCGCAGGTTCTTCATCTGCAGGATCGTCAGTTGTCAAAATGGCGATGTCAGCAAGTTCGGACAAGACCGTACCGAAATCCTTTCGCCGAGAGATCGCTTTGTTGCCTGTGCTGCCGATTACTACGAGCAGACGGCCGTCAGGATGCTCTTCTTTAACAAAAGTCAAAAGATTTTTTAAACTATCATAATTATGAGCATAATCTACATAAACCTTTGCACCATTAGTATGCGTTAATAGCTCCATTCGTCCAGGAACGGTTGCTTCTTGGATACCTAATTGGCACGAAAGATGATCCGCTCCAACCAACGACGCTGCGATCACAGCACTCAATGCGTTGCCTTTGTTGAAATCTCCGCCTAAGCGTAAGTGATATTCGTCGGCAATCCCCAGCTTGTCCTCTTTTGCTGTGACAGAAAAGGCTAAGGAATCATCCGGGGTGGTTTGATAGACATAATCAGTCTCTAGCTGTTGGTTGCCATAAACGATATAAGGTGTTTGATGAAGTTCTGCTGTTTCTTTCAATAACTGGAAGTGATCCGAATCACGATTTAAAATCATTGTTTTAGCATGTGAGATCAACTGTCTTTTGCAATAAAAATAATCGTCAAACGTTGGATGCTCAATTGGGCTGATATGATCAGGTGTGATATTCAGAAAAATTCCTACATCAAAGAATAAACCATACACTCGATTTGTTTTATACGCTTGTGATGAAACCTCCATAATAAAATGAGTCATCTGGTTATCAACCGCTTCCGCCATCATTCGATAAAGATCAAGTGATTCAGGCGTAGTCAAATGTGATTTGAAAAAAGTTTGACCATCTAAAGTCGAATTCATAGTAGATAGCATCGCTGTTTTTTTATTCGTAGCATGATCCAAAATAAATTTTGTGAAATAAGCGGCAGTCGTTTTCCCTTTTGTTCCAGTAAAACCAATCAATTTCATTTTATTTTGCGGATAATCGTAAAAGGCCATACTTAAAACGGCCATAGCTTTCTTGATATCTGTTACAATGATACCTAAAGAAGCAGCTACATCATAAGGCTGCTCTGCGATGTAAACTTCAAGACCAGCATCAACCGCTTTTTTTAAGTAGTCTTCCTTAAAGTTCAACCCTTTACAAAAAAAGAGTGTGCTGCTGCTGACTGTACGAGAATCGTAAGAAAGAGCATCAAATAGTTTATGATCTAAAGAAGCTGGCACAGATAAGCTCCAGCCTTCAGTGGTAGTGAATTCTTTTAAAAGCTGTTCCTCAAGTAAACATTCACGGATTTTTTCTAAAGAAATATTCATTATTCTGCCTCCAAGCGCTATCTAAAATCTGAATGCTAGGTTTTATCGGTAAAAACTGTTTAGAATTTTATCATACAATTTAAACGCTAAAACTTCAAGATGTGTGCAGTCTTATTTAATAGATAGAGAGAGGTAGAACGACCATCATTTTTTGTACATAATTTTCAGAAAAATTGTTGATTAATAATAAGAATAATTAGACAAAATTAGATAAATAAATCATTTTTTTCATTGTTTTATTTATTTGTTTCTGATCAATATAGATAAATAGAAATAGAAGTAATAGTTTGATCGTTGTTTATAAAAATAGGTTTCTAACTGTTTTTCTATGTTTTAGATAGAGAAACGATAAATAAGTTAATTTATTCAAGAAATTCGTTGCATATACTTGGTTTAACAATTAAAATAAAGAAAGCATGTTTGAAGAAAGTTGGAGGAGTTTAATGATAAATCAATCAAATCCTGCTGATCAACCAGTCTTGACGAACCAAGAAAAAATGGTCAAAGGTTCGGCTTGGATGACAGCTAGTAATATAATTTCTCGGTTGTTGGGTGCGGTATACATCATTCCATGGTACGCCTGGATGGGTGAGCACGCGAATGAAGCAAATAGTTTGTCTTCAATGGGCTATACAGTCTATGCTCTGTTCTTATTGATCTCTACAGCAGGAATACCTGCTGCGATCGCTAAACAAACTTCGTATTATAATTCCCTTAATGAATATAAGGTCAGTCGTCAACTCTTTTATAAGGCACTTCAATTAATGGCCATTTTAGGAGCAATTTTTGCCATAGTGATGTATCTTGCTTCACCGCTCTTGGCAAAATGGTCAGGCGGTGGAGAAGATCTGATTCCAACGATGCGTTCGCTGAGTTTGGCTGTCTTGATCTTCCCTTGTATGAGCGTCGTTCGGGGCTATTTCCAAGGAAATCAGGATATGATGCCATATGCACTGTCACAGATCGTTGAACAAGTGGCTCGAGTGTTTTACATGTTACTGACCGCTTTTATCATCATGAAAGTGTGGGATGGAAACTATGTGGACGCTGTAACTCAGTCTACATTAGCTGCAGCGATTGGGATGTTGGCAAGTTTTGTTGTATTATTCTTCTACATTCGTAAACAAAAACCGATGTTTGACTATTTGGAAGAACACAGTGCGAATGAGCATGAAGCATCTACCCGGGATTTATTGACCGAAACGTTAAAAGAAGCCATTCCATTTATTATCGTAGGTTCTGGTGTTACAGTCTTTAAACTAGTCGATCAATTTACTTTTTCTAATTTTATGAATACATTTACAACCTATTCAGGTAGCCAGTTAAGAACATTATTTGCGATTTTTAATGCTAATCCAGATAAATTGACAATGGTTGTTATTGCCTTAGCCACATCGATATCAGCGACAGGCTTGCCACTGATTACCGAAGCAATCACTTTAAAAAATTATCGTGATTTGTCTAAGTTGATCAGCAATAATCTGCAGCTGTTTATGTTTGTGATGTTGCCAGCGACATTTGGTATGATCGTATTAGCTAAACCGTTATACACAATGTTTTATGCACCGGATGATTTAGGCGTATCCGTCTTGGTACAAGCTTGCTTTGCTGGTTTGTTTATGGGACTATATATGCTTTCTTCTACGATGTTGATGGGAATGTACGAAAATAAGGCGGCAATCAAGTATTTTGGCTTAGGCTTAGCAGTAAAGCTAATCGTTCAATATCCGTCAATCAGATTATTTGAAGTTTATGGACCGGCTATTGCAACAATGATCGGCTTTACCGTTGCTTGTGTGTTGATTCTAAGAAAGATCAAAAAGGTGAGCCGTTTCAATTTTGGTTTAACCTTGCGTCGCGGCTTGTTGATTTTCTTGATCACTTTAGTGATGGTCATTGCCGCTGTGCTTATGAGACAATTCTTGTACCTATTTTTAGATCCAACACGTAAGTTTCAATCATTTGTGATTATTTTGATCGTTGCTGCTTTTGGTGGAGCGGTATATGGATATATCACATTGAAATTACGATTAGCGGATAAACTATTAGGCAAGGGTGTTAGTAAAATTCGCTACAAATTAAAGATAAAATAAAAAACGATCTCAAGATGTATTTGGGGCTGGAGTGTGGGGTAGAAGCGAGTACGACTTTTACTCCGCACTCATTTTCATATAAAAAGGAGTGTTCAAATCTGATGCGTCTAGATAAATTTCTTGCCGATGCAGGTATCGGCAGCCGTAAAGAAGTCAAACAACTATTAAAGAAAAATCTAGTAACAGTGAATGATCGATTAGTGAAAGATGGAAAGACCCAAGTTGACGAATATGCAGACAGTGTTTTCTTTGCTGGCGAACAAGTCGCTTATCAACGCTTTTATTATTATCTGTTACACAAACCACAAGGGGTTATTTCGGCAACAGAAGATAAGCGTGACCAAACGGTGATCGATTTACTTAAGGAAGAAGACTATCGCGAAGATTTGTTTCCTGTTGGACGCCTAGACAAGGATACAGAAGGCTTGCTGCTTTTGACGAATGATGGACAATTAGCACATCAACTGCTCTCGCCTAAAAAACACGTAGACAAGGAATATTTTGCTGAGATAGAAGGACTGGTAACAGAGGCAGATGTTCAACAGTTTGCGGCTGGCTTTGCTTTGACTAACGGAGAACAGGTTAAACCAAGTGAACTCTGGATCAAAGCCACAGATGAACGCAACGAAACTTCAGAAATCCATCTAATCATTCAAGAAGGAAAATTTCATCAAGTGAAGCGAATGTTTGAAGCGGTCGGTAAAAAGGTTACTTACTTGAAACGCTTGCGCATGGGCAGCTTAGTATTAGAAGAAGAACTAGCTTTAGGTGCATATCGACCATTAACAGAAACAGAGCTGCAAGAATTAAAAGAAAACTAAGACTATAGGTGATAAAAGGACTGTTTTTCGGGAATAGTGGTTTTATCACCTTTTTTTTGACGAAATATAGCACGAGGTATATACTTCAATTGACTAGCGAGTCAATAAGGAGGACTGTTGAAATGAACGCAATTGAGCTTAAAGGGTTAACAAAATTATATAAAAAGAAACCGGCGATCAATCATGTGGATTTGACTGTGGAAAAAGGGGAAATCTATGGGTTCATAGGACCAAATGGTTCAGGAAAATCAACAACGATCAAATCAATGCTGAATTTTATTTACCCAGATCAAGGAACGGCCACGATTCTTGGCTTGGATAGTGTCAAAGAGGCAAAAGAAATTCGAAAACGGACAGGGTATGTTTCAAGTGATGTACGTTTTTATCCAAATATGACAACATTGGATGTCTTGAAATATGTAGCAGAATTTCATCAATTAAAAAATAGTAAAGAGCAGATCGATTACTTTCTAGAAAGATTTGATATCGATGGACAGAAAAAAATGTCAGAACTATCCCTTGGGAACAAAAAGAAGATTGCCATCACAGCGGGTATTTTGCCAAATCCGGAACTTTTGATCTTGGATGAACCAACAAATGGATTAGATCCTTTGATGCAACACCGCTTATTTGAAGAACTTGAAAAATACAATAAAAATGGCATGACGATCTTTTTGTCCAGTCATGATCTGAATGAGATCCAGCAGCATGCACATCGAGCAGCTTTTATTCGTCAAGGAGAAATTATTACGATTCAAGATATTTACAAAGAAAAAACATTAGGAAAAGTGATTACATTGATCGGTGATCATATTCCGTTATCATTATTTGAGAAAATGGGTGCTGCGATTTTAAAGCATCAGGGGAATGAAACACGTTTATTTTATGAAGGTGATTTACACGAAGTTCTGCCTTTGTTAGGGGATCCATCGATCCAAGACTTTACGATCACCAATCCGGAACTTGAAGATCAATTTATGGCGTTGTATGAAGGAGGAGAAGTGAAATGATCACAGCAAAAATCGAAACACGATCTCTGGTCAAGGGATTGATCATATGGACGCTCTTATTCGCGGTGATTATTTTTGGTTTTAGCGCAGTTTATCCGCAAATGCATAGTTCAGCGATGAAAGATCTTTTAGATGCCAAATTGACTGGCTTATCGCCTTCTTTACTCAAAACATTCAATATCAGTGTTGAAGGACAAGCAAGCTTTTTAGTAGCTGCTGGTTTTTTTGCGTACTATTTTCAATATATGTTTTTAGCGGCTTCCATCTATGCGATGATGCTGGGCAGTCAGTCTCTGATCAAAGAAGAAACTGATGGAACGATCGAATTTCTTTATGCGCAGCCTGTAACTAGAAAAGGAATTGTAACAAGTAAAATAACAGGAAATTTGTTGATTTTAAGTATTTTTTGGCTAATCTCATACGGCGTTTCTGTTGGTTCAACCTTGTTGTATCGTCAATCAACAGATTCTGCGGCGACGATCACAAAAGAAATCAGTAAAATTTTTATTCAGGAAAGTCTGATCCTTATCTTTTTCTTGATGTTAGGTTTTTTCATTTCAACATTCTTAAAATCAAGTAAGCAAAGTACCAGTGTCTCACTAGGGATTGTGTTTGGTTTTTATCTGATTGGGATTTTTTCTGATTTGAATGATTCTTTCAGCTGGGCGAAAAATATTTCACCTACGCATATGGGGATTCCAAGTAATTTGCTGGATAAAGGGTTGTCTGTCGGACATGTTGGACTACTTGCAGTATTGATTGGATTATTTTTAGTTGGGACATATGTGCTTTATCAACGGAAGGATCTGAAAATTTAGTGGGAGAAATCAAGATAGATCCACAAAAATATGCTCGGATTTTACAGTCTTCATTGAAACAGTTTGCCAAATACAGCTATCAACAAACAAATACAGAAGAAATTGCAGCTGGTGCAGGCGTATCTAAAGGATTGATTTTTCACTATTTTGGTAGTAAACAGAAACTGTATGAACAAACAATCAGCTTTGTGATCGATCATTTAAATGAGCAGTCTAAAGCGTTGTTCGAAAGAGACTATACTGATTTAGTAGAAATCGTTGTTGCATCTACAAAGCATAAGCTGGATTTAGAACGAGTTTATCCAGACCATATTCATCTTCTCATTTCTTCTTATGCACAAAAAGAAATGTTGCCTAAAGGCGTTCAGGAAAAACTGAATCAATACATGGCTGAAAATATGGCTATTGCTCAGCAGCTTTTAACAAAGAGTATTAAGCGAATGCCAATTAAAGAAAGTATTTCAGAGCAAGATGTGATTCAATTAGTTTTAGGTGTATTTAATCAAATTTATGTAGAGAGTCTCACGTTTTTACGAGAAAATCCAAGTGTAACGGAGATTCATCAGATGCAATTTTTAGTGGAACGTTCTCGAAGTTATATGGCTATCCTGCAGACTGGATTTTTAGAATATTAACACAAGTCGAGGCAAAATCGTTTCTCGTTTTGTCTCGACTGTTTTTTATTGTTCAAACTGCTTCATGTAATAAGGAATCTTTTGACTGATTTCTGTAGGTAAAACAACGTAACGTTCTTTGCCTAACGCATCACCGATCAGGCTGTGAAGATAGACCGCTGCGCATAATGCTGCTTCTTTTTCCTCAAATTGTGCAAGAAAAGCAGTAATCATGCCAGCTAAGGTATCACCCATTCCGCCTGTAGCCATTGCTGGGTTTCCTAGGGGATTGATAAACTGTTTATTCGCTGTGAAAATAGTGGTGCGGTGACTTTTTAAAACAAGGTTGGTTCCCCATTTTTTTTGAAGTCGCTGATTGTTTTGTTGTGTTTGTTCCGGAATCGTTAAGCCGCTCAATCGTTGCCATTCCATTTGATGGGGTGTAAAAACAACCTGTGATGGAAAAGCCAGTTCATAGTGATGTTGAGCAAATAAGGTAATCGCAGAACCGTCGATCACTAGCCATTGATTTGCCTGTTGACTTTCAATGACTTGTTGCAAAAGACTGCGGCTATGAGCACCCAAGCCCAATCCTGGACCAATCAATAGAACATCAGCATCTTTTAGGACAGACCGAACTTCCTGTGGGCGCGTCCAATCGATGACCATGACCTCAGGAATACGGGCATGAAGCGGTGCGTGATTTTTTTCAGCGGTAATGACAGTCACTAAACCAGCACCAGCATTTACTGCAGCTTCAGCACTCATAATGATCGCACCACCATATGTCTCATTTCCACCAATCAGGACGACACGTCCAAAGGTTCCTTTATGTGACTCGTCTGGACGTTTTCGAATAGAGGTATGCAATAGTTCGTTGGATAATTCAATCATCTGGAGGCCCTCCTTTCTCATTTACTATCAGTATAAAGCTGATTTTGGTCAAGAGCAAAATATTACAGAAAAAACTGGTCCTGCCTTTTTCTTTTCATTGAGTTAGTGGTATGATGAGAAAGTAGAATAATGAATTGGAGTGACTAAAAAATGACAATTGATTGGCAAAAAGAAGTAGACGCACGTAAAGATGCGCTATTAGAAGATTTACAAAATTTATTACGCATCAATAGTGAGCGTGATGATTCAAAAGCAACACCAGAAGCACCATTTGGACCAGGGCCTGTAGCTGGCTTGAAACATATGCTGTCATACGGTGAACGTGACGGTTTTGTAGTGAAAAACGTTGATAACTATGCTGGACACATCGAATATGGTGAAGGCGATGAAACATTAGGAATTTTTGGACATATGGACGTTGTTCCTGCTGGTGACGGTTGGGATACAGATCCTTATGAGCCAGTTATCAAAGACGGCAAAATCTATGCACGTGGTTCAAGTGATGATAAAGGCCCAAGTATGGCTGCTTACTATGCGCTAAGAATCATTAAAGACTTAGGTGTACCTTTGTCTAAAAAAGTTCGTTTTGTGGTTGGTAGTGATGAAGAAAGCGGCTGGGGTGATATGGATTATTACTTCAAGCATGAAGAAACGCCTGACTTTGGTTTTTCTCCAGATGCTGAATTTCCGATCATTAACGGTGAAAAAGGAAATGTCTCTTTATACGCTCGCTTTGGCGGAAAAAGCGAAGGCGAATATGTATTAGAAAGCTTCAACGCTGGTTTACGTGAAAATATGGTTCCTGGAACAGCAACTGCGGTCATCACTGTTCCAACTTCCGAAGCTGCTGAAAAAATGCAGGGCGCATTTAGCGTTTTTGTCGATGAAGAACCGATTTCAGGTACATTAGAAGCAAATGGAACAAGCGTGACGATCAAAGTTGTTGGAAAAGGTGCTCACGGTGCCAGCCCTCAATCAGGAATCAATGCTGCAACATTCTTAGCTTTATTCTTAAATGATTATAGCCTGGAAGGCGCAGCAAAAGAATTTATCGAAGTAGCAGCAACACTTGTTCACGAAGATTTCTATGGTGAAAAATTAGGCGTAGCCTTTGAAGATGCTAAAATGGGTAAATTAACAATGAATGCTGGGTTATTCGTCTTTAAGAAAGATGCAGAAGAAGGTAACTTCATGAGCCTGAATTTCCGTTATCCTAAAGGAACATCAGCAGAACAATTAGAAGCTGGTGTAAAAGCGACAGCTGGTGCGATCGGTGCAGAAATCGTTCAAGGTGGACGTAACCAAGAACCACATTACGTTCCAGCAGATGATCCGTTGGTTGAAACATTATTACAGGTTTACGAAGATCACACTGGACAAAAAGGACATGAACAAATCATCGGTGGCGGAACATACGGACGTTTACTAAAACGTGGCGTAGCGTATGGCGCGATGTTCCCAGGGTATACAGATACTATGCACCAAGCGAATGAATTTATGGCATTGGATGATTTATTCCGTGCGACAGCGATTTATGCAGATGCGATTTATCGCTTGGCGAAATAAGCATAAAAAAATAAAAATAAAATCAAAAACCTGACAGACAGTTGTCAGGTTTTTTTAGGTATAATAAAACTTGTCGTTAGAAACAAATGACACTTTCCAGTATACTAAGAGACATATCGAAATAGTATTAAATAAAAATGAGGTGAATAGATGATTCGATTTCAACAAGTTTCCAAAAAATATAATGATCAGCTAGTCTTAGAAAACTTTGATATAGCCATTGAAGATGGAGAATTTTTTGTTTTAGTCGGCCCCAGCGGCAGTGGGAAAACGACCACATTAAAAATGATCAATCGTTTGATCGAGCCGACAGACGGAGATATTTATTTTAATGATCAGCGGTTGATTGATTATAATTTAAAGGAACTACGGCTAACGATCGGCTATGTTTTGCAACAGATTGCGCTTTTTCCTAATTTAACGGTTGCGGAAAACATCGAGCTGATACCAGAAATGAAGCGCTGGAATAAAGCACAAAAAAGAGAACGAACAGAAGAATTATTGCGGAAGGTGAACTTACCACCGGAAGAATATCTTCATCGAAAACCAGCAGAATTATCTGGTGGTGAGCAGCAGCGAATCGGTATTTTAAGAGCTATTGCAGCAAAACCAGATATCATTTTGATGGATGAGCCTTTTAGTGCATTGGATCCAATTTCCAGAGGTCAATTACAGTTGTTGATCAAGGAATTACACAAAGAAATGGCTAGTACCGTCGTTTTTGTCACGCATGATATGAATGAAGCTTTGCTTTTAGGGGATCGAATCTGTGTGATGAAGGATGGCAAAATCGTACAAACAGATACACCAGAAGAAATCCGCAGCCATCCTGCAAATGAGTTTGTCGCACAGTTTTTCCAACAAGAACATTCCAATTTGGAAAATTATTGTGCCGAGGACTTAGTTGAGCTAGATTTATTGGAGCAAAGCCTGTCGCTCGGAGAAACAACTGTAGCGCTAGATACCGCACTGCCAGTTATTATTCGCGCTCTTGTTGAAGGGAATAAAGTAATTTTAGCTGACGAAGAAAAAGTGCTTGGAGAAATCACAGATCGGACGATTCTGCGTTTCTTAGAGACGAAGATGGAAAAAGGTGATCAATGATATGGGAAAATTAATCGAAACACTCGCAGCGCGTAAAGAAGACTTTGTTCAGGCTGTTGTAGAACATATTCAGCTATCACTTTTGTCCTTATTGATCGCGATCCTTTTAGCGATTCCGCTGGCGATTTTACTGACAAATTATAAAAAAGTAGCAGAAGTTGTATTACAGATTACAGGGATTTTCCAAACGATCCCATCACTTGCCTTGCTAGGCTTGCTGATACCAATCATTGGAATCGGAACACCGCCGGCAATTGTAGCATTAGTGATTTATGCCTTATTTCCGATATTACAGAATACGTATACAGGTCTAACCGAAATCGATCCATCATTAGAAGAAGCGGCAGAAGCTTTCGGAATGAATAAACGAGAGAAACTGATCAAGTTTGAGCTTCAACTGGCATTGCCTTACATTATTTCAGGTATTCGGACAGCAACTGTAATGATCATCGGAACAGCTACTTTAGCTGCCTTGATCGGTGCAGGCGGCTTGGGGACGTTTATTTTACTAGGAATTGACCGAAACAATGTCTATTTGATTTTGATTGGTGCAATTTCCTCTGCTGTGCTTGCAGTGCTGTTTAATTACGGCATCCATCTATTGGAAAAAGCAACCGTTAAACGTATTGTCGCAGCATTTATGGTTTTATTAGCTTTATTAGTAGGCTCATTTGTCTACACGCATCAAGAGGCAGAACAAAAAGAAATCACGATTGCAGGAAAACTAGGTGCGGAGCCAGACATCATTATCAACATGTATAAAGAACTGATTGAAAACAACAGCGATATCCATGTCAATCTAAAAACAAACTTTGGGAAAACAAGTTTCCTATTCAATGCGTTAAAATCTGGAGAAATCGATGTCTATCCAGAATTTACAGGAACTGTTTTGGAAACATTCTTAAAAGACAATAAAAATACGTCAAATGATCCACGAGAAGTGTACGAATATGCACGTGATCAAATTAAAAAGCAAGAAAATATGGATTATTTAGAACCAATGCGCTATCAAAATACTTATGCGGTAGCAGTTAAGCGGACGTTTGCGGAAGAGAATGGAATAAAGACGATCGAAGATTTGAAGAAGGTTGAAAGTCAGCTGAAAGCTGGATTTACGTTGGAGTTTATTGACCGAGACGATGGTTATAAAGGTTTGCAAAAATTGTATGGACTCAATGTAGAAGTAAAATCGATGGAGCCTTCTCTGCGCTACCAAGCGATCAACAATGGAGATGTGAATGTGGTAGATGCTTACTCAACGGATAGTGAGCTAAAACAATATGATTTGGTTGTTTTAGAGGACAATAAACAACTATTTCCTCCATATCAAGGCGCACCATTGTTAAAAGCTGAAACATTAGAAAAATATCCAGAGCTGAAAAATCTTTTAGAACCGTTAGTCGATAAAATCACGGAAGAAGAAATGAGCGATATGAATTATCAAGTCAATGTCGAACAAAAAGATCCGGCAACCGTTGCTCATGAGTATTTGGTAGAACAAAAGATGTTGGAAGAATAATACAAAGACATCGTGCAAAAGGCAATTAATAGTAATTGAGTTTTAGTATTATGTAGCCACTATCTCACTTTAGCTAAGTGGATAGTGGTTTTTTTACTCAAAAATAGATGTGATAAAAAGATTCATCGCTTCAATGAATCGCCAGTGTGATCGCTGTTTTCTCCTAGTAGAGTAATACGAAAAAAAGAACGAATCGGAAATTTCTTATAATAATGTAAACACTTCTCTCATAATAAAGTAATTTTTACCAAAAAGAAATGCAATTTTGCTCGACTTTCGCTATAATAAAGAAAACAATAAAAACAGGAAGTGTAAACATGAAAAAAGCAGACCGACAACGGTTGATCAAACAATTGATCACTGAAAATGAAATCGAGACTCAAGACGATTTGATCGCACTTCTTGAACAATCAGGAGTCAAAGCAACCCAAGCAACTGTTTCAAGAGATGTTCGTGAAATGAGCATTGTTAAGACGCATGGTTCAGACGGTCGTGTGAAATATGCGATCTTTTCACAAAGCCAGCCATCAAGTAGCGAAGACAAGCTGAAGGAATCAGTGAAAGATTCGGTGATTCGCATGGAACGCGTGCAATTTATGGTAATCGTCCATACGGATATGGGCGCAGCAGATGTGGTTACTAATTTTCTTGATGAAGTGAAGTATAAGGAAATTGCTGGAACAGTAGCAGGTGTTGACACGATTATTATCATCGCTCGTTCAGAAGCAGATGCAAAAGCAGTTGTCGAGCGTTTTGAAGGAATGATGAATTAAATTAACCAATGAAAAAATGAAGGGAGATTTGGTTACATGGAATTGAAAGCGTTACAAAACGGTTCAGATATCAGAGGGATAGCGGTAGACCACGAGGAGAAAAAAGCGAATTTAACACCAGCACAAGTGGAGAAAATTGCAGTGGGAATGGTTCATTGGCTTCGTGACGAGAAAAACTTAGCTGAAAAGCATCAATCTGGAAACTTGAAAATCGGTATTGGTCATGACAGCCGTATTTCAGCAGCTCGTTTGAAACAAGCACTGATCAACAGTTTCGTGAAGCAAAACGTGGAAGTCTTAGACTTTGGCTTAGCCACTACGCCAGCGATGTTTATGACGACTCAATTTCCGCAATATGATTGTGACGCGGCGATTATGATCACAGCCAGTCATTTGCCTTATTATTTCAATGGATTAAAACTATTTACTAAATCAGGCGGAGCGGAGAAAAATGATATCGCTTATATCTTGTCTCACGCTGAACAGCCTGCACTTGAAGCAGCAGGTTCAGTGACTAAAGCTACAATTTTAGATGATTATTCTGCTGATTTAACGGATAAAATTCGTAAAGGAATGAAAACGACCGAAGAAAAACCACTGACAGGGTTTCATATTGTGGTAGATGCTGGTAATGGTGCAGGTGGTTTCTTTGCTGAAAAAGTTTTAGCGAAGCTTGGAGCTGACATTACAGGATCTCAATTTTTAGAGCCAGACGGCATGTTTCCAAATCATATTCCAAATCCAGATAATAAAGAGGCAATGGCAAGTATTCAGCAAGCTGTTTTGAAAAATAAAGCCGATTTAGGTGTAATTTTCGATACAGATGTGGATCGCTCGGCGGTTGTTGATGCATCTGGGGAAGTGATCAACCGCAATAACTTGATCGCAGTGTTGGCGACGATCGTATTAGATGAATCTCCTGGAAGCAGTATTGTGACAAATTCACCGACATCTAGTCATTTAAAAGCGTTCATTGAGGCTAAAGGCGGCAAACAGGTTCGTTATATTTCTGGCTATCGTAATGTAATCAATAAAATGATCGAATTGAATGAAGAAGGGGTCGATACGCCGTTAGCAATTGAGACTAGTGGGCATGCTGCTTTTAAAGAAAACTACTTTTTAGATGATGGAGCGTACGTTATTGCAAAAATTCTGATGCTTCTGCCTCGTCTAAAAAAAGAGGGAGCAAGTTTAGGAGATTTGATTCGCTCATTAAAGCAACCAGTAGAAACGCAGGAACTACGTTTTGAGATTTTAGCGGATGAGGTACGAGACTATGGAAATCAAGTGATTCGTGAAATGGCTGATTTTGTAAACGATCAGTCTAGCATGAGTGTGGATCCAGAAAATGAGGAAGGTATTCGAGTAAATGTGGTAAATGACTACGGATCAGGCTGGTTTTTACTACGAATGAGTTTACATGAGCCTTTATTAGTATTACAAGTCGAAAATGACGAACGTGGCAAAAATCTGACCGTTTTAGAATCATTAGCGACTTTCTTTGAAAACTATAAACAATTAGATTTGGGTAAATTAAAAGAACTATTGAAATAAAAAGGCAGAGAAAAAGACAACAGTAGGTAGTTTTAAGAATCAAGATTTATAATTAGAGGTAGATGGGAACGAAATGTAGTGTAGTGTTGCTTCTGTTTTCTCCGTTTCTCCGGATTTCATGTGAGTGAGATATGACTCTCTGAGTCGTATCTCACTCACTGCTGTTTACTCGGATTTTAGATGAAAAGAGAGTAACTTATAGCGTTATGTTTCAGTTTTTTACTTACCAGAGACCTGGTTTAGCCGTTGCAACAATATTTTCCCCTGTAAATGGATGAATCAGATGCAGTTCATATGCATGAAGCATCAAGCGCCCTACAGGTTTTGGATGGTACAAAGGGTCACCAATGATTAGGTGACCAATACTTGCTAAATGCACACGGATTTGATGAGTTCTTCCAGTGTCTAAAACGCAATAAACAGCTGTTTGATTACTCTTTTTTATATAAGCATCAACTTCAACATGCGTAATGGCGATATCGCCTCGGCGCTCATCGATCACGCGTTTTCGACGATCATGACGATCGCGCCCAATTTTTTTACGAATGGTCAAAGACTCTTTTAGCTCACCTGAAACGACGGCTTGATAACGACGATAAATTTGCTTACTCTCCAATAATCGACCTAAAATCGGCAACACAAAAGGATTTTTAGCAAATAAAATCGCACCGCTTGTTTCTTTATCTAAACGATGAACTACATATGGAAGTTGATTTTTAGGTGCTAAATAGGCAGCTAAATGATTAAGTAGAGTATCATTTTCATCAGGTTGATTAGGATGTGTTTTCATGCCGACTGGTTTATTTAAAATAATCAAATGCTCATCTTCAAATAATACCTCAATAGTAGACGCATGACCTGAAAGAATCGTCGGCGTTGGATAATCCTCTGATTCAAACTGTAAAGTAACAATATCGCCACTTTTTACAGGGAAATGAAACAAGGCTGTTTCACCGTTGATTGAAACATTTTTCCGTGTGCGTAAAAAGTGACGTACTTTACGAGGCACCAACCATTCTTGTTCAAGTAACTCTCGGACGGTTTGTTCTTTGAAGTTTTTAGGTAACTGAATGGATAATTCCATATGTTTTCCACCTTTTCAATAGGATTCTATCCTAGTTTAACAAAGCGGGAAATAAGTTCAAGTGTTTAGTTGGAAATAAAGGTGTGGTCAAGAAGTCATGTTGGGATTCGCTGTATTAAAGTTAGTTGTAATGTTTTATAGTATTCTTTTCTACAATGCGTTTCTGAATACAAAAAAAGACCCGCCCTTTGGGGAAAGGCGGGAAAGGAGTTAAAAATGAAAAAGTGTTTTGTTAGGGTTGTTTGTTGGTATGTGTATATAATACAAAGTAAATATGAATTTTTTGTGCGTTAAATTGTTTGAAACTGTAAACTTTTTCTAAAGTAGTGTTTAAATCGTCACATTATGGATTTTTCATTGTGTTGATCAAACGTTTTGTCCAGCTAAAATCAGTTTTCGTGATAGTATCATCACCGAATTGCTTTCCATCACGGTCAATTGCGTAAACAAACATACCGCCTTTTTGTCCATCTTTAGGATTCCAGGTAGCGTAAGCATGCGCACGGCTAGTTTCATATGGATCGATAGTATCATTCCAACGATTATGATCCTGTTCTTCTGGGAAAGAAACACCTGGTAAAAATTGTTGTGTGGTGATAGATGTTTTATACGTATCCCAAGTACGATCTAAAGAAGCAACTGAGCGACCATAAGCTTGAACAAATAAATAGTCACAATAAGGCGCTACTTTTTTAAACAAGGAATGATTATCTTTATTTGTATCGTAGATCAATAACTTGCCGGTATTCGATACAGGCCCTAATTTACTCGATAGCGCTTTAAATGTGCCGACAGCCATTTCTTCTTGGGAGGCACTTAACGTGGATTCCATATCAATGTCAAGACCGTCTAAGTTCCACGGAGTAAGGTACGTGTCGATCAACTGCTGGGCATAAGCATCATATTCAGCGGTTGTAGGTTTAGCACCGGCGTGTGGCACATTCCAGATTTCTCGAATGTCGATTGTTCGTATAACGCGCGTACCTCTAGCGTGTAAGGTAGGAACATAGGTATTTTTCAATGTATCCCAAAATTTTTGTTGATCAGTACCAGGATTTACATAATGAAAAACAGAAACAATATCCACACCTTCAGGAATATCTGTCATCGCTGTTACATTTTCATCAGGTAAATTGGAGTTAGCGTCATGAGGCATAGTGACATCACGCCAAGTCCTGTAATAAGCCATCATGATCGGTTCAGACGGAGTCTCCGCTACTGTTTGAGCAGTAGCTTGTTCGGTCATCAGATTGATACCTAATAAACAAAAAATAGTAGAAAACAGTAACGTAACAATTTTAGACATATCAAACATCTCCTTATCTTTTTAGAAGAAGCGCTTTCATTTTTTTTGCGAAACGCATCCTCAATACAAAAAAAGTGTAGCATAAAAGAGGTTGTTTCTATACTTAGATGCTACAAAGGAGCAGAATTAGACAGTATTTTCACCTTTAGGGTGTTTAACTGAAAATAAGTACAAAAAAACCTGCCTTTGGGGAAGGCAGGAAAAGGAGTTAAAAAATGAAAAAAGTGTTTGTTAGGGTTGTTTGTTGGTATACTCATATAATAGAAGAAAAATATGAATTTTTCGTGTCGAAAACAGTCTAAAGGTAAGAAGTTTCAGCGACAAATGATAGAATATATGCAAAATAAACCGTAAAATGAGATTTCTTGATGGATTCTTAAGCTTTTCTACATAAAATCAGAAGAAAAACATGCTAAAATAATCAGAACGAAATTTGTCTGTATTTATTCATGCTAAGGTCGCATGAACAGTCAATCAGAATTATGTTAAAATGACTTAGAAACTTTTATATAAGAGGGAGTACTATGGACTTTAAAACAATTATGGGAAAAATTGCGGCAGGCTTTAAACGTTTTTGGACGTGGATCAAGCCATATCTGATTCGTTTTCATCATTGGCGCAAACGGATTTGGAAAAAATATCAAATCAATAAAATTATTTTGCTACTAGGCTTGGTCGTTGTATTGGTGACCAGTATTTATTTGTTTACATTAGCAAAATCTGCCAATGTTGGAGCCTTGAAAAAAGGGCTGGAAGAATCAACTGTTATTTATGATAAAAATAATGATGAAGCTGGGAAACTTTTCGGGCAAAAAGGAACGTTTGTGACGATCGATCAAATTTCGCCATATGTTACGGATGCGTTGATCTCGACAGAGGACCGCAACTTTGAAAAACATCACGGATATGATATCAAAGGTCTGTTGCGGGCGGTCGTTGGTAAGCTGAGTCTGGGAACGATTGGCGGAGGCGGCGGAGGAAGTACGATTACGCAGCAATTAGCTAAAAATGCCTATTTGACCCAAGAGCAAACGATGACTCGTAAAGCTAGAGAACTTTTTCTAGCCATTGAAATTGAAAAAAAATATGATAAACCACAAATCTTGGAGATGTATCTGAATAATTCTTATTTTGGAAATGGGGTTTGGGGAGTAGAAGATGCCTCTCACCGATATTTTGGAGTCAGTGCTAGTGAATTGAGTGTTGGACAAGCTGCAACATTGGTTGGTATGCTAAAGGGTCCGGGGATCTACAACCCAATCGATTATATGGAAAATGCAGTCAATCGCCGCAATACGGTTTTACAATTAATGGTAGATAACGGCAAATTATCACAGGGCGAAGCAGATGCACAGGAAAACACAGAGATTGTACTTGTTGATAATTATTCAGACATAAACTCTGATTACAGATATCCTTATTATTTTGATGCGGTCATTGACGAAGCAGTCAACAAGCATGGCTTGAAAGAAGAAGATCTTCTAAATAAGGGCTATAAAATTTACACTGCACTGGATCAAAATTATCAAGTTGCCATGGAGCAAACTTATGCTAATGATGCGTTATTCCCACCAAATGCAGAAGATGGCGCGATGGTTCAAAGCGGATCGGTTGCTCTTGATCCTAGAACAGGCGGCGTGCAGGCAGTTGTCGGTGGTCGTGGTGAGCATGTGTATCGAGGGTTTAACTTTGCTACACAAACCAAGCGTTCACCAGGTTCATCTTTGAAACCTATTTCTGTTTATACACCTGCTTTAGAATCAGGAATGAAACCGAATGCGATTTTAGAAGATAAACCCCAGGACTATTATCCTGCGGAAAATTACAGTCGTACGTTTAGTGGTGAAGTACCAATGTATCAGGCTTTAGGTGAAAGCTTAAACTTACCTGCTGTCTGGACATTGCATAAGATCGGTTTAGATAAGGGCTACGAAAAAACTGAAAAATTCGGGATTCCTTTAGCTAAAGAAGATAAATATTATGGCTTGGCACTAGGTGGACTGAAAACAGGAGTATCACCTTTAACAATGGCTAATGCCTACAGTGCTTTTGCTAACGGTGGTGCCCAAAATGAAGCACATTTAATCACTAAGATCATCGATTCAACAGGAGCAGTGATCGTTGATAATACAACTGCCAAAACCAAACAAATCATTACCAAAGATATCGCAGATCAAATGACCAGCATGTTATTAGGTGTATTTAGTTCTGGAACAGGGATCAATGCAGATCCTGCTGGTTATGTAATGGCAGGTAAAACTGGAACGACTGAAACTAATTTCGATACGGATAAGACGAACGATCAATGGGTGGTTGGCTATACACCAGATGTTGTGATCGCAACCTGGTTAGGCTTTGAGCAAACGAGTGAAAGTCACTACCTGCAAGGAAGCAGTGCGACTCATGCCTCGACTGTCTTCAGCAGTCAGGCGCAAGGCATTATGCCGTACACCGCACAAACGCCGTTTACTGTAGCAGATGCTTATGCAACGGGCGGTATTATGCAGGCTGCTGGGGAAGTACCTTCAGTGAATGATGAAGCCTGGAAAGATAATGTAAAAGAAATCGGTGGCCAAGTCAAAGAAGGCGCTAAGGACATCAGCGGCAAAATCAAAGAAGGTTGGGATAAAGCGAAAGCTGGATTGAAAGATCTATTTGGTGGCTTGACAGGAGAATAAGCGGTTTTAAAACGAAACAAAGAATGGTACAATCAAAGAGAAAAATTTTGTAGAAATGAGGGAAAAGTACATGAGCAATATTTATGATACAGCCAATCAGGTAGAACGTGAAATCCGTGAATTAGCAGAATTTAAAGCGTTGGAAGCAGCTTATGATGCAGTAAAAGCAGATGAGGAAGCGTACAAACTATTTAAAGAATTCCAAACCTTCCAACAAGGGTTACAAGAAAAACAAATGCGTGGAGAAGAATTTTCAGAAGAAGATGCAGAAAAAGCACAAGCATTAGCAACTGAAGTTCAAAAAGCAGAAGTGATCAACGAATTGATGCAAAAAGAACAAGCCTTTAGCTTGATCGTGAATGATTTAAACCGTATCATCATGACGCCGATTCGTGATTTGTATAATGATTAAGCAGTAAAACATAGTAATAGTAGAAAAACCTTTGAATTATCTTTAAAGAAGTATTCCTTCTAAAGATAATTTAAAGGTTTTTTTTTGATAGAAATAAGTCATAAAAGTAGATTAGGGTGAACTGAAATCAGAGGATTTCTTTTTTTTTGCAAAAAATATGAGCAAAATTTAAAAAAAAAAATAAAAAAAATAGATTAATATAGGGTTTAGTTTTTCAATAATCTCCACGGCGGATGAGAAAGGAGAAAAGTAATGATGATAGTAGATGTATATAATTAAGTTATTAAAATAAATGGAAAACTAAATTATTTTTAAATAAAGTAGGTGATTGACTAAATGAGATTGTTTTTGGATGAGATATATGATCGTAGAATCAAAGTGTTGAATTTTATTACTGCCAGCAGAAAGGAAGTTACTATATCAGAAATTGCTAAAGCGACAGGACTGGCCAAAAGGACAGTATCGATCTTTGTTAAGCAGTTTGAACAAGAATTGGATGTATCAGATGGTACATATACAGTTCATTACATAGGGCAAACCATTAAAAGTGTTTCAGCTAATAATCTAGATTTAAATGGTGTTGGCAGTGAATTATTATTACAATCGACAATCTATAAAATAATTAAATATCTCTTTTTATATGATGGGATCGATGTGAAAAAATTTTGTGAAACAGAATTTCTCAGCCCAGCTACATTTTCAAGATATAGACAGAAGTTAAAAAAGATTCTAAGAAAATGTGGATTAGATCTCTCAAGAGAAAATAGAATCATCGGTGAAGAACTACGAATTCGCAATTTTTTGCTTCTTTTTTTCTCCAATGCTGCTAATTTTTGGCTGTTTAATGAACATGAATATAAAGAGATGAACGCATATTTTGCAAAGTCTTTTGAGGATTGGGAGGAGTTAAGCTGCAGTAAGCAATTAAAAATCAATTTAATTGTTTATATCAGTATCATTCGTTCGAATCAAAAGAACTTTGTAGAGAACAAAACCTTGACTAGGTTGTCCAAGAAGAGAATGAAAGAACCAAAGGTAAAGATTTTATATGACTATTTTTCGTTAAAAAAGAATAAAAGTAATGAGCAAGTTTGGTCTGAAACAAGTACCGCGCAATTCTTTTTTTATAAGGAACAAATTTTTATAGAACCGTTAGAACAAGAAATATATGAAGAGTTTTTTTCGGAAGAGAATTTTTCCTTTGTCCAATATAGCAAAGCATTCACGTGCAAAATGTTAACACAGTTTTTTGGAGGACTAAAGGAAGAGTACTTATATTTAAGCATCAGAAAAGAAATCGATCTCTTTCATTTAGTTTTGCATACCTGTTTCATTGATCATAGTATTTTCTACTATATTTATGATGAGGAAAATTTCTTTTATGCAGACCAGCTAGAAACAGAAATCAAGGAGCAGGTAGAAGCGGCTATTAGTGAACTAAGAACAACTGATTACAATGACTTTTATCAAAAACTGCCGAAATACATTGATTCGACAAGTTTTAACGATTATACCTATTTAATTATCTATACGTTATTGGCACAGTTTAAAACCGTGGAATTTCCTTCAGTCAAAATATTAGTCCAAAACTCAAAGATTTTCGCTAGTACATTGCTAAAAGATAAGATCAGCTTGTTATTTGGTGACCGAGTAATATGTGTGGAGAACGTTTCACCGGACGTGGACATCATTGTCACAGACATCAGTCTAGCTGAGACCACGAAAAATTTTGAACAGATCTACGTAGCTACTTTTTCAGATTTTGCGGATTTTTCATCGTTAGTTGAGGCTGTTCAACTCAAATTATTTGAAAAGTATGAACAAAGAGTGATGTATTATCGAGAAAATAAATTAGACAACGCGATACAGCCTCATAAAAAATTCGAATAGAGATGCGTACTGATAAATAGAATCAACTCTCGCCAGGTGTGAGCTGAATAAGGATACTCAAAATAGAAAAAGTGGCTTTTGCATTCAGCACTATACAGTTCATGCTCGAAAGCATCTGAAATAATGATATCTGCTTCTTCTTCATTAAATGTAAAGGCAAGAGCATCTTTTCCAAAAATAATACATAAATTATTTTTAATCAAATCATAACCATAAGCGGTTTTAGAATATTGAATAAGTATATTTAATTTGTGATGGGTAGTCGCATTTTTCAATACCAGATACAACAATTTAGTCAAATACTCAATTAATGCAGAGTCTTTACGGATTGTTGGGAAAATAGTTGTATGCAATTGATCGTAGGCGAATTGTGCTAATTGTTCTTTATAATTTTCGAATAAAGCATCTGTCGTTGTATCAAGTAGCGGTAATTCATCATTTAACTGTGTAAAAGGCGCATTGACACCGAAAAATTGTATATAAAGAAAATTGAATATGACATGATAATAACTCGATACATAACGTTCCTCTGTCAGTACAATACTAAATTCATGTGAAAATGACGTTAGAAAGTTAGAAGTAAACGTAGTAATAGGTAACTGAGAGTTGGTTAAGCGCTCAACGATTTGTTGTTTCTCTTCTATTGAATCAATATTGGCAATATAAAAGCGAGCTAAGAATCCAAAATAAGCTTCTTCTTCATGGATTTGCTTTTTTGATACATGATTTTTGTGAAGCAATTCTTTGATCTCAGGAGGAAATGTAGTTGGAGAAACGACCTCAAAACAATCTAAGTATGCTAAAAACTCTTCAGATAAAGAGACGAACCTTTTCCGATAGATCGTTTGCCAATACGTCAGGCTTTGATAATACAATAATCTGATTTTCTGTGAGGGTGGAAGTAAATCATGCTTAACAGGGATCGGTAGATCACAGAATACTTGGGGAGCGCGAAAGAAAGGCCATTCAATTCCTTTAAAAATAGACCAATAACTATAGAACATAACCATGCGTAAATTTTTTTCATTGCCTTGGAAGTTTGTTTGAGCGCTTTTAGATGAAAAATCAATTGCCAGATCGAAAGGTTTTAATAATTCATTCGAGATTTTTAAATTCTTGTAGGTATGCGAGAGACTCAGATTGACCTCTTGAGCGAGAGCTTCAGCGCTTGTGTAATAGCGGTACATTACTGCGTGGAGAACAGAAAACTGTTGAGAGATTTTGATGTAATGGAGGTGCATTTTATCAATGACATAGCTAGTGTCTAGTGATTTATCTATAGATACGGTGTAGCAACCATCAATTTTTTTTAAGGTAACCGACTGATTTTCAAAAAGAAGCATCAGATCTTCAGATAATTGTTTTTGATAGCGATAGACAGTATGGATTGAAATGTTTAAATGTGCTTGGATTTCCTGTGCTGTTAGCCCGTGTCTGCTATAGATCAGCTGTTTTAACAATTCAAATTGATGTCTTTCGATTCGCTTCATGAATAAATCTTGCAAGATAATTCCCTCCATGAGTGCTTTTTTAGTATTTCTTATTTTGGAATTTCAATAAACTCATCGCGCGTTTATAAAAATGAAATAAAGAGGCCCTCTATATAATGTATTATTTAGATATAAATTATAGCAAAAAAATATAAAAAAATGAAAAAGGAGTGCTGAAATGTCAAAACTAGCTGTTTTAACATTTAAAGATAATGAGAAAATAGACAAATACATAAAAAAATTAAATGATAACAAACATAACTTTATTTTTTTGGACAATAATTTAGACAATACTGTAATGGAACAAACCTTGCAAAAGTTTCAAGGTGTTATCTTTTTTGAAAATGAGTTGAGCGATTTAAATAAAATTTGTGAATCGATTTTAAAAATGAAAAAAGTCTCAACTTGTTATATTTGGGTCATCTCAACTACACCAAAAGAAATTGGTAAGATGGTCTATTTACAATTAGGTGCTGATGCAGTATTTGAAAATGAGACGAGTCTAGATGAAATCGAGTTGATCATCAATAATGCTCTGTCACGGAATGCTGCTGTACAAGGTGTTTCTGATAACTTAGAGAATACACCTAAAAACGCTGATTTTCAAATGTTTCATGGTAATTTGAGTGTGCTGCTTGGAGGAGACAAAGAGGTTCCATTAACTCGGTTGGAGTTCAAAATACTTGATCTACTATATAAGAAGCCGAAAGTAGCATTTACCTACCAAGAAATTTATCAGGAAATCTATCAAGAAGATATGGGCGACAAACATTATAGAATAGCGAATATCATTTTTCATTTGAGAAAGAAAATCGAAGTAGAAAGTGAACGGCCTAAATATATCAAGACAGTTCGTTCTAAAGGATATATGTTAGACGTTTAGATTCATGAAAAGGGTATGGAGGTTGTTGGATATTCTCCAGCTGAATAGCGATAAAAAAGATAAAAATTACACAGCGCGATCAACATCAAGTGTTGTTTTAGGTATGTAGGAGGATGTAATTAAATTATGATAGAAAAAACTATCGAAAAAAAGCCAGTAACTAAAGGTTTGTATATCATGCAAGGAGTTTTACTTATAGGATGGATCGCGTATTTAATTAGTTTCTATCTATTTTATAAAGAAGCCTACTTTTATGTGGATAAACGTTTGCCGATATTACTTAAAGTGCTGTCCTTTTTAAATAGTAATTGGAATGAGATGTTCATTTACTTTGTTTTAAGCTTCTTTTTATTCACAGGCACATTATTATTGAGCTATCTTTTATATTTTACCTATAAAAGTGCACAAGGTCCCAAGATGATCAATTTATTCTTGTTAGGTTTGAATATTTTATTATGTCTGTCTTTATTGATTAATATTAATGGCTTTCCATTTGCTGTCATTCTCATCTTAGCAGCAAGCTTGGTTTATATCATGTTGATTCTCAGCAAGTCTAAATTTGGTAAAGAAGTGAGTCAATATGAAGAAGGGGACGTCATCGAAATCAAAGGACCTTTTAACACACAAGAAGAAGCACAGGAAGAAGTCATACGTTTTTTAAAATCATGGAGCAAAGCAAAAGTTGTTTTAGATAAAGATATCTATTTAGATTCAGATAACAAATATTATGCTGATATTTTTGTAGAGGCAATCAAAGAATAGCATCGTAAACTTTTAATGTAAGGAGTAATCAAAATAATAGATGAAAACAAATAAATTTATATGTTTGGCTTTGCTGGCAGGGCTGTTTATGTTCTTATTTCCTACTTATTCAATGGCGGAGGATTCGGGTGAAACCTTAGGGTACGCTGTTACAGCAGTACCGAGTGGGAAACAAATTGATACGACAAAGACTTATTTTTATATTCAAACAACACCAGGGGAAGAACAAGAATTAGTTGTAAAAGTGAAAAGTACCCAAAAAGATCCGGTCAAAATCAAGGTTCGTATAGAGGATGCTTTTACTGGTGATAAGGGCACTCTTGAATATACAGCGGATAAAAAATTATTAGATTCAACACTAACTGATCCTTTAAGTAGTATTGTCAAAGTAGAGAATCCAAGTATCACAGTTGAAGACTTTGAAGAGGTGGAGGCGAAATTTACGCTTACCCCACCAAAGGAAAGTTATCCAGGTGTTAAAATGGGTGTGTTGGTTTTTGAATTAGATGAAGAGGATGATAGTGTTGTAGGGAATGGATTTGCTTACCGAATTGGATTTATAGCTTCGGAAACAGGTGAAGATTATGAAAATTCTCAGACACTGAACTTACTTGATGCAAAATCTGAGATTGTCCGAGGGAAAAAAATGATTTTAGCAACCTTGCAGAATCCAGAACCTAAAGTTCTTTCAAGATTAGCAATGACTGCTGATTTAAAAAATGTAAAAACGGGCAAGATAGTCAAACAGGTACAGGGTGAAAAATATGTTTTAGCGCCGAATAGTCGTTTTAACTTTGAGATGGATTGGGGAACTTCAGATATAGTAGCTGGTACGTATATGTTGTCTATAGTTGCTAAAAGTCCGTATAGTGATTGGAAATTTGAAAAAGAATTTACAATTACTGGTGATCAAGCTAGCAGTATGAATGAACAGAGTGCATTTAAGATTATTACACCGACGTGGATCAAGGTTGTTACGATTATATGCTTGATTGTCATGGTTAGTGTTACTGGGATGCTTCTAGTAAGAAGAAAAAAAATGGAAGCAGAATGGGAGCGAAGACGTAAGAGAAGGAAAAGGAAGAAAAAGAAAGAAGGGAAATAAATGAAGAAATTTACCATATGGTTATTTTTCTTAATGATAGTAAACGGGTTGTTTGTTGGTTCAACGGCCGAGGCAACGGTTAAATCAGTATCCACTGATGTGGGGATCGTGTTTACTGATGATCAGGAGCAGACGCCAATTGTACCTAAACTACCGTCGACTCCGGGTCCATATATACCCAAGCCGAGCCCAAGTGTTAAAGGAAACCTTCCTTCAATGGGGGATTTGATTACATCCCTCATTTGGACGCTCCTTGGTTGTGCGGTCTTGATTCTGTTTGTTGGAATCTTTAGTTTGAAAAAAATTATGTTAAGAATTGCTTAGGAGGAACAAAAACGAATGATTGATTATCTATGGCTCTTTATTTTGGGTGGTATTGCTATCCTAGCGCTAATTATTTTTTTGATTACTTTATCAAGAGATACATTTTTAATAAAAAAATTAAGAAAAAAGAAACTAAATTTTATTTTAAATTTCAGTTTACTTTTTACGACATTGACCTGTTTAGGCTTGATTGTTTACTTGTTTACCTTATTAAAAGAACAGATAGAAGTTTTACAATAACGATGATGAACAACTTATAACAATAACTCTCTCTTCAATTCATATCTATGCTCTCTAAGGATGGTATAAAAATGAAAAAAGCGATTTTGGCTACATTACTTTCAGCAACTGCATTAACACTATTGGCAGTACCAGCTGATGCTGCAACGAAAAAAACTGAAACTGACATTGGTGTTCAATTTAAATCAGATGATCCAACCGTTGAATCAGGTATGAAACCATACAGAAACAACTTATCTGTTGTGTTCAAACCATCAAGTTTCGAATTTGGTGAAGTGAAGTCTCAACCAGGTTCAATGATTTTGAATAATATTAAAGGTGCGAATGCTGGATTAGGTGAAAAGATTGATCCAAAAGGTTCATATTTAGTAGTTAATGATGATAGAGATATTACAAAGCAACCTAATGAAGAACTAGGTGCATGGACTTTAACTGCTCAATTATCAGAGTTGCAAACAGCTGATAAAACTGCAAAATTGTCTAATGCTAAATTAGACTTTAAATTAGACGGCTTAAAAAAATATGATATTAGTGCATCACCACTTGATAGTGAGAATGATTATATCCCTCTAAAACCTTGGGAATCTGATAAAGATTCGAAACCAGTAGTAACAGATTTTGCACCAGAGGATGTTCATGGTGTGGGAATTCCTGATGCTACAAAGGTACTTACATTAGAAGCTGGCGTTAATCAACAAGTGGCAATTCTTACAAAAGAAAAAGCTAATAAATATAACAAAGGGGTTATCACTTCAATTCGTGATGTGAAACTTTCTGTAATCGATGCAGACCAAAAAGATCAATCGTTCAAAGGAACTATTACTTGGACTTTAGATGATGCTCCAAAATTTGGTTAATACACACACATAAATCTAGAAAATAAAAATACACAATATAAAAAATAAGCATAGATATAGATTGATTAGAGAGTTATTGTTATGGGTTGTTCATTAAAATGAGTAAAGAATACAAAGTAAAAACAGATTCTAGACAAAGGAACTATTAAAAGAAAGTTGTGCGTAATATATGAAAAAAAGATTATTGCTTGGAGGGTTTATAACTGTTTTAATCGCGTGTATCTTTCCAATTGTTAGCTATTCGCAAGAACAGCCAAAAAATAATATCGAATATTTTTCATATGAGCTTATCTTTCCTAAGAATCAGCAAAATAGAAAACTTGGTTATTATGATCTTCTTGTGAAAAAGGGAGAGAAGCAAACGGTTCAGCTTAAGCTAAATAATAAGTCAGATAAACCAATGAAAATAGCGGTAGATTTAAATAGTACTAAAACCAATAGTAATGGCATCATCGAGTACGGCTCTAATGAACTAAAAAATGATAAGTCGTTAGACTATGATTTTCCAACGATAGTAAAAGCACCGGAGGAAGTACTGTTAGAGCCTAAAAGTAGTAAAGTGATCGATTTAGTCATTAATGTTCCAAAGAAGGCCTTTGAAGGGTATATTGCTGGTGGCATAAGATTACAACCAGTGAATACCGAAGAAGAGCCTTCAGATGAAGAAACAATGGTTAAAAATGAATTTGCTTATATCATCGGAATGCTGCTGAGCGAATCGAATGTTGAGAAAGTTGCTCCTGAACTAGAATTAAACGAAGTATATTATAAGCTAGAAAATGCAGAAGATAACCTGTTTATCGATGTATCAAATACCAAAGCGATTTTCATTGAAGACTTGGAAACAGTTATTACGGTAAAAGATGAAAAAACGAATAATAAGGTATTTGAAACTGAAAAAAGTAACATGAAAATGGCTCCAAATACAAAAATGCTGTTGAGAATCCCATTGAAATTTCCATTATATGATAAAAAAATGGACGCTGGCGACTATCTAGTCGATGTTCAATTCAAAGAAAAATCTGGGCTAAAGTGGTCATGGTCAAAGAAAATTAATGTGAAAAATCACAATGATAAACACAAGGATAGCCTTGAATCAGACAATACTGATTCAAGTAAAATCAGTATTATGTTTATTGCATTAATTGCTTTATTCATTGCTATAGGAGCTGTATTAGCTGGCTATTTTTACAAAAAATCACGTAAACCTAAAAAAAATGATAAGCGGAAAAACAAGATAAAAAGGAGTATTACCGAAAAAGAGCGTTAGCTTGAAAAGTGTTAAAAGGAGAGGTTTAGATGCAAATTATGAGAAAGTTATTAATAGGATCAGCCAGTCTAGTCTGTATGGTATCGACAGGACTCTTTTTTACTATAACAGCTGATGCAAACGAAAATACCGAAGTCTACGGTCCGATTAAAACAAGTGACATGTACAGCGATCCAACATTAGATGGATGGGTGGATGCAACAAGACAGTTTACAAGTGGAGGCCTTTCTTCAACTATAATCGATTCTACAAATACTATTGTTGTAAGTGAATATCCTAGGAGAGAGGCTTATATTAGTAATACGTTGTATGGTGGGGGAAGAGCTAAACCGGCAGCTGCAATGGATATATTGGCAATGTTGTCGGCGAGAAGAATTGATCTTCCGTACATTGCTTTTTATCCTGTATCTACAACTTCAAGTGGTCTTTCTTCTTATAATAGAGCAGAACTTGGAAGAGATCACAATGTCGGTAATTTATACACTAAAGACATGACTTCTTTAGGATTAGTAACTGCGATAAATAGAGATTTAGGTACATTGGAGGAAATTTCAACAGAGGCTCCAGCTGGAGGGAATATTGTTAAGGATGATACGTTTAAAGTGTATAGAAAAAGTTTGTCATGGATTGGGAATAGTTCGAACAGTGCTAGCATGTATATATATCAAGCTAAAATACATGGTCAATATCCTATAGAAGTAAAAATGACTTATTTACCTAATGAAGCTTCCGGTATGGTTCGGGTCATGTATGATATAACCAATCTAGGAACAGAACCGATTCCCGATTTTATGTTAGGCTTTAACTACTATCTAGCTGCAGCTGAGAATTCTTATGTTAATCAGAACTACACTCCATTGAAGAGAGCTGGTGTGTCTTACTTAGGGGGCAATCAAGGAGTTTATACAACTGCTCATAACGATACTTTTCGAGGGGAAGTTTATCCCAATATCAATCAAGATGGCGCGGCTAATTGGGCAGCCTGGGCGGAACCAAATACAGCTGCCGCCTCTAAACGAGATCTTAGTATGTTTATGAAAGGATTTACTGACCCTACAAATATTGATTCTACAGGAGACGAAGTAGGGGGACAACTTCCTAAAACATCCATCTCTAGCGCAACAGATACGACTTTGCCAATTATTAGTATGAAATGGACGCCTAAAACATTAGAGGTCGGTGAAACAAGACGACACACCTGGGGCTTTGCACCAGAAGTTAAGACCTTAGCACCTCGACTTATGGTTGAGGATAATCAATTGGAATATGAACCAGCAGTAGGAAATGAAAATAATGCTTTTGTGAATCTGAACTGGCGAAATTATAATGATGATGATACGACTACTCTTTATTATAGATTTAGTGAAGATGAAGCTTGGATAAAAGAAGAATTAACACAATATCCGAATTCGAACCTTGTCGGTACAAATATGTCGCATACGCTTGGATTAAAGTTAGCGCCGGATAAAGATTATAATGTAGAATTTAAGCTGACTGGTACGCCTAAAGGTGAAGATAGTACAATCATTCCAGTTCATTTCAAGTTTAAGGTACCTGATCCAAAAATAGAGAGCAAGGCGATCGTCAAAGAAGGAGCCAAAGAAGTAACGGACCTGTATCCAGGCGGGGATTTCTCTTACGAGTACTCCCTTAAAATGACTCAATTATACAGTACGTATACCAATCCTGAGTTTACGTTACCGTTAAATACAAAACTTATTAATCAAGCGAGTATCAAGAATATCAAGCTAACAAAAGTTGGCGGTGAAACAGTAGCGGGTTCATTTAGTGTTGCAGATGGAAAGATCAAGGTGAAGCTTGAAAATAGTATCACGATGGATGATCAATTGAAATTAACCTTTGATGCAACAATCATTGATGATGAAGGTTTGGTGGGCCAAACCCTAACCTTACAGCCGGAAATTACTGGTTTTGTCGGTGCGCTAGCTGATAATAGAGCCTATGCGATTCCAAAAGAAGAGATCGGCTCATTAACGCTTCCTATTAAAGAAGGAATGGCAGATGTTGAAATCAGATTTGTTGATGAAACAGGTGTCACAAAGCTGCATGAACCAATTATTCTCTCAAAAAAAATCGGAACAACAATTGACTTGACTAAAGAGCAAGAAATTTTAGATGCGATTCAGGCTGTTGAAGACAAACGCTATGAATTAGACGTAGATAAAAAGCCAGCGGGTGAAACAGCTGTACCTGTTGAAAAGGGCAATGCTGGTTACACGTATCCGTTTAAAGGTGTTCTAATGTTCAAATCAACACCTAGTACAATCAATTTTGGTGTTCAAAGACCATCGGTTACGCAAACGATTAATACGGATGATGTGAAATATGACATGCCGTTTGTAGTCTGGGATAATCGACAAGCTAAGAAAACCTGGCGATTAAAGGCGTCACTCGAAAAACCATTAACAAGTATTGATGGAAAAAATAGTTTACCGTATGCAATTCGCTATAAAAAAAGCAAAGATTCAGTTCCAGTCCCGCTTTCAGAAGAGTCATTGGTTGTACTTAGTCAGCAACATGAGGCACAAGTAAATGAATATGACGTTAGTAAAGGATGGGAAAATAAAGAAACTGGTTTAGAGCTAAACGTATTTAAAAACCAAATTGCTAGTAAATTAGGTGAGTATAGTACAACAGTTGTATGGGAACTAGAAGATGTACCTTTTTAGTAGTGATAAAAAAATAGAAGCAAGCGTAGTTTCAATAGTTACTATGAAATAAAAAGTAGCCATTGAGCCTTGCAGTGCCCCTTAAAAAAGCTAGATGTTCATCTAGCTTTTTTAGGCGTGGTTTAAGGTTTTATTCATGTGTAGATGTTGATTATTCGGTTATTGCTACTCTCAAAGGACTAGGTTAAAAATCAAAGAGTTATTCTCGAAAAATAGCAACCATACTCTATTTTTCAGCTTATTCAAAAAATCACATGAAATCTCAAAAAAACGCCCAACGAATCGAATTTTAATGATATAGTAATACTAGATGAAAAAGAATTGAGGACAAAAAGCATGATTGGTATTTATGATTACACAGTAATATTGACGTATGGAAATGCGGTCTTTTCGATCGTCGGTATGTATTTAGCATTGACACAGCATATCGCGGGAGCAATTATTTGTTTAGTTTTTTCAGGGATTTGTGATATGTTTGACGGCTTTGTTGCAAGCTTTAAAGACCGAACCAAAAGCGAGATGAATTACGGCATTCAGATCGATTCGTTAGCTGATTTGATCAGTTTTGGAGTTTTTCCTGCCGTTTTAGGCTATGCTGCGGGTTTGACGCAAGGAATTTATTTGCCCTTATTTGTATTTTATATTTTAGCAGCGCTGATTCGTTTGGCTCATTATAATGTGTCTGAGATGGAACGAAAAGAGTGTTCTAGCGGTTGTCGGGAATATTATGAAGGGTTGCCGGTCACGAGCAGTGCAGCGTTGATTCCGTTATTATTTTTGATCGCTGGCCGCTTGCATATTGAGTTTGTGCTTATATATCCTATTGCATTATTGGTTATTGGGTTTTTATTTATTTCAAAGGTGAAAATTAAAAAGATTGACCCGAGAAAGTTGATTTTTGGTGCTTTTTTAGGCGGACTTTTGGCATTTATCATCCGTTAAGAGAGCAAAGGAGTAAGTGATGGAAGGCAAATTCAAAACAATTGATAGTAACGAAAATAATAGCGTACTATTAACTTTTTTATACAAAACCATGATAGGGCGCGTTCTTTTAAAAGGGGTGATCCAAGCGCCAATCACGAAACTTGCGGGTCTTTATTTAAACAGCAAATACTCTACATTTATGATTAGCAAATTTATTCAAAAAAATCAGCTTCAGATGGACGCCTATGTGCCAAGAGAATATACGTCGTTTAATGATTTCTTTATACGGGAAATCAAAGCAGAAGCGCGTCCGCTAACGAAGGATAGCTCATTGCTTAGTGCACCTTGTGACGGCAAAGTGACCGTTTATCCGATCGATGAGCAGAGCACGTTTACGATCAAGCATTCAGAATACACCCTTTCAGAGCTGTTTGATAGTGCAGATCTAGCCCAAGAGTGGCAAGAGGGCTGTGCTGTGATTTTTCGTTTAACGCCAGATGATTATCATCATTACTATTTTATTGATGATGGGATCATTTGTGAAAGGAAAAAAATCACCGGCTTGTTTCATACCGTTCAGCCGATCGCGGTGCATAATACGCCAGTTTTTTCCCGCAATGCCAGAGAAGTAACGATCATTGAAACAGAACATTTTGGAAAGATTGCTCAAATCGAAGTCGGTGCATTGATGGTTGGAAAAATCAAGAATTTAGAGGGTTCAGAACAGTGTCAGCGTTTTGAAAAGAAAGGCTGGTTTGAATTTGGCGGCTCCACTGTGATACTGATTTTTCAAAAAAATAAAGTAGTGATCGACCCGGAACTTTATACAAACACAGAAAACAATTTAGAAACACTAGTTAAATTTGGACAGACCATTGGAAAAAGAGGAAGTGACGCATGAATAAGCTAGCATTTTTAGTGATCGCGCTATTATTTATCTTAGGGAATTTTTACATAGGAAGAAAAGTTCTGCTGGTATTGACTCATTTCTCGTCTTTTAAGCATACCTTTGTGTTGTGGGGGCTGATCGTATTTTTTACGTTAGCTTCATTGTTGACGATGTTGTTGTTTGATAATAATGTGGGGCGCTATGTTGGGAAAATCGGAAGCTATTGGCTAGGTGTTTGGTTTTTGGCAGTCGTTATTTTTGGCTGTATGGATCTGCTTTTAAAAGTTGTCGGGAAAATCACTCAGCTACAACCCAAAACGATAGACCTTGCTTGGTTGAGCGCCGTCGTAGTGGTCGCTGTTTTATTTTTTTATGGTTCTTGGCATGCACAACAGATCCAAACGAAACGCTACAATGTAACGATTGATTCAACTGTGAGCGATCAGCAGCAAAAAATGAATGTTGTTATGATCAGTGATGTTCATTTAGGCTATGTCAATGACGAAAAAAAATTAAAAAAAATCGTAAATAAAATCAACCAGTTAAAACCAGATGTAGTGTTTATTGCAGGTGATTTATTTGATGGGAATTATCAAGCTTTACAAAATACGGCTGGCATAAAAAGACAATTTGAGCGCTTAGAGTCGACCTATGGCACCTATATGTGTTGGGGCAATCACGATGCTGGGGAAACATTTGAACAAATGAAGACTCTAGTAGAAGAAGCTGGAATCATGTTGTTAGAAGATAAAATGACAGTGATAGGCGAAGAGCTATTGATAGTTGGGAGAAAAGACAGCCGTCCAATCGGTGCTCAGGATGGTGCGAGAAAAAGTATTCAAGAACCGTTTAAGAAAGTTGGAGACGAGCTGCCTAAAATCATTTTAGATCACCAGCCTTCAAATATTGATGAGTACCATCAGGCGAATGAATTGATTTTGTCTGGTCATACGCATCAAGGACAGATTTTTCCTTTTAGTTTAGTCACAAATGCTTATTTTACTGTGGACTACGGCTACTATCGTAAAAATGAACACAGTCCTCAGGTGATTGTTTCTTCTGGCGTGGGGACCTGGGGACCGCCGCTTAGAATCGGCACGCAAAGCGAGATCGTTCAAATCGAATTAACAATCAACTAAAAGTGGTTGGGTCATGACTCGTAGAGTTGTGTCTCAGTCGCTTCTTTGTTTTTCTTGAACAAAAAAGTGAAAAACGAACAAATTTTCGTATATTATTACTGACCGATTCTTGATAAAATGATATGATGAGAGAAACGATTCTAAGACGAAAGAGGAGGATCTAATGAAAGTATTGCATACCGCAGATCTACATTTGGATCGATCTTTTGAAGGACTAAAGAATATTCCTAAGCAACTGGCGGAACGCCTACAGCTAGCAAACCAAACCACTGTAGCAGCAATTGTCGATGCGGCAATCGACAATCAAGTGGATTTAGTCATTTTTGCTGGGGATACGTTTCACCAAAGTCGTACATCGATCCGAACACAAGCCTTTTTTATAGATGAAATGAAACGATTAGCACAAGCCAAGATTCCTGTTGCGATGACCTTTGGGAATCACGATTATTATGTTGCAGAACGCTACTGGTTTGACTTTCCAGATAATATGATTCTTTTTCAAAAAGAGCAGATAGAGACGCATTATTTGATGACAAAGAATCAAGAAAAAGTGGCTATTTCCGGTTTTAGCTATGAGCATTCATGGATCAATGAGAACAAAGTGGCAGACTTTCCAGCCAAAGATGTGAATGCTGACCTTCATATCGGGATTTATCACGGAGATACGGCGAACAATGGGCAGCAAAGCTATGCGCCATTTTCTTTCAGTGAAATGAAAGCCAAAGGTTATGATTATTGGGCATTGGGGCATATCCATCAGCCGCAGGTAGTCAGTGCAGATCCGTTGATCGTGTATCCTGGAACCCCACAGGGACATACTAAAAAAGAACGTAGTGTACAGGGCGTTGCTATTGTTTCGATCGCTTCGGGTCATGCAACGGTCCATTTTGAGCCGGTGGCACAGGTTGTTTGGCAGGTAGAAGCTCATTCATTGAAGCTGACAACGAGTTTACAAGAGGCTTTGACCATTTTGACCAGAAATCTTTTAGATAGCTATAAAGAGCCTACACGGCTGATTTTGAAAGAGGTTCAATTAACTGAAACAGAACACTTAGGAGAAGAATTTCAGCGCTCCTATGAGAATGGGGAGCTGCTTGCATATTTACAAGCAACTTTATTAAGCCAAACGAATCAAGAACTATTTTTATTCCAGATAAAACTTGGAACACATAGCGCCGAAGAAAAAGCATTGATCACAGCTGCTCCAGAGTTACTGCAGCAACTTGAAAAAAATTATCTGCAATCAGAGATATTTTCAAATACTTTGCAGGAGCTAACACAAAATCCTGCGTTCACTTCAGTTGTTCCTATTGATAATGATTGGCGCGAGCGCAGTATCGAAGAGGCGGATCAAAAAATCAAAGAAGATTTTGTCATTCAGGAGGATCAGACATGAAACTCATTGCTATAGAGCTTGTCGGTTTTGGCAAATGGCAACAGCAAAGGATCGAATTTTTACCGCAAAACCAACTATTATTTGGTGCAAATGAAGCGGGCAAGTCAACGATCTATCAATTTATTCAAGCGATGTTGTTTGGCTTTCCACCAAAAGGCAAACGAAAAAAAGATTACCAACCCAAAAATGGCGCCGCGTATGGTGGACGCTTATGGTTCTCTCACCCAATTTATGGTGAGGTTCAAGTAGAACGATTTAAAGGACAAAACAAAGGACAAGCTAAAGTCTATTTTAACGATCAAATTGGTGATGAGTCTACTTTGAAAAAGATGATTCATCCATTAACAAAAGAACTATTCCAGGCTGTTTTTTCGATTCAGCAAGAGCAGCTTACGCAATTAGAAAAATTAACAGAAGAAGAACTGCAGACGTCCTTATTATCTTTAGGTCTATCAGGTAGTCAACAACTATTAGTGCGTAGAGATGAATACTTTAAAACAGCTCAAACCCTTTATAAAGGCAAAGGGACTCAACCGCCGCTCAATCAAAAATTAACGATGTATCAAGAATTACAACAAAAAATCAATGACAAGGAACAGCAGGAACGTCCTTTCCAAGAAGTGATTGCATCATTGGCAGAAACAGAGCAGCAACTTTCAAAGCAGCATTTATTGGTGCAACAAACAAAAGAACAGTTGGCGTTTGTTGAAAAGCAAGTCATGAATTTGCCTTTATATGAAGAGTTGCAGTCGATCGATCAGATAGGTGAGGCACCAGTTATCAAACTGGAAGATCAGGAAAAACTACTGTCGTTTTATCAGCAGCACCGCTTTTTAAGTGAAGAATTGACTCGCTTAAATCAAAATCTAGGCGTACAGGGTGAACATGAGGAGCAACAAGAAGACTATCAGTTTTATCTTGAAGAGGAAGACAACCTCAAACAATTGCTAAATCAACGCTATACAATCGATAAACTACTTGCTGAGATTGAGTGGATGACCCTGTCATTGGAACAAAATCAACAAGAAATGCAGTCATTAGAACAGCAATGGGGCTGGTCTCAACAGACCCCGCCTCAATTTGCACTGGAAGAACAAGAAATCACTGAAATGAGAGAAGCGATAGTTGCTCGGTCTGTTAAATTACAGTCTACACAAACAGATCTACAATTATTAGAAGAAGAGATCGCCACACGTGAAGAGAATTTGAGTACCTTTGAAGCGCTCAACAAAGAAATGTTCCATAAAGGGCGACAAACAAAACAAAAAACGACCAATCTCCTTTTCAGCATGATCGCGAGCGTTATCATACTTCTTAGTTTCTTTTTACCTACTCCTTTTCGATATGCTGGAGTTGGCTTAGGTGTAGTGTTCTTGCTTGTTGGAGTGCTGCCGCTTTTTTATCAGCCGAAGGAAGCGTATAAAAATGAAAAACGTCAGTGGCAGGAAAAGCTTTCTCAGCTGGATTATTTAAATGATCAACGTATAAAAATAAAAACTGCTATAAAAGAAATTCATGAAGAAGAGCAGAAAATGACCCGATTTATTGCTCAAAAAGTCAAGGAAAACCATTTAGGTCGAATGGATCAAGTAGAGTTTTGGCTCAATCATCGAGGAGATATTACTCGCTATTTAATTTTGATCAACACCAATCAAGAGCTTGAACATCAATTACTGGAAGATCAACAGCAGATGGCAGAACTGGCGCAACAAACGGAACGTTTTACTGCACGCTTACCGATTTCAGGTAGACCTTTAGCAGAACGGATCGCACTCATCAGCCACTTTGTCGATCAAATGGAAAAGATTCGATTTGCCCAAGAATATCAAGCAGATGCATACACTAGACAGACGATTCGAGAAGTCAAAGAAAAGCAGCAGTTGGTTAATGAGCAAGCTGTACCGTTGCTGCGGCGTTTCCAGATTGCTGCGATCAATGAAATACCCGATAAGCTGAAACGCTATCAAAATACCACTGCAAGCCAAAAAAGAAAACAAGAATTACAAACAATGCTGACAGGTCTATTTGATGAAGAGCTAGATATAAAACAACTTCCAGCTGAAAGACAGACCTTAGCGACAGCTTTGAACGAAGCTGAAGAACAGCTTTTAGAGCTGCAGAAAAAAGAACAAAAACTACTTTATCAACAGAAACAAATGCTGGCAGACGGCACATTAGATGAGCTTTATCAAGAGCAAGCCGCATTAAAAACAGAAATCGAAGAATTGGCGTTAGAATGGTCTGGGTATCAATTAGCGGGGCAGTTGTTAATGGATTTATTGACCGAGTTATCAGAAAAACAATTACCGAATTTATTAAAGAAAGCCACAGATTATTTCCAACTGTTGACTCAACGATCCTATCAGTCGATTCAATTAGAAGCAGAGCAATTAATCGTGATTCGTAAAGACGGTCAGCGCTTTTTATTGCATGAATTATCGACTGGAACCAAAGACCAAGTTGTTATGGCTGTTCGTTTCGCTTTTTTATATTTACAAAAGCAGCGCAACCTGTGTCCGATCATGATTGATGACGGCTGGCTACATTATGATAGTCAGCGGAAGCAGCAGTTGGCAGAATTATTTGCGATTTTTTCTGAACATCAGCAAGTCATCTGTTTTTCTTCTGATAAAGAAATGGTAAGCTATTATCAAGAGCTGAAACAACCGATTATAGAACTAGAAGGAGTGTAAGGATGAAAAAAATTCGCGAATTGACTGTAGATGAGACCTTTGAACTATTTTTGTTAGTCAAAAATGCAGATGTGCGTATGGCAAAAAACGGCAAAAAGTTTATTGCTTTTACGTTTCAAGACACCTCAGGCACGATTGATGGAAAATATTGGGATGCGTCTGAGGAGGAAATCAGCCGCTATACTGCTGGACATGTTGTTCTACTAAATGGAAAAAGAGAAGTCTATCAAGGCAATCCTCAAGTTAAAATCATCCATATGCGTTTAGCGCGACCAGAAGAACCGAATGAGCCGACATTGTATATGGAAAGAGCACCACTGAAACGAGAAGATATGGTTGAAGAAATCAATCAAACGATTTTTGAAATCACTAATGCGCACTGGCAACGAATTGTTCGCTATTTGTTGACTCAATACCAAAAGGAATTTTTTGATTTTCCAGCCGCTAAACGTAACCATCATGCTTTTGCGAATGGATTAGCCTATCATACGGTTTCTATGTTGCGCTTAGGCAAGGCAATTTGCAAGGAATATAATGAATTAAATGCAGCACTGCTTTATTCTGGAATAATTTTACATGATTTAGGAAAAGTAAAAGAATTATCAGGCGCTATGGCGACAGAATATACGATTGCCGGCAACTTGATTGGTCATTTAGTTCTTGTAGATGAAGAAATCACGAAGGCCTGTATTGCATTGAAAATCGATGAGAATGATGAAGATGTGATCGTGTTACGTCATATGGTTTTAGCCCATCATGGTTTATTAGAATATGGTTCTCCAGTACGTCCACGTATTATGGAAGCAGAAGTGCTGCATCAAATCGATAATATCGATGCTTCAATCCAAATGATGTTAGGCTCGGTCAGACAAACGGAGCCGGGAGAGTATACTGATCGTATTTTTGGTTTAGATAATCGTAGTTTTTACGTTCCAAAAAATATTTAAATAAAGTGAGTAGAAAAAAATGAATCAGTCAGCACAAGAATTATGGTCGCAGTTTAAGACAGAAAAAAACGTGTTGCATGATCGCTACGACGTTTGGGCATTTGGAAATTCACCTCAGATGGCAGATGAATTACTTGAGCTTGTACTTAAAGGCGAAAAGGTAGGCACCTCATCCTTGCATTTATTATATGACCTAGGTTTGGAAGAAGAACAGATGCCTGCCGTTGGAAGTTATAGTATAGTGTTGGATGGTAAAGATCAAGCGCAGGCAATTATTCGTACGAAAGTGGTTGATGTACTGCCATATTCTCAAATATCAGAGGTCCACGGGTATTTGGAAGGTGAAGGAGATCGAACACTAAGCTATTGGAGACAAGTGCATCAGCCGTTCTTTGAGCAGGAGCTAAAGGAATATCAACGTACTTTCTCAGAAGATGTATTGATTGTTTACGAGCTATTTGAACTGGTCTATAGAGCATAAAAAAAAGAGATGGGAACCATCTCTTTTTTTGTTGGTGATTATTTAGAAGAGTCTTCTGTTTTGCTTGATGATTCTTCAGTTTTTGAAGAGTCACTTGATTTAGAATCTTTTTCTTTAGAAGATGTTTCTTTTGTAGAAGATTCGCTTGATTTAGAAGAGTCTTCTGTTTGGATCAAACCAGCCAAGATATCTTTGAATGCATCATCTTTGATTTTCACATTTGCTTCAGTTAAAACATCAGATGTTACTTTTTGAACGAATTCTTGGTCGTTTTCTTTGTTTGTTTCAGCAATTTTCTTCAACTCTTTTTTGTAAGGAGCCATGTCGTTGCCTTTTGATTTGTTTTTAACCATTTTCACAACATAGTAAGCTGATTGGTAAGTTGTTGCATCTGTTGTTTGGATCGGTTCAGAAATAGCACCGTCTTTTAATTTGAATGCTGCTTCTTTTACTTGATCCGGAACAGTTGTTGATTGAGAATCAAATTTCACTTTTCCACCATCATCTTTTGTTGTTGTATCCGTTGATTTTTCTTTAGCGATTTTTGCAAAGTCGCCGCCGTCATCTAATTGTTTTTTGATATCTTTTGCTTCATCTTCAGTAGCAACTTGGATTACTTGTGCTTCTACTTCTGGATGGAAAGTTTCCCAAGCAGCTTTTAAATCTTCATCTGTAATTTTGATGTGTGCTTTGATTCCAGCTTGGTAAGCAAGGTTTTGTTTGATTAATTGTTTGTAGCTTTTTTCTGTGTAGCCAGCTTGTTTTAATTGTTCTTCTAAGTTTGCACCTTGATCTTTAGCGTTTTGCTTCGCTTCATCATATTTCTTTTGAACTTCTTTGTCAGAAACGTCTTTACCATATTTTTCTTCAAAAACTTTGAAGATGATCATGTTACGAACGTCTTGTTGACTTTGTTGGCTTGATTTTACTTGATTGTAAAAATCATCCACAGTGATTGTTGCGCCTTTCATTGTTGCGATTTCTTTAGAACCGCCTGAACATGCTGCCAACGCAAAAACACTGAACAAGCCTGCTGCGGCTAGGATTAATTTTTTCTTCATTCTTTTAGCACTCCTAAGTTTGTTTTATTTTTTATTATGTAGAAATTAATTCTCACGTCTATTACTATACCACACTATGTTTCATAAAAGAAATATTGAATTAATAGTTTCAAGAAATTTTCGAATTTAGGACACATTTTCCTCGATAAAAAACGTTATTTTAGACAATTTAGTGAGTTAAATAGACGAAAAGAATTTCTATAAATAGAAGTATAATTAAATAATTGGCTGGAAATCACTCTTTGAGGGATATATTAGCCTCTCAAAATTCTAAATAAACGATGCTAAAAAAGCAACTCCTTCGGAAATAAGCCGAAACTCACAAAAATTGAAGAACACGTTTCGTGAATTCCAGGCTATTTCTAGGAGCCAAATGTTTTTTATCCGAACCTCTAAAACGTGTTAATTTTCTTTTGGCATTTCAGGAAGTTCTGATTGGATTTTTTCGATTTGTTCGTTGATTTGTGCTATTCGTGGTTCAGTTTGAAAATTAAAATTTTCTATATCTCGGTTAAGTCCTTCGATAAATGGATCGATATAGATTTCAGCTGCTACTTGTAAAGCTTGTGCAGATTCTTTAAAGTGATCAAGTTTATCGGTGAAGTCTTCTTTTAAGTCTGTCCATTCATCAAGCTCGTCGACAAATTTTTGACGTGTCTCTTTTCCACTTCTAGGAGCAAAAAGTAATCCGCTAGCAGCACCTACAACTGCCCCAAAAAGTAAACCTTTCGCAAATTTTGCCATTATAATGCCTCCTGTTCTCTGATTTTTTTCGCAATTTCCTGCATTTCTTCAGAGGAATAGTTTTCTTGGTTGTTACCAAAATGAATTGAAAAATCATCTGTTTTTGCATAGCGGGGAATCAAATGAATATGTGAATGGAAAACAGATTGGTAAGCCAATTCCTTATTATTGTTGATGATATTCAGCCCTTGCATTTCAGGAAAGGCTTTTTCAAGTGCGCGTGCCACGATCGGTACTCTGGCAAAGACCTCTCCAGCAAGTGTCGGCTCGTATTCAAAAATATCTGTCACATGTTCTTTAGGCACTAATAACGTATGTCCTTCTGTCACTTGAGTGATATCTAAAAAGGCATAGACTTTATCATCTTCGTATACTTTATAGCTAGGGATTTCCTGGTTAATAATCTTACAAAAAATACAATCTGTCATGCTGAACCTTCTTTCTTTATAGTGTTTCTTTTACTTTACCACATCTTGAATTTTATTTGCGAGGAAAAGTTCATGAAACCTTCAAAAAGTTCGTGGTATAATAGACGAAGATAAAATTTAGTTGGAGGTAACTTATGAGTTTAGTTATTGAACATTTAACAGGCGGCTACGGTCATATCCCTGTTTTAAAAGATATTAATTTTGAAGTGAAATCTGGTGAGATGGTCGGTCTAATCGGACTGAACGGTGCTGGGAAAAGTACTACGATCAAAAATGTGATTGGATTGTTAACGCCACAAAAAGGAAAAATTTCTATTGATGGTGAAACACTGAAACAGCAACCAGAAAGCTATCGTAAAAAAATCGGTTATATTCCTGAAACACCTTCTTTATATGAAGAATTGACTTTAAGAGAGCATATTGAAATTACCGCAATGGCTTATGATATTCCGATTGAAGAAGCATTTAAACGTGCTGAAGCATTATTGAAAACTTTTCGTTTAGAGAACAAGTTGGATTGGTTTCCTGCTAATTTTTCAAAAGGGATGAAACAAAAAGTCATGGTTCTATGTGCCTTTTTGATACAACCGAGCCTGTATATTATTGATGAGCCGTTTTTAGGTCTCGATCCGTTGGCGATTCATGCGTTGCTGGAATTGATGGACGATATGCGTAAACAAGGGGCAGGGATCTTGATGTCTACTCATATTCTGGCGACGGCTGAACGTTACTGTGATCGTTTTGTGGTCTTACATGACGGAGAAGTCAGAGCGATCGGTTCAATGGAAGAATTGCGTAAGGAATTTAATTTACCGGATTCTTCTTTAGATGACATTTATATTGCACTAACAAAAGAAGAAAAGGTGGGATAGTATGTCTGGATTTTTTGGCATTCGTTTAGCACGCCACCTGAAAAAAATGATGAAATATATGCGCTATGTCTTTAATGATCACTTTATTTTAGTCTGTGTCTTTTTACTAGGTGGGTTAGGCTTCTACTACTCACAGGTTTTAAAAACATTACCTGCAAATTTTGTTTGGGGAAGACCGATCGTATTACTTTTATGGCTGGCGCTTTTACAGATCGGAAAAATTGCAACACTAGCCGAAGAGGCGGATAAGGTGTTCATTTTACCTAAAGAGCCTGAAATGAATCACTACTTGAACCGAGCTATGCGTTACTCTTTTTGGTTGCCTCTTGTCGTATTGGGATTGATGAGTGGTATGTCTATGCCTCTAGTAGTTGTTTCTACAGGTTGGGCGTTTTCCACATTTGCTTATTTTATTGTGATGCTGGGATTATTGAAAGCAAGTCATTTGCGGTTGCAAAAATATGAGCTGTACCAAATTTCTGCGGGTGAACGTCATCAATGGTTTGGACTGTGGCTCGTGACTAGTTTGTTAGTGATTGGGTTGAGCTTATATACGTTGCCCTTAGCAGGACCGCTAACAGCGTTGGTTCAATTTTTACTTTTCTACTTTATGTTGAACAAAAAAGAGCAAAGTGTGTCATTAGACTGGGAAAAGATGATTATAGTCGAAAAAAATCGGATGCACCGTATCTATCAATTTATCCATCTGTTTACAGATGTTCCGGAAATTTCTAGTAGTGTGAAGCGGAGAAAATTCCTTGATCCGTTTTTAGCTAAAATAAAAAAATCGACACAGAATACGTATTTGTATTTATACGCGCGCAGCTTTTTACGTGGTTCTGAATATAGTGGTTTATTTATTCGCCTTGTTTTGGTTTGTGGTGTGATTCTCTTTTTCCTTAAAGAGTTTTGGATTTCAATGGGCGTATCGGTTCTTTTCATCTATTTGATCGGGTTTCAACTGATACCAATCTATACTCAGTTTGATTATATGGTGATGACACAGCTATATCCAGTACCGAATGAGCAGAAAAAGCAAGCGGTCAGCCGTTTAGTAACTGTATTGTTGTTTGCAGCAGCGTTGTTGTTTAGTGTCTTTGTATTGATTGCATTGCCTGATGTAAAAGAAGGGCTGATGATCATTGTAGCGTTGGTTGTGGAAGTTATTTTATTTGCCCGCTTGTATGTTCCTTATCGTCTAAAGAAAATGGAGGCTTAACGATGCATATTTTATGGAATGATCAAATTGTTGAACGTGAAGAAGTCAAAATCGATATCGAGGATCGCGGTTATCAGTATGGGGACGGCTTGTATGAGGTGGTTCGTGTATATAATGGACAGCTATTTATGCTTGAAGATCATTTGAACCGTTTATGGACTGGTGCTGAGAAGATCCGTATGACAATGCCGTTTTCAAAAACTGAGTTGTCGGAGAACCTAAAAAAATTAGTCGAAATCGAAGCTATCAAAGAGGGAAAACTGTACTTCCAAGTCACACGCGGTATTGATTCACCAAGAAATCATGCATTACCCGATCCCCAAAAGGTCAAAGGTGTTTTAACCGCCAATATCACTGCTTGTGAGCGTCCGGTCGGGAAAATGGAAGCAGGTATTACTGTGGCTGTTGTGCCAGATACGCGTTGGCTTCATTGTGATATCAAGTCATTGAGCTTATTGGGAAATGTTTTATCATTGGACGAAGCTCGTCAGCAAGGCTTTGATGATGCTGTGCTAGTGCGTGATGATAAAGTGACAGAGGCATCGGCTGCTAATTTCTGGGCGGTCAAGGACGGAACTGTGTATACTCATCCGGACGGTAATTTGATTTTATCAGGTATCACCAAGAAAAAAATCATAGAGCTGGCAAATGAATTAACTATTCCGGTAAAAGAAGAAGCTATTTTTGAAGAGGAATTATTTACAGCTGATGAATGCTTCGTTTCGGGATCAGTCACAGAGATTGTGCCAGTTGTAAAAATAAATGATCATGTAGTCGGCACAGGGAAACCTGGAAAAATTACTAAACAGTTGATAAATGCGTACATCGCAAGCGTTGATGCCGAATGTGGATTCTCTGAATAAGGTGCCACATTTAATGGACAAGAGAGATGCTTGACGTGAAAGGCTATGAAAGCTAAAATGATAGGTACTGTAAATAATGAACCGAAGATAAAAAAGCTAAGTGAAATAATTTGTTCCATCATTGCTGAGAAACATGCCAAGAAATACAACGAAGTGATGAGTTGCTATTGATTGGTACAAGATGACTGGAAGGAAGGTTGCTTCCAGTCGGACCGTTATCTAGCTGCACAGGCTAGCTCTTCGGAAAAAAGATAAAAATAGAATGAGACAAAAAGCGTCTCAATCGATTTTTCCTATTTTTCTGTCAGAGCTTGACGAGCCTGTTCCGCTTTTATTTGTTATCTAGCTGTACAAATCAATCCTTAGGAAAATAGACAAATTGCCAGTGAGACAAAAAGTGTCTCAAAGTCAATTTCCTAATTTTCTACAGGATTAAGCGATTTGTTCCGCTTTTGCTGAGAAACACAGCGAAAGACCTGAACTGATGTTGAACAGTACAAGACTTTCAAAGAAAGTGTTGATCCTTTTTATTTTAAATCGTGTTAAGATAGGAGATAATTTCCATGGCATTTCAGTTGGATAAGGAATGGCGCTTGCAGCCAATAAAAGGCGCAACTGGCCAAACGTTCATGGGTATACGTGCGACTGAACGAGTATTCATTAAACGAAATACGTCTCCTCTTTTGGCCGCTTTATCTAAAGAGGGAATCGCGCCAAAATTAGTTTGGACAAAGCGAACAGTGACGGGAGATATTTTAACCGCTCAGGAATGGTTAGATGGTCAGGTGCTAAAAGCACAAGAAATCGGTCGGAGAAACGATGTGGTTGATGTTCTTTATCATTTACATCATTCACATATGCTAAAGAAAATGTTGGAGAAAATTGGTGGGCAAGTGCAAACACCAGCAATGCTGCTTCAGACATATCGTGAAAAGCTACCGCCGGAACTTCAAAATAATACATATCTTGAACGCGTGTATGTGTATCTGCAGCAGATGATCCCCAATTATTCTGTTCACAATTATATGGTTGTACATGGCGATGTGAATCATCGTAATTGGATCGTCTCGAAAAATTATTTATATCTAGTTGACTGGGATTCAGTGATGGTAGCTGATCCAGCTTTAGATCTAGGTATGCTTCTGGGACACTATGTTCCGCGGGCAAGTTGGAATAAATGGTTGTTGTCTTACGGCATGCATCCGACGGAAGAAAATGTGACAAGAATCAAATGGTACGCCTTGTTCAATTTTCTTCAAGAAATCCTTCGTCATTATCAATCAGGAGAAAAGCGGGAAATGAATGCGGAGATTTTAAAGTTAAAACAAGCGTTTGGGTACTAAAGAGAGTGAGAAGATAGAGACAAGCAGTTGTTCACTATCAACTTGAAATAGTAGAGGGCAGTGCAAAACAATTCCGTTTTGCCCTACCCTCTTAAAGTTTGTATAGAGAAAGGAAAATAATTATGCGCATGAGAAAAAGACCAGGAGCGGCGGAATTACTTGCAAGTCATCCTGAATTAGTCGTAGAAGGTCCAGAAAAATGGCAGGGAAAATGGCAAGAACGTTTTGGGAATGATCACCCGATTCATATTGAAATTGGTTCTGGGAAGGGACAATTTGTTGTTGGGATGGCAAAGGCTCATCCAGAAATCAATTATATTGGGATTGACATGCAACTAAGCGTTTTATCGATAGCTTTGGAAAAAGCATTAGCAGAAGAATTGCCAAATCTGCAATTACTGCATGTAAATGGAGAAGCACTGACAGAATATTTTGCCGAAAATGAAGTAGACCAAATCTATTTAAATTTTTCTGATCCTTGGCCAAAAACTCGTCATGAGAAACGTCGCTTAACGTTTAAGACTTTTTTAGCGACAGATGAAACCATTCTAAAACCCAATGGAGAAATCCATTTCAAAACAGATAATCGCGGATTGTTTGAGTACTCTTTAAGTAGTTTTTCAAAATACGGGATGATTCTAGAACAGATTTGGCTTGATCTGCATGCAAGCAATTATGAAGGAAACATAATGACTGAATATGAAGAAAAATTTTCTGCAAAAGGTCAGCCCATCTATCGAGTTGAAGCAAGATTTCAAGCAGAGCAATAAAAATAAGCTGAAAAATAGCGTTTGACACCGGTTTCATATTATGATATATTTTAAGCATAAAACGTAGGGTGTAACTATTAAATTAGGCACGACCTAAGAAAAGTCATTTTTCTTAGGTCGTTTTTGCGTAAAAAAATTACGTTATTTACTCTGTTTTTAACTCGAGTTTGTTGGAAATAAACTAAGGGATGTGGTCGAAGAAATTAGAAGAGTTATTGGTATAAAGTCACTTAGCCTTTTGGGAGAAGGGATTGTTAATGAAAATGCATATCGTGAAAAAGATCAATCACAACGTCGTATTAGTGGAAGATCATGGGGTAGAAAAAATTGCTATGGGCAAGGGGATTGGTTTTTCTGCAGTTGTTGATGCGGAATTTGATGAAGCATCTGCAGATAAGATTTTTGTTTTAGATTCGAAAGAAAAAACAAAAATGTTTAGTGAAATAGCGGCGCAGATTCCTCTCGAATTCATTGAGTTTTCAGAAGAAATTATTCATTTTATTCAGTCGAAAATCAGTGCAGCTTTAGATTCGAATATTTATATTGCGTTGACTGATCACATTTATTTTGCGATTCAGCGAAAAAGAGAAGATAGTCAAGTAACAGCGATCATGTTACCGGAAATGAAGCTCTTATATCCAGAAGAATATACGACTGCTGTTGAGGTCGTAGAATTGATCAATCAGCGCTATGACACAGAATTAGGTGCGAATGAAGTTGGCTTTATCACTATGCACATCATCAATGCAGAGTTAGGGGAACGAAACAGTTTAAATAGTTTAAAGATTTTAGAAATGACCACAGCTATTTTGCAACTTTTGGAAAAGGAATATTTTGGTAGATTAGATAAAGATTCACTAACGTACCACCGCTTAATGATCCATATAAAATTTTTAGTGAAGCGCTTGATTTATCAAGAAACGGCACCAGAGGAAGATTTTTCTTTTTTCAATGCATCATTTCAGGAAAGTCCTCCTTATAAAGTAGCCCAATTTATCACTGACAAGATCGAAGAAACATACAAAATAACGATTCAGGAAAATGAAACAGTCTATTTAGCGGTCCATCTAGCAAGAATTAAATAAAACCATTATTAGGGTGTTACTATTCGGTAGGCGTAACCTAATGAGCGATCCTTCAGGATTCTTCTGAAGTTCTCTTATTAGATTACGCCTTTTTTGTTGCTACGAAAAAAGAAATGAGGGGAAAAATGGGAAAAGTAATTATTAATTCAGATGATTTTGGTTACAGTCGTGGTGTGAATTATGGCATTATCGATGCCTATCGTGAAGGTATTTTGACGTCAACAACACTGATGGCTAATATGCCGGGCTTTGAACATGCGGTTCAGTTAAAAAAGGAGCATCCTGACTTAGGAGTAGGTGTTCATTTAACGTTAACTTGCGGACAGCCACTTCTAAAAAATCTAAGTACATTGACGAATGAAAAGGGGCAGTTCAAAAAGCTAGCCTTTTATGAGCAACCGTTTCAAATTGATTTAGATGAACTGTATCAGGAATGGAATTATCAAATTCAAAAAGTGTATCGTGCAGGAATTGTCCCCACTCATTTGGACAGTCATCATCATACGCACACGTTTGGTCAAAACCAGGAAATAGTTGTGGCCTTGGCCCAAAAATATGATTTACCTGTTCGAGGAAACTTTGAAAAAAACGAAGCAGTTAAGCATGTGACCTACTTTGAACGTTTCTTTGATGATGTAGGAGTGGAAACGGCAGCTGAACGTCAAATAGAAGGAACACTTGAGGGATATCTGACCGAATTGCTAGAAAAAATGAGAACGTTCGAAACCACAGAAATTATGTGTCATACAGCATATATCGATCAGGAGTTATATCAATGTTCAGGCTTTGTCTTTCCAAGAATCAATCAAGTGGAATTTTTGATTCATTCGGAATTTGCGAAAGTAGTGAAGCAAGATAAAGAGATCGAGTTGGTTACGTATAGGGAGATTTGCTGAGAAACATGCCAAGAAATACAACGAAGTGATGAGTTGTATTTCTTGGTACAAGGTGACTGAAAGGAACGTTGCTTCCAGTCGGTCCGTTAGCTGATGTTGAACAGTACAAGACTTTCGTAAGAAAGTGTTGATCATTTATGTTATCTAGCTGAACAGGCTAGCTCTTCGGAAAAAAGATAAAAATAGAATGAGACAAAAAGCGTCTCAATCGATTTTTCCTATTTTTCTGTCAGAGCTTGACGAGCCTGTTCCGCTATTGCTGAGAAACATGCCAAGAAATACAACGAAGTGATGAGCTGCTATTGATTGGTACAAGGTGACTGAAAGGAACGTTGCTTCCATTCGGACCGTTAGCTGATGTTGAACAGTACAAGACTTTCGAAGAAAGTGTTGATTATTTGCATTATCCAGCTGCACAAATCAATCCTTAGGAAAATAGATAAATTGTCAGTGAGACAAAGAGCGTCTCAAAGTCAATTTCCTAATTTTCTACAGGATTCAGCGATTTGTTCCGCTATTAGTCGTTATCCAGCTGCACAAGCCAGCCTTTCGGGAAAAAGATAAAAATAGAGTGAGGCAAGAAGCGCCTCAATCGATTTTTCCTATTTTCCAGTCAAGGCTAAGCGGCTTGTTCCGCTTTTAGTTGTTATCCAGCTGCACGAGCTAACTCCTCGGGAAAAAGATAAAACCTGAGTGAGGCAGGAAGCGCCTCAATCATGTTTTCCTATTTTCCATTCGGAGTTGGACGAGCTCGTTCCGCTTTTAATTTAAGGGAGGGGTTTTTATGTCAAATTTTAAAGCAAATATTCAAAAATTGGGGAGAGCGATGTTGCTTCCTGTTGCTGCAATGCCTTTAGCTGGTTTGATCATGCGTTTATCTGCAGATGATATGCTGAATATTCCTGTTATTGGAGCGGCGGGGAATGCTGTTTTTGGGAATTTAGATATTTTGTTTGCGATTGGTGTGACGATTGGTTTTGCTAAGACAAAAGATAAAGGGATTCCAGCGTTAACTGGGTTTCTGGCGATTGCTACGTTGAAAAAAGGGTTGGAAATCATGAATCCGGATGTGAGTATGGGGATTTTCGGAGGAATCATTTCTGGTCTGATTGCTGCGTGGACGTATAATCATTTTAAAAATCAGAAGCTGCCACTGGTCTTTTCTTATTTTGCAGGAGAGAAATTTCCATTAACGATGGTCATGATTTTACAAACGATCACTGCTGTTGTTTTTGGTTTTATCTGGCCGATCATTCAATCTGGAATCGATAGTTTTGCCAAATTGTTAGTTGATATGGGGGCATTTGGTGTTGGGATTTTTATGTTCCTAAATCGTTTATTGATTCCGTTTGGACTGCACCATGTGCTGAATACCTACGTTTATTATGATTTAGGTAGCTATACGTCGCCCAGTGGAGAGGTATTTCGTGGTGAAATGACGCGTTTTATCAATGGTGATCCTCAGGCTGGTTTATTCTTGTCAGGATTTTTCGTTGTCATGATGTTTGGTATTCCGGCGATCTGTTTAGCGATTTATCGCGCAGCATTTAAAGAAAATAAAGAAATGGTCAAAGGAATCATGGGTAGTGGAGCGGCAACATCTTTTATCGCAAACATTACAGAGCCTGTAGAGTTTAGTTTTATGTTTATCTCACCAATGCTTTATGTGGTTCATGCATTCTTTGCTGGTTTAGCGGGATTTGTTTGTTACTTATTCAATATTAGGATCGGCTTTACTTTTGGAGCCTGTATCGTAGATTATTTGATCAATTTTAGGATTGCAACTAATGCTATCTTGATCGTGCCGATTGGACTGGTCTTTTTCGCGCTGTATTATTTCACATTTTACTACTTGATCACTAAACGCAATATTCCGACTTTAGGAAGAGAAGCTGCTTCAGAATTTGATACAGAAATAGTAGCAGAAGAGGAAAAAGAGCTGACGCTAGCTAGTAAAAATTATGAATACATGGCAAAAAAATTACTTGATGCTTTTGGCGGATCTGGAAATATTGCCGATGCTTACAGTTGTAATACACGATTAAGAGTGGAAGTTTTAGATAGCTCAATAGTAAATGAACAACGAATCAAGCAATTAGGTGTTAGTGGCATCGTTAAGCCAACAGAGAAAAATTACCAAGTGATCGTTGGTTTGGAAGTAACATACATCATGGCTGAATTTGATAAATTATTAGAAAATCAAGGATAGGTGAAGAAGATGACAAACAAACAAATTATTACTATAGCAGGTGGCGGCAGCACGTATACTCCTGGAATCATTCAAGCAGTGTTGAACAATGCAGACCGTCTGCCTGTCGCTGAAATTCGATTATATGATATCGATAAAAAAAGAAATGATGATATGTATTTGATTATTGATTTTATGCTGAAAAAAGATGGGTATGATCAAGTACAGTTATCATCGACCGAAGATCCAAAAACAGCATTTAGCGGCTGTGATTTTATCTTTTCACAAATTCGTGTGGGTGGTATGAAAATGCGGGAACAAGATGAAAAAATCGCATTGAAATATGATTTGGTTGGACAAGAGACCTGTGGGTTAGGCGGTTTTGCATATGGAATGCGTTCGATGAGCGGCCTATTGGAAATTGTTGGTTATGTGCAGGAATTTGCTCCTGATGCGTGGATTTTAAATTATACGAATCCGGAATCGATTGTTTCAGAAGCAGTGCGTAGAACGTATCCAACGGCTAAAATGATCAATGCTTGTGATATGACGATTTCGATTGAAGAGACGATTGCTGTCAACTATGGCTATGATCGGAAAAATTGGATTCCTAGTTATTATGGTTTGAATCATTTTGGCTGGTATACGTCGATCTATGATAAAGCTTTAGGGCGCGATGTCATGCCTGAAATTATTGAAAAATTAACGACACAGGAAATGGCAGTCGCTGATTTTAATGCAGGAGATAAAACTTGGCAGGAAGCGTTTAGTATGATGTCCGTGATTACGAAAAATTTTCCGACACATGTGCCAAATAACTATTTAGAATATTATCTTTACCCCGATATGGTGGTTGAACATGCAGATAAAGAGTACACACGTGCAAATATGGTCATGGATGGTAGAGAAAAAAATACCAGAGAAATGGCACAAAAAATCCGTGATGGGTTTACAGAAGATGTACTAAATTTCAATTTTGGCGAACATGGACAGTATATCGTCGATATGGCAACTTCACTTTTAAATGACGAACGTCGCCGATTTATGTTGATTGTGCCAAATCAAGGGGCAATTCCGAATCTTAGACCGGATGCAGTTGTGGAAGTTCCAGCCTATGTTGGAGCAACAGGTGTAGAACCGATTTCTTTAAGACAACCGATCAATGATTTTCATAAAGGCCTGATGGAAGCCCAAGTTGCGGCTGAAAAGTTATTAGTAGATGCCTATTTTGAAGGTTCGTATCAAAAAGCATTGCAGGCGTTTACTTTAAATCAAACAGTACCAAATGCTAGAGTGGCGAAATTAGTGCTGGACGAAATGATCGAAGCAAATAAAGAGTACTGGCCAACATTGGTCTAAAGGCTAGGTGGAAAATGAGATTTTTTAAAAAGAAACGTGTGCTGAAGTCGATAGCAGAAGGTCGACTGGTTCCTTTAACTGAAGTGAACGATGCAGTATTTTCAAAACAGATGATGGGGATTGGTTTTGCTGTGACGGCACATTCTGGTCAAATATATGCTCCAGTTTCAGGGAAAATCCTAAGTATTTTTCCAACCCTCCATGCGATTACGCTCGAGAGTGAAAACGGCGATACTCTGTTGATCCACTTGGGATTGGATACTGTAGAGTTAAATGGGGCGCCTTTTACAGTATTTGTACAGGAAGGAGCGACGGTCAACGCGGGACAAAAACTAGCAGAAATGGATCTATCGATGCTGGCTAAAGAGGGAAAAGATCCAGTAGCGATCGTTGTTTTACCAGAAGTAAATAAAGGTGAATTGATCAAAGAGAATATACTCGTATCGATTGAAGATGACGTGTTTAGGATTTGATTTTAGAAAAATCCAATAGAGAAACAGTGGATTGTCTGCTGTTTTCTCTTTTTATGTAAAAGGAGAAGTATATGTATTTGTTTTATTTTTTACCTGCACTTGGTTGGGGGCTGATGCCGGTGATTGCGTCATTGACAAAGGCTAAGCCAATTAATCAATTGCTTGGTACGACGATGATGGCTTTGGTGTGTGGTACATTGATTCTATTTTTCGTACAGCCAGAGTTGAATCGAACCATAGTGGTTGTGACCTTCTTATCTGGTTGTTTATGGTCGATTGGTCAGTATTTGCAGTTTCGCTCATTTCAATTAATGGCTGTTTCAGAAGCGATGCCGATTTCAAATGGGTCACAATTGATAGGAACGACGCTTGTTGCAGTGGTTTTTTTTCAAGAATGGCAGGGAGTATCTGCCTTTATTATTGGAGGCTCTGGGATTATTTTGATCCTCTTAGGAATTGTTTGTACGTCATTTAATAAAAGGCAATACCAACAAAAAGCTACAGGAGATTTTAAAAAAGCACTGTTCTATTTGCTACTTTCTTCAAGTGCCTTAGTATTTTATGTAACATTGCCAAAACTTTTTTCTATCTCTGGCATAGCCGTGATTTTCCCTCAATCTATTGGTATGTTTATAGGCTCACTTTTCTTTGCTTGGATTGAAAAAGAACAGATCGATCCTATTGATATTATAAAAAATTGGCCCACAGGTATTTTCTGGAGTGTGGCTAATATTAGCTTATTTTTGATCATTCCTCTGCTAGGTGTAGCAAAAAGTTTTACTTTTTCTCAATTAGCTGTGTTAGTATCGATTTTTGGTGGGTTATATTTTTTGAAGGGGAAAAAGAATATAAACGAATTACGGCTGATTATCTTAGGCTCAGTGTTGATCACCTTAGGAATCCTGTTAGTTGGTGCAATTAAATAGTATTAGAGGAGTTGATAAAGCTAGCTGCTTTAGTCGGCTTCTTTTTTTTGGAAAAAAAATAAAGCAGGTACCTACATATTTTTGTTGACATTTAAAACAGGTACCTTTATAATTTGTTTTTGTAAGGTACCTGTTTTAAATTCGAATAATAAATTAGAAAAATTGAATGTAGGAGATGATTAGATGATTGCTTGTTTATTTTTATTCTATGATTTTTGTAAATCTCATCGATTGACAGTGAAACAAAATATTACCGTTTGTGCCTAAATAGAAAGTATAGAAGAAAAGAGGAAAAAGGATGACGAAAATAATAAAACGACTGCCAATAGTAACAACTACACTAGCAATCTTATTTTTGTTAGTGCAAACATTTGGCGATTTATATTTACCAACGTTGACAGCTGAATTGATCAATCAAGGTGTTGTTCCGAATGATCAAGGGGTTATTTGGCAAAAAGGTTTGATGATGCTTGGTTTTGCTGTCGTCAGTTTTGGCGGGGCATTGATCAATATTTATCTTTCAGCAAAAGTTGCTTATGCGCTAGGTGGAAATTTACGTGAAGCATTATTTAAGAAAATTACCTCATTTTCACAAAAAGAAGTGGATCGTTTCGGTTCATCTTCACTGATTACTCGTAATACCAATGATGTCACACAAGTGCAAAATTTAATTGAGATGGGATTAAAATTCTTGATTATTGCACCTCTTTATTTAGTTGGTGGTATCTATTTTGCGTATCGTTTAAGTCCTAGGTTAACATTGATCTTTATTTCAGTGACTCCACTTATTCTGATCGTAAGCTGGTTGATTTTCAGATATGCGAATCCATTATTTGAGAAGATGCAGCAAAAGATCGATCAGTTGAATTTGATTTTTAAAGAAGGGTTGACCGGGATCAAGGTCACTCATGCTTTTAATAAAGAAGAAGCAGAATATCAACGTTATGAAAAAGAAAACGAAGCATACACAAAATTAGCGATTCGTTCAAATACAGCTTTTAGTTTCTTGATGCCGTTCATTACTCTGACAATGAGTCTAGCAACGATTATGATTACTTGGCTGGGAGCGGGTTTGATCGATACAGGACAGATGGAAATCGGAACGATGATGGGCGTTGTTTCCTATGCAGCTCAAATTTTAATGGGGGTAGCTATTTTAACGATGGTGATTTCTTCGATTCCTCGGGGACAAATTTCTGTTAAACGAATCAACGAAGTATTAGACACGCAAAATGCTATTCAAGATGGGACCGATCAATTAACGCTTCCTCATAAAAAGACCAATACGATCACATTAGATCAGGTATCCTATAATTATGATGGCGCAGAGGAACAAGCCTTATCAGAGGTTTCACTTTCGGTAAAATCAGGAGAAACTCTAGCAATTATTGGCAGTACAGGCGCTGGGAAAACTACTTTGGTTAATCTACTTGATCGCTTATACGATCCTAGTCAAGGGGCTATTCGTTTCAATCAGCAAGCGATTCAGCAACTCTCTCAACATGAATGGCACGAACAAGTTAGTTTAGTTCCCCAAGTCAATCAGCTTTTCTTTGGCACGATTCGTGAGAATTTACGTATTGGTAATCAACAGGCAACAGATGACGAATTGTGGGCAGCGTTAGAGTTGGCTCAGGCTACGTCTTTCGTTCATGAGCAAGGTGGTTTAGATGGTGCAGTAGAAAAAAATGGCGGGAATTTTTCGGGTGGTCAAAAGCAGCGACTTTGTTTAGCTAGAGCATTTGTCAAACAAGCAGCGATCTATGTGTTTGATGATTCATTTTCCGCACTGGATTTTAAAACAGATGCAGCTATTCAAAAAAATATGAAAACACATTTAAATCAAGCGATCACTATCATTGTAGCGCAACGGATCAGCACCGTAAAAAATGCATCGAAGATCCTTGTGTTGAATGAAGGGAAAATGGTCGGACTAGGTACACATGATGAACTAGCGAATACTAATCCGGTTTACCAAGAAATTATTCTTTCACAAGTAGAAAAGGAGGCAGCCTAATGAGTAAAGGAGCACCTATGGGCAAAGGAATCAAAGCCAAACCTAAAGATTTAAAAGGAACAATGAAACGCTTATTAGGGTATATGAAAGCCAGTCGCTGGCTGATCCTATTAGTAGCTGTAGTAGCTATCGTTGGAACACTTTTTCAAGTGCTAAGCCCTAAAATATTAGGAAATGCAACTACACTGATTTTTGCCGGAGTCAATGCAAAAACAGGCATCGATTTTACGAAATTAGCGATGATTTTATTGACTGTTGCCTTGCTTTATATAGGCAAAGCCGTAGCAGATTTTGTGCAACAATGGTTGATGACGGTTGTTTCACAAAACACAACGAAAACAATGCGCAATGAACTAAAAGCAAAAATCAACGAACTACCGAGTGAATATTTTGATAAGCACTCAAATGGAAATTTAATGTCGATTGCGATCAATGATATGGATAATATTGCCACGATGCTTCAGCAAAGTTTAACACAATTACTTTCAAGTATTATTTTGGTTATTGGTGTGATCTGGTTGATGCTGACGATCAGCTGGAAATTGACTTTAGTAGCTGCCTTGATTATACCGTTTAGCTTGTTAGTGATGAAACTACTGACACCGAAAGCACAGGAAAATGTCAAGAAATATCTACAGGTACAAGGACATCTCAATGGACAAATCGAAGAAGCTTACAATGGGCATACAGTGATCAAAAGTTTTAACTATGAAGAGCGTTCCGCACAGCAATTTCATGCATTCAATCAAAAAATGTATGAAGCTGGCTGGAAATCAAAATTCTTTGGCGGTTCTATGATGCCAGCGATGATCTTTTTAAAAAATGTGGTTTATGTAGTTATTTGTACAGTGGGAGCAGTTGAAGTGGCGGCAGGAGCGATTCTTATTGGGAACTTACAAGCATTCTTACAGTATTCAAGTCAATTTTCGCAACCAGTCAGTCAACTTTCGCAAATCTGGAGCGGGATCTTATCAATCGTAGCTTCAGCAGAGCGTGTTTTTGAAGTTTTGGATGAAGAAGAAAGAAACGTTTATGAGCAAACATTTCCTAATACGCCGGAAGATTCCGCAAAAGTTCGCTTTGACCATGTTCAATTTGGTTATGGAGAAGAATTATTGATGAACGATTTTTCTTTAGCTGTTGCTCCACAAGAAACGATAGCGATCGTTGGGCATACAGGGGCTGGAAAAACAACCTTGGTTCATTTATTACAGCGTTTCTATGACATTTCAGGGGGAAGCATCAAAATCGACGGTATCGATAGTCGAAATCTTTCACATCAACAACTGCATCAAAAAATCGGAATGGTGTTACAAGAGACTTGGCTATTTTCAGGCACGATTTATGACAATATCAAATATGGTAAGCCGGATGCAACGAAAGAAGAGGTTTATGCTGCAGCAAAAGCGGCATTTGTCGATGATTTTGTAAGAAAACTACCTGATGGCTACGATACGATTTTGAACGAAGAAACGAATAATATTTCGCAAGGACAACGTCAGTTGATCACGATTGCCCGCGCGTTTTTAGCAAATCCAGAAATTTTGATTTTAGATGAAGCAACCTCTAATGTGGACACTCGGACAGAGATGTTGATCCAAAAAGCGATGAAGCAATTATTGGTTGGACGGACAAGCTTTGTGGTCGCTCATCGGTTGTCGACGATTTATGATGCAGATAAAATCGTTGTGATGGATCATGGAGATGTAGTGGAATCTGGTAATCACCAAGAACTGTTAGAAGCAGATGGTGTGTATTCAGATATTTATAACAGTCAGTTTTTAGCTGAAGCGGCTTGATCATAGATAGAAAATAGAGGAGTTATAGTAGATGCAACTAGCCAGTAAAAAATTAAGGATCGAATTATTCAGTGACGCGGTCATCGCCATCGTGATTACGATTGCCGCATTGGAGATCCCGATTCCTCATGATGGTGATTATGCTCAGTTTCTCGAAAGTCTACTAACGTTTGCTATCAGCTTTTTCATTGTAGCAGGCTATTGGAATGATCATCGGAAACTCTTTGAGCAGATTGAAAAAATCAATGAACCCTTCGTGATTAGAAATACCTGTTTTCTATTTTCTCTAGTGCTGATCCCAGTTTTTACTAGCTGGTCAATGGAAGCGGCAGATAAACAATTACCAATGTTGGCGTATGGCTTATTGCTAATGATCATAAATGGATCTTTCAGCAGTTTGTTTAGAGCGGGCATTTTACTTGGGATTGATACAAAAGAAGAGCAAGAACAACTAAAACAGCTATACCTTGTACGTGATCGAATCTATTATTTGGCTATTTCATTGGTGATGGGAATCGGCTGGTTTATTCCTCAGCTGGCTCTGGTATTATTCATAGGGATTCCAATTATCAGTTATTTTTTGAAAACGAATGTAGAAGAATCAGTTGGGCGAAAAGGGAAAAGAAGAAGGATTACTCAACACAACTAAAGCCTCTGGAACAAGACTAGAAATCAGTTTTGTTCCAGAGGCTTTAACTTTGAATAAACAGCGAGAAAACAAGCAACGTCTTCGAGAATATTTCTAATGCTCCGAGTGAAACAGTTTGGCCTTGTTTTTTTATTCTTTGATTCGTTTTACATCGATCACAGTGCCAGTAAAAGCATCCGCAGTAAATTCGTATTGAACCATCACGCCATCTTCTAAACGAGAAATCCCGCCATTATAAGTTTTTGAGTGAACGGCAAATTTTCGCAATGGTTTTTTCTCAAACTCGATCCAAGAGCCTTCGATCGGCCCTTCTTTTAAAAAGGCGTCCTTCACATTTTCTAAAACAAGATCAGCATCGAGTGTTCGTTTCTTTTGATACCATAGTGTAGAAGCAATCCCACTTATGATACCCAGACTCACGCCAATTGCTAAGCCGCCTTTAAAATAACTTAATTCATTTTCTTCATTCATGGGAATAACCTCCGAGTATAGTCAAAGTTTGTCGAAAAAAATCGACCTTTCTTCTATTTTAACACACTCCTGAGAAATATCGAAAAACAAAAAACGTGGGCAATTAAAAAATTTTGCGTTATAATTAATCGTGATATTAGATGAAAGGAGTATCTGCCGTTTCTGTTTGAAAATCATGTTATTTTTTACGGAAAAGAAAGGTTATCCTTGAAATTTGACGCAAGGTAGCTGGCAGATAATACGATAATGGAAGAAAAAACATTTCAACGAATCAAAGAGCTAACAGAACTACAAGGAACAAGCGGATTTGAAGATGATATTCGCTCGTACCTGAAAAAAAACATGGAACCGTTAGTAGATGAAATCCAATATGATGGGTTAGGCGGTATTTTTGGTCTAAAAAGAGCGAAGGAGCAAGATGCTCCACGTGTGATGGTTGCTGCTCACATGGACGAAGTTGGGTTTATGCTGACACAAATCAAAGATAACGGATTATTCCAAGTGGTTCCTTTAGGCGGCTGGAATCCGTATGTTGTTTCAGCACAGCGTTTTACTTTGAAAACAAGCAAAGGAAACTATCCATGTATTTCTTCGTCTATTCCACCGCATTTATTACGTGGAACAAGTGGTCAAAAACAATTGGAAGTGACAGATGTTTTATTCGATGCAGGGTTTGAATCAAAAGAAGAGGCCGAAAGTTTTGGTGTTCGTCCAGGTGATTCGATCGTGCCTCAAACAGAAACGATCAAAACAGCCAATGGCAAAAACATCATCAGTAAAGCGTGGGATAATCGCTATGGGTGTACATTAGTGTTAGAAGCGCTGGAAGCATTGCAAAATGAACAGTTAGGCCATACTTTGATTGCGGGTGCTAACGTTCAAGAAGAAGTCGGCTTACGTGGTTCAAAACCGTCTGTTCATAAATTCAATCCAGATTTATTCTTTGCAGTAGACTGCTCTGCAGCGGATGATCTACAAACGAAAAAAGGCACATACGGACATCTTGGCGAAGGAACCTTATTGCGTATTTACGATCCAGGATTGATCACATTACCTCGTGTACGTGAGTATTTATTAGATACAGCAGCAACACACAATATTCCTTACCAATACTTTGTTTCTAAAGGCGGTACAGATGCGGGTGCTGCTCATACAACAAATAATGGTGTACCAAGTACAGTGATCGGTGTTTGCGGACGTTATATCCATACCCATCAAACGATGTTCAGTATCAAAGATTTTGAAGCTGCTCGAGAAATGTTGATTCAAGTCTTAAAAGGATTAGATAAAACAACAGTTGATACGATCATTTACGGAAAGTAGAGGGATAAAGATGATTATTCCAACATCTTATGAAGAGTTAGCAGGTTATGTAGATAAAGAAAAAAGTGTCTTTTTCTTCACCGCAGATTGGTGTGGCGATTGTCGCTTCATCAAACCTGTGATGCCTGAGATCGAAGCGGCGTTTCCAGATTTTCAGTTTATCGAAGTCGATCGCGATAAATATATCGATCTTGCAGCTGAATGGAACATTTTTGGTATTCCAAGCTTTGTTGTAACTGAAAACGGCAAGGAACTTGGACGCTTAGTCAATAAGGACCGCAAAACAAAAGAAGAAATCACCACATTTTTAAACAGTGTTCGTTAATAATTTCATCAACAATAGATCCAGTTTCAGAATCAAACGAAATTGATTAGGAGATGAGCAGAATGTTAACACAAACCTATAAAAATATTTTAGTGGGTGTCGATGGCAGTGATCAAGGAAATTTAGCTTTTGAACAGGCGATAGAAGTTGCCAGAAGAAACAATGGTCGTGTGATTGTTGCACATGTGATAGAAAATCAGATTTATACAATGATGGGCTATTCGTCACTGAATGATAACTTGTTAGATCATGAAACGGAAACGGCAAAAGAGCTGCTGGCAGATTGTGAAAACTATGCGAAAAGTGTTGAGTTCACTCAAGTAGAAACAGTGGTAACATATGGTTCGGCTAAAGATGTCATGTGTAATGACTTGCCGAAAAAATATGATGTCGATCTTATCATGGTGGGTCAATCAGGGTTGAATGCTGTCGAACGATTTATGGTCGGCAGTGTTAGCAGCTACATTATCCGAAACGCCCCTTGTGATGTGTTGATTGTTCGTCCAGATAAAAAGAAAAAGTAACTGGAAAAGCTAATAAAGTAGGTGAAGCAAAGCATAATCGTTTTGTTTCACTTATTTTTATGTGGAACAAAAGTAGCGTCAGTACAAGATTTTTGTTAAGATAGAACGAGTGAATAACAGCATATAGTATTCAGTTTATAAATCTAGGAGGAAAAAAATGATTTTTGCATATAATAAAGAACATGTCGGTGACGTGTTGATGGTTATCGTGGCAGATGATAAAGGACAAGAAAACGTTGTTGAACGTAAAGGAAATGTTGCTCGAATTAGTGCAGGTGAGCAAGTTGTTGCTTGGAATATCTTTGAGGCTTCTACTATTTTAGGAGAGCTTGCTGGTGTTGGACAAATCGAATTGACAGAGGACCAGTTTGCTAAATTGAATCAAGAACTTGCAAATGCAGGATTTTCTGAAACTTTAGCAGCAGATACAGAACCAAAAATCGTGGTCGGATTCGTAAAATCATGTAAGAAACATCCTGATTCAGATCATCTATCAATTACACAGACTGAAGTAGACAATGGCGAAGTGCTGCAAATCGTTTGTGGTGCGCCGAATATCAAAGCAGGACAAAAAGTCGTTGTAGCTAAGCCAGGTGCTATGATGCCAGATGGTTTGATGATTTGGCCAGGTGTTCTACGAGGCGTAGAAAGCTTTGGCATGATATGTTCAGCAAGTGAACTACGTTTGGCGGATGCACCAGCGAAAAAAGGAATTTTAGAGTTACCATTTGATGCAGTCGTTGGCGAAGCGTTTGCTGTAGGAAAATAAAAAAGTGAGTGGGACATAACTCGAAGAGTTATGTCCCACTCACTTTTAATCCGAATAAACGGTGGGAGCAGAAGCAATCCCTTCGGAAATAAGCTGAAATTCACAAAAATTTGAAGAACAATTTTCGTGAATTCCTTCTTATTTCTCGGGATTAAACACTTCTGTCCCATCCTCTTTTTATGCTATTCGTTTGTTTGAGCATTTGTTTTTAATGCTGATTGATCAATGGTTAATTCAACATCAACACTTTGCTCTTTGCCGTCTCGATAGAAGGTAACCTTCATTTTATCGCCGACTTTTTTCTTATATAGCGCACTTTGTAGATCTGTCACAGAGTTGATGTCTTCATCATCGATTTTTGTGATAACATCGTATCTTTCAAGTCCTGCTTTGTCAGCTGGAGTGGCAGTTTGAACACTGCGGACAAGGACACCTGTCTGAACGGATTCAGGTAAGTTCAAGATCTCTTTTCGTTGCTGCGTTGAAACATTTGTTAATTCTTCCATCGTAATACCTAATGCTGGACGAGTCACTTTGCCTTCTTTTTCAAGTTGATTGATAATATTTACCACATCGTTACTTGGAATCGCAAAGCCCATTCCTTCCACACTTACTTGGCTTTCAGATTGAACAATTTTAACCGAGTTGATTCCGATCACTTGACCTTCGATATTCACTAAAGGACCGCCAGAATTACCTGGATTGATTGCTGCGTCTGTTTGGATCGCGTTGATATTGATTGCTTGTCCGTTATTTTCATTTTGGATATTTCTGTTTACAGAGGAAATAATCCCTTGAGTTACTGAGTTAGCATAGGCTGAACCTAAAGGAGAGCCGATTGCCAATGCAGGTTCGCCGATTTTTAATTTGTCAGAGTTGCCAAATTCAGCGATTGAATCTACTTTCTCAGAAGAAATTTTAATGACAGCAAGGTCAGTATATGAATCTGTACCGACTAACTCACCTTCAACTTTTGTTCCATCATGTAAAACAACTTCTAATCCTTTGGCTTGATCAACTACGTGATTATTGGTAACAACGTAAGCCGTTTTGCCATCTTTTTTATAAATGACGCCGCTACCTTCACTCGCAGCTTCGAGATCACTGCCGTTCGATTCGTCATTATTTGATTCATTTCCATTTTGACCACCGAACAAGCTACCAAAATCAGAGTTTTGACTAGTGCTTTGTAAGTTGATAACTGATACGACAGAATTTTGCACCTTTTCTACCGCTTTCGTTACATCGCTATTGACATCTAAGCTGACATTTGTCACCTTGGTATCACCTTTGTTGTCTTTAACTGTACTTGTCGTTGTTGATGGGGTAGAGGAAGAATTTTGTCCCATGATAGCATAAGCGCCGCCAAAAGCTAACGCGCCACCAAGTAAACCTCCGACTAAACCAATCCCAAATTTTTTGAATAGCCCATTTTGTTTTTTATCTGAATCAGGTGTAACATCTTTTCTTTGCATATAAGTAACCTCCCAATTATCTGTCATTATTTATTATAGTTAGTATAGTCTTCCAAGACAACTTTAGTCTACAGAATAGCTTTGAATTTTTTATGAACAAGATAGGGAGAAAAACAGATATAAACGATGAAAAAATGTTTTTGGTCCAACTTATACACAAGAAAATGTGAAAAACTACCGCATAAATAGAGGAAAACTCCTTTGAAAAAGTTATCCACAGAATGTGGATAATGTGGATAAAAGAATGGGAATATGTGTTTGTATTAAAAAATACCATAAAATAAGGGCTAAATAGCGATCGTTCTGTGGATAAGTCTGTGCATATGTGCATAACTTTGTGGGAAAGTAGCTGGAAGAGAAAAATCATTCATGATAAAATTGTTAACAACTAAGAAAATTCATAGAGGAAGAGACGTGAAATTGTTGAAAATAAAAATCATCACTGTAGGGAAGCTGAAAGAAAAATATTTGGTTCAGGGAATCAATGAATATTTAAAACGCCTGCAAAGTTACGCAAAAATTGAAATTATAGAAGTCGCTGATGAAAAAGCACCAGAAAATTTAAGTGAAGCAGAAATGCTTCAGGTGAAGAACAAAGAGGGAGAAAGAATCTTAGCAAAAATTTCCGATCAGGATCATGTTTTTGTATTGGCAATCAATGGGAAACAATTTAGTAGTGAGGAATTCTCAAAAGAGATTGAACAGCTAGGCATTAACGGGAAGAGTCAGCTGGCTTTTGTGATTGGCGGCTCACTTGGGTTGAGTGATGAAGTGATGAAGAGAAGCCAAAAGCAAATGTCCTTTGGGAAATTGACTTATCCACATCAGCTGATGCGGTTGGTATTGGTGGAACAGATTTATCGCGGGTTTCGGATTATGCGGGGGGAACCGTATCATAAGTAGGGGGATTTTTTTATAAAGATAGCGTGATATCAAGGGTTCAATGATAAGAATCACAAGGGATGTGATATGGGAGTTCTTGTTGAGCTGAAGAGCTTAATCCAGATATACTAAATTAGGAAAAGGAGACTTGTATGAAACTTAAAAATAAGATTGATTGTCATAATCCAGAAGAATTAAAACGCGTACTCGAACTAGATTCTTTAAAACGAAATAAGCATTTGAATAACATAATGAGAATATTCAATGATTTAGAATCTTCTGTTACTTTGAGTTTAGATGGTGGTTGGGGGACAGGAAAGTCGGTTTTTGCCAAAAAATTGGAATATCTATCAAATGAGTCACAAAATGAACAAGAAAATGAATTTCCACAAGTCGATGCCAGTGTTTTGAATGATTTCAGAACTCAGTTTGATATTTATTATTTTAATTCATGGGAATATGATATGTATGAAAAACCATTAGAAATATTTTTGTACGATTTAATTAAACATCGAAAAAGAATTATGGATAGACAAGATAAAAATGTTGATCGGCTAGATAAAGTAATAAAAAAGGGAATTCTCCCAGTTGCCAATTCCACTCTCAAACTTTTAAGTGGGGGGACAGTAGATTTTGATGATTTATCTAGTGGGGAAACGAAAGATGAAAAACTACTTAAGTCAGCAACATATGTTGATGATTTAAAAGAGCGAATTAATGAAGTACTAGAAATTTTGACTGAAGAGAAGAAGATAGTCATTATTATCGATGAATTAGATCGTTGTAAACCAACTTTTGCAGTTGAATTGTTGGAAATTATAAAGCATTATTTTTCCTATGAAAAAATCTCCTATATTATCTGTAGCAATAAAAATCAACTTTCTCATACTGTAAAGAAATATTACGGATCTGATTTTAATGGATTCGGATATTTAGATAGGTTTATTGATTTGGAATATAATCTTCCAATTCCCGATACAAAAGAGTATTTAAATCAGGTGCTAAATGTAAGTAATGCATCAAAATTTCCTTACAACGAGCTTGTTAAAGTAAATTGTTCGTATTTTGATCTTTCTTTAAGGGAAATCAATAAATATGTTTTTATTTCGGAAATAATAATCAATAGATTTAAAAGAAAAGATTCGAGAGCAAGTAAAAATTTTGATTTGTTCTACAATTTGATTTTTCCACTATACTGCTTTGGATTGAAATTGACTCATCCTAATAATTATAAGAATTTTCTAGAAAATTCTGGTGTAGATGAACTTGAGGGATATATTGATGAAAATAAAGATTATTTTGAAAGAATATTGGATTTGAATACTCCAGAAAGTGAAGGGTATTTACCTGATAAAAAGTCAATATTGTTAACTAAAAAATATTATAGTGACTTATTTAGCACAAGAGATATGGAACCACTTGAAAATCTGAAAGAAGCATTATCGCTATTCAATTAGATAAAGTACCTTAATAATGATATCAAAGTATTTCAGACTGTAGATAACACCTTTTCTAAGAATTTATCTACAGTCTGATTTTAAAAATTTATGGAGACTAATCGTTCTTCTCTTCAAGTGTTAGGAAAGGAGAATAAAGAACAAGGGGTGCATCGTAATACGTGTTTCTCCGTTGAAAGAGTAGTATTCGAGAAGTCTGTTTAGGCATATCGAATTCCCCTTTCTTTATCTTTACAAACTGCTTTTCTGTAATGCATAGCAGTTTAACATATTCAGAATATGATAATTCCATATTAGTTTGTATATTAAAAGTTTTAGCGAAATGTTATAACTTCATTCAAATGATCTGTAAATACTCTTTTATAAAGTAATTTTTTTAATGAAAGGACAAAATATGAAATCTTCAAAAACAAAGCTACTTGTTATTATTATATTTTTGGCTGTTTTAACTATAATACCTATAATTGTAAATTACATACCTTCAATAAAACTATATTTTGTTGAAAACAAAGAATACTTTAAGACTATTGTAGCCCCAATTTTTACAAGTATTGCAATTTTAAGTACATGGCTACTTTCAGACTATCAAAATAAACGTGATGAAAATCTGCGATATATTATAAGCTTGAAAGATAATAGACCTGTATTTAGTTTTTTAGATACGTTTCAAACTATTCTTGTTTCAACAGCAAATAATCAAAATGCCTATTTGACAAATTTTTATTTGGTTGGCATAGACGAGAATAACAAACTATATAGTATTTATAATAATTCTTATCGTTTTGTAAGCCAAATTAAGATAGACAACATTCTTTATGATCGTTTTCTAATTGATTATAAAACGGGTAAAAATGAACACTATATTTGTTTGTATCAAAATGGAAAATTTGAGTATTACAATATTTCTAAAAAACAGATAATTGAAGAAAAAATAGTATCTGATTACTTAGATAGAAAAGGTAGTTTCCCTATTTTAAATAATTATTTTTATAATGACTACGATGTACTTGTTACTTCCTTTAAAGAAATTGTGAAGAATATAAAGAGCGAGAAAATTAATTATGCATGTTTTCTATTACTAAATTTTATTAGGATATACAAAGAGGATTTAGAATTAGAGTTCATAAAAAGACAACTTAAATTGATTTCTTATATAATTATGGAGAACTATAAGGAGTGTAGAATAATTTGTAAGGCGGATCATATCAAATATTTAAAGGGAAATCTTTCTCCAAGTAAAAATGCTAGTTTTAATCAATACTTTATAAAAAAAATTCATCAATCACAACAGTTAGATTATACTTTTTTTATTGAATATCTAGACAAAGTAATTAAAAATTTAGATGATTCAAATGAACCAATTTTTGACGATTTCATTTTACGAAATGTCGAATTTTATTTAAATGACTATACAGATCAATTTTCGTTAAATTATAAAGAGAAAATCCATTTTACCGATTTTGAAGATGCACTCAAAGTAAAATAGTTGTATGCATATGAGAATGCCTTAATGATTCTTCTAAAAATGACCATTGCCATTAGGTAAAAAATATTAGTGACAAATGTTAGTATCAAGATTTGAATTATATATTATATCCATGAAGACCAATCATCATTAGTCGGTGATTGGTCTATTTTTGTACTTTAAAGGAGGGAAGGAGATGTTTAAGTCAAAAGAAAATCGCTATATCGCGAGAGGAGTGAAAGAACAAGTACCCAAAGAAACTCAGTTGTATTGCTGGCAATTGATTGATAAAAAGGTAGAAGAAGCAGAAATAAATTTGGACTACTTACAAATCTTTGAGCTAAATCCAGATAATCAACGCCAAGCAATTGAAGTGATTCATCGACAAGAAGAACCATTTTTCATTGATTATCATACCTACACCATAAAGGGAAAGATGCTTGATTTCCAAATTAAAAAGTTATGGGTGATAGATGATCGTAGTCATCAAACTATGTTATTACCAGAAGATTATTAACTGCATTTTTCTAAGAACCAACTACAACAATTATAAAGGAGAAAAATATGAAAACAAATCAACCAAGAAAACGTGTGTCTATTGTTAGTCTTGAACTGGTGAAAGACGCCTCAACTTTTTACGCCGCTAGAACCTGTACTAGCCCTCAAGCTGTCTATGAGTTGTTCGCTCCGTTTGTTGAAACGAAAGCTAGAGAACATTTGGTTGTCGTGGGTCTAAATGTAAAAAATAAGATTTCACTATCCAAAAATGTATCCTAAAATAAAACAGGATACATTTTTGGATTAGCTAAATATACATTCAGCTACAGTTAGGATAAATACACTATTTGAAATGAAATCATTAAAGGATTCATTGAGTTAAAATTCTTCAAAAAATTTACAAGTTCTATTTTATTAAGGCACTTCTTAAAATACAAAGTTATTTTTTTAAGAAAAAAACTATTTTTGTATAGTAAATTAAAAATACGATATAACAAATCGTTAAAATTGAAACCGCAACTAAATTACGCTGGAGAGAACTCTCTAATGTTACAGAAGCAAAAATGTTAAACAGGGAATGAAAGGCAATTACAAGATAAATAGATTTTAAAGAATAATATAAAATGGCGAATATCGCACCCAATAATAAAGCATTAACGATTTGTAAAAATACTAATAATGGAGCTGTTTCTGGATTTAATCCACTAGCGATATGAAGCAAACCAAATACAATACTTGAAAATAGAAGATAAACTTTAGGCTGCTCATCTTTTAAGAAGTAGAAAAATATAGCTCTAAATAGAGATTCTTCAACGAAGCCTACTAAAATCATTTGAATGATAATCAACAATAGGGTCAAAAAAGGCAGTGAAAAATTTATTCCTAAAGTGATAGGTTGAATCAGAATGATTAAAGCAATAAAACCAAAGACAGATTTGCTAATTGAGGTCTTTTCAAAGCCAAATTGTTTCAATGTAGAATCCTTTTTTTTCATATAGAAGAAAAGTAGAATGGCTAAAGATAAAAATGCTGCTATTTGAAACATAATAATACCATTATCATCCATTTTTAAAAATATACTAGTAGCAGAAAACAGACTGATGATTATTGTCAAACCTAGTGAAAGGCCAAGCAATTTAAAATATATTTTATTCATGTTTATTCCTCCAAAATTCGTTTTTTCAAATATATCATGGTAATTGAAAGAATAAACTATTATAATTCCTGTATACAGGAATTAATGAAATGGAGAAAAAATGTACGGAGAAATAATAAAGAAAATTCGAAAAGACAAAGGATATACCCAAAAAGAAGTATACACGGGAGTTGTTTCTAAAACCTTTTATAGTGATTTTGAGGCTGGGAAGTATTCAGTTGAAATTGTGAAATTTCAAGAATTGATTAACAATTTAGGGATTTCTTATGAGGAATTTGAGTACTTTAGAAATCAAAATACGATGAATGAAGAGAAGTCCTTAGAGAATCAAATTGATGTGTTATACAAGAATGGAAAATTTGAAGAATTGTATGAGCTTTATGAACGATATCATAAGCATCAAAATACGGAAATGAGGTACTTGGCAATGAATGCCTATCTTCTGGTATTAATTACAAACACAAACTTTTACAAATTTTCTCGAGAACCATTTAATGAAATTTTATCTGAATTAGAGAATGCGAAAATGTGGACATTAAAAGAAATTAAATTAAGCAAATTAATTTTACTATCGATTTCTGAAAATGATAAGGATGAAGCAGAACAGCTCTATGAACGTATTTTATCTGAATTAAAAAAATATAAAGAATTCAATGATAAATTGTATTATGAAGAAGTAGGTGATTTACATTTTAATAGGATTCAAAGCTTATTGATGATTAATGACATTGAGAGAGCCAAAGAAACTCTGTCTGTTTATAATGAGCTCATTAACCCGTCAGATAATTTACATTTGCTTATTCAATTGAAGTTTATTAATAATTTGGTCGATCTTTATTTAGATTTCTCTAGCGCGCAATCAAAGATGAACGCATTATTTGATACACTGAATTCGATTCTCTCATCAGAATCAAAGTTCTATACTATTATTTTTCAGATCCATCAGGAAAAGGCTAGAAATTATTATGAGAGATATAGATAAATACGATTTGAAAATTTTTTTGATATTTAAGAGAGTAATACAATCACTTCCGATACGCAGAACCGTATCATAAATAGGGATATTTTTGGTCTATTTGAATTGTTTAAAAGAAGCATTTACTATTCTTTTTCTTGATAGAGTATAGGGGGACTAGTGACAAAACAAGCAGATAATAAATTATAGAATGAGGGGATTCATCTAGACCTTATTCTAATAAAACAAAGTTTACTTATAGTGATACTTTATTTTATTTCTTGTGATTCAATCAATAAGTCATACTAAAAGGGCACTTATTTTGAGGCTCTTTTTTTAAACCCAAAAAATTAAAACTAAATTAGTCAATAGTTATTAACTTTTTTACTAAATAGCCTGTATTTTTAGACTATATTCCGTTAAACTGTACTTATTGAAAAAATAGTAAAAGGGGTCGATTCTTTTATGAGTCATATAGCTTCAGATATAGGAGCTGCTACAGGTGCGGTATCTGGTATTAAATCCGTATCTGTCAACAAA
>NZ_MIJY01000044.1 GCF_001730305.1 Enterococcus termitis
AAGAAACAAGTATGGATGAATTGAAACGAGATCAGAAGAAGATCGAAATGAATCTACAAGACTTACAAGAAGAGTTACGACGAGGTTATCATACGCTGGCCATGTTAAATGAAGATGTTGTTCGTGATGGAAATAGTGAAGGGCTTCGCATTCAACGAAGAAATGAAGAACAAGAACGTTTTTTTGTCCGTCAATTGCGAGAAGCTGAAGATAATTTAACTACTAGTTATGCCGAGCAGCGAAAAATACTTGATAAAGAAACTGAAGAATTGTATAAAAAGAGGGGGGAAATTCCTTGGGATTGATTTATTCTAGCTCAGATTCTTCACAATTAATCTCTGCCTTACAGAAAAACATCCAAAGTGGCAAGGAAGCGTCCGAACAATTAAAATCTGGCAGTCAACAGGTGATAGCTGCGGTAGACGGTAAAACATTGTCTGGAGCAGCTTACAAGGCTGGTAAAGGATTGTTTAGTGATTTAATTGTACCCACTATTAGCAAAGTAACCTCTGCAATAGATAGCATTGAAAGTGAGTTACAGACCTACAGTTCCGCCGATGCGTTGGTTTCAGGTGAGGGGATATTGGATGAAGACAAATTAAGGCAACAAATAGCCACGAAAAAAGCGATGAAAGCGTCTGTCGATGCTTCGGCAGCATTAGCTAGAACATTGTCTCGAAATAATCCTGTAGCAAAAGTATTGGACGCTTTATTAAACGTTCAATCCAATTTGGCTCGCATGTCGAATGATTACGAAGACGATATTCGAGAACTCGAAAAGAAATTAGAGAAACTACACACCTTTTCTTCCCAAACAAACGGCTTGTTCAGTAAGAGTTTGAATGACATGAAAGTGGCCATGCAAAATTGTTTAATTTTAGAGAATACAGTAGTGAATAGTGACGGCTCGTACTCTTTGCCAGAAGGAGTCGATAAAAGTTGGTTTAATCAATTGAAAAAAGCAAGTGATTTAAACGGGCTCACAGGAGATAAGCAACCGGATGTAGGAAATCGGGAATATAAATTAATTGATTTAGGGTATGGAAAAATATGGCTTTGGGTAGAAAAAGGAAAAACGACAGCCACGTCAGAAGATATTGCGGTAAGTTTGGCGTATAATGAATGGTTGAGTCGTATGATTGCAAAACATGGTCTAGGATTTGTTCAAGGGGATCGTGGAAAAGGAATGGACGAGTTATTCTATGAACAAAATGCGACGTTGATAAAAGAACTTTCAACAGGGATCGATAGTGTGACCGGGAAAAAATTAACAACAGCCGAAAAATTAGGGAAAGCATCGTTATTGGCAAATGGGTTAATCACAATGGGCGTGATGGTTAAAGGGGTTGTGAAAGTATCTACTCCCAAAAATAGTCCATCTAATAAGAATACAGTTATTCAAGGAAGTAAGAATGGAAAGAATTATACGCTAGATAAAAATAAGAGTAATGTAAATAAATCGTATAAGAAAGCCAGTGGGGCTGGAAAAATATTGGATATTAATATTAAAAAGTTTGAAATTAAGAATAAACATTTGAATAGTTCAACTGCTAAGAGAGCTAGAAAGTTTAATGTGTCTTCAGCAGAAGAAGCTAATAAAATAGTTCAAGATGCATTAAAAAATGGAAAACTTGTAGAAACTATACCAAATGGAGTAGGGAGCCAAGGACAAAATTCTTTTTCTAGTATTATTGATACAGGGAAAGTTATTGGAACCAAAGGGGAAACACATATAAAGATAGTTTATGATGAATTAAAAAATGTGTGGACTACTTATCCTGTCCCAAAACCTTAAGATAGGAGATAAGCAAAGTGATTGATAGACAAATAACAAATATTTTACAATCGTATAAAAAACAACAAATATTTAAAATAGAGGACTTCTTACTTTCAGAAATTGATGAAGATAATTTACAAGAAACAATAGATTTTGTAGTTTCTGATGATGTTAGTAAGAAATCTAATTTTAGTGACGAATTATATGATGGGTACGAGTACGAAGGTGTATTTTTAGAAGGTAATCAATATTTATTATCTAGCTCAGAAGGAAAAGTGATGATAATTGATATGTTAAGTGAGGCTCATGGTGTTAATATAAAAGATACACGAGTTCAATTTGATGAAGAAAATTTTATCAAACTAATTACTAACAAAAAAGAAATTCTTAATTGGATTAAAAATTATAAAATAGACAAATGAATATAATAAAAAAGGCACTTTACTATCTGATTGGCGTCGGATAGTAAAGCCTTGACTAGTAAGGATGAACTCACTAATCAAGTTGCCAATAGCTAACAAAAAGCTCATTGTATTTATTGTACAAAAATTCAGAGGACTTTTTTAGTCTTTTTGAATGTTTCTTAAGTGTACAATTATTTCAGCTAGAAAATGTAAAAATTATGAAACGGTATTAGTGAGGAAACAATCACTGATATCGTTTTTTCGTGTATCAAAAATTAAAGGAGTGAAAGAAATGATTAAAACAGAAACTAAGCAACCAATCAAAGAAATTAGCCACCAAGATATTTATAGGCAGCTAACTCTAGATAAGCTGCTTATACAATTTTTCTTTTCGTAAAAAAATTAGATAAGATAGAAAAGACTTGTATTATTTGCTAAAGTTGAATCTTATATTAATCGAGAATATGACTATAAAGACGTTAAAAAGCAAATAAACGGATGTGGTAGTAAAACTTTAATTGACAGGAAGTAAACAGATTGTTATAATTTTGTTATATCATGTTTTACAAAAAGGAGAGAATAGTATGTCAGGAGCAATTTCAGTCACACCCGAACAACTCAAATCACAAGCAAAAGTCTACACGCAATCGCAACAACAAATTCAAGATGCGATCCGTAAAGTAAACTCAATGAATCAACAGATCGCTCAAGAATGGAAAGGTCAAGCGTTTCAATCGTACTTAGAGCAATACAATCAGCTAGAAGGTAACGTGAAAAAAATGGAAGAACTACTTATTAGCATTAATAGTCAATTAAACAAATATGCGGATACAGTGGCACAACGTGATCAACAAGACGCTAGTTCTTTTGGTTTAAACTAAAAAATATATTGACGTCAAAAGCGTTAGTGCAAAGTCTTGCGCTAACGCTTTTTTAGTAAAGGAGTTTAACGTTTGAATAAGAAAAAAGCAGTTAAACTAGGAATGATTACAGGAGTTATCGTATTTTTAGGAATAATAGGTGTCTTAGGAGTGAAAAAGAAGGCAGAACCTTCAATAAAAGAAAAACAGCTTGCTTTTCTGAAAAAGCGCGAAAATGAAATGACAGACTTTATCAAAAATCAAGATGATAAAATTTCAAAAGTTTATTACGATTGGTCTACTTTAGATGATGAAGTGGTCGAGAATGGACTACCTCAAGGTGGAGATGACATATTAACGCTTAGAATAAAAGTAATTGATTATCATGATACTGATATAAATTCATTTGGATTTGCAGTAAGCCCTGACAATATAAACGATCCTGTTAAAATTAAAGATATGTACACAATAAATGCGGATTATAACTACTCCAAAGAAAACATTTAGTATGGCTAATTTAGAGCATGATTATAATATTTATGCAGATTTGGCACAAGGTGCCTATACAGGCAGACCTACACAATTTCCTTATGATAAAAATAAGTGGAATGAAGGGCAATTAGACAGCCGTAAAAAAAATGAGTCGTAAAATTTAATTTTTCAAATGCTAAAGATGCACATGGGAATAGTATTGCTTCCGTCTATTTACAACCAGATAATACCGTCAAAACAGTGACCGAAAAGAAGTTTTTTGGCAAAGATAAAGAATACCAAAAAGGGTTATTAACGGATGAAAAAGCAGGGTATAACTCATATTATGTTACGGATACTCCTGCTCTAAATACAGACATCAAACATACGTATTTCGCTACTCGAGGAAGTGATGTTGTGTCTACAAAAAAACATTCAATTATTGGAAGAACAAGATAAAATTGAGTATTATGTCAATGCATTTGATAATGTATCAATTAGCAAAGGGGGCTAACCTTTGAATAAGAAAAGAGCAGTGAAACTAATCATATTAGTGGGAATTATTTTAATTTTTGGAACAATGAGCGTGTTAGGAGTAAAAAAAATAACCAAACCCTCAATAAAAGAAAAACAGCTTGCTTTTCTTAAAGAACATGAAGATGAAATGATTGAGTATATCGAAAAAGACAGTGAATACGTACAACTAAAAAAATATAATTATAATTTAGATAGTATTGTTTTTAATTGGAATTCAGTAGCAGAAATCCAAAGTATGGCTTTTTCAGAAAAAAAATTAAGTATTGAAGTAGATATATTTGATAGAAATGAAAATAATTTGGATGGATTCGAAATTTATATTATACCAGATGATATTTCTGATCCTAAAAGAATTGAACTAATTGAATAGTTAGGAGGTAACCATTCTATGGCAAATTTAGAAAACAAATCTAACATATATGCTGATTTAGCCCAAGGAGCATATACAGGCAGAGAAGAAGGTTTTATGTTTGCAAAACCAACAAAAGTTCAAAATAAAGAGCTAGAAGATGAAGGCTTCGCTAAGTACGAGTTTCCTAATGCAAAAGATGCGCATGGAAATAGTATAGATACGGTTTATTTACAAACAGATAACACCGTAAAAACAGTGACTGAAAAGAAGTTTTTTGGAGAAGATAAGGAGTATCAAAAAGGATTATTGACAGATGAAAAAGCATGCTATAACTCTTAATATCTAACCGATACCCCTGCTCTAAATACAGACACCAAACATACGTATTTCACGACTCATGGAAGTGATGTTGTGTCTACACAAAAAAACATTCAATTATTGGAAGAACAAGGTAAAGTTGAGTATTACGTCAATACATTTGATAGTGTATCAATTAGCAAAGGGGGCTAACCTTTGAATAAGAAAAGAGCAGTGAAACTAATCATATTAACGGGAATTATTTTAATTTTTGGAACAATAAGCGTGTTAGGAGTGAAAAAGAAGGCAGAACCTTCAATAAAAGAAAAACAGATTGCTTTTCTTAAAGAACATGAAGATGAAATGACTGAATATATTAAAAAATACAGTTCTAAAAAGGAGACAGTTACAATACACTGGGATACAGCTAAAGTAGACGAAAGTGTTGCGTTTTCTAAACCTATGTTAACTGTTGAGTTTGATATCAGTAACAGTTCTGAACCAAAATATGATAATCAAGGGTATATACTTAGAATTGATACCGATATCGAAAAATTAAGCGATATCAATGAGTTACTGATTTTAAATGACCCAATATATTCTAATATTCAGGGGAAGAAAAATGGCTGATTTAGAAAATAGTAGTAATATATATGCAGATCTAGATCAAAGTGCCTATACAGGTCGTCCTAGACCGTTTCCCTATAATTCACTTTTAGGAAAACAGAAAAATAAAATTGATTCAAATGAATCCGTAAAATTTAATTTTTTAAATGCTAAAGATACACATGGAAATAGTATAGATACGGTTTATTTACAACCAGATAATACCGTCAAAACAGTCACTGAAAAAAGTTTTTTGGCAAAGATAAGGAGTATCAAAAAGGTTTATTGGCAGATGAAAAAGCATGCTATAACTCTTAATATCTAACCGATACCCCTGCTCTAAATATAGACACCAAACATACGTATTTCACGACTCGTGGAAGTGATGTTGTGTCTACACAAAAAACATTCAATTATTGGAAGAACAAGGTAAAGTTGAGTATTACGTCAATGCATTTGATAGTGTGTCAATTAGCAAAGGGGGCTAACCTTTGAATAAGAAAAGAGCAGTGAAACTAATCATATTAACGGGAATTATTTTAATTTTTGGAACAATAAGCGTGTTAGGAGTGAAAAAGATGGCAGAACCTTCAATAAAAGAAAAACAGATTGCTTTTCTTAAAAAGCATGAAAATGAAATGAATGAGTATATTGAAAATAGTGCTGAATTTCAGATATCGAAAATTACTTATAACTGGGATAGTGTAACTGAGAATACAATAGGGAATGGTCTACCTAAAGGAGCAGGTAAGGTGATTCAAATATTTGGTTTTGTAAATAATCAAGAAAATTTAGATTTTAGATTGGACCTTCAAATAGATGATAGTAACTTACCAGACCTAAATACTATCAAATATGGTCAACCATTAACTGACGAAGGGGAATGACATGGCTAATTTAGAAAAAGATTATAATATATATGCTGATTTAGCACAAGATGCATATATCGGTAGGGAAAACAACTTTCCTTACAATGAATTAAAGCCTAGTCAACAAAGTAAATTAGATTCTAATAAGTCCGTAAAATTTAATTTTTCAAATGCAAAAGATACACATGGGAATAGTATTGATTCCGTCTATTTACAACCAGATAATATCGTCAAAACAGTCACTAAAAAAAAGTTTTTTGGCAAAGATAAGGAGTATCAAAAAGGATTATTGACAGATGAAAAAGCATGCTATAACTCTTATTATTTAACCGATACCCCTGCTCTAAATACAGATACAAAACATACATCCTTCACATTCGTAGGAAGTGATGCTCTTCCTACGAATGTGAAGGATTTGACAAAAGGGTGGGCAGGAAATAATTTAAACAATTGGGTAGACAATAATCTCGTTTTTGCTGAAAAAGGTTATATTCCTCAAGCAAAACTAGTAATAGAAGCGATGCACCAAAAAATAGCAGAGATGAGAACAAAAGCGCCGAACGCCACCATGTCGATGACCGGACATTCATTGGGAACCATGGTCACGATTCAAGCTGTAGCCAATCTTCCAGCAAAAGATATAAACAAAATTGATAAAGTGATCTTATTTCAAGGACTTGATGCTCGTGAAAGTATAAATAAAATGTCTGAACAAGCGCAAAAAAACATTCAATTATTGGAAGAATAAGGTAAAATTGAGTATTGTGTCAATGCATTTGATAGTGTGTCAATTAGCAAGGGGGCTAACCTTTGAGTAAGAAAAGAGCAGTGAAACTAACCATATTAACGGGAATTATTTTAATTTTTGGAGCAATAAGCGTGTTAGGAGTGCAAAAAATGACCGAACCAACAGAAAAAGAAAAACAAATTACTTTTCTCAAAGAACATGAAAGTGAGCTAACTGAATATATCAAAAATAGAAATCCTAAAAGTAAAATTTCAAAGGTAGATTATGAATGGAATTCATTTAAAGTTGAAGATAGTGGGGCATTTACTCAAAAACTATATACTTTAAAAATTAATTTATATGACAGTAACAAAAATGAAATTGATGGTGGTGTTATTACCATTATTCCAGATGATATAAATATGCCTTCAGAAATAAAAGAATTATCTACTAATAATTTCGATAGAGGGATAGGAGAAAAAAATAATGGCTGATTTGGATAACTTCACCAATATTTATGCAGATTTGGCGCAAAGTTCTTATAACAACAGAAAAGACGGTGAAGGAAATATTTATAACTTTGCCAATGGTTTGACCGATAGCCAAAAAAACAATTAGCAAAAGATCAATCGGTTAAATTTGATTTTTCTGGTTCACAAGATGCACATGGAAATAGTATAGATTCCGTCTATTTACAACCAGATAACACCGTAAAAACAGTGACCGAAAAGAAGTTTTTTGGAGAAGATAAAGAATACCAAAAAGGGTTATTAACGGATGAGAAAGCAGGGTATAACTCATATTACGTTACGGATACCCCTACTCTAAATACAGACACCAAACATACGTATTTCACGACTCGTGGAAGTGATGGTGCTTCTACAGATGTAAAAAAAGGGTGGGCAGGCAATAATTTAAACGATTGGGTAAATAATAATGCATCCTTTGCAGTAGGAGAGGCCTATATCCCTCAAGCAAAACTAGTAATAGAAGCGATGCACCAAAAAATAGCAGAGATGAGAACAAAAGCGCCGAACGCCACCATGTCGATGACCGGACATTCATTGGGAACCATGGTCACGATTCAAGCTGTAGCCAATCTACCGGCAGGAGATATTGAGAAGATTGATAAGGTCATTTTATTTCAAGGTCCTGATGCGAGAGAGAGCATTAATAAGATGTCAAGACAAGCACAAGCGAATATTCAACGGCTAGAAGAACAAGGGAAAATCGGGATTATGTCTACTTAGGGTTTAAATAACGAATGAATGGATTTAATGCTAAAACTTTAATTGACAGGAAGTATTTATATTGCTTATAATTTGTTAAATACGATGTTTTACAAAAAGGAGAGAATAATATGTCAGGAGCAATTTCAGTCACACCCGAACAACTCAAATCACAAGCAAAAGTCTACACGCAATCACAACAACAAATTCAAGATGCAATCCGTAAAGTAAACTCAATGAATCAACAGATCGCGCAAGAATGGAAAGGTCAAGCGTTTCAATCGTACTTAGAGCAATACAATCAGCTAGAAGGTAACGTGAAGAAAATGGAAGAACTACTTATCAGCATTAATAGTCAATTAAACAAATATGCGGATACAGTGGCACAACGTGACCAACAAGATGCCAGTTCTTTTGGTTTAAATTAAAAAATATATTGACGAAAAAAGCGTTCGTGCACAGTCTTACGCTAACGCTTTTTTTAGTAAAGGAGTTTAACGTTTGAATAAGAAAAGAGCAGTTAAACTAGGAATAATTACAGGAATTATCGTACTTTTAGGAATAATAAGCGTGTTAGGAGTGCAAAAAATGACCGAACCAACAGAAAAAGAAAAACAGATTGCTTTTCTTAAAGATCATGAAGATGAAATGATTGAGTATATTAAAAGTCAAAGTCCAAAGGTTAAGAGCATACAATTTAATTGGAATAGTGTGAAAACTGAAAAAATTGGAAATGGAACTCCTATGGGAGCAGGAGAATTATTGATACTTGAAGGGGGATTCAATGATATAAAGGATTCTAATTTTACCTTAAGTTTTGGAATGGATGATGATAATCTTCCTAAATTAGGTACGATAGGTTTGTTAAATTCTTTGTATGTTGGGGGAAGAATTTATGAGTAACTTAGAGAGTTTTAATAATATTTATGCGAATCTTGCAGAAAGTGCTTATACAGGTAGGCCAAACTCATTTCCTAGTTATCGAAAAGATAAAAAAGAAAGGGAGTTTGATTTTTCTGAAAATAAAACTGTCAATGGAGAATTGACTACAGGTGGAAAGAATCTTCCAAATGAGGGTATAGTTTATCTTCAACCAGATAACACCGTAAAAACAGTAACTGAAAAGAAGTTTTTTGGAGAAGATAAAGAGTACCAAAAAGGGTTATTAACGGATGAAAAAGCAGGATATAACTCATATTATGTAACGGATACCCCTACTCTAAATACAGACACCAAACATACGTATTTCACTACTCGTGGAAGTGATGGTGCTTCTACAGATGTAAAAAAAGGGTGGGCAGGCAATAATTTAAACGATTGGGTAAACAATAATGCGTCCTTTGCAGTAGGAGATGCCTATATCCCCCAAGCAAAATTAGCGACAGAAGCGATGCACCAAAAAATTAAAGAAATGGGAACTAAAGCGCCGAATGCCACCATGTCGATGACCGGACATTCATTGGGAACCATGGTCACGATTCAAGCTGTAGCCAATCTACCGGCAGGAGATATTGAGAAGATTGATAAGGTCATTTTATTTCAAGGTCCTGATGCGAGAGAGAGCATTAATAAGATGTCAAAACAAGCACAAGCGAATATTCAACGGCTAGAAGAACAAGGGAGAATCGAATATTATGTGAATGCTTTTGATATTGTTTCTATGTTGAATCGAAATAAAAAAGGCGTGGATGAAATCGGAAAAGTCCATTATTTATTGCCAAAATCATTTAACACAACGTTTGATGCTGGTAAAAATGGTTCCAGTCATGACTTTGGCCAATATCAATTAAATCCAGACGGGACACTGAAAGAAGCTAATTTAAAAGACCATGGCTATATTTTCACTGCAGGGATCAAATTGTCCAAACTTATTGATAAATATATGAACAAGTTGTTAGCCACTACCGGAGAAGGAGTGTCTTCTGGAGCGTTTTGGGCAGCAATCGCAGGAGATGCGTACCTTTATAAAAAATTTATGAAAGAATACGACAAAATTGTTGCCGATGCTAAAGTCGCAAGTGAATGGCAAGGAAATGTAGCTAGCTTACAAGGACGTATACGTGGAGCTTCTGGCAGTAAAAAAATTGAACTTCGAGGCGAACTTGCCACAGAAGTCGCAAACAAAGCGAAAACAGTTGGCGAGGAATATGTATTAATTCAAAAAAATGACCAACAAGAAGCAGAAGATGAAGTAGATTTAGTCGTTCAAGAAATTCGAGAAGGTGCATTATCAATCCAACAATCATTAGAAAGCTATGAAGTTGAAGCACTGATTGCTCCTTATAAAAAAAATAATTTATGGGATAGTGGTCAAGCAACAAGTAATATAAATGAAGCAAAAAAATACAAAGAAAAATTGACTGCATTTAGTAAAACGTTAACGACTGTCGCAAAGAACATTCAAGAATATGATGGCACTGCAGGGAAAAATATATTCACGAAGAAGTAACAAAGGAGTTTTAGTATGGAGGAAGAAAAAGCTTTGCAATTAAAGTTAAAGCAAGAACGCAAAAATCAGGAACGGATCGCTATAAAAGCAATCATCACCGCAAAAAAGGCACGGTTAGGTACAACCAGACAAAATTCTACTAGTACGCTAAATGAACTAGCAGAAGCCATGTACCAACAAAGTAATAGTATCCTTCCAGGAGCGTTGGAAGGAGCTTTACAGGGAAACAGTGCAACCTCTGCGAAACAGAGTTTGACCCAGTTAGCGAAACCTACCTTTAAAACACCCGTAAAAGAGGTTTAATCGAATGAGTCCAGATGAACGAAAAAAGAAACAACGTCAATTAACAGAACAATACGAGCAGGATAAACGAGCTCTTCAACAAACACAGAAAAAAATGGAAGAAGATGTGGACAGATTCAAAAAAGAAACCGAAAAGTTAATGGATAAAGTTCTCTATCTAACAAAAAATGATTCTTGGGATAAACGAGTGTTCTATCGACAAATGGAAGAAAGCCAAGCAACGATACAATCCGAAGCACGACGCTTCACACAAAAAGTCGAAGAAAAACAAAACGAACTAAAACGAACCTACCTAAGGACAGTAGAAAAAATAGAAAAAGAAGAGGAGTGAGTTCAAAATACTTACTCTATAGTATAAGCTTCCTTTTTCAACAATTTCACTGCTGAAGGTACTTCTGTTTTTGACGTTTATCCTAAAATCAAAAACATCTATATACTATCATATCTATGAAGATCAATCATCCTAACCGATGGTTGATCTATTTTTATACCTAAAGAAGAAAGCTAAATATTTAATACTAGAAAAACTGTTATCTCCTAAACAAACATAACCTGCTTTATGGTTTGATCCACTATAGAAAGCTTTACTTTTTTTTGTATGCTAAAACTCTAAAATAGAGTAATCGTCTTTTCCTTATCTTTGTAAATCGGTAATGCTCCGTTGTAAGAATCTTTGAATACTAAATAAAAATCTTGAATCTTTGATTTAAGTGATGTGACGTAGTCTCGTTCTTCGTATAAGCTATAAGAAGGCATCAATGTATTAGGCTGTGTGCTGAAAAAGTGATCTCTCTTGATCAAAAATTGAACGATTTCCAATTTTTTCACTGATTGCTTGGATAAAAGATATTTCTTGATCACTTCTTGTGTTTTCATAGTTTCATCCTGCTTTCTAAAGATTGATCTTAGGTAAAAAGAACATAGTGAAACGCCTTCTTTTTCATTATACTAATGCAACCAATTTAAAGATATTATTATGATTAGCATCTAAGGGAGTAGTTCGTTGTATTTTTTTACTTCACCTAGACATACTTTTTTAAGTAATCACTAGTAAAAGCAAGTGCTAAGATTAAAATGTAAATAGTGAAAGTATTCTAGGAGGGACTGTGATCATGATCAAGCTTTATGGGAATGCTGATTGTCTATCATGTAGAAAAGCGAAAAGGTGGTTAAGAGAAAAGGACCTTGTTTTTTTGGAGCGGGAAGTTGAAAAGGATCCCTTCACTAAAGATGAATTGCGAGAAATCGTTTCTGCTACAGAGGAAGGACTCATGGAGATTATTGCGACAAACTCAAATGTATACAAAGAACTTAGGGGAGAAATAGAATCATTGGCGCTTGATAAATGTGTTTCTATATTGGCAGAATATCCGCAACTGATCAAAAAACCACTTATTATTGATAAAAAACATCTGGTCATTGGCTTTAAAGAGGAAGAGCTTGCAGTTTTTATACCTCAAGAGGTTAGAAAATTCATTAGTAAAGATGTTTACTTGAAGCAGTGGCCTTTATATACAGATTAATTTGAGGGGAAGACAGTTGAGCGAACCAAGCTATGAAAAATTGATAAACGAATAACGCATCTATTTTTTTCACTAATAGACAAGTATGGCTAAAACTGATACCATTGATTAGTAAACACTAAACAAATGGTGGTGGGGAAAATGGCAAGTATTCGTGATATAGCAAAAATGGCTGGTGTATCTGCGGCCAGTGTCTCAAGGATTTTGAATAACGATGAGACGTTCAGCATTAATGAAAATACAAGAAAACGTGTCATCGACATTGCTAATAAAATGAATTACTCCAAAGAAAAAAATAAGCACGGCTCCCGAAGTACAGGAGATGAACAGACTATCGCTCTTGTGGTCAGACACAGTGCGGAATCAGAATTAGATGATCCTTATTTCCGTTATATTAGAAGAGGGATCGAGAAAGAGGCTGAAAAATGGCGCTTGCGTGTTCTAAGAGTTTTTCGAATGAGAGATAAGGAGAAGGATTGGGAACAGCTGTCAAAATATGGAGCGGTAGTAATGGTTGGCGAGATGACCCAAGATGCGGTTGAAAAGGCCTATAGCTTTAATCAGAAATTGATTCTAGTAGATACTTATACAAATTATTCTCAGTATGATTGTATTCAAACAGATTTTGCTGACAAAACACACGAAATATTAGATACATTATATCAAAATGGACATCGTCGCTTTGCGTTTATCGGCGGATTGGCTAGTAAAGTTGCGATTGATGGACAAGTAGTTCGCTACAAAGAGGAGGTTCGGGCAGAGAACTTTCAAGAGTGGATAAAATTGAACAATTTGGAAGACTGTGCCGCGGTCTATCAAGGCAGTTGGTCAACTGAATCAGGCGTGGCATTGGCAAAAGAAATGCTGGCAGCTGATCCATTGCCAACGGCAGTAGTAGTGGCGAGTGACCCGATGGCTGTTGGGGTGTATCGAGCAATAAACGATGCTGGGCTGCGAATACCAGCTGACATTTCTATTGTCAGCTTTGATGATATTGATATTGCTCAGTACATGACGCCTGCGCTTTCAAGCGTCAGAATGAATGCAGAAGAGATGGGCTGTCTAGCAGTGAGACTAGCCAAAGAAAGAATGCTTGAAGAACGTATCATGCCTATCCGGGTGATCTGTTCAACAGAGTTAAAGCTGAGAGAATCAGTGAAGAAAATCATTGAAGCAGTTGACTGAAATAAATTTTATCTGTAAACAGCTGAGAACGCATCACGTTTTTTTTCATTGTATAGTCGAATTTAGTGCGCAATACAAAACGAATCTTTCGTTTTGTATTGCGTTTTTTTCTGATACGGCGGGACTTGGCGAAATCTTTTTTAGAAAATAAAAAATAAGGGTTGTGTAAACATTAACTAAACAATTATACTGGGTTTAGTAAACGTTTGCAAAAAAATATTAAAGGGGAGTAACAGTAATGAAATTTGTTGACAAGCTCGCAGAAAAGATGGTGCCGTTTGCAACGGTGATTGCGAATAACCGCTATTTATTAAGTTTACGTGATGGATTTATGATGGCATTTCCTGCAACAATGTTTGCATCTATTATGATTATTATTCAAAATCTACCTACGACGTTTGGATTTGCCAAGTTTTTGCCAGAAGCATTTAATACCTTTTTAAATGACTTTTTTGGTCCAGTTGGGAATGCGACGATGAGTATTTCAGCTGTGTTTATTGTCTATGGGATTGGCTATCAGTTGGCAGGACATTATAAGCAGCCGCAAATATTTGCCGGAGCAATTTCTTTATCCAGTTTTATTATGTTGTTACCGTTTGGACAAGACGAAGCGATGGGCACTTTTATTCCTGTATCAAAACTCGGCGCGGAAGGCATGTTTGTAGGAATTCTTTCTGCTATAGTTGCGACGGAAATATACTGTCGGATCAGTCGAACGGGCTTTACCATTAAAATGCCGGATTCTGTACCGCCGATGATCGCGGAATCATTTGTTGCGATTATTCCAGGGGCTGCACCATTGTTTCTTTTTAACCTAATTCGTTATTTGTTTACCTTTACAACTTGGGGCAATGCTGTTGATTTTGTTTATGAGATTTTACAACGTCCGTTGATGGGCTTAGGCGGAACCTTGCCGGCTGTGCTGATTGCTGTATTCTTTACTCAACTGTTCTGGTGGTTTGGCATTCACGGTACGTTGGTGGTCAATGCAGTGATTGATCCAATTATGGGTGCTTTGGCGATTGAAAACTATGAAGCGTACAAAGCTGGTGCTGAACAATTACCTCATATTATCAATACAACCTTTATGGGTGTGTTTGTTACTCAAGGTATGCAGCTAGGTGTTTCCATTACAATGGCCTTCTTTATTGCCAAATCCATTCGAATGAAAAAGACAATGAAGACGATTATCGCACCTGCAATATTTAATGTTTCAGAACCAATGACATTTGGTTTGCCGATTGTTTTAAACCCATTGGCGTTCATTCCGTGGATTGTAGGACCTCTAGTCTGTACAACCGTTTCTTACTTTGCGATTGCAGTAGGTTTAGTTCCGCGTCCGATAGGAGCAACGGTTGTTTGGACGACACCGATTATTCTTTCCGGCTGGTTGGGAACAGGATCGATTGCCGGCGCCATTTTACAGGTCGTAACAGTTATTTTGATGACTTTGATCTGGATTCCTTTCTTAATGGCAATGGACAATGAATATTTGAAAGAAGAGAGAGCAGAAATTGACATTGCTTCTGAATAATTGACAGAGACAATAGATTTGTAAAACAGAGAGGACGAAAAATATGAGAGTAGATACGCTGAGCTATACCCATACAATGACATCTGATTTATCTGCCGTTTTTAAGGCGGTGATGGCTGAACAGTTAAGTTATTTTCAGCGTCAAGATGCATCAGTTTTGTCTTTAGAAGAAGGAACGAGCATCACCTGTCATTTACTGACCAAAACGCAGAAAATCGGTGTAGAAAATACGATGACGATTTTAAAGTTAGAAGAGAATCGTTGTATCCAAATGAAAACAACTTCTGCAACAGGAGATATTATCCAGACGTATGATTTTAAAGAAAAAGGTGGTAACACACTAGTGACGTACTCTGAAAAAAATATGTTTGAACAGTCACGAAATCAGTTTGGGTTTATGCTGGTGGGTCTACTCTATAAGTTTTTCTATAATCGCGGGATAAAGCAGCGAATGACCTATTTGGACAGTTTGGCTGACACTCGATTTAATTGAGTTCTCTGGGCGTAGTTGAAAGAACTATGTTGAATTATAGCGCTGTGATCTCAGATACGACCTGTTTTACAACACGAAAATGAAAGCTAATGAGGAATTGACGATGATTGAAATTATTGCTGAAAAATATTTTCATTTAAGGAATGAGGAGATTAGTTACCTCTTTTATATAATGGAAAACCAACAACTAGGACATTTGTACTACGGTTCATCTCTTGGAAAATTGACGGAAGAGGACATTGATTATTTGACAGAGCGGACAAATAAATCTGCTGGAACGGTGAAGTATTCTCAAGACAGTAGTTTGTTTACGTTGGCTGATCGGGCGCAGGAATATCCGGTATACGGAACCAGTGATTTTAAAAAAGGGACAATAGAAGTTTTTAAAGGTGAAACGCCGCTTTACTTGGATTTTAAAGTCACAGATTACAAACTTACCGATGAAAAAGAGCGACAGCTTTCTGCCCCAAAAACGTATGCGGCTAAAGGAGAATCGGAGACTCTGACAATTACATTGAAGGATGTCGATCATCACCTGGAACTTGAGTTGAATTACACGGTGTTTAAGGATTCGGCAGCGATTGTAAAAAGTCAGCGGCTCAGAAATTTAGGAGAGACGCCTGTCAATATTCAAAAAATGCTCAGCGGTATTCTGGAACTGCCTACAGCAGATTACGAGTTTCTACATTTATCTGGTGCCTGGCTAAAAGAACGACATATCAAGCGTCAGTCACTTCAACAAGGAAGTGTTTTAGTAAGTTCGTTGAAAGGTGCTTCAGGACATCAACACAATCCGTTCATCGCACTGCAGCAGAAGAACGGTAGTATCGATACAGGAGAAGTTTATGCAATGAACGTTGTGTATTCTGGAAATTTTGCTGGACAGGTAGAGGTGGATGAGTGGGATAAAACGAGAATGATGCTGGGAATCAATCCAGAGTATTTTTCTAAAACATTAAAAAAAGAAGAGCAGTTTGACACACCGGAGGCCGTTTTAATGTACAGTAATGCTGGATTAAACCAGCTTTCAAGCAAATACGCAACCTTCATAGAAAACCATATTATTGATCCGCAGTGGCGGTTAAAAAATCGGCCAATTGTTTTTAATAACTGGGAAGCAACCTATTTCAATTTTAACCATCAAACATTGTTGGAGCTGGCTGAATCTGGGAAACAGTTAGGAATGGAATGTTTTGTATTAGATGATGGCTGGTTTGGAAAGAGAAATGTGGATAGAGGGTCTTTAGGAGACTGGTGGACAGATAAAGAAAAATTTCCAGATGGGATCGGAGCTTTTGCGAAGGATATTCATGCATTGGGGTTACAATTTGGTCTGTGGTTTGAACCAGAAATGGTTTCTCCTGACAGTCATATATGTGCGGAGCATCCAGAATGGGTCGTCAGACATCCTGTTGAACGAGTATCGATCGGGCGCGGTCAATATGTACTGGATTTTTCGAATCCAGAAGTGGTTTCTTATATTTATGGACAGATGAAAAAAATTATTAAGGAAACAAATTTGGATTATATAAAATGGGATATGAATCGAAATATCACAGAGGCGTATTCTCCTTATTTGGAAAAACAAGAAATTGCTCAAACGGAATTTTTCCATCGGTATATTTTGGGTGTGTATTCGCTGTATGAGAAAATTCTGACTGATTTTCCAGATGTTCTGATCGAAGGTTGTGCTGGTGGTGGTGGCAGATATGACCTAGGGATTCTGTTTTATAGTCCGCAAATTTGGCCAAGCGATGACAGTGATGCAGTAGAACGTTTAGCTATTCAAACAGGAACGCTGTTAGCCTATCCATTATCTTCGTTCAGCAATCATGTTTCAGCGAGTCCGAATCATCAAGTGGAAAGAGTGACATCATTAAAAATGAGGCAGGATCTTGCCATGTTTGGTCCGTTAGGCTATGAGCTGGATCTGCACGCACTTAGTGAATTGGAAAAAGAACAGATTAAAACGCAAATCGACTACTACAAGCAACATAGAGACTTATTGACGCATGGTCATTTTTTTCAGTTACTTGAAACAGGCGAAAATGAAGTTTGCTGGGGTGTCGTCAGTGAAGATAAAAAAGAAGCAATCATCGGCTTTTACCGCATCCTTGCCAAAGCCAATAATCCGTCGCTAGAATATATCAAAATTCCAGTTCTTGATAAGAAAAAGCTGTATCAAATTAATGGGGAAGAAGACGTTCGTGGACAGGTTCTCGAACACGTGGGCCTTAGAAAACCATATCAATTTAATGGCGCAAATCATGAACAAGCACAAGTTAGAGGGGATTTTCAATCATATATCTACTGCATTCAGGCAATAGATGAAGCTGAAGGAGAATAATAGGATGAGAGTTGATAAAGAGCGCCGATTTTTACATGGTGGAGATTATAATCCAGATCAGTGGCTAAATTATCCAGAGATTCTTGAAGATGATTTCAAAAAAATGAAGCAGGCAAAAATCAATACAGTAACGGTAGGTGTTTTTTCATGGTATGCCTTGGAGCCAGAAGAAGGCATTTTTCAGTTTGACTGGTTAGATGATGTATTTGAAAAAGTCAGTCAGCTAGGCGGTAATGTCATTTTGGCAACGCCAAGCGGTGGACGACCGCAATGGCTCAGCGAAAGATACCCAGAAGTTAACAGAACTAATTCATTAGGCGAGAAACATACGCATGGTTTTAGACATAATCATTGTTATTCCTCTCCAGTTTATCGTGAAAAAGTTCAACGGATCAATCGTAAATTGGCAGAACGTTATGGGAATCATCCAGCTCTATCGATGTGGCATGTATCGAATGAATATTCCGGAGAATGTTACTGTAGTTATTGTCAGGAAAATTGGCGTAAATGGGTAAAAAATAAGTATAAAACTCTGGATAATGTGAATGAAGCGTGGTGGATGAATTTCTGGGGCAGTCGTTATAGCAGCTGGTCGCAGGTGTTGCCGCCAAATCCGTTGGGAGAAACGAAAATTCATGGGATGGACTTGGACTGGAAACGTTTTGTAACAGATCAAACGATCGATTTTTATTTGGCTGAAATTGAACCGTTGCGTGAGGTGACACCAGATGTACCTGTTACAACAAATTTCATGGCTGAAGGTCATGATGCACATGATTTTATTCCACTTGAAGGCATTGATTATGGTAAATTTGCGAAGTATGTCGATATTGTTAGTTGGGACAGCTACCCTGACTGGCATAATAATTATGAATCGCTTGCTGAAACAGCTATGAAATCAGCTTATGTACATGATCAGTACTGGTCTTTAAAGCAGCAGCCTTTTTTAGTGATGGAATCAACGCCAAGTGCAGTCAACTGGCATTCGTTTAATAAATCAAAGCGCCCGGGAGTTCACATGTTGAGTTCCTTTCAACAGCTTGCTCATGGTTCTGACAGTACGCTTTATTTTCAGTGGCGGAAATCTCGTGGAAATTCTGAAAAGTTTCACGGGGCTGTTGTTGATCATGATAATTCAGCTGAAAATCGAGTATTTAAGGAAGTGGCAGAATATGGCAAGCGCTTAGAAAAGCTCGCTGAAATTAAAGGCAGTAAAAAAGAGGTTCGAGTAGCAATCATTTTTGATTGGGACAGCAATTGGGCGCTGAAACGAGGCGGCGGTTTTGGTCGACCTACTAGACGTTATCCTCAGACGTTACAAGAGCATTATGCGGTGTTTTGGGAACAGGATATTCCGGTGGATATTATCACTTCTGACCATCCCTTCGAAAACTACGACTTAGTGATTGCGCCGATGCTGTATCTTTTACGGGAAGAAACGATGCAGAAGCTGGAAAACTATGTTTTAGCAGGAGGAACGCTGGTTTCCAGCTATTTTACAGGTATGGTAAATGAGGCAGACCTCTTAAATATCGGCGGTTGGCCAGAAATTCTGCAGCGATTGTTTGGATTGAAGCCACTCGAGCTGGATATTCTTTATCCAGAAGAAAGTAATCAGATTTTGTATAAGAATAAGGTTTATCGAACGAAGGATTATTCTACTGTGATCGACGTGAGTACTGGGCAAGAATTAGCGATCTATCAGCAGGAATTCTATGCTGGCACAGCTGCTGTTGTGCAACATACTGTTGAACAAGGGGAGACATACTTTATAGCTGCTCGGACAGGCAAAGACTTTTTAAGGGATTTTTACCGCGAATTAATAGAAAAATTGGATTTAAGAAATGATTTAGTAGAAGTTTCTGATCCGGAAGTATCGATTCAAAAAAGAGTGAACGATCAGCAGGCCTATTATTTTATCATGAACTTTTCGTCAGATGAAAAAACAGTTTTCTTAACAAAAAACGTTCAAGATATGGAAAACGATGAAATAATCAGCGGAAATATAACAGTGAACCCCTATGAGGTTCGAGTGGTGAAAGAAAGAAGAGCGAATACGAAAGACCCAGACAATAAATAAAGCATTTTTTCGCAAAGAACGATAGATCGTTACTCTGAAGATATTTCAAAACATAAAATAAACTGTATAAGTAGCCGATTCTAGCTAAGCTACTTATACAGTTTTTCTTTTCAACTGAAGTTTTTTCCTCTAAAATAATAGTAAGGCAGTAAAAAAAGACTAAATTTGTGAAGTGATAGGGACGAAGTTGGATTTGTACCGTTTGGTTCTAAAGAAGAGATTGTTGCTATTGAAGGACTATTTAATCATAAAGAACCGAATAGTAAGGAGGTCAGTGAATGTTTAATATGGTAATTATGTTGTTGGCGACATTAAATAGTGAGCCTGTTGGAACAAATGATTACAGAATTTCCCGCTTCATTTTGAGTAATTTGAAGGATATGCACAAATACAACATTTCTCAGCTGGCAAAAGCGTGTTTTGTTTCTAATTCCAGTGTCTCTCGTTTTTGTCGGAAAATCGGGTTTCGTGATTTTAATGAATTAAAGCATCAATTTTTTCAATGGACAGACATTGCGGATACAAAATTTATGTTCGCTGGACGTAGAGAAGAAGCGCTGAAGGATTCCTATATTGATAGCATAATTAAAAATCTGCAGTTGCTAAAGGAAAGTATCCAAGAAACAGAACTCCAGCAGCTAGCGAAAGATATTTTAACCTACCCTAAGGTCGCAGCTTTTGGTTCTTTGCACTCTCAAAGTGTTGTTTTGAATCTACAGACGGATCTTTTGACCAGTGGGATCGTGATGGATACGAGGAGTAGGTTTCAGGAACAATTAGAGTATATAGAAGAAGCAGATAATGAAACCTTGATTCTGTTGTTCTCTAGGGGAGGCAGTCATTTGAAACGCTTTTTGATTCATGATCTTGAATTGAGTAAAAATAATCGTCCTAAAATCGTTATGATCTCTGCTAATCGAGGGTTCCGTAACAATAAGTATATCGATCAGTTTATTTACTATGATGAAAAAGAAGGGTTTACTGCGTATCCTTATGCTTTTGAAGCAATCAAAGGGATTTTGGCATTAGAAGTATATATGCAAAATAAAAAAAGAGGATGGAACAGAAGTGTTTAATCCCGAGAAATAAACAGGAATTCACGAAAATTGATCTTCAAATTTTTGTGAATTCCTGCTTATTTCCGAAGGGATTGCTTCTGCTTCCACCGTTTATTCGGATTCCAAGTGAGTGAGATATGACTCGAAGAGTTATGGTCCCGCTCACGTTTTTTTAGTTTAGTGACGCTTCAATTGGTTGAAATTGATCAGCTGGATTCCTTGTTGTTGAATATATTGAAGCGTTTGGGCGTGTTGTAGGGTTTCAGCTTCGATGGATCGTTGGATATTATAGCTACTGTTTTCCATGATCCATTGATCTAGATAAGCCGGATGACACATCATTTCGTAAGTGCTCTCCTGTTTTAATTGCAGATCTGCGAAAAAGTCGGGTCTGATTGTTGTAGCATAAAAGGTATTTAAAAAGTGATCTGCACAAACTAAGTCATCAAGTAAAGGTGAAAATTGCTGTATTTGTTCAGCGCTCCATTTTCTAGGATGGAAACGAACAGCCAGCTGAAATTCTTTAGCCAATTGAATATAGACTGGAAAAACATCTAGCATCATATGGATGTGATGATGAGAATCTATGTGGCTAGGTGTTAAACCAGCAGCGTATACTTTTTCTATTTGAGCGCGCCATTCTTTATAAACCTCTTCTGGCTGAACCCCTATATAGTTTTTTTCTAAGTCGTAGCGTTTGAACGTATAATCATTGTTTAAAAGACTAGGGATAACTTGTTTGTCTGAAATCGGTTTACCAAGATCCAACGAAAGATGGACCCCGATATCAAGTTTAGGATTGTTTTTTGCTAAGCTACAGGCATGGTTAAATGCTTCACCTGTGCTAAGCAGAGTAGTTGAAGTTACAACGCCATTTAAGAAACAATCGATGATCCCGTAGTTTTGTCCTTTGCTTAACCCAAAGTCGTCTGCATTGATGATTAATGTCATTTTTTTACTCCTTTCGCAATCATTTAGCTACAATATATCGAGTTCTGCCAATTAATAATCAGTATTTCCAATAGTTGGAAATTTTTTCCAAATCATGAAAATCTTTATTCCACTGGATATGAAAGCGCTATAATTTGGGCAACAGGAAGGAAAAAAGAAAAAACGGATGTGTTGCTTAATATAGAAAGGTACATCCTAAAAAATGAAGGAGATGACAAACATGGGCTTTATGGAAAAGTTTAATCAGCTAGCCGAAAAAAGTTTATTGCCTATCGCCAACAAATTAGCTGCACAGAGACATTTAACTGCATTGAGGAACGGTATGGTTTCTTCGATTCCGCTTTCGATTTTAGGTGGGGTTAGCTTGATCATTGCGACACCGCCATTTAATCCGGAGCAAATGACTCAGAAGAATATTTTTACAGGATTTCTCTTGGCATGGTATGACTGGGCTCAGGCGAATGCACAAGCATTGAAGTTACCGTTTATGATGAGTATGGGATTGATGGGACTGTTTATTGCTTTTTCCATTGCGCATAATTTAGCTGAAGAATATGAAATGCCAGCATTAGATGCATCTATTGTTTCTACTGTTACTTTTCTATTAGTAACGTCACCTGCCTTTTCTGGTGTTCCTTTGAATCAGATTGCTGAAAATATGTCATCAGAAGAAATGGCAAGTTTGGGTTTGCTAAGTCTGCCAATGCAGTATTTGGATGCAAAAGGGATATTTACCGCTATTATTGTTAGTATTGTCTGTGTAGAAATTATGCGAGTTTTGAAGGAAAAGAATATTCGATTTAAGATGCCAGATGGCGTTCCGCCAGCAATTGCTGCATCATTTGATGCGATACTGCCGCTATTCCTTTGTACAGGTCTCTTTTATGGAATCAGCTTATTGATTCAAAATATCACTGGTGGTGATTTGATTCCAGCGCTTATCATGAAGCTGTTAGCCCCTGCAATGAGTGGATTAGATTCGTTGCTCGGTATTTGCCTGATTACGTTTTTGGCGCAACTATTCTGGTTTTTCGGCCTTCATGGTGCCAGCATCACTCAATTCGTTCGTTTACCATTCATGAGTGCATATATCGTAGCAAATGCAACAGCTTTTTCAAATGGAGAACCTCTGCAGCACTACTTTACGCAACCTTTTTGGTCTTACATCATAGCAATTGGCGGTGGTGGATCAACGTTAGCATTAGCATTTCTGATGCTGAGAGCACGTTCTGCACAAATGCGGCAACTAGGAAAAATAGCGATTATTCCATCGTTATTCAATATCAATGAACCGTTGATTTTTGGAACGCCGTTAGTGTTGAACCCAATCATGATGCTGCCATTTATATTTGTACCAGTGATCAATTCAATAGCTGGATATCTCTTCATGTATTTCGGTTGGATCGGCAAAGGCTTTGTTGAAACACCTTGGACTACTCCAGCACCAATCGGAGCAGCATTAGGGACGATGGATATTCGAGCGGGACTCTTCGTTATTGGTCTGATTGTTCTGGATTTACTAATTTATTTTCCATTCTTTAGAGTACTTGATCAGCAAACAGCAAAAGTAGAAAAACAAGAAGAGGAAGAAATGGCATCTGTAGCTCTTTCCCAAGAGCAACAAATATAAGCTCAGTCCATTTAAACTAGAAATAAAAGTAGAAGGAGAGAAATAAAATGTCTAAACAAGCATTAAAAATTGTAACGATCGGCGGCGGTTCAAGCTATACACCAGAGATCATTGAAGGATTCATTCAAAAGAAATTGGATGGCTTACTGCCAATTAAAGAAATTCATTTAGTTGATATTGAAGCAGGCAAAGAAAAACTGGAAATCGTTGGTGGACTGGCCAAAAGAATGGTAGAAAAAGCAGGCGCAGAAATCGAGATCCATTTGACGCTAGATCGAAAAGCAGCCTTAGAAGGTGCAGCCTTTGTAACAACTCAATTCCGTGTCGGATTGCTTCCGGCAAGAATACGTGATGAAAAGATCCCATTGAAATATGATTTAATCGGTCAGGAAACCAACGGAGCTGGCGGGGCCATGAAGGCGTTGCGAACAATTCCAGTAATTCTTGATATTTGCAAAGATATGGAAGAACTGTGCCCGGATGCTTGGCTGATCAACTTCACGAATCCATCAGGTATTATAACGGAAACAGTGTTGAAACATTCATCGATCAAGGTAGTTGGACTGTGCAATATTCCAATTGGTATCGTTAATAAGATCGCTAAACTATATGAAACTGATGCAGCGAACGTTTCGGTAGAATTTTCTGGATTAAATCATTTTGTTTTTGGAAAAAACATTTATGTCAATGGTAAAGAGGTAACAAGGGAAGTTATCGAGAAAATCAAGGATGGAACAGAGATATCAGCAAAAAATATTCCGAATTTTTCATTTCCAGCAGATGTATTGGATGCAATCGGTATGATACCTGCAGGATATTTAAAGTATTATTATACTAGAGAAAAAATGCTGGCAGACTGCAAGCGGGCAGCTGCAGAGGAAGGGACTAGGGGAGAAGTAGTTACGCAAACAGAAAAAGAATTATTTGAACTATATAAAGATAAGGAGCTTGCTATCAAACCCAAACAGCTGGAAGAACGAGGGGGTGCTCATTATAGCGAAGCAGCAGTTAATTTGATTGACTCTATCTATAATGGTGATGGGAAAATCCATTATGTGAATGTTAGAAATAACGGAACATTACCTGAACTGCCTGATAATACTGCAATCGAATGTAATTGTGTCGTTACTCATCGAGGAGCCTTGCCAGTGACTGTCGGTAAACTGGAAACGAGTATCAGAGGGCAAATTTCTTTGATGAAGGCTTATGAAGAATTGGTGATTGAAGCAGGTGTGACAGGTGATTATGCTGCAGCTTTAAAAGCACTAACTATTAATCCACTAGTTAACGACAGCGACAAAGCGCGTGCGGTTTTACAGGATATGCTATGGGCAAATCAAGATTATTTACCACAATTCAGCGAATGGTTTGAGAAAAATCCAGTAAAATAAGTGATTAATCAAGCACGTGCTTAATTGACGATAGATATACAATATACACCGTTGCAAAAAAACTAAGTCTGATTTGACCACAATCGTCAAAATCAGACTTAGTTTCTTTTTTTGCTTGTTAGTAGGGCTAATACATCGATCAGCTACACGAACACAGCAGACTTATAAGGAGAGCAGGTATTGAAAAAACTTTATATTTGCGTATGTCACTGAACTTTTCATCAATCAATTTTTAGTCGTTGATGTTGCTATCAACAAAATAATCAGGAAACTCTTTTTTTACAAAAGTATAGTTATCATCAACCAGTTTCAAGTGGGAAGTGATCAAATTCTGTAGTTTGGTTTTATCTTTTTCTTTTAAAGCAGCTACAATCTCTTTGTGCTGTGTAACGATTTCCTGCCAATTTAATTCTTTTACTTCTAATGTGAGATGACGGTAGCGATTTAAGTGAATATTTAAAGTCAGCAACCAGTTATAAACATTCATCTTACTAGTGATCGTGTAAAAAAATTTATGAAATTCTTCGTCTGATTCAAAAAAACTATCGGGCGTTTTACTGGATAATAAAATTTCTTGAATGGCGAGAAGATTTTCTATCTCTTGGATTTGTTCAGCTGTTATGATTTCTGCAGCTTCTAAAAAGACAGCAGATTCTAAATTGGTTCGTACAAATTTTGCTTCCCGAACTTTTTGCATATCGATCTTAGAAACAAACGTGCCGCTTTGAGGTTTTACAATAAGTAATCCTTCTCTTGTTAACTGTAAGATAGCTTCTCTCACCGGGGTATCCCCTATATTGAGCATAGACACAAAATCTTTTTTTGATACTTTTTGACCAGGTAAAATTTCTAATGTAATTATTTTTTCTTTAATTTGTGTGTAGGCTTCGTCTTTATTATTTAAAGTAATCATTCTAACATCTCCGTTATATATTAATATATAACTAGTATAAACGAAATTTATAAAAAAGCTATTGTCTTTTTTGTAAGCGCATGCTAATATACTAATATATTAGTTTGGCGCGTGTACTAATAAATGAAAATAGCTAAAGGGTGAAAGTTATGGAAAAGTTAATATCCAAGTTCGACAATGTTTTGTCTGGCGTTACAAGGTTTAGTAATAACAAATATGTAAAATCTGTTTCTGATTCAATGATGGCGTTAATAGGGATTATGATTTTTGGTTCGTTTGCAGTTATTTTTAAAGCCTTCCCAATTACAAGTGTTGCAGCATTTTTTCAGGATATAGGGATCGATATCTTTTTTGGGGCAATTTATAGTTTGACAATCGGTGCGATTTCTATTTATTTAGTTTTTTTGATTGCTAAAAATGTAACACTGAAGTTTAATTTAGCTGAAGATGGAACTATGGCAGGGTTGATTGCCATAATGAGCTTTTTTGTTTTTACACCGTTAGGAAATTTTTCAGTAGAAGATAGCAATATTACTGCGATACCGTTAACTTGGATTGGTACAAGCGGGATGTTCTCTGCCATTATAATAGGGTTATTGGTTGGTAGAGCCTACGTGTTCATGAAAGAACGTAATTGGACGATCAAAATGCCAGCTGGTGTACCTCCTATGGTTTCACAGTCTTTTGCAGGATTGATCCCGACAATTTTAATAGGGACAGTTTCTGCTTTGGCAGCGTATTTAATTAGTTTGACGTCTTTTGGAAATATACATCAAGTTGTTTTTACAGTTGTACAGACACCGTTACAAGGATTAGGCAGCTCGATTTGGGCCGTTATGCTGATTATAGCTGTTCAACAGTTTTTATGGTTTTTAGGAATCCACGGCACCAATGTTATTGCTCCTATCGTAACGCCGATATGGATGGCGCTAAATGTTGAAAATTTAACGGCATATGAAGCAGGTCAAGAACTTCCGAATATTGTTACACACGCGTTTATAAATATCGTTTGCTGGAGTGGTTCAGCCTTAGGCTTAGTCGTGCTCATGCTTTTTGTTAGTAAAAGTCAGCGATATAAAGAGATGGGAAAAATATCGATCATTCCAGCTTTATTTGGAGTAACGGAGCCTGTGATTTTTGGCACACCGTTAGTATTGAATTTCAAAATGGCGGTTCCATTCATCTTTAATAACTCTATTGCCTTAGGCTTAGCGTATTTCTTGACCAATATCGGCCTTGTAGGAAGAACGATCGGTGCACAAGCAGTATTTGGTTTGCCGCTAGGATTTCACGCGAGTATTGGAGGAAGTGTTTCTATTATCATTCTACAAATTGTGATACAACTGATTCTATCTCCGATTTTATGGTATCCGTGGTTTAAAATGTTAGACAAGGAAGCCTATTTAGAAGAACAAAAAAATCAATAAAACGATGAAAGTAGGTAGTATAAATGCTATATCCTGTTTTAAACCAAACAAGAAATCTAATTGATCTCACGGGTATGTGGAACGTTGAGCTAGAAAAAAAGGAAGCGATCGATCCAGCACTGCCCTTAAAAAATACTCTTTTAGTAGCTGTTCCAGGCTCAATAAACGATCAATTTGTAGATGAAGAAATTAGAGAGCATGCGGGAAATTTTTGGTATGAAACTAATTTTACACTCCCTCAAACGATATATGATCAAAGAAAGGTCATCCGTTTTTCATCTGTTACTCATGAAGCGACTGTCTATTTGAATGGAGTAAAAGTGGCTCATCATATTGGCGGATTTACGCCATTTGAGGTAGAAATCGATTCATTTGTCACTGAGGGACCGAATAATTTAAAAGTATGTGTTTCAAATATATTAGATGAAAGCACACTTCCATGCGGCATCCACACAGAGAAAAATGGCAAGCAAAAAGTTATTCCTAGATTTGATTTCTACAATTATTCTGGGATTCATCGTCCGGTCAAATTATATACAACGAATCAAACGTATATTAAAGATATCGTGATCGATTATCATTGCAAAGATAATGGAAGAACAGAAGTAGCACCAATGTTCGAGATTGAGGGTTCTTATGAAGAAATAGAAATAAAAATTCTTGATGAGAGTGGACAGGTTGTCGATAGTCAAAAAGCGATAGATAGTCACTTAGTTATCGAGGATACGAAATTGTGGCAGCCGCTCAATGCCTATTTGTATACTTTGGAAGTATCACTATTTAAGAATGGTCAATTACTTGATACGTATAAGGAAGCATTTGGTGTTAGGACTATAAAAATTGAAAATAACAAGTTTTTGATTAATGACAAGGAGTTCTATTTTAAAGGGTTTGGAAAACATGAAGATTTTCCTGTGATCGGCAAAGGCTTAAATTCTGCAGTAACCAATCTGGATAAAAATTTGATGAAATGGATCGGCGCTAATTCATTTAGAACGTCACATTATCCGTATTCAGAAGAAGAGATGCAGCTAGCTGACCGAGAAGGGTTTGTGGTTATTAATGAAGTACCTGGAGTGGGGTTGTTTACCAATTTCCATGCCGATGTAAATTTAAATACTAATGATAAAAATACCTGGGAGACACTCAAAACCCATCAAAATCATAAAAATGTGATAAAAGAGTTGGTTCAAAGAGATAAGAATCATGCGTGTGTTGCGGTTTGGGCTGTTGCCAATGAACCTGCTAGTCATCAACAGGGCGCCTATGATTATTTCAAACCATTAGTTGACTTAACGAAGCAGCTAGACCATCAAAAAAGACCGGTCGTGATTCCAAATATTGTGAATGCCACGCCAGAATTAGATCAAGCAGCAGAGTTAGTGGATATTTTATGCCTGAATAGATATTACGGTTGGTATATCGATCATGGAGACCTTGAATCTGCAATGATTGGCCTTCGAAATGAAATAAAGAAATGGCACGAAAAATATCCAGAAAAGCCGATCATGTTTTCAGAGTTTGGAGCTGATACCGTTTCAGGGCTGCATTCTTTATATAGAACACCGTATTCGGAAGAATATCAGATCGATTTTTATAAAGCAAACTTTAATGTATTAGATGAGTTAGATTATGTGATCGGTGAGCATCTCTGGAATTTTGCAGATTTTGAAACAGCTCCTAATATTAGAAGAATAGACGGGAATAAAAAAGGGATCTTTACAAGAGATAGACGACCAAAATCAATTGCTTTTGAAATAAAGAAAAGATGGGAAATGATTTGAAATTAGCTTGTTTAGATAAGGGTGAAAAGTAAGGGTCAGTTGTGCTCTATTCTCTGAAATAGAAAAAACGTTGGCGCAGAAACGAGCAACTATGCTTTGCTTCTTTCAACTATACGTGCTATGGACACTTATAGTTGAAAGAAGTTAATTACAAAAAATGGCAGAACATCAAGTAGAAATCATTCAATAGCGCTATTGAATCGTTCTCTTTAACATACAACGAGAGATGAGCTGATGCTTTCTCGTCAAAGACTCGTCGCAGATAGACAGTGTTGTACAGTACTTGATGAGATTTTGAGGTTAGGCGCTTTTATTTCAATGTACATAGCAAAAAATATTATGGGAGAAAAAGATGAAAATAACTGAGTCATATATAGTAAATAAAGATAAATTTAAAGATGTAAATATCCAGATGCCTTTATTTGATGATGTATTAATGAAGCAACGAACAAAAGAACAGCCTAAATGGCTTCATTTTGGCGGTGGCAATCTTTATAGATGTTTCCATGCGAAAGTAGCTCAGGATCTGCTGAATCAAAACTTGCTGGAAACAGGGATCGTCGTCGTTGAGAATTTTGGTGAAGCGTTGATTAAAGAAGTTTATCAAAAGAATAATAATAGAAGCTTAACGGTTACTATGAAGGTGGACGGAAGCTTCGAAAAAGAACTTATCGCATCAACGTCGGACGCTTATTTTGTCAATAAAAATGAAGAAGCGGTTGCTACTGTAAGTAATTATTTCAAACAGAAAAGTTTGCAGCTGGTTACATTGACGATTACTGAAAAAGGATACGGTGTTAAAGACAGTGCTGGTCAGCTATTAAAAACGGTTGAATCAGATATTAATGTTGGTCCGAAATATGATGAGCTCACCAATACAATGTCACAATTAGCTTATTTTCTATTGAAACGTTATGAAGCAGGAAAACTACCACTTGCATTAGTATCAACAGATAATTTTTCCCACAATGGAGATCGCTTAAAAGAGGCTCTTAAAACGGTTGTAATGGGTTGGGTATCCTTAGGTCATGTTTCTAAAGATTTTGCTACCTACTTATTTGAATCCAATAACGTTTCTTTTCCCTATTCGATGATTGATCGAATTACACCAGGTCCAAGTGAGAAAATCGCTGTAGCGCTAGAAGCACAGGGAATCGAGAACATGGTATTGATTCCGACTTCTTTTGGAGCATCTTTAGCAAATTTTGTGAATACAGAAGAAACGTGCTATCTTGCAATAGAAGATCATTTTCCTAATGGTCGTCCAGCATTTGAAAAGGTGAACAATGTCTATTTGGCGGATAGAGAAACAATCAATAAAGTGGATTTAATGAAAGTTACTACTTGTTTGAATCCCTTACATACTTCTTTGGCTATTACAGGTTGCTTATTCGGCTATGAGAGTATTTATGAAACCGTTCAAGACAAAGATTTATTGGCATTGATTGAGTATATCGGCTATAAAGAAGGATTGCCAGTTGTGCAAGATCCTAAAATCATCGATCCAAAAAGATTTATAGATGAAGCTATTTACAAAAGATTTATGAATCCAAATATACCAGATACACCTCAGCGAATCGCAACGGATACCTCACAAAAATTAGCTGTTCGTTTTGGTGAAACGATAGCTTCTTACGTAAATTCCTCCAACTTAGAGGTAAAAGAACTAACATTTATCCCTTTTGTTATCGCAGCGTGGTGCCGTTACTTAATGGGGATAGATGATGCTGGAAATAGCTTTGAACCAAGCCCAGATCCTTTATATGAAGAATTATTTTCGTGTGTTCAACATTTAAGACTAGGTTCTGATAATGATGTTCACAAAGCGCTAGCACCTATTTTAAGCAATCGTGAACTATTTGGTATGGATCTATATCTCATCGGGTTAGGAGCAAAAATTGAGAAGATCATGGAACAACTGGTTTCAAAACCCTTTGCAGTGAGAGAAACACTACAAATAATGATACGTGAGGAGAAATTCTAAATGGATATGGTTTTTAGATGGTACGGAAAAAAGGATGACAGCATTCCATTACAATACATTAGACAAATTCCTGGATGTAAAGGAATTGTAGGGATGTTGTTTGATATTCCAGCAGGAGAGGTTTGGCCAAAGGAAAAAATAAAAGCGCTGAAGGAAGAAATCGAGTTGAGTGGACTTACCTTAAAAGTGATCGAAAGCGTCAATGTCCATGAAGATATAAAGTTAGGATTAGAAACTAGAGATGAATACATCGAAAACTACAAACAAACCATAAGAAATTTAGCAGAATATGGCGTTGAAGTGATCTGTTATAATTTCATGCCTGTTTTTGACTGGATCAAAACAGACCTAGAATATGTTCTTCCAGATGGGTCAACAACGATGGCATTTGAAAAAGCCGGAATTGAAAAAAGTCCAGAAGAGATTATCAGAGATGTAGAAAATAGCAGCGGCGATTATACGTTACCTGGCTGGGAACCAGAAAGATTGGTTCATGTTAAAGGGTTGATCGATGCGTATAAAGATGTGGATAATAAGAAGTTAAGAGAAAATTTTGCCTATTTTATAAAAGCAATTATACCAACTTGTGAAGAAGTAGGCGTTAAAATGGCCATTCATCCAGACGATCCGCCCTATTCGATTTTTGGACTACCTAGAATTGTAAAGAATAGAGAAGACTTAGATTGGATTTGTACGGTCGTAGATAGTCCGTCTAATGGAATAACCTTGTGTACTGGCAGCATTAGCGAAGATCCAGCAAATGATGTGTATCAAATACTAGCAGAATTTACCCAACGAAATCGGATTCCATTTGCTCATGTTAGGAATATAAAATTTATTCAAGACAAAGATTTTTATGAAGCACCTCATTTATCAGCGGAAGGATCATTAGATATGTATAAAATCATGCAGGTTCTTCATGATAATGGATTCGATGGATTTATTCGCCCGGATCATGGCCGAATGATCTGGGGAGAAACGGGGCGTCCTGGTTATGGTTTATACGATAGAGCGATAGGAATGAGTTACTTGAATGGACTCTGGGAAGCTTTAGAAAAAAGGAAATAAGGTGAGCGGAATGTTTCTTAATGAAGACTTTTTATTTAAAAATGAATGGGCAAAGAAATTATTTCATGGGTATGCAGAACAACAACCAATTATTGATTATCACTGTCATTTGGAACCAAAAGAAATCTATGAAAATAAGCATTTTGAAAATTTGACTAAGATTTGGCTAAACAAAGATGGAGTAGGAGATCATTATAAATGGCGCTTAATGCGGGCAAATGGAGTACCAGAAGAATTGATATCAGGGAATGGAACTGATTTTGATAAATTTTTAGCATTTGTTAAAACTATCGAGAAGGCCTATGGAAATCCAGTGTATGAATGGAGCCATTTAGAGTTGAAACGCTATTTCAATATTGATTTAGTAATCAAAGAGGAAAATGCAACGCTTATTTGGGAACGAGCAAACGAGCTGCTTAAACAACCCAGTTTTAAACCTAAAGCGCTTATTAATGCCATGAATGTTCAATTAATCGCAACGACAGACGATCCCATCAGTGAGCTGAATTATCATCGCTTATTAAAAAATGAAGAACAAATCAATGGATTCAAGGTTGTGCCAACGTTCCGTCCGGATAAAATTATGTCTATTTCTGATTCAAGCTTCAGCGACTATGTTGCGTTGTTGGGAGAATGCGCTAAGCTTTCTATAAAAAATCTGTCAGATTTAGAGCAAGCCTTAAATGAAAGAATTTCATATTTCCATGATTTAAATGGTAGATTAGCAGATCATGGACTAAATAACTTTTATTATAGCGACTCAGACTATGACACTGTGAATGACATTTTTATTAACGCTTTAGATAATAAAGCCATCTCTGACTCAGATAGGTCCAACTATCAAAGCTACCTTCAATTATATTTAATGTCTATCTATAAAAAAAGGAATTGGACCATGCAGCTGCATATGAATGTATTTAGAAATGCAAGTCAGTTGAATTTTGACCTGATTGGAGCCAATTCAGGGTTTGATTCTATTGGAGACCAAACTGAAATTACCGGCAATCTAAAAAGATTATATGCTGCGGCAGAAAAAAAGGGATCAGTCCCAAAATCGATATGGTATTCACTCAATCAAAATAATTGGCTGGAACTTGCTACGTTGATGGGAAGCTTTCAAGGAGGAAGTCAGCAAAAAATTCAACTTGGTTGTGCTTGGTGGTTTAATGACACGTATGATGGAATGCGTAAACAATTAACTGTTTTTTCTCAGCAAAGTCTGCTAGGTAATTTTGTGGGGATGCTGACGGATTCTCGTAGTTTCTTGTCGTATCCTAGACATGAATACTTTAGAAGAATTCTTTGTCAGCTTTTAGGTGAATGGATAAATGAGGGACGACTGCCAGATAATGAAGAAGAGATAGGTGCGGTTGTCCAAAATATTAGCTATCACAATGCAGAACATTATTTTGGCTTTTTTGATACTTCTTCAGATTAGAGGAGTAATAGCTAAAGGAGTATCACTAGAAAAGTTAAAAAAGCCCCTGTATCAAAAGACACAAGGGGCTTTTTAATGCGCTAAATAGTTTTCTTGGATAACTGCTGTTTCACCAAATTAAACATTAACCCAAATAAAAACTGAAATAGCAACTGCAGTAGCAACTGTCAACATTGGAATCCCCCCTTTCAAATTTTTTATTTCAAACAATATATATGTAATAATGTGCTATACTTATACAAAAGGAAGTGAAATTAGAATGAATGTAGAAGAAGCACTTTATTTTTTTAGAAAAAATAGACATCTAAAGCAAAAAGATATTCTTACCTACGCGGATACGTCTGTTTATTCTAAAATCGAGACAGGGAAAAAGGTTTTAAGGTTTTCTGAATTAACAGATATCCTAGAACGATTTTCTATTCCACTAGAAGAATTTTCAGAATATTTAGAAGACAGCATGGAACAAAAAAAGTTTCGTAAATTGTTTAAGCAATGTGCGAATAATCCAACGGATGGATCAAGTAAAAAGAAATTGCTTACGTACTACAATCAATTATTTTTTTCTAAAGACATGCATCTTAGAGATATGGCGAATTTTATCGGTATAAAAACATTATTCTCCAATTTTTGGAAAGAAGTTGCTCCCTTGAATCAAGAAGAGTTAAATGAAATTTATGCACTACTAATGGAGAAAGAATATTTTTTCCAATATGATTATGCCGTTTTATCTAATACAATTTTTTTATTTAATGATAAACAAATCAAGAATCTAGCTCAAAAAGCCTTGCCCGTCAAAGATATTGAGATCAGGAATGTTGAAACAACAGAATTTATTAAAAATATGATCAATAATTTAATCACAACGCTCTTACGTAAAAAGGAATATGAAGAAAGCCTATCTTACCTAAAACTAGCAACTAAAAGAGGCGGTAATCTTACCTTTGACTATAAACTTGTCATTCAGTACTTGGATAATTTGACAAACTATTTACTGACTGGAAAAGAAACATACAAAGAAAAAATTTTTGATTACATCGACTTATTAAAGAAGCTTGGAGAACAGCATTTTGCACAAAGTATTGAGCGAGAAGTAATGTCGATCCTTTCAGAAAGCAAAGATATTCCTATTTTTATTCAAGCTGATTTATAATCTATGGACCATGATAATCAAGAGCGTCACTAACTGACTATTCGTGAAAGAGTAGCTATACGTAATAATGAAATTCTAGCTAGTTTCTTCCTTAGCATAAGTCTGTTAAAAAACGACTTGAAGACTTTTTAAATCATTTGCCCGCCTTTTTGTATTTTTCACTACACTATTAGCATACCACAATATGTATGCTTGTTTCACAAAAATTATAATATATAGAAGTTTTTATTAGGAAACTGTCTGGTTTTTATTGATCCAGTTAGTTGATAAGGCGTTGAAGAGACTTTCATTAGAGGGTCTTTTTATTATAGGTAAAAACCTGTTATAAGCTTAGCCACGCGTATTTTTTACTGAAAATGAGACAGTATTATAAAGCGTAATTGCTCAGTTTAACTTTCTAGTTAGCTTATATATACGTTGGTGAGAGGCTTTTTATTAGCACAAAAAGAAAAGTGATACAACAATCAGAATTTTTTCCTGATTGTTGTATCACTTTTCTATGTTAGTAAGAGCGTGTAGAGCTTAAAAGAGCAGATATTGTTTATTCTCTTACAATCATGATGAAGCCAGTATTTTAAGCATTTAGTCCATCGTTACGCCTCAAAGTCATCAGTACGCTCCAGCGTATCTATATTCTTTTTAAGCTTTTTCCAAGTTAATTCAGCTAATTTTTTACTCACTTTTCTGTAATCAGATAAAGAAATCGTCGGCTGCACATAAATAATCGGCTGCGTAGCCCCTATTCCAGAAATAGTTTGATCAGACAAAATCATATCACTTACAATCATGTCTACCTGAGGAGAAAGCTCGTTGACAGTGTCAAAATTATACAGCGCTTGAAAAGCATTTGTAACTAGAGTTTCTAATTTATGACTACCAAATTTGGAAAGAAAAAGTACGCGAATATTTGGCTTGTGCTTTTCCCAATCTAATGTATGCAGCAAAATATTGTGATATTCATAAAGTAAGTAGTTTTTGTAATCTGTAAATTTAGACATAGTAGGATGTGAAAATTCATTTTCGATTGCTTTAGTAAATAAAGCGATTCGTTGACGATTATACGTGACAAGATCATCATTAGGGTCAGCCCAAATGGGTAAGTTAATAAAGGAGGTATTATTAAACAATAGAATTCGATAATGTAACAGACAAATTTTATTAAAAATACTATTATATTCATCATTCGTGATTGTTGATAGTGCAAAGCTTTCTAATTGATTCATTAAATGAAAAACACTACTCAAAAAATCTTGTTCCTGCAATTCTTTATTTAAATAGAAGAATTTTGAAGCTCGAACGACACCAGGATAACTTCCGAAGGCTAAAACGCAACTAAGTAATGCCTGTATTTCTCTACGACGGAGGTTCTCTCCTAAAAGAGGAAGCATCTTTTTAAAAACGTCCCCTAATTCATCGAGTGACTGCTCATAAGAAGCATCTTGAGAATCAAATAAAGGAACCTGGATAGCGTTGTAATCTATTAAATGACCATTTTTTGCACGTACAAGTGAATTAGCAGTGAAGAAACTAAGCAAGATTCTTTTGGCAGCAATTGCAGGGTTATAAATTTCTGAGGGAAACAGAGTACAAATCTGATGGATATCGTGTTGGTGAATGTATTGATAAGGCCAAGACTGACCACCATACGAGTCTAAATAAAGAATAGTATAAAAAAGTCTAATGTGTAGTTCATTACCCTTGATTTTGATTTTCTTCTTAGTATCAATAGTTAAATCATACAGCTGTAGTTCCTTCTTTAAATAGTGAAGTTCTCTTCTCAATGATGAATACGTCAGATAGAGTTGATCAGCCACTTCAGACATATCTCCTAGCGTATCTGTAAACATTCCTTCTATTAATTTAAATCGAATAGAATTCTCTAAATAATATAAGCGGATAAACTGTAGTGAAAAATTTTCAGCAATCATTAAGTTATACGCTTTGCTCTCTTCGTTATACGTTAACTGAATCTTATCTTCACATCCGAATGCTTGAAAATCTTCTTCAATCAGCTTTACAGAGCGTTTGAGTGTTCCCAAAGAGATATTGAGTTCGTCTAGAATTTGGTTCTGAGTAGCGGAATAGTCAACAGAATTATTGATTACTTCAAGAATACGGTATTTTTTTTGCAATGAATTATCTAGAAACTGAATCATAATTAAATAGTTACATCCTTTCTTTATATATTTTTTATTATGAATGATACATAAATAGAATATTTCAAAAAAAAGAAGATTACTTAACAAAAAAAAGAAAAAAAGCTCTTTCATTAGCCGATATGTTCAGCGGTAAATGCTAGATTGTTATCTTGAAATGTTATTTTCAGAAAAAATAAAGTTTTTTTCAGAAAAAATATTTATGCTTATCTATTATCATAACACCGTTTTTCCAAAAAACAAATGTTATTTATATAAAAATGAAAAAAACTAGATGTAAAAACCAGCTATACTAATCCATGCAGCAAGTTGGAAGTGCTTGTTGCTGGTACTTTTCTAAAGTTTCAAGAGAACAGCCATTAAGTGTTGTTCTCTACTTTTCAAAAGTAATTAGTAAAACTTCCAAATAAAAATTCCAAAGGAGCAACAAAAGAAATGAAATTAAACAAATTAAACCTAGTTAGCGGTGTAGCTTTAGCTGCAATCGCAGTTTCAGCAGTAACACCAGCATTCGCAGCAGAAGAAGTTGGCGGACAAACAAACTCTCAAGGAACTATCACATTTAGTGAAGATGGAGACGGCGGAGAAGAAGGCGGCGGCGGTGGAATCATCGACCCAGTTGACCCAGAAAATCCAGACATCGAAGAGCCAGGTGGCGGCGGAAACGGTGGAGGAGACATGGAAGGTCCTCTAACAATCGATTTCGTATCAGGTATTGACTTCGGTAACCGTAAAATTTCAGGTAGTACACAAAAATACTACGCTAAATACAACGGTTCAGTAAATAGCGAAGGCGAAACAGTTTACCTACCAACATTTGTTCAAGTAACAGATAACCGTGGTAAAAATGACGGATGGAAATTAGAAGTTTCAAATACACAATTTGTAGATGCTGACACAGACGAAGAATTAGCAGGAGCTGTTTTGACTTTAGGTTCAGATAACCAAATATTTACACAAAACGACAATGGCGACACTACAAAAGTTGCTGCAACTGGCAACATCAAATTAGACGGACAAGCAAAAGACCAAACAATCGTTACACCTGCAACTGATAAAGGTATGGGTGTCAACAGTATTGCTTTCGGTGCTCAAGAATATGGTAACGACACTGACACAAATAGTGCTGTAACATTAGAAGTTCCTGGTAAAGCTAAGAAAAATGAAGATGCAACTTACGTATCAGAATTAACTTGGACTTTATCTCAAGCAGAAGTATAAAAAATAAAACTTAACAATAGAAAGAGGAAATAACATTGAAAATGACAAAGCAAAAATTAATTAGTAGCCTTGCGTTAAGCGCATTGGTACTAGGAATTGCAACTCCAGCGTTAGCTGATGAAGCAACATCAAATGCAACTGTAACATTCGTAGAAGATGAAGGCCCAACAGATCCAGGTAACCCAGGTGAGCCTGATCCAGATCCAGATCCAGGTGAACCAGATCCAGAACCAGGTGGAGGTGGCGGTGAAAACGGCCCTCTAAGAATTGACTATGTAACACATATGCAATTTGGCGAACAAAAAATTTCTGGTAGCACAAAAGCTTACCACCCACTATTAGCTAAATGGAACTATGAAGAAGGATCAGTATACATTCCTCAATTCATCCAAATCACAGATAACCGTGGTACAAATGATGGATGGGACTTACAAGTAGAACGTTCTGAATTCCAAACAGCTGACGAAGCTATTTTAGCAGGGGCAGAATTAAAAATTACAAATGGTGAAGTTGTTAACATGGGCGATGCTCCAACTTCTGCAACACCATCAACAGTAAATAAAACAGTAACAATCCCAGTAGGTAGCGCAGCTAAAGTAATGAGCGCTAAAGAAGATCAAGGTATGGCAACATGGTCATATTCATTTGGTGAGCCTAAAGATAGAGAAGAAGCTTCAAAAGATCCAAAAGAAGAAAACCAAGACGTTACTTTATCAGTACCAGGAACAGCTAAGAAAATCGCTAACGAAGAGTACAAATCTGAATTGACTTGGACTTTAGTAGCAAGCGAAGCTTAATCCTCATTTTTTGTGAAGGTTTGGCAGAGCAGAGAACTTTAAGCAGTACCTATTTGGCGGTCTCATATCGAGGATGACCAGCAGGTGATCTGATATAACCAAGTGGGAAATTGATATTGTGATAGTTCTTGAATTGTGTGCAGGGTGAATGCTGTATTATAGAGCATTCATTCTGTTCATATCATTTATTCGAATTTTTGGAACTAAGATATATGAGTGTCATATACTTACGCAAAGCTAAGAAAAGAGGAAAGAAACGAAATGAAAAGTATCATAATTAAAGAAAAACTACTTCGATTATTAACAGTAACTTCCATTTTAGTTGTAGTTGGTTGCCAATTTTTAATTGGTTCTACTACTGCTTTGGCAGAAAACATGAGTTTTGCTGTCACACCAGAGATCCCCCAAAATCAAAAAGATAGAAGCAAGACCTACTTTGATTTAGAAATGAAAGCTGATCAAAGTCAAACAATAGATGTAACTTTAAAAAATAATACAGATAAAGAATTAACAGTTGAAGTGAATGCAAATACGGCTTTTACAAACGACAACGGTGTAGCCGATTACAGTCAGTCAGATAGAACAGACTTTGATAGTACGTTGAAAACACCATTTTCTACTATTGTAAAACCACAAGAAGACGAAATCAAGCTACCCGCTAATGGGCAAGCTGTGGCAAAAATTGATATCAAAATGCCTAAAGAAGAATATGATGGTTTAATCTTAGGCGGATTACATTTTAGCGAAAAACAAGAAGAAACTGAAGACACCAGCGAAGGCGGTGTCCAAATTAAAAATAAATTTGCATACGTGGTAGGTGTTTCTTTACGAGAAACTACAAATGAAGTAAAGACACATTTAGAATTGAATGATGTAGTGCCAACCCAAGTGAATTATCGTAATTTTGTGCAGGCAAACTTACAAAACACAGAAGCTGAGATTGTCAAAGACTTAAGTGTTGATGCCCGTGTTTATACTGAAAAAGGAACAGAAGTACTGCACGAAACTAAAAAAGAAGATATGAGAATGGTACCAAATTCTAATTTTAACTTTCCGATTTCTTGGGACAACAAAGAATTCAAAGCTGGAACCTACCGACTTGAAATGGATGCAGTAGGTGATGGTGAAGACTATCACTGGACTAAGTATTTTACAATTAGCAACAAAGAAGCGAAAAAGTTAAATGACGCTGCCGTTGAATTAGACAAAGATTCTAAACTATGGCTATATATTCTTATTGCAGCAGTATGTATCATCATTCTTTTGTTGATTTTAATCATCTTTGTTTTACGCAAAAAGAAAAAAGATGAAAATGAAAAAACAGAGAATACTCCAAAAACAAAGAATAAGAAAAAAGCTCCAAAGAAAAAAGTCAAATCTAAAAAAGGATCTGGCGACAAAAAAAGAGGAAATAAGTAAATAGTCTAATGACTATGGAAAAGCGAGGCGGCTGATAAATGAAGAAGAGACTTTTAGTAAAATTTAGCTGTGCAGTATTGATTTCAGCGGCTTTCATGCCAATGACACATGCGTTAGCCCAGACAAACACTTTCACATCTGATGAAATAACTGAACACTATAAAGCTAAAGATCTTACAACCTCCGAAAAACAAGAAGAGCTTGAATCCTCAGAAATAGAAAGTGATGTAACTGAATCAACGGAAACAACAGAAACTACAAAGATAACAGAATCTAAAGAAGCGACGACAGATTCTGAACTGGATGTGGAAGAGAAATCAGAAGATATTTCTCCACAACTTTTAACTGATCATGGTGAAGAGTATACAAGAGAGAAGTTCAATATAGATAGTTCCTTTGAAACATTGACACCAGGTACGACTAAAGATGGATTTATTACAGCCGAGAGCGGTGTAATGTTTGGTTTCCGTGGAATGATGGATCGTGCAAGAGCAGGAGTGAACACCACTGGGACGTATTCACATGGTTATTTTGAACCGATCATCCTAAAAAAAGGTTCTAGTACAACTGCCGACCGGTCATATGTTTATAATAATTCCTATTATTTCACGGCGCAAAGTATCAACCCTTATGTGAATGGTACACGAATCAATAAGGGATCGAATAATTCGATTATCGGATTGGGAAATAGTGGGATCACGCGCTATTCTTATCAGAAAGACAAAGAAATGTACTTCTTTAAAAAAGATAGTGAAGATAGTACCACTGGTGAGTTAAGAGCAGTTATGTATACAGAAGATGGATTTGATATTGAGTTTACTTTAGTGCTGGATAAAGCAAAAGGCGTATCCAGTCAAAGATGGGAATTCATCAACAACCGAGAAGAAGATATCGATTTTGCTGTTATGGAATATGTTGATACTTTTGTAGACAGTGACTCTGTGCCTATCTATTCGCTAGGAGCGGATAAAGGTTTTTATATGCAGGTGAAAGGGAAAGAACAATTTAACGTTATCTTGCAAGACAATAATAAAAACTGGTTAACTGCCTATACTCATTTCATTCCAGGGATGATCACTGGTTCTACTTCTGGCGGATACACAAGTGTTCGTTATAACAATGCCTTTGGGGATGACTTTGCTACTCCTGGATATGAAGGCAGAGATTGGACAAAGAATCAGCAAATGATTCCAGGTAGAGATTCAGGGTATCAATTAGGTACAGATGTAAAAACGTTGAAACCTGGTGAGTCCTTGACTACCGGAGCTGATTATTACTATGGTGATGCTAAAACAGAACCAGAGCTTGACGCAGATACACCGGAACATGTCTACTATGATACAGCTAGCACACCTGCGGATATTCATTTTGATTTAGATGATGTTGAAGGGCAAAGTGACAAGCTTTATATCAAATATAATGATGATGAGCCTGAGTTGATCGATGAGTATCAATTAGATGAAAACCATCATACGGATGGCAACATTCCTTTAGATCAGTCTCGCTTACATTTAGGTGATAATATAGTTGAATTATATGCTGAAAACAATATAGGTGTTAAATCGAACATGGTAGATCTAGATGAAGAGGTTCGTCATCTGGAAGCGACACCTGAGATTGCGAAAGTCAAACAAAAGGAAGAGCTCTCATTGGATCCTTTCGATGCGATCATTAAAGAGCATAATACGATCCATGATCCTGTATTAAGTTATGGTGCCGATGGTCCTGTAGATACATCAGACATTGGTTTTAAATGGTCAGATGTCATTTTGGCAGACTCTAATACACCAGATATTGATAAGGTTGAGGTAAAAGTACCAACGAATATTTACGGAAAGAATACTGAACTATTCGAAGATGATTTGGTTGCAATCGATGCAATCGATGTTGAATTGACTGTTGCAGAGGTAAACGCTTGTGAAAATGAAGCAGCTTTACTAAAACTGATCCAAGACAAAGCTGAATTAAAAGCTTGGAAAATGGATGATGGAGCAGACCCTTCAGCAGCGGTGACTAGTACCACGACCAAAGCAGAAGAAGGCACTTATAAGGCTGTGATTACAGCAACAGGTAAAGATAATGCAAAGGTAAATCGTGAGATAAATGTTCTGGTAGAAGATGATGAAGAGCAAGAACTTGCAATCGTCGAAGTACCTGATACTATCGCTTTTGAAAAAACAGCGATCAACTCTTCAACTACTTATGTAAATAAAGAAGAAAATGTGGACATCTTGTTAAACACCTCTTTAGGCGTTGACTGGTTGTTGACTGTGAATGCAGAGAATTTCAAAAATTCTGATGGAGAAGAAGTAGAAAACATCTTAATTAACAAAAGAAACGGACTAGAAGAAGTGGTTTCTCCTACGAACAGTTCCATTGTTAAGGAAGGTTCTGCAGCTGACGCTTCTTCAAACTATGAAATAATGATGTCCAAAGATGATGGATTACTATTAAAAGTGAAGCCAGGGCAAGTAAAATCAAAAAATTACACATCAGTTGTAACATGGACATTGACAAGTGATCCTACAAGATAAGGGGGAAGTTTAAATGAATAATTACAGAAAACGATTTATTTCATTTTTGTTGTGTTTGGGCATGATTGCTTGCTTTAACAGCTTTAATCAGCCAGTTTATGCTTCCAACTATACAACGAATGGTGTGGTAGAATTTACGAAAAGCACTGGAACTACGGACACAAAAGAAACGACAGAAACAACTGAAAAAGAGAATGGACAAAAGCCTTCTGGAGGAAAAGATTCCGAAGATGATTCAACTTCCTCCAGTGTAAAACCTGTTGGTAAATTACCTTCTACAGGTGAAATTATTTCTACTCTTTCAACTGTAGGGATAGGCTTACTCCTTGTGTTGTTCTGTTTATTCCTTCTAAGACAGAGAAGGAGGGAAAAGAATGAAAACTAAGCAACGGTTATTTTTAGGAATGGCAGTATTGATCGCTGGCGGTACATTGATTGGGAACAACGTTTGGGCTGAGGACGGTGGACAGACGAATTCAGATGCTGTTTTACGCTATGAAAAAAATCTTTCTATCGTTGAGCCAGTAGATCCAACTGATCCTCCAACTGTCATTGATCCAGGTGAAGAAAAACCAGGAACAGAAGGACCTTTAAGTATCGATTACGCATCTGACTGGAATTTTTCAAGTCATGAATCTAGTAATAAAGATGAAAATTATTATGCTAGGAAAGATGTTGTTTATACTATTACTGGAGCAGAAAAAGAAGTACCGAACTTTTTTCAAGTGACCGATAATTCTGGAAAAAACGCTGGCTGGACATTGTATATTCAGCAAAACGGCCAATTTAAAACAGAAAGCAGTTCTTTAAAAGGAGCACAAGTTGTTTTACAGGAACCGGAAATCTTTACTTTAGGTGATGGTGATGAACCAGTAGCCAAAGGAATGATTCAACTTGATCCTGATGGACAATTGAGTCCGCTTCTTGTTGCTTCAAAGGATCATGGAACGGGTACTTGGATCGGTACATTTGGTAATGAAGAAGATGCTGAAAAATCAATTCAGCTAAAAGTACCTGGCAATGTCGCTAAAGAAGAAGGTAGATATACAACTTCTTTTACTTGGACATTAGCCACAGGGGAAATCTAAAATTTGTAGCCGGTTAATCTATGTAGCCTCGTGTAAGAATGAAGGTTGTATAGATTAGACTTGTGTACAGGTTTTTGATGTGAATTAAAAATGCTTATCTGAATACGAGAGTGAAGCAAGACGGATTTTTCGTTTTGTTTGACTCTCTATTTTTGTTCATTCAGATAGTTAATAGACACCTTGTCATTTGCCTGAAGGCTTTGCTAAAATAAAGAGGTAGTTATACTTTACTGGGGCTGTAAATAATAAATTGTATAAGAGATTATCGATGCAAATGAATAGAATGGATTAAAAAATCAGGAGAAAATAAATGAAAAAAGCAAAACGGGAGAACTATTCAGTTTCACATACTTGGTATAAGCGTTTTAAAAAAAGATTCTTGCTACAATCTATTGGTGCTTGGATCAATTTGGTCATAGGGATTATCATCTCCTTATTCCTAGTATTTGTTGTATCTGTCGGAATATCGAATTATAATGCTTCGAAAGAAAACATAGCGGAGTTAAAAGAAGAACGCGCAGTTTTTAAAGAAGAAATGCAGCGCTCATTAACAGCTGATCAAAAAGAAAAATTTAAACAAACGCAAAAAGAGTTAACGAGTAGTTGGGGAAATGACGAAGAAAATTATACAGTAACTATTGATGGAAAAGAGTTAAAGATCAACAGAAATAATATTTTTGTTTCGGATAATGCAAAGGTGCTAAAAGATGAAACTAAGCAGAAAATTTATCAGATGAATAAAGAATTTTCACAATTTAATGAGGGACAACAATTGATGGTTGTAACGATTCAATCATTGCCAAAATCTGCAACGATCGAATCATTTGCTACAGCCGTTTTTAATCAATTAGGTATTGGTCAAGCAGGAAAAGATAATGGCATTTTGTATTTGATGTCGATCAAGGAGCGGAAAACAAGGATCGAAGTCGGCTATGGGTTAGAATCAACAGTGACCGATTACCTAGCAGGCTCTATTCTTGATGATGAAGAGACGATTTCAGATTTTAAAAGTAAAGCCTATGATAAAGGCACGAATCGTATTGTAGACCAATTATATAGCCATATCGGTTCTATTACGCCTGAATATGATTGGAAAATAAAAGAGGCAGAAGAAGACCTAGGCGATACTCGAAGGGTTATTATTGTTTTAATCGTCATCTTATTGCTTTGTTCAGGCTGGGGCGTTTTAGGTTTGCTGATGACCAAAAAATTAAAGCAAAACATTAATCAATTGTCGCAAGAAGAGATCTATTACCTGTACCTTGCTGCGCCGTTTTTTATTTTTACTACTCACAGACTTAAGGCGATGATCGATACTGGAAAAATCATGTCTAAGCATAAGGGAGCGAAGCGCAAAGGCAAAAATGTTCTAGTAGGAAATCGTTTGTATGATTCAAGCGGATATATAATTACACGTAATTATATATCGTACAGTTCCTATAGCAACAGCGGATCATCTAGTGGGGGATCATCTGGTGGAGATTCATTTGGTGGTGGTTCTTCTGGCGGCGGAGGCGCTTCTGGTGGTTGGTAATAAAGTATTTTTAGGTTAAATAGTATTGTAGGGCTGCTCCGAAAAGCTTGTGATTTCTATGTACAGTTTTGTGGGCAGCTCATTTCAATTTTTATTTGTTTCAGGATAGTTTTGATAGCGGTTTTTTGTTAGACCATAGTAAAAGGAGTTATTCAGATGTTGAAGTTGCAAAAAAATAAGGGGCTGTTTTTGTTGTTTACGTTATTCTTTGTGTTAAGTGGTTGTAGTAGTATTCCTAAGGAAACTTATGAACAAAAAATTTCAGATATATATGCTCAAAGTGGATTAAATGGAAAAGTATCTGTTAATAGTATCAAAGGACAAGGCTATTTTTATTCAACGCCTTATACAAGAGTGGTTTTTGACTATACTGAAATTGTTGAAGATAAACCTGTGACAATTAGCAATACAATGTTTTTTGAACATAAAACGACGGAGCTTGATGAAGAAAAAGAAGCCATTGGGGCAAAGGATTTAACAGTGTTTAATATGTACTCCGGTGTAGTTCAAAGTTTTGCTTTTCAGGATGAGGCTGTTATGTTAGCAAAAACTATCGAAAAAGAGCTCAATGAGAAAATAGAAATCAAAAATTTTAAATTCAAAGAAGTGGAACCGTACTTGATGACTTTTCGTTTGTTAAATTCAAGTGAGGAGATTGGTTCTTTTTCTGATAATTTTGCGTTGTACAAAAAAGATGTTGCAAACAATCAAACGATGAATAAGCCATTTAAAGGTTATTATGATATCGACATTGAAAAATATATGAAACTTGGACTTATTTTAATTGATATCACATATGAGAATTTATCAGAAGAATTATTTCCAGACACGCTCGATGAGCTGGATCGAAAAGTACATTTAAAGATCAAGCAGTTAGATACATCAAATTTTTATGACGGGATTTATAGATTGTCTTATGATACTGTAACTAAGGATGGAGGACGTACAGGAGGCAGCACGTACACGTTTCATATTCAAGATAATAAAATAGGTACTCTTACTAAAAAATTGTAACGATGTAGTCCGTTGTTTTTTGGTTTTTAGCCTGTCTTTTAGAAAGGGAAAAAATCCTTAGCAGATTATGATACAATAATTGGAAATGAATGCGTTATCTTTTGGCTCGTTCAAATAAAGAATAAAGGGTGTTATGTATGTATGTGGGCTTTGATATAGGCGGAACAACTGTGAAGTACGGTATTTTGGATGAGAATGGAAACATCTTAGAAAAAGGGAGCATTGCGACAGCATATGAGCCTGATGCTTTTTATACGAGTCTGCTAAAAATCGTTCGAGATGCGCAGGCAAACTATCCAATCAAAGGAATTGGTATCAGTGCACCGGGGATCGTTCAAGAAGATGGATTCATGTTAACGGCTGGTGCAATCAGACCGCTGTATGGAGAAAATTTTAAGCAAAAATTAGAATCAGTAACTGGTTTGCCGGTGACGGTGGATAATGATGCAAATGCAGTTGCTATAGCGGAAAAATGGATCGGTAATGCGGTTGATATGGAGAATTATTTATGTCTCGTATTAGGGACGGGCGTTGGCGGCGGCATTGTCATCAATGGGAAAGTCTATCGTGGTGCGCATGGGATGGCAGGAGAATTTGGCTGGATGATGATCGATACATTGCCAGAAGAAGGAAATCTTGAGGATGTATCGATCAACAAACGAACGGCTACTGTGGGTGGTCTTGTGCGTCTGTACAATGAAGCCTTGCAGCAAAATAATGAACAGTATACACCTGTGAAAGATGCAAGAGAGATACTCACATTAGCTGAAAATGGAGATGCACTGGCAACGGCGATTACGAAACAATTTTATGTAGACTTATCCGTGGGGTTAGTAAATTTGATTAGTTGTTTTGATCCGGAAGCTGTTTTAATTGGCGGCGGGATAAGTGCAAATGACTATTTCCTTAAAGAACTTCAAAAAACATTGGAAGAAATCGAAAAAAGACATGCATCTATCAACTATTTAAGAGGAAAAACAATTGCACCTGTGATCCCGACAAAGCTAAAAAATGATGCAGGATTGATTGGGGCTGTTTATCAGGTCCATCAAGTGGTTGCTAAATAATTTATGGTATAATCTTTTTATCGAGTTAAAGGAGATTAACATAAATGGCGATATTTGATTATCTGAAATTAAATGACCTGTCCTCTGTTGAACAAGAAATTTATCGATTTGTTGTCAATAATATAGATAAAATTCCTTATATGCGTGTACGAGATATCGCAGACGGCGCCCATGTTTCATCAACATCTGTATTTCGTTTCGTTCAAAAAATAGGGTTCCATTCTTTTCCAGAGTTTCGATTTTATATCAAGTCCCATTTAGACAATGTCCGTCAAGAAGAAAATAAAAAGCATATTGGTATTGAAGAGCGGGTGAACTCTTTGAATATGGGGATTTTTCATCCGGATGTAGAATATCAAATCAAAAATATGGCACAAAATTTGCGTGATAGTGACTTCATTTTATTTATGGGAATGGGCGCATCAGGTGCAATTGCACAATATATAGCAAGAAAACTTGCAAGTTTAGGCTATTTATCGATTAGTTTGGATGATCTGACTTATCCGATTCGTAGTTTTTTGCGTAAAGATCAAAAAAATGTGATTATTTTTTTGAGTGTCTCCGGTGAAACCAAGGAATTGATCGAAGTTATTGCTGGCTTAGAAGATAAGAATATTGTGAAAAAGTACTGCATTACGCTAAATAAAAAAAGTACACTAGCACAGCTGTGCGATTACTCTATCGAATATGAGATCAAAGAAGAACGTAAAGATATTTTTCTTGATCTTACTAGTCAACTACCATCGATAGCAATTTTAGAAACGCTGATCAGCTATCTTAGAGATTTTCGAAATAATGAATAATTGAATAGCGTTGCAGGGAATTGAGGCTGAGACAAAAGTGTTTAGCTCCAAGAAATAAGAAGAAATTCACGAAAATTGCCAAGCATCACAGTGAGTTTACGAGCTGATGATAATTGGTACCTACCTGGTGCTCTTCAAATTTTTGTGACCAAGTAGGTACTGTGCAACATCAACTCGGTACTCGTTGTGTTTTACAGCAATTTCGGCTTATTTCCAAAGGAGCTGCTTTTTTCTCGCCGTTTATTCGGGTTTAGAGAGCGAAACAAAACGGATTTTTAGTTTTGTCTCGCTCTCAATTTTTTTGTAGAAATCTTGGAACAGGTTGTTTCATTCAAGGAATTTATTTTATTTCTCAAGAATTTTTTCTTAAAAAGGAGGCGCTTACTTTTTTGGGAAGGAAGTTATGTATAATACGCTTATAAATGAAAGGAGTTTTATCCATGCAAAAATTTAATGATATTATTGATCGCTCATTGGTACCAGTTGCAACTAAGTTGAATAATCAACGTCATATAGCAGCGGTCAGAGATGCATTTATGCTGATTTTTCCATTGACGATTTCTGCTTCACTCGTTATTTTAGTCAACAATATTTTATTTTCAAATGACAGCTTTGTCGTGCAATTATTACGATTATCCAGCGTATTTCCAAATTTGGAAAGCGCACAGCAGGTATTGTCTTCAGTAGCAAATGGCACAATCAACATCATGAGTATTTTTATCACGTATCTGGTAGCACAAATATTGGCAAAGCATTTTGATGCAGATTCAACCTTGGTTGGTTTGACAAGTATTGCTTGTTTTATGATTTTATATCCTAAGCCATTTAACGCGGATGATTTAAATGTGGTCAGCACACAATATTTAGGGGCATAAGGATTGTTTGTAGCGATGATTGTCGGCTGTTTAGTGGGAGAATTTTTACCAAAACTATTTAAAGTAAAACGGATGCAAATAAAAATGCCGGAGATGGTTCCGCCAGCTGTTTCTCGTTCTTTTTCTAGTATGATTCCGATCGTGATCGTTGTTGGACTTGCTGCGATCATCAACTTTTTAGTTCTGATGATTGCACCAGAAGGGATCAACGAGCTGATCTACAAAGGGATTCAAAGTCCATTACGTGATCTTGGTGGAAATGTTGTGGGAGTTATGCTGCTGGCGTTTATTCAAACATTACTATTTTCAATTGGGATTCATGGACCGAACACATTAAATGCAGTTCGTTCTGCAATTTTTACAGAGCAAGATTTAGCAAACCTTGATTTTATCAATCAAGGAGGATCGCTTTGGGATGTTCCGTATAAAGAAACATGGGGCGTTTTAAATGATATGTTTGCAAATATGGGCGGTACCGGAATGACGATGGGCTTAATAATTGCCATCTTTATTGCATCCAGACGTCCAGAACAAAGAGAAATTGCCAAGATGTCTTTAGTACCAGGGATTTTCCAAATCAATGAACCAATTATTTTTGGGTTGCCGATTGTTTTAAATCCGCTGTTGATCGTACCGTTCATTTTAGTACCAATGGTGAATATTATGATTGGGTATTTTGTTACAGTTGTTTGGCCAATTATGCCGACCCCAGCAATAGGTGTACCGTGGACGACTCCTGGAATCATTAATCTATTTTTAGGAACAGGTGGAAATATCGTTGCGGTACTGGTCGGAATCATTTGTTTAGCCGTGTCTGTTTGTATCTATTTACCATTTGTTATCGCATCGAATCGGGCAGAAAAAATTGATTTATAAAAGAGTTACATTTATCGAAGGAGCAAAATTATGACGAATAAAATACCAGAAAATTTTTTATGGGGCGGAGCGATTGCGGCGCATCAGGCAGAAGGCGCTTGGAATATAGATGGTAGAGGCCCAAGTACGGCAGATGTAATGACTGCTGGCGGCAATGGGATTCCTCGGAAAATAACCAAAGGCGTTATTGAAGGAGAATACTACCCAAACCATGAAGCAATTGATTTTTATCATCAGTACCAACAGGATATTCAGCTCTTTAAAGAATTAGGCTTGAAGTGTTTACGGACCTCTATTTCCTGGAGTCGGATTTTTCCAAAAGGAATCGAAGAAGAGCCAAATGAAGCGGGACTGTTATACTATGATCGTTTATTTGATGAATTGCTTGAAAACGGTATTGAACCAGTAATCACTCTGTCTCATTTTGAAATGCCGTATTATATTTATGAAAAATTTGGCGGTTTTGCCAACAAAGAGGTCATTCCGTTATTTGTAAAATTTGCGAAATGTGTGTTCCAACGCTATAAAGACAAAGTAACCTATTGGATGACATTCAATGAAATCAATAACCAAGCAGATGGACAAGAACCTTTGCATGTTTGGACAAATTCAGCAATGATCATCGAGGATGAAGAAAAGAAAGAAGAGCTTGTTTTTCAAGCAGCGATAAATGAATTAATAGCAAGTGCTGCTGCTGTGATTGAAGGGAAAAAAATTAATCCCAATTTCCAAATCGGCTGTATGATGGCCTATGTCCCTGTTTATCCATATTCATGTCATCCAGATGATATGATAGCTTCTGTAAAAGCCAACGAACGAAGATTCTTTTATAATGATATCCATGCTCGCGGGAAAATCCCGACCTATGCCACAAAATACTGGGAGCGTAAAAACTATCAAATAGAGATCGATGAAAGTGAATTAGCTATTTTAAAAGAAGGAACAGTGGATTACATTGGGTTTAGTTATTATATGTCTGGTGCGATTTCAACTCTTGCAGAGGTTGCAGGACAAAAAACAGAAGACATCCCTAATGCTAAAATAGTGAAGAATCCATATATCGATGTATCCGATTGGGGCTGGCCAATCGATGAAGTCGGTTTACGCTATGTCTTGAATACAGTCTATCAACGCTATGATTTACCGTTGTTTATTGTAGAAAACGGCTTTGGAGCCTATGATACATTAACCGAAGAACAAACAATTCATGACGAATATCGGATCGATTATTTGGGTAAACATATTGAACAAATGAAAAAAGCAATCGTAGAAGATGGTGTACCAGTCATTGGCTATACGCCTTGGGGAATTATCGATATCGTGAGTTTTGGCAGCGGCGAGATGGAAAAAAGATATGGCATGATTTATGTAGATAAGGACAATCAAGGAAACGGAACTCTTCAGCGGTTGAAAAAGGACTCATTTTACTGGTATCAAAAAGTGATTGAAACGAATGGAGAACAAATCTAGATTAACTGAGTAAGCTTTATTAAGTAAATGATTGGTCATTAAACTAACAGCCATTTCACTAGCTGTTAAACTATGGAAAAAAGATCGGAATATCATTAGCTTGTGTTAGAGAAAAACAATCACAAGTTAATGGTATTTTTTTGCTTTTATTGAGACTGATCCCTAAGGTTTTGAGTTAGAAATCAGTCTCAATAAAAACTGGGGAAACAGTGTAGAAACGTTACACTGTGATAGCTTAGTCCGTTCCTATTGCTGTAACCCGTGAAAAATTGGACTCGTGAATTTTTCTTATTTAGCCGCAAAGAATAATCACCATTTTTACCCTTACTTTGAATTAAACTAGCTGCTTGTCTTCCTCCGTTTATTCGGATTCTAAGTGACTAGATTGTCACTCATAGAGTCATGCCTTAGACTCCTTTTTCTGAGCAATTTCCGACATTTACTTATCTACTTAACTCGATTCTTCTGATATTCCAAAGCGCCACTCCTAAAAATAGAATACTTGATACGACCAAGATCATTACGGGTACAAAAATTTCATGTTGATAATTCATCACGATCCCCAGCTCTTTTTGAACGGCTTGGACTGCTTCTAGTGAATCTGAAGCAAAAGCATTTCCCGTTAGAATTCGTCGAATCAAAACAATTCCGCTAGTTAAGGGGAAATATTGAATGACATTTCTCGTTGTCTCTGGTAAGCTGCCGATCGGTACGTAACAGCCAGTTAAAAAGCCAAGCAATGGACCGATGATCGAAGTCATTGTTGAAAAAGTATCGATTTTGCGGAAGAAACTTGCAATAAAAAACATAAAAGCAGAGGAACACAAAACTGTCAATAGACTTGACAACGTAAGTAAGCCAAATTGTGTCAAAGAAAGCAGCTCCCCATGTGAAATGAAAACAATATACAATTCAGATACAATGATCACACCAAAAGTAATGATCGTTGAAATGAAAAAAGTGCTAAGAAAATAACCTAACATGATTTGTTGTTTTGAAATCGGTGAAATCATGAAATCTGTATAGACATTGCGCTCTTTGTCACGAATCAGTTGACTAACGGAACCTAATGTAGAACTGGCAGAAGCAATTCCGATCACGCCTGCTAACATCCATGTATCAACCACTAGCTGCGGGTGAGTAAGCATCGATAACTGAGCGACGACACTGTCACCTAATAAAAAAACATATAAACCAATTAGAATCAATGCGCCTATAAAAGAACCAACCACTGCCTGTTTGTTTTTAAAAAATAACGATACCCCTCTATATACTAACGCATTCATATTAGATTCTCTCCTTTTTAGCGATTGCCAGAAATACATCTTCTAAAGTAGTACACTGGTAGTGTTTTTTTAAGTTTTCTGGTGTGTCATAAGCGACTGTTTGCCCTTCAGCAAGCATTAAGATATTGTCCGATTCTCGGGCTTCTTCCATGTAATGCGTCGTTAAAACAACCGTCATCTGGTATTTTTCTTTTAACTGATGGATCAAGGTCCACATGTCTGCACGAGAAAGGATATCCAGTCCTGTAGTGGGTTCATCGAGAAACAATAATTTAGGCGTATTCAACAAAGCTCTAGCGATATCCACTTTTCGTCTTTCACCGCCGGACAAAACACCGTAGCGTTTGTTTAGCAAATGACTGCCTTGAACGTCCTGCAATTTTTCGATTGTCAGTGCGGTTGCTTTTTTCCAATTTTTTGTGTAAAAATAAGCTCTCATCACTAGATTTTCTTTTACTGACAATTCAGCATCTAAAATACTATTTTGAAAGACAACCGAAATCAATGATTTATGCTCGAGAGAGTGTGTATGCATCTTTTTTCCAGCTAAAATTATTTCCCCAGTATCAGCTTTGACCAAGCCTAAAATAATGGAAATCAATGTCGATTTTCCAGCACCGTTTGGACCGAGGATAGAAAATAATTCACCACTATTGATAGAAAATGAGATAGCATCCAATACAACTTGTTCCTTATATTTTTTTGCGATGTTCGATACATGTACTAATTGAGTCATTTGTTTTTCTCCTTTTTGTTCTTGTTGATAAATCAACTATAAACGTTAGGATTTCCCTGAACAATAGCATTTGTCTAAGTGGTTGGAATTTGGAACTAAGAGGTAAAAAAGAGAGCGCAACAAAACTAAAAATCCGTTTTGTTGCGCTCTCTAAACCCGAATAAACGGCGAGAAAAAAGCAGCTCCTTCGGAAATAAGCCGAAATTCACAAAAATTTGAAGAGCAATTTTCGTGAATTTCGGCTTATTTCTTGGAGCTAAACGCTTTTATCTCGGCCTCTTCGTTTTTGAATAAATTGATTGATTTCATCTGCTTCTTTACGGTCATTACTGTACATGATAAATCTAATGAAAATATAAATCAAAATGACGATCACAAAATTCAACAGCAGTCCCCTTACGCCAAGTTCCCAATGCAATAAATGATTTGCAAGGGTTATTTGCGAACAAATGATGAATACGTAAAAGACTTGATTAAGTAAAATTCTTCGATTAGAATACTTGTCATTATCCATGATAAGAAAATGCAGTGAACTAGAAATCGCTGCAATCAGCAGCATATAGCCAAGAGAATGAGTTAATCCCTCACTTTGTATAAAAAAATTGATAATAACTAATGTTGTAAATATTAATGAGGTTAAGCGGAACGTTTCTTTTAGGTAGTTGATTATCCTCATATTATCGCTCCATTCCTAGTCCTTTTTTTAATTCCGGTACATACTTTCTTGAAATTGCCACTTTCTCTTCGTTTGTCAGACGAGCTTCAAATCGTCCGCTAAGTAAAGGCGAAATTGCTTGAATCGCTTCAATATTGAGTAACATTGATTTTGATACACGAATGAAATCGAAGGGAATCAATCGTTCCTCCAACTGGTAAAGCTTATCATTGCTTTGGTACACTTGTTTTGCGGTATAAATAAAGCTTCTTTTATCGACGACTTCAATATATAAAATATCAGAAAATGAAATTTTATAGAGGGCATTCTTAGCTTCACCGATTAAAAAATGTTCTTCTTCTTTGAGAATGCCAAGTACTTTTTCGATTGTTGGCGATAGTTGGTGAATTTTAAATGTTGCTTGCTCTTCGAGTGTTGCATCAACAATTTCGATAGTTGTTTTCACGCCAGATTCCTTTCTAATGTAGACTTGTTGCCATCATTATAGCATAGACCGCAAGCTGGGGAAGGCCAGAATGTGATTATTTGTCGTTTCAAAAGCGTCGTAGTACACTAATGAATAGAAAGAAATTTATGAAGGAGGAAGAAAAATGAAAGTCACACAGTTATCTATCGATACATTAAAGCGAGCACAAGAACGCTTTGAAGAAACATTGGATCAAATGAGTGCAGAGGAAGCAAACACAATGCCTCACCCATTAATCAAATCAGTCACTTGGCTTATCTGGCATACTGCACGTGAACTGGATTATCAAATTTCAGAACTGAATAAGACCGAGCCATTGTGGTTGGCAGCTGGCTGGAGCACAAAATTTGCCTTGGATGTACCAGATGATACAGAGGATTGGCATCATTCACCAGAGGAAGCGGCGAAGGTGGTTGTAGAAGATAAAAAGCTATTGTTAGATTATTTAAGCGCCAGCATAGACTTAACCACTCAGTATTTAGAAAGCCTTGATGAAAAATCCCTTAATGATATTATCGATCCAAACTGGACACCGCCTGTCACTCGTCAGGTTCGTTTAGTTTCTGCAATCGATGATGCGATCATGCATTCAGGTCAGGCTGTTTACACAAGAAGATTAGTAATTGGTAAATAGAATAGACAGCTAAGGTAAAAGATAAGAGTTTTTACCTTGGTCGTTGATCTAGGAGCAATAAGCTTGAGAGAACTCATAGAGTTGTATCTTAGGCTTTTTTTCTTTTTGTTAAAAGAGTATACGAATTTTTTCTATTTAAGTTTTCTATTAGTTTTCAGAAAATTGCCTTGACCAGTACATAGAATCTATCGTAAAATAGTTAGGCAGCGAACTATTAATGCGGAGGCGAACTATGAGTAGAAAAACTGCATTGAGAATTAAAATATTATCCAATGAACTGAATAGAAAAGTGGCAGAACTTTTGAAGGAAGACGGAGAGCCATCATCGGGTATACAGATGCGGATACTGAATTTTATTCATCGGAAAAATCATGATTCAGCACCTGTTTACCAAAAAGATATTGAACAGGAATTTGATATCCGTCGTTCGACCGCTAGCGGTATTTTACAAAGGATGGAAAAAAGAGCATTTATTGAACGTCAAAGCTGCAAGGAAGACAATCGTTTGAAAGCTATTTTTTTAACGGCTGCTGGTCAGCAAAAGGTAAAAGAAAATATTAATAAACTGGAAAATTTTGACGATCTACTGATCAAAGATATTCCAGAAGAAGAGCTGACCATTTTTTTTCAATTGTTGGAGAAACTATCTGAAAACAGCAAAAAAATCAACATAGATAAGGGAGGTAACTGATTGTATGATAAAAAAATTACTTGCTAATGTAGGTGAGTACAAAAAAGAAAGTATCATCACACCGATCTACGTTACAGGAGAAGTCGCATTGGATATTATTATTCCATTGATCATGGCGATGATGATCGATAACGGGATCGAAAAAGGAGATACAAAAGCTATTTTAATGTATGGTGGATTGTTATTTGTTTGTGCAATCATTGCGCTATTTTTTGGAGCGATGTCTGGTCGTTATGCAGCAGTGGCCTCTGCCGGCTTTGCGAAAAACTTACGAGACAATCTGTTTTCAAAGGTACAGGCATTTTCTTTTTCTAACATAGATCGCTTCTCTACCTCAAGTTTGATCACACGAATGACAACAGACGTAACGAATATCCAAAATGCGTATCAAATGATTATTCGTTTGCTTGTGCGCAGTCCATTGATTTTCTTTTTCTCACTGTTGATGGCTTTTAAAATCAATGGAGATCTTTCGATTATTTACTTAGCAGTGGTGCCATTTTTAATGATCGGTTTAGGTTTTGTGATTTATTTTGCCCACCCCATTTTTGAAAAAGTCTTTCGGATCTATGACCGTCTGAATAATGTGGTTCAGGAAAATCTTCAAGGGATCAGAGTTGTTAAATCCTATGTTAGAGAAGATTTTGAAGATGAAAAATTTAAAACTGTATCAAAAGATATCTATAAGAATTTCTCTAGAGCTCAAAGTATCGTTGCGTTTAATAATCCGATCTTACAGTCGGCAGTGTATACTTGTATGCTGTTGATTTCATGGCTAGGGGCGAAATTTGTCGTTGGCGGAACGTTAACAACAGGTGAGCTGGTTAGTATGTTTACGTATACGATGCAGATTTTGATGAGCTTAAATATGTTATCTATGGTTTTTGTAATGGTTATTATTGCACGTACATCTGCTGAGCGTGTGACCGAAGTCCTTTCTGAAGAAAGTGATCTGAAAAACAATGCTCATCCGTTATATGATGTACCAAACGGTAGCGTGACATTTAAGGACGTTTGTTTCAGTTACGCGAACGATTCAGAAAAATTGGCTTTGATGCATGCAAATATGTCGATCAAGCCTGGTGAAGTGATTGGGATCGTCGGTGGTACCGGAAGTTCAAAATCAACACTGGTTCAATTGATTCCACGCCTTTATGATGTGACAGAAGGAGTAGTAGAAGTTGGTGGTCATGATGTACGTGACTATGATTTGAAAACACTCCGTGATCAGGTCAGCATGGTGCTGCAGAATAACGTACTATTTACTGGAACAATCAAAGAAAATCTGCGCTGGGGAAATGAAGATGCGACGGATGAAGATTTGATTCGAGTGTGTAAAATTGCTCAGGCAGACAGCTTTATCCAAGAATTTCCAGATAAATACGATACGATGATTTCTCAAGGGGGAAATAACGTTTCTGGCGGACAAAAGCAACGTTTATGTATTGCTAGAGCGCTGTTGAAGCAACCAAAAATTTTGATTATGGATGACTCAACGAGTGCAGTCGATACTAAAACAGACCGCTTGATCCGTGAAGGAATGAGAAAAGAAATTCCAGGCACAACAACCTTTATCATTGGTCAACGTGTGTCCTCAGTGCAAGATTCTGATCGAATCATTGTAATGGACAAAGGACTGATCAATGCCATCGGTACGCATGATGAATTGCTAGCAACTAATCCGATTTATCAAGAAGTGTATGAATCTCAACAGAAAGGATTTGGTGAAGACGATGAGTAATGATCCGAAAAAAGGCGCTCGCGGCCCTCAAGATCCTTTAAAAACGTTGAGACGGTTATTTTCATATATGTTGAAAAAATACAAAGGATTGCTGGTTTTAGTTATACTCTTTATCTTGTTGAGTACGTATGCCAATGTACGCGGTTCTTTATTTCTCCAAGTCGTAATCGATGATCATATCACACCTTTACTTGGACAAAGCAATCCAAACTTTTCTGGACTGCTAAAAGCGATCACGACAATGGCGCTGATTTATGGTATGGGGATTTTAAGTAATCTATTTTACAACTTGATCATGGTTCGAATCAGTGAAGGAACCCAAAAAGAAATTCGTGACCAAATGTTTACTCATATGGAAACTTTGCCGATCGGCTATTTTGATTCGAACTCGGATGGAGATATCATGAGTCATTTTACCAATGATACAGATACGCTGCGTCAAATGATCTCACAAAGTATTCCTAACTTGCTTGCGGCAGCAGTGAGTTTTGTCAGTGTCTTTATTGCAATGTTTTCCATTAGTGTCCCTTTGACGTTGATCGTGATCGTTTCAGTTGGAGTCATGATCCTAACGATTCGTATGATTGCGGGACGAAGCAGTAAGTATTTTGGCAAGCAGCAAAAAGACTTAGGCTCAGTCAATGGTTATATTGAAGAGATGATGCACGGGCAAAAGGTTGTAAAAATATTTAACCATGAATCAAAAGTCATCGAAGAATTTACAGAGTTAAATGAATCTCTTCGTCAAAGTGCGACACAAGCGAATAAATATGCCAATAGCTTAATGCCGATCATGATGAATTTACTGAATATCCAATATGTTTTGTTAGCGATTATTGGCGGTTTATTCTCTGTGTATGGTGTTTCGGGATTAACGATCGGAATGATCGCTTCTTTCCTACAACTAAGCCGTTCATTGAATATGCCGATCAGCCAAGTATCGCAGCAAATCAACTTTGTCATCATGGCCTTAGCTGGTGCTGATCGAATTTTCCATCTGATCGATGAGAAACCTGAAGTTGACGATGGCTATGTAACGTTAGTAAACGTAACGAAAGAAAACGGTCAGTTAGTAGAAAACGAACAGCGTACAGGTACATGGGCGTGGAAACATCCTCATGAAGACGGCTCTGTGACCTATACTGAGTTGACTGGAGATGTCCGTTTTGAAGATGTTTCGTTCGGCTATACAGAGGACAAAAAAGTCTTAAAAGATATTCAGTTATATGCGGAACCAGGTCAAAAAGTAGCCTTTGTTGGTGCTACTGGTGCAGGTAAAACAACGATCACGAATTTGATCAATCGTTTTTATGATATTCAAGAAGGAAAAATCCGTTATGACGGAATCAACGTGAAGAAAATCAAAAAACATTCGTTAAGAAGATCGTTGGGAATCGTTTTGCAGGACACGCATTTATTTACAGGAACGATCATGGAAAATATTCGTTATGGTAATTTAGGTGCTACAGATGAAGAAGTTATTCAAGCAGCCCAGTTAGCGAACGCGGAAGCGTTTATCAATAATCTTCCTGAGAAATACAATACGGTGATCACAGGAGATGGTGAAGGTCTTTCTCAAGGACAACGCCAATTACTAGCAATTGCCCGGGCAGCAATCGCTGATCCGCCGGTAATGATCATGGATGAAGCAACATCCAGCATCGATACACGGACGGAAAAGCATGTTCAAGCCGGTATGGATCGCCTGATGGATGGCCGTACAGTCTTTGTTATTGCACATCGACTATCAACGATTCAAAATTCTGATGTGATCATGGTGATGGATCACGGTAGAATCATTGAACGAGGCAATCATGACGATCTATTAGCGGAAAAAGGCGTTTATTATCAGTTGTATACTGGTAAAGTTGAATTAGATTAACTTCTTTTAACAAGTTAGTGAAAAGCGGCTGGGCGAGATGATGCTCAGCCCTTTTTTAATGCTATTTACGGACAACTGTTTTAACTATTTATTCTATGATATGATGAATTTATGAAAGAAAGGACTGAAAAATAGTATGGTGAATCATTTTTCAACGGTTGGTATACCTGTTTCATCGGAAGAGGATTTTATGACCTATGCAAATCAAGTTTTTGCATCAGGGAAAAAAATAAAAGCGCAAAATGGAACGTATCTCTTATTGGGAATGGGCGAAGGAATCGAACTTTGGGGACAGCTGAATCAGGAAGGCGAGATGATTGGATTGAATCCACATTTTTCAGGTACGGCAGTGTCAACCGTTCGTTTAGTAGAAAAAGTGGAGGATCCGACTGATACAGTGTTAGACGGTAGGATTTATAGTGAAGCAGATCCCGAGGAGGATGCATTCGCTTATCCATTTGTTTTTGATGTGCCGGATATTGGCCTTCAAAAGATAAAATATCCTGTCATTCGAGAAGTACAAGTAGCGGCTTTTGCGCATGAGTTGAGTATTTATGCCAGTGAGGAAGACTATCATAAGAGCCAAGCGTCAGAACCCAAGTTTGCCAGTGAGTTTTTTATTCCATCTGGCTTGTTTGGCAGCGAAGAAGAAGCGACTGGCCCAAGCTCGATGGCTATGTTTGGCGGGCATGTATTGACTACTAAAAAAATAAAGAACCGCTTTACTGAGCAATATTTTTACTATGCAAAAGTCAAAACGCTAGGCGGCGAGTTTGACGTGGTTATCGATCCTGAGCTCGTTACCGCAGAAATCAAGGAAGGAAGTATTCTTTCGGGTTCCTTTTGGTTAACAGGAAAACTGGTCAAAAAAAGATTTAAGCTATTTGGTTAAGAGAAACTACAGTAAAAAGAAAATGAAGGAGCAAAACAAACGTATGCGTAATATTAAATTAACGATTGAATACGATGGTGCTAGATATCTTGGCTGGCAAAGGCTAGGGGATTCTGAAAAAACGATTCAGGGCAAGATTGAAAATGTATTAAAGCAGCTAACTGGAACGGAAATTGAGATCATCGGCTCCGGTAGAACCGATGCAGGAACGCACGCAAGAGGACAAGTAGCTAATTTTAAAACGGATAAAACGATTCCTGTAGCAGAGATGCTCGAGTTTCTTAATCGTTATCTGCCGCGAGATATTGTTGTAAAAAAAGTGGAAGAAGTTCCTGAACGTTTTCATGCACGCTATAACGCTGTGGGAAAAAAATATAGTTACTTTGTCTGGAATGATGCGATTCCGACTGCCTTTGAACGTCATCACAGTTTTCAAGTGTCACAAAAGTTAGATATGGAGTTAATGAATGAAGCTTGTCAGAAGTTGATAGGCAAACATGATTTTATCGGATTTTCAGCTTTGAAGAAAACGAAAAAGTCCACTGTGCGGACGATCGAAGAGCTTTCGATTCAGCGTGAAGGGCATATGCTGCATTTTACCTTCGTCGGCGATGGTTTTTTGTATAAAATGGTTCGGATCATTATGGGAACCTTGTTGGAAATCGGCAGCGGAAGCAGGTCAGTTGAAACGATCGATGAGATATTTGCGCAGAAAGTTAGAAGTGAAGCTGGGGAAACCGTTCCAGCTCAAGGACTGTTTTTGGATGAGGTTTATTATTAAGGTAGATCAGTTAGTTAGAATAAGAAAAAAAACTTGAAGTTGTTAAGTGGCAACTTCAAGTTTTTTTACTAAAATTATTTTAATTCTCTTATATATTTACCAGGAAAAGCTTTATTGTAATTGGTCATAAATTCAGCAGAGGAGTTAAATATTTGAGTCGGGTTTTCTAATCCATTTGGGCCAAGCCATCTGCCGGTGAAGATATCGTCATTTTGAGTCGATAGGTCAGCGTCTGAGACGAAGTGGAAATTTGCGCCTAACGTTAGTTCATTCAATTGATGAGCACCTTGGAACATGGCTTTGCCATTAAAGCCAGCTAAAGAAGTATCTAAATTAGCGATATTGATCTTTTCTAAATGAGGCGTATTGGCAAACATGTAGGTTGCATTTTTCAATTTAGGCGTATGGAAATTACTCAAGTCAATAGAAGAAACGCCGCTTTTATTGAATAAATAGTTTAGCTCAGTAACGTTAGAAGTATCCCATCCTTTAAGATCAACTGAATCTAGTTCCGTAGTATTAGCAAATAAATAGTTCATGCCAGTAACGTTAGAAGTATCCCAATTAGAAATATTCAATTTTGACACTTTGGAGCTGTCAAACATCCCGGTAAGAAGAGTCGTCTTGCTTAAATTCCAAGAGCTTAGGTCTAGTTCTGAAATAGAGGATGATCTGAACGCATAAGTCATAGTTTCTACATTAGAGGTATCCCAACTACTAAGATCTAAGTGTTGTACGCTGGAATGTTCAAAGATCGCATCAAGAAACTTAACGTTAGATGTATCAAGCAGATTAAGCCCTTCGATTTCATCTAACTGGGAAAGACTTCTAAAGAGAGCCGATGATTGATAGTGTGCGGTAACTTTCTCACAGAACTGAATCTTTTTGATAGGTTTGCCTTCAAGTAAAGCATTCTTCTCGATTTGTGTCTGGATATTTATGTTACCATACGAAGCTTGAAAAGTCCCCCCGTAGAAAGAAACGGTCTGCGTTTCTTTATCCCAAAACCAGGGACTAGAACCAAAGGTTCCTCCATATGTTTTTCTTCCATTTTTTCTCCTATAGGTACCCGTGTCGGTACCATCATATTCTTTCATGAGAAGGGAAGAAGATTCATGGATCACCCCTTTTGGACTATTCCAAAGAGCAATTGGAACACCGATCGCTCCTTCCGATAACTCAGCGTCTGAGACGAAGTGGAAATTTGCGCCTAACGTTAGTTCATTCAATTGATGAGCACCTTGGAACATGGCTTTGCCATTAAAGCCAGCTAAAGAAGTATCTAAATTAGCGATATTGATCTTTTCTAAATGAGGCGTATTGGCAAACATGTAGGTTGCATTTTTCAATTTAGGCGTATGGAAATTACTCAAGTCAATAGAAGAAACGCCGCTTTTATTGAATAAATAGTTTAGCTCAGTAACGTTAGAAGTATCCCATCCTTTAAGATCAACTGAATCTAGTTCCGTAGTATTAGCAAATAAATAGTTCATGCCAGTAACGTTAGAAGTATCCCAATTAGAAATATTCAATTTTGACACTTTGGAGCTGTCAAACATCCCGGTAAGAAGAGTCGTCTTGCTTAAATTCCAAGAGCTTAGGTCTAGTTCTGAAATAGAGGATGATCTGAACGCATAAGTCATAGTTTCTACATTAGAGGTATCCCAACTACTAAGATCTAAGTGTTGTACGCTGGAATGTTCAAAGATCGCATCAAGAAACTTAACGTTAGATGTATCAAGCAGATTAAGCCCTTCGATTTCATCTAACTGGGAAAGACTTCTAAAGAGAGCCGATGATTGATAGTGTGCGGTAACTTTCTCACAGAACTGAATCTTTTTGATAGGTTTGCCTTCAAGTAAAGCATTCTTCTCGATTTGTGTCTGGATATTTATGTTACCATACGAAGGTGGGAAAGTCCCCCCGTAGAAAGAAACGGTCTGCGTTTCTTTATCCCAAGACCAAGGGGCAGTTCCATAATAATTCTTTTCTGATACGATAAAAGCTTTTACTTCAGATGATTTATTTCCATCCTCTGATTTTGCTACAATGATTGCAGTACCAGCTTTTTTAGCAGTTAAATGACCATCTTTTGTTATACTCGCGATTGTTTCGTCAGAACTACTCCAAATGATTTGTTTATTTGTTGCATTGCTAGGTGTAACCGTTGCCGTTAGCTGCTGTGTTTCTCCTAGTGTTAAATAAACACTCTTTTGTTTTATGAGTATATCGTCTACAAGAATTTCTTTTTCTTTTACATTTACTGCACATTCAGAAGTAACAGTTCCTTTAAGATTAGATACAATTATTTTAGTTGTACCGTTCTTTTTACCTGTAATTGTTCCTTTTGAATCTACTGTGGCGACTGTTTCATCCGTACTTTTCCAAGTTAATTCTTTCTCTGTAGCGTTATTTGGTAAAATTGATGCTTGAATTTTCTTAGTTTCCCCAACATTTATGGAGATATCTGTTGAATCGAGTTTAATATCAGTTATCGGAACATAGGTTCCTATTTGAACCTTCATTTCATTTCCTGGTTCGGATAAAACTTTGATTTCTGTATCTAAAAAGCTACCATCTGCTAGTTGTGTAGACGGAACTGTTTTAGTATTAATTTGAGTAGGTTGCTGGCCTCCTATTGGTTTTAGTGCATTATAATAGAGGGGATCAATTTTCTGGAACTCATTATTTTCTAGTCTCGAATAACCAGCGATACTTTGATCTGCTTCTAGTAAGGTAACTAATTGCTGCTTATTCGCAATGTTTGCAGTGTAATCTGTATTCACTCTATAAACTGCTATCCCACCCGAAATTAAAATTTTTCCAGTCAACGCTTCAAAATAGCTCTCCTCTAGACCTTGATCATAGCCTGTCAATTGTCTATTTTCTATCAGGTAATATTCATTTGGATTTTGACTTTGTATTTTTAAAATAGTGGGATCTGAATTGGTTTGTAATGCTTTTAGTTTCTTTTCTTGTAAAAGCTGACCATCTATTTCTTCAACTGGCACTCCAAGTTTCATTTTGGAATAAGCATCTAACCCGACTGGTGTTGAGCCACTTGTTTGATTGAACCAATACATACCATTAAAGTATATTGTGGCTCCAGAGCCGCCAACTGCCATAGTACTAAGTCGCCCTAAACCTATTCCAGAACCGGATGTATTATATAGATCTGGCAATCCAAGATCATGACCGAATTCATGACAGATAACACCGATAGTTGAGCTTTGTGTTCCTCTTTTTTCACCAAACATCGTAAAATCGTTAAAGTCAATTCCATTGACAACAGATTCACCGTTGATGCCACCTTTGTGTCCCCAAGCACCTTGCCCGAAGTTACCACCACTACGTTCATAACCCGCAACGATTACCATTATGTGTAATTCGTTCTGCTCTATGCGATTATCTTTATTTGTATCGTATTTTGAAAAATCGAATTTATCTCCAATTTGTTTTAATATATTGAAGGTAAGGAGTCCGCTATCAAAACCGATTCCTACACGATTATCTGGGTGATCTTGGTCCATGCTGATTTTTACTACACCATTTTCAACATACCCCTCACTTTTAGCCGGGGTCACATCAATTCGTTGGTTGGTTTGGTCTAAATAGAAATTTCTAAGCGACTTGTTATTCACATCAAAAATCTTTGATTCCCATTCTTGAGTGGTAGTCGATAATTTAACATCATTGAATTCTACCATGACAACTAGCAAATTTTGTTGCTTGTTCCATTTTGGTGTGTCTTGTGTTAATAGATCATGGTTAAAGCTCTGACGGTCCTTTTCGCCAAGTTGTTTCTCTAAGATATCCTTCTCGGTTACTGTGTTTGTTGGCTTTGTATCAATTCCAACTTTGTTGTCAGTAGTGGCACTCGTACGTGTTTTAGTTGGTTTGACTTGATAATGCCAATACCCATCCTCACCCAGCTCGTAGATGTTACCATCTGAACCCGAAAGATACTGGTAAAATTCATCCCCAGATTGGGTTGCTTTAAAGGTGGTACCATCTGGTTGCGTGTAAGTTTGCTCCTCTTGAGATGCAGGAGCAGCTTGAGTATTTAATGAACCCAGTGTTAACGGCATGAATACGAATGATGCTCCCAACATATACCTAACTAAACTTTTTCTTTTCATCTTAATCTCCTTTGTTTGTTTTAATGAAATTCATATAATAAAAAAATGAATATCATTAATTGTATATTACCATTAGATTAGACTTTTTTGTTAATAAAATACAAATATTTATAAAAAACAATCTATATATATTAAAAAAATATTTAATAGTATGGTTATAATATCTAATTGAGTCAGATAATGAGAGCTTTTTCATCCCTAGCATTCTTCCCACCAGCTATATGGCACTACACACGCACACAATAGACCTTACAGCAGATAAACCATTTTTTTCAGACAGCACTGAAATTATCGACCTTCATAAACTTTTCTTATACGTATAATAAAAGTATCAAGAAAAGCAGGGGGAACAATTAATGAATTGGTACAAACAAACAATAGAGCAGACGATGAGCAAAATGAACACTTCTTCAAACGGACTTTCTAAAGTCGAAAGAGAAAAACGTCTAGCAGCAGACGGTTATAATAAAATAGAAGAAAAGCAGCAAGTGAAACCGTGGCAAAAGTTTTTAAAGCACTATACAGATTTATTAATGATTGTGTTAATGGTGGCAGCGGTCTTGAAATTTGTTACAGGTGATTTTGTTGAAGGAACAATTATTTTTCTAGTCGTTGTGATCAATGGCTTTGTTAGTTACTGGCAAGAGCGAAAAGCCGAAGAATCTCTGGATGGGTTGAAACAAATGATGGGACAAGAGGCTGTCGTTGTTTCAGAAGGGACAAAGAGTACGATTTCTGCTGAAGAACTAGTACAAGGAGACATTGTTGCCTTAAAAGCAGGAGATGTGGTACCAGCGGATTTACGTTTACTAGAGGTCCATGATCTATTGATCGAAGAATCGATTTTAACAGGAGAATCAGAAGCAGCTGAAAAGAATACTGCTGTTTTAACGAAGGAAGCGCCAGCTGGTGATCAAAAAAATATGGCATTTTCTGGTACTTTAGTACAAGCAGGATCAGCGTTAGGCATCGTAGCAGCAACTGGAGATGATACTGAAATCGGTAAAATCAATCATGCCCTACAATCGGTAGAACAGCAAACAACGCCATTGGTGAAGAAAATGCACCAATTAAATAAGCAGATTTTTAGAGGGATTTTAGTTTTGATCGTATTTTTACTTTTCTTTACTACTTTCCGTCATGGGATGGAATGGAATTTGATGTTTTCGGCAATGATCGCTTTAATCGTCGCGATGATTCCAGAAGGATTACCTGCAGTACTGACGATGATTCTGTCATTAGGTGTAAAAGAAATGGCACGTGAAAATGCGATCATCAAAAATATGCCTTCCGTTGAAACATTAGGTGCTATGACTGTGATTTGTTCGGACAAAACAGGTACCTTGACAGAGAACAAAATGAAAGTGATGGATCTTGCAACAAGCGAAACACAAATGGTTATGGATATCATGAACAACTGTCAGGAATTAAAATTGAAAGATCATCAATCAGCGAAAGAGTTACAAGGAAATCCGACAGAATTAGCATTACTTCATTATGTAGAAGAAGCTGATTTAAAATTAAAAACGGTTGTAGGGAAAATTCCATTTAGCTCCAGCTATAAATTCATGGCAACCATGCATCCAGAGGCCGACGGAGCGATGATTTTTGTAAAAGGTGCACCAGAAGTATTGATGAAAAAATCCATTTTAACAGAAACCGAGAAAACAAGCTGGTCTAATCAAGCCTCAGCTTTAGCTCAAAAAGGACAAAGAGTTTTAGGGTTTGCTTACAAAAAAGTAGCGTCACAACAGGAACTGACACATGAGTTATTGTCAGAGCTGACGTTTGCTGGCTTAGCAGGAATCATCGATCCGCCGAAGCAAAGTGCTATCCAAGCAGTCAAAGAATCACAAGAGGCAGGAATTACGGTTAAGATGATTACAGGTGACCATAAAGAAACTGCTAAAGCGATTGGTGAGCAAATTGGGTTGAAGCATACCGCTAAAGTATTAGAGGGTGTTGATATTGATGCAATGAGTGAAGAAGAGCTAGCTGTGCAAGTACAACAGGTAGATGTTTTTGCCAGAACGACACCAGAGCATAAATTGCGGATCGTGACAGCTTTGCAAAACAATGGAGAAATTGTGGGTATGACAGGTGACGGTGTCAACGATGCGCCCGCACTCAAAAAAGCAGATATCGGAATTGCGATGGGAATTAAAGGCAGCGAAGTGAGCAAACAAGCAGCCGATATGGTTTTAGCTGATGACAACTTTCATACGATTGCTAAAGCAGTCAAAGAAGGTCGGAGGATTTTTGATAATCTGAAAAAAACGATCAACTTTTTCTTACCGACAGCCTTAGCGCAAGGATTGATCGTAGTCTGGGCTTTATTAGCGAATCAACCATTGCCGTTGACTCCTGTTCAAATTTTATGGGTAAATATGGTAACGACAATTACTTTGTCTTATGCTTTAGGTTTTGAAAAGGCAAGTGAGGATACGATGAAAAGGCCGCCAAGAGGTACGAATGAGGGGATTTTATCTGGATACAGTATGTTTAGAATCGTTTATGTTTCTTTGATCATCATGATACCAGCTTACTTATTAGCGATGAGCTTTGAAGGACAAGCACTGCAGCAGACGATTCTTTTACAAAATATCGTTTTAGCGCAAGCAGTTTACATGATCAATTGTAGAGAGCTAGTAAACCCAGCTCTTAACAAAGGATTATTGCAAAATAAAGTATTATTCGCTTCATTAGGGATTTTACTTCTGTTACAGATGAGCGTTGTCTTCTTACCTTTTGCACAACAACTGATTGGAACCGTAGGACTTAGCTTAGGGCAACAGGTCGTTATCGCAGGGAATGCGTTCTTACTATTCTTAGTAGTAGAAGTTGAAAAAAGAATCACAAAGCATTTTTCCGACAAAAAAGAAAAAAAGAGCGTAAGCCAAAACTAAGGTAGCTTTGTTCTCTACACTCTGTGCGTAAGTAAAATGTGTACTCAAATATATGGATCTACAGTGAGCTCTTTCAATTGATGGAGCTCATTTTTTGTTGGGATTGAGGAGATATAAAACACAGGAATCTCAAGATGCTCTAGAGGGAAATTAGAGACAAGTATATCTGTCTGTTTTAGTTGGATTTCTGTTAATTCCGTCCATTCAACAGCTTTTAATGTTACACGATTACCTAAATAATCTGCTAGTTCTTGCTGTAATAAAGCTTTCCAAGCTGGCTCACCCTGATAAATAAAATAAACAGTCAGCAGTTGAGGCTGAACAGAGAAAATGGCTTGCTGCTCTAAAAGGGAAGCTAGATTAAAGAAATACTCTGGATAATTGATCGTTATTACAGCACCTAAGCGCTCTAGTAATTGCTGGTTTTTCGTTTGGAAGTCTAGTAGCTGATGTTGTCTTGTTAAAATCAATTCTTGGTATTCCAATTGGAACATTTCCGATAGACTTGGAGACTCAATGTATTTGACCAGCAGCAAAATTAAATTGGCAACCAAAGGAGTCGTAGTTAGCTTAGGCAGTGCAAGTTCGTCTGCCAATTGCGCCACAAAAGATTGGACAGTTGATTCGAGATAGCTGTATTGTTGGCTGAACACCTCAGCTAATTGTGGTCCATAATGATTGTTATAATTCCAACTTTCTAAAAAGCAGAAAAAAGCAAAAAATATTTCTTCGCCCTGTAAATAGATTCCTTCTTTCTGATATAAACTTTCCAGAAAAGGGGCATAAAGAGTAAATAAAACATCTGACTGTTCAAAAGGAAATTGACCGATCCCGCAGTTTGCCTTAATCCGAATAGTATTGATGAAAAACCAACAGACACCAAAAATCTGTTCAGTCTCTACGGCAGAGGGAGAGTGGTTGATTTTTTTTAGAAACTGAAAATAATGTTCCTCGTGGATCGCGTAATCGTCAAAAAAGTAATTATTATGAGTAAATGGTACCAATAAACGATGATAAAAAATTCGAATAGCGCTTTCTTCCCCAGAAAGTCGTGCAGTAGACGCAGTTAAGTCGATCTTAATATGATAAGACAGCAGCTGCTGATTGATTTTTTTGGTATGACGTTTCAGGGTTTCAAACGACACACCGTTGTTTTGTAAAAAATCTTGAATAGACAGCTCTTTTGTAAAAAACAACATTTTTAATAATTGAACACTGATGGATTGATCTAAAAATAATTCCCATAACTCATTGGTGAGTGCATTATCCTTATTGATTAAACGGATTCCAGCGCTATCCGTTTCAATCTGCCAACCGACAGGTAGCTGATTACGAATCATCTGTAAATCAGAAAAAATAGTTCGTTCAGTCGTGTGGATTCTAGTCGCTAATTCTTTGGCAGTCATTTTTTGTTGATTGAGTAACTGTTCCAACAATAAAATTTGCCGCTGGCTGTCTTTTTCAGTGATAACCTTTTTGAGCATTGAATACATAAAGAATCCCTCCTGATCTTAGGCGCTGTTCAACGGATCAAAGTAATCAATAAGTGACTACACTATTGATTGTAACCAATCATTTAACCTTTTTAAAACATTTTGGACTTGGGTATCTTGTGCGCGTTTGAGAAAGTCGTGTTCAAGATAATAGACTGGAACGAATGTACTGTTTGGAATTGATTTCCCTAGCATTTTACTATAGCGAAACGGAATTTCTTCATCTGAGCTACTGGCACTGCTGAAACAAGTAGGAAATGACTGCAGCTCATCTTCTGTAATTGTGAAGGCATCGAGCATCTGTTTAGTAAGACCATAAAATGTACTTGTTGTTTGGTGTTGAACAGCATAATGATACAGAAGAACGCGCCGTAAAAAGGGATCATCCCAAGTCGGTGTCTGTTGATCGATCTGCTGAATGTCTTGCTCTGTAATCGTTTGGTCAATTAGCTTTCTCGAGGAATCAATAAACGTCAAATCGGTATAGCCATAAAAATTGACCAAAAAATCTGGCGGAGCAATGACGCCCCGTTTAACAAGCTGTAACATTAAAAAACTACCGGCAGAACGACCGCAAAGTCCAAAAGAGGCTGTTTGTATAACGTCTTCTTTCAGTAAAGTGATGCTTTCTTCTAGGGTTGTGAGAATAGTTGGCAAGCTGGTGTTTGGCGCAAGTAAATAATCCAGCGCAATCACTTGATAATCGTTTTGCATAAAGATTTGCTTTAGCTCTTCTGTCAAATCATTTTTGCTTCCGTAAATCAGACCGCCGCCATGCAAATAAATAACTGTTTTTTGTGGTTGATTATTGGTTGACTGATAAATATCTGCCGCTGCACCGTTAGGAAGTTGGATCGTTGTTTTCATGGGCGTTTCTCCTCATTTTGATAATATAAGTACCGATTTCGTAGTTTAAAAGTTGAAGCGGATTGGAAAAATCGATTGCCAAAATTTGTTCAGCTTTATTCAAACGGTAGCGAATCGTTTTGGAATGTAAAAACATTGCTTCGGCTGTTTGCTTATAGTTTCGTTCATTTCTTAAAAACTGGTAGAAGGTTTCGAAAAGATCATAATTATTATTCGCCAGCTGCTGCAACGTTTTCGGAACAAAGGTATTGATTTCATTCAGCTGCTCGTTTTGAATAAAATACCGGAAAATACCGATATCAGCCAAACTAACGATCGCACCACTGTAAAATTCTTCGTTGAAGCGTAAGATATCCAGGCATTCCATCAATAGTTCTTTGATGTCGTTTTTAGATTTGACATTGCTGATGGCTATAGACAAATCTGGGTTCGTTTCTAAGGTTTCGGCTAAAAGATTTTCGACCTGAGCTTTAGTGATACTCCCGTTTGCGCCATCAAAATTGAAAAGAACAACGGAATAACTATGCTGATCGAAAAAAATCGAACGAACTTTTAACGAACGAAGCAAAGAAAGAATTTTTTCCTTACTCAACTGGATCGTGGTTGATCGTGTAGAAAAAGCCACTGCCTGATACGAAGGAAACAAACTCATATTGGCTTCTAAAAGCAAACTGTCCAGTTCATCCGGATTTGCTGGCGTATTTTGTAAAATCGCATCGGCTAAATTGTTCAATCGTGTATAGCGTTCTTTTTTGAGCAGACGTTCAGTATTGAATTTCTCTTGCAGAACATCAATCGTATTTTCGATGATCACAAGATCGGTTTCTTTGATTTCCGGCTCATTCAAATAGACTAACAGTAGACAATTCGACGAATAGCTGTTGAAAATACTGACTTCGATTGCTTGCTGGGTTTTTACACTGGATTGAGAATAGAGTTCCAGCAAGGAGTAGTCATTTTTAGTGAATTCGCCATTCGTAACAGGTTTTCGAGAGAGTACGATGCAGTCTTTTGCTTGTTCTCCGTAGCTGATTTCGATATGCTTATCAATCAATTTTAAGCTGCAGGGGCTACCGATGATCTGATAAAATTCCTGCATGATCGCTTCTAATGATGGATAACTTTTTTCCAGTTTAGTAAAGCGTTGCCGTACTTCGTAATACGTCCGCAAAATATGGGTTTGATGATTCAATAATGGTTCATAGATTGTTAATAGTATTTTTTCGTAACTGACTTCCTGAGAGATTTTGATCAGCGGTATTTCATATTTAAAGCACAAATCAATAAACCATGTTGGGATCATCGTAATGAAGCGATCCATCTTAACGACTAAACCACTAACGCCGATAACCTGCATTTTTGAGAAGAACTCTTCTAATAATTGATCCGATAACCCATCAAAGGCATAGAAAGAAGTCAAAATCAGTTGATTTTTCTTACTCCACTGCTCGATATCGATTGCCTCCAGCACCATTGCTGACTCCACGTCATTTTCTAAACCGATCTCTTTGGTTAAAATCTTACTCGTTTTTAAGTCGCCCATCGACAAAAGTTCCTTCAATTTCATTAAAATCACCTTTTTTCCCTATATGGATAAAAATTATATCATTTTTTTAGAATATTGTCCGATGAAAACACATACATTTTTGCATTACAATGAAAACGTAGTAAAGAGATAGGAGGATACATATGTTAAACACAGTTATTTTGAAAAATAATTATCAAGATTCTATCAACTTGATGCTGTTGACTAATCAAATCAATGCGCTTTCAACTGTCAACATGAGTCAGCTGATGATGGGAACAGATGCAAATAAAGATATTTTGCTGAATACAGAGCTTTTGACAGACGAGGCCAAAGCCGCGTCACCAAATGATTTAATGATCGTGGTGGATAGTGATGATCCCAAAATTATGGATCAAGTATTACCTGAAGTAGATAAATTTTTAAATGACCTATCATCTAAAAGTTCAGATGAAAAAGAACACGTATCAACGACTTGGAAAGAAGCATTAGAAGAATTACCAGATGCAAACATGGCGTTATTCAGTATTCCAGGAGAATACGGTGCAGCTGAAATGGAAACCGCTTTAAAAAATGGTCTCCATGTGTTTTCATTTACGGATAATATCCCAGTTGAAGATGAAGTCAAATTGAAAAAGTTAGCTCATGAAAAAGGGTTATTGATGATGGGACCAGACTGTGGTACCGGAATCATTTCAAGTATTCCGATTGCCTTTACAAATGTTATCACGCCAGGAAATATCGGAGTCGTGGGTGCTTCTGGAACTGGAATTCAAGAAGTAACGACGATCATTGATCGTTTAGGCGGCGGAGTTGTCCACGCAATCGGTACAGGCGGTCGCGATTTAAGTGATAAAGTTGGCGCGGTAACGATGAAAGATGCAATCGTCGCTTTAGAAAACCACGCACCGACAGATGTGATCTGCGTTATCTCAAAACCACCTGCAAAAGAAGTCAGAGATGAAGTTGTTCAGTTGCTCCAAAGTATTTCTAAACCAGTGGTAGCAATCTTTTTAGGTGAAAAACCAACAGCGCATGAAGGAAAAGTTTATTTAGCCCATACATTGGAAGAAACAGCACAGATTGCAGTCGATTTAGCGAATGAAACAACAATCAAGGCAAACTATTTTGAAGAAATCGACATGCCGAAAGTTCGTGCACTAAGTGAAGATAAAGTTATCACAGGTTTATATTCTGGCGGAACTTTAGCTGCTGAAGCGGGAATGCTGATTTCAGAAGCGTTAGGACTGGAAGGATTAGTCAAAAAAGAAGGATATGTCTTACAATCACATGGCTATGATGTTATTGATCTAGGAGATGACATTTATACCCAAGGAAAACCACATCCAATGATCGATCCAGAAGTACGTATTAAAAAAATCCGTGAATATGCAGAAGACGAAAAAACTGGTGTGATTCTGCTTGATTTTGTTTTAGGCTATGGTGCCCATGAAGATATGGTCGGAGCGTTGCTTCCTGTGATCAAAGAAGAACAAGCAAAAGCTGCTGCAAATGGACGTGAACTTTATTTTGTAGCAACAGTCGTTGGCACAAATAACGATCCGCAAAACTATGCACAAGCCGTTGAACAGCTAAAAGAAAACAATGTCCTAGTTGCACCTAGTAATGCCAAAGCAGTTCGTCTAGCTTTAGGCCTAAAAGGTATTTCTTTATCAGAAGCAGACAAAGCGGTTGTTTCTTACCAAGGTGAAACGATCGATGTCCCAGCAGCCGGTGAAAAAGTAATGGAATTATTGAATACGAAACCAAGAATCATCAATGTCGGTTTACAAAGTTTCAATGAATCCATTCAAAAATTTGATGGTAAATCAGAACAATTCAATTGGAAACCAAGAGCAAACGGCAATAAGAAAATGATCAAAATTCTAAATGCTTTAGAAGATCATGCCGAAGAAATCGATCGTGAAAACCAAAAAGTGATCGAAAAAATCAAAAATGCGCAACCCTTTTTAACAGATGTTGTCTTAGCTAAAACGGTGATCCCAGAATTAAATGAAACGCAAAAAACAATTTTACATGCTGGTCCTCCAATTGAGTGGCAAGCGATGACTGGTCCGATGAAAGGTGCTGTGGTCGGCGCGGCAATTTTTGAAGGCTGGGCAGCAAATGAAGCGGAAGTCAGCCAATTGATCAAAAATAACGAGATTCGTTTTATTCCATGTCACCATGTGAATGCAGTAGGTCCGATGGGCGGAATCACTTCTGCTAATATGCCGGTCTTTGTCGTGGAAAACCGTTTAGACGGTACACGTGGCTACTGTACGATGAATGAAGGAATCGGAAAAGTCTTACGTTTTGGTGCTTTTTCAGAAGAAGTAATCACACGCCTAAACTGGTTGCGTGATGTGTTAGGCCCAACACTTTCAAAAGCATTGAATAAAAGTGAAGACGGCATCAATTTAAGTGTCTTGATTGCTCGTTCAATTACGATGGGGGATGAATTCCATCAACGTAATTTCGCTGCATCCTTAAACTTTTTACGAGAAATTGCCCCATATATCATTTTAGTAGATATGGACGTTCAAGATCGATTTGATGTCATGAAATTTTTAGCAGATACAGATCAATTCTTCTTGAATATCATGATGGCTGCTGCAAAAACAATTGTTGACACAGCGAGAAAAGAGGCAAAAGGTACAATCGTAACAACGCTTGCTAGAAATGGTGTGGACTTTGGTGTACGGATCGCACAAACAAATGATGAATGGTTTACTGCACCTGTTAATACACCGAAGGGCTTATATTTCACTGGCTTTACAGAAGATGACGGCAATCCGGATATGGGAGATAGTGCAATCACAGAAACTGTCGGTGTTGGTGGTATGGCGATGGTTGCAGCTCCTGGTGTTACACGTTTCGTTGGGGCTGGCGGTTTCCAAGATGCGTTAGATACTTCAAATGAAATGGCAAAAATCAGTGATACGCACAATCCAACTTGGACGATTCCAACTTGGGATTTCCAAGGAACTTGTTTAGGGATCGATATTCGTAAAGTTGTTGAAACTGGAATCACTCCAGTCATCAATACAGGAATCGCGCATAAAGATGCGGGTGTTGGTCAAATCGGTGCAGGAACCGTTCGCGCACCTTTAGCTTGTTTTGAAAAAGCATTAGAAGCATATGCGAAAGAACTAGGGATCACAGTCGAGTAATAAGGGGGAAAAATTCGTGTTGAATGTTATCGCTTTGGGCGGAAACGCCATTTTAGATAAAATACCGACAGATGAAGGACAACGTGAGGTTGTCAGAACGGTTGCAGCGGAGATCGCTTCGTTTATCAAGCAAGGAGAACAAGTTGTTTTATGTCATGGGAATGGGCCTCAGGTGGGGAATCTCTTGATCCAGCAAAAAATGGGTGATTCAGAAAAAACACCGATGATGAAATTAGATACAAATGTTGCCATGACTGAAGGGAGTATCGGCTACTGGATTCAGCAGGCACTTCAAAATGAATTAAAAAAACAAGGGGTAGAAAAAAGTGTTGTGAGTGTTGTGACACAAGTTGAAGTCGATAAAAATGACCCGTCATTTACAACACCGACAAAACCAATCGGGCCTTTTTATACAAAAGAAGAAGCGGATGAAAAAGTCATGAAAGGAGAGGGCGTTTACGCAGAGGATTCTGGACGTGGTTACCGTAAGGTGATCGCGTCGCCAGAACCTAGAAAAATCATTGAAAAAGAAGCTATTCAATCATTGATCGCTGCAGGAGTCATTACGGTTTGTGTCGGCGGTGGCGGTGTACCTGTTGTTTCTGATGAACAGGGAATACTAACTGGGGTTGAAGCGGTGATCGATAAAGATTTATCTGCACAAAAGCTGGCAGAAGAAATTGGAGCAGAGCGTTTGATTGTTTTAACAGGTGTTGATAACATCTATATTAACTTCAATCAGCCGAATCAACAGAAATTGGAAAAAATAACCGTTGCTCAAGCACAGACATACATTTCGGAAGGACAATTTCCAGCAGGCAGCATGCTGCCAAAAGTGGAGTCTGCGATTGCTTTTGTCAAAGATCATACGGATAGAGAAGTTGTGATCACCTCTATTGAAAACTTAGGGAATATTCCTAAAGGATATGGAACCAAAATTGTTTGTTAACTAAAAAGCACAAGAAGGAGTAGAGCGATGAAACTACGAAAAAAAATGATGTTTCTTTTATTGTCGATCTTTATTGGAGCATTATCGGGGATTAGTGCGTTTGCAGCTGAAATAAATGAAGTTGTTGCGCCTACAGGATTTAAAGCTATTTTAGTATTGATACCATTGATTTTAGTGTTAGTATTATTGTTCAAAAAAGTGGATATGATCATCGCCGGATTAGTTGCCGGGATTTTAGCAATGATCATTGGCGGAATCAGTCTGGCGGATGCTAATAAGCAGTTACTTGAAACGATTCCGTCAATGTTGAGTATTACAGTACCGATCATCAATTCAGCTGTTGCCATGGCCGTTTTTAAAGCTGGAAGTTATTCAGCAGCCTTGACCTTAGCTAAACGTGGTACTAAAGGTAAAGTGGAGTATGTTTCAGCCTTTATCGTTATTTTGTTAGCAGCTGCGACGTATATGTCAGGAATCGGCGGCGGCAGTGCAATGGTTATCGCACCTTTAGCATTTGCAGCAGTTGGTGTGGTGCCGGAATTAATCGCGGCAATGTCTTTAGCGGCAGCCGTATCGTTTACAACATCACCAGCATCATTAGAATCAAGTATCGTGTCAAAATTAGGGGATGTTAGTGTCGCTTCTTATGTGTCACAAATGCGTCCGTTCTGGTTACTATTTGTTGTCTTAGCGATTGTTTTAGCCTTTTGGGGTACGAAACACCGCAATATTGGCTTTAAGGAATCCGAAGATGATGAATATGAACAAAAGAGTAATGGTGAATTATTCAAGATTACCTTACCAGCGATTTTCTTATTATTTGCAGTAATTTTCGGTCCAGTTGTGAATGACTTGATTGGCTTTGCATTCTTTACACCGCTTGTTTATATGGTGTTGACCTTAGCATTGGTTTACTTATGTACAAATTTTTCGATGAATCAGTCAGTGGAAGCAATGGTCGATGGCTCTACGTATATTCTGACTCGTTTATTCCAAGTAGGGATTTTCTTAGCCTTTATCAATGTAATTGCGCAAACAGGAACATTTGCAGTAATTGCAGGTGTAGCACAAAATGCGCCTGAGTTTATCGTGGTTCCAGTTGCGATCTTAACCGGGATCTTGATCGGAATTCCAGCTGGGGCTTACGTGGGTTCTGTTTTAACATTAGTATTGCCTGTTGCGGTTTCATTAGGCTTCCCGCCATTGGCACTAGGGTTCGTCACAGTGGGTGTTGGTCTAGGTAGCCAAATGAGTTTCGTAAATATTACAATGCAGGCCTTATCATCAGGCTTCCAAATTCCGATTTTAGATGTTGTAAAAGGAAATGTGAAGTGGTTAAGTCTGGCCTCAGTGATTTTATTAGTAATTGGTTTTATTTTCGGATAAAAATAAGAAGGAGTGGCAAAAATGGATTTATTGATCAAACAAGCGCGTATTAAAGATGGAGAAGCATTACAGGACGTTGCAATCGACAATGGAAAAATCATCGAAATCGCACCAGAGATTTCTGGTGAAGCCAAAGAAGTGATCGAAGCGGACGGACGTGTCTTGATTCCTGGTTTAGTAGAAAGTCATATTCATTTGGACAAAGCCTTGATCGCAGATAGAGAACCAAACAAATCGGGTACATTACAAGAAGCGATCCAAGTAACAGCAAAATTAAAACCAACATTTACAGAAGAAGATATTTACAGTCGCGCCAAACAAGCACTAGAAATGATCATCAGTCATGGAGCAACGGCTGTCAGAACACATGCAGAATTTGACCCAGCTCAAGGCTTCACTGGATTTAATACGATCATGAAACTAAAAGAAGAATACAAAGACCTAATCGACATGCAGGTTGTTGCATTCCCGCAAGAAGGGATTTTCAAAGCACCTGGTACAGAAAAAATGATGTATGAAGCAATGGAAATGGGCGCAGATGTTGTCGGAGGAATTCCTTACAACGATGCACCAGCAAATGAACATATCGACTTGATTTTTGAGATCGCGAAGAAGTATGATAAAGATATCGATTTACACCAAGATTTTGCAGACGAAGCAGATGATACATCAATCGAATACTTATGCGAAAAAACGATCAAAGAAGGGTATGAAGGTCGTGTATCTGTCGGACATTTAACTGCTCTTCATGCGATGGAACCAGAGCGCTTAGCTAAAGTCATCGATCTGATGGTCAAAGCACAAATCAATGTAATGCCGTTGCCTGCGACTGATTTACATTTAGGCGCACGTAATGATCAATACAATGTTCGTCGTGCAGTGACGCCAATTCGTAAATTACGTGATGCAGGTGTCAATGTTGCCTTGGCAACAAATAATATCCGTAATGGCTTTACACCTTATGGTAATGGCGATTTGATCCAAATTGCGATGTTGGCTGTTCCTGTGGGGCATCTTGGCGGAGCAGATGATTTACCAACTGTTCTACCAATGATCACAGAAAATCCTGCAAAAGCGTTAGGATTGAAAGACTACGGATTAGCTGTTGGGAAAAAAGCAGATTTAGTTTTACTAGATACAAAAGCTGTAGCGACAGCATTGATTGACTTTCCAGAGCGTTCTTACGTAATAAAAAACGGAAAAGTGACCGTGAAAGTGGATAAAAAAGTCAATATCTTAAGATAATTTTTTGAAAGAAAGAGGCTAAGATAAAAGTGTAACATCAGCTTTTATCTTAGGCTCGATCTTTCGTTAAAGAAGGCGGACTAAATGAAAGAGCAGACAATCATAAGCGATTATTTAACGAAACTAAATAGGTGTGGTATGGGCCGTGTGCATAGTGTTTTTGAGCATTCTTTGAATCTCTCTGTGAATGATCGGTTGATCAACATTACCTCATCAGAGGATTTTTTATCTAGCTTTGGGTTGAAACTATCGGTCACAGACTTTACCCTGCTTCAACCTTACTGTCAGCAGGGAAATCTAGTGAAGCTGACGCGCGATTCAATGACTGTTTACAGTAATTTCGGCATTCAAACTATCCAATTAGCACCATTAGTCAAAATGGAGTTGAAAATTCAGCCGCTTCCATATGGTGAAGAAATACTTCAGAAATTGTTGACCGTTCTTAAAGAAAAACACCTAGAATCTAAAATCGGATTAAGCATTGGCGATAGAGAAGCGTGCTATTTTACTCAACTAGCAGAAAACAAAGTAGAAGATTGGGAGCAGATCGTAACGTATTTAATTGGGCGAGGGAAAGGACTGACACCGAGTGGCGATGATCTATTGCTCGGCTATTTATTTATGTTGAAGACCTATCAGCATCCAGCTGCTTCAACAGTTGCCGAACAGATAAAAACGCATATTACAGCGACAACAAGTATCAGTGAAAATTATTTTTATGCGCTGCTTGATGATTACGTCAGCTCAGTGGTGATGGCGGTATGGAGAGCGTTAGAGGGAAAAGAATCTCACGCTCATTTTGAAGAAAAAATCGCTAGGCTGCTAGAAGTCGGTCATACCTCGGGGCATGATATGTGTTATGGTATTTTATTGGGAACGAAGGCAGTATTAAATGAGCGAGGCCAGTAGGAAAGAACATTTCTTTTCACTGGGCTTTTTTTGTCTATTTTTGTTATTCTAAACGAAAACTATCATAAATCCAGTATTAGATGTTCAATAGATTGAAGGGGAGAAGGGTTAACAGTGAGCGTTTCATAAGATACTAATTAATGGAAGAAGTTAGTTGAATCGAATCTAAATTTAGAGATGTGTTCTTTAATGTTTGAGCTGGATTGGGTGCGCTAATTATCGTATTATAATAAGGAAATTTGTGTGGAATTTTACAAACCACAGTACAACTGGCGTTGGAAATCAATAATGACAGAACTATTTTACACATGAAAACAAAAAAGATAATCATATCTAGGTGTTGGATCTATTAGTTATTTTGGGTCAATATCTTTATAGAAATTTTGCTTGAGCCAGATAAACGAAATTTGAGGCTGCTAATCTAAGGGACCAAATTAGTTTTATAAAAATGCTGATCGATGGTACTAAGATTTAACATCGATTTTCTACTTTGGCGGACGTTGATTAAAGAAAGGAGAATGAGGATATGGCTATGTCTAAATAATGTTGCTGAATAAATTTATATATATGCTAATTGTACAACGATTTATATAGTCCAAATTAGTAGGACAAAATATTAGTTTTTTCTCAAAGGAGGCTCAAAATACGGACCTTTGCTGAGTAAAAGTATTTTTCAGTCATATTAAATTTTCTTATTATTGAAGGGAGATAATCAATTAGTGAAAAAGATTCAAAGCAAACTTATACATATGATGATGGTAGCAATAACAGCTGGCTTAAGCACGTCACCTTTCATCAATGCAATGGCAGAGGAAGTAAAAGAACCTTCTCAGATGGAAGCATTAGTAAAAGAACCAAAATCAATTCCCGCAAATTCATTAGATGCTACAGACCAAACGATTTTTGGCGCCAATGCACTGGTTCCAGATGCAGAAGAAAATCAAGCCAATCAATTATTAGCTGCAATGAACAAAGCAATCAGTTTGGGAAAATATTTATACATACCTAAGGGAACCTATTACATAGAATATACTCGAGTATTTCCCAGCAATTCTGTCATGATTGGTGACGAAGAGGGGGCTACGATTTTTAAGAATAGAACGACGAATGATATTAATCTAGGGAGCGCAAATCAATATGGGAATCGAAGTGTTCTAACATTTAAGAATCTCTTTTTTGATGGGTTATCGATTAATACGGATATGTTTAAAAATGTCACTCTTGATAGCTGTGTGTTTTACAATCCAGTGTCAAATTTCCAAGTATTCTTGGAGTTTTCTGAGAATGCAACAATCAAAAACAATATTTTCTTAAGAGACGTTGATCATGCGAAAGGACAAGACTCACCTGTTGGGGGAGCTGCCTGGAATCATACCATCTATTTAGGTGGATATACGACTGCAAAAGATAAATTAAATCAGTATCAATATAATACCTTGGTAGAAAATAACCTGATAGGTGCAAAAATCGATGAATTGGACGCTTTAAAATATGTTCAAAAAAATGCAGATGGATTAGCCAATACCATTACAAGATTGCAACATGCGCTGGAAGATGAACAGTCTATTGTATTAGAGCGAAATGAACAAAATATTATTTCTACAGGAATCAATTCTTTCAGTACATTAAAAAAAGCTAGAATTTTAAATAATATTTTTTATTCAAATAAAGATAATGAAGAAACAAATGGCTTTATTACACAGGACCACGTGACCTATCTTCGAGGATCTACGGATGTTGTTCTAGCAGGTAATCATGTTCGTGGCTGGTTTAATGGCTCTTGGGGTGGTTTTAAGTTTAAATCGGGTAGAGAAATCAGTATTATGAACAATTATTTCCGTAATACTGGACTTATTATGACCGATGATCCTGAGATCGGTGTCGTAGAGACAACGGATAGAGTATCTATGTACAAAGACATTTTTGTTGCAAACAATACATTTGACTTCAAGTATTGGGATGGCGGTTATCGGATTGGAATGGAGTTTAGTGCTCAGCAAGCACCGGATAAAACGAGCATTAGTAATGGTGTTTTTATCAATAATCGATATATACATTTTAGTAATACAAAGAAAGCGGATTTATTGCTTTATAATCCAACAACTAAAACAGGATTTCACCCAACGAATAATAGCCATGTTTCTGGAAATACAAGAGACGATGGTGCACATAATGGTTTTTCAATAGTCTATGGCTGGACTGCTGAGGATTACGAAAAAATGAATCCGGATTGGGAAAGTATCTATAAACCTAGTGGTTACAATGAGTATGTCGCACTGCCTATTCCTGAAAAAAATATGTTACCATCAGCTGTTCCAACAACGATAAAACTTGGAGATGAAGTGCAAGCTAGCGACTTAGTGAAAAATACCTTTGATAAAGATGAAGCAACACCTGTTGCAAGAATAATGAATCCGAATGAATTGGAATCGGTGGGGATCCATAGAATCAACGTAGAACTAACGTATCCTACAGGATTTATGTGTGTGATCAGAGTACCAGTAACAGTAGAGGGTTCATCTGAAGAAACAACGGAGATCACTGCGAATCCATTCACAGTAAAGCTATCAGAAGTTAGTCATCTAACGGCCGAACAAGTCATCGAAAAAGCACAGGCAAAAGCAATCTCAATGCCAAGTAACGAAGAACAAGAGTTGACGGTAAATTATTCTGAGCTAAAAGAAGCGACAGAAGCAGGTGTTTATAAGGTTATCTTCGAATCAAATGGTGTTCAAAAAGAAATTGATATAACCGTAGAAGAGGATGAACAACCGGAAGAAACTATAGAAATTACAGCAGAGCCATTTACTATCAGGCTATCAGAGATTCAAGAATTGACTGATGCTAGAGTAATCGAGTTGGCCCAAGCAAAGGCTGTACTGATACCAAGTAATATAGAACAAACGTTGACAGTGGATTATTCTACATTAAAAGAAGCAACAGAAGCAGGTATCTATACGATTGTATTTGAAGCGAATGGACATCAAAAGGAAATTGAAATAACGGTTGAGGCAGATGATGCACAGATAGAAGAAACGACAGAAATCAACGCGTATCCATTTACTGTAAAACTCTCTGAACTTAAAAATTTAACCGCAGATCAAATCATTGAAAAAGCTCAAGCAACCGCCATTTTATCTCCAAGTGGAGAGCGGCAAGAATTGAGAGTGGACTACTTGTCTTTACAAGCGGCGACAGAAGCAGGTATCTATAAAGTAATTTTTGAATCAAATGGTGTTCAAAAGGAAATTGACGTAACGGTCGAATTAGATGAGGAACAGCCAGAAGGAATTACAGAGATCACAGCAGAACCATTTACTATCAAGCTATCAGAAATTGAAAGTTTGACAGAAACAATGGTGATTGAAAAAGCTAAAGCAGTCTCAATGCTAAATGGGGAGAATCAAGAGATCACTGTAGACCTTCGCTCATTAAAAGAAGCGACTACAACGGGGGTATATACGATTATCTTAATATCCAATGGTGTGCAAAAAGAAGTTGAAGTCACCGTAGAAGCAGATATCGAACAACCAGTTGAGATAACAGAGATAACTGCAGAACCATTTACAATAAAATTATCAGAAGTCAATGCGCTGACAGAGACTCAAATTATTGAAAAAGCCCAAGCAAAAGCTGTGTTGATACCGAGTGGAAAAGAACAAGCTTTAACAGTGAAGTACTCATCCTTACTAGAAGCAGCAAGAGCTGGTAGCTATAAAATAGTATTCGAATCAAACGGCGTACAAAAAGAAATTGAAGTCATAGTAGAGGACGATATAGAGCAGATAGAGGAAACAACAGAAATCTCTGCCGAGTCATTTACCATTAGACTTTCCGAAGTTAATACATTAACCGCCAAACAAATTATTGAAAAAGCGAAAGCAAAAGCAATTTTAACACCCAGCGGTAAAGAACAAGAATTAGCATTAGAATACACTGAACTAAAAGCAGCAAAGCAAATTGGTGTCTACAAGGTGACGTTTAAATCAAATGATGTCCAAAAACAAGTTGAGGTAATTGTAGAAGCTAATGAAGAACTACAAAAAGAGATAACACAAATTACAGCAGAACCATTTACTGTAAAATTGTCTGAAGTCAAAAGTTTGACAGAGAATCAGGTGATTGAAAAGGCTCGTGCAAAAGCAGTGTTGCTGCCAAGTAGAGAAGAACAAGTGTTATCAGTGAAGTACTCGGCATTAAGAGAAGCAACAGAGGTCGGGAATTATAAAGTAACGTTTACATCGAATGACGTACAGAAAGAAATTGAAGTGAAAGTGGTATCAGAAGATGTGGATATTCAAGACACAGTCTTAGGCGGAAGGAATGTAAGAGTACCTGAAACCAGTCAGCAAGAAAAATTACATTCAGATACGGCTAAGAAACTTCCAGAAACTGGGGAAAATAATAAAAAATATGTCCTAGTTGAATATATGTATATAGTGACATTACTATATATTGGCTTTCGTTTTCTATATATAAAAGTTGTAAACGGAAATCAATTTTCAAAAAGAGAAAAATAATCGAAAGAAGATAATCGTATTTTGAGATCTTACTTGCATAAGTAGATGGAAAAATACGATTATAGATATTTCAAAGAATGGAGTAAGTTTAGTTGAAACGATCATACGCATTTTTTATTGCAGGAGCGCTTTTTCTGACGATAGGATCAACTAAGTCAGTTGTACTTGCAGAGACAGAGCAAATGCAAACTTCGCAAAATGACACTGCATTGTTGACTTCTACGTTAAAAGATTCCGGAATGTATGGAACATCGTCTTGGGAATTGTACACAGATGGTACGATGACAGTGAGTTCTGGATCTTTTGTTGGAGAATTAGTGGGCAATGCACCTTGGCAAAAATATAAAAATATTGTAACAAAAATAACATTTACAGGACCAGTCACCCTTCAGCCGGAAGCAAATCACTTGTTCGCTAACTGCAGGTTATTGACGACTGTTAATACTGAGCAGCTAGATACATCGCTAGTCATAAATATGGGTGGAATGTTTTTTTACTGCACTTCTTTAGCTAGTGTGGATGTGTCTACCTGGAATACAAGCTCAGCTATAAATATGGGAGGGATGTTTGGGAACTGTTATGCATTGACAAGCTTGAATCTTGAAAATTTTGATGTTTCAAATGTTACATCAATTGCTGGAATATTTGCAAATAGTGGGCTTGTAGATTTACAAGTTTCAACATGGAACACAATTTCTGTAACAGACATGTCTGCTGCTTTTTATAACAATAGGGCATTAAACTATTTAGATATCACGTCTTGGAGTTCAACACAGGTTACATCTATGAGTGCAATGTTTGGAAATTGTACTTCTTTAAGTGGGATAAAACTTGGGGATAATATGATTTTTTTAGCAAACACACTACTTCCTCAAGTAACTCAAAATGAAAATTATACAGGACGTTGGGTAGGTCTTGATACAAAAATAAGATATGACTCGAGTGTTTCTTTTCTATCAGAATATGACGGGGCTCAACCAGATACTTTTATTTGGGAAAATAGATTTCAGACAATCACTTTCGATAGTATCGACGGAAGTGAAATCCCTGCTCAAGTAGTTGAGACGGATTACCAAGCTACTGAACCTGAGCAACCGACGAAAGAAGGATATTCATTCATCGGTTGGTATACAGATGAAGCATGTACAAATCAATGGGATTTTTCAGAACCAGTGAGGTATACAATGACACTATTTGCTGGTTGGCAAAAAAATGTAGAGACTTACATGATTAACTTTGAAACGAATGGCGGAGATCCAGTAGCTTCTCAGAGTGTCTTAGAAAGTACTTTAGTAGAGGAACCGGTAATGCCTAAAAAAGAAGGGTATGTATTTTTAGGCTGGTATACAGATATATCTTGTACGATGTCATGGGATTTTGGGACTCCTGTTACTCATGATATGACGTTGTATGCTGGTTGGCAGGAAAAGGAAAAAAATTATACGGTAGGTTTTGAAAGTAACGGGGGAACGCCTCTTGAGGACGTAATCATTCAAAAAAATAGTCTTTTGTCCAAACCAGAACCTCCAATCAAAGCTGGGTACCAATTTGTTGGGTGGTTTTCAGATCCTCAATTGACGCAACTGTGGGATTTTAACAGACCAGTCACTAGTAACCTTCGATTGTATGCTAAATGGGAGTTAATAGTAGAAAATAAGAATAAATCTAACGAAAAAACAGAGACAAAAAATGGCAATGAATCCAAGACAAAAACAATCAAAAGTAATGGAGTTACTGCTGCATCGACATCCGATCTGGCTAAACATATTATAGAGAAAAATGAAAAAATGAGATTGCCTAAAACAGGGAGTCAGGAATCAATTGAATATGTAATGATTGGCTTACTATTGATTTATCTTGTTTTCATTTTAAAACGAATAATCAAACCATGATATTTTATATAAAATTGATTATGTTTATAGTTCGTTCAAATGTTCTTGGAAACTTGCTAAAAAATAAAATGAAAAAATTGCATTAGCTTCAGAGGTTGGAATATATTGTATGGTTAAATTTAATTATTAATACTCAAACAATAGACATTTTTGGAGTGAAATTTATGAATATTGAAGGAGAATATGTCGTTTTTAGTGGTGAGCTATTATGCATGAGTAGAAAACAAGCTAAGGCACTTATTTATTCTCTAGGTGGTTATAATCAACAAACTGTTAACAAAAAAACCACGCTCCTTGTGACAGGCTTGTTTAAAACACATTTTTTTTCAAAAGAGATTCAATATAAAGAAAAAAGAAAAGCAGAAAGTTTAGCTAAGGATGGATATCCAATTCAGATAATAGATGAAAAAAAATTCTTAATTATAGCAAATAAAGAGCTAGTGACATGCATACGACACACCTATCAAAAAGATTTGTTAGAGAATTTAAAAATGTAAACTATGGAAGATAAATAAAAAGAACAGGTTATATGCTTAAAAGAGGATGGGACAGGGAATGTTTAATCCTGAGAACCAAGTAGGTACTGTGCAACAATGTCTATCTGCGACGAGTCTTTGACGAGAAAGCATCAACTCGTTCCTTGTTGGTTTTACAGAAATTTCAGCTTATTTCCGAAGGGATTGCTTCTGCTCCCATCGTTTATTCGGATTCCAAGTGATTGGGGTATGACTCGAAGAGTTATGTCCCAATCACTTTTTTTAGTTGCTCTTTTAATAGATTGTTTTATCTAAGTATTTCAGTTAATAGAAATAGTTGAAACAATATTTATGCAGAGAAAGATATGACTATAAACCGAAAAATGTATTCAGAGCGCATGAACAAATAGGTAGTATGTTTTATGTCATTTAATTTAGTGTATGCTTATTTTTTTGGAGATTATTAATTTTTCTACTTCATTTACGCTTTTATTTAAAAATATCGAATATATTTCATTGATGTATATTTATTATTTTCGTTTTTTTGAAAAAAATAATTGTCTAAAATTTCAAAAAGAAAAGTTGTCTTATGGTAAAAGTGACTTATTTTGCCAATTTTTTTAAAGAAAACGGCTTCATTACGCAAAAAGTGCTGAATCACTTCGTTAATTTATGAGTGCGACTTTTTCAGAGAAGGAAGTATAATTATCGTATAAAAAAGAAATATAATTTGTATGTAATTTAAATTCGTAAGGTGGATCAGAAATAATGAGCAAATTAGGAATGTTGAATCTAGGCAACGGAAGTAGTAGTCATATGGTAGATCTAATTGGAAATGTTGACTATGAAACAATCGTAGTCAACGATTTTGAACAAGTTATAGCTCTAGATGTTCTTGTGATCAATGTAAATGATAACTACGATAGGAGTTTGTTGTATGAATGGCTAGTATTTACAAAACGGAAATCGACTGCTTTGGTTTGGATTACCTCTGAATCGATACCAGAAGAAGACAAGTTACTTTTTTTACGTATGGGAGCGCATGGTATTGTCAAGAAAACACAAAGTATGTCGGAACTGATGGTGGTTATCCAAAACTCACTGGATAGCGTTGATAAATTGAAACGTCTGAAGATAGAAGATTCTCAGTTGACAAACAGCAAAGAGAAAGTGCTACTAAACTATGAAAATAGAAGTATTCAGTTGGAAGAAACAGAAATCGTTTTGACAGTTCTTGAATTCCGCTTGATCGATGCCTTATTTAAAAAGAAAGATAGTGTAATCACGTATGATACATTAGCTAATATTTTGTGGAAGAATGCTAAAGATATGCCAGATAATGTGCGTGTCTATCGTTTATCGAACATCATCTTTCACTTAAGAAATAAAATAAGCACGTTTGAAGATCAAATAAAAATAAGAACCATTCGATCGAGAGGATATAAGCTTGAGTGGAACTCATGAGTAAGAATAATCATAAAGCTGGTTTTAAATTTTTATTTTTAAAATAAAAATTTAATATAAATAATTAATTAGTTGAAGTATCTCTAGGAGGGGACAAAGGAAACAGATACTTTATAAAATTTCACACACACACATTTAAATGGGAAAGAGGAAACACTAATGAGAACACACAAATTAAACTACAAAAACAAAGTATTAACAGGATTGCTAGTAGCGACAACAATTTTCACAACAGCTGGAGTGGCAGGAGTAAGCTTAGTTCAGCCAATGAATGTGCAGGCAGAAACAAGTTCAAATCCAGTAGCGAATGAAACGTCAGATCGTTCAATCACTATTTATAAATATGCAGTTTCTGATTTAAGTCAAGTTGGAGACCGTGGCGATGGTACATTAGATACAACAGTCCAACATGATCCATTAGAAGGTATCAAATTTACAATCAAACGTGTACTTCCAGTCAATGGCGGTGCAGCACTTGTGAATCCAAAAGATCAAAAAGAGGGAATTGACTATACGATCGATCCTAGCTTTACAGAAGTGACAGCAACAACAGATGCTACAGGAAAAATCACGTTTGATTTAGGTAAAGGAACCGCGGCAGATGGTGTTTATATTATTACTGAGCTAGAAGATGACCGCGTAGCGACACCAGAAGCGCCATTTTTCGTAACAGTTCCTCAAACAAGCCGTCAAGACAACGGTTCATTGATTTATGATGTTGTTGTGCAACCGAAAAACGTTGTGAAATCAATCGTAGATCCAGATAAAACAATCGAAGGTGAAAAAGGCTACTCAATCAAAGCTGGCGAACAGTTCACTTGGGAAGCAGCAACGAACATTCCTTCTGGTTTATATCAAGTAGCGTCTCAAGATATGACGATTTCACCTGTTTATGATAAAGACGGCAATCAAATCGCTGACTTAAATGTTAAAGCAGGCGACGAAATTTACGCGAACTATTTCACAATCAAAGATACATTGGTGAAAGAATTATTGCTTGATAATGCCATTATGCAAGTGAAAAAAGATTCAGGTGCTTGGGAAGATTTAGTGTTTGGAACAGATTATGAAGTAACGTTGAATGGAACAAAAGTATCAAGCTTACCAGTAACAGACACTTCAAATGCGGATAAAGCATTGGAATTTACTTTGACACAAGCTGGAATGAAAAAAGTAACAGAAGGCAAATATACAGATATTCGTGGATTGATTACAACACACACAGATAAAGACTTCAACGGAATCATTGATAACCAAATGAACGTGAGTTATTTAGTGCCAGGTCAAAAACCAACAGAAGTAACTCCACCGGAAGAAGACAAACCAAAATTGTATGATGGTGGATTGGACATTGAAAAAACTGCAGAAGATACAAAAGAACTATTAGCAGGAGCAGAATTCCATATCTCTTTAACAGAAGATGATGCTAAAAATGGTATTTTCTTAGCAGCGAATGGTAAAACATATGGTTCAGGCTCAGTAGCAGCTGCAGAAGCGGCAGCACAAGCAGATGGCACAACATTATTGATCGCAGTTACTGATAGTCAAGGACGCGCTGAATTTAACGGATTAGCGTTAGATGTACCGACAACATTGCCAATTGATGAAGCCCAAGTGAAAAGAACATACTGGGTAACAGAAACAAAAGCACCAGAAGGCTATGAATTATTGAAAGAAGCACAAGCAGTAGAAGTAAACTTGACAACAGAAAACAACACAACAGTGGAATTAGCTGTAGAAGATAAACCGAAAACAGACTTGCCATTCACTGGGGGACAAGGAACTGCAGTTCTGATTACAATTGCAATGGGAACTATTGCATTAGGTTCAGCTTTAGTTGTGATGGATAAAAAACGTCGTAAAGCATAAGACAAAGAAAGTAAATTAAAGGGGACGAAAACAATGAGAAAACGAGAATTGAAATGGTTATACTCTGTTTTACTATTCTCCCTATTACTTTGTACTAGTTGGTTGTTTATGACAAATGCAGGTAATTCCAAGATTCAAGCAGAAGAAGCTACAAATACGAGTGAACCAGAAGTTGAACAATCAACTTCTGGTTCTAAGGAATTGGCCGTTGAAACAACTGACACGACTTCAGCAGATAGTATTAAAGAAGTAACTGATTCAGAAAAATCAACACAACTAGCTGACATACCGAAAACACCAGCAGCATGGCCAAATCTAGTAAAAGATACGTCTAACATAAATATTTTTAACAAGAATGATAAGAACACTTGGACTAAGCCAGATTTTTCTAATTCTTGGAATCTAAGTAATTCAACGTTTGAAGTTTTTACAAATGATGGGATTGTTGCAGATAGAAGTAGTGGCAATTATGGAGATGAGGTTTCCTTCACTAATCTTCCTATGTATATAGGAACAACAGCTGCTAGAAAAACATTTAACACTAATTTTGGGATTATCATACACAATGCACGTTATGGTAAGGATCTAGTTGATATAAAAGTAACGATTTTAACGATGACTAATGGAACTGTAATTAGTAGCGATGCAGCTAATTTTGGAAAGTCTGTTTATCTGAGACTAAAACCTGGAACAGTACAAAATGTACCATCAATTCGCATCTTTTCTTCTCAAATGCCATTACTTTCACAACGTGTGGGTATGGAGTTCTTTTCAGCAGGAACAACAACACCTTTCACTGTAAAAACACCGATTGGCTTTGGTGACTGGGAAGGTAATTGGGATGAAACAACTATGTCGAATGGTCCAGGTGCCAACGGTAGAAGTACTATCAACGTATTTGAAACTGCAATGTTGTTCAATGGTACAGATACAACTAGTTTTCAACGATATAACTTTTTTGGTAATTGGGGAACACCTATTTCTACAATAGATCCCAAATCAGGAAGACCATTAACGATAAAAATGTATAAGTACAAAGATGGAACCACTGTGTGGCTTCCGAAAGATGGTAGATATGCAGACAGTGCAGATCACTGGACGAATGCTTATAACTTAGACAACTGGAATCCTAAAGAAGCACAATTTTCAATTGATTATCAAGGATCTGCTTTTCAGATGGGCCGTGTTATTGGCACCATTGATACAATAGGAATTGGAGGAGTCAGTGGTGGAGATACTGAAACATGGAGTCACGGGACTTATTTTGGATTTCCATTTGCCGTACCTTCTCAAATGGTTGCACCGAAGAAATACGTATCTGATTCAGATGAAACATTAGTAACTAAGGACACGCTTAGTGATTTGCATGAAACATTCACTTATACTTTCGATGCACAATTTCCTACACAATCCTATCTAGACTATGCTTTAAAGAGATGGCAGATTAGTGATACTTTACCACCAGGAATTTCTTTAAACGGAGGAGTAGATGCTATTAAAGTAGTTGATGCCTTCGATAATACTGATTTGACAAGTAAATTTACATCAATGATTGACGGTCAAAACTTGATAGTAAAAGCCAATGCAGACACATTGACGGATTTATCAATGTATGGCGAACATTCTAATTTGCGAATCACAGTTCCTGTAAGAGTCACAGATGCATCTAAAATAACCTATGATGCAAATGGAAAAGTTGAAATAAAAAACAGATTCTTTCTAATAGGAACCTACTTTACAGGAGAACAAGTGAGTCTTCCGTCAAATGATGTAATCACGACAACTATAAACAGCAACGCTTTAGTCGTGACAAAATCAGTAGATAAAAACTATGTGGAGTTAGGCGAACAAAAAAATGATCCGATTGGTTTAGAAGAGACGAGTAATCCAATCACTTATCGTATTAGAGTAAAAAATTCTGGTAAGGGAAAAACAGTCGATAAGGTTATAATTCGTGATGCTTTACCATATACAGAAGACTTGAGAAGTTCTATTGTAGATGTAAATAGACGACTTAAGGTCATGGCAGTTTCATTGGTTGATACGGCAACGAATACGAATGTTCCGTCAGAAATTTGGTTTAGAAATGATAATCCAGATCTAACAGTCGATAATATAACAGATAACCCGAGTTTATATTATGATATAAATATGCCGGATCGTGGGTTTCGTAAGGATCAAAATACACTGGATGGCGCAAGCTTATTTGTAGTTAAAATTCCAAATATACCACCTAATACAACCTACGAATTTAGAATACAAGCCCAAGTGATTAGTCCAGGTCTGTATGCAAATTCCGCATCTGTGGGTTCTGTTATTAATCAAGGTTTAAGTACAAATACAGTCCATACGATGGCAATGAAACGAGATTTGAGTGGAAATGTGTGGTTTGATGCCAATGCAGATGGGTTGAAAAACAACAATGAAGAAAGTGCTCCAAACATAGCTGCTAAGCTATATAGAACAAGTACATTTGATGCCGGATTTGTGGATCAAACAGTGAACAATGATCTATTAGGAAATCTATTTATGCCGGATGTTATTAAAACAAATGCACAGGGGAATTATCTTTTTGATTACTTACCTGAAGGACAGTACTCTGCTTCCTTTTCTTTTGATGAAAGTAAATATCAAATAACCAAACCCTTGGCTGATTCGCCAGCACAAGATGCAATAAACTCAAAGGTTGATCCTAAAACGAAAAAAGTATTAGAAGCACCAAACACAGATATAATTTCTGATACATGGGTAAATAAATCACTGACAGCTCCCAAATTAGCAGAGCTTAGAAATTATACGCAGTTTATTTATGAACCTGAATTAGAAAACTTTGAACAGCGACCGTTTAGTCAGGGCATTTGGGTGTTCCGACCTTCAGGACCTCAGCTCCTATTAGATTATCTAGATCAAATTACAATCCCAGTTGGATATAAAAATAATTATGGTGATCCTTGGTTGGATATTCAATTTTTAGTAGGAAGAGAAAATATAGATGCAACAGGAATTCATTCGACCGACGAATCAATTCTACAATTTTTAAATTTTGATAGCGGAACAGCCCGTTTTAGTGTAAAAAAAGCAGGAACAGTTGAAGTTGTCTTTCCAAGTAAAGACGGTAGCTATGTGTATAAGAAAAAAGTCAATGTAGCACCATTTAGCCAAGCAGTGTGGGGCTATCGTCCAAATGGTAGACCTGACTATAATTTGGATCAAACAGAGAAAATGCAGCTACCCAGAAATTATAAAAATAGCGGTGGTGGTTCATGGTTTGATATCTTTTTCAAAACAGGTGTCTCCAATATAAATGCTGATGGAATACACTCTACAGACAATAGTATTGTAGAATTCTTGAATTTTGACGGCAATATTGCCCGATTCAAACCGAAAAAAGCAGGAACAACTGAAATCGTCTTTCCAAGCAAAGATGGCACGTACACCTATAAGAGAAAAGTAACTGTTGTTGACTATGATGGAGAACATCACATGCCAAATAACAATTTAGGATTAGTACGTACAGCTAGTTTGAATCTGTTTAAGTATGAAGAAAGCTCTCTTATCGATAGTAATCATGATGGAAGCTACAGTGATGATGAATTGAGTAAGGCCGAACCTGTTAATGGTGCGCAATTTGAGATTTATCGTGGGAAGTTGACAGATTATCCCGCGAATGGGAAACAAAATGCTGATTACGTCGGCGAATATACAACAGATAATGCAGGCAAAATTCTAGTAGATAAAAATCTATTTTTACACCAAAATGCTGATGGAAGTTTTTCTGCCCAAGATTATACACTCTTTGAAGTGAAATCACCTGTTGGGTATGAATTATTGAAAAAACCGTTATACTTTAACGTTTCACAAGCTAATCAAACGATTCGGCTAGTAGCCTCTGACCAAAAGATCACTGAATTACCTTCAACGGGTGGTAAAAACGCTGTTCCATTAATGACCATTTTATCAATAGGTGCGATGACAATGGCATTATTGTTGATTGCAGGCTATTACTTGTATAGAAAATCAGTTATGCGAGGAGGTCATCAGAATCATGTTCAGCATTAAACAAGAATTACCTTCACTGATTTCTAAGGGAATGATAGCCATGATGTTGTTATTCGGTCTAGTTCTATGCAAAGGAGAGGTTAGCCTTGCAGATAATAGTGAGGCTCCTTATGGCATTACAATCATGAAATATCAGTTGTCTGATCAGGACATAAACAGCATCCAATTTCCGGTTGGAGAAGAAAAATCAGACGGTCAAATGAAGGATACGCAAGGGAATGCATTGGTTCCAATGGCTGGCGTTACCTACAGAATTATGCAAGTAACACCAAGCAATAATACCAGCGACCCTTTTCGTGAAGTAGCCGATTTTGAACCATTGTTTGTTGCTACAGATACTACGGGATTTGCTCATGTAGATTTACCAGAAGGAATCTATAAAGTAAGTGAACAAGCAGATGACCGAATCAACACGCCGGCACAGCCGATTATCGTAGAAGTTCCGCAGACTGTGGGTGGAAAAATAATGAATACATTAGTTATTTATCCTAAATCAAGTGTAATCAAACCTGATTTTCCAAACACAAGTAATCCAGAGGGACCGAAAGGACAGAGTAGATTAGCTGATTCCCCTAATGATTTATTAGATAAAAGTAAGTTACCAAACACGAGCGGCAGTTTAGGAGATATCACCAAAATTTATTATATGATTGCTGCAATAGTGATTATAGGCATTGGTAGCATGATATTTTTAAAGCCTAAAAAGAATCATGTGAATTGATGGTTAAAATAGAGCACGGAACGAAAGTAATGACTTTTATTCCGTGCTCTAAATCTAGGTAAGTGATGGGAAAAGTCAGAGTTTTTTCAATACTAAACGACTTTTTGATCATCTTCCATTTAACTGAGTAAAAAAGAGGGTATACATAAATGAATGAGGAAAAGCAAAACACAAATCTAATAGAACAATCGACTCAAAATAAGCCTAAAACTAAGCGAATAAAACAAAAAAATAGTAAAATGCCGCCAATGAAAATGAAACAACTAGATCAAGCAAAACAGCCTAGACGTATGTCTGTATTACTAATCCTGGCTGCATTGATGATCGTTGGAGGGATGCTGACACTCTTGTACCCAATTGTGGGTAATTATTTAGCTGATCGTGAACGTAGTGCTGCAGTCAGTAGTTATGATGAATCATTGAAGCATATGAGTAAAAGCCAACAAGACGAGCAGATGTCTTTAGCACAAAAATACAACGAAATGATATATAAGCAGCAAAATGGCAAGCGTGCTGAGAAGATCAATTACAACAAGATTATTAATGAGAAAGGTGTAATGGGAACCTTAGATATTCCAGCGTTGAATATTGAGCACATGCCTTTTTATCATGGAACAGACTTTCGGACGCTAGATAAAGGTTTGGGACACTACGAACCGACATCTATTCCTGTGGGAGGGAAGAATACAAGAAGTGTTATTTCTGGACACAGTGGTTTGGAAAACCAAGTACTGTTTACAGAAATCAACTCGTTAGAGGTTGGAGATCTATTTTTTATAAATATTTTAGGTAAGCGACTAGCCTACCAGATAGAGTCTTTTGAAGAGGTATTACCTAAAGAATCAGATCGAATAAAAGTTCAAAAAGGTAAAGATATGGTGACATTGCTGACATGTACTCCTCCAGGTGTAAATACGTATCGTTTATTGGTCAATGGCGTGAGAATTCCTTATAAAGAAGCTCTGGACAAAAAAATTGTGAAACGTAATACGTGGAGTTACCAGCGTTTAGTGATAGGTTCTTTAATAATCGGTTTGTTTATTGGATCAGTTTTATATATGAGGTATCGCTACCTAAAAAAGAAGCTTAAAATTCGGAATAAAAAGATACGTAAGAAAACGCGTAAACAATTGAAACAACTATTTATGTTTACTAAAGTTTTGTTTATTTTATTGATTATCTGCATGATTACAGTTCTAGGCTTTTCTATTTATGGTTATACTCAAATGTCAACACAAGCTCAGATGGAAGAAATCCCTATTGGGGAACATGGTGAACTAGCGTCCTATAATTTATCAAAAGCAGCAAAAGGAACTTACACAGAACAAGATATTTCCAGTGTAAATATTGGAAATTACGCAGAGGCAAAAGTAAATTTTAAACAAACGGTGAATGAATGGGGGATAGGTAAGTTAATGATTCCTTCGGAAGGAGTAGATCTTCCAATACTTGCTGGAATGAATAACGAAAATTTAATGAATGGTGCAGCTACCTTTAGTAAAGAGCAGCAAATGGGCAAAGGGAATTACGTATTACTTGCCCATAACATAGAAGGGCAGGATGTCTTATTTCACCGAACTAAAAACTTGAAAAATGGAGATGAAATTTTTATAAGTGATTTTAAGGATGTCTATTCATACAAAGTTACAATGAATAAAGTGATCACAGACACTGAAGTTTCTGTTTTAGAAAAACCAGATAAAGGAAATAAGCCTCAAATCACTCTTTTACGTTGTGAAGGTGGAATTGGCACGATTTACAGAAGGGTCGTAAAAGGGGAATTAACTGGCATTCAATCTATAGATTCTATGTCTTCAGAAGAAGTAAAACCTCTTGGGATGACAGTGTCTACTCCGAAAAAAGAAAATAGAATTGTTGATGAAGAGCCCGTAAAACCAATCAATGCAGTAAGTATGAAATTAACGAGTAGAATTTTATCGGAGCCATTACAAACCATATTACCAATGTTTTTATTATTGGTGATCCCGATTCTACTCTTGAACATCTTGCGGTGATAGATAAAAAATATGATTAAAATGTTTGAAGAAAAAGGAATGGTAAAAATGAAAAAAATAGTAGCAGAATGTTTAGGAACATTTATTTTAGTTTTTTTTGGAACAGCTACAGCTGTTTTAGGAGAAGGAATTAAAGGTATAGGCGTTATAGGAATTGCATCAGGATTTGGTTTAGCGGTAACTGCAGCGATTTATTCTGTTGGAATGATTTCAGGAGCTCATTTGAATCCAGCAGTTTCACTCAGTATGCTTTTAAGTAAAAGAATGTCTTTATCGACATGTATAAAGTATATGTTTGCACAATTCTTAGGAGCGATAGTGGCTTCTTTTACCTTGCTATGTTTATTGAATGTATCACATAAAGCTAGTAATAATCTTGGGCAAAACAGTTTTGGCCAATTATCAATGTATGGCGCATTAGCAGTAGAAATAATTCTCACATTCATTTTTGTGTTAGTCATATTGATAGTTACTAGTAAGAAGAAACAAAAAGATAATAATGCTGGACTGATTATAGGCATTACATTGGCGATGGTTCATATGGTTGGTATTCCATTGACAGGAACATCCGTTAATCCCGCAAGAAGCTTAGCCCCAGCACTTCTTTTAGGAGGTCAGGCTTTATCTCAAGTGTGGGTATTTATTGTTGCGCCAATGATAGGTGGAGTATTGGCATCAATTATTGGAAAATGGTTGCTTGCAAAAGAAAAATGATAGCTATAATTGGAGTTGGATATAACATTAAATCAGAAAAATTGTTAAAACAAAGATTAAAAGAGTTTTTCTAGTTGGATAAGAAAGATAAGAAAAAAGTTTATTGATAGTAATAGTGTATCTTCTAAAAAAAGTTTAGTTTCAGTAATGTTTTTACTGAGCAGTATAGCACTAAGTTACGAATGGAATTAAGTACTGCTTGAGTCGTTAGTGGAGTAATTAATAACCCATAGGTATTAATTATTTAAGAAAGTGGAAATAATATGCTTTAGTTAATGCGGTTTAAGAATTTGTTTTGATTGTTTGAATAATTAGGTAAGTAGAATTTAAGCGATTTAGACCATCAAGACAAAAAAATGATAGGAGAATTTAATTGAAAAAAATTTTCAATATTTTGGCAATAGTAGCAATTGGAATGATTGTAGCAAATTCTTTTTATGGGAATGAAGTAAAAGCAGAAACTGCTAACCAAGTTAGTAGTCAAACAATATTAGATGATACAATATCTCCATTGCCAAGTAAAAAAAGCAGTGATTTACGTACCTTAGATAAGTATCAGCAAGAGATCATTGAAGAAGCAAAGGAAATTAGTACAAATCAACAAATAGAACAAAACTATGATTTACCAGTTTCAAAAATCAACTATAAGATATTATTTATCTCTTTAGAAAATATAACAGCGACTGACCTAGAAACTGGTAAAACAACATACTATGTTATGACCAGTGAGGAAAAACAAATTGTAAAACAGACCGTAAGAGAGACTGAGAACTATTTGAACAAAAATATTCCTAATGTTAATTTTACAATTGATTTAGTTTCAGTAAATCAAAATTTTCATTCAACAACGCCTTACAAAGTTATATCTGGGCATCAATTATGGCATGAAAATGCTCAATTTAAAGATTATTTAAAACGCAATGTTGCGCATGGAGCATATGATGCTATAGTTACAGGGAATAGTGGAACTAGTTCGGGTGGTGGTTTTACAGTAGGAAGCTACGGCTTTTTACAAGGGGCATCATATTTAAATGTAGGAATTACTTTAAGAGTAGATACTACACCGATATACTCGAGTATGATTTTTTTACATGAACTATGTCATGTTCTGACAGGATTCCCAATTGATACAGATAAAGGCAATGTGCATAAGGCAGTCGATTACGGATATAGATATTCAGAAAAATTAGAATGGTCTCCTTTCTATAAAGATCTTTTGACTGGAAAGTTGAAAGATACAGCTAAGGTTAATCCAAAAACAACGGGGAAATATATAGGAATATTCCCAAGAACATGGCAACTAACACCTCGATTTGTAAATGCACCTTCAAAGATTGAGGTAGAATATGTGGATGAAAAAGGAAAAAGAATTGCACCTACAAATAGTTTTTATGGTCCTGGAGGTGATCGATATGAAATTTCACAAATACTTATTAATGGATATAAGCTCATTGGTATTAGTGGGGATAACGAAAAAGGGATTTTAGAAACGGGCAAAGTAAAAAAAATAATATATAGATATAAAAAAAATACATTTGGTCAAGTAATGATGGGCTTTTTGCCAAATCAACAGGCAGATCAATTAGTAGATTTAATGAATCAAATAACCATACCTTTGAACTACAAAAATCGGAATGATTCCCCATGGTTTGATTTATTGGTGAAAGAGAATGTGGAAAATGTTGACTTGACAAAAATTATTACAAGTGATTCCAAAATCCTAAAATATGAACAACGAACGGATGGAATATTAAGATTTAGACCATTGAAAGTTGGAACAGTGGAAATAACTATACCAAACAAAGACGGTACACAAAAATATACCAAACGAGTAGTGATAAAACCAGCAATAAAAGATGCGTTTTTAACTTACACACCAAATAAAAAGGATATAGCGATAGATAATATTCCGTTAGAAGTGAGCTCTAATTATAAAAATAGAGGAGGCAACGGCCTAATAAATATCCGTTTTAAAACAGGGAACGATGAAATAGACATAAACAAAGTAACGTCTAGCAATAGTAAGGTAGTGCAATATGATGCATCATCAAAAGATGGTCTTCATCGTTTTTGGATTAAAGGAACAGGAACAGCGGAGCTTAAGTTTCCGAGTAAAACAGGAAACTACACTTACACCAAACAAGTCGTGGTAAAGCCAGCGATAAAAGATGCTTATTTAACATATTCACCAAATAAAAAGGATATAGCAATAGACGATATCCCGTTAGAAGTGAGCTCTGATTATAAAAATAGAGGAGGCAATCGCCTAATAAATATCCGTTTTAAAACGGGAAACAATGAAATAGATATAAACAAAGTAACGTCTAGCAATAGTAAAGTAGTGCAATATGATGCATCATCAAAAGATGGTCTTCATCGTTTTTGGATCAAAGGAACAGGAACAGCGGTGATTAAGTTTCCGAGTAAAACAGGAAACTACACTTACACCAAACAAGTCGTGGTAAAGCCAGCGATAAAAGATGCTTATTTAACATATACACCAAATAAAAAGGATATAGCAATAGACGATATCCCGTTAGAAGTGAGCTCTGATTATAAAAATAGAGGAGGCAATCGCCTAATAAATATCCGTTTTAAAACGGGAAACAATGAAATAGATATAAACAAAGTAACGTCTAGTAATAGTAAAGTAGTGCAATATGATGCATCATCAAAAGATGGTCTTCATCGTTTTTGGATCAAAGGAACAGGAACAGCGGAGCTTAAGTTTCCGAGTAAAACAGGAAATTACACGTATACAAAGCAAGTAGTAATAAAGCCTTGATTTTATGAATGTAGTTATTTCAATGTGTTATTAATTTGTAAGACTGGTTACTTCTATTGTATGAAAAGAATGTTTTAGAGAAGGTTCTCCATGTTTTGATAGCGACTGTGATGTAACTCTACGAATTACATTACAGTCGCTTGGAATTTAGATAAACAGAGGGAGCAGAAGCAAGCACTACGCTACGATCACATCAAGCTCTAAGTGTTAAAGCAATAAGAGTTGAAGGCTGAGTTCTCAGGGAGGAACACTTCTTGCTCGACCGCTATCAGTATTTCAGAAATAGCACAATTTTTGAATTTTGATGGAGGAATCGCTTTTTTTGAAATTAAAAGAGTAGGGGAAGCGGAGGTCAGTATTCCAAGTGAAGCAGCTCCTATGTAAACAGAAAAAGAATAGTTATAGCTGAATAGAATTCTTGAAAGAAAAATAGGAAAATATATGTATTCGAAACAATTGCCAAATTAAACATTGAGCGAGGACTAAGGATTGCAGTAAGTAAAATTTCAAAAAAAGTTTGAAATCATTTTTTATCGAGTATTATCTCAAACTTTTTTTCTAAAATGAAAAGTAGAGCTAAAAGAGAATTTACTAAGGAATGTAATAAGGTCATAATCAAAGGTTCTGTAGTACTTTGTTATAGACTTTGCTCAAAAATACTAGTAAATAAAAACTCATTCCAGGCTAGACTATTCTATAAAATCAACTTATATCCTTTTCCACGTATAGTCTGTACAAATCTAGGATTTTTAGGATCTATTTCAATTTTTTGTCTTAATTGAAATACTAAAGTGGCCAACTTACAATATGATTTAGAGTCATTTTTTTTCCAAAGAAGCAAAGAAAGCTCTTCATGAGAAACGATAACACCGCTGTATTTGATTAAGTAACTTATTAATCTATATTCAAGCTTTGTAAGTGAGATTTTTTTTTTACCATCAATAAGAATTGACAAATCCTCAGAAAATATTTGGATAGCATTTGAAGAAAATTCAATAGACGTCTCAGTGATTTGTTTGAACCTTCTTTTTAAAATGTGTAATAAAACTAGGGATAATTCTTCAATATTGACAGAAAAGTCAAAAATAGCATCAACACCCAGACGAAGACAAGTAATTTGTTGTTTTTTGGTCAAACTCTCCATAAATACGTAAATATCTTTGTTGTTTACTTGACGAATTTTTTTAATCCATTCATAAAGAGAATCAATTTCGGAATCCTCTTTCAAACAGAGTATAAAAATATCTGTCAGCAGCATTTTTTCTTCAATATTTTCATCAGTCAATTGATAAATGTAGCATATTTGTTTATATATTTTTTTTATTGTTATATAGTTGTCGATAAGAAGAGTGTTATTACTAATTAAAGCAACATTAATCATTTAGATACCTCCAATTTTAAATATAAAAATCAATAATTTTAGTATACTTTTTTTCTCATGTTATAATAGTTCATTTTTTAGATAGGTGATTTGGAACAGTTATTCATTATTTCGTTCTTAATTCTATAAAAAAATGAATTGAAAAAAAAAAGAAGCAAAATTTGATTATGTGCTCTATTTATGATTTCATTTATTCTATTGATAGAGTCTGTAAGGGGAGAGTGTAATGAAAAATATATTTTTAGAAGATATTTTATTAGACAAAGATGCCATGATAAAATATGAAATTGTTAAGTTAATAGATGACTATCAACTAAAAGAAATCTCAAGTTCAGAAATTTCTTCTCAATTAAAGATAGCGCTAAATACTACCTATAATCTTATTGACGAAATAAATAAAGATTTTAAAGAATTTTTTGATACAAGCTTTCTGATAATTGAAAAGGGAAAGAAGTTACGGTTGGTTTCAGAATCGACTGCTCCTATTACTTATAGGGCGCATTTGTTTAAAAAATCTATTTTATTTGATTTTTTTCTGAAGGCTTTTTTTTCAAAAAAGATGTCATTTGAAGATTTTTGTGAAGAACATTATATTAGTAATTCTACAATGATACGTAGAATTAACAGCTGTAGAATTGTATTTCAACGTTTTAATATTCGTTTTTCTTTTTCGAAGTTTCAATTTATAGGGCGAGAAGATAATATTAGAAATTTTATCTACAATACCTTATGGATGGGTACACAAGGAATATTTTGGCCTTTTGATAAAGTGGATGAGCTTAAAATAAAACGATTTATAGAAAGCAAACCCACAGGAGATCATTTTCTATTAAATGAGATCGTTTTGAAACAAATGTGCTTTATAACTGCTATCACTATCTTAAGATCATCAAATGGAGATTTAATTAAACCGAATACAAAGTATAATCTTGTTGTTAATAACAATAAGTATTTCAATTCGTTATACTATGAATTTAAAAATGATGATTTATTTGTTTTAAGTAAAACAGATCTTGAATTTATGTTTATACTAACAACATCTAAGCCGATTTTTTCAAGAGTGACTCCCTATTGTAAATATCAGATGCGTCTCTTTGAGCAAAATATTTCTGAAATTTACGAGTTCTGCACACATTTGAAAAACTATATCATCTCTGAATCTAATTTAAAACAAGAAGATTTTTCACCTCATATGCTTTGTAATTTGGAAAACATAACACTTTCAACTTATATTCAAGAAATTCCTTGTGTTAAGTTAAAGTACGAAAAAAATAAAACGTATAAGAAACTTTTTAAGATTCTTGAATATTTTTTTGAAACAATTGATTTTTCCCACTACACATTCAATTTAATGAAATACAAAGACTTATTAATTGAACAGTACGCGATTTTACTACTGCAGCAATTTGGTAAGGCATTGATTGAACCTACTGTATCCGTTGGGATTCTTTGGGATTTAGAAAGGTTATCATTAGACTATTTAACTCGGTCTGTGAGCTTATTGGAAGGAGTTAAAGTATTTGAATTAGACTCATTTAGTAATAAAGCGGAATATCAGCTGATCATCTCTACAGAGCCTATTCCAGTTCCTGAATCAACAGTTATATATGTTTGGAAATCTAAAAGTTTAACAGAGAATCTCATTCGTATTATTAGAATTATTGAAAGGATTCGTTAAGTGTTTATTCGATTTTTCAAAATCGAGTCTAAAGTACAATGAAGGAGAAATGTTTGGAAGTATATAGAATGTTTAACGGGTAAGCATAAGCAAGGTAAGTTGTTATGAGAAAGCGAATGTCTACTTGAGTATAGATGAATTTTTTTGTGGAAAGGTATCATCAATAGACTAAGAAAATAGAAACAATCACTAAGAGGTCAACTTGAAAGTTCTCGTGGGGGAACTACAGAATTAGAGCTAGAGAAAAAGTCATGTTAGAGTCTCCGTTTGCTTATGGCTATGTTCTTAAAATAGAGAGGGTACATTCATCCATAAAGGAATGTACCCTACATTAATAAAATATTGTAATTATTAATGTCTGCGTGCTAATAGAAAACATCACGGTGTGAAATTATAAGGATTTGTTTTCGTCGTACTAATATTATCCCTAATTTTTTTGATCGACTCAATATTCTGATCATAATTATGATGCATCACGTTCGTATATAAAATATCCATCACCGTTAAGTAACTGATTCTAGAAGCAAGCGACTCCGTTCTAAATAGGGTTTCTTCTGTCAGCACAATAATTGCCTGATTCGCCAATGTAACTAATTCTGAACCGCTGTTTCCGGTCAATACAATGATCTTGGCAGAGGTCTTTTTGATTTGGCGTGCTAGATTGACCGATTCTTTGGTTTGCCCGGAATGAGAGAAGATAAAGACACAGTCTTCACTAGTCAGCTTGGTAACAAAGCTAAGCTGCATATGATAATCAAAGATATAATTGCACCGGTATTTAGTCCGAATGAATTTATGGAAGCTATCAAATGCTACGATCGAAGAGCCGCCTAATCCAAAAAAATGCAAGGTTTTAGCAGAATAAATAATGGTCAGAACACGATCTAAAAGCTCTTCTGTTAAAAAGTGAGTAGCATTGCTTAGCGAGTATATATTGGACTGAACGACTTTTTTAGCAATGTCGATACTGGTGTCTTCAGGTGTAATATCGTCTGCGCCAGTATTGATATTCAAATTTTGAAAAGCAGGCTGATAATTGGAATTACGAGCAATATCGATTTTAAAATCTTGAAAGCCATTGTAGCCGATTTTTTTTACGAATTGATAAATAGAAGATTGTGACACTTCAATTTCATTTGCAAGCTCTTCTAAGGTTTTCCGAGAGATCATTTCATCAGAATGGACAAAATAGTGAGCGATTTTTTGTTCAGTTTCACTCAGGTTTCCTTTTTTTAGTCGAATTCTTTGGTCTAAATAGTGATTTTTCATAGTCTCCTCCATTCGTCGTACAGTACTAATTAAGTTGTATTAAAGTAATTTAATCCTTTTTAGATAAAAAAATAACTCCGTTTTAAGCGCTTTCTAAATATGTTGTGAAAGAAATTTTGTCGTTAGTAAATGATGCTTAGACATAATTATAGAGAATAAAAATGTAAAAAACAATTTTTATTTTTTTAGAAAATTATTATAAGAAAGAGGCGCAATTTATTTAAACAAATCCTTCCTTCTTTCAGTGAAGGCTCGCAATCAGAGGGCCTTATTTTATTTCTCTATTAGAACCTAAAAATTATTCGTAAGGTACTTTCTATAGTAGGAAAATGGAATCGTGTAAGTGATGATAACTTATTTTCATAAGTTTTGCAACATGTTTTGAATGCGTTTTCAATCTGTGTTTTATGAAAGGATTTATCATTAAAATAAAAAATATTTTTTATTTGTTGGAAACCTTTACATAATTTTTTTTAAGAAGTACTATTTAGGTATTCAGTAGGAATGAAAGAATTAAACGTTTGCTGAATAGGCTATAGCATAAACTATCGATAGTAAGTCGTGTAATGAGTTGAAAAGGAGGCAATTAAAATAAAAAGAAGTATTGTTGGCGCTCATTTTTAATACTGTATAAGCAGTGGAGGGAGTTAAAGCATGTCAAAATATACTATTGCAATTGTGAATTCCAGCAGTTTTGGAAAGGTTTTTCCCAATCATATCAAGCGCTTAGAGGCAATCGGTGAGATTGAATATGTAAATGTAGAGTCTGAAATTTCTGGTCGAGAGTTAGCTGAAGTTCTTCATGGATTTAATGTTATTATTGCGAGTGTTACACCATTTTTTACAGAGGAATTTTTTGAGCATAAAGATGAACTATTGCTAATTTCAAGACATGGGATCGGCTATAACAATATTGATATCGAGGCTGCTGAAAAGCATGGAACGATCGTTTCCATCATTCCAGCATTGGTAGAGCGAGACGCAGTTGCTGAAAATAATGTAACCAATTTGATGACGATTTTACGTCGAACCGTAGAGGCTGACCAAAGCGTTAGAGAAGACCTGTGGGAAAATCGTGCTCAGTTTGTTGGCAGAACCTTGTTCAATAAAACGGTGGGTGTAATCGGTGTAGGAAATACCGGCAGCGCTGTAGTTGAAATCGTCAGAAACGGCTTTCGTTGCGAAGTTTTAGCGTATGATCCTTATAAATCAGAACGCCATATCCAAAGTTACGGGGCCAAGAAAGTCGAGTTGGATGAATTACTTAAATCAGCAGATATCATCTGTCTGTGTGCGAATCTGACCGAAGAAAATTACCATATGATTTCTTATGACGAAATCGAGAAAATGAAAGATCATGTCTATATCTCCAACAGTGCTAGAGGAGCCTTAGTTGATGAAGAAGCGATTGTAAGCGGTTTAAAAAATGGTAAGATTGCCGGCTTTGCCACTGATGTGTTAGAGGAAGAACCAGGGCGTAGGGATCATCCGTATTTAATGCTGGATAATGTTGTCATGACTCCTCATACATCAGCGTATACGATGGAATGTCTGGAAGCGATGGGCGAGAAATGTGTTCGAGATGTAGAGGATATTGTAGCGAATAAACTACCAGAAAGAACGGTACAAGCACGCAGTCATGCTGTTTTTCAATAGACAGGAGTGTAAAAGATGTTAAATGATCTAAAGGTGAAAGTTGGGCCACAATTTTATCAGTATCATAAAGGAGCAATTGATAAAGTCCCAGATTTGTTGGAAGAATATCATGCAAAAAATATTCTGATTGTTCATGGTGGTATTTCATGGGAAAAAGCGAAACCGATGCTCAGTTTTTTGGAAGATGAACGATATGCATTTACATCTTACCAGTATACCGGTGAATGTAGTTATTATGGGGCTGATCTGATCGTCGATTTAGCTAAAACATTCGAAGTTGATTTTATCATTGGTGTTGGTGGAGGTAAGCTGGCTGATCTAGTCGGGTATGCAGCGCATCTCCTGTCACTTGATTTTGGAGTCATACCAACATTAGCTAGTAACTGTGCACCGTGGACGCCGTTATCTGTTATGTATAAAGAAACAGGAGAAGCGGAAGGGAAGACGGAACACTATTTAAGACAAGCCGCTTTTTTGATCACAGATCCAGAATTGGTGATAGATGCGCCAGTCGATTATTTTATCGCAGGTTTAGCAGACACCTTAGCGAAATGGTATGAATCAGATGCTATTTTACAGCAAACGCACTTGAAAGATGAGCCGTTCTTACAGCTTGCGGGGTTTACCTCAAGGCTTTGTAAAGAAGCGATCATGCAGGATTCAGTCAAAGCGATCGAGGATATGAAACAGGGGAAACTTTCAGATGAGTTTGTCCGTTTATCAGAAATCATCTTTGCAGTAGCTGGTATGGTTGGCGGACTGGGTGATAAATATGCACGAAATGCTGCAGCTCATGCGATGCACGATGGAATGAGTAAATATATCCCTGAAAGTCATCAGTTTTTACATGGAGAAAAAGTCGCTTACGGTATTTTTTATCAATTAGCACTCGAAGAGAAATGGGATAGGATCGATCAGCTATTGCCGTTTTATGAAGCACTGAATTTACCAGTTTCCTTAAAACAGATGACGATTTACCCTGAAGAAGCTGTGATCGATGAGATCGTTTCGTTTATCGATTCTAAAGAAAAGGTTCATCTTATTCCTGTAACGACGACAAAAGAATCGTTAAAAAGAGCGCTTATATCATTAGAAGAATATATCAAAGAAAAAAGGAAATAGAAGGAGGACATATGGAAACATTAAGTGTAATGCAAAGTTTCTTGATCGCATTGTGGACAGCGGCGGTCATGTCGAGATGGCTTGGAGGAGGGGCGACACTTACATTAAGATTCTCGCCTTTGATGACAGGGCTGATCGTAGGGATAATAATGGGTGATGTTGCTCAGGCGATGATCGTAACGGCTGCTTTGCAGATGATTTATATGGGGGTATTCTCACCAGGCGGATCAATGCCGGCAGAGCCTTCGATTGCAGCAGCTATTGCCGTACCAGTGGCACTATTAGGCGACTTAACGCCGGAAGCTGCGATTGCAGTTGCCGTACCAGTTGGTTTGTTAGGTAGCTATCTCTATCAATTTAGATTTTTTATCAATACTTTTTTAGGGAAATACACAGATAAAGCAGTTGAAGATCTAAATCCAAAAGCGATTTCGCGTTCAGTCATAGTGTATCCGACGATTGCTTCATTCGTTTTATTCGTTCCGTTAGTTTTTGTCGCTCTTTATTTCGGTGCACCGGTAATTGCGGATGTCATTACTACGCTGGAAGGAACCGTTGTGCTTCATGTATTGGAAGTGGTCGGCGGCGGGCTGGCAGCAATTGGGATCGCGACAACGATTTATGTTATTGGGCGTAAAGATTATATGGTCTTTTTCTTCCTTGCTTATTTTATCAGTATCGTCTTTAAGTCTTTAGAAATCACAATGGTTGCTTACGCTATTTTCGGTGTGTTGATTGCACTGATCTTTGTTCAATCACAAAAAGGCAAAACAGCACCGGTCGCTCAAAGCAATACTGGTGAAGCGGCAGCCACATTTTCAGATGATGATGACGATTATGATGATGGATTCTAAACGAAACAGGAGGGAATAAAATGACAGAGATCAAAACAACCACAAACCTCGCACCAGAGGAAATCACAAAAAAAGATGTGACCAAAGCGTATCTTAGATGGCATTTTGCAAATGAGATTCCTCATTCGTTTGAACGCTATCTAGCACCATCCTTGCTGTATGCGATGATGCCGATTTTAAGAAAATTATATAAAGACGATGACAAGCTTAAAGCTGCGTATAAAAGACAGTTGCTGTTTTTTAATACACAACTGAGCTGGGGCGGTGGGGTAATCACCGGTCTGATGTCCTCAATGGAGCAACAACGAGCGCAAGAAGAATATGACGGCACAGAAGTTTTGATGCAGGATGACTTGATGTATAACACTAAGGCAGGACTGATGGGCGCTCTAGCTGGTATCGGTGATGCCATTGATTCCGGAACGGTTCAGTACATTTTCATTGCAATTGCGGTGCCGTGGGCAGAGCAAGGCAGTGCATTAGGAGCGTTGTTTCCGTTTATTGCCTTTGCCTTGTATCAAGCAACCTTAGGCGTATTCTTTGCTCGTCAAGCCTTTAGTATGGGGCGTAATGCAACAGGATTGATGCAAAGCTCTGGTGTTCAAAATGCGATCGAAACGTTATCAGTATTAGGTCTGTTTATGATGGGAATCTTAGCCGGAAATTACGTCAAAGTATCATCGGCGCTGCAATTTAAAATTTCGGGTCGAGAATTTGTCATACAGGATATTTTAGATCAGATTGTTCCGGGAATTTTACCACTGGCAGTTGTGATGGGTGTGTATTGGTTCTACACCAAAAAAGGGTTAAAAGTAACCCAGGCATTATTATGGCTGACCGGGATCTTGATCGTGTTGGCAGCAATTGGCATCTTATAATAAAAGAAGAGGAAGTGATCACCAATGGGCGTTATCAATTTAGCTCGTGTAGATGAACGTTTGATTCATGGACAGGTTATGATGACCTTGTCACAAAAAAGCGGCGTAAATTCAATTTTTGTTGTTGATGAAGTTGTCGCAAAAGATAAATTTATGCGTGAATTATATAAAAGCGCTGGCGGCCGAACGGGTCAAAAAACAATCGTCATCACCCCAGATAAAGCGAAGTTTTATTGGGATGAATATGAATTTAAAGAGTATAACTGCATTTTGATCACCAAAACAATCAGTGTGATCTACGATTTGGTTACGCATGGTGTACCGATGAAAGAATTAAACATTGGTGGAATTGCACAAAAAGATCCAGAGAAGGATTTGTTGGTAACCAAATCAGTTTATCTAAATAAAGCAGATGCGGAAAAACTAAAAGAGATGAACGAAAAATACGGCGTAGAAGATATTTATTTTCAAGCTACGCCTTCAGCACCGAAATCAACACTGAAAGAAGTTTTGACAAAGTTTGATTTATAAACGAACAGTTCGTCAAATGTAAGGATGGGAAGTGATTCATAGATGGAACAAATTGATCAATTGACAGACTGGACCTTCCATTACCAGTACATCAATCGCGTAAGAAGAACTAAGAAACAAAAACAACGATTTCTTTCGACTTTGGTAACGGATATCGCTAAGGTGCGACAAGATATTCGTGTGATCGAATATAAGCAGAATAAGCAATATGTTTCTAGTAACGTCTATATTGGGGATGTCGTTTCAGCTGATCGGATCATTTGTACGTATTATGATACACCGCTTAGGCATCTTGGTCCTTATTATTTATTTGACCGATTGAAACAAAGAAAAGGCACGCTTCGTTTGATTATTGTTAGCACCCTTATCTATTTATTAGTTGGACTGGCGGCTACGTTATTGTACACAAAAAATGGAACCAGCCCTTTTGATCTCAGACAATTCTCTACGTGGGCGGTAATCCTTTGCTACGGTATCTATTTTGTGCTCTTTAGCAAGCTGACCAAAGGACTTTCAAGTAGAAAAAATAAGGTGCGAAATACGTCTTCAATTCTGGCGATTTTATCGCTGATCATGGATTTAAACGATAAGAAAACGGCATTTGCCTTTATTGATGAAGGCTGTTTTGGAGATACAGGACTGGATTTTCTGAAAGAGACATGTAAACCATCTGCGCAACTCTATTATTTGGATTGTGTGGGTGGGAATGAAGACCTTCATTTTGTCGGTCATCAAATCACAGAAAAAGAAAAACAACGGTTTATCACGCATAAAGGCAGTGAACAACAAGTTAATTACATTTTTTGTGCACAAGCAAGTGAAACAGAACAGGGAATGAGTTATTACCTTGAAAAATCAAGCTTGAATCAAGTCGAGATCGATCAAGAGAAGTTAACGAAAATCTCCGATTATTTTAACCATTAAACAAGATAGAAGAATGTTACTCAAGGAGGAATGTAGATGCTTGGAATTGTTATTGCGACGCATGGCACATTTAGTGCAGGGTTAAAAGATGCTGTTGAGGTGATCATGGGCGCAACAGAAAATATTGCTACAGTCAGCTTGAAGCAAGGAGAAGATATTCAACAAGTGGGCGGGCAGATCAAACAAGCGATCCAGCAAGTAGATCAGGGCAATGGTGTTGTCTTATTCGTGGATTTAGTCAGTGCTAGTCCATACAATCAATCACTACTTGCGGTTAGAGAACTAGAAAAAGAGCAGCAGGAAAACGTTTATATCATCAGTGGTGTTAATTTGCCGATGCTGCTTGAAACAATCAATTATCAGTTATTGGAAACACCGATCGAAGAGATTCCAGCAGCAGTTATTGCCCAAGGAGGAAACGGCTTAGCTCAGTGGCATGTATCGATGGTAGAAACAGATGAAGTGGAAGAGGAAGATGATTTTTGAGAAGACGACAAGAGTGGAGGAAGATGCGATATGAAGTGGGGCTTTAGATGGTATGGAGAAAAAGGAGACTCAATACCATTAAAACATGTGAAACAAATTCCTGGGATCAACGGAATCGTTGGCACGTTGTTAAATAAACTACCAGGAGATGTTTGGGAAGTTAATGAGATACAAGAATTGAAAGGGTCTGTAGAAAAAGGCGGACTAGAACTGCTGGGCATTGAAAGTGTGGCAATTCATGACGCAATCAAAGCTGGAACCGCTGATAGAGACCAATATATTGAAAATTATATCCAAACGATTCGCAATCTTTCCAAATGTGGAGTGAACTTGATTTGTTATAGTTTTAAACCAATTTTCGGCTGGGCGAAAACAACACTAGCCTACGAAAACAGTGATGGCAGTTTTTCACTTGTTTATGACCAGTCGGTTGTCGATAACATGGAACCAAGCGAGATGTATAAACTGATTCATAGTCAGTCAAAAGGTTTTAGCTTGCCCGGCTGGGAAGAAGAACGGTTGAAAAAATTTGATAGTCTAGTCAAATTATACGAAGGTGTAACAGAAGAAGACTTGTTTGAAAATCTAAAATATTTTCTATTAAAAGTTATTCCTGTTTGTGAGGAGATGGACGTAAGACTGGCCATCCATCCGGATGATCCACCGTGGGAAATTTTCGGCTTCCCGCGAATCACTAAAAATCTCTCAGATTTGAAGAGAATCATGGACATCATCGATTCACCTTATAATGGAATCACATTTTGTACAGGTTCTTTGGGCGCTGATCCGAACAATGATTTAGTAGAAATGATCAATGAAATTGGTGACAGAATCAATTTTGTTCACTTCCGTAATGTTGGTTTCATGGGCGAAAGAAAGTTTAAAGAAACAGCCCATTTAAGCACAGAAGGCTCGCTGGATATGTATGCCATCATGAAAGCATTGGTGGATGCTGGTTTTGATGGTGTGATCCGTCCAGATCATGGTCGAACGATTTGGGGAGAAGTCGCCATGCCAGGATATGGCTTACATGATCGAGCATTGGGCATTTCATACATGCAGGGCTTACATGAAGCAATCGTAAAAAGTGAACGGGACCAAGGAAAGTAAAAGAGGTGTAGACTTGACTAAATCTAAGGTACATCAACAATTGGCTGAAAGTAAATTATTACCCTTATACACGGCTACGGATATAGCTTATTTAGAGAAACTAGAAGAGATTTTACTAGAAAATGGCGTCAGTTTGATCGAGGTGACGTTTCGCAGTTCATTAGCAGTCGAAGCAATCAAAAAATTATCAGCTTCGGGAAAACTGACGGTAGGAGCTGGTACTGTTAGAACGATCGAGGAAGCAAAAGCAGCTGTTGAAAATGGCGCGGAATTTATTGTTTCGCCAGCAATCGTCCCAGAAGTAATCGACTATTGTCTGGAAAATGAGATTCCAGTATTTCCAGGAACAGCCACACCAGGAGATATTCAAAGAGCGTCTGATTACGGAATTAAAACGGTCAAATTCTTTCCAGCAGATATTTATGGGGGAATCCATGCAATCAAGGCTTTAAGCGGACCGTTTTACGATATGACCTTTTTACCGACTGGCGGAATCGATTCAAGTAACGTTATTGACTATATTGAAAACGACCATGTATTGGCAGTTGGCGGTTCATTCATTATTTCCGAACAGCTGATAAAAAAAGATAACGGCGTAGCTGCCAATAAAGCGTTAAATGCTTTAGTACAACAAATAAAACAGCACACCCAAAATGAAAAAGGCTAAAAAATAGTGAAAACAGCCGTGAGCTCCGTAAGAGTAGCTCCGGTTGTTTTTTCATTTTAATAAGTCGTTACATTCGACCAAGGTTTAGGTATAATTAGCAGTGAAGTAATAAAAAAAAGGAGTTTAAGTGAATGAAGAAAATGGTATGGGGCTGTTTGATTGTGTTACTCTTTACAGGATGTTCACCTAAAGATAACCAGTCAGCTAAAGAAAATAAAACGGATACGGTTACTAGTGCAAAAAAATCATCTGAATTTGATTCAGCAATGGCCAAAGGCAAAGAAGCATTGATCGATAAAGATCTATCAAAAGCACAAGCTGCTTTTCAATTAGCATTAGAGTATAAAAAAGATAGCAGTGAAGCAACATCTTTTCTTAAACAAATTGAATTATATGAAGCTGCCGCAACGTTGAAAGAAAAAAAAGAATATGTAGGTGCAGTGGAAAAAATAGCTGAACTAAACGAAGTCAAAGATCTTTCGACAATTTTAAAGCAATATGGACAGGAAATGATCAAAGAAATAGCTGAAGAAAAAACGGCAGCTGTAGAATCGAAAAAAGCAGAGCAGACCACAGAAACGAAGAATGTTGAAAAGGCTGCAGAGACAACACCAGTTGCGCCTAAAGCAGAGAACAACGTACCATGGAATCAACAGAAAAGAGCAGAGTTGATTCAGTTTATGGCACAATGGGGACAAACAATGGATCAAAACTATGTAGAATATTCCCCTAATGTACAGGTGAATTGGTATGGTATCAACTTTCCAAATACCTTTGGCAGCAATAATATTGCAGTAAATGGCAGTCAAGCAGCTGTTCAATGGTCGGATAGTGGACTAACAAGTAATGTGTATAATGTTGTTGCAATTTATTCAGATATTGGTACATCAGGAGCAACAATGAACAATCATCTTTATTTATTTACAATTTTTAACGGTCAACCTATTGTTTTGATCACACAACAAAATCAAGGAAATGCCGAGAATCTAGTCTATTTCACTGAAACACAAAATGCTGATTTAAGCGGTGGATTTGCCCAGATCGTTAATGGATAAAAGCAGTCAAGATAAAACCAGAAAGAGAGGAAAGAACTATAATGAAGCATTATAATAACGAAAGAAGTCACTATTGGGTCGTGTTTACAATGAGTATCCTGCTTATTATTGGTATAAGTACAGGTTGTCAGAATCGTAAAACAGCTTCATCGAGTAACTCGAGCAGCAGTGAGACCACAACAAGCAGTTCTCAAAATACCAATCAAACATCCAGTAGTACGATGACCAGTACATCAAGTTCAGAAACGACAAAAGAAGAGGTGGAAACTGAAACGACAATTTCTGAAGCTCCGATTGCTGTCGAAAATGAAGAACCGCAACCGGAAGTAGTGACAAAAAGTGTTACAGAAGAGGAAGTCACAGCGTTTTATTCACGCTATAATCGAACAGAGTATAGTAGCACGTTAGAATTGATTACAAGACTTTACGGTTTAGATCCTGTTATAGCTGAAAATCAGCAATATATCCACGAAAATTTGATGTCGATCGGGCAGCCGGTACCCAATGGCGAGTTTCCAGAAGAGTCTATTGGCAACATTATGGGTGGAGTAGAAGGAACGTTTGTTTATAAAGGAAGTCATGAATACGATTACCAAATGGGTACGAATTTTAGTGGACAATACCCAGAAAATATTTTTGCAGAAGCGCTCTAATAGAAAAATATAATCGTACTTAGGATTGGATATTTTTAAAAAAATAGGTGTTATTTTAAAACGTACTTTGGTATAATGAAGGCTAGAATTAAAAATTAAGGAGGAAAAAATGAAAAAGATTTTAGGGGTTATATCAGTATTGGTTACATTGGTTATTTTAGGTGCATGTGGAGGTAAGGCAGAAACAACTACGTTTACACAATCACCTATGGCGGGAACAGAAGTATCAATCATTGTTGAGCACAAAGGTGATAAAATCACTGGTGCATCTGCCAAAGCAGTCTTTGATAATGAGAAACTGATGATCGCAGACGAAGAAGCCGCTGATCAAGTAGCAGAAGCATTCAAAACGTCATCAAAATTAGAAGATGCAAAAGTAAAATATACGGATAAAGAAACAGTTATCACCTACGATGCACCAGCAGGCAGTGTGAAATCCGGCAGCAGCTATAAAGAAGGCGAAAAAGAATTGATCAAGATGGGCTTTGAGAAAAAATAGCCTGACATTTAATCAATCTAGAAGAATCAGAACGCTCTAGTAGCCGTTCTGATTCTTTTTTTAGCACGTTTGCAGATAAGAGGTAATTAGAATGCAGAGCTAGTGTATTTAGAAAATGTTCGTCTTTTTCTTTATCCACACTTTTATATTTACTTATTCTTTCGTTTATTATATGATTAAACACGTTGTGCAAATCATATAATGCATTTTTTACGAACGTTTTTTTTATTGTTCGGATTTTTAGGAGGATAACAAATGAAAGAGAAAATTATTTCCTATTTTGAAATTGAGAAGCTGAATACGACTGTGAAGCGGGAGGTTTTAGCTGGGTTTACGACGTTTATTTCAATGGCGTATATATTATTTGTAAATCCAACTGTATTAGGTGCTTCTGGGATGGATGAAGGTGCTGTCTTTACAGCGACAGCTTTAGCAAGCGCATTAGGATGTATTTTAATGGGGATTTTAGCACGTTATCCGATCGCAACGGCTCCAGCGTTAGGTATTAATGCCTTTTTCTCATATTCTGTTTGTGTGGGTATGGGGATTCCCTGGGAAACAGCTTTAGCTGGCGTTTTTGTTGCCTCATTGATTTTTATTTTGATCACTGTCTTTAAATTACGTGAGCTGATCATTGATGCAATACCAGCAGATTTAAAGTATGCGATTTCAGGCGGTATTGGCTTGTTTATTGCTTTTCTTGGTTTAAGTGAAGGTGGCATTATCGTTGCAAATGAAGCGACTCTTGTCGCTTTAGGTCCCTTGAATATTGGAACGACGTGGTTGACGATATTTGGCTTGATCGTCACAGCGATTTTATTAGTTCGCCGCGTGCCAGGTGGTATTTTTATTGGAATGGCAGCCACGACCATTTTAGGCTTAGTAACCGGAATGATTCAAATGCCAGATAAGCTTGTCTCAAGTGCCCCAAGTTTAAAACCTACTTTTTTAGTTGCCTTGAAACACGTTGGGGATATTCATTCAATTCAGTTATGGGTCGTTGTTTTAACATTTTTATTAGTGACATTTTTTGATACAGCAGGAACACTTGTGGGACTTGCGAATCAAGCTGGATTCATGAAAGACAATAAAATGCCTCGAGTAGGAAAAGCATTAGCAGCTGATTCAACTGCGATGTTGGCTGGTTCACTTTTGGGAACATCTCCAGTAGGGGCGTATGTGGAATCTTCAGCAGGAATCGCAGTTGGCGGACGTTCTGGTCTAACGGCAGTGACAACAGGTTTGCTGTTTATTGTCGGGCTATTCTTTTCACCTTTGTTATCAGTGGTGACCTCTCAAGTAACTGCACCTGCCTTGATCGTCGTAGGCGTATTGATGGCACAATCTCTTAGTCAAATAAAATGGAAAGAAATGGAAATTGCAATTCCTTCTTTCTTGATTTTGCTGGGCATGCCGTTAACTTATAGCATTTCAGATGGGATCGCACTTGGATTTATTTTTTACCCGATCACAATGATTGCTGCTAAACGTGGGAAAGAAGTTTCTCCGATCATGTACGCCTTGTTCTTTGTTTTTATCGGCTTCATGTGGATTTTAAATGTGAAATAATAGTAAAAGGGTTTGAGCATGTAGCTATTTCAGTTACGGTTCAGACTTTTAAACTTTGACTTTTCTACTAGAAAGCAGCAAAATAGAAGATACTCGAAGGAAATGAGTGAGGAGGGATTACATGGAAAAGCCGCTGATTTCTCAATGGCTGGATCATCGAGAAAAACAAGCGATGATTGAAAAAAGGCTAGAGGAAATACTGAAAAAAGATAGTCAGCTAACATTAAGTGAGTATTATGCTTTATATCAATTGAATCAGCAGGGCAGTCGAATGCGTCAAAATGATCTTGGAAACTACTTATGCCTAAGCCAAAGTGCATTGTCTCGTTTACTTGATCGATTAGAACGAAAAGATCCCCAGCTGATTCAGCGCAAAACATGTACAGATGATAAACGAGGAATTTATATAGGCATTACCAAAGAAGGAAAAAGACAACTATCACTGATCGAAGCAAAGATTAATACGATTTTGACAGAATATTTTATTTAAGAGACTAAATAGTTGTATTTTAGTCTCTTTTCTTTTATCATAAATATATGCATGTGCATACAATTGTTTTCGGATGGGAGAAAAATATGAATCAATTAGAAGAAAAGCTACAATTTAAACGAGGATTAACACTTAAAAACAGAATCGTGATTGCACCGATGACGACAAAAATGTCTTTTTTTGATGGTGTCGTTACAAATGATGAGATCGCTTATTACGCATCACGTTCAGGCGAAGCAGGTGCTTTTATCACAGCAGCAGCTAATGTCCATGAAGGTGGTAAAGGCTGGGATGGAGAGTTAGGTGTATACGACGATCGTTTTATACCGGGATTAGCGAAGTTGGCTTCTGCAATTAAAAAGAATGGAACCAAAGCTATTTTACAAATTTTTCATGGTGGACGTATGACAGATTCTAAAGTACTACAGGGCGTTCAACCAGTAGCACCTAGCGCTGTTCCTGCTGAAAGACCAAATGCCGAAACACCAAGAGCGTTAGAAGAGGTCGAAATTTATGAGATTTTAGATGGATTTAAAAAAGCGACGGAACGAGCAATTAAAGCAGGATTTGATGGAGTAGAGCTTCACGGAGCGAATACTTATTTGATCCAGCAATTCTTTTCACCGCATTCTAACAGACGAACAGATGACTGGGGTGGGTCATTAGAAAAACGGTTCAAATTTATAAATGAACTGGTGGACGGTGTAACTTCTGTTGTGGATCAATCAGGCGTAAAAGATTTTATTGTTGGTTATCGTTTTTCACCAGAAGAGTATGAAGAACCAGGGATTCGTTTAAGTGATACGCTATACTTGGTTGATCAGTTAGCGAATAAACCGTTAGACTATCTTCACTTATCAAGTAATGATTATACCAAAGTATCGATCAGTGAAGACTTTAAGGATAAGCCGATCTTAGCCTATATCAAAGAAACCATCAATGAGCGTCTACCACTGATCGTAGCAGGAGATATCCGGACAAAGCAAGATGTTGAAGGTGCTTTACAGACAGCAGATTTAGTTGCTGTTGGGCGCTCAATCTTAATCGACCCTCATTGGACTCAAAAAATATTAGATGATCAAGAATCATTGATCCGTACTGAATTGTCTCAGTATGATCGGGAAGATTTGCGAATCAGCAATGGTGTCTGGGGCTTTTTACAACTGATGATGCCGGAACGATTGAAGTAATTCAGCACAGAGCATAAGACTTTTAGAAAATAGAAGTGATCGATCTACAGGTACTCGCTGTTATCACTGGGGATAACTGAAGAGAATCGTAGAGCGATCACGTTTGTTTTTTATAATGAATGTTGTCTGTAGATAAACTGCAGAAATAGCTCATCTTTTTCATTTGGTAGCTTTCGTCGTAGAAGAAAAGTACCACAAACTGGAATGTGGAAAAGCCTTCGTTTGGTTTATTTTACTGATCTTAAAAATGAGGATTCCAAGAAGTGTGTGTAAATGCTGGTTTGAAGGCTGTTCATTTTTACAAAAGGGACGACTGTACTCATGAGAATCAACGATTGTAATCAAAGTCTGAGAATTGAGAGTATTTATAGGAAGCCTAGCATTGTTTAATAACTAAAAACAACAAAAAATGAGTTGAGTATTTACGTAATCTTTAGTACAATTTCAGTATAGATGAAAATATTTTATGTATGCTTAAAAAAAATTAGGAGGTATGGTGAGATGAGTAAAAACTATCTGAATTATGTAGGCGAAATTATTACAGATGTAGAGTATCATGGATTAGGCGAACCCGAAGGCTTTTTGGAAGTGCATATGGATGTTGAACTCCCGTTTCGATTGTATTGCAGAACGAATGAGCAAGACTGGGTAGAAGTGACAGAAACAGAGCGCCTGGATTTAATCAATAAGTTGGAAGATAAGAAGTCAAAATACTCTAAAAGTGATTATCGCTATTACACGATGGATTTCTATTTGGCAAGTTTAGGCGGATTATAATTTTTTTAAAAAAGAAAGCGCTGTCTTTTTGCTATGAGTTTTAAAACAACTATTGAATCGTTATAAGTAGAAAAGATACTAAGAATAGAGGAGAAACTTATCGAGGGATACGTTTCTCCTCTATTTTCATTTTTTTAGATTGATAGTAAGAGGGTATGAAGAATGATCATATTCACTTGGACTTAGAGTACCTAGAGAAAATGGGTTTCCTTCACTAGTATGTTCAAATTATGAAAAAATTTTTTTCACACTAAATCCAATTTTGGCAAATTGCTTTAAGCAATCGATCCCTTTTTATTCAATCTAAGGAAATCTTATTCCACTCCTGTATTCTTATTTACTAACCTAAAAAAATCTAATTGTTCTTCTTTCATAGTTTGGTATAATTAAAAATAATTATGATATTTAAGGAAAAATTAGAGAAAGAAGAACTCTGATGTTTGCTGGACAACATTGGTATATTGAAGAATTAGACCACTATCAAACTTGAATAATACGAAAAAGCAATGTTAAGATTTTTGGTGATTTGTTTGAAAAAACAAAAAAACTTTTGCCTATCAGAACATGCATTCAGCTATTAGATGGAAGTGAGTTGGTAAAATTCATTTCAGACTTTATATTAGCGATTAAAAATTGATTCTTAGAAGTGACTGGGCAAAGAATTAAAGGTGTTCAGGTTGTTATATAATAAGGTTCATAAGAGGATGCTAGTCTCATAATCAAAAAAAGCACATATGGGTATAATAGTTAAAATATTGGTTTATGGTTATTAAAAAAAGAAAAAACTGATAAATTTACCGACCATCGATAAATTTATCAGTTTTTTCTTATTACTTTTACTAATAAGAAATAATTTTATTTTCACATATATAACTCATTTAACAAAATTAACTTTAATCTAAATATTCTTTGAAGTCAATGCATTTTTAAAATTTAAACTTCTCAATTTTTTTATAATTTTTTGAAAAATAAGAGAATAATGAAAAGGAGCTGGTGTGTATAATGTTGTTTTTTTGATATGAAATATATAAGAAACATTGTTTTGACTGGATTATTTGTAAAATTAAAAAATACGCCGTCAAAATAATCGTCAATTATTTTTGAAAGGAACAGATGATAAATGCCAAAAAAGGGAGAAAATATTTATAAACGAAAGGATGGTCGCTGGGAAGGCCGCTACATTAAACAACATACCCCGACTAACAAAATTATTTATGGCTACGTTTACGGTAGAAAGTATGGAGAAGTAAAAGAAAAGTTGATCTTCCTAAAAGCAAAACAGCTAACTACGCAAGGTACGTTTCGCGCTTTCCAAGGAACTTATGGGGATTGGGTTGCTTATTGGATAAATAATACCGTCAAACGAACGGTAAAAGCAACAACCTATTCAAACTATTTTCGATTATTGAATAAACATATTTTGCCAAGCTTAGGAGAATATCGACTAACACAGATCAAAACGGCTCGACTGCAAGAATTTGTCGATAATTTAGTTGTTAAGAAGCTAGCTACTGGATCGATTCGCTTAATTTTTACGATCGTTAATCAGTCATTGAATGAAGCGATAAAAAATGAGTATTTAGATCAAAATCCATGTAAGAGTGTTTATTTACCAAAGCCGACGGAAACAAATGTTCATTCATTAAGTAACCGGGAACAGAAGATATTGGAAGCATTGGCATTTCGTGAATCAAACTGTTCGCCTACTATTTTAGCGCTTTATTCTGGTATGAGAATAGGTGAGATTAGTGGATTGAAATGGGCGGATATTGATTTTGACAAGGGGTTGATCCGAGTTCATCGAACCATTTCACGAATCATTGACGAACACAGCACCCGAAATAAGACAGAACTCATTTCAAGTAGTCCAAAAACAGCTTATTCAAGCCGTGTAATCCCATTAGCAAAGAATCTAAAGGAATATTTACTGGAAAAAAGACAAATAGCTTCGTCTGAATATGTCATTCATTGCCGTGGGAAACTGGCAGAGCCTAGAGTGATCAATTATCGGTTCAAACGAATGATTAAAGAAACAGAGTTTGCGGATATCCATTTTCATGTGCTGCGGCATACCTTTGCCACACGCTGCTTAGAACAGGGAGTTGATATTGCAAGTTTAAGTCGGATTTTAGGGCATCGCTCTACCAAACTGACACTAGATACATATGCTGATTCTTTACTGGAACACCGACAAGAGGTCATGAAAGCCGTCGATGCATTACTCGAAAAACCAGATCATTTTAATAAATAGAAATCAATAAAAAAAATTATTGATTTCTATATTTTTATCTCTAAAAGCCGTCAATTGACTTGTCAGTTGACGGCTCTTTCGCATGTGAAAACAAGGAATAGAAGTACTTTTTCTTATTAGTAAAAGTAATAAGAAAGGTTGTTAGTATTATACTGCATGTTTAGGTAGAAAAGGAAATGAGACACTTCAAATAAACAGAATTAGGAGGCGCATCATGTATAAATTAGGAATCGTATCCCAAGAGAACTATTCCGAAGAAATACTATCAGAGTTTGAAAAACGAGGCTTCAGTTTAACGCAATTAGATAAAGCTGAAATCTGTACAGAAGGACTGGATGGCATTTTTATTGAAGAAAATCATGAACATTCAATCAGCTGTATTTGCGAATTGGTGTTGTCTGTTCGCAGAGAAAGTGATGTATTTATCTGGATTCTCTCAAAAAAATCGACAACTGTGGATCGGCAAGTATATTTACAATTAGGCGTGGACAATGTGTTTAATCGTAAGTATTTCCCAACAGAGCCGCTCTTGATCATTAGAAATACCTTTACAAGGCAAGACAGGCTCACACCAGCAGAATCGGAAGAAACTGTTACTCGAACCAGAAAAGAAATGATGCAATTAAATCCCAGAAATTTAAGTATATACATTCCAACAGAAGACAACAAGATGAAAGAAATAAGTCTAACAAAGTTGGAGTATCGAATCATCGAGCTCTTACATAGCAGTCCTGGAAAAACATTTTCATATAAAGAAATCTATGAAAATCTTTGGGATGAGCCTTATAACGATCAACACTATCGTGTGGCCAATGTTGTATTTCACATAAGGGAAAAATTAGGCAATCAATCAACGTATATCAAGACCGTTCGCTCAAAAGGATATATGTTAACAAAAATTTGAAAATAGCAAGCTGATATTAAACAGGGGAAAAGGAAATGAGGGAAATCATGTCGGTCGAGTCAACAAAAAAAAGCAATAAAAAAGAGTCAAAGTCCAGAAACAAAATGAAGACTCAACAAACTAAGCGTTCACCCAAAAAAGCAATAGGAAAATCCCGGAAGGTCAAACAAATTGAACAGCCCAAAAAGAAATGGAAAAAAGGGATGAGCCTGTTATTTGATCTTCTTTATTATCTTTTGGTGATCGGCATTATTTTAGGCTCTATCTTATTTGTAGCAAATAAAGATTCAAATAAATCCTTTTTTGGCTATCGCTTCTATAATGTATTAACCAATTCAATGGTGCCGCAAAAAGATTCCTTACCTGGGGGCTTTCATTCAGGGGATGTCACGATAGTGAAAATGGCGACGTATGATCAAATAAAAGTCAATGATATTGTCACTTTTACCGTCGGCGAAGGATCCTATTTAACCCATAGGGTCAAAGAAAAGATGACTGAACTAAACGGTGAAGAAGGAAAATTTATGATTACTCAAGGGGATGCAAACAAATCTCAAGATCCGCCAGTTGATGGTAGTAGAGTAGTGGGAAAAGTAGTTTTCGTCATTCCGTATGTTGGTAATATATTGAAATTCGTACGTGATCATTTTGTGGTGTGTTTAATTTTTCTAATTTCCATGTTTGGTTTTGTTTGGGTTTTGCGATTTTATTTTGAGCAGCCAGATTATGTTGAAGTAAAAAAAGGCAAAACAAAAAAGAAACCACGTGTTCATAAGGGAAATGTGAAAGAAAAAAGGAACATACGCTCTACTTAATCAAGGATATAAATTCAATAGTTTATTGTTGAATTTTATATAAATATATATTTTTTTAGGAGGAAATAGAAAATGAAAAGAGTCAAAAAAATGGATAACAAGACTAAGAAAAAGGTTACAACAGGTGTTGCTGCAGGATTAGCTGCGACAATGTTATTAGCAGGAACATTCGCATGGGTACAACTTAACGATGAACGTGTCAATAGAATGACAACATCTACGATTACTGATGGTACTGTTCATTTAAATGAAGATTTTATTTCAAGAGGCGACTGGGAAATTGGTACAGAACATGACAAGAAAGTTAGTGTTACAAATTCTGGGAATTCACGAGTATTTGTTCGTGTTTCTTATGAAGAAGTGTTGAAATTTTATGGTAATGATGGAGAACCAATCACAAAACAAACTGGTGCAACAAGTGCAGCAGATTTACCAGTTGCATTCAATGCAGATAAATATACAGGAAATGGCTGGGTCGATGTTCCTTCAAGCCAAATCACTCCTGCATTACCAGCAAATGTAAAAGTAAAAGCGAAAGGAACAAAAACGTCTGAAATTACTGGTGATGGAAAGACAGTAGAAAAAGTTGGTCTTGAATATGCGATTTTCAATGAATATGAAACCGGCAAATTCCAAAAAATGGATGCTTCACTGAAAGTGGCTTCACCAGCAGGTGCAACAGCAGATACATGGACATACACTGTAGCTGACATCAACTATTATGTTTACCAAAGTCAAGAATTTAAAGCAGTTGATTGGGCAGGTTCAAACACAATGCTAGGAACTTCAGGAACAAGATACAATGTAGACTACGATTACACTGCGTTTGCAAACACACCAGCTACATTAGCAACAGGTGCACAAATTCCAACAGTTGATGCTGCAGATAATACACGCTGGTTAGCAAATTTACAATCTGATAGCGGATTAGACAGTTCACTATATACAGTTTACAATGCTGCAGGTATGACAAACACAGTTCCAACGAGTGGTGGCGAAAACAAATGGTTGTATAACGATAAAGACGGTTACTTCTATTATATGAATGTTTTAAACAGTGGAGAATCAACACCAGAATTCTTAAATGCATTGGGACTTAGAGCAGATGCCAGCAAGAAATATTCTGATGTGCAAGTAGATTTGGTATTAAACATGGAAGCAATCCAAGCAGTTAAAGCTGCGATTACAGATCCAGCAGGAAACAACGGCGGTTGGGGAATGGCTTCAACAGATCCAGTTGCAACTCACCTTCAAAGCTTAGTTACAAAATAAGTGTCGCTAAAGTAATAATGGAGGGAATTTCATGCAAAAGAATAGCAAAAGAAGATGTCAGTATCTATGTGTTTTGCTGTATCTCATCCTTGCTCTTTTGGTAAAGGCAGCTCCTGTAGAAGGAGTTGCCCTTCCTCCTGGGGTAGTCATTGGTGATACAGACGGATTTTATGCAAGCAGTGAAGGAGAATACTTTATTGAGCTGGACGATTTGCTGCCGGGTGATACATTTACAAAAGAAATCAGTATTCGAAATGTAGATGTCAAACAAGGCTTTGATGTTCGCTTACAAGTGAAAGATGGAGAACAAAAGGGACCGATAGATTTTCGTAAGTATGTAACGGTCACCATCAAACAAGGGAACACTGTCATCTATGAAGGTAATATACTAGGCAAAGAGAATTTTGATTGGACTGTATCACAATTACCTTTAGGTTTTTATACATCAGGTGATGAAGAGGTACTTACGGCAACGTTTACTGTATCAAGTGAGTTAGGACTTGAGGATTATAAGGAAGCAAGCGAGTATAAGTTTTATTGGAACTTTCTTGCGACTGCTAAGGATGAGCCGACAACCCCAACTGATTCAACAGATCCAACAACCCCAACAACTCCAATCAAGCCAACGAAACCAGTAAAACCAAGCGGCTTCCTTCCAAGTACTGGTGAAGAATGGGAAAATCTTCTTTATCGAATCTGTGCTGGATTGTTTCTGATTGTAATAGCTTTATTCTTTTTTTACAAAAAGAGACGAGAAACGAAAAAATAGAGTTGATAAAAGAAAGGAAGAGAGCCTATGAAGGGAAAGCGTAAAAGCCAATCAAGAAAAAGAACTAAGCATATCATGCTGGGATTTTCCTTGGCGTTCGGATTTCTAATTGTTTTAGGCAGCACATATGCTTGGGTAACGCTTGCTGATGAACGAGTCAACCAAATGGCAACTGGTCGTTTGGAAATCGTGTTGGAAGGTCGAAAAGATATGGATGTGTTAGCTCCAAAAGTTTCGTCCCAAAAAGATTTAGCTGTACGTAATAATTCTACGGTTAACGCCGTTGTCAGAGTGTCATTGAAGGAAGTGCTGTTGACGTTTGAAGTTGATACTACTGATAAATCAGGCAATGGTGCCCTAAAAGTGACGAATCAAGCTGTAGGTATGATTGATGTAGGAAACAGTTCTACTTGGGAAACTGGAAAAACCCTTGAAAGAAGCGATGGGACCTATCAAATAGGTGACCAACGTGCAACATATGTTATAAACAGTGCGAATGCACGACCTGCTTTATTAGAAAATGCAGTTGTTATGAATTTTAATAGTCACTTGACGGATCAGACACCTCCACCGGCGGGACTACAACAAAACTATTGGTTGTACTATGAGGGATACTTCTATTATTCAGAAGTACTTAGACCTGGTGAAACCACCAACAATTTGGTTGATAGTATTAACGTCACGGAAAAAGCAGCGAATAAGATGAAAGGCAGCTTTTATGAGCTGTCAGGTAAAGCAGAAGGATATAGTGCGGCAAAAGTTTCTATTTCCAGTGGCAATGGATTCAATTTAGGTACATCAAATCCTGTGTATCAGATGCTTGAAAGCAAAGTGAAGTGAGGAGGAAAGGGATGAAAAAGATGAAGAAACGTTCTCGTCAAATGCTCTTTCTAGTGCCACTCTCATTACTCTCAATAAGCTTGTTGCTAGGAGATACAGGAGCAAATTTTTATTCCAGTGATCAAAAAGAATATCTAGGTAAAGTAGGTGACTTGCAGGTCAATCTAAAAGATAACGACTCGATCACAGCAAATTTAAAAGTAAATAACGAACAAAAACGTGTTATTTCTGTTAAGAACGATACCGAAGTCAATCAGTTCGTCCGTGTTATGGTATTTCCAGTTAGTAAAGATACAGAAGATGTTGCTACGCAGTCTCTCCCAAGCGAAGTTGCTAAAAATCTGAATACTTCTGATTGGACAGAAGGTAAAGATGGTTATTTTTATTACCATAAGAAATTAGCAAAAGGTCAAGAGACCTCAGAACTGTTTAAACAAATCACTAGTGAAACGCCTGGAGAAATGACGATTTATTTAAAAGCAGAGGCAATCAGCGCTGAAGGTGATACGTTTATTTCAGCCTGGTGGCAAAAAACGATTCCCACGATAGATCCTTTAAAAACGATCTATAATACATTAGAAAGTCAAGTTGACTGAGGAAAGGAGAGAAGAATATGGGAAATAAAGACCAAGACCAAAAGGCTGCACCTAGTCTATCTAAAAAAAGAAAAAAACGTCTAAGATTATCTAGTATTGTTACAATGCTTTCTTTAATAAGTTTTGGGATAATAGGGGGCGCCTATTTTTTCTCTAATAAGACGATTAAAGCCGATACCACAGCTGTAAATTATCTCTCTTCAAACTATCAACGGACATCAATTCCGGCAAATGATGCCAATGGTGTAGCACTTTTTAATGATATAGGTCGTTATTCAGTTCAATCCATTGGTGGATCAAATACTGTTGGATACGATACGGGAGGAGGTTTGACCCCGAGTTTAGCCTATAAAGACTATGATGACGATCCGACAACTTTTAACAGCACGTCAATGGACTATGTGCCTAAAGGAAAAGTAGTTAAGGCATATCTTTACTTTTTCCAAGTGGGAGCGAGATCGCAAGAGTCTCCTTCTAATAGAAAAGATACGTTCATTTTAGGGCCTAAAGGTGGCCGTTTTGCTATTGATACAGGATTTGAAGATGTTGTTTATGATGTGACGGATTTTGTTACGAATGAAGGACAAGGGACTTACTGGGGAAAAAATATTGATAATAAACGGGAAGTAGCTCAAGGCTCAGATAATATAGCCAATTGGTCAATTACGTTTGTTGAAGAAGACGAAGAACTGCCTTTGAGAAAAAGTATTGTCAATGCGTTTAACCGATATGTTTATGGCAATCAGCTAGTAACTGACTTTTCAAGTGGAGTACCAATTCCTTTACTTTCTACATCTAGTCCAAGTTTTTCTTTGACAGGAGTTGTACAGGGTGGAAATTATTCACTTGAAGGAGATAAATTGATTACAGAGTCTTTCTTAGACAATCAATCATTAGTTAGAACAGAGATGGAAAGTCCGATCAGACCTAAAAATAACTTTTTTAGAGGTCAATTCACAGATAACGATGCCGATTCTACAGCTAATCGAAAACCAAATGACATTTATAAAAATAATATTGACGTCTTTAACTACGATTTAGATAATGCCTCATATTTTCCGCAAGGCTTAAACAACGTTAAGGTATCCTATTTAAGTGACGGAGCTGATGGTTTTTATCCCTCGATTTTAGGTGGAACATTTGATATCGACAGACCAGAGTATACGTTACAATTTTCAGATGATGCTGATAGCTCGAACGAAATCAAAATTGGCGATCTTAATCGAAAAGTAACCCTAAATGTGAATAAAAAAAAGAATGACAATGTTGCAGTTTATGAAAAAGCAATGGAACTATACTTTCCGGAAGGTTCCGAGTATGTTCAAGGTTCACTAAAAGTCAATGGAAACATAGTCGATAATTCTCGAATGACTTCGGCTAGTCAAAATAAATGGATTCTTGACTTAGAAGGACTGACTAACGTTGAAGATGATTTTACGATTGAGCTAAATATGAATGCCTCTCAAACATTTAAAGTAGGAAATTTAAAAGCAAACTATACAGGAAAACTTATCTATAATAAAAATGAAAAGACACCATATACACTAAAATATGAAAGTAATAGTCTATTTTATTATAGTGATGTGACCACATATGATGAACAATATGCTTTACGTGCAAATAATTTTGCGGTTTCTGTAAGCAATGTGAAGAATAATCTTAATGTGAAAAAATTAGCTGAGATTGTTTTGTATGATCGGAAAACAAGTGAGATTTTAGATTCTGAAACGGTTGATAGCGGTAAAGTCATCATTGACCAAACTCAATTAGATGAGATTAAGAGTGCTCAAGGTAAGTATGTCCAACGAGCAAGTAATTCTGATTATCCAGAAGCAGAAGATTATTCTGATATTATCAAGCCGTATCCGTTGACTATAACTTACACATATTCCGATAAGGGTACTTCAAAAACGTTAGAACGGGTCATTACTGTTTTTGTTACCAATGAAACAACGAAGGTCGCGAAGAGTCAGAATAAAGTAATCTATGCATTTGGCTTTCGCTATCCGTTGAGAAAAGCAGCACAACTTGATGATGCAGCAATTGTTGACAGAAGTCATGCCGAAGCGTGGAACTATGATAATGTATGGGGAATTGGAGTAGCTGAAACAACAGACTTTCAAACGAATCGTGAAGCTGCCTATAATCAGACCAATGAATCATTAACAGGGGTAAATAATGCTCGTATACCGGGGCAGTATGAACTATCACTGACTCATAATTCAGTGATAAATGATCTGCCTATTATAGAGCTGTACGCAGAGGTCGCAAAATTAAATGTTCGTCAAATCGTTTTAGATCCGAATGATGAACTGGTTACATCAACTGAAGGCTATATTAAACTAAAAAATATAGAGAACCCGAAAGCAGCAATCACACCATATGGAGGCGTTGATCCTGGTGAGCCAGTTGGACCATCGATACCGGATGAAAAAGCAGCGGCACAAGAAGTGTATGTCTATTCAGAATCAGGCACAGATAGAACAAACGTAGCTTATGAACCAGTCAAACTGCCGATTCATTACGGATATTATTTCTATGAAGCAGAATTAGTGGTTCCTGAATATTACCAGTATATCGGTTTTGAGTTAACAGATTCATCTAAACAAACTGGAAATGTAACAGGTACAGGAATTCCACAAATTGATTACATTGGTGAAACAGAAGAATACTGGCTCACAATGTACATCAAGCCAAGTCTGAATGGAACCGAAAGTCCAGGCTTTTATCATTGGGACTATGGACAAGAAGATACGTATACTATTGTTGAATAGCTATGGAGTTGCAAACTTTCAGTTTCCTTGCATTAAAAAGAATGAAAGAAGCTGGAAGTTTTTGTATATATGGATTCTACATAGCGCTGATATAGAAGAAACGGACGAAGTTGTAAAGGAAAAAATGAACAAAAGAAAAGGGAAAAAGGTTGGATCAGTTGTTCTTTGATCGTTTATACTATTCACGGTATTATTTTTGCTGGATTAATTGATGAATACAGTGGGTGCTATTTTTCCCCAATTAAGATTAAAGTAGCGAGAAACTAGTGAGGATATAGAGTGTGGTAGTGATTAAGTTTAAACGATGTAAGGGGGCAATGCGGTGAATTGGATTCAGAAAAGTGGTAAGGTATTGATAATGTTTATTGGAGTCGGCTGGATTATTCAGACAGTTTTTTTGGTACAAGAATACTTGGATTATCCTATGCTGGATTTTACAAATAGATTTATTCGATATGTGGTCGGTCTTGTTGGTCTATTCATAGGATTTTTAGTCGTGGATAAATTAAAGAGGCATATGACTTATCTGGTTTTATTTTTAATAAGCGGAGTATTGGTTTCTTTATTTTCATGGCTGGGATTTATCCTTTGTTTTCTATGTGTTTTGGAATTGATTGATAACAGAAGCAACATAGAACATAAGTCGAATAAGTAAGGATAGAAGTTGAGACAAAAGTCGATTTTTGCGAAATTGCCAAAAAATCTGACTTTTGACCACCGTTTATTACGTTTTAGAGTGCGAGACAAAACAAAACTGATTTTTCGTTTTGTTTTGTTTCGCACTCTTATTTTTACAAGATAAAAGGAACTGTAGACTGATTTCCTTAAAAACTAGTTACAAAGATAACGAATGTATTATAATAATAGATATATTTTACAACAAAAAAGAAATAGAGAAGATAGTTGTAGGAAAAAGAGTTTTTTTGTTAACAATAGTTTACTTAATATTGGTTTGACTGCTTACTCATGATTGGAGCTAGGACCAAAATATAGAGTTAAAGCACACGGAAATGAAGGAGTGTAAAATGAATTCTATTAAGGTAAAAAAGGGTATTATTCTATTTTTTAGTTTTTGGATTGGACTTGTAGAAATGATGATTGCTGCAGGGATTATCATTCTAGGGTATACAAATCATTCTGCATGGGAGTTAATAGCATTGGGAGTAGTAATTTTTTTGCTAGTTTTTAATTTATTTTTATATGTATTTTTAGGTTTTTTTGTAAAGGAGATCATTAAAACAAACGAAGAAATCAGAATCATTTTATTTAAAGGAAAAATGTATTCATATTTATTGTCGGATTGGAGATTTATAGCAAAAACAGTGATAAACGGTCATGGAAAAGATAGAAGTAGTAACCACTACCTTTTGCTTTCAAGCAAAGCAGAGAATAAAATGAAGACATTCAAAGTCGGTTTGTTTACTTCAAAACAGAGAGAAGCTATAAATAGACTATGATTCAGCGTTTATAAGAATGGAGAAAAATAATTGGAAAATAAGGTAGTAAAGTATTGTTATTGTTGTTGTGAAAATCAAATTAAACAAGATAAAAATTTTTGTGAAATTTGTTTCCAAGTGCTGTTATCTATTTTTAAATCAAATGCTGTCGGTATAGAAGAATTTCCCGAACATGTAGATCATTGTATTTTATGTGGTGAATGGGAAAATAGAAGGATCATCTGGACGGGGAACACGGGGGCTTTTGACCATGAAGGTTCAGGAATACCGATATGTGAAAAATGTATATTAGATGAGTCGGAAGAATAGAAAAGTTTCGACAACTGTTAATAAAAAGCGAAAGCCGCAGAGGTGATTGCTAGTATTTATTAGGAGGATACCATAGTGAAAAAACATCAGGGTGAATATTCTCGGAGTTTTTATCTACTAGCTTTGTTGTTAATTATTGTTTTTCTGGTAAGTTGTCGAGATCGCTTAAATGAAAAGAAAATCGCTAATCTTACTTATGAAACATCAAGTTTTGGTGTGATAAGTGAAGCAGCTATTATTGATTTAGATGAAAAGACCCAAAAGATATTTAATAATGAAGACTTTAGAAAAGGTGGAGAGCCTAACGAAATCACTGAAATTCCAGAAAAAAACTTTAAAACATATAAAATTAAAAATATAGAAGCGCTTCGAAAAGAAATACAAGGGACTAAAGTAAACGAGTGGAAAAAAGAATATATTGACAAGCAAATGATGGATGGATCACAGTGGAACATAACAATTAAGTATACAGATCAAACCAGTAAATCGATTTACGGAAGCAACAAGGCACCGAAAGAAATGAAGGAACTTAATCAGCTTTTGTTTGGTATAAATGAGTAATGACTGGATCAAAAGTACAGAGAGGATGGAGAAGTGTGTTTGATCGTTCAGAAGTGATAAAATATCATGCTTAAATCAAAATACAACAAGGATCAAAATTGTTTTTTCACCGTTTGTGGTGTGGAACTAAGAAAAAATGACTCTATTTGAACACAGAGAATGAAATTAAAACGATTTGAGTTTCTAATTAAAACGCAGGTTGATGCTATTGTTTAAGGAGAAGAAACAATGGATAAAATAAAATTTTGGTTCTTAATGGAAGAAATACGAGTGGAATATGATAAAGGCTGTGAAAATCCTGAGGAGCTGGGAAACCGTTTATTTTTAAACTATTCTCAAGAAGAACAAGCAATATTTAATGGTTATTTAGATGCGTACTTGGATATATTAGAAGATTATCCTTATGCAGCGATGAGCTGTTATATTATCAACGATTATATTTCTGATGATACACTTTTTTATTTTAATTTGTGGCTGATCAGTCAAGGAGAAGATGTTGTAAAAAATGTGTTGAGAAATCCGGATCGTTTAGCTGATATGAAAGCTATTCCTTGGGGAGGAGCAGAATTTGAAGATCTACTATCCATTCGTCCCATGTCCGATCACCAACTAATGAAACAGCAAATTGAAGAAATAAAACGAACAGTGGATGAATTGTCCTTTTATATGACTACTTCTCTGAATGCCTATAAGGATGCTGATGAGGTACTGGCTGACGCTTACCGACGATTGCCAGATTTAGTTGAATTGTCAGAAATTATGGAACGTAGTGAAAATGAAGCGGATGAAGAAGATGAATTTGATGGACAAGATGATAAGAAACAGCATTTTTTATATGCGAGATTTCTTTTGGCAAAATGCAAACTTGTATTGGGCAATAAAAAGTATCGAAAGAAAAATCAGGTTTTAGATCAAGCAAAAGCGCAGTTTTTGACCTTTGGAAGCATGTATATTTTTCCTGACATGACTAGATGTGTCAGCCCTATGACTACTTATGCAGAGCAGCAAAAAAAGATATATAAGCAGTGGTGGGGAGTTAGTAATCGTTCAGAAATGCTTGAAATGGTTGACGACTTATCTGTAGGAGCTGTTCATACGCCTAGATATATTATGCAAACATTTGATTTTGATCATCCTATCGTTGAGAGTCTTATTACACAAATCAATAAGGAAATGGAAATGGAATTTCTAACTATTGAAGATTTTAAACGATGCCAAACGGTTCTTGCGTGGGATTTAGAGCGGGGAGCCAACCTTGCCCGTACCAGTGTTGGGATTGGCTATTTTAGTGAAAGAGAAACATATGAGTATTTGCGAGTGATCACTAAGACCGCTCAAGAGTCATTTCAAAGCTGGAAAGAATATATTGTTTCATTTATCAGTGGACGCTTATTTTGGTGTGGCTATGCAGATGAAGAAGGATTTTTTTCAGAGCTAGTATTTAGGTTAAAACATAGTTTTTTCGGAACCTATGATGACGAAGAACAGCAACCGCTTTATCTGGAATTTCCTTTATCTTCTATTGGTAAAAGTGCTGATGAGGTACTAGACTTTATAAAATACGGATTACCGTTACCAAAAAATGGAAATAAAGAAGCGGTTATTTCTAATCAGGAAAAGCTGTTGCAAACACACTCATTACCCAACAAAAAACAGATTAAAGAACTGGATTTTTGGAAAGACCGCAGCATCAGTCCAATCCATAAAGCATTTTTCAGTAGTTTCGCACTGGGAACGATCAAGGCTTTTCAAAAGTCTATTTGGTTTGGAATAGGTACATTATTGGTTACACTGATTTACGGTATAGTTCTTTTGAGCAGAGAAGGAAAATCGGCTATTTTTGAAAAACATTCACTTATTCCTGCTGTTCTTTGCGGTGAAGAAAAATCAGAGCTTTTTACATTGATTCCAATACAATTAGAGCCAAAAGAAAAAATTTGTTGGTTAGCGTATAAGCTTTCATTTCCCCAAAAAGATTTTTCTGCTTTTTCACAAGGAGAACTGATTCCTTGTGTTATCGATCGAAATGAAGGCGAAGATATTGCTGAATTAATTAAGAAAACAGAAATTCATCCACTACATTATGGATACACTAAAGAAAGTGTTATAGCGTATGCTAAATCAATTTTAAATAGCCACCCTGTTTATCCAAAGCAGATCACTACTATCTTAAACAGCCTTGCTGAAGAGTGTGGACCACAGGACATTCTTTTTCTGGATGAGCATTTTCAACAGGTTTTTAATGAATAAGATTGCTGAATTGTACAAATAAACACGGGTGAGAAAGTAGTACCAATAAGTGATAACGATAAGGAGAAAGAAATTTACAGAAACGACAAAAATGCAGAATCTTCTATTTCGATGTTGAACGATTTCTGCTAAGTTTTGTCGTTTATTGATATTCTAGGCGGCTGAGATATGACTCTTTGAGTTGGGTCTCTTTTTTTACGTATAGGATAATAAAAGATATCAGGATATTAGCCATCTGTTTGTTTTGTACGTATTCTTTTCAGCACCTTATTCAATGTATTAAAGTCATCTGCTGAAACAGTTGAATCAATATAGATCACTTCTTTTTCTTCGACATTTATATTTTGAATTTTAGGCATAGAACTGCTGATGATAACTAAATCATTGGGCTGATCACTTTGTGTATTAAAAGAGATGTTATACCAGTTGGCAAACATGTTACTGATAGTATCCTGTATGATCTTTTCTGAAAAGTCAGGTAAGTCACTTTCAAAATAAATATGAATCTTAGGTTCAAATACTGTTAAGTTTTTAAAGCTAGAAAAAAGTAATAGATACCGCATATGCAATGTATCTTTTTCTTGAAACAAAGATAGTTCAGTTGTGTCAGCTAGTTCAGTGATATAGGCGTAAAGTTTTTTTGAAAGATGAGGGAAATTCTCTTTCGCTTCGTGATTAACATCGATGCCACTGATTCCAAGGTTGAAATTCTTAAAAATATCAGCAAATAAATGACTTGATAAAAGATAGCCGTAGGTTTTTTGTTTCGCTTGATCATCAAGATCAATAGTAAAGTATTCTTGAAACGTAGCGAAAAAAATTTCGGTTGCCTGAAAAGCAGGCGTATTGTTTTCTTTATGTGATGCAATGATTTTAGAACCGATCTTCTGGAAATCGTAGGTTTTCACAAACGTTTGGAGAATCAAAGAGAAAAAGTTTAACTCATCCCTCGATAAAAAGTATTCTTGGAGAATGTTATCGAGGTCAAAGGCTGTGTTTGTCTGAGCGTAAGAGTTCCAGTTGTTAGTCCATGTGATAGGCTTGCCCAAATGAAACCGAACGACTGTAATAGCTAAAATGTACGTAAGTAAACGTTTATCGGTTTCATTGATTGAGGTGCCCTGTATTCCATGATGGTCTAAAAGCTTATCGATCGTTCGAATCATTTTTTTCTCGTCGATCATTGGAAACGGCCAGGTATTTCCTTTGTAGGTGATCCAAAAAGACATTAAAGCATACATCCGTATTTGTGCCTCATCACCTGTCAATATGTAGTTATTATTTTTGTAAGCAATAGTAATATTATGTTCAGCGATCACGGATTTAAATGTTCTAATTTTTCTGCGGATGGTTGATTCACTAATAAAAAGCTCTTGTTCCAACTGGGCTAAGCTGCAGGGTTGATTAAAAAGCAAGCGCTTCATTAATTTGATAGCTAATGTATTTTCGATGATGAATAGCTTGAAGCTGACTAAAGAGAGTTCATCTTTTTTTTCTAAAAAAACGCCTTTACTTTTATTTATAAGAATAGTAATACCATTATTAAAATTTGTCGCATCCACAGCAAGTTCCCTACAATATTTTAAAATTGTTTTTTTTTCGATGTCGATCGTCATTGATAGTTTTTCAGAACTAAACCAGACTGAAGTATTACCGATAGTTGTTAGAATATCCATCTTGATTCGTGTACCTTTATCAAAAATAGGGGAGTGATACAAAGTGAGACCTCCTTTTTAGTTTAGTTAATGCTACAGTATAATGAATATTTTCATTTTGGCAAGTAATAAAGTTCAAGGTCAAATGTTTCTTTTAAGCAGCTGTCATTTTTGACCTCCGTTATTTTCATCTATCTTCTATAATAAGTTTGTGAAAATTAAGCGAGTGGAGGAGATAAAATGAACAAGAAAAAATATTTATACATAAAACGTTATACACAAGGGATTTTCCTGGGAGTATCAATCGTTGGTTCTTTATTTTTTAGTACACATTATTTGGCAAAGGAAGGCAAACATTCACAAATAAATAGCCAAAAGGTAAATGAAGCACCAAAAAATAGACATACGATTCAGATGACAAATACACCCATTATAGAAAATCAAAATGAAACGGTGCCCTATGCTAACTTAAATACAGGTTTCAAGGATTCGTTTCAGGAATTGAGTGCAGATGAGGATGTCCTGCATATTCATACAAAAGGAAAGTCATCTTTTAGTGCAGGAGTCAGTGCACAATATAAACAAGAGATCTTTATAGATAAAGAAATTACGGCTGAATTTTTTAGCACACCGAATTTTGAAAAGTACATACGAGGGACAGTCACTCGTCCAAGTGGGCTAGGGAGTGCAACAAAATCGATTGAAAAAGACGTTTGGGGTAAAAAAGTATCAGTCTTCAATTCTGAAACGATGAATTATGATCGTGAAGGACAAAAAATTGTTTATAAGACACCTAATTATACAACCAACGTAAGCTCTGTAGTTATTGAAACAAATGTATTTATTGATCTTGGGAAATGGCGTAAAGACACTGGTCGATTAGTCGAAAGAGAAAGCAATTATGTTATACGGTCACGGACCAGCTCTGCCGATTGGCTTACGATCGGCGGGAAAGGGTCGATTGTTTCGGTCGTCAGTGGGGAAACGATCCTAGATTCCTGGATCGAGAATCCTGTGGAAGAAACAACACTTCAGCGATTGAAAGAAGAGCCATCCTATTATTATGGAAATGGGCTGCAGGATGAAGTAAACGAGCACCCAACCAACTATTTTGTAGAATTACTAGTGAACGGAAAAGTCTATAAAGAATTAACGATGAAAGAAGATGGCAGTTGGGGATTTGATTTTGACGATCAATTGACTAAAACAGATATTGTTTCTGCTAGAGTGAAAGGGATAGAAAAAAATTCCAATGGAAATGGTGTTCGCAATATAAAATATTCAGATGAAATAGTTACTGTGGATGAGACGGACATAATTCCATGGGAAAAATGGAATGTTGAAGCACCTAAACTCATTCAAGCTCATGAAGATGAATTGATTATTCAGGGATCAACACCAAATCAAAATCATCAGCTGAATCGAACTTATAAATTATCTGTTGCCCTAAATGGAAAAGAAATCTATAAAAAAGAAAACCTCAAAGACGACACCGATATTTTGATTCCTTATATCAAAGGGCTGGTGAAAGGCGATAAAATCGAAGCAATGATCGTCGGTTCTGAAGAAGGAAAACCTGACAAAACAAGTACGACAACAGAAATGATCGTTAGCTCGGAAAATAAAGATGACTATGATGAATGGGAGGTCTTGGCACCTGTATTGCAGACTGACTCTCTTAATGAAGATTCAACCAAAATCAAAGGGCAAGTTCCAGTACAAAACCGAACTGCGCAACGCTATTATGATTTACTGCTCTACGTAAATGACGAGTTGGTTACCATTCAGTCTTCCATCGATGTTTCGTTAAAACCTTATCCATTTGAAGTTGATGTAACAGCACTAAATGTAGGAGATAAAGTCGTTGCTAAAGTGGTTGGCCATCAAGATGATAAAGAAAGCAAATCAGCGGAAACCAAAGCCGTAATAATAGATTCTACAGATTATCAAAGCTGGCAGATAAATGCCCCAACTTTAAATAGTGTGACCGATACAGACCGCGTGCTTACAGGAGAAATTGGTGAGCAGGATTTAGGTTATGAACGTACGTATACGCTTGTTGCAGCAATTAATGGCGCTCAATTTTGTGAGCTTGAGGTAGAACCAAGTCAAGAGTTTACAGTAGAGTTACCTACCGATATAGTTTTGACAGAAAAAGATCAGGTTTCAGTAACACTTATTGGCAAACAGCCGAAAAGAGAGAATAAATATAGTGAAGAAGTGGTTCAACTCGTTGAAGATGCTACACATTATGATGAGTGGATCGTGAACGAGGCCTCAGTTGAAGAGGTATACGAACATCAGCATCAAATCAAAGGTCATATTTCTGCTCAAAGTACAGAATACGATAGGACCTACGAGTTATTGATAAAGGTAAATAATGAAGAAGTAGCATCAAATGCTGTTTTATCCGACTCAGATTACTCGGTGACATTATCCGATGACATTGATCTGCAAGAAAATGATTTAATTACTGTTGAAATTATTGGTCATCAAAATGAAAAAGCGGATAAAACAAGTGAGCCGACAGAATTGACTGTAGCTAAAAAAATATCTCCCACAACGTCAAAATTTGAGCGGGGGTACTGGGAAGATTATGGCTTAGTGTATGAAGGCTTGATTGAAAATGAAGACTGGGATTTATCTGATCCGTCCAAAATCGTTAAAACGGTCAGCTTGGTTGAAGCGAATTCAGGTAAAAAAATAGAACATATTTCTGCTCAAAATACTGATTGGTATCAAACCGACAGATATAATGGATATCAATTCATTATTGATAATGATACGTTAGGACAATTAGAGACAGGAAGCTATACCATTTTTATGGCGGTAGCGATTGATGGAGTAACGGTTGATGAAACAGAGCTAACGTTGGAGCAAATGGTTTCCAGAATGGGCTTGATTCATGAAAATTACGCTGATTTAGAACAAGTCGTCATCAAGGGAAATATTGTGAAACCGGAAGTAATCAAGCAACGGCCAAGCATATCAATAATAAAGGATATAGATACAGAAGTTCAATTACTGAATAAATATTGGAATAAGCAGAACCAGCTCGTATTCGAAGGCTATTTCCAAACGGATATAGATTTAAGTGCAGCTAAGAAATATTTGGAAATCATGGATGAATCGGGAACGGTTGTGTATACAAAAGAGTCATTAGCCGCAGCTCCAACCTCATGGGGCGTATCAACCGGTATTTCAGATGACATATCTTTTCAAGCGATTATTCCACAAGAATTCACAGATCAAAGAAACTATTTCTATCAAGTGAGTGTTGAGGATCAAGAAGGTAATAAGCTTCTTCAATCAGCAATCAAATGATACAAAATGATCCGGACATATGAATAGTTGATTGATAAGTAAAAGAAGCAAAGCACCGCATGCTTGATTAAGTAAAATCTACATGCGGTGATTTATTGACCAGTTGCTAAAAGACTCCGAAAAAGAAAGAGGTTTATCGATGTTTATTTTACCCAGCTATTTATTTTTACTATTGAAATGGATATGTCTGATCTTAGTTGCGATTGTCTTTATGAATTTAATTTACTTTACCTGTTTGTCTTTCTTTGGGTTAAAGAAACCTAAAAGAGATTATCTGATTGTTCCAGATCAGAAAAAATTTGTTTTTGTTGTACCCGCGCATAATGAAGAAGCTGTCATTGGGAAAACAATTGAAAGTTTATTGCAGCAAAATTACAATAAAGATTTATTTGATATTGTGATCATTGCAGACAACTGCACAGATAGAACGCCGGATATTGTGAGAGCTTATGGCAATGTACGTATCCTTGAAAACCATGCAGCTGCTGGTGAACCTAGAGGAAAGCCGCATGCGATTGCTAAATATGTCGATACTGGTCACTGGAGAAACTATGATTATATGGCATTTATTGACGCGGATAATATCGTAAGTAAAAATTTTTTGAGAGAAATGAATAGCCAGTTGCTTGCTCACCCAGAATTTTCTGTGATTCAAGGGTATTTGGGAATAAAAAATGTAGCTACCTCTTTAACAGCTTCCGGCTATGCCGCAGTATATTTTATAACCAATCGAGCCGTTCAATATGCGAATTATCGCTTAGGCTGGAATACAGCGATTGGAGGTACTGGATTTGTTTTGGAGACTTCCTACTTAGATGAACGTGGCTGGAATCCGCGGAGCTATACAGAAGATTTTGAATTACAAGTAGAACTGTCTATGGCAGGTAAACGCAGCGGCTGGAACCATTTTGCGGTTGTTTATGATGAAAAACCTAATTCGTTTAAGGCTAGCCATACCCAGCGTACACGTTGGGCGCAAGGACATTGGCTCGTTGCCTTCTCAACAACACTAAAGCAAATGAAAACTATCGTTAAATCAGCTTCTCTTACAGAGGTACTGAGTAAAGTAGAGACACTGTTTTATTCCTATTCCATGGTACGACCAGTCGCCTTTCTTTTTATAGGCACAGCGATTTGTATCGACCACCGATTGATAGGCTATCTTCCCCATCTGTTGTCTTTACTCTATTTTTGGTTAACGATTGAATGTGTTAATTTCTTGATCATTCCATGTACGTATTTCTTTCAAGAAGCCAAACCCTATTTTAAGCAAAAAAGAACATTTCAGGCGAAATGCTTGTTTTTCTTTCGGTTGGTCATTGGTTTTATTTGGAATTCAGTCACCTATATGATTGCCCAAGTATTCGGCTTTTTCACGTGGTTTAAACCTCAAAACAACTGGAAGAAAACTGTACACACGATGAATGCAGATGAATCATTGGAAAGGGAGTATTAAACATGAAATCTATCAATTCTCGCAAAAATAAGTTGAACATACTATTTATTGGCACAATTACTTTAGTCTTAGTGTTTTTCTTTTTAACGGTTTAAAAAGGTGAAGTGATTCACTTTGGTAAGAGTAAGTGAAAGAAGCAGTTGATTTAGATAATGCTAATATTGGCTATAGTTGGCAGCCAAATCAAAGCTTTTGTTTTGACTGATTTTGATGAATCGTTCAGTCATATCTTTGATAAAATCTTACTGTTAGCTTGACGTATTCGCGTTTTTAACGGGAATTTGTACTGGCTGTGTTATGAAGTGAACTAGCAGTCTATGAAAGGATTTTAACCAATGCTTTTGTTGAGCGTAGTTGTAATAGTATCGACCATGTTCTTTATTTTAGCTCTTTTTAGGAAAAAATTGCTGCTTCAACGAATCGTTAGGGAGCTCATCTTTTTTAGCCTAATGATTGTTTTATTGATTGGTTTTTTTATCGTTCAAAGCAGATTATTTATCCATCCGCATGACTTCAAGCAAACTTCTGAACATGACAATATAGGTAGTCAATCTTCAGATTTCACGAATGATGACCAATATTTATTGTTTGAAGCACAAGAGATAGATGTGGAAGAATCAAAGGTAAGCCAATTTGTGGAACAAGCAGAAAAGTGTATGGACAGTGTGAAGGTATTCTTCTATGGCTATCATGAAATAAAAGAGTGGAACGTATACTGACTATTTCGTTCTTTTATTATGATAGAAGGAGGATGAGAAATGGCAAAGTTAAAGGCAATGGTTGTTTTTGGGACATGGGCTGAAGCAGTAAAGCTTTTACCATTAGTCAAGGAAATGCAAGAACAACCGCTGCATTTTGTCCCTGTTCTTGTTTTAACTGGTCCCAAGGAGGAATGGCTGAATCAGATCATGGACTATTTTGATCTAGTGCCAGACTATCAGCTAGTGATAAATGAAGATCAGTCATATACGAAAGTAACTGCCAACGTTTTGACTAAGATAGATCAGATTTTTTGTGAAGAACGTCCTAACGTGTTGTTAGTTCAAGGTGCAAGCGTAGCTTCACTGGCGATCAGTTTAGCCGCAACTTATCATCAAATCACTATTGGTCATGTTGACGCTGGTCGTAGAACGCAAAACAAATACGAGCCATTTCCGGAAGAGATCAATCGACAGGTGATGGATACTTTAGCAAATATTCATTTTGCACCAACAGAACTGAATCGCTATAATTTGCTTTTAGAAAATCAAGAAGCTGCGGCAATTTGTGTTACTGGGAGTCTTGTTATAGAGCTTGCGAAACAATTACCAAAAATAGACGTACAACATTCACTCGTTGAGCAAATAAACGTGTCCGGGAAAAAACTACTTTTTTTTACGATGAGTAGAAAAGAAAATTGGGGCACCCCGATGGAAAAAACGTTTAGAGGGATCAAACAATTTGCGGAACAATATCGTGATTCATTTGCTGTGGTTTTCTTGTTGCCGCATGATTCTTTTGCACAAGAGAGGGCTAGAGATCAGTTTGAGAACATCGAAAATATCCATTTATTACAGCTGGATGAAATAAAGTCAATGCATGCTTTCTTAAGTAATGCTCATATCATTGTTACAGATTCAGAGATTATCCAAGAGTTGTCACCTCTATTAAGTGTACCTGTCTTAGTACTGCGAGATATCACGGAATATCCCGAAAGCGTTATGACAGGTTCTTTAAAGCTGGTGGGGACCGAAACGGCTGATGTGAGACGCGAATTGTCGCGCCTAGTCGACTCTGTGCAAGAGTATCAAAAAATGATTGCTACTGCCGATCCCTATGACAATACGTTCGTTTGTAAGAGAATGATTGATTGTTTAAAAAATAAAGTAGTACCTAACTAAAAATAACCACGATATGCGTAAAAGCTTCGCTGTTCCAAGGACATTTTAATTGCTTTTATACTTGATAACTCTATAATAATGATGAACCTATTAAAGAGTGAGGTATGGAGGAAATTTGATGGAAGAAGAACAGTTTAGTATCACATTACCTGAAAAAGTAGTAGAGGAACTTCAACTAAAAGGAGAAACAGAAGTAATAGTAAGTATTGACGAAAAAAAACTGATTATTGAACCTGCTAAGAAAATGGTTGGTAATCAAACGATTTCGCTGCGCTGGTTCTTGATTCCGACAATCATCACTAGTTTGATCTTTTTTGCGTATTTCTTCATTTCTAGTACGAGCCAAATTACATTAGTTGGACCATTTTCTATTGCAAATTTTGTCTTGTCATTAGGAGTAGTAAGTGGTGTTTTCAGCTTTTTATTCTTTTTCATTAAAGGAAAAAGAAATCAAATTACTACAAAATCAACAGATATTCATTGGCGTAATTTTCCAACGATTCTGCTATCATTTATCATTATTTTGGTTTTTTCGTTATTAGTGTTTTTTAAAGTCATTGGTCTCGTTTTTATTGGTGCTTCATTTGATAAATATACGGCTACATTGCTCTTTTTCGTGTTTGTTGGATTTGTGAATTACTTTATGATTTATTCTGCGTTATCCATTACGTTGTCAAAATTGATGAATTTACTGATATTTGTGATTGTTGGCGGAGTTTTACTTGCGATGATCACCAATCGCGATCATCAGTGGTGGCAGTACAATTTTAGTTTTTTAGGAACCATGGAAGCGACAAAAAGTTGGCAGTTTAATGTTACATTGATGTTTTCTGCCTTATTGATGGTCGCGTTGATCGATACGTTGTTTGTTGAGCTGCAAAAAGCGGTTCCTCATAGTAAACGTTTGACGATTTTACGTATTCTTTTAACACTGACGGCTTTGGATCTTGGAGCAGTAGGACTTTTTCCTTATACAGAAACAGGTCCTTTTCAAGGCGTACACAATCAAGTGGCGGGGTATCTTGTTTATTTGATCGTGGTTTTGATTATCGGGATCAAGTGGCTGTTGCCTCATGTTTCAAAAGAATTTCTGACCTTTTCATATTTGATCGCCTTAGTTTTAGTGATCGTATGTGTGCTGTTTCAAGGGACCCATTATCTTTCTTTGACTGCATTTGAATTATTGGCATTCATGATCGCTTTTAGCTGGATCGTTCTGTTGTTGCAGAACCTGCAGAAAATGGCAAAAAATATCAATAGCAGCTTTAAGGCTGAAATTAAACCGCAATCAAAAGAGCGTTCTGAATAATTTTGTTCGTGAATCATAAAAAGTGAAGCAGTGAATGGTCATCTCTTGTGAGACCATGATGCTTCACTTTTTTTGTCAAGATAGCGAGACATCAACTCCATGTGATGCATAACAGCTGCTTTACGCATAACGCCCATTCCAGGGAATTTATCTGCTGAAAAAGCTTTCAACAGTAAATCAAGTCCTAAGGTTGTTTCACCTGCACATAATTGCTTTTCCCAGTGAATGATGTTTTCCATTAATTCAAAGAACTGTTCCTTTTGAGAGGCGCCTTCTTCTGTGGCAAGAAAATGATGGATCCTCAACGTTTCCTGTTCGAAGTAGACTAAATGCAGACTTAAAAATTTGGAAGGATAACTTTGTTCATAATAGATACGGCTATCGATCGAAAAATCACTAAAGCCAACAAAGCCCTTTTTTGGGAATGTTAGATGAGCCGTTGAAAATAATTCATCCGGACATTCTTGATAAAATTCAGCTTTGGGAAGACGAGTATAGAGATCTTGAGAAAGGATTTTTGGTCCAGTGACTTTTTGCAATAATCGGAATTCTTCTGAAATCAAGACAGGAACTTGATTAGACTGCCAATCACTTTCCAGCACTGGTGCGGCACGCTCAACAATAAAAAGCTGGCACGAATCTTGAAAGGTTTCAATCGGTTGATCGATCACCAACGCTTTAGGTGCAGCTAGAGACGTTAGATATTCTGCGCCGGAAAACGTTAAAAAATCACCTGCCTGAGGATTCTGCACGATATAAAAAGGATGCTCATTCTTTTGAACTTCTATTAAGAACTTTTTCAAAGTGGTTGAGTTTTTGACTGGATCAATAATTGGTACAATTTTTTTTGATAAACGACCGCTGGCTAAAAGTGTGGTCAGTGCCAACAAGTCAAACTGTTTTCCGCGAAAATATGGATAGTACATTAGTTTTCCTCCAATAATCGTTGTTCCAGCTTAAAATACGCTTCACGAGTAGCCTCTAGTTCTTCTTTCAATGCCTCAATCGTTTGATTGCAAATATCCTCTGAAAAACGATCATAGAAATTTATACCTCCACCAAAAAGATCATAGTCCGGCTGTCTTTTTTTCAGCTCCTTGTATAGCTGATCCGTTGAAAATACTCGAAGACCTCGGGCTGTTTGCTTAGCTTTACCGACTTCTCTAGCTTGTGCGGTAATCAAACGAAAAAGCAGCTCAGATTCTGTTACGAGTAGTTCTTGCCTTTGGGGCTTTTTTTCTACTGTAAAATATCCAGGTAACATTTGATCTTCTGTTGAGCTATAAGAATGATAGACCAGAGCACCGATAGATTTTGGGATTTCTGCTTTGACTTTTTCAAAAAGAGCTTCGGGCAATACGAAATAATTATAATGACCAATAAAGGATAATTTTGCTTTTGAACGGAAATCGGCCTTACTGGCTTTTAACTCATAGCAGCGCCATTCAAACTGCTTATCGGGTGAAAGCCGGCAGCTAAGAGTGTCGACAATCCCTTGCTCATCAGGCATGGTGACCTCTTCCACAACCACATCACCATTTTCTCTACAATAGTAATATAAGGTTTCTTCCATTTGGATAGTTAAAGATGTTTTCATCAATGACTCCTTTTCTCTTTTTACCAGAATTTATCATTTAAACGTAATACTAAAATCTAAGACCAACTACCTATAATGATAGTGACGAATTATAAATAGTTGGCGAGCTTTGTCTATTCCATCTTACGGGCACCTTGCCAAGCGTGAACGTGAAATGAACTTTTATATCATAGTTTCGACTGTACTAGCCGTAGAATTAGATGGTTGATCAAAAGGTAAAACTATTATACCAGATAGAGGACCAGAACTTGTACAATACAAATCCTTCAATGAGTTAATTTTAACGACCCTTGGTATTATGGCAACATATGAGGTTCTGTTTCAGAAGAATATATAGTAGACCTAGAAAATGTCTGGATTGAAAACACCTTATGAATTATTCTATGGTATTCACTAATAATAGAAATATAGCCAATAACTTGATATATAGTATGTTACACTATTAATAATAAACATATAGTTAAGAGTAGATGTAATGAAACATTGAAAGTATAGGGGATACGGAAGTAACACAAGAAATGTATGACGAAGCATTTAAAACTTGAAAAACGATCCTACAATAGAATTATCCCAGCAAATAATACATGGTTTATTATCCTTTTACTAGAACAAATAAAAAGCTTCACTGATATTTCTCTGCATTAAATCCAATTAAACGAAAAGCAGGATAAAATTAGTAATTTTGAAAACCAAAATAAGTAAGAGAATAAAAGAATGATAGGAGAAAAGCAATGAGAAAAAAATTTTATAAAATAATCATAAGTATCGGTTTGATCTATGTTGGAGTTCTAATTTCTGGAGTTCAAGTCAATGCAGCAAGTTTTGATTCTATGAAGGATAATGTTTTAAATGGAGAAGGCAAATTGATACACCCCAACCTTTACAGAGAAATGACAGAAGAGGAAAAAGAAGACTTCAAAGATGATCCAGGAGCACCCACGCAGATAAACCGAGCCATGACAGAAAAAGAAGTAAACGAGTACATTCGTTATGTAGAAAAATATCAAGAAGCAAACAATACATCTGAAGTACCGTATGAAGCATATGATTATATTCAATTTATTGCTGAAGAACTAGAAGATGATCAAACTTTAGAAATTACAGATGATCTTCGTGCAAAAGCAGAGAAGTTTGCTGAAAAACAAAGTGAGCAGCAAGCGATACAAGATAGTGATGTAAGAAATGAGCAAATAAAGAGTGTAGGACTCCTTTTTAGAAGTGTAATGGGCATTCAGTGGTTTGATTAGTTTCTATATAATCCAGTTTCGTTCTGATAATATATTCAAACGTTTCCCTGATCAATAATTAGGGGAACTCAATGAAGTATAGGCAATTGATCCTTTTGAGAACACTGCTCTTACAAGATTATCAAGTGTTCGATAAAGTTGCTCAAAATAAAAAGCATTAGTTAATGGAAGCAAAATTCACCAAAAGTTGTCTAGTATTTGATACTAACTCCTTAGTGTTTAGTTTTTATTGCATGTTTTAAACGATGAATTAGTAATTTGAAGGGGAGTGACCGAGTTTTGCTGTTGCAAAAAAATTAGTTGTAGTCATTTTATTAGAATAGTGTAGATTTATTATATACAAGTTAAAGGTCTAATATAATTTTTTAGGAGAAATATTATGAGTCTATTTATTACCTATATCAAAAATAAAAAAAGTAAGATAATAATATTACTACTATTGACTCTATTCAATTCTTTGAGTCTAATTCCAATACCATACCTTAGCAAATATCTTGTCGATGTTATACTGCTTTCAAAGAAATATGAGGATATTTGGTTATATATAATAATTATTGTAGTTGTCATGATATTTCAGTTGATTTTTGGAAGAATCAGTGTGAAATTTTCAGCAAAGTTTTTTCAGCAATTTTTGTATGAAATAAGAAAAAAAATATTTAAGAATTATTTTTCTTGTAATGAAGGAAAGAGTTCAGTATTAAGTACAATAATACTTAGTGATTCTGAACTTTACGTTAACAATGTATCAATTGTGGTGACAACTGTATTAGCAAACGTTTTTACTGGAATTTCATACGTTTTTGTGATGGTTCTTATTAGCTGGAAATTAGCAATGATTACATTTCTCTTCATACCTGCCTATATAATCTGGATAGCGTATATAAGTGTTAAATTAGAAATTCTTGCTGAGAAACAGCAAATTTCTAAAGATAGTTTATTAAAAGAGGTAAACAATTATATTTCTAGTAAAGAGGTAATTAAAATATTTAATTTTTTTAGAATAGTTGTACAGTCTTTTGATAAAGTTATTATTAAAAATAAACGCTTAAATATTAAGATGTTAACATATCAAAATTTTATTAATATTGTTTCTGGCGTGATTGTGACAGCAGCATCTGTTGTTCCACTCCTTGTCGGTGTGAATCTTGTAAAAGGTGGAAACATGACTATTGGAGATTTGATTGCTTTTAATTCATATAGCGGGTTACTATTTTCCCCTATTACTCAACTTATAGGGACACTAGCAAATGTTCGAGTAGCAAATGTTTATAAAACAAGAATAGAGGCTTTTGATTTTCAACATGAAGCAAGAAAAATTAAGAATGTAGATGATAATATTACAGAAATTAAACTGGAAAATTTATCTATTTATTCTGAGAAACAATTGATATTGAAAGGAATCAACTTGAATATTCATAATGGTGATTGGGTGCGATTGTACGGAGCAAACGGTAGTGGAAAATCTTTATTTTTGAAGACGGTAGCCAAACTATATACTGATTACAAAGGTGAAATCAGTATAAATAGTGAGGTGAATAGTACTATCGTGAATAAAAAAATAGTATATATTTCCAGTATACATGGGTTTCCATTGCAAAATTTATATCAAGAGATGACGGCAAGTAATACAGTTGACCATATAGAAATAGTAAATGTTTTAAAATTGGTAGGGTTAAGCGATAAAATATCACATTTGAAAGAGAATATTTTTACTTCTAATAGTGAAATAGTAGAAAAATTTAGTACAGGTGAATTACAAAAATTGAGATTAGCTAGAGCTCTCATAAGGAAACCAGATTTTTTATTTTTAGATGAAATTTTTTCCAATATAGAACTAACGCAAGCTGTTGATATATTAAAAAAAATACATTGTAAATACCCTGATCTATCATTGATCCTTGTAGAACATCATTTTCCATACTCGGAATTATTTAAAAAGGAATTACATATAGAAAATAAAACAATAGTTATACCTTAAGGTATAACTATTGTTACTTAAATAGATTAAAAATACCTTGAATAAAAACAAAAATACCTGCAATTAATGTTGAAATACCTGAGATAAATAAAATTTTTTTTCCAGTATCCGTCAAAGGTGTATTTATTGAAATAGAAAGTATATTTGTGTTTTTTTTCACTAAAAGAAGATAAGAAGTTATTAATAGAAATAGTGAAATTAAAAAAAGTTCTAAATATTTCGGTAATGAGAGTATCATAATGAATAAAAATAGTAGCAATGCAAGTGAAATGTATACAATTTTCCCAATATTCATGTAAGTCCTCCTACTTTAAATTATTTTAACTAGGTTAATCTTAACATATTTAGAAAAGCAAAACAATTTGCGTGTTGCTAACTAGGTTAAGATATTTCTGTCAAAGTGCTTGTATTTGTTCTCGTTTGTGATAATATTAACAATATAAAGTACCAAAAGGAGATGTCTAATGCTATGAAAAGACCATATGTAGTTACTGCGGCTATACTAACCACTGATAAATGTTCAGCAGCGTGTAAAGAATGTTGTTTTCAGTGTACACCTAAAAATAATAATCGACTAAGTTTAGAAGAAATGAAGTTATTTATTGATGAACTAGTAAATGATTTTCATGAAGTAAATTCTGTTGTATTTACAGGAGGCGAGTGTTTTCTTTTAAATGAAGACTTATATTCGATTATAGAGTATTCTACTTCAAAAGGTTTAGCAACTAGATGTGTTACTAATGGATTTTGGGGTAAAGATAAAAATAGAGCTTTGGAAACCGTAAAAAAATTGAAAGAGTGCGGGTTGATAGAATTGAATTTTTCTACAGGAGATAACCATCAAGAATGGGTTCCTTTTCAGAATATTGTGAATGCTTCATTAGCTGCGTTGCAATTTGATATATCTGTGGTTATTTCTGTTGAAAATCACAGTTCAGCTGTATTCAAAATTGAAGATGTTTACAAAAATAAAGAAATAGAAGATTTTATGAAAAAAAATGAGAAACCAGAATTGTTTAGTGTAATAAGTTCTTTGTGGATTCCTTTTCATAAAGATGTTAGTTATTCATATAATTTTAAAATTGATAAGAGTGAGGAAAAGCAAGAAAGTGTCATTAGAGGATGTGATTCTATACTAGAGTATATTGGATTAAATCCTAAAAATGAAGTGATATCTTGCTGCGGCTTAACTATATCATATATAGATTCCATGAACTTAGGGAAATTGAACGATAATTCATTACTATCACTTTACAAAGAACAGTTAGATGATTTTTTAAAAATTTGGATATGGGTTGATGGCACAGAATACATCTATAATAAAATAACTACGTCGCTTAATATAGAAAAAAATGAGAACTTAGTTCACCCGTGTCAATTTTGTGCTGAAATATATAATAATAAATTATTAACCTCTTATTTCGAACAAATAAAAGACGAAGATGTTTTAGAAGTATTAAATAAATATCATGTGAAGTTGAAAACTATAAATAAATCTAATTTGAAAGGGAGTGTTCTAAATGGTTGAAAAATTAAATTATTTAGAAAATAGAGAAAGAAAAATAGCAGTGCCTTTTAACAAAAGTTTGGTATCAGAATCAGAAAACTTCATTGAAGAAAGATTTAGCAACAAGGTTGCATTATTAGATTATGTATCCTCGATTAATGAAAAACATGAAGTTTATGAAGGGTTGTTACTACTGCAAAATGAAGAATTTGTAAAATTATTAGACGATCGTGATATTAAAGCAGTTGTGAAATTTATAGCGAAAGAAAATAAATGGATATCTGCTACGGAAGCAAATGAACCACAACCAAGGGCTGTAGCTGTTCCTATGACTGCAGTAGCGTTCTTTTTTGTTGCAGTAGTGGGTGCTGTATATTTGGCAGGTGCAGCTAAAACGGTTACTAAAACGATTAATTTTTCAGGTTTAGACAAGTTCTATTCACCAATTTTTTTGCCAGAAACTGAGATTGTTTTACGTGCAATTGCTGAATACGCTGGTGGAGAGTTTGCGACAAAAGTAGATAAATATATTATTAAAATTGCAACAGAAGATATTAAAGAAAGATATTACTGTAATACTTCAGAAAATATTTTAGCATTTTAAAAATTAGTACTAATTAAACTTCACATGATTTAATTAGCAGGAGGCAAGAGAGTTTTATTCTTGCTTCTTTTTTATTAATACCTAATTCTTGTCGTGGGTCCGAGCGCCTATGGGGCATTTGTATCGATAAGGAATAGATTTAAAAATTTTGCGCCATATTTCCAGCTTCGCGTTATCGCCCTGAGCCGCAAAGGCTTACTAGGCTTATCATGTAAGGATAGAAAAACTTTTACCATCCCATTTAATAGAAATAATATCGACATTTTTGATTTTAGGTTTTTTTCGCAACATTTCTTTTGAAAACAAATGCATCAATGTTTTAATAGCAAAAGCATGAGTAACGATCAGGACGTTTGGATTATTCAAGTGAATCAAATGATCACCTGTCTCTTTGAGAAAACTTTCCAATCTATCTGTAATCATATGAAACGGTTCAACCATACCTGTTGTGTCGGATTTATAAATAATCTCATGAACTTCCGGCAGACGGAAATTAAGTTCTGAAAAATCATTTTGTATCTGTAATTCATTCATCATACTGGAAATAAACTTACTATTATTTTCTGCTTCCCAGCAGCCCAAACACCACTCACGGAGCCTTTTATCAGTAATAACTTGCAGTTCATTTTGCCCCTGTGCAGTTAATATGGTTTTTCCAGTCTGTAAAGCTCTGGATGTATCACTGGAAAATGCAGACGAAAATTGGACATTTTTCAGTTGCTGTCCTAATTGTGTAGCTGTTTGGATTCCACTTTCAGTTAATGGGGAATCTGCCCAACCTTGTGCTTTATGTAAATGGTTAAGTAATGTTTCCCCATGTCGAGCAACATAGAAAGTAACTGTTGAATTCATATTTTATCCTCCGAAATAATCTGATGTAATCGCTTCACCTTATCGGCAATAGTCGAACCAAGAAATTACTAACATCATACCAGAACCACCCGCCCATAACAATGCTAAAGTAAAAGCGTAGCGGCGGGGTGTAGATATTAGAAGGAGAATGAAGAACACTTAGACTGAGTAAAAAAGAGAGCATGTCCTATTAACTTATCAATTAATGGGTAAGTTAGATTATAAGATTAATTTTGTTGAGGTTAATTATAATAATGGATCAGTGAATTATGAAGTATTCAAACTGTATATGTGACATCTCTGGTCTACATTTACTAAAGTAATTGACTTCTTAAAAACGATCACAATTGAAGGAGGAGTCTTATGTATAAAATGTTAGCGATTAATGTCGATGAATTAACTGAAGGATTTGCCAAAAATGATCATTGCGAGGAGAGATAAATATTCAAAAATATTTGGTTGCCTACGAAAAAAGAGAGTTTAAATTGGCATATAGTGATGAAAGTATTCCAGATCAAGACTGGGAGCTAGCTCTATTTAGTGAAGAAAATATTGATAATATATTTATGATTTGTGAATTTATAGAAGATGAGAAATGCTCTAAAAAATCTTTTTTTGGAACACTATATGTGTTAACTGGAGATGTAATTACCAGTAATAATCAAAAATATATTAGTCAATTGACTAGAGCAATAATTGAGATGAAACCACTATTCAAATCACAATCAATTATTAAATGGATAAAACGTTCAGAAAAATTAATTGAAAAGTCTGAAACATATTCATATGAATATTGGGGACTTAATTCAAGATATGTATATAAGCAGCTTACCAAAAACGATCAATAAAACGTGAATTGTGTTCCAAAATCGATAAAATCGTATATAAATAACCGTAAAACGTACAATTATTGGGGGAAACATAATGGAAAAAATTACCAAGATACAACAGAAACTTTCGGACTTTGAAAAATTTCTATCTCCTGAACTGACTGAGGAAGAAATTTCAATCAAGCTAATGGAAACTTTTGATCAATCAAAAATTCTTATTAAGAGTGGGGAGTATAATCCAGGATCCAAATTTTATAGAGCAAGAATTATTGACTCTCCTAACATGGATAGTTTAAAGTCTTGGAAAAAACAAGATTTTTGGGGTGTGCCAAAAGAAAAAATTTCTAGTTATGGAAGATTAAACAAACCAAAAGAATCTGTATTTTATCTAAGTGCTGAACCATTACAAACACTTAAAGAAATTGGTTTAGAGTCCTATGATGATCAACGATATGCAGTTATCTCTTGCTTTGAAACAAAAAAAAGTTTTGTTAGTGTCTATATTGGAGACCATAGTTCAAACTCTCTTGATGAAAAGGAAACAATTATTTCTAATTTGTATTCTTCATTCTTTAGAAATAATTTTTCTAAACCAGTAGGAAATGGTACTGAGTATCTATACATATTATCCAATGCTATCGTAAAGAACTTTTACGATCTACCATCGGAGGTAATTCAAGCATGGACTTACCCTGCTGTAGAGAACTTGAATTGTTATAATGTAGCGTTTAAATCTCATGTAGCGTCTACGTTTCTAAGGTATAAGGGATCTATAGTTGTTAGGAGATTAGATGAAAACTTAGTTATTCCTATTTGTTTCAATTCTAACTACCAACGTCAACGTGTTGATATTAAATGGATTAAAGATGAATTTAATTTAGATTTTCACGCAAATGACGATTGAAATGAACTGTTGAATAGATAGTTCCCAAAAAGGATGAAAGGAAGACAAAAAAATGAGAAAAGAAGAGAAAAAAAGAAGGCTTCGAGAGTAGAAACAACAACAGAAAGAAGATTTTGAGAAATCCTTACCTATGGAATCGTGAGCAATTTGAAAAATTGTTCCATTATCTGGATGCAAAACTTGAAGAAGGGTGTTCAAATAGTCCTCAATTTACGATAGAGTATTTACAGAAAAATGAACTTGAAGAAGAACGAATTCTGAACTGGCTAAGAGAAAACAGTGGATATTGCGATTGTGAAATTTTGATGAATGTTGAAGAGAAGTTTTATTGATCAAAAAGGATCAAATCGTACACAAATAACCGTAAAACATACAAAATTGTACATAAAAGGATACGAAAAGGAAATATACTATGGATATAAGTAAGCTTTTACCAGAGTCGAAGTTTGAAATTTCACATTTAAGAAATCTAAAAAAAATAGATGATGATGAATTCAAAAAAATAAGTATGAGTATTTTGGTGTGGCTACAAGATAAAAATTGGCCTATTTACAGAGAAATTTTAGAGATAGTGGTTGAACGACAAGATATTCTAGTACCAGAAATACAAACAATATTGATTAATGAGGATAGTATTTGGACAATCAATGTATTAGAGGATGTATTTCCTAGATTAGACAAGAAGAATTTAAGAAGTATGGAATCCTCTCTAAGAAGTATGTTAGTTGATCCGCAAAAAAGTAGAGATATAGATGACGAAGAGGTGATAAAAAAAGTGAAATCTATATTAGAAAAGAATTTCAACTGAAAGGAGATATTCAGTAAGGTTGAAATACTAATTAGAGATGCAGTGAGTGTTTCACAAAGAATCAATAAAACATGAATTGTGTTTCAAAAACGATAACTAAAGGAGAAAATAGATGGAGTTCACGAAAAAAAATGTAATGGATCAAGTGGCGTTAGTAAAAAAAACTATTATAGATAATGATGTAGTAAATTTTTATCTAGAGACACTTATAAATGATATTGGAGAAATGGAAGATGATCAATGGGAGTATTTTCCTAGAATGAATTTATCAGATAAAAAGTAAAGGATTGCTATACCAAAAAGGATCAATAGCAGCATGAATGAGATCCAAAAACGATGGAATAAACTAAAAATTTACGTTAGGTAGTGGTGGGATGAGTGTATCAAAAAAATTAAAACGTAAAATTATTTTTAATGATAATGTCTTTTATTGGTATGTTGGAAAAGATCCGTTTGATAAGTACGTTGCTAAAGCACTTCATATTGTTTCGGCTGATAAGAGTTTCCTTATCGTATATCGCCTTAGCGCCGTGACTGAAGGTAGTGTTTTTCCAAAATTAGAAATTATAAAAAGCAATTATATAAAACCAGGATTTTATGATTTAAATAGAGAAAGTAATGAACGAACTGTGACGCCCAAATTAGTTGAAAGCATATTAATGTTTTGTCTAAGAGAAAATAATAAATGACAGACTTTATAGATGAGAGATGCAGTTCCAATGAAATACAAAGGAATATATTAAAAGTCTTTCTGAGTTAAGAATTGAGGAGATACCATTTCTAGTTATTGTTGGTACAGTATAGAGTTTGTTTTAGCGTATCAAAGTAAATGGTATTCTCAAAAAGGATCTGAAAGGGTAATGTTATGGATCAATTGGAATCACAAGTATTTTTAACTAATGTAATCAAAGAATTACAACGTATAAAATCGTATTGGAATAAACGTCTGAAAATAGCTGCAGTCAATTCGATTAATAGGAATAAATCAAAAAAGGCAATTGCCTTGTGTAGCGATGCTGTAGAAAGTTTTATCAATTTTAGTCAATATATTCAAAATCACAATGAATTAGGGATTGTTGATCAATGCATAGAATTAAAAAGCTATTGGAATCAACAGCAAAATCATTTTGGTTTTCACGAGTTACTGATCGATGAACCGTTGAGTACATTAGTCGTTATTTACGATTTAATAATCGATAGCATTGATAATATTGAAATAATTACTAAAAGAACGATTCCGAAAAAGGATAGGTAGGAGGTTCAAAATGATTTACTTGTTACTCTTGTTATTACGACTATCAATATTATTAGGTATTTTTTTCTTTGGTATCTATCAAGACGCTTCTATTAATTTTTTTATAGTGTTTTTTGAGCCTAATCAGTTCCAAAATTAATAATTATTGACTATTTAACTAATAACTATTTGTTGTATACTAATTAAAAGGAGGGATTTTATGTCAGTTTTTTTTGAAGTTGTGCGTTTGATTTTTTTTATTGCTATAATTTATATGGTGATTGTGCTGGAAAAAGATTTTAGAAATTTGAAAACGAGTCAAAAGTTGGCTGTATCTCTAGTAATATTTACAGGAATAATCATATTAATACCTGATTTTATTGCTTTTGGGAATGGATTTATCAAAGGACTAACTGAATCTATTTTTACTAATTAGAGACGTTTACTGGCAAATTACTATTAAGTTGCCTTTTTAAAGAATATATCTATTTTAAAACAACCGCCAATTTGGATTTCCTGCATGTTGCTACTGATTTTTTTGAACTATTCCAAATGATCACTGCTGACCTTGTTATACCTAAAATATAATTCATACTCCATTTCAATGTACAAATTTTTTAAACTGCTATTAACTGCAGCAACATCGCCTTGTCTTCAGTATTTTTGAAATCACTTATAATTTCAGGAATGGGTACAAAATGCACATCCATTATTTTACTTCTTTCTGATAATTTTTTTAACTAATACATGTAGCTATCGATAGCATTGGAAAGATTGTTCTTAAAAATAGTTCTCAATTTGATTCTCATCCAAAATCATTGCCTCTATCGAAAGCCTACACAAATAGTAGAGACAAAAAAACTAAAGATGTAGAGAAAGTTACTGACAATGTTAGTAGAGGAGTTTATTAGGGGCAATCACCTTTTGACTAAGATACAAAAAGACCAGTAAATAATATAGGTTATGTTATCTAGTAAATAGCAACGACTTTTTAGCTTCATCTAAAGTCTGATTACCTTCAGTTGTGAGTTTAATTCGTACAATTATCTTATAAGTTGAAAAGCAGATGAACCGTGAGCGATAAAAAATCTCAAAAAGAATATCAAAGTAGCAAAGCTGTATCTTGTTGATACAGTTTATTTGTTTAGCTAATAAATGAGTATTTTCAAAAGTAATTCAGTGTCCTTATATATGATGTACTAACACCATAATTATTGCCATTGATTTGGAAATATAGTTTTTCTAATGTTTGAGTCGAGTTGGCTTTCAAGTCCCGCATAAGCTCTTGACCCATATGAAGCTTGTACTCGGTTAAGCGTAGTTTGCTGGTACCAAGTATATGAATAAATTAGCCCAAGCGTAAATTTCATTTTTATGTATGGTTATTAAAGTGGGAATAAAACAGGAAATATGCTTCTCTGTTATCAGAAGATAGGATAAAATAGTTGGTAAGAAAGGGATTGAAAACGAATTCTCAAAAAGTATTGTCCAGTTAATTACAAGCCTGCAACAACAGAACCAATAGCAACGTTTGGCTTGGTAGAAGAATATCAATGAATGTCAAAAAAACGATAACAAAGGAGAAAAAAATGAGCAAATATGAAAAGCTATGGGAAGCACTAAAATCTGACGGACGGGAAAATTTTAATTTGAGTTATCAAGAGATAGAAGATATTTTAGGATTTTCAATCGATCATTCATTTCTGACGTATAAAAAAGAAGCGAAGAGCTACGGATATGAAGTAGGGAAAATTTCAATGAAAGAAAAAGTTGTGAATTTTAAGAAATGTATTGATTAGGTTGTACCCAAAGGAATAGAAAGGATAAACACAGGGAAAATTTGAAATCAAACAGATTGTTACTAAGAAAGTTTGAAAAAACAGATACACTAGCATTATTTGAGTATTTATCAGATTCAGAAGTGTTGAAATATGAACCCTATAAACCATTTTCATTGGAACAAGCAGCAGAAGAAGCATTGAAAAGAGCTGAAACCCCAGAATTTATTGCAGTTTGTACTACCGAAGGGAAATTAATTGGGAATCTTTATTTTGCAGAAGGGAACTTCAATACTTGGACGTTGGGGTATGTTTTTAATAAGAAATATTTGGGACAAGGCTATGCTAGCGAAAGTGTAAAACTATTACTTGAGTATGTATTTAGAGAAACGCCAATCCACAGGGGTGTAGCATTGTGTAACCCAGAAAATAAGGCTTCATGGAGTCTACTTGAACGGGTTGGTTTCAGAAGGGAAGGTCATTTAAAGAAAAATGTCTATTTTTGGAAAGATGAAACAGATCAACCTGTATGGCAAGATACATTTGAGTATGGTTTACTAAAAGACGAGTGTGCTTCCTTGCTTAAATGAGAAAAATAGACGAAACATGATTTAGAAATGTTCAATAGAAACGAATACCTAGATGAAGATGAAAAAGAAATCATCTAAGTCGTATTGTCTTTCATCAAAACCTTCAATAAAAAATATACGAAAGGAATTAAAAATGTGTGAATTAGATATATCTAAGATTTATGAGTATGAATCAAACATTGGGTTAGATTTTGCAACATTTGATGTAAATCCTAAAAAATTGATTTCTCTAAATGTTGAAGGAAATGATTTTAATAACATAGAAGTTATCTCACAATGCTACAATTTAAGAAAACTAAACGTAAGTATGTGCAATCTCACAACTATAAGCTTCTTAGAAAACCTGAAACAATTGGAAGAATTAAATATTTCTTTTAATGAAGAGATTGTACAGGAAGCTGACTATCATATACTTAAAAATCTAAACAAATTGAGAAAACTAAATATGGCTTTCGGAAATGTCAGTGATAGAAGCATCTTTTTTAAAGATAAGTATCTTTTTGAATACATGCCCCAATTAGAATATTTGAACGTAAGAGATAATAAATTATACTCAAGTGATTTTCTCAACAAGTTACCTTCAAATATTAAAAGTATAGGCTGTAGGGATAACTATTTTACTATAGAACAAGAAAATTATCCGAATTTGGTTTTCAATGACCATGTTCTAATCGATTGAATAATTAAATAACGAAAGGATAAACGAATAAAGAATAACAAGTAGCGCGTGTAAAAGAGTTTCTTTATCACTTCTATTGATAGTATTAATATTGAACTTTTCGATTTTTTCAAGTGTAGAAGAGGTTTTCAAAATGGTACTGATAATCATTCTCAATTGTGTTATACTGAACAAGATGATGTACTAGGAGGAGAAATGCGATGAGGAAGAAAAATACAGGACCAATCATCATGGAAGAGATATGCTTGATGGAAGTGATGATCAGAGTCTATTATGGTTCCCAGGCAGAAAATGAAATTCCCGAAGAACGTATGTTAAATTATGCGCGAACTCGCTTGGAATTTTGTCAGTTTGGTGAAGCAAAAACAACCTGTCAAAAATGTCCTGTCCATTGTTATCAACCTAAATATCGAGAACAAATGAAAAAAATCATGCGCCATTCTGGTCCGCGGATGCTATTCAGACATCCGGTCTTAACGTTCCGGCATGCGTATCGTGGAATGATAAGGAGAGTCGAAAAGTGAAAAAATGGTTATTTATTATATTAGGAGCTTTGTCATTTGGATTAGGAACATTAGGTATTTTTCTGCCATTCTTGCCAACGACTGTGTTCTATTTATTGACAGGATTTTTCTGGATCAGAAGCTCTGATCGTTTGTACCAAAAATTTGTTCATTCTGAAGGATATCAAAAATATGTACAACAAGCCCTTGTGGAGAAAAAAATAACAACAAAAGGCATGGTTCGCATGTTTTTGATGATGTTGGTCATCTTTTTGATTCCTGGATTATTAGTCGATAATCTAGTGATGAGAATCACGTTAACAATCGTTTATTTGGCCCATGTGGTTGGGTTGACGTGGTATTTAAAAGGGAAAAAGAAAAAGATAAAGCCAGTCTCAGAGCTGGGGGATCTCAATGATTGATAAACGATTGTTTCAGCTTACAGAAAAAAAGAACCTCTTTCAACTTGTGATCGTTCGTCTAGTACAATTGGGCTTGTCGATTGTATTTTGGCTGACGATCGCAATAGAATTAGGACATTATTTACAAGCAGTTCGTGTGTCTTCAAGACGGCTTGTTTTCGTATTGATCCTCACACTTTTATTAAAGACACTATTGACGAAGTGGATAGAGCGATTGACCTATCGAGCTTCTTCAGAACTAAGGATTGGTATGCGTAAGTTGGTGATGGAAAAAGCATTTCGTTTAGGGCAAGGACAGGGGCAGTTATCTTCAGCGACATTGGCTCAACTGTCAGTAGATGGGATTGAGCAGTTGGAAATATATTATGCCCGTTTTTTACCTCAGCTATTTTATTGCCTATTTGCATCTTTACTGATTTTCGGAACACTGGTCAGCTTTGCTTGGCAGCCAGCAGTAGTTTTATTGATTTGTATGCCGTTGATTCCGTTGATCATCATGAGTGTGATGAAAATTGCGAAGCGCATTTTAAGTGGTTATTGGACAAAATATACGGATTTAGGTGCAAAATTTCATGAAAATCTAAGCGGTTTAAGTACATTGAAAGCTTATCATCAAGATGAGGCGAAACAAATCGAGGCTGCAGCCGATGCGGAACGGTTTAGAAAAGTTACGATGAGTTTACTTTCAATGCAGCTGAATTCGATCACGATCATGGATATTGTGTCCTATTGTGGTGCGGCTTTAGGGATTGGCTTAGCCTTATTTTCGTATCAACAGCAGGCGATTACGCTTGTGGGAATGTTGATGTTTATTTTGTTAAGTGCGGAGTTTTTTATCCCAATGCGTCAACTAGGCTCACTCTTTCATGTAGCAATGAATGGGATCAGTGCCTGTAAAAAGCTTTTCACCTATTTAGAATTACCGGAACAAGTTTTTGGAGAAAAAGACTTAGAGACAGAATTAGCACATTTGAAACTTCAACAGGTGAATTTTTCGTATCAAGGTTCCGACCAATTGGCATTAAAAGAAGTCTCTTTAACAGTTAAACAAGGTGAATTTACTGCTTTAGTTGGAACATCAGGTTCTGGTAAGAGCACGGTCGTTCGATTATTGCTGCATCAATTATCTGGGTATGAAGGACAGATTTACTGGAACGATGTTGAACTACGGGAATTAACGCAAGAAGTGCTGAAAAGCCATGCAATTTTAGTTGATAATCATGGATTTATCTATCCAATGACAATCAAAGAAAACCTATTATTAGGAAATGAAACAGCATCTGAGGAAGAACTATGGGCTGTTTTAGAAAAGGTTCAACTGACCAGCTTTGTTCAAAAACTTCCTGAAACATTAAATGAACCATTGGAAGAAGACGGTGCCAATTTATCTGGAGGACAACGTCAAAGACTGCTTTTAGCAAGAGCTTTGCTTAGAGGTGGACGCCTCTATATTTTTGATGAAATCACTTCAGGTGTCGATCTTCGAAGTGAAGAGATCATATTGAATTGCCTACAAGAACTAGCAAAAACAAGTATGGTCATTTTTATCTCCCATCGATTGTATAATGTGTCAGAGGCAGATCAGATTTATGTGTTTGAAAACGGGCAAATTACTGCTCATGGTACACCTAACTCACTGCAAAAAGAATCAGCTTATTTTAAACATTATTTTGATCAAGAAGAGCGACTGATTGCAGGAGGTGAACACGGATGAACGAAATCAAATTGATTCGCTGGCTGCTGTCATTTGTTGGTCATGTGAAGGGAAAAGTCCTACTCGCTGTTGGTTTAGGGATCATTAGTAATTTATCTGTCGTTGCAATTCCGTTGATTGGACTACGTGAGGTGTTGAAAATGCTGGAAGGTGATCAAATGAATCCTGGCCAGGCCTTGCTTTTAATGGTCGTCTGCGGTGTTGTTAGAGGGATTTCCAGATATGGCGAACAGTATTTGAATCATGATATTGCTTTTCGTTTATTAGCAACGATTCGCGAACAGATCTTTGCAACGATCAGACGTTTAGGTCCAGCAAAGTTGACTGGTAAAAGAAGCGGTGATCTTGTAACAGCAATTACAACAGATGTTGAGGCTTTAGAAGTCTTTTTTGCTCACACGATTTCACCTGTTCTGATTGCTTGTGGAACGACACTGATTACCGTTGGATTTCTTGGCAGCTACAGTGTTTTTCTAGCAATTATTTTGTTGTTTGGACAATTACTTGTCGGTGTAGTGATTCCAGTGTTTGGCTACCGTAAAAGTCGAATCTTGGGGGATTCTTATCAAGAAGCATTTGTTCATCTAAATCAAAATGTGATGGAAGATGTTTTAAGCCTACAAGACATTGGGCAATATTCCCTCGAAGATGGACGGATTCAAAAGCTGGAGGTAGCTGGAAGTCAACTGAATAAACAATATAAAGGTCGTTTGGCTCAAGAAAGTAGCTTAAAAAGTTGGAGCGAAGCTATCCTTTTAACTACTGCAGTCTGTATTTTTAGTGCCGGCATATACTTAAATTTGCCCACTGCTGCTGTATTGATTGGGACGATTTTAAGCTTAAGCTCCTTTGGTCCTGTTTTAGCATTAAGCGGGTTAGGCAGTGCCTTGCTGACAACCTTAGCTAGCGGCCGCCGTTTGTACACCTTGACCCAGGAAACACCCGCTGTTGAATTTTCGGTTCAGGGAAAACAAGCAGATGATTTTAAGGACGCAGCGCTAAAGAATGTTTCCTTTTCATATGGGGCAGAACAAAAGAAGGTCTTAACAGATTTAACCCTTGAAATTGACAAAGGTGTAATTATCGGAATTGGTGGAGAAAGCGGCAATGGAAAAAGTACCTTACTAAAATTACTAATGCGCTACTGGGATCCGCAGACTGGACAAATTTTGTTGAATCAAAGCGAGTTAAAAGAGTTTCAGGAAGCTTCTTTACATCAAATAGAAGGCGTGATGGAGCAATCCACCTTCATTTTTGAAGATACGATCATTAATAATATCGGTATTGGGAAGCAAGATGCTTCTCTGCAAGAAATCGAAATAGCTGCTAAAAAAGCAGCTCTTCATGAGTGGATCGTATCTCTTTCGGAAAAGTACGAGACTAAAATCGGCGGCAACCACCGTAGTGTATCAGATGGCGAACGTCAGCGGATTGGATTAGCAAGGCTTTTCCTTCACGATGCTCCGTTATTGTTGCTGGATGAACCCACGAGTAATTTAGATTACTTAAATGAGCAGGCTGTTCTAGCTTCATTGGTAAAAGGAATAAATGGAAAAACAGTTCTGCTTATCTCTCATCGTGATACAACGCTTGAAATTGCTGATCAGAGATATGAACTGTTTAATGGAAGCTTGCTTCAAAGAAAATCAAAGCAATGATGAAATAACAAAAGAGGTGACCTGTTTGATCGGCGCCTCTTTTTGATTTCCTGAAAAAAGAAGCATCGTAGCAAAATAATGTTTAGCGCCTTTTTTCGTGGTGATCGAACCGTGTGCTGCTCCTTCTTTTCCGTGAGTCACAATCGACTGGATATCCAAGGTGCTAATTTCTACTCTTTCTTGTTTAATATAGTCGATAAATCGCTCAATACCATCTAGAGTAAGATTGCCAGGTGAAATAAAACAAACGTTAGGTGCAAGTACCTTGCGTAAAGTTTGCTGATCACTAGCTGCTGCTGCAATCAAATAATCGCGAATCAGTCTCCTTTTAGGTGCATTATCACAATTTAAAGCGCAAAGAACCGCAAAATTAGTTGCTGCTTGGGTAGGATTTATTGAAGTTTCTTTAAAAGCTAGGTTATGTTCAGCTAAGGCTTCTTCTAAAATAGCAATTGCTTTTGGTCCGATTCCATGAATCTTTAAAAGAGTTGCTTGATCGAATGCACTAACCTGTTCCAGACTGTTTACACCAATCGTGTGAAGCGCATTTGTTGCAGGTTTTCCGATTTTTGGTAATATCGTCACAGCCATGACCTCCTTTTCCTTTTAGTCTAGATTGTTTAGCTCTGAAAAGCAATTGTCACAAGTTAAAAAATATGCAGCGTAGGTTGACTATTTATTTTCAAAATGGTAGAGTAACTCCTGAGGAAGGTGTTACACATGTACGTTTTATATATATCAACTCTTAGCTCCCTACAACTTAGTTTGATGAAGTGTTGTACGGAGCTTAATCGGAAAGCTAAAACAGCTTTTCTTATTCATCAGTAAATTTTTTATACACATGCTGTGATTTAAAAACAGCATGATAAAACGTTTGCCTTTGACCGCTTTTTCGTGAAAAAAGCTGTTCATCGGGCATACTGTTTTTAGTGTACGTGTTTACTGGAGAATAGATAGATTAAAAGGCCCAAGGACATTTCTGTCTTTGGGTCTTTTTGTGTATTCTTCAGTAAAAAATGACAAGAAAGAGGAAAAAACAATGGAATTATTACAAGTCAAAGAGTTAACTTACGCAGTACCAGATAAACAATTATATGAAAAAAGCTCTTTTACACTGCGCAGTGGAGAACACATGGGGATTGTTGGGAAAAATGGCGCTGGAAAAAGTACGCTGCTAAAACTATTATTAGGAACTATTTTACCTGATGGAGGAGTGATTTCATGGAATCCATCTGCAACCTTAGGCTATTTAGATCAATATGCCAATATGGATGAACGTTTGACGATCCATGAATTTTTAAGCTCTGCTTACCAAGAGCTGTACAATACTGAAAAAGAAATGCTTAAACTATATGATAAATACGGTGAAACAGGAGATGAACAACTGTTGACCAGAGCGGCAACATACCAAGAAAACTTGGAAATAAATGGTTTTTATGGAGTTGAAAATGATATCAGTAAAGCAATTACCGGATTAGGAATCAGTAATGGTGATGCGGATCAACAGTTACTTTCTTTAAACCGCGGCGACAAAATCAAAGTGATATTAGCTAAACTTCTTTTAGAAAAACCAGCAGTGCTGATTCTAGATGAACCGACAAACTATTTGGATCAGGAACATGTCGAATGGTTGACGGAATACATGAAAGCCTTCGAAAATGCGTTTATTATTGTCTCTCACGATACAGAGTTTCTAAGTAATATTGCGACTTGTATTTGTGATATTGATTTTGGTGAAATAAAAAAATACCACAGTGACTACGCTGGTTTTCTGAAACAAAAGGCCCATTTTACAGAAGCTTATCAAAGTCAATTTGATGCCCAGCAACGAAAAATCAAAGAAACAGAAGCCTTTATTCAAAAAAATATTGCAGGAATCAAAACTAAAATGGCACAGGGAAGAAGAAAACATCTGGAACGGATGGATAAAATGAAAGAACCAGAAAAAACGATCCCCGCTAATTTTACCTTTAAAACTGCCCCTCAAAGTTCTCCCAATGCGTTGGCAATCGATGAGTTATCTGTAGGTTATGAAAGCACGTTGATTTCAGCATTTAACCTACAAGTAAAAAAAGGGGAAAAAATTGTCATCACTGGCGCTGATGGTTTAGGAAAGACGACACTGATCAAAACGTTGCTTGAAGAAATTCCAGCACTTTCTGGACAAAGCCGATTTTCGCCACAGGTATTGACTGGTTACCACTCTCAAGAAATAGAATGGGAAGATCAGGAATGGACACCAATCGAAACTCTAGCGAATAAGTATACAAAACTCACCTATGAGGATGTTCGCAGAGAATTGGCAAAATGCGGAATCAATCGTGATCTGGCTTCTAAAAATCTTTATATGTTGAGTGGTGGAGAACAGTCGAAAGTGAAATTATGTGATTTAACGATGCAGCCGAGTAACTTCTTGATTTTAGACGAGCCGACGAATCACCTGGATGTTGATTCTAGAAAAGCGCTGCAAACAGCACTAAAGACATTTAAAGGGAGTATTTTACTTGTTTCAAATGATGAAGAATTCTATGGACCTATTGCAGATAAAGTTTTTGCACTGGAAAATCAACGGTTGATTCAAGAATAATAGGAAAGCAGAAAATAGAGCTGAAAGCATGATAAAAGCAGTGTGCAACGTATCGTTGCATACTGCTTTATTATATACTAGAATCATGCAACGAAATGGTGCGATAGAAAAGATAGACAAATGAAAAGGAGGATGGGTATAGTGAGTTTAGCAGTTGGTAAACAAATCAAAAAATTTCGTCAAGAACAGAAGTTGTCTCAACAAGAATTAGCTGACTATCTGAATATTTCACGACAAACAATTTCAAAATGGGAACTGGGAAAAAGTTTACCAGATTTAGAAAATGTTATCTTGTTGGCTGAATATTTCAATGTAAGCGTAGATGTTTTAATTGGCTATAAAAAATCTGGATTCTTAAAGACTTTGTTTGAAGGACGAAAAGAAAAGGAATTGATCAAAATGGCAAAGGATACGGAACAAAATAGGACTGCACTTTATAGTCCCTATGCTCAAGAAATTGATACACTATTCGCCCAAGGAAAACGCGTGAACGCCTTTTTAAAACTAGGAGAACATATTTATCCTGAAGTGACATTTTCAAGAGTGATGGGGAATGCAAATTGTTTATGTAGTTTTGAGGACGGGAAGATTGTGATCGATCAAATTGGTGTATTTAAAGTACTAGTGAATATTCCAGTAGAAAAGCAAATCGCAGCTTTTACATTAACTGATGTGAAGCAAATCAATCTGAGCTTTGGTAAATATTATCGTCATATTGGCGGTGACTTTGTTACATTGATCGATGTAGTTACAGACAATCAGATCTATCTTTTATGGGTGAATTCGTTAAAAGTAGCTCATGCAATTTGGCATTATCCACAGTTTTCTTCGACAAGCATTCAAGTTACAAAGGATTTTGAGCAAGCACTGTCTATAGAAGATGAGGAGTCCGCAGTTGAAGCAATCCGAACACAGGAGAAATTGATCCCATTGTTTTATGGCAAACAGCAGTAAAATGGAGAGAGATGAACTGATACAACATACGCCAACGATACAAAATGATAGGTCGTTGGTTAAAAAATAGTACTTTTAAAAAAGCAAAGATGATTTTTGCTTTTTTATTTTTAACTATTTATCGTAATTAATGGGTTGACTCTTTTTAGTTCAATTGGGATAATTAGTTCGTGGTAACATTCTTTTTACATAGTTGTTCATGTGCTAACATTTTGATAATTAAAGGAGTGTGAGGCTTTGAAAAAGAAAAAAAGATTCATTGGTTTACTTGTATTTATACTAATTGGAGGTGTTGGTTTGTTTACTTTTAATCAAAATGCGAAGGAAAGAAAAGAACAGCAAGTTATAAAGATGGAGACAACTATTGTTAAACTAATAAAAGATAGATTTGCAGATGTGAAGGTTGTAGATTTTATTTCCGAAATGTCGGGAGGATACAATGATAAAACTGGCTATTGGACTTTTACTGTGAATATTACGACCGATAAAGGCACTTCTAGTCCTGGAACAATCCATTTCTCGAGCAATCAACAGAAGGATTTAGGTGCTTTTGGGCCTATTGATTCTGATTTTGATAAAATTGTCCTGAATGGAAAAACACAGGATAAAGTTAGGGTAATTTATTCAAATGGTTCTGAAAGTGAGGTGTAAACGTGGCTACAGAAGAACAGTTAAAAGACTTGAATGAAATTGTATATTCAGTCGACCCAAATTTTAAAGATAACGGGAAACCAGTTAAGCAATTAGAAAAAAATACAATTTTCGAAACTACTGATAAGCAAAGGTTTAAAGTACTTTCAGTAAAAGATGGTGACTATGGTTTTCAAGGAATGGCTGTAGCACCGATAGTAAACGGTACACCAGATATATCTCAAGTAACAGTTGTAGCAGCTGGAACGTATCCTGACGACGGAAGAAATTTTAAAGCTGCTTTAAAAGGTATGTCTCCCAACGGTTCTCCTCAAGATGATGTGGCGTTAAAGTATGTTGGTAATCTTATTTCTGATCACCCAGACTGGACGATTAATCAGTTGTCAGGCTATTCTCAATCAGCTTATATGCTAAAGGTGGGAGCTCATTTTCAAATCCCAGCTACAGTGTTTAGTGGCTGGTTTCAATATCGTTCCTTAACACCAGCGGAGGAAAAATTTATGAAAGAAAATCCTCACTTATTTTTGAATTATCGCCAAAAAAATGATGATGTCACACTATGGAATGACTTTAATACTCGTTTTGGAAATAGTGATGATTTTGGAACAATTGTATGGGTAGATGGTAATAGTCATAAATTAAATAGTTGGACATTTGATAAAAAAACAGGACAACTAAAAATTTCAGATAGTCTGGGCAATTCTGAGGGAGCCATGATACAAGCCAGTCATTTTCTGATGCGTGGATTTTTAACTCAATTGACTATGTTAGATCAACTAAAAGCCAAACTAACTGCCAGTGGTGGTGGACTATCAAAGAATGAAAAAATTTATTTAGATGACCAACAGGCGTTACTAGCAGTTAATACAGGGCGAGCAGCTTATCAAAATGCGATGTCTAATGCTATAAAAGTATATCAAAATGCCATTACAGATGCAGAAGATATCTGGCAAGAAACATTACGGGAAGCCCGTTCTCAAATAGAAGTACTGTCTGATAATGAAATGAAGGATAGTTTATCAGCGATAGGAGCTACTGAACAACGAATAGTCGGTGAACCAACCGAATTTTTTCAGCAAAAAATCAATAAGGCAAAAACGATGGATGAAAAATTCGAATCGTTAGCGAAAGAAATCAAAAGTAAAATCGACAAAATGGTTCAAACAGATCAACAACTCGCGCAACAATTAAAGCCTTAAAAGGAGCTAATGGATGAAAGAGGAACAGATTACAGTCGATTATCAGCGAAAACGTCGTGAACTTGAAGAGGATGAAGATATCCTAAAAAATACGCAACGAACAGGAGAACAATTGATACAAGAAACGTTATCAGATATTTATCGAGTTGTTCAACAATCAGCTGTCGATAGCGAGCCTTTCGATCGTGCAAAGCAGTTAATTATGCAAGTAGAAAATGACTATCACGAAGAGTTATCAAGAGCAAAAAAACAGCTGTGTCAACAACAAGAAAAACTTGAACAAGACTATCGAAATGATCTCCAAAAAGTAAATAAAGAATAAGGAGTTGTTCCATTGGAAGAATTAGCAAAAAATTTATTAATAGAATTACAAAAAAATTAGAAAAGATACGTGTTCAAACAATTGGTTCAGCCAAGATACAAAAATCTCATACAAAGAAACAAGAAGCTAAGAAACAAGGTGACACTGCAATAGAAAGTGCTAAAAAGGCATTGTCTTCTTCCTCTCAAACCTTAGAGGAAGCGGTTAAAGGTCAGTTTGGAACAAAGATAACAGAAGTATTTGAAAGGCAGCAACAAACGTTAGATAAGCTATCCTCTTAGTGCTTATAGATAAAAATGATAACAATCGTTTATATCGGATTCTAAGTGTCTGGGTCGTAACTCATAGAGTTATGTTCCAGACATTTTTTTGTGAATAATGAGTAAAAAGCAAATCAAATCGACTATTTAAAACAGGTAAAAGAGGCTATAAAAATAAATAAGGTGCGTATCTTTTGTAATTGTCGACTAATGCGTTTACCATTAAATACAAGGATAAGGAAAAAACTTTTGCAAAAGTAGAAACAACGTTGGAGGGGAAAATCAATGCGACTATTCAAAGGAATTATTTCTTTACTATTGATAGCAGGTATTTTCGGAATCGTTGGTTTGTATTCTCAAATCGTAGATTTAGGCGTTGTGAGCACCTTTTTCCGAAAGCTACTCGTTCAATATGATTGGCTGATTTATTTTTATCAGATCGTACTTTTAGTATTAGTAGTCATGATTGCGCTGATCTTTTTGATGATCGTCTTCAAACCAATCTCAAAAAAAGAAGTTCATCTGGCAAAAGAGACAGGACAAATCAATTTGCCTTTGCATACATTGGAATCAATTGCCCGTTCTTCGCTAAAAGGGATTGTCAATATTGATGATACCCAAGTGAAAGTAACGTTGACCAAGGCACAAAAGGCAAATGTTGAAGTTGCTATAGCTGATAACAATCAACAATTATTTTTGAGTAAAGGCAGACGAGTTCGAGAACAGATCGAACAAGCGCTTCAGCAAATGGCTAAACTAGAAGTCGACCATACCAAGGTTATTTTTAAAAAGAAAAAAGCCGATTCACCTTTAGGAACAATAAGTAAGAAAGAATCACGTGTGATTTAAAGGAGGGACTCTTGTGAAAAAATTAAAAGCATTAGCCCCGTATCGTAATCAGCTAATTTTTACTGTTTTGTTTGTTGTAATCGCTATTCTTTTTATGACACTTGGTTTTTGGAAAACGATGCTACTGATTCTTTTTACAAGCATAGGACTATTTATTGGGACCATGCAAGATGAAAAACGCTCTATCTCTTCAATAATAGCAACTATCCAAGCTTTTTTTGAGAGATAAAATAAATTGATTAAACAGAAAGGTTGAGGAGAAATGGACAACAAAGCAAACATGAATGCAACAGAGGAAACCAATCAAAATGGAATCAAAACAAAATTAACATTTGACGACCAAGTCGTGAAAAAAATTGCAGGTATTGCTGTGTCAGAAATCCCTGGTATTTTGGGATTGAGCGGAAATGCTATTACGAACTTGACCGATAAATTTACGAATGGCAACAATCCAACTAAAGGAATCAGCGCTGAAGTAGGAACAAAACAAGTTGCTATCGATTTAGATGTTATTGGAGAATATGGAAAAAATATTGCACAAGTATTTGATTCAGCTACTAAAAAAGTAGCCGATGAAGTCAAAAATATGACTGGCTTAGATGTAATCGAATTTAATATGAACGTAGATGATATCATGACTAAAGCGCAGTATGAAGAAAAATTTGAAAACAAAAAAAATGATAATAATGAAGAAAACAAACAAACTGAAAACGCACCACGTACATTACAATAAATGTCATGTTGTTGATTTTAAGGAGGATGAGATAGATGCTTAGTTTTATTTGGTCATTAATTGTCGGTGGGGTATTAGGTGCCATTGCCGGAGCAATTTTAGGTAGAGATGTACCAGGCGGTATTATTGGTAATATTATCGTCGGGTTCATCGGAAGCTGGGTAGGAACAAAACTTTTAGGAAGCTTTGGTCCTGTTATCGGAGGATTTCCGATCATTTCAGCATTGATTGGCGCAGTGATTTGTATTGCCATCTATTCGTTTATTGTTAAACGTATGGCTTAAAAAATAAAAGAAAATAATAAAACACCCCTTGTCGCATGCGGCAAGGGGTGTTTTGTATTTGAGAAAAGGAAGTTAGTTAAAAAAATATTTAAAATCTTACAGTGAATCAGTTCAGTTTTATCACTAAACATAGACTTTCGCTAATAGTCATAGACAATAATAAAAAATAGCTCAATTCATCCTACTTGTTTTGTAGAACGAATAAAGCTATTTTTGTTTTTTAAGCTATTCAAGCATTTCTGCCGGCAGCAGAATCGTTTCTTTATTTCCGTCATCAAAAGCAAAAATCTGTGAAGGGTACTCGTCAGAGTAAGGGAAAGGCAAGTCAATGGCCATCTGGACATCGCTGATTTCCTGTGAAAAATGAACGGTCACCTTTCCGCCATTGTCGATCAAATCGAAATAGAGCATATTAGTTAGTGGCACGACACCTTTCAAATCGATATCAATGATCAACCAAATACTATCGATTAAAGCGCCAGGTAAGCATTCAACTACACCAAGAGAAGCATAACGTCTGCGTTGGCTATCAAAAGTTTCAACCATCTATTTGACCTCCTTTATCTATCTATTATCATTAGTATACATTATTTAATTAAAAGACGCTTCTGTAAAGTTTACTGAAAAAAGCAACTATAATGCTTAAAAAATAAAATAAGGGTGTGAAGCAAAACGAAAAAATCAGTTTTGTTTCACACTCTAAAATGGATTAAACGGTGACCAAAAATCAAGTGCTTCGGCAACCTAACAAAAATCGAGCAATACAAAAAGCGTATTGCTCGAAATTAATCGATTTTTGGTTCAACCTTGTTAATTCGTTTATTTGACGAATGTTATTCTTCTTTTTCACCGATAACAGTAGGTTCGGCTGCTTCTTCAGATGTTTCTTCTTCAGCAGCTTGAGCTTCTACTACAGCAGCGATTTGTTCATCTGCTTCAGTAATGATGTCATAATCACTATTTTTAGGTAGATCAGCAACAGTAATCGCATCGCCGATCGCTAAGTCTGTGATATCGACTTCTACACGCTCAGGTAATTTATCTGGCGTTGCTGAAACAAGAACGTTATACAAGTTTTGTGCTAAGACACCACCTGATTTAACGCCGGTAGATTCACCTACCAAGACGATTTCAGCTTCTACTTCTGTAGCTTCTTTCATATTTACAGCCAAAAATTCAACGTGTTTCATTTGGCTTGTGAATGTATCTAATTGGGCTTTGTACAACAATGTGTTGATTTTTTTGCCACCAATATTCATTGTGATTACGGCATTTACACCATTATCACGTAAAATTTTTGTTAATTCTTTTTCTTCAACAGAAATGGGTGTACTTTCGATTTCATACCCATAAACGACAGCAGGAACTTGACCAGAGTGACGTAGTTGATTTCTTAGTGAACGTGGACGGACAGCTCTTTCTTTAACTTCTAATGATACTGACATAACCTAAATTCCTCCTTAAATTTAAAAGCAGAACGAGACGAACTCGTGAGCTAAATAAACCGAAATGAATTTATATTTGGTTATCTGCAAAACGCAACATGATGGAAAAAAGGAGTTTTGCTGACGTATGGTGTAAACCTGTAAAAGCTGGAACTTAGCTAAGGTTTTCTGTTCATCTATGAAACGAACAAGCAGCTTCTACAAAACGTACCGCAAAAACAAAAAGACCCGAATAATTGTGCACAATCATCCAGGGAAAATTCCATATGATACCTTATTCTCTCCCAGGTCATTACGCTGTTTTTGAGAAACCTTATTCACTTTCTATATCAACCATAACGCGAATCCAAATGTAAGTCAAGGGAAGCGAAAAAACAATATCCTTTTCAAACTAAGCCGTGTATACTAAACTATTAAGAGGAATGAGGAAAACAAATGCGTTTAGATAAGTTATTAGAGCAGGAAAAAATTGGTTCTAGAAGAACGGTCAAAGCCTTGATCAGAAGCAAACAGGTACGGGTTGACGGTCAACTTGTGTTGGATGAAAGTTTGAATGTAGATGCGTCACTACAGGAGATTTTTGTCGGCGATAAAAGAATTCAAAATCAGACACATGTGTATTATATGTTAAATAAGCCTCAAGGTTCCGTAACAGCCGTTAAGGATAAACAGCATCAGACAGTGATCGATTTGATCGAACCGAATGATCGGCGGGAAGGCTTATATCCAGTAGGCAGACTGGATCGTGATACAGAAGGACTGCTCTTGATCACAAATAATGGACAATTAGGTTATCAGTTATTATTGCCGCATAAAAAAGTAGCAAAACGCTACGAAGTAGTGGTAAATGAAGCATTGACTGAAGAGGATCAGGAGGCGTTCGCTAAAGGAATTATTTTTGCTGATGGAGAAACATGTAAAGCAGCTGAGCTGACGATTTTGAGCACAACGCCCAATGAAAGCCACGCCTACCTTGATATTACTGAAGGGAAATTTCATCAAGTCAAAAAGATGTTCTTATCCGTAGGAAAAAAAGTGACGTATTTAAAACGTGTATCTATGGGACCGCTTATCTTGGACAAATCATTAGCATTAGGACAGTATCGTCCGTTAACACAAAAAGAATTGCAAAGCCTGCTGCCTTATTTTACAATACATAAAAAGGAAAAGAGCTAAAAAAATGAAATTTAAAACACTATTATTTGATGTCGATGATACGTTATTGGATTTTCAGTTAACAGAAAAAAAGGCGTTACGCGCGCTTTTTCAGGAAGAAGAAATCCTGCTGACGGATGAAATCGAGGCAACCTACAAGAAAATCAATCATCGTCTTTGGCGGGAGTTTGAACAAGGAAAAACAACGAAGCAAATCGTTACTGATACTCGTTTTAGTTTATTATTTGAACAATACGGAAAAAAAGTTGATGGAAAAGTGATGGGAGAAAAATACCGCTATCATTTAAGTCAAGGTCATGATCTCTTAGGTAACAGCAAAGAAATCATTACACGCTTAAGACCTGATTATGAGTTGTATATCGTGACCAATGGGGTAGCAAAAACGCAATATCAACGCCTAAACGATTCTCAATTAACGACATTTTTTGATGATATTTTCGTTTCCGAAGAAGTCGGTTTTCAAAAGCCAATGAAGGAATATTTTGATTATGTATTTGATCGTATACCTAATTTTGAGCGCGAAAAAACAATGATCATTGGAGATTCACTTGCTTCTGATATTCAGGGAGGAAATGCAGCCGAAATCCAAACATTGTGGCTAAATCCAGAAAAACAACAAACAGATGGAACCGTTAAACCAACTTACGAGATCAGTCGTTTGGACGATATCTTTACAATTTTAGACGAGTAAAAAAAGGGTGCGCCAAACGTCGCTTAGGTTCAAGCAATTATTGCCGAAGAACCTGACTTTTGGGCACCTTTTATTATAGATCTATACTCAAACGGACCATATCTTTTAGAACTAGTTTGTTTTCAACAATCTCTTCATCGTAATGCCGGATAAAAAAATCATGATCGATACTGGTCATTCGAAAGCCGCATTTTTGATAAAGGTATAGCTGACCAAAACTTGTGCTTCCTGTGCCGATTTCGACTGTGTTATAGGCATTTTCTCTGGCTTGTGTAAAAGCAAACTGAATCAATTGCTCACCGATCCCTTGACCTTGATGGTCTTGTGAGACAGCAATGTTGACGATTTCAAGTGTCTCAGGTCTGGTGGGAAGTAAAATCAACACGCCTAAGACCGTATCGTTTTCAAATGCTTCAAAACAAAAACTTCGTTTGAGGTAATCATCTACTAAGTGTTTATTTGGATCGGCTGATAGAAGCAGGTCAAAATGTTCTGAAGTAAATGCGTTTATTTTTCTTATGATCATGGACGGTTTCCTTTCTATTCACAAATTTATTCATAAACGGGCTAATTTTATAAAAAAATATATAGAAAATTGTGGTAATCTTTCTCGTTTCTATTATAATAGATAAAGGCTATTATGACTATTACGTTAAAAGAGAGGTTTCGCTGAATGAAAAATAATCAACCCATCGTGATTGGTGTGACTGGTGGTTCCGGCAGTGGAAAGACAAGTGTCAGTCGAGCGATTTTCAACCATTTTCCGAATCATTCGATTATGATGCTGGAGCAGGATTCTTATTATAAAGATCAAAGCCATTTAAGCTTTGAAGAAAGACTTACAACCAATTATGACCATCCGTTTGCTTTCGATACGGATTTGTTGATTGAACATTTAGAGCAATTGATCCATTATCAAACAATCGAAAAACCTGTGTACGATTACGTTGCACATACGAGAAGTTCTGATGTTTTGATTCAGGAACCGAAGGAAGTAATTATTTTAGAAGGTATTTTGATTTTAGAGGACAACCGATTAAGAGATTTGATGGATATTAAGTTGTATGTAGATACAGATGACGATATTCGAATCATCCGCAGAATCAAACGTGATATGGAAGAACGCGGTAGAACGTTAGACTCTGTTATTGAACAGTACTTGACAGTTGTCAAACCAATGTATCATCAATTTATTGAACCAACCAAACGTTATGCAGATGTGATCGTGCCAGAAGGCGGAGAAAATCATGTCGCTATTGATTTGATCACTACAAAGGTTGCAAGTATTTTAAACGAGGTATAAAGCCAAACAACTTTTAAACACTGAAAGAGAAACTTGGTATCATAAAGTTTTTCTTTCAGTGTTTTTGTTATTTTAAAAAAAGGAACATAGACAAATCATTCACTAGTGTAGTATCTTATGTGTTATCTACCGTTGGGGAAACGAGGATCATGAGAGGAAGGATCAAATGCGGATTTTAATTATTGAAGATAATCGTGAACTGGCTTTGTCAGTACAAAGAGGCTTGGAGCGAGAAAAATTTTTAGTTGATTTAGCCTTCTCTGGATTAGAAGGAGAAGAAAAGGCGTATGTGAATACGTATGATGCTATTTTACTGGATTTAAATTTACCAGACAAAGACGGTTTGGAAATCTTACATTTTTTAAGAGAAATGAATATTGATAGTCCGATCATTATCATCACAGCTAGAGATGAAATTGAAGAACGCGCTAAAGGGCTTGATTTTGGTGCAGATGATTATTTAGTGAAACCCTTCGAACTATTGGAATTGACTGCGCGGATCCGGGCAGTTATTCGCCGTTTTCATGGACGTTCAACGCCGAAAATCAAGATCAATGAGCTGGTGATCGATCCAGTGAAACGTTCTGCTTCTTATCAATCAAACGAAATTATTTTGAAGCCTAAAGAATTCGATATTCTCTTGTGTATTGCTCATAATCACCCAGCAGTTGTTTCTACCGAAGAAATTGCAGAACACGTTTACGATGAAAATTTTGACCCATTCTCTTCTGTTCTTCGTGTACATATAGCCAGATTAAAAAAGCAGCTTAATCAAGTTTCTGGAAAAGAGTTGCTTAAAACAATTCGTGCGAAAGGATATAAATTATGCGAGTAACGTTTAAAGTCAGTTTGACAGTTTTAGCATTTGTTTTTTTTGTTATAGTGATCATTAGCGGCGGTTTTTTTGCATTAAAAAGTAACTGGCAATCATTGAATGTGGGGGAATCGATCGGATCTACGATGTACATTGTCGGAACAAATCAAAACGCAGATGTACAAGCCATTGAAACATTGGAAGTTGCTGGCGAAAAAATGGTTAGTGCCAAAACTCTTGATGATATTTATATGACTTCATTCTTGAAATATTTACCATTGATTATTCTGATTGTTTCATCCGCCTTGCTTTTGTTAACGATCACTTTATGGTTGGTCTTGCGGCGGATCTATACGAAACAAATGATTCGAATTATTGATGATTTACAATTTCTTGAAAAGTTTAACGAAAAAAAGGTAGAAGATAAGCACGTAGCTCAAGCATTTAAACAGCTAAAAGACAAGTTTGATAGGAATTTAGACGATTATAAAAGATTGAGCAGTTATTTGACTCACGAGCAAAAAAACGCCATTGCTATTTTAAGAGCAAATCTAGAGCTGGAAGAAAATGAATCAAGTAACCTGCATATTTTAGATCGTTTAACAGATAGTATCGATGATATCTTAACCTTGTCTAATAACGTTGAAGAACTTCCAACCGAGCAAGTAGATGTGTCATTGATTTGTGCCGAGGTTTGTGATACGTATCAGAAAAGCTATCCTGATTTGTCATTTACATTTGACGAGGTGGACACACCCTTCATTTTAGGGAAAAATCGCTGGATCTATCGAGCTATCTCTAATTTGGTGGACAATGCGATCAAGTATGGAGAGGGGAAACCGATCGATGTTGCAGTAAGCTGCCAAAAAGGGAGTGTGGTCGTTAAAATCAAAGACAGAGGAAAAGGAATCGATCCGAAAAGACAAACCACTGTCTTTAATCATCGCTACCGGATTAATGCTCTGAAATTGGACGGATACGGGATAGGATTATCGGTTGTTTCTCACGTATGTGATCTTTGTCAGGGATTTGTATACGTAGATAGTAAAGCAAATGAAGGATCTACATTTTATTTATCTTTTCCGCAAATTTCTTAAAGTTAACATTCAGTTAACAATCAATTTGATATAGTGAGTTCAAGGAAGGAGTGGAGCAGGAGGATGCTCGTCTTAAAACACGCTTTCTTAAATCTAAAAAGGCATCGCTGGCAACACCTGTTGCTGGGTAGTTTATTGTTTTTATTGATTTTTACGACAATGACAGCTTATACCCTTTTTACATCAGCCGGACGATTTGCCAAACAGTATGAAAGACAATTCAAGTCAGTTGTAACGATACTACAGTCGGATTTAAGCATAGCGCAAGGGGAAACACAAGCAAAAGAGCAATACCTTAAAATTGGAGAGTCTGATTTTGTCGATGAAATGAAAATCATAGGAAATATCTCAATAGTGTTTGACCAGTTAAAAACGGTCCAGCAGCCGATCAACATTGGACGTGGAACGATGGATAGCAGCTTGGAGACAGATGAAATGCAGCTTGAGCTAACGATATTAAGATTTGGGACAACAGCAGATATTGCAAAAGAGCTTTTTGAGAGCAATCAAGAACTGAAAACAGGAACGACAAATCTGAAGTTGAACGAGTGTTTGATTAGTGATGATTTAGCAAAATTAAATCAGTTAAGTATCGGCGATACCATTGAGTTTACAGTGGTAGGTAATGATCAAAAAGCCCCTAAAAAGCTAACAATTGCCGGGATTTATCAGTCTAAGACACCAGTGGAAAAAAGGAATGACGATAATTGGTCAGCATTTCAAAGCGATGATGTTTTCATAAACTCGGATACAGTGAGCACCATGGAAGATTTTAAGAAATTCGGTTCTATGAATGTTTCGTATAAGCTGAAAAGTCAAAAAGATACTTCGAATTTCATCAAAGAGATAGAGCAGACAAATGTTAGTAAACAACATTATATAATGACAAATGAAACCAATAAAAAAACAGCTATAAGCATTATAAATGGTGTGAAGACTTTTTCAAGTGTGCTTTTTTTAGGGAGCTTGATTTTTGGGGTTTTTATTCTCATTTTCGTTGCATTAGATCGCTTTAAGCGTTCACAAGTAGAAATCTGTATATTAAAAAGCAGCGGCATCACCAACAAACAGTTGGTGTATAGTCGATTGATCGAATTGCTAGGTGTGATTTCTATCAGCTTTATTTTTGCCTTGTTCGTAGTTCTTCATACCGTACAACCGATCGCTGACTGGCAAATTACTAGTCAAAAAAGGTTATATGATGTGTTTGAACAAGTAGCTTTTACTGTAACGAGTGACGCTTCAGAGGTTGTTCATTCACTGCCTATCAGCTTAGATGGTCTTTCTTTTATTAGCTTTGTAGCTATTGCAGGCTTGTGTTTGCTCATAATTGGTTCTATTGACAGTTATAAAATCTTCAAATTTAAATCGATTGCATTTTTGTTAGAAAGGAATATAGACGAGTGACGATTCTCTCTCTTAAACATATAGTATATACACATGAAAAAAATAAGATGACTGTGCTGGACGATATTACTGCAGATTTTGAAGCTGGGAAAGTTTACGTTATTTTAGGGAAAAGCACTGAAAAAAGTACCTTGCTTGCTTTGTTAGCCGGAATCGATACCGTTTCAAAAGGAACGATCATGTATAAAAATCAGAATTTTCAAAAAATAGATCGTGATCGTTATCGCAGAACAGAAGTTGGGACGATTTTTCAGCAATACAATTTAATACCAGAGGCCAGCGCATTGATGATGTTCAAATTATTATCTTGGAAACAAGGAAATGATACGGAACGATTCCTAAGCTGTTTAAAAAAAGTCGGAGTCGATGAGAAGCAGGCGAATAAAAAAATCAAGAAGCTGTCTTTTGCAAATCAGCAGCGAGTGTGTTTGGCAAAAGCGGTATTGAACAATCCTGAAATTATCATTCTTGATGCGCCTGAAATTACGTTGAACCATCTTTCTCTAGAAGCAGTCATGACTTATTTACGTATGTACGCTAAAAATGAAAATAAATGTGTCATCATTGGCTCACAATCAAATGAGGTTGCAGCTTGTGCAGATGAATTATGGGGACTGAATGGTGGGAAACTATCATTTATCAAAGACAACACAAAAAATGATGGGAGCTAAGAATTAACATTCTTTTCCCAGTCATGTCTGTCTAAAATGGGAAGGAAGAATGTATGAATTATTGGAATCGAGCGTTATGCAGTGTAACAAGAAGAAAAGGGAAATCAATTATTTTATTTGCAGTTATTTTTATTTTAGGGAATGTGATTGCTGGTTCTATTGCAATCCAACAATCATCAGCGAACGTAGAAAAGAAAATCAAAAATGATTTAGGGGCGACCGTTACGATTGATATGGACTTTGATAAGATGATGGAAGAAGGGCAATCCTATTCTCCAGATCCATTGAAAGAAGAGGTTATCAAACAATTAGGGAAATCAGCCTATGTTAAAAACTTTGACTATAACGTAAAAACCAGCTTATTTGTAAAGAAAATCAAAGTCTATGAGCAGGAAAATTCAGGGATGATCGGCGGATTGTCAAATATGATTAGTCTTAAGGGAACAAATTTATTAGAACCATTGGATTTTAAAGATAAAAAAGTAAATCTGGTTGATGGTCGAACCTTTAAACAAGAAGAAATCGACAATGGGAAAGATGTTGCGATCATTTCAAAAAAAGTCGCTGAAGAGAATGGCTTTAGTGTGGGAGATAAGGTGGTCTTAGATAGTTCTATTGTCGATTATAAAGCAGATGGTTCCACTGAAGAAGTCGGTAAGTTAGATCATCCAGTTGAAATCATCGGAATTTTTGAACCAGTTAGTGTAGAGAAGAAAAAATCTGATAATAAAGAGAAACAAGGGGTCAATGAGCAATTTTTAGAGACCGAACAATTCAATACGATCTATCTGCCAAATGATGCAGTAACCGCAATCAGTAAACTTGAATTTGATAAAGGTAAAGAGTTATTGCCGGAGCGCTATAAAAAAGCGAACGGAACAGAGGCTACCTTTGAAGATATCAGCCAAATCGTTCCTACTTATATTCTTAAATCGCCGGAAGATGTAGAAGCATTTAAAGAAGAAGCCAAATCAAGTGTTCCAGAAGGCTACAAACTAAACGCTTCTACGGATCAGTATGATCAAGTTGGCGGTACAGTCAAAAAAATGTCACAGATTTCAGGATATGTCGTGCTATTAGCTATCGGTGCATCATTATTGATCATTTCTCTTGTCGTTATTTTATTTTTAAGAGATCGTAAGCATGAACTTGGTATTTACTTATCTCTAGGAGAAACCAGAGCGAAAGTCATGCAGCAGATTTTGATTGAATTGTTATTGATCAGCTTGATTGCGATGTGCTTGTCATTAGTAACAGGAAACGTTCTTGGAAAAATGGTATCAGAATCTTTGGTTGCTAACGATGCATTATCTCAAGCGGAAGGTGCAGCGAATAATGGAGTAATGATGATCGGCGGTTCAACAAATATGCCAAGTCTAACAACAGAAGAAGTTTCAGGAGCTTACGAGGTGAAATTCTCGATCAGCTATATCGTGACATTTTTAATTGCTGGATTAAGCACAGTTTTATTGTCTGCGATTTTACCTTTGACCTATGTCTTACGGCTAAATCCAAAGAAAATCATGATGTAGGAGGAACTCAAGATGACAATTTTACAAGCAAAAAATGTGAGCTACTTTTATCAAGATGGTGATAAACGCCGCATCATCTTACAGGACACTTCAATCAATTTTGAACAAGGCCAATTTTATACGATTCTCGGACAATCCGGTTCTGGCAAGACTACGTTTCTTTCATTAATCAGTGCATTAGATGAACCGAAATCTGGTGAAGTATTGTATAAAGGGCAAAATATAAAAGAAATCGGGCTGGAAAAATACCGTAGAGACGATATCAGTATCATCTTTCAAAGCTACAATTTAGTGCCATATCTGACTGCTTTAGAAAATGTATTGGTCGCAATGTCGATCACAGATAATGATATGCCTAAAGATGATCGTGAGGTCGCATACAATTTGTTGGATTATATCGGAATCAATAAAAGTAAAGCCGATCGTTTAGTCGGACAATTATCCGGTGGGGAACAGCAGCGGGTCGCTATCGCTAGAGCGTTAGCAACAAATGTCGATATCATTCTCGCAGATGAGCCAACAGGAAATTTGGACGAAGGAATGGAACAGGAAATCGTTGACATCTTCAAAGATTTGGCGGAAACACATAACAAATGTGTGATCGTTGTAACCCATTCTAACGAAATTGCCAATCAATCAGATAAGACTTATTTCTTAAAGCAAGGCGAGTTGATGTTGAATGAGTGATTTTTTATCTAATTTCAATAAAAATAATTACGATGAAACCAAAGAGAAAAAGCAACAAGTAAGCAAGGAGCAAAAGCCTGTAAAACAAGAACCGGTAAAACAAGAGCCAAGACAGGAATCTTCAAGATCAGAAGCGTTGCCTAAGGCTCCAATCACTCCAACCAATGATACACAGAAACCAGAAGCACCTCTTCCAACGCGCACACAACAATTGGAGGCAGATACTGAAATCGATCCAACCTATCATCAGAAACGTAAAAGAAAACGGTTGTTGCGCGGAGGTGGTGTGTTCCTTTTACTTTGCCTAGTCTATATCGCCTACTATCAAATGACCCACGTCAAATTACCGGATTTTACTGGTGAAGACTTAGCGCAAGCTCGTACCTGGGCTGCTGAAAATAAGCTGAAACTTGACGTTGAACAGACGTATAGCGATACAGTTGAAACAAATAAAGTCATTTCTCAAAAAAATAAAAAAGATAGTAAAATAAAAAAAGGGTCTGAATTGAAAGTAGTCTCAAGTTTAGGTGCTGATCCGGAAGAAACGTTAAAGCTACCTGATTTTATGAAAATGAAAAAATCAGAAGCGGAAAAATGGATCAAAGAACACAAAGCGGACAATCTTTCTCTTATTGATGAATACAACGATACTTTAGAAAAAGGCAAAGCTGTTCGGTTCGAAATTGTAAACAAAGAAGTGACGAAAGACAATTATAAGCGTAAAGACAAAGCGAATATGTACTATTCTAAAGGCAAAGAAACCTTTGAGAAAACAATTTCTGTACCAGACTTTACCAAAAAAATGAAATCAGAAGTTGAAAGCTGGGCCAAGACGAATGAGATCAATGTGACCTATGAAGAAGCCAGTTCAGCAGATATACCAGCAGAAAGCATTATTTCTCAAAGCATTGCTAAAGATCAAAAAGTTGCTAAAAAAGATAGTTTAACTGTGACTGTCTCACTGGGTAAAGGATATGTTGTACCCAATTTTGCTGAATATACGCAAGAAGATGCGGGAACTGCTGTTGATGGTCTAATCATCAAAGCGAAAAATGTTTTCACAAATAACGTGCCTTACGGACAGTTGATATCGCAAAGTGTTGAGGCCGGCACAACGTTGACGAGTAAAGATAATTTGAAGGTAGACGTTTATTATTCAGCAGGACAGCCGTATTTGAAAGATTTGAGAAATAATACGGTGGAAGGCGATTTACAAAAACTTTTCTACGACGAGTTTCAATCAAAAGGTGCAAATGTTCAATATACTGTTCGGTATGTGGATTCTGCCGAAGCAAAAGGAACCGTGGTCGGAATGAGCGCCTATAACCAATATATTCCGTTAGACTATACAGTCGGGCTGGATGTCAGTTTAGGAAATCTGGCAGGAGCAAGTGAAAAAAGATCAAACAATGCATCAGAATCAGGTTCTGCAAACAACGAAGAGAAGCAAGAACAGTAATTATTAGAATAAAAAGAGACAAAGTCAAGAGAAAAAACGCTCTTGACTTCTTTTTTTTGATTAGAATTTAATGAGAGATCTATTTTTGATTTTTCGAGTTGCATAGAGTAAAAAGTATTATTTTCACTTTGTATATAAAAAAATAATATATTTATTTAGCGAAAAGGAATTTTAATGTTAAATAAAAGATAAAATGTCCGTTTTTTTATAATTTTATGCCTGTTTAGAAACAAGCTTTTAGAGGTTTGTTTGTTAATTATTTCTTTATTTATGAAAAAAGTTAATTTTTATTATGATTTGGACTTTTTATTGTGTGATATATATTTGTGTAAAATTTATTTTTGGAGGGGGAAAAATTTAAAGGGAGAATTCTCATTGAATCTTCCTTTTTGTAGAGATTATCAAAGTTTTTAGTAAATGGTATAAAATATTGAAAAATAGGAATGGAAAAGCATGATATAATTTACACAAAAGATGTTTTTGAAGAGGGGTGATAATATACTATGATACGAAGAGGAGAGATATTTTATGCCAATCTTTCGCCTGTGATTGGATCGGAGCAGGGGGGGATTAGACCTGTATTGATTATTCAAAATAATAAAGGAAATCTATTCAGTCCAACATTGATCGTTGCTCCAATTACTAGAAATGTAAACAAAAAGATGCAGCCAACACAAGTCAAAGTGGATATACCGCATGACGATCGCATGACACCGTCATTGGTGCTGCTTGAACAAATTCGAACACTAGATAAAGAACGAATCCTGCATAAAATTTGTCAGTTGCCTAATGAAGATATGATAAAGGTCGATCAGGCACTAAAGATAAGTATTGGTATTCGTTGAAATTAGAAGTTATACATAGCTAATCATACATAGATATTTGTAAAGAATAGATAATTGAACATTGAGGATTTTATCAAAAAATTTATGAATATACGTTTAAATGATGAAAATAAAAAACGTCTGAGCAGAGGTGTTCAACTACGAGACATAGACGTAGTTGCTTCTGATTTCACCGTTTAATTGTAACCTAAGTATCTTGAGCCTGTCTCAATGATACTTTTTTTCTTGGTCAGTAATCTGGCTGAGAGAGCTTTCTTTGAAATTTAACGTAATTATAGCTATAGTAGAAATAAGGGAGTTGAACGGGATGAAAAAAATTCGTTATGGTATTTTGAGCACGGCCCAAATTGTTCCGCGATTTGTTCAAGGCATCAGAGCAAGTCAAGCAGGAGAAGCATTTGCTATTGCATCAAGAGCACTGCCAAAAGCTGAAAAAATGGCTAAAGAATTAGCGATTCCAAAAGCATATGGCAGTTACGAAGCATTGTGCAAAGATCAAGAGATTGATGTGGTTTATGTGGCGACCTATAATAAAGGTCACTATGAATGTGCAAAGTTAGCTTTGCTGCATGGAAAGCATGTGCTGGTGGAAAAGCCGTTTACTTTGTATAGTGAACAAGCTGCCGAGCTTTTTGAATTAGCAGAAAAAAATGGCTGCTTTTTGATGGAAGCACAGAAATCAGTTTTTCTACCGACGACCCAGAAGGTCAAGCAGGCAATACAACAAAATAAAATTGGCAATGTCCATTTTATGAAGTCTATCACTACATATCCAAGTGTGGATCATATCGCTTGGTTCCATTCCTTAGACTCTGGCGGCGGAGCTTTGCATGGCTCTGGAAGTTATCCGATCCAATACATGCAATTTTTGCTGGATCAGCCGATCACAGCTTATGCTGGAAATGCAACGGGAGAAAAGAATAAAACAGATGATCAGGTCGACTTAAGTTTGGCATTTCAAAATCAAGTATTAGGTAATATTTTTGTTTCAGTCAAAGTTGATATTCCAAGTAAATTGACTATTTATGGTGAAAAAGGACGAATTGATGTTCCAACGTTTTGGAAAGCAAAACAAGCAATTCTTTCTAGTAAGGATGGTCAGCAGGAAATATTGACTGGTGATTTTGAGAGTGAGTTTACCTTTGAAATCGATCATGTGAATGAGTGTCTGCAACAAGGTTTGTTGGAAAGCCCTGTGATGACGAAAAAAATAACCATGGAGACTGTCGCACTCGTTGACAAGTTATATCAAAAATGGGTGGGTGAAGGTCAAATTGGTTGAAAGAAACTGCGGTTGCGTTTAGAAATTATTTATGGTAAAGTAGCTTCATGCGACGAGTTGACTTAATCAGACAGCATTTGCTGTTCCGTTTTGGCGGCTAGTGATTAACCAATTAACAGAGGCACATATGTTAAATCATACCTACCGGATGTAGGCGTGTCGGATAAATATTTTTGTGGAGAAGATTTTATCTATTTATGTATATAAATACTGTGTGAAAAAAGAAGACCTTGGTCTTCTTTTTTTGTTTTGTCTAACTAAGCTGAAAATGATTAGGGTGGGAGTCTAAGACTTTTTCAATTTTTATAGACGCTTTATTTGCCGTGCCGTGTATAAACGTGTATGAGGAATCTATTTGGTGCAATAGGTATTTAATACGTCCGTTTTTCTTTTGCACTAAACAAAAAAGCTGTGGATACGTGGAATTTAGACTAGAATACTTTAGATTACTAGGGTAAAATAACGAATAGACTAGGTTGATCTTATTTTTTTAATGAAGATATTAAGAAAGTTGCACTTACACAAGTGCAACTTTTTTGTGTTGTTATAGAATAAAAATCAAGCTATAGTTCAAATGTAAGAGGGGAAAGAGAGTTGGTGAGCAGGATGTCTCTGCACTTAACGAAACGGGAAATAAAAATTTTACTGCTGCTTTTAGATTTAGAAGACAGTGTGACAACAAAGGAATTGGCTGAAACTTTTCAAGTAAGTGTACGGTCGATCAAATACGATTTAGAAAATATTCGAGAATGGTTCGATGAACAAAAGGTGGTTTTGCATACACGCCGTAATAAAGGCATTTGGCTGGAGATACCAGATTCAGAACGTTTAACGTTGAAAAACGAAATCATCGAAGTTGAACGCTTTGAGACTTATCCAGATCAAGAACTGCGAATAAACCAGTTGATTTTTCGTCTGTTATTAACGCCGGCATATTTAACATCGCAGGAGCTTTCAGAAGAAATTCAAGTGAGCCGTAATACGATCATTAGTGATTTGGATCGGGTGGAGGAACTGATTCATTCATATGAACTTACGTTGAACAGACAAAGTCGTCAAGGATTTTCGATCACTGGAGATGAAAGTAAGATCCGTCTGTTAATGGAATTCATCACACAAAAAGAGATAACGGAATACGACATTTATCAAATCATGAGCTATTTTGTTCAATCTGGTCAGCAAAAAAAGATGAAGGAAGTTCATGTGGGGGTCAATACGATCTTTCAAAAAATTTACCAAGTTGCTTTGAAAGAAATGACGAATTTGATCGATCCTTCTTTATTCGATCAGTTTAATTACGCTGAAATCCTTTCAATCACTTTGCGTGTGGCGATCGCGGCTTCGCGTATGCAGCTGCATCATACTGTTGGCGGCTATAAGATGCTGACGAATCAAAAAGTTTTACAACAAAAGCAGGAGCTGCCGTTTTTATTGATGAAAAAGGTGTTTGATCACTATGAACTGCCGTTGTTAGCGGATGAATATTTCTATATATACAGTGATGTATTTGTAGCGAATGATCGTCAAGATATTGTTGGTTTGACAGAAGAGCTGATCAAAGATGTTTCAGAAGAAATCGACTTCCCTTTTTATCGAGATCAGCAGTTATTTACAAATCTTTTTGCACATTTATCCTTACGCTTAACCAAAAAGCATCTATACATCAATGAATACAATCCATTTGTCGATGATATTAAAGCAAAATATCCTCAATTGTTTTCAGCGATCCAACATGCAAGCCAAAGTGATATCGTCGGTTCTGCCTTATTGATCAACGATTCATTTATCGCCTATATTGCATTGCATTTTTTAGTTGCATATGAAAAGAATCAGCACGAGATCAATGTTGTACGGATCGTGTATGTCTGTTCTACAGGGCTGGGTGTAACTAGTTTGATCGAACAAAAAATTCTGGAAGAAGTAGCGAATGTCGAGATTGCTGGTTTTGCATCTGTTTTGAATGCCGTGGAGGTTATTGAAGCAAAAAATCCAGATTTGATTCTAAGTATTTTTCCGATTGAAAGTATGAATCGCCCATTTGTCAAAGTCAATCCTTTACCGACTGAAGCAGATATTCATAGCATTCAAGAAGAAGTCAATAAGATTTTGACTCATACGAAAGCAGGAAAAGTGCCTCGTTTAATTCCACGTAAGCAAGTAAAAGAACAACAAGGGATCGAATCAGAAAGCAGAGATATTTTAGTTCGGACGTATATTATCTATGAAGAACTGCTAAAAGCCTTTGGTGAAAACTTGACACAAGAATATAAAGAAGCCTTTTTACTACACGTGATGTTGATGGTTCATCGCATCACATTCGACAGTCAGTATGAAAATGAAGGCAATATTGTCAAGGAAATCTTATTGATGCAGCATGAATTGGTTCAAAAGATTGAACAGATTTTCGCTAAAAATGATTTGATGGTGAATCAAGCAGAAATAACTGCTTTATTGAACTATATAAGAAAGGAGTAGCATGTATGAAGCTGACGGACGATGCAAAAAAAATAATAGAGGGAAGTTCATATCAAGTTGAGCTGGAAGCTGCGCTTGAAAAAATCAGAGAACTATTGATTGAGCAACGGATCGAACCAACTGAATTACAGTGGACGATACTGATCAACCATGTGAATGAAATGATCAAGCGTTCAAAAAACAATGAAAAGATGGCAGGTGTTGATCCAGCCATGTTTGAAGAAGTGTCTAAAGAAGCATTGATGATCGCAGATCAAGTTGTCCAGTCTATCGGTAATTTACCGCAAGATGAAATGTATGTACTGTCGATCCATTTTGAGGCAGCAAGACAAAACGAAGTGTAAGCAAGTAAAGGAAACAGCCGGATAAAAAATGGTTGATCAAAGAACAATATTTATCCGAGACTACTATAAAAAAATTGGAGGAATAAATCATGGTAACAGTCGTAATCGCAGATCGTTTAGGTAAAGGTCAAAATGTCGCAAAAGGTGTAGAAGCAGCTGGCGGGAAAGCCGTTGTTGTTCCAGGAATGGGCGCAGATATGCGTTTGGGAGATGTGATGCAGCAAGAGAATGCGGATCTAGGTATTTCATTTTGTGGAAGCGGTGGTGCAGGAGCCTTAACAGCTGCCACTAAATATGGTTATCCAGAACGTCATGGTATGCGCTCGATCGATGAAGGTGTAACAGCAATCAATGATGGTAAAACCGTTTTAGGCTTTGGTTTTATGGATCAAGAAGAATTAGGGAAACGAATTGTAGAAGCTTACATGAAAAAGAATGCTTAGGATTTACGATTAGTTGCAACGAAAATCAGGGGAGGAAGCATCGATGGAACAAGTAACATTAAAAAAGAAGCAAGTCATTCAAGTGGAAGGAACAGGGAAAGAAAAGAATTTGGCTTTTGCAAACGCACTGAATCAGATCCACAATCGAGTGTTGAAGGAAAAAGATGACGTCATCGTACGTATCGAGCCTTTAGATATTCAAATCGTCAAAGCGGATCAAGAGACGTATACAGAACGTTTTCTATTCTTCTTTTTACCAAGAATACGTGCGGATTATCGTGTCGTGCTTGATGTGACAGTAGAAATCACTTTGATCGAAATGGATACTGTTGCATTTATTGAGAAAAAAGTTACGGATCCAAATGGTCTTCCTCTTCCGTTTGGAAAAAGGAAAAGAATACAGAAGGAGGCAAATTAAATGGATGTGTTAGTTGTTTTACTTAAATCATTATTGATTGGAGGTGTCGTTGGTTTTGCTGCAGGAGCTGGGGCAGCTAGAATGTTTCACGCACCAAGTACCCAAGGTTTGGGTGCATTTAGAACGTTAGGAGAGATGAATGCATGTGAAGGAGATGCGGCTAGCCACTTTTCTTTCGGGCTGGGGTTCTTCTTTAACGCATGGGCTTCAACAGTGGGAGCAGGGGCGTTTACTCAAGATGTCGATCATCGTGTCATTCCTAACTGGGCAGCCGCTGCCTTGTTGGTAAAAAATAAAAATGTTGCTGAAACGATGCACAACCCTAAAAAAATGGGGATCTCTGGTGCTGTTATTGGGATGCTGGTCGTTGCGTTCTTGAATACCACAGCTTCTGCAATTCCAGAATCGTTACAAGTAACTGCGGTGGCTGTTTTAGTGCCTGCTGCGAATCTATTGATCAATACCGTTATGCCCGTGCTATTTTGGCTTGCGGCGATTGATGCTGGGAAGCGTTCAGGGCTTTGGGCGACGATATTTGGCGGATTAGCAACCATGATCATGGGCAATGCCGTTCCTGGGGTTGTTTTAGGTATTTTAATTGGTAAAGGTGTCGATGAGATCGGCTGGAACAAAGTGACGAAAAGTATGATGGCAGCAGTTATTCTATTGTTTGTATTGAGTGGATTTTTCCGTGGCTTTGATTTACAGATGATCGAAAGCTTCCGCATGCAAATTCCAGGCTGGCTGCAAAATATGCATGATGTTTTTACTATTGGTAATTAATTGAGCAGAAAGAGAGGCGTATACGATGGAAGAGATAGTAGAATTAGAAGGAAAAAAGAATTTTTGGTTTGCTGACTGGTCCTTTCCGATTTTGGTTGGATTGTTGTCTGCCGGTGTTTTTGCCGGAACACATATGTACTTCGAGCATGGAGTAGGGGCTTTTAATGAGGTAGCAATCGTTGCAATGTTAAAAGCTGGTATGGACGGCGGTTCATATGGCGCAGCAGCAGCGTTTGGTGCGAGTTTCTTGTTTGCACGTATTTTAGAAGGTTCGTTAGTAGGGATCTTGGATATTGGCGGAGCGATTTTAACTGGGGTTGGAATTGGCGTACCTGCTATTTTATTGAGTATGAATATAACGGCACCAGTAGAAAATTTTGCCTTATCTTTGATCATTGGGATGATTCTTGGCCTGATCATTGGCGGTATTATCATCGTTATTCGTAAATTTACGATCAATCAATCGAACTCAACGTTTGGTGCAGATGTTATGATGGGCGCAGGAAATGCTTCCGGACGATTTTTAGGACCGCTGATCATTATTAGCGCATGTGGTGCTTCAGCGCCTATCGGGATTGGTTCGATCATCGGAGCAGTGGTTTTCTATGTTTGGAAAAAACCAATTGCTGGTGGCGCGATTTTAGGAGCAATGATATTTGGTGCAATCTTCCCGGTGGATTTACCTAGTTAAACAGCTTTAAAATTGCACTTTTCTTTTGAAAACCGTTTACATTATAACGTTACTATGTTATTATGAATTAGAAATAATTATATTTATTTATCTAATTTTTTGAATGGGGGACAAAAGAAATGAATGGTTTTGTGTTATGGATGGAGCAGCATTTGATGCCCGTTGCGAATAAGTTTGGCTCGCAGCGGCACATGGTGGCAATTAGAAAAGGGCTGATCGCTACGATGCCATTAACAATCGTTGGCTCGTTCTTTACAGTGTTTCAGAATATTCCGATTGAAGCGTATACGAAGTTTATCACTCCGTATTTGCCTGTCTTGGATATTCCGTCAAGATACACGATGGGGATTTTAGCTTTGTATGCGACGTTTGGGATTGCTTCGGCATTGGCGAAAAGTTACAAACTGGATTCATTAAGTTGCGGTCTGCTTGCTTTGATGGCATTTTTAGTTACAGCAGCGCCTCCGACACGTGTGCTTGAAGATGTAACGGATGTGATTAGTGCAGGACGCTATATCAATTTAGCGAATTTAGGTTCAGCTTCATTATTTGGAGCTATTGTGACTGCGTTGATTTCTGTAGAGATTTATCGCTTTTTCATTGTTAAAAACATTACGATCAAGATGCCAGAAGGCGTTCCGCCAGAAGTATCAAACTCATTTATTGCGTTGATTCCAGGTGCGGTAATCTTAATGTTATTCTGGGTGATTCGTCACATTTTAGGATTTGATTTGAATGGCTTCTTAAGTACTATTTTGATGCCTCTAAAAGGAATTTTAGCAGGAAATAGTCTGTTCGGCGGTCTTCTAACAGTATTTTTAATTTGTTTCTTCTGGGTTTTAGGGATTCACGGTCCTGCGATCATGGGTCCAGTGATTCGACCTTTCTGGGATATGTCGATTGCAGAAAACGTAGATGCTTTTACAAACGGCGTCAGTGCGAATAACTTACCAAATATTTTTACTGAACAATTTTTACAATGGTTCATTTGGATCGGCGGAGCCGGTACTACACTTGCACTAGTTGTGCTGATGATGTTCTCAAAATCAAAATATTTGAAGAGTTTAGGTAGATTGTCTTTCCTTCCAGGTATTTTTAATATCAATGAACCAATCATTTTCGGAACACCAATCGTTATGAACCCAATTTTAGGGATTCCATTTATCGTAGCACCGTTAGTGACAACGACCTTGTCTTATTTCCTAACAATCAGTAACGTGGTACCGATGATGATGGCGCGTCTCGGCTTTGCTTTTCCTGCACCGATTGCCGCTTGGATGAGTACCAATTGGAGCATTACAGCAGCACTTCTTGTCTGTGTCAATTTCGCAATTACTTTGGCGATCTACTACCCATTCTTCAAAGTATATGAAAAACAACAGTTAGACAAAGAAGCAGAAGAGCTAGCAGCAGAGCAAGCGGCTAAAGAAGCTGTATAATCTAAAAAGAGAGGGAGGGTAGTAAGGTTACTATCCTCTTTGGTGTTTATAGTATGATCATGTGGTTTATTGTATTTTTCATTTTTTGTCAGATAATGATCGAAAAAAAATGGTTGCCTAAACAAATATTGAATTTGCGGCTGTTGCCTATCTGCGCCGTTTCGATCGGTACGATTTTGACAGCGATCGTGATAGGAATCCTCATTCGTCAACCAGTTTTCGTGGTGGGGACAGTAACGATTTTGTGCGGATCGATCATTTCGTGGCGCTATCGATCTTTTGGGACAGGGATTTCAGAAAAAGAATACAAATAGGAAGTATAATGGTATTATCTAAGCAAAATAACCGAATAAATTTGACCATCTAGAGCGGAGGAAACAGTGATGAAAAGAGCGTTAGGCGTATCAGTTTATCCAGACCATAGCGATATCGAAAAAGATAAAGCCTATTTAAAGAAAGCAAGTGAGTGTGGCTTCTCACGTATTTTTATGAGTATGCTGGAAGTAACAGAAGGCAAAGAAGTAGTAAAAGAAAAATTCAAATCATTGATTGGTTACGCGAAAGCGTTGGGCTTTGAAACAATTCTGGATGTTGCACCCAATATTTTTGATGAGTTGCAGATTTCTTATGATGATTTGACTTTCTTTTCAGAAACAGGTGCAGACGGGATTCGTTTGGATGTAGGATTTGACGGCAATAAGGAAGCAAAGCTGACCTATAATCCATTTGATTTAGCGATCGAACTGAACATGAGTAATGATGTGGCCTATTTAGATAATATTTTGACGTATGAAGCGAATGTTCCATTTCTATACGGCTGTCACAATTTTTATCCGCAGGAAGGGACAGCACTTCCGTACGATTTCTTTGAACGGTGCAGTGTTCGCTTCAAGAAGCAAGGGATTCGGACAGCGGCCTTCATCAATTCGCAAGCAGGAGTAATTGGTCCGTGGGATGTGAATGATGGTTTGCCGACATTGGAAATGCATCGTCATTTGCCTGTGGAAGTTCAGGCAAAGCATCTATTTGCAACAGGATTGATCGATGATGTGATCATTGGTAATGCGTATGCATCAGATGAAGAGTTAGAAACGTTAGGACAGCTAAACCGTTACCAGCTAGAGCTTTCGATTGAGTTTACAAACGAAGCAAGTGAAGTCGAAAAAGAAATAGTACTGACGGAACAGCATTTTAGACGAGGTGACATTACAGATCAAGTCGTGCGCTCGACTGAAGTCCGTAAAAAATATAAAAATGAAGGTAACCCGGCACATGATCACACACATGCGTTTCAAATTGGTGATGTTGTCGTCGGAAACGATGCGTTTGGGAAATACAAAAATGAACTGCAGATTGTTTTACAGCCGCATACCGATGACCGTAAAAACAAAGTAGGGCAAATAACAGAGAAAGAATTGTTGTTGTTGGATTTTGTAAAACCCTGGACGAAATTTAGATTTATAGAAAAGTAGGGGATAAAATGAGTTACGACTTAATCATAAAAAATGGATTAACGATTGAAGGCGAGTCAATAGATATTGCGATTGATGCTGGCAAAATCGTCAAAGTTTCAGATACTATAGAAGCAGACAGTAAAAAACAACTTGAATTAGATGGACAAACATATGTATCTGCTGGCTGGATCGATGATCATGTCCATTGCTTCGAAAAAATGACTTTATATTACGACTTTCCAGATGAAATTGGCGTAAAAAAGGGAGTAACCACAGTTATTGATGCCGGAACCACCGGAGCAGAAAATATCCATGAGTTTTATGATCTTGCTAAACAGGCAAAAACCAACGTTTATGCATTAGTCAATATCTCAAAGTGGGGAATCGTAGAGCAGGATGAGCTAGCTGATCTTAGCAAAGTCAAAAAAGAACTCATTCATAAAGCGTTGACAGAATTACCTGATTTTGTTGTGGGAATCAAGGCTCGAATGAGTAAAACAGTCATTGGAGACAATGGCATCACGCCTTTAGAAATGGCTAAACAAATCCAAAAAGAAAATAACGATTTGCCTTTGATGGTTCATATCGGTTCTGCTCCGCCGGAATTGGATGAAATTTTAGAACATATGACGAAAGGTGACGTACTGACTCATTGCTTTAATGGCAAACCAAATGGTATTTTGGACAAAGAAAATAGTAAGATTAAAGACTTTGCTTGGGCCGCGTATGATAAAGGGGTAGTATTTGATATCGGACATGGGACAGATAGTTTTAATTTCCAAGTGGCAGAAACTGCGTTGAAAGAAGGTATGAAAGCTGCTTCGATCAGTACCGATATTTATATCCGCAATCGTGAAAATGGTCCGGTTTATGACTTAGCAACAACGATGGAAAAATTACGCGTTGTCGGATATGAGTGGTCAGAAATCATCGAGAAAGTAACTGCCGCACCCGCTAAAAATTTTCATTTTGAGACAAAAGGTCAGCTGAAAGAAGGCTTTGATGGTGATCTTACGATTTTCAAAATTGAACCGGGTCAAAAAACATTGACAGATTCAAACGGCTTTACAAGAGAAGCAAAAGAACTGATCAAACCAGTGAAAACGATTATTGGAGGCACAGTTTATGACAATTAGTTATGAAAAATTCAACCTAAAAGAAGTGATCAATGCTTCTGGTAGAATGACGATTCTCGGTGTCTCGAAAGTTTCAGAGAATGTTCTGGCCGCCCAAAAATTTGGTGGTGAACACTTTTTTGAAATGAGCGAGCTGAGCATTCAAACGGGTGCTTATTTAGCCAAGCTATTAAAGGTGGAGGACGCACAAGTCGTTTCTTCTGCCTCTGCTGGCATTGCACAAAGTATAGCTGCATTGATTGGCGCAGGATCAATCTATCATGCCTATCATCCGTACACAGAAAAAGTGACGAAGCGTGAGATCATTTTACCGAAAGGACATAATGTAGATTATGGAACACCGGTCGAAGTCATGGTTGCACAAGGCGGTGGACAGGTCGTTGAAGCAGGCTACGCTAATATGTGTTCGCCAGAGCATATCGAAATGATGATCACTGACCAAACGGCAGCGATCTTATATATCAAAAGCCATCATACCGTTCAAAAAAGTATGTTAAGTGTGGAAGAAGCGGCCGCAGTTGCCCAAAAAAACAACTTGCCATTGATCGTTGATGCAGCAGCAGAAGAAGACCTATTCAAGTATATTGAAGCAGGTGCCGATCTTGTGATTTATAGTGGGGCTAAAGCGATCGAAGGACCAAGTGCTGGCCTAGTCATCGGAAAAAAAGCCTACATTGAGTGGATTCGTCTACAAGGCAAAGGCATTGGACGTGCGATGAAAATAGGAAAAGATAATATCCTAGGATTTACCCAAGCTGTTGAAGATTACGTAAACAATGGCAGTGAATCCGGTGAATCAATGATAAATCGTTTAACACCTTTTATTGAAGGGCTAAATCAGATTCCGAACATCGAGGCGAAAATTGTTCAAGATGGGGCTGGTCGTGATATCTATCGGGCTAGTATCACCGTCACTGGAAACAAATCTGCTAAAGAAGTTATACAAGAATTAAAAGCAGAAAGCCCAGCGATTTATACACGTGAATATCAAGCTAATAACGGAATCATTGAATTCGATATCCGTTCAGTGAATGAAGCAGAAATGATGAAAATCGTGACTCGTCTAAAAACGATCATGAACTAAACTAAGCAACGTATAGGAGAGAATAGTATGTCAAAAACACCAAATTATTTAGAAGACCGCATTTGTTTAAATGTCTTAGCCAACTCAGTGGAAAATGCCAAAGCTTGCTACGAAGCAGCAGAAGGTCACGTGATTCTAGGAGTATTATCAAAAAATTACCCAACGGATGAAGCTGCGATCGAGGATATGAAAAAATACGCAGATGAAACAAATAATGCCTTGTCTGTTGGCTTGGGTGCAGGTGATCCAAACCAAAGCCAAATGGTTAGCCGTATTTCTGCAGAATTACAGCCCCAACATGTAAACCAAGTCTTTACTGGCGTTGGAACTTCTCGTGCCTTATTAGGACAAGATGAAACCATCGTTAACGGTTTAGTGTCACCGACTGGAAAAGTAGGGATCGTCAATATTGCTACTGGACCTTTAAGCTCACAAGCTCCAGCAGGAGAAGTACCGATCGAGACAGCGATCAAGCTGCTTCAAGATATGGGCGGCAGCTCAATCAAATATTTCCCGATGAAAGGCTTAGCACATATCGAAGAATACAAAGCAGTAGCACAAGCCTGTGCAAAATATGATTTCTACCTTGAACCAACAGGCGGCATCGATTTAGAAAACTTTGAAGAAATCGTTCAGATCGCAGTCGATGCTGGCGTGAAAAAAATTATTCCTCACGTTTACAGCTCGATCATCGACAAAGAAACAGGAGACACAAAACCAGAAGATGTTAAAACATTGCTGGGTATGATGAAAAATACACTGAAAAAATAGAAGCTGAACGAACATGTTTGGCCCTGACAGAAAAATAGGAGAACTTGATTGCGGCATCTTTTTGCCTCTTTCAAGTTTTATCTTTTATTTGGCGTTCTTTGATCTCTTAACGTTAGTACTTGGAAAGTGAAAAGGGTGAAGTGAAGGGGAGAACTAGTTCATAAGGCTGGAAAGTAGGAAGAAATCAAAATGAGAATTGCAGCTTTTGGTGAAGTAATGATGCGTCTAACACCACCAGAATATCTGATGCTGGAACAAACAAATGAGCTACGTTTGGATTTTACTGGTACAGGAGTAAATATTTTAAGTAATCTAGCACATTTTGGCTGTCAGACAAGTTTGATTACAAATTTACCAGACAATCGTTTAGGAGAAGCAGCGAAAGCCAGTATTCGGCAGTTAGGAATTCAAGATCACTGGATTGGTATTTCTGGAGATCATATTGGTTCTTATTTTGCTGAGATGGGCTTTGGTGTGAGACCCACGCAAGTTACGTATCAAAATCGTCGAAATAGTTCTTTTGGGGTAAGTGATGCTTCAGCGTATGATTTTACAACGTTTTTAGAGGAAATCGATTTGGTCCATATTTGTGGAATTTCCTTGAGTTTGACAGATGAAACACGCGATGCAGCGCTGGATTTGGCTAAAAAAGCCAATGAAAAAGGAAAGAAAGTTTGTTTTGATTTTAATTTTCGCCCGAGTTTAAATGAAGCACACGGTGTTGCGTTTATGCGGGAGCAGTATGAAAAAATCTTACCTTACTGTGATCTAGTCTTTGGCAGTCAACGTGATTTAACTGATTTGTTAGGTATGAAGCTTGATGAAAATGTAGCAGATTCAGAGCAATTTGAAGCGATCGTCCATGCCTTTATGGCGAAATATGAAATTGAGTATTTTGCGGGCACGTTTCGTCAGAAAAAAGGCGATAAACATTATTTAGCTGGTTTTTTAGCAGATTCAAAAAAAGTTGCACACGCACAGCCGAGAGAAATCATCAATTTGGATCGAATTGGTGCTGGAGATGGATATGCAGCAGGGGTTTTACTTGGTGTAGTTGAGAACTGGCCGTTAACAGAAACTGTTGCATTTGCCACAGCAAATGGTGTGCTGGCACATACGATCCAAGGAGATGTTCCGTTAACAACGCGTAAACAAGTGCAACATATCATGGAACAACCGCATGTTGATTTGATTCGTTAGAAAAATAAGCAGGGTTTATTAATACTGCTGTCGTATAGGCGAATGCTAACTGTGAGTTTAATAAAATGAAGCGACCTTCTAACCTTGTATGTGAAAAACACAATGTTAGGAGGTCTTTTATTACACAGCAGTCAATTAGCGCTCAAAATGGAACTTGTTTGCCTCGACCTCACTCTTTTAATCTAGTCTTTTTTTCATTATAATAAGATAGAGCAAATATGGGCTCAAAGGAATTTTGCGAAACCATTTACGGATAACCGATAAATTGTTATGCTTAGGGGGCAGACTTTCTTTTTTGTCTGTTGTGTTATTATGAAAAATGAGTCTGTTTACAGGAGGAGATCGATATGACCGATGAAAATATTTGGAAAGCATTAGACGATGACGTTTTAAAAGATAGTATTCGGAAACGACCAGGTATGTACATTGGCGGAATTGGTCCAACTGGTCTGGAAAGCATGATATTGCAAGTTCTGGATCATTTACTGCAATTAGCAGTAGATATAAAGCAGGCAGAACTTTCTATTGAATTATCAGAAAGACAATTTATCTTTTCTTTTTTTAGCAAAAAAGGATTATTTTTAGATAAGCGTCCGGAAGAACAATACACGCCGCCTTACCTTTTTTTATCTGTGGTAAATGCATTGTCTGAACAATTAGGATTTGGTGTAGAAAAATCTGGAAAACGGACGATCCAGATCTACCAGGATGGACAATTAAGTAAAAAGGCGCTGATTCCATCTGAAGATGAAGGACAAAGAATCGAGATGGCATTTACACCAGCTGAAACATTTTTTGGCAACAAGCAATTATCTTATTTTATCTTATTTAATCGGTGTCAAGAATTAGCAATGTTAAATAGCGGGTTGACGATTTCTTTGACCGATAACAAGCAGCAAAAAAATTATTTTCATTATGAACAAGGGCTTGTGGACTATATTTTCCAAAAAGATGAGAGTATCACTCGAGGAAGCACGCCGCTGTTGATCAATACAGTCAGTGAAGGTGTGACGATCCAGGCTGTTATTTCAAAAAATGGTTCGACGAGCATCAAAGACAGTTTTGTTAACGGACATTTTCCAGCTGACGGCGGGACACATTTAGATGGATTTATCGATGGCACCGTTGATGCGGTCAATCAATTTTTAAAAGAAACGAATCGCCTGCAGTATTTAACTGCAGAAAATTTTCCTGAACGATTTGATATCGTCCTGTCGATTCGATTAAAACGCCCGAGATACACCGGAGCGGTCAAGAAAAAAATCAGAAATCCAGAGCTTTATAAAATTCTCAAAGAAGCTGTCTTTACTGAAGTTTCGACTTTTCTAAAACGCCATCCGGGCTGGTACTTGAATTAACGAAGAAGAAGGTAGCAAGATGAAGATTTTTATTGATGGTGATGGTTCACCAGTAAAAGACACAACAATCACTGTTGCTTCGGATTACGGGATTGCTGTCGTGATCGTTACAAGCATCGACCACTATTCTTTAAAAGAGTATCCTGGGCATGTTTCTTTTGTGTATGTTGATAAAGGGGCAGATGCGGCAGATTACAAAATCGTTCAATTGATTAAACAAGGCGATCTTTTAGTGACACAAGATTATGGGTTGGCTTCACTTGTTTTACCTAAGGGGGCTCGTGTTTTACATCAGCGAGGATCTGAATATACAGCGAAAACGATCGATGGGCTATTAGAGCAACGGTATTTCAGTGCGAAGATTCGGAAAAGTGGAGGCCATACAAAAGGTCCCAAACCTTTTACTCAAGCGGATCGACAAGCATTTAAGCAAAAATTAGTTGCTTTACTCGAAGCAATGACCAAATGAGCGAATAAGGCATTGAGAAGCGAATGTCTTATTTTTTTGTTTATTTCGTTATTTGTTTCTATTCGGATAAAAGCTTTTATGCTAAAATATGGAAGAGTTGTTTTGCATGATTTTTTGGTAGATGCAATAACATAAGAAGAAAATTTAGGAGGAAGAGCATTTGAAGATTACGTTGCTATATGGTGGGAGAAGTGAAGAACATGATGTCTCGATATTATCTGCCTATTCCGTTTTAAATGCGATTTATTATAACTATTATCAAGTACAATTAGTGTATATCAGTAAAGCTGGTGAATGGATCAAAGGTCCGTTATTATCAGAAAAACCTGAGAGTGAAGACGTTCTTAAGTTGACTTGGTCAGACAGCGATGAAGTAGATAAATGGGGAGAATATACTGGTAAAGTAATTCTGCCATGCGAAATCAAAGAAGAAGACACCATTGTCTTTCCTGTCCTACATGGGCCTAATGGCGAAGACGGAACGATTCAAGGCTTTTTAGAAACAATAGGAATGCCTTATGTCGGTGCAGGTGTTTTAGCCAGTGCCAATGCGATGGATAAAATCATGACTAAATACTTACTGCAAACAGCAGGTATCCCGCAAGTACCATTTGTCCCAGTACTGAAAAGTAATTGGAAAGAAAATCCTAAAAAAGTCTTTGAACAGTGCGAGGGTTCCTTGATTTATCCTGTGTTTGTTAAACCAGCCAATATGGGTTCAAGTGTTGGGATCAGTAAAGCAGAAAATCGTGAAGAATTGCAGAATGCTTTGGAAGAAGCATATCGTTATGACGCTCGAGCAATCGTGGAGCAGGGAATCGAAGCTCGCGAAATTGAGGTTGCGATTTTAGGTAATGAAGATGTGCGGACAACCTTACCAGGAGAAATCGTGAAAGATGTTGATTTTTACGACTACAACTCAAAATATATTGATAATCAAATCACGATGCAAATACCAGCTGAAGTACCAGATGAGGTACATCAAAAAGCACAGGAATTTGCCAAAAAAGCATATGCTATCTTAGATGGCAGCGGTTTGAGTCGCTGTGATTTCTTCTTAACTAGTAAGAATGAATTATTCCTAAATGAATTGAATACGATGCCAGGATTCACAGCATTTAGTATGTATCCATTATTATGGGAAAATATGGGCTTGAAATATAGTGACCTAATCGAAGAATTGATTCAACTAGCGTTGAATCGTTTTAAACAAAAGCAAAGTTTTTACGAAAGATAGTATTAGTAAAAGGGAGGGGATAAAACGCTGGAAGTTTTATCTCAGCCCTTTTATAGTTAAGACAATAATTGCTGAAAAGAGGAGAAATCAATGAAACTTACATTTTGGGAAGCAGCTGAAGCAGTAAAAGCAACAAATGACTGGAAGCAATGGGCAGATTTTACGCTGACGGGGCTTGAATTTGATAGTCGTTTGATCACATCTGGAAATCTATTTGTTCCGTTGAAAGGGGCAAATGACGGTCATTCGTTTATTACGAGTGCGGTAGAAAAAGGGGCGAGTGCTTCATTTTGGAGTTCAGAAGTTGAACCTCCAGCAGCTTTACCTGTTCTTAAAGTCTCAGATACGCTGAAAGCGATGCAGGATCTCGCTGTTTACTATTTAAAAAAAATGACACCGACAGTGATTGCAATCACTGGCAGTAATGGTAAAACAACAACAAAAGATATGACGGAAGCTGTCTTGGCACAGCAGTTCAACACATACAAAACACAAGGAAATTATAATAACGACATTGGCTTGCCCTACACTATTTTACATATGCCGGATGAAACAGAAAAACTGATTTTGGAAATGGGTATGGATCATGCGCATGAAATTGATTTCCTATCTACTTTGGCACGACCAGAAGTTGCTGCAATTACGATGATCGGCGAAGCACATATTGAAAATTTAGGTTCAAGGGCTGGAATTGCTGCAGCGAAAATGGAAATCACTGCTGGCTTATCAGCACAAGGGTTGTTACTTATACCAGCAGAAGAACCTTTGCTAGTGCCGTTGATCAAAGAACTGCCGCAAACGATACAAACGTTTGGCTGGCAACAGGCAGACTGTCAAGCTGAAATCGAATCAGAGCAAAAAGAGCAAACATCATTCAAAATCAACGGCTCGGATCGATTATTTACGATCCCAGTTCCTGGAAAATATAATGTAGGGAACGCCTTGATCGCTATTAGTATTGGTCGCTGGTTTGAAATCCCGGAAGAAAAAATTCAGGCAGGGCTAGCAAGCTTCAAATTAACGAAAAACCGGACTGAATGGCTTAAAACTCCACAAGGAACTGAAATTTTAAGTGATGTCTACAACGCTAATCCAACGGCAATGAACTTAGTTTTAGAGAGTTTTGCCCAAATGCCTACTTCAGGAAAAAGAGTAGCAGTTTTAGGAGATATGCTTGAATTAGGACCAGACTCTGCTAAGATGCATGCGTCTGTGAGTGAACATTTGAATCCAAACGAGATTTCCGAGGTTGTACTTTATGGAACCGAAATGAAGGCGTTATTCAATGTTTTAAAAGACAAATATCCAAAAGAACAGCTTCATTATTTCACTAAAGAAGAAAAAGAGTTGTTGATCGAGCAACTACAATCGCTCGTAAATCCAGAAGATATGATCGTTATGAAAGCAAGTAATGGGATGGGACTAAATGCAATTGTCGAACAATTAATGAAAAGTTAGCAAGCTTTCATAAAACTTGCTGAAAATGCAAATCTATGCTAAAATAACCTATTGCCGAAAGATCGAAGTAGAATAATAGAATGCTTCCGTAGTGGGAAACTATTCTATCATATAAAGATTAAAAAAGCTGAACGACGTCGTTTGGCTTTTCTAGTGCCTGTTAGCTTCATAAGGTGGATTTTTCGGTAACATTGATCAGCAAATAAAATAGACCTAAGTTGAAGGTCTAAGGCGCTTTTTACATTTTCTCATCAATGAAAGACAAATCACCTGTACCAAGCTATGTAACAAAAGAAGAAGCGTTTCTTCTGGAACAAACATTATTTAGGAGGATATCATTTGAAATTTAGAGAACTAGGCTTAGCACCAGAATTATTATCAGCAATCGAGCGTTCAGGATTTGAAGAAGCAACCCCAATCCAAGAAGCAACAATCCCATTAGCAATCGAAGGAAAAGACGTTATTGGACAAGCGCAAACAGGAACTGGTAAAACAGCAGCATTCGGTTTACCGATGCTACAAAAAATAGATACATCAAACCGTGTATTACAAGGAATCGTGATTGCACCAACACGTGAATTAGCGATTCAAACCCAAGAAGAACTTTTCCGTTTAGGACGCGATAAAAAAATTCGTGTTCAAGCTGTATACGGTGGAGCAGACATCGGCCGCCAAATCCGCGGTCTAAAAGATAACCCACATATCGTAGTTGGAACACCAGGACGTTTATTAGATCACATCAACCGTCGTACGTTAAAATTAGAAACAATCGAAACACTGGTATTAGACGAAGCAGATGAAATGCTTAACATGGGCTTTTTAGAAGATATCGAAAAAATCATCTCTAAAATCCCAGCTGAACGTCAAACCTTGCTATTTTCAGCAACTATGCCGCCAGCAATCAAGAGTATCGGTGTTAAATTCATGAAACAACCTGAGCACGTAAAAATCAAAGCAAAAGAAATGACTGCTGATTTGATCGATCAATATTACGTTCGCTCAAAAGATTTTGAAAAATTTGATATCATGACTCGTTTATTAGATGTACAAACACCAGAATTAACAATTGTTTTTGGTCGTACTAAACGTCGTGTAGACGAATTAGCACGTGGACTGGAAGCTCGTGGATATAAAGCTGAAGGAATCCATGGTGATTTATCACAGCAAAAACGAATGAGTGTTTTACGTTCTTTTAAAAATGGCAACTTAGATATTTTAGTTGCAACAGACGTTGCTGCCCGCGGATTAGATATTTCCGGCGTGACACATGTCTACAACTATGACATTCCACAAGATCCTGAAAGCTATGTTCACCGTATCGGTCGTACAGGTCGTGCTGGTAAAGGCGGTATGTCTGTCACTTTCGTAACGCCAAATGAAATGGGCTATTTACATGTCATCGAAGAGTTAACGAAAAAACGCATGACACCATTACGTCCGCCAAGTGAAAAAGAAGCATTCAAAGGCCAATTAGGCGCAGCCATCGAAACAGTCGAAGAAAAATTAGAAGAAAACGGCTTGGAGAACTATTTACCTTCAGCTGCAAGTCTACTAGAAAAATATTCTGCGGAAGATTTAGCGGCATTATTGCTAAAAACAATTTCCAAAGACCCTTCAGATGCGGTACCAGTAAAAATCACACCTGAACGTCCGTTGCCTTCAAATAAAAAAGGCTTCAATAAAAATAATCGCAGCGGTGGAAATAGCCGTAATCGCAACAAAAATAGCAGCTACCGCGGTAACAAAAACAATAAAGGTACAGGCGGAAATGGCAGCTATAACAAAAATAAAGACAATCGTTCAGCCAAAAGACACAACGATAAAAAACGCAGTTTTGTTATTAGAGATAACTCAAAATAATAAACAACAAAAAGCTGAAAATTGAAAATAGACGATTTCTATTTCATCATTTCATAAACTTTGTTTAGGTGCAACAAGGCTTTTACGCCTTGTTGCACCTTCTTTTATTAAATTTTCAATTATTATGTGAAAAAATTGCTAAAATTTGATAGAATAGGAGTGATTTATAAAATAGTAAGAAGAGGACTTGAAAGAATGATCAAAGGAATTGGTATAGATATGGTAGAACTTTCAAGAATCGAAACAATCATTGCGAATAAGTCTTCTTTTGTGAAAAGGGTGCTGACGGACAAGGAGCATGAGCTTTTCCAAGCACTGCCTCATAAACGTCAAGTGGAGTTTTTAGCGGGTCGTTTTGCCTGCAAAGAAGCCTTCTCAAAAGCTTGGGGCACAGGAATTGGTTCGGTCGGATTGCAGGATATCGAAATATTGAAAGAAAAAAATGGTGCGCCTAAAGTGACTAAATCACCTTATGATGGCAATGTATTCGTATCGATTTCACATACAGATACTAGCGCAGTTGCCCAAATTATTTTAGAAACAGAATAAAAGATGTTGGTTATTTTTTTAAAATTGAATAAATAGACAGAAATCAAATAGAAATCAATCATGTTTCTTTTGATTTGGCTATGAAGGAAAGAAGGACTTATATGGTTGTAGGATGGCATCGCCCTACTAAGTTAGTGATCGACACGCAAGCTATCAAGGAAAATGTACGTAATGAAATCAAGCGAATGCCAAAAGGCACAGAATTGTTCGCTGTGGTAAAAGCGAATGGTTATGGTCATGGTGCAGTTCAGACTGCTAAGGCAGCGATTGCCGGTGGCGCTACAGGGTTTTGCGTAGCTATTTTGGATGAAGCAATCGAATTACGTGAAGCTGGCATTACAGAACCGATCCTTATTTTAAGCGTAGTTGACGTTTCTTACATAGAGTTGCTGTTAACGTATGATATTTCTGTGACTGCAGCGACGCAAGAATGGTTGGAACAAGCAACTGAACAACTGAATCAGTTAGAAATACAAGCACCATTAAAAGTACATATAAAAGTAGATACAGGAATGGGGCGCATAGGTTTTACAACGCCTGAAGCGGTCAAACAAGCAATAGCTACACTAAAAGTAGAAAAGAAAATGGAATGGGAAGGTTTATTCACACACTTTTCAACCGCAGATGAAAAAGATACGCGTTACTTCGATAAGCAAAGCCAGCGTTTTGACAAGGTTTTATCCGTATTGGACGATTTACCAAGATATGTTCATGTCAGCAATAGTGCAACGGCCTTTTGGCACCCTAACAACCCAGGGAACATGATTCGCTTTGGAATTGGACTTTATGGCTTGAATCCGTCAGGACATGCCTTATCAGCAGTTTATCCGCTAAAGCCAGCTTTGTCATTGGTTTCACAGCTGATTCAAGTCAAAGAGCTCTCAGCTGGTGAAGGTATCGGCTATGGTAATACGTATACGACGACCGCTAAAGAGTGGATCGGCACTATACCAATTGGGTATGCAGATGGCTGGTTACGGCACTTAACAGGTTTTTCAGTATTAGTTGATGGAGAAGAATGTGAAATCGTAGGAAGAATTTGTATGGATCAGTGCATGATCAGATTACCGAAAAAAATGACTGTAGGGGAAACAGTGACATTGATCGGGGAAAATCATGGGAAAGAAATCACGCTGCAGATGGTAGCTGACAAATTAGAGACGATCCACTACGAAGTCGCATGTACCTTTTCTGAACGCATACCAAGGGAGTACAAATAGAATAGGAGGTTTCAAATGGTCAAAAGGGGTGACATATATTTTGCAGACTTATCCCCTGTTGTAGGATCAGAACAAGGGGGAGTACGTCCAGTACTAGTCATACAAAATAATTTAGGCAATCATTTTAGCCCAACCATTATTGTTGCAGCAATCACTGCGAAGATGGCCAAGCCAAAATTGCCGACACATATAGGCATCAATTCAGAGGAAACAGGCATCGAAAGAGATTCTGTGATCTTGTTAGAGCAGATTCGCACCATCGATAAAATACGTTTAAAAGAGAAGGTTTGCCATTTAGGCATAGAGATTATGGATTCTGTTGACCGCGCGTTAGGTGTTAGTGTTGGGATCCACGAAGAAGAATTAGAAAACAATGTTGGTACATACCGCTGAATCTGTTGAATATTCTCAGAGGAAGACATAGAACAAAGAATACGTTTGTTTAAAAAAGATACTTAGTTGATGCAATGTGAAATAAGGAGACGAAAATGAAGCGACTGTTATATTATGTTCTTTAAAAGAGCGAAATGAAAATATAATTATAAAAAATTCGTAAGAAGCATTTGAAGAAAATCAAGTGCTTTTCTTCTGTTAAAATAATAAAAAAAGACTAAAATTCACTTGAATTATGCTTATTTTATTGACATTTATCGGAGTTTATAAAAAAAAGTTGGCAATAATGCAACGTAATGTTACAATAAACTATGTATAATTGGGTGGAAAGTGGATAACTTTCAAAAAAATAGATAAATTTGGTGTTTTTTATTAAGGAATAGAAGGAGTTTAGATTTGATGTCGATATTCATGTTCGTACTAGTAGTAGCGCTGTTTCTTTTTTTCAGTTATCAGTTATATGTTCGCTTCCAATTGGAGAGTTTGGATTCTGATAGTCCAAAAATGAAACGCAAAATAAATTTTTATAAGTATCAGGAAAATAATCGTTCATTGCTTTTCTTAATGATCGCAGCAATTATTTTTTGTTTAATCTTTTTAGGAATCTTGTACAATCAAAATACTTTAAGAAAAGATAATAAGGATTTAGAATTGAAGATAGAAGAGATCAAAGATGCCAGAGGAGAAACTTCTGGCACTGAGATCGAAAGCTATAAAGAAAACACATTGAAATTAGCTGAATTTCCCTGGAACAAAGTCGTAGAAAGTCGTGATGCTCAAGCATTAGATAACTATGAACTGCAACTTATAAGAGACTGGCAGCCATTCTTTGGTGAAACGAATGTTGCAATCATGATTAGTCAAAAGACAGAGACTCTGACGCTTTCAGTTTTTCCAACAGCATTAACTTATAGTGATTTCCAAACAGCAGAAAAAAACATCGAAACATTCATTAAAGAATTACAGTCAGTAAAAGAAATCACAATCATTGATTTTAACTTTACATATCGAGATAAATCAAGCAAACTATCAAAACAATCAATTGTTTATTCAAGAGAGTCTAAAGAAGGCAATTTAGAAAAAGTTGCATTAGACAAGTAAGAGTAAGAGAAATAAAAGACGGGGTGTAAATGCATGGCAAAGAGACGTTTAATAAAGAAAATCAACGAGGTTTCAGAAGAAGAATTATCACAAGATGTAGATTTTAATTCAGAAGCAGAAAAACCGGCTGCAGCTATAACAACAGCTAACAGCAACTTAATAACAGAACAAGAGCAAGAAATTACGCGATTGAGAGAGTTGATCGAAGAGTACAGACTGCAGGAAGCTGAATTTGAACAAAGTAAAGAAGAAAACTTCCGTTTATCACAACAAAATAAACAACTAACCTATAAAGTTGAAACAAGTCAAGATGAGCTGGATTCTTTAAAAGAAAAAAATGATGAGCTGGCAACACAACTGAATCAAAAAGAAACGGAACTTTTAGAATTAGAAGATGTCAATCAAGCATCTGATGATTCAGAAGAAATCGACCGCTTGAACGAACAGATCGCAGAGCTTAAAAATGAAAATGCTAAAGGCCAAGAACGAATTGTTCAGCTGGAAGCAGCATTACGTGAAAAAGAAACAGAACTAGATGAAAAAATTCTTGAAAAAGAGCAAGAGATCAAACAATTACAAACAGAATTAACAGCCCGAGGAACGATCGGAGAAAAACAAGAAGCATTGGAGACGGTGAAGATGGAATTAGAATCATTGAATGAAAAACTTCAAACTACTGATAAAGAAAATCAAGAATTGACACAAAAACTTGCTGATCTTCAAGAAGAAATGCGTCGTTTACAACAAGAAAATCAAGAATTGAAAGATAAAGAAGTTTCTTTATCAGTAACGAGTGACTCTTCTGTCGATAACAGCCGTTTAGAAGAATTGAAAAAAGAATTAGAAACTGTAATGAAAGAAAAAAGCGAATTAGAAACAAACTTAGGACATGTTCAAGGCTTGAACGACAAGTATTCTATTCAAAAGAATGTTTTTGAATCTGAACTGGCTGGCCTAAGAAGCATTTATAAAGAAAAAGAAGAAGAATTAGAAACATTGAACGCTGAACTAGAAACAATGCGCAAGATGTCTACAACAGGTGAAGCGAAAGGCGACCAACTAGCTGAACTATTACAAGCAAAACAACAAATCAATGATCTGTTATTGAAAAACCAATCATTACAAGAAGAAGCCTTGAAATCACAACAAGAAATTGGTGAAGTAATGGTTTCTGCTAAGAAAGAAGCAAACAGAATCATCAGCGAAGCACAAGTAGAAGCGAAACATATGATCAATTCTGCTGAATTGGAAATGCTGAACATCGGCAACCGTGCGAAGAACATTTCTAATGAAGTTGAAGAATCTAAGAATGAAGTAATGACTATCTATCGTGAATTAGAAGAACGTTTAAGCAAATTATCACGCTTGGATAAAACAAATAACTAGTTTTAATACAGACTAAATGAAGGGAAGAACAATATGAAAAAACGGGTCAATAAACATGCTCGATTGCTACTGGTTTTTTCGGCATTATTGTTTAGTACTGCAATTTACTTTTTGTCTAGTTCATTAATTTTAGGCGCATCGCCAGGTGGAAGTGCTCCTATTACTACTACAAATAGTAGCGAAACAACACCTTCAACTCCAGCTCCTTCATCTGAAGCTGTAGAAGAAGGGCAGACACCTGCAGCAACGACTGAGCAGACAGCAGCGACAGCCGAAGGCAATAGCAATACGCAGGAACCAGAAGTATACGTTGTTAAAAGCGGACAGACACTGTGGGAAATTGCTCAGGATTCAGGTCTATCAATCCAAACATTAATGAATAAGAATCAACTTAGTAGTAGTGTTCTCGTTGAAGGACAAGAATTAGTATTCGACAACTAATATGTTATGGGTGGAGCAAAAAAGCTGTTTAGCATTTTGTTCCACTCATTTTTTGTTCCTGACGAACATTAAACAAATGAATAATTGTTATTGGGTTTTATATGGAAAAATTGACAACAGTCTGTTATTCTTAATTGAAGGTATAATTGGTATTGATCGAGGTGAATCATGGATAGAGAAAAACAAAACTTGAATCAAGATAGAAAACCAACGAAAAAACGTCGGAAAAAAAGTGACAATAGATCTGCTGAACAACTTAGAATAAAAAAGAAACGTCCGCAGTCAGAGCCGCAAATTGAATCAAGAAAAACGACTGTAGATAGTAAAATAGCCCCCAAAGAAGTAGGAAAAAAAACAGCTCCGCCCGTTAGAAAACGAAAAAAACGAAAGCTAACGAAAGAAGAAATTGAAAAAAGAAAAAAGAAAAAAAGGAAAGAGAACGTGATTGAAATCATTAAATTCATGCTTCCAATCGTGATCGTTGCGATATTTGTTTTCTTTTTTATTTTAAATACCTCTCCGCATATGGTTGATGGCGATTCAATGAAACCAACATTGATGAATAAAGATCGAGTGATCGTTCGGCGGACGAAGGTACCGGAACGGTATGAGATTATTACGTTTAAACCTCCTGTGAAAAGTGAATATCAGTATGTCAAACGAGTGATCGGTATGCCAGGAGATTTGGTTTGGACTGAAGGAAATGATTTGTTTATAAATCATCAAGCGGAATCATTGCCAAAAGAGTCCGCAATGTCAGCGGCAAGTGAGTTGCCAGATGGGACTATCAAAGTGAATATTTCAGAAGAATGTTTAGAGCAGATGTCTCAGTTTAAAAAAATTCCAACAGGTCACTATTTTGTTTTAGGGGATAACCGAAACAATTCCAGTGATAGTAGAGCATTTGGTCTCGTTGATGGCAATGCCATTGAAGGAGTAGTTTCCTTTAGGTTTGCACCATTTAAAGAAATTGGTTGGATAAAATAAAAAAACGATAATTTTGTCGTTTTTTTTTATTTTACATTCGTGGGATGATAGAAATAAGGAAGTTAATAACACATGAAAAAACAATTTAAAAAAAATAACTATCACTATTCTCATTAAATTTAGCAGACATAAAGAAAACAGAGAACATAAGGACATTGTTCTCTGTTATAATTTTACTAAGGAGTAAATGATCATAGGTGCTTATCTTGTATCAATGAGCTGAATGATCAGATTTTCAATTTCTGTCATGTCATAGCTATTACCGATATCTGAAAAAATATAAACGAGTTCTTGTTTCTCAGCGATTATTTCAGTATAGATATTGGAAAGTAAAATATCATAGTGACTCTCTTCTTTAAACGCTTCGGCCTTGATTGGGTATTTGTGACCTAAAACATTGGTTAAATGCTGAATGACCAATTCACCAATTGAAGGATTTAGCGAGTGATAGACGCCAATTGATATTTTTTCTTCATTCAATTCAGCGATATGATTCAAAATAATAGTATAGTGGATTTCTGTAAATTTATTTTTATAGCTTCCTTTTTCACCATCTTGATCAAACTTTTTGGTGGCAATATCCATCAATTCAAATACTTCATTACCTGAAAATGGATGGCGATGCGCATTAACGATCGATTTGATTGTCCAACTATCAAACGGCAAAATGAAACCGTCAAAGTAGTAAAGCTGTGAATGTAATTGGAAAAGTAAATTTTCAATGTACAGTAAGCGTGCGGAGGACGCATAGCTTGATAGATAGCCTTGTTGTTTTAGATATCTTAAAATAACCTTATTCATGTAATTCAAATATGAACTTTCTCGCCGTTGTTTTTCTGCTAATCGAAATGCAAAAGAAGAATTGGGAGAAAAATTATTCATGGAACAAAAAAAGTCATAGAACATGTATGCTTCATAAATTGTGAATGGTCGATCGATTTTTTTCATATATGTATGTAAGGAAAGGTTGATTTCTTCAAATAAAGGTCGATCTGGATAATCATAGTTTGGACTGATCACTGGATTGTATTCTGTTGTCAATCTGCGAAAAGATATTTTCATCCATAGTTTTATTTGGAGTACCTCAGTTGGATCAAACGTTAAATTAAGCGCTTCTTTTAAAATATCCACAAAACCAAGATATTGATTAGCGGTTTCTTTTTCTAAATTGGACTTATCCTCAAAAAGGAACCAAAAGAAGTTAAAGAAGAAATAGCGAATCTGCTTTTCTTCACCGATTAGTTTTCCGCGCTTGATTTGTAGCCGAAACTCTTTTAAAAGATCATTAAGCTCAGTGATTTTTCGATAATAGGTCGCTGAACTGATTGCATAATTTAGCTGAAAATAATCACAAGTCAACTCGCCTTTATCAAATAATCGATTGATCATCTGAAACTTTATAGATTTTTCTAGAAAAAGAACAACAACTTTCTTTAATGGAAAGGTTGGCTGCTTTTTTAGAGAGATACTTTCTCCTTTTAAAGTTATTTCGACTTGATCATTTATTTTATTTTCTTCAAGAAAACTTTGAAGGAAAGAAAGATATTCATTTAATGTTGGCAAGCTAATTTGAAATTCATTCACTAGCTCGTTTTTTGTTGCATTGCCTTGATTGTTATATAAAAAAAGTAGTATATCATTCATATAATCAAAAGGCTTTTCTAAAAAATCTCGTTTTAGCATAATAGACACCTCACTTTAAGCATACTTGATTCGCAGGAAAATGGCAATACGCAACTTATAAAAAGAAATTTATCAGTTATTATTATTTAAAAAAATTAAAACTTTGTATATAATGAAGAGTACTCTTCTTTTTTTTATATTTATACAATTACATAGTTACAATTGACGGAGAGGAGAAGAACTTTAGTGAAAGTAGTAATTATTGGAGCTTCACATGGAGGGCTTCAGGCAGCGTTAACCTTAAAAAGATTAGCGCCTAAAACTGAAGTTTTTTTAATAGAGAAAAGAAATGAAATCAGTTTTGTTTCAAGTGGCCTCATTTTAAAAATGAATGAAATGGTCGATGAATTGAATCAGGTCAGATACCTTACTGCAGAGGATCTGGAAAAAAAGGGGATTCATATCCTGCTTGAGACAACGGTCAAGAAGATCGTTCCCGAAAGAAAAACAATTATTTTTGAAGATAAGAATGGACAATCTGGGGAATCTACATATGACAAGTTGATCCTAGCGACAGGGTCGAATCAGTTTTCCACCAATCTAACATTGCCAAGTAAAGATAAAGTTACTGCATTCAAAAGCTACCCAAGTTCAGTAGAAGTACTTGAAAAATTAGAAAACGCGCAGTCTATATCGATCATAGGTGGTGGATATATTGGTGTAGAATTATGTGACGCACTGAAAGGGCAAGGGAAAGAAATTCATTTGATTGAGAGTGCGGACGCTCTCCTTTTCCGTTATTTAGGTACCGAAATATCTGTCTTGATCGAGCAAAAAATCAAAGACTCTGGGGTGAATGTCCATTTAAATGAGAGTGTTTTAGGCTTTTCTGATACAGATGAAGAGCGGTTCGTCACCCAAACGACAAATAAAGAAATCCGTAACGATTATGTGATCATTGCGGTAAATGCTCGCCCAGATACAGAATTGGTAAAAGAGTTTTTGGATATAAATGCAAATGGAACCATTCGAGTGGACGACCAAATGCAAACAAGTGAGCCGGATATTTTTGCAGTAGGAGATGTTATTTCCTATCCTGTGCGGAACAGTTATCGAAAATCATTTATTCCTTTAGTTAATAACGTCGTAAGAAGCGCAACGGTAGCCGCAATGAATGTACTCGGGCATAAGATAAATTACAACATGACACAACGTACAACAGCAACTAAAATTTTTGGTTGTTATGTTGCAACTACAGGTTTAACCGAAATGGAAGCTAATTTTGAAGGGATAGAATCTGAAAGTAATTTTGTAACATTGCCTTGTCAGCTTCCTTACCTTGAATTACAAGAAGACGTTCATATTAAATTAGTGATCGAAAAAAGTTCCCATAAACTGATCGGTGCCCAATTGATGTCTGAAAAGGATATTACACAGTCGATCAATACCTTATCGTTGGCTATCGATAAGGGAACAACTTTAGAAGAATTGCTGACTATGGATTTTTATTTTAATCCCGCAATCAACCAGCCAATGGGGTTCATTAGTCAAGCCGCCTATGAATTTTTAATCAAAAAGTATAGTGTATAAGTTTAAGCGGTTGAGCCAACTGCCGAAGGAGCTGCTTTTCTCTCGCCGTTTATTCGGGCTTAGATTGCGAAACAAAACTGATTTTTCGTTTTGTTTCGCAATCTTTTTTTTATGAAATGCAAATTACTACTACTAATATTGATTTAAGCTTATAATAGAATAAAAAATCTAGGAGGCATAGCCAATGAAAGCAGAGGAACAAAAATTTTATGACTTCATAATGGATCGGACAAAAGAAGATCGTAAAGAAGACATGAAGCATTTGCTGGCGGAATTGATGGAAAGAAGAGCAACAGATAAGCTTGATAAAATGTATCTGATGGGCGTGGTTCCTAGAGCATTGTCTTATTTAGATCCTGATTCAGTCAACGAAGTGAAAAAAGTAGTATCAGAATTTTCATCAAAATTATAAGTTCGGCAAAGAGAGACAAGCTGATTCAGTTGGATGAGTTTGTCTCTTTTTAGCGGTTATAGACCTATATAGTAGTAGAGAACTTCGTTATTTAACTAACGATCGAAAGACGAAATAAATTATTTCTACGACAATTTTGACCACTTGTCGTAGAAATAGACAGAAACAGCTTTTTTCATTTGTTATGGATAAAAAAACTATGCTAAAGTATATCAGTCAATAAAAAGAGTGGGTGAGCAGGATGAAACATATAAAAAATACTTTGAAGTTATTTAAATTAGATTGGCAACGCATTTTTAAAAACCCAATCGCAACATTATTAATTATTGCACTGATGATCATTCCATCGCTTTATGCATGGTTCAATATTAAAGCTTTATGGGATCCATATGCAAACACAGGAGAATTGCCGATTGCGGTTTATAGTGATGACCAAGCCGCTTCGTTTAAAGATAAAGAAGTGAATATAGGAGATGAAGTGCTTAAAAATCTGCATGAGAACAAGCAGTTGGGCTGGAAATTTGTCGATTCAAAGAAAGAGCTTGATAAAGGTGTGAAATCAGGGAAATACTATGCAGGTATCTACTTACCGAAAGATTTTTCCAAAGATTTACTGAGTTTTACCACTGGAGAAATTACTAAGCCTAAAATAGAATATTCCATCAATGAGAAAATCAATGCAATCGCACCAAAAATTGCTGAAAAAGGAGCAACCTCTCTTCAAGCTCAGATCACGGATCAGTTCATTGAAACGGCCAGCAAGACATTGGTCAGTGTGTTTAATGAAATAGGTTACGATCTGGATTCGAATTTGGTGAGTATTACGAAAGTGAAAGATATGATTCTTTCTACGGATGCAAATATTGCTGAAATCGATAAATACACTCAAGAAGTAGTCGCTTTGCATGGAAAGATGCCAGAGCTGAAAGCAAAATTAGCAAAAGCAAATGAATTTGCTGAATATTTACCAGAAGTTGATGCATTAGGTGCTAAAGTAGTTGATTTAAATGCTAAAATGCCAACAATTAGAGAACAAGCAAAAGTCATTTTGACCTTACAAGAAAAAATCCCAGAAATTCAGAATGCGGGGAAACAGTTAGCGATGATCGATGAGGATTTCGCTTCTGTTGAACAAACGATGTCAGAAGGAATTGAAGAAGCCAAACAAGGTTTGACGATCATTCAAGGCGTTCAACGTGCGTTGCCTGATATTCAACAATTAGGTGATCAGGCAGATCAATTAGCAACAGCTACAAGTGAGGGGGCTTCTAAATTACAGGAAGCATTGCCAAGTATTACCAGCAGTATTAGAGTAACACTTGAGTCTGTTCAAACGATCGGTTCCAATGTTTCTGCGATTGCAGGACAAATTGAACAATTATTATCAGATAATGAGTTAACTCCGGAAGAACGGGCAGCCTTGAAACAATTATTCGCTCAGTTCTCAGATAGCTTAGCTAAACAACAAGCAGCGATCGATCAATTGATCGTCATGCTAACGAATATCCAAAATTCAGCAGGCAATCAAAATTTACAGCCGATCATCGATAATTTAACAAACCTAAGTACCTTAATTGGAGGTCTAAAGGCGCGTGTTGATAGTATTGATGTAGATACGATCTCAGCAGAACAGTTAGAAGCTGTTTTACAAGAAATCAGAGCAACTGCGGACAATATTGCCGGCATAGCAGGAAGTATCAATGTTGATGGCGTTGCCGCAGATGTAAACGACATTTTAACCAAGTTGATCGATACGATCAATACAGCTCAAGGACTTCTATCACAAGCCAAACAAATTGATTTCGCTGCCTTGTTAAGTTCAACAGAGGCAACAGTATCCAATGCCATCGGTATATTGGAAAAATATCAAGCAGAATTGCCAGCGATCAAACAGGAAGTTCATGATGCTAATCTTTTATTGAATGGTCATATGGATACGATCGTCAATGGTATCAATAAAGGTGCAGAATTATACAATAACGAATTACCAATTGTTGAAGAAAAGCTTGGCTTAGCCGCTGCCTTTGTTCAAAATGATTACCCAGAAATCAGAGAAAATATTACTGGAACCTTGAAAACAGTCAATGAAAAAATGCCGGATCTAGAAGCCGCATTAGACAAAGCAAATGATTTGGTTCAAAATGATTGGCCAAATATCAAAACAGGGCTGCACAAAGCAGCAGAAGCCATCCGTAAAGGTGAAAAGGATGTCGATCTTGGTGAAGTAATCAAGCTCCTTAAACTAGATGCAAACGCCGAAAGTGACTTTTTCACAAAACCTGTGGAGATTGCTGAAAATCAAATTTATCCAATCGCTAATAACGGATCTGCCAGTACGCCGTTTTATACAGCGCTGTGTCTGTGGGTTGGAGCGGTTCTATTTTCAAGTATAGCAACGACAGATTTCTATTTAGATGAAAAAAATCGTGGTAAATACTCTAAACGAGAACAATTTTCTGCACGAATGCTGACATTTATAGTTATGGGCTTAGCTCAAGCATTGATCGTTACACTAGGAAATTACTTCTTATTAGGCGTAGACGTAAGACAACCGTTTTATAGTGTGCTATTTGCCCTGTTGATTGCATTTACGTTTATGATGATGGTCTATGTATTAGTCGCTTTATTTGGTAATGTGGGTAAAGGGATCGCGATTATTATTTTAGTACTTTCCATCTCAGGTGGGGGAGGAAACTACCCAATTCAAGTTTCCGGTAAGTTCTTCCAATTCATCAATCCACTATTGCCGTTTACACATGCAGTGAATTTATTGAGAGAGTCTGCTGGAGGAATCTACTGGCCAAATGCGTGGAAAGCGATCATTATTTTAGTTTGTATCACAGTAGTCTTCTGTTTAGTAGGGGTCATTTTATATCCTTATATTGAAGAAAAGACGAAGAAATTAGCTAAAGTCTCACATGAAAGTCATATTTTCCATTAAAAATCATCAGCGAGCTTGGAATAAAAGAATCAGGTTATTCAAACCGTATCGTTGATTTTTAGGAAACTAGGATATAACTCTTCGCGTTATATCCTAGTTTCCATTTTTTATGCGCTGCTATTTTCAAGGGATGCCTAACAAAAAAACAATGATGCCCAATCGATCAACTTGGGTCTTTCTAAACAATAAAAACTCGCTAAAAAAAGCAGTGTTTTACTATACAAATAACAAAAATCATTTTATAGTTCTAAGATATGCTAAAAAAAGGTAGGAATTGTGATGATAAATTTTTTGATTGAGTGTTTTGAAAAAAGACAACAAAAAAATTCTGATATGAGAACAAGCTTCGGTATTTTTGCAGGCGTTATGGGTTTATTATCGAATCTACTGCTTTTTGTCAGTAAATTATTGATTGGTTTAGTATCGGGCAGTGTGTCTATTATGGCTGATGCAATGAATAATTTATCAGATACAGTTTCTTCGATATTGACACTGGTGGGGTTTTATATTGCAGGAAAGCCGGCAGATAAAGAGCATCCCTATGGACACGAACGTTTTGAGTATATTAGTGGTATGCTCGTTTCTTTATTGATTACTTTTGTGGGCTTTCAATTTTTTATGACATCGATTGAACGAATCAGAGATCCACAGAGTATTAAGGTCACGCCAGTGATCTTAGTTGTTTTATTACTATCTATCTTGGTTAAAGTCTGGCAAGGGATCTTCTACCAAAGAGTTGCCAAAAAAATTGATTCGAATACGTTGATTGCTACGGCTAAAGATAGTTTGAATGATGTGTTTACAACGATCGCAGTTTTGCTGTCGGCAACTGTAGAAGGAATGACAGGAATCAAAATCGATGGCTTTGTCGGTTTGTTGATTGCTTGTTACATTATTTTTAGTGGACTTCAGTTGATTCGAGAGTTTATCAATGAATTAATGGGTTTACGACCAGACCAAGAGGCAATTGATGAGATGAAGAAATACTTGTCTTCTGTTTCTGATATTATTGGTTATCATGATTTGCTGATTCATCAATATGGACCAAATAAAACCTTTGCTTCTGTGCATATTGAGATTGATGATCGCTGGGATTTACCTCATGCTCATGAAAAAATCGATGCGATCGAAAAGAAATTTAAAGAAGAATTAGGCGTCGAACTTGTTTGCCATATTGACCCTGTGAATCTTCACGATCAAAAACAGCAATTCATTCATTTGGAAATAAAGAAAATCATCAAATCAATCGACAAAGAGCTAAGAGCACATGATATTCGTTTGGTGGAACATGGTGCTAAACCGAGGATCTTATTTGATTTAGTTGTCCCAACCAACTTCAATGCGACTGATCAAGAACTAAGAATTAGAATTCAAGAGCAGGTATATAGAAGTATTGGTGATTATGTCACTGAAATCACTTTTGATCACATTTATCTACTTTGAGTATATTTTTTTCTCAAAAACTTAAAAATATATCTATTTTCTCAAAAAAATATGAAAAATGAGAGTTTTAAGTAAAAAAATGAGGAAATAAACACCTTCTAACGTGGTAATATAATAACGGATTGTTAGGAGGAAATAAAATGGATATGAATTTAGTGATTGTTGTGTATTTTCTGATTGTGCTGAGCACTGTTTTAACATTAGTTATGATCAAGGACAAACAGGTTTTAGGTAATTTATTAGAGAAAAAAGATATACAACAAGAAGAGATCACCGAATTAAAGCTGGAAAAAATACGCTTAAAACATACGATCAAAATGCAGGATGAAACGATCGCCCATATGCTGACAACGAATTCCCTTAAAAAAGACGATTCAGTTGAAGCTTCTGTAAATGAGAGTGCGGATCAGGAATGGCATTTGGACGAATATAAAAGTATGAGTCAAGAGTATTATCAACTATAAAAAGTAGACATCAAAGAAGCGCCCTACAATGATTTTGCTGCAAGTAAGCTGCAATGGAATCGTTGTGGGCGTCTTTTTAGAACGGAGTTGGAAAAGGCAAACAGCGAGAGTTTAAAAGAACGTATTTCTATCTGTAGAAATCACTATAAAATAATTGACATTTGTGGTCTAAGAGCGTAGCATATGTGATTGTTTATGAAAAAATAGATTTTTTTTCTGAAAGAAAGGAAGGAAACGATGTGGACTATTTGAAACGATTGTTTATCGGGAAACCATTGAAGTCTGCGGAGAATGATGAGCATAAATTAAGCCGTTTTGCTGCTTTAGCATTATTGTCATCAGATGCGTTATCATCGATTGCATATGGAACTGAGCAGATTGTTGTTGTCCTTGTCACGTTGTCTGCTGCTGCTATCTGGTATTCTTTGCCGATCGCTGCTTTTGTTATTATTTTACTTATTTCATTAACCTTGTCTTATCGGCAAATCATTCATGCATATCCTCATGGGGGCGGCGCATATGTCGTCAGTAGTGAAAATTTGGGGAAAAATGCGGGCTTAGTCGCTGGCGGCTCCTTATTGGTCGATTATATGTTAACTGTCGCTGTTTCTGTCTCAGCAGGCGCTGAAGCGATTATTTCGGCAGTTCCAGCACTTTATGGGCATCAAGTTGCTATTTCCATCGGGATCGTTTTATTGATCATGCTGATGAATTTACGCGGACTTAGGGAATCAGCTGGTTTTTTAATGCTTCCAGTCTACAGCTTTATTGCAGTCATTACATTATTAATAGCAACTGGACTATTTAAAATTGTGACAGGAGCCGTTGCGCTCCATGCAACTGCAATGCCTGGAACAGTAGTGCCAGGCATTACGATTGCGTTGATATTGCGAGCCTTTTCTTCTGGTTCGTCTTCATTGACAGGTGTCGAAGCAATTAGCAATGCTGTTCCTTTTTTTAAAAAGCCCCGAGCTAAAAATGCTGCTGGAACATTAGCGTTAATGGCAACGATCCTAGGTTTTTTCTTTGTGGGGATCACGTTTATCAACTATTGGTATGGAATCGTTCCAAAAGAAGAAGTAACTGTTTTGGCTCAAATCGGACAAGCTGTTTTTGGTCAAAACGTACTTTATTATATTCTGCAATTTGCGACAGCGTTGATTTTAGCTGTAGCGGCGAACACAGGCTTTTCAGCGTTTCCGGTTTTAGCTTACAATTTAGCAAAAGATAAATTTATGCCGCATATGTATATGGATCGTGGGGATCGCTTGGGCTACTCAAATGGTATTTTGACGTTAGCTGCGGGTTCGGTGGTCTTACTTTTAATCTTTCACGGCTCAACAGAGCGGTTGATTCCACTGTATTCGATCGGTGTTTTCATTCCGTTTGCTCTGTCTCAGACTGGTATGGTGCTTAAATGGCGTAAAGAAACGAAAAAATGGTTATCGAAATCAACGGCTAATATTGTTGGTGCGTTCATTTCATATGCAATCATCGTGATTCTATTTGTCTATCGGTTAAATGACATCTGGCCGTTTTTCATTATCATGCCTGTGCTAATTTTTATTTTTTACAGTATCCATCGGCACTATAAAAATGTCGCTGAACAATTGCGTATGGAAGAGGCTATCGATGTACAGCCATACTATGGAAATACAGTGATCGTTTTAGTAGGAAATGCCACCAAAGCCAATGTTGGTGCCATTAATTATGCACGTTCGATCGGAGATTATGTAGTAGCAATGCATGTTTCTATAGATGAGGATCCTGTAAAAGAGAAGGAGATTGAAACGGAATTTAAGAAACATTTTCCAGATATTCGCTTTTCAATCGTTCATTCTTCCTATCGGTCGATCACAAATCCTATTTTACGTTATGTTGATTTAGTAAGTAAAAATTCGGCAAAAAGAGCGTACACAACTACGGTTTTGATTCCGCAGTTTGTACCGAATAAACGTTGGCAAAATATTCTTCATAACCAAACAAGCTTACGCTTGCGATTGAAATTATCTTGGCGGGATAACATTATTGTTTCAACCTACAGCTATCGATTAAAAAAATAAGTCGTTTCATGTTTGTAAAGGTGAAGGAGAACATGTCCTAAACGGCTGAATAATCAATCAAAAAACAAACGATCCTCCGTTCCGAAAGTCTTCAGAACAGAGGATCGTCTTATTTTTATGAGTGTTTACTTGCAGGGTCAAGACGTCGCTCGATCATGCCTAGTACCCAGTCTGTGATGATCGCCATCAAAGCCGTTGGCAATGCACCCACAAGAATGATTGCAGTACCATCAGTGGCATTGGTTCCGCGGATGATAATATCACCTAAACCGCCGGCACCAACGAATGCACCAATCGCAGTGATTCCAATTGCGACGACTAAGGCATTTCGAATACCTGCCATGATAACAGAAACTGACAATGGTAATTCTACCATGTAAAGTCGCTGCCATTTAGTCATACCCATTCCTTTTCCGACATCTAAAATATTACGGTCGACCTGGATCATACCTGTATAAGTGTTTTTAATGATCGGTAAAAGCGAGTACAAGAAGACTGTAACGATAACGGTGTTAACACCAAGTCCCAAGCCAAGCATTAAAATAGATAGCATAGCCAATGAGGGAACGGTTTGAATCAGGTTGGCGATACTAACGACCCATCCTGCCATTTTTCTTCTGCGGGCAATGAAAATCCCGATAGGAATCCCAACGATCGCAGCGAATAATACGCCATAAATCGAAATCAAAAAATGTCTGACGAATTGACTTAAAACGTAGCTGCCGTTTTGCTCGAAGTAGTAAAGAAATTGCTGCAAAAGATTCATATCTTGTAAATTTTGCATCAGTTCCCACCTCCTTCAGATTCAAAGAAGTGGTGTTCTTTTAAGAAATTCTCAGCGACAGTTTCAGGTTCCATTAAATCATTGTCTGCTTGAAAATTAAGTTTTTGCATTGTTTCGGTAGAGATCTTACCTGAAAGTTTTCCTAGTATATCTTTTAATTCTGGATGTTCTTTTAAAATCTCATCAGTGGCTACTGCACAAGCATCGTAAGGCGGGAAGAAATGCAAGTCATCTTCAAGAATGACAAGATCATAACTGCCAATTCGTCCATCTGTTGAATAGCCTAAGACTACGTCCATTTTATTAGCAGCTACCGCATCATACACCAAGCCGATCTGCATAGGAAAGACACGTTTAAAATCAAAGCCATAAGTTTCTGTGAAGCCTTTGTAGCCGTCTCCTTTACGATCGATCCAGGAAGTATCGACTCCTGCTGTTAATTGATCACCAACTTTTTTTAAGTCACTGACTGTCTTTAAGTTATACTTTTTAGCCGTTTCTTGTGTGACCATGAACGCGTAAGTGTTGGCAAATCCATAAGAATTAAACCATTTTTGTTTGTATCTTTTTTGGAATTCTGATTGGACAACGTCAAACGCTTTTTTTGGTTCTTTGATCGGTTCTAAATTTAGTGTTGTTGTTAAATCTGTTCCAGTATAACGTGCGGCAGAAATCTGTGCATCCTTGTTGATCATTGCCTGATGGTTGATCGTTGTTGTCGCTAGATTATTGATGATCGTAGTTTTTTCATCTGTGTAATGCTCGATCATGCCAGAAACTAAACTAGCCAAAATTTGTGCTTCTGATGTAATTCCGCCTGTGATAGCAATCGTATTGTCATCAGAGTTTGAAGCAAGCCCCGGTAATGAACAACCAGAAAGCAATAATGCACTGCAGCATACAATGAGTAATAGTTTTAGTTTGTGTTTCATTCTTCTGCCTCCCTTAATGCTTTAGGAGTTATTTTTTTCTCTAGTAAACCTAGCAATAAATCTGCCGCTAAAGCTAAAATAGTTACAGGAATCGTTCCTGCAAAAATCAAATTGGGCTGATAATTATTCAATCCGCTGAAAATGAAATCTCCAAGTCCGCCCGCTCCAATATAAGAAGCTAACGTTGCCCATGCAATCACATAAACAGCTGCTAGGCGAATCCCCGCCATGATCGTTGGCATAGCAATCGGCAATTCAACCATAAAAATCGATTGGCTGTTGGTCATACCCATTCCTTTTGCAGCATCTTTATAATCAGAGCTGACTTCTTTGATCCCAATATACGTATTTCGTAAAATCGGCAGCAAAGAGTAAATGAACAATGCAATGATTGCTGGAATTTTCCCAACCCCGAAAATCGGGATCATCAAAGCGAGTAATGCTAGAGATGGTACTGTTTGTAAAGCACTAGTAAGTCCAATGATAATAGCCGCTGTTCTTTTCGTACGTGTTAATAAAATACCAATCGGAACAGCTAGTAAAATACCTAAGCCAAGCGCCATTCCAGAGATAAAAATATGCTCACCAATTTTTGTAACGAGTTCATTTCCTCGTTCTAAAAGAAACTGATTCATTTTTTACACCTCCGCTTGAGGTTGTGTGACATCTGTTGTTTCTGTTTCATTTGTAGAATCTTCTTCGCCCCAAATAACGTCATACACGATATCTACAAGAGAAGCTCTGGTCAAGATTCCGACCACTTTTTGCTGATCATCAACAACAGGAACATATTTTAAGCCTCGTTTTAAAATACGTTGTAAAGTATCCCGCAATAGAGATGATTTTTTTACAAAGAAAACTTTTGGATTCATGATATCACTCACACTAGTCGCTTTTGTTCTACGCCGATCAAGTGTTTCAACATCGATAAAGCCTTTCAAGACACCAGTACCATCAACCACTAATAGTGTATCCACCCGTTTTTCTCTCATGAGTTTGATCGCTTCGGAAAGTGATTTTTCAGGTGTAATAGTAATCGCATTGTTCAGCATTACTTCACCAACGGTTGTGATATCCGGTTTGGCTTGAATTAAGCGGTCTTCACCAATCAACTCTTCCACAAACTCGTTGACAGGATGACGTAAGATATTATCCGGCGTATCAAATTGGATAACTTTACCTTCACTCATAATAGCGATCCGGTTTGCTAGTTTTAATGCCTCATCCATATCATGTGTAACAAAGACAATCGTTTTACCCAAACGCTCTTGTAGATCTTTGACTAAATCCTGTAAAGAATCTCTTGTGATTGGGTCTAAAGCTCCAAAGGGTTCGTCCATCAAAATGATATCTTGATTTGCAGCGAGTGCTCGCACAACACCGATCCGTTGTTGCTGCCCACCAGATAATTCATTTGGATAACGATCAAGCATTTCTCTAGGAAGCTCAACCAAATCGATCATTTTTTCTGCAATTTTATTTCGTTCTTCTAAATCAATTTTTAATAATTTTGGCACAAGTACGATATTTTCTCTGATCGTCATGTGCGGCATCAATCCAATGTTTTGAATCACATAACCGATCTTTCGGCGCAGTTCTACAGGATTGATCGTTTGAATATCCTCGCCATTGATTAAAATCTTGCCCTTTGATGGATCAGTCATTCGATTGATCATCCGCATTGATGTAGTCTTTCCGCTACCACTAGTTCCGATAAAGCAAATAAATTCACCCTTATCGAAAGACAAATTGACATCATCCACAGCGATTTTACCGCCTTTGTAGATCTTTGAAACATGTTGAAACTCTATCAACTTTTCCACCCCAAATTCTTTTTTTGATTTTTTCTTTTTGACGAAACTTTCTTGTTTGATACCTGATAACAAACAATTCCATACTACTAGTATGCTACAAAATAGCGATTTGGACAAATCAGAGGTTTTTTTTAGAGAAAAGAAGTGTAGCAAAAAGAGAAAAATAGCTTTTGAAAATCGTTAAAATAGTTTAGAACTATTATTCTATTGACAATAGTTGGAAAGCTTAGTATATTGTTGTCTAGTTACTATTGTTTTATGAATAATAGAAGGGGTAAGAAAAAATGGGAAATGTTGGTTTAGCTTATTTGGTATTTAGTTTGAGCTATTTATATTTGTTTTATTTTATAGCGAAAAAGAAGGAATCTTTTCGCAAATTTGTATTAGCAGGATTTGTTATTATTCAAGTTATTTATTTATCTTGGCGCTTGGTGTATACGATACCGACTGGAAATGGGGTTGAGATCATTGCTGGAAGTTTCTTGTATTTGGCAGAATTTATGGGGTTTGTTCAGGCGTTTACACTGGTCTTTTTATTTTGGAAGCCATACAAACGGCAAGAAAAAAAACTAGATGCATTGAAAGAGCTGCCTACTGTGGATATTTTGATAGCAACATATAATGAAAATATTGAAATTCTAGAAAGAACGGTTGTGGGCTGTTTATCGATCGATTATCCAAAAGAATTATTGAACATTTATTTATGTGATGATGGTGATCGGGAAATCGTCAAAAAACTAGCAAAAAAACATCATATCGGGTTTATCGCTCGTCCGACCCACGAACATGCCAAAGCGGGAAATTTGAACTATGCCTTAACGCAAACGAAGGGGCAGATCATTGTGACGCAAGATGCAGATATGGTTCCGAAAAAGGAATTTTTACAACGAACGTTAGGTCACTTCTCAGATAAAAAAATTGGTTTTATTCAAACCCCGCAAACTTTTTTTAATTCTGATATCTTTCAGCACAATTTGTATTTGGATGGTGAAATCAATAATGAACAAGACTTCTTCATGCGCAGTTTAGAAGAAGGAAAAGACCGATTTAATGCTGTTCTATATGTAGGCAGCAATGCGCTGTTCAGACGAGAGGCACTGGATTCGATCGGCGGTTTTACGACAGGTGTGATCACAGAAGACATGGCAACAGGCTTATTGCTGCAAAACAATGGCTGGCAAGGTATTTTTGTGAACGAAGCACTCGCTTCAGGACTATCCCCTGAAACCTTGGCTGATTATATAAAACAAAGAGATCGCTGGGGACGCGGAAATGTTCAAGTTATTAAAAAATATACATTAAAAAAATTGAAAAACTTGTCCTTTATTCAAAAATGGTTTTATTTGGATGGTGTTATTTACTGGTATTCAGGTGTGTATAAACTGATTTATTTGATTTGTCCATTTCTGTATTTAATGTTCAATATTTCAAGTCTGAAAACAAGCTTCGCACACTTGCTGATATTCTGGCTGCCGGCGTTTGTTTCGGGAAGCTTGATGTATAAAACAGTAGCGAGAAAAAAATATAATTCCTTCATAAGTAATATCTATGAATTAGTCACAGCGCCGCAAGTATCATGGGCGGTTTGGAAAGAAACGTTGTTTAGCGCGAAAAAAAATAAAAAGTTCCATGTTACCGTTAAAGGCGTCCAAGGGACCAAAGGCTACTTTGACTGGCGCAACTGCAAAGGACAGATTTTATTATTAGGCATCAATATAGTTACATTGATATACGCCATTTTTCAATTGTACAGTCAACAATCTCAATGGCAGCAGATTCTATCTATTAATTTTTATTGGCTGCTATACAACATTATCAGTCTCGTGGTTGCTGTTAGTGTAGCCTACGAACGTCCACGTTTACCAATGAATATCCCAGTAGATTATCAGGGGAAAATAGTGAAAGAAGATCAAATAATTCCAGTTCAAATCAATTATTTAGGTGAACGAAGTGTGATCATCACCGTCGATCAAACCGATCCCTTTCTAAGCCTTTTGCTAAATCAAGAGGAAGCCAGACTTTCTTTTCAAAAAATAAAAGATGTAAAAATGAGTCGTTCGCGTATATTTAATTTAAGAGGGAAAGTTGAGATCACATTTAAGGTCCAAAAACTTTCTCGCAAAAACCACTACCGCTGGTTAGGGCTGATCTATTCAGATACCGCACATGTGGGGGATATCCATTCAATCCGAGTGAAATTTTACACGCTATTCAAGTATATTTTTAAAAATAAAAAAGACGCACGAAAAAATCAACAGTTACTGTCATAAAAGGAGCCAAGACGCATGAAAAAAAAGAGAATAATCATTTTGTTAGCTTTAATCGTTGTTGTTTTTACAGGATGCACAAACAGTGCTGATCCCAAAGAAGTTACGACAGCATTCATTAATAATGTCATTTATGGTAAAGATAAAGAGAATGGTGAAAAGTATTTTTATGACCTAGATGTATCCAATCAAAAAGGGTTGATCGACGATTTTTCTGAATTATTTGGACTAACGGAAAAACAAGCAAAAGAATTAGCAGAGATTTATCAAGAAAAATTAGACGAAGAAACAAGCTTTTCTGTAAAAATGAAGAACGATAAAACTAAAAAATATGAAGCAGTGATAACCGTAACTGGTTTGGATCAGTCTAAATTCGACCAAATCGTTGATAAAAAAACAGATGAAGAATTAGTTGTATGGTTGCAAAGTAAGGGGTACGATACGATTAAATCATTGGATGATATTGACAAACTGACTGATGAAAAACAATTAAACGATCTATTAAATGAGCTGTCAAAATTAAAGGATAAGGACCTTGATCGTATTCAATTTGAAGCTTTGAAAAAGACATTTAAAGAATTAAAAGCCGGATCAAAACCTAAAACAATTCATATAGAGCTGGAACAAGATAAGAAAGAAAAGAAATATTGGAAAATTATCGATGAAGAAAAACGCTTCGACGAATTACTGGAGGCCTTCCAAGGATAAGGATAGTAAAGAAATATGTTGATTAAGGAGAAGTTAGGATGAAAAAATTTATATTATTTTGCATAGCTCTGTTAATGATCGGTGTGGGTACAACTCAAATGGGCAGTAATGCAGATGCTGCTTTCTCAAAAGATGAGGCTGTAAGAGAACGCTTCGCATTAAAAAAAGAGCGGCTGTCGAAAATTGTTTCTCAAAAAATCGCTCGCGTAGAAAATTCAATCAAAACTAAGCTGAAGGAACAAGAAATCAAAAAAAATCAAAAACAAAAAGAAGAAGCGAAAAAAGCAGCGGAGAAACAGGCAGAAGAAAAAGCAGCAGAGAGCCAAGCTCAAAATGCTGAAGCCCAAGCCGCAGAGCAACAAGCCCAGGTTGAAGTCGAACAACCGCCTGCGGTCTACCAGCCAGAAGAGGCTGCTCCAGTAGAGGAAAACACAGGCGGGGCAGAGGCTGTTTCGGGAGCTTCGGGTAATTGGCAGGAAAGAAATCAAAAAAATAGAGAATGGGGTAACCAGCTCAGCGATCCTAATTTGACACCGGCAGAACGTCAAGGTATCATTCAAGAGAAAAAGAATTACAACCGTAATAACTATTAACAAGCTGAGCAATAGGTTGTCCCAACGAATAAATAGGTAGCAGATTCCGCTATTTCTCAAAACAAAAATAGTTGCTTTTGGGCGAAGACGTTGTTTTGAATCAATAGGTACAAAAATTGGTCATGGTTGTTTTTCATAGTTACTATATTTCAGATAAGAGTTTGAAAACGGTCAGTAATTTGTCAATCAAAACTGTGGTAAGGGGATTGAGCGATGAGGGCTTCAAGCCAATTTAAAAAAGGTGCTTTAGAAATGTGCGTGCTCCACTTTATTCAAAAAGAAGATCGATACGGCTATGAACTAACACAGCGAGTGAATCAATTCATACCAATCACTGAGGGAGCACTTTATCCGGTTTTACGCCGGCTAGTCAAAGAGTCTTATTGTATTATTTACGCCAAAGAGTCACCAGATGGTCCTTCAAGAAAGTATTATCAGATCACAGAAAAAGGACAAGAATATTTGGCGCTTTTAGAACATGATTGGGATGAATTTGTTGAACAAGTAAATGAATTGAGGAGGGCAGATTAGTGAGTACGATGGAGGAATATTTAGACAAACTAAAAGCTGCTTTTGCTGAAGAAGATATAGAAGAATTCAACGAGTTAAAAGAAGATCTATTAGAGCAATTAGCTGTTTGTTTAGAAGAAGGTCAGACAGAAGCAGAAGTCGTAGCTAGACTTGCTTCGCCTCAAGAAATTGCTGCAGACTATTATGCTGATTTAAGCTTAGATGCAGCAATCAATGCTAAAACTTCTGTGGTTCCCAGAGAAGAAATTCAAGATGTTTTTATTCAGACACAGAAAAAAAGAATGCAAAGAGTGTTAAAAACAGCTGTTAGAGTGCTGAAACCATTAGCATTACTGTTATTATTATGCGCATTCTCTTTTTTTCTAATCTATATAGTCAAAGAATTGTATGAAGAAAAGAATCTTGCAGGTATTCCTTTGGTTTTTTGTTTGCTATTATCAGCGTTGATTTTTCAATTACTGAAAAGTTGGTTTTATGAAAAGAAACGGGTGATCAATTATTTATCTGCAATAACTTTTGTATTAGGTCTAGGAACATTATTGGTATTTTCCCTAACAGATCGTTTGTTGTACACGGGCAGACAATATTACAAAGAAATTAAACTTTCATCAAGTGACCATGCTTCTTTTAGATTGGATTCAGATGCAGATGTTGAGATCACAACGGTAGAAGTTTCTAGTGCAGAAAAACCAAGCTTGATGGTTAAAGGAAGATTTAAAGAAAGTGATATTCAGAAAATCGAAACAGGTACATATAAAAAGAAAGTTGATTTAACATTGGATGAAGAAAATATTTTTGATACGTTCACCAAAACGGGGCGTTCAGAAGTGATGTTCTTTATTCCAAAAGGAACTATTTTGGATGACTTTAACTTAAAGCTTACCCAAGGAGATTTACGACTACTGGATATCCAGACAAAAAACTTTGACCTGGACCTAGAGTCAGGAGATGTCTACGCCAAGAATATCATAGCGGATGAGGGACACGTAGAAAGTGATTTCGGAGATGTGATCATAGAAGAATCTGCCATGAATTTAGCTGTTAAAAGTGAGTCTGGGAAAACGGTTATTACAGGAATGCTAGGCGATTTGGCTATAGAAGGAAGCCGTGGTTTATCTATTTTGAAATTTTTACGCTCAGAAAACATTGTCTTGAATAATCATTCAGGACGGATGATTTTAGAAGACACTGAGACGAAAAAATTAAAAGCGACAGCAACTGACGGTCAAGTGATTGTCAAACGGACGAAGGGCGACTTGTTCATGAGTAATGAAGAAGGAAAGATCGTATCAGAGGAAAATCAAGGGAATTTACAAATGAAAAACATTTCTGGACCGATCATTTCAATTCAAGATAGTAAAGTAAATGCCCGAGTATCCAGCAAGTCTGGATTTATCAAATGGCTGCAAGACCCTAACCAGGCAGTAAATATTGAGGCCAGCACAGAAACGGGTGAAATAAAAAACGATTTTGCTACGATTCCTAGTGGAGAATATACTGTCAAGGTGCAATCAAAGACTGGCGATGTTAAAATTCTGAAAAAAGTTGAGTAACTGAAAGACTGAAACGATTCTAAAATAAAAAAGAGAGTGGAATGAGGCAAAGTAATCGTCTAATTTCACTCTCTAAATATAAATAGGGATCGTCATAACAAAAGGAGTAAGTATGTTTAATAAAAGGAAAATTAACATGTGGTTTCATCAAGGAGAGCTAGCTGTAAATGCAAAAGATCAGGAGCAGGCTGTCTATTTTTTTAAGCTGGTCATAGAAACATCAATTAAGTCTGGTGGTATTCAGCTGAATGAATGTTTCAATGCATTGGTTTATTTAGGAGATATATATAATGAAGAGAGATGCTTTGAAGAAGCGGAGTTACTTTATCAGATGGCGGCTGGCTTAGATCATAATGCAAAATATGTTTTATTGGTGAATGACCTATTTCATGATGACTCTGGTTATCACGAAGATAAAAAACTGTGGTTGAAAAAGAATATGATTGATTATACCGACATTATTCAATCAAGAAAAAAGAACAGCTGGCAATTTCTTATTGATGAAAAGACCATAAAATATAAAAAAGCGTCATTGGTTGGCGTAAGAGAAGAGACAAACGAAAAAAATACAATGGACGATGCGTTCTGGTCATATGAAGATTCCCTTGACACATCAACTTTTTAAGACAATATAAGTCAATCAAAATCATGAAAAAACAAAAGAAATAGAAATTATCCTTACAGTTTGTTGACTATGAAATTATTTTTCTTTAAAATGAGTAGTAGATAGAAATGAATAAAATAAAAAAGGCACTTCATAAATCAGTTGGCGCTGATTCATGAAGCCCTGAGAAGTCAGATAACGCTGACCAATCAAGTTGCCCTGTCAATGTGTAACATCGACACTTTCCATTTTACTCAATTTTGAGAAAAATATCTAGAACTTTCTTTTTAGAGGTCTAGTTGGATCGTAAGATGCTTATTTACTGAACATGCAATGGTGTTGGCGTATTTTGCCAGCACCATTTTTTTGTTTTGTTTCTATCTGGGAAGTGTGGAAATGGCGAGTGAGAGGACTTCTGAATAAGCCGATAGTCGGAATGAATGTAACTCCGCTTATTTTCACGCTTCTATGAACGATCAAGAATACAATAAATTGGACGGTTAACGTTTAGGTGGTAATGTTCGTTTCGATTTAAAAAGTTTTCGATCGTTCAAAGATGCGGACAGGTATAAGTGCAGAGATGAGATCAAATGAAGTGGCAGTGGAGCTCGTTGGATTTCATCTGAAGCTATATCTGTTCGCATTTTTAAGCATGATTCAGCCAAAGCATGGCAGCTGTGATTTGCTTTGCAACATGCAGCCCAAAGCAGTAGGGGGCCTTTTTTGATTTGTCAGCTGCTTTCTTCATAGCCATATAGAACAAAAAATGTTAGAATAGCCAAGACAAATCAAGTAGAGAGAGTGACAAATATGCTTAGTACAGAAGATTTTGATTTTGAATTACCGGAAGAACTGATTGCTCAAACACCATTAAAAGACCGAACAAGTTCACGTCTTTTAGTTTTAAATCGTGAAACTGAAGAAATGGAAGATAAACACTTTCATGATATTGTAGATGAATTACAGGCTGGAGACGCGTTGGTCATGAATGATACTCGAGTGCTACCAGCACGTTTATATGGAGAAAAACCTGATACTGGCGGTCATTTAGAGGTGCTTCTTTTGACCAACACAGAAGGAGATACTTGGGAAACACTAATAAAACCAGCTAAAAGAGCCAAAGTAGGCACGCACATTCATTTTGGTGACGGTCGATTGACCGCGACCGTCGTAGAAGAATTGGATCATGGCGGACGAATTGTGACGTTTGATTATGATGGGATTTTTTTGGAAATCCTAGAATCACTGGGAGAAATGCCGTTGCCACCGTACATCAAAGAACGTTTGGAAGATCCTGAACGTTACCAAACTGTGTACGCTAAAGAAAATGGCTCTGCGGCAGCTCCTACGGCTGGTTTGCACTTCACGCAAGAGTTACTTGATAAAATCCAAGAAAAAGGTGTGAAGCTAGTCTATTTGACGTTACACGTAGGTTTAGGTACATTCCGTCCTGTTAGTGTGGATAATATCGCTGAACATGAAATGCATAGTGAATTTTACCGTCTAACAGAAGCTGCCGCAGAACAGTTAAATGAGGTTCGTAAGCAAGGAGGCAAAATCGTCGCTGTTGGAACAACATCTATCCGTACATTGGAAACGATTGGTACAAAATTTGATGGTCAAATCAAAGCTGATAGTGGTTGGACAGATATTTTTATTACTCCTGGCTACGAATTTAAAGTCGTACAGGCTTTTTCAACAAATTTTCATTTACCTAAGTCAACCTTAGTAATGTTGGTTAGCGCTTTTGCTGGTCGAAATTTGACATTAGCAGCGTATCAGCACGCCATTGACGAACATTACCGATTTTTTAGTTTCGGTGACGCGATGTTTGTAAAATAATCAATCAAAAAAATAAAAACGCATTAGCTGCTTCCCCTAATTAGGTTGGCAGTCAATGCGTTTTTTTGGATTCGAGGTAGTAACAGTTATAAGCCGCTTAATAATAAGGTTTGAGATAACTCTCTTTTACGGACGGATCTTGGTAGGAAGCAACGAATTTCATCTTCATTGAATCCGATTTGTAGTCTTTTTTCATCGATCATAATTGGACGACGTAATAGTCCAGGATTATCTTTTACAAGTTCTAAAAGTTCGTGTAAAGGCAATTCATTGATATCTATAGCAAGTTTTTGGAAGATTTTAGAACGAATCGAGATAATATCTTCTGTTCCTTCTTCGGTAAGAATTAATATATTTTTTAGTTCATCAAGTGTAATAGGTGTAGTGCCAAAGTTTTTTTCTTCAAATGGAATCTCATGGTCAACCAGCCACTTTCTCGCTTTTCTACATGATGTACAGCTATTTGTCGTATAGAGTTTTAACATAAATTTCATATCCTTTCGAAAATATTGGTACATACCTCTTAACAACTATAATATACGAAAAGTAAAAAATTAACAAAACAAATGCTTTCGAAAAGGTGGCTTATTTCTATTAAAAGAGAGAAATAAATACATTTTTTATTTTTTTGTTATTCTTTTGTCGAAATCAGGCTATTTTATAGGTTATCTTGATATAGAAGCATGTTATCTAAATATATACATTTTATTAAGAATGTTAGTGAATAAAATGAGAATAAAATTACTTATTTTACATGAGGCAGAAAGAAAACACCGAAAAAATAAAATGGACATAGTATTTTAACTATTTTTTTATTATTATTAAGGATAAGGGGTTTTAAAAAAGGAGAGGAAATCATGATAGAAGAGTTGACTTATAGTTATGCGGCAACAAGTTCAGAACGAATCCAAAGCTGGCGTAGTTTACAACTAGGTGAAGAAGAGTGTCAACGTGCATTAACTAAATGGCAAGCGCGAAAAAGTTTACTGAAACCGCTTGATTTTAAAAGAATGCTAGAACAAAGTTCTTACGATGAACGTACGTTTAGCCGGGCGCTGGTCTCATTTACTGAAGAGCGGGCAAACGTATTATTACCGCTGATCGAAAAGAGTCAATGGTTTCAATTACACCAAGAGATTTTTAGAGAAGAAATTCAGATTTGTGAGTTTAGTTTAAAAGCTGCCTTGCGCTTCCATTTGGCTTTTTATGAAAAACAGATTCGAAAGTTTAGTCAATCATTTTCTAAGATTCAACTACCAGAACAAGTAATTGCTCATTTAGTCGACCAGTTGGCAGAGGAACTCTTCTTTATTGCACAAAAAACACTTGCTTGGGATGTTCATCAAATGATTGAAGAGTATCAGCTCCAGAGTGAATCAAAAGAAACGGAGTTTACCCGCTACATCGAAGAATTTCTTGGAGATAAAAAGAGAACCTTCCTCTTTTTCGCAGAATATCCGACCTTGGCTAGAGTATTAGCGACCAGACTGACCTTTGCTTGTGAAGTCATCGAAGAATTTCTTACAGCTATAAATGACTCAACAGAGCTTTTGTCAGAAACTTTCGCTATTAAAGCACCTTTCCAATTAGATCACATAGAACTGGGACAAGGTGATAGCCATGATCGAGGCAAAACAGTGATTCAGTTTCAAATACAAGAAACACCTCTGATTTTTAAATTTAAGGATTTGACCATAGGTGAACGATTTAATGAGCTATTAACTTATATTGAAACCCTAAGCTCGGCTCCTCCTTTTTATAAAATAAAAAGGGTGCTCCAATCCGGATTTACTATTGAAGAAAAAGTAACCTATCAAGAATGCTTCAAAGAACATGAGGTGAGTGATTTTTATCACCAGTATGGTCAGCTTTTAGCTATTACTTATTGGTTAGGCGCAACGGATCTACACATGGAAAATCTGATCGCTCACGGTTGTCACCCCGTTCTGATTGACGTAGAGACACTTATTCGACCGGATATCTTAAGCTCGACTAAAAAAGATTCTCGGCAACGTAGAATAGAAAAAAATTCAGTGCTTGTTACTGGGTTGATCCCGCAGCGAGAGCAGTGGAAACGGGAACTGGATTTAGATGCCTTATCTGGGACAAAACAGAAACTTCCTCAAAAAGTACGAAGGTTGCAAGAGGCTCATTCAAGTAACATTGGCTTTCGTTTAGAAGAAGCGTACATGGAGGCAGCTCAAAATATTCCTCGTTTTAATGGACAAGATGTTGATTATCACAAGTACAGTCAGGTGATTCAACGGGCTTTTAAAGAGATGAATACTCTTTTACTAGAAAATAAGGCGGTCTTTATTGCCAAAGTTAAAGAATTATTCCAAGAAACAAGAATTCGTTTAATTTACAGAGATACTCAAGATTATGGGAATTTATTGAATTTTACACTGCATACTGATTGCATGTCTAATTATATTGAACGGGAAAAAATCATTGAAAATGTATGGGCAAGTAAAGTAGTTCCACCCCAGCTCAAGTCGGTAGAGGTACAGAATCTGCTCGTTCATGATGTTCCTTTATTTACCGCAAATACATCTTCCACTAGTGTTTATGCGGATGGTCAAGAATTTCAACAAGTGTTAAACATCTCGCCGTTAGAACACACACTTACACATATGGAAAAGATAACTGAAAAAACGAGTCATTTTTCTTATCTTTTACTGAAAGAAAGCTTAGAGACACTAGACTATACTTTGCAGGAAATAACAATCTCAGAAAAAAATTCAGAGATTCAGTCACCACTGCTACGTAAAGCCGCTAATATTGGCGATAAAATCATTGGTAATCTAGTAGTAGATCTCAAAGAACAAACAATTGACTGGTTGTCTGTTTTGCCGGAGCAAGGCAATAAAGTTGGGGTAACTTATCCAACGACTAATCTTTACGAAGGGAGTGCTGGACTGTATTTATATTTTGTCTACTTACATCATTATGTCCCTAAAGATGAGTATCAAATGGTCATTACGCTTTTAGAAAAGGAAGTTTTTCTTTCCGAAGACTCAAAAGAGGATTATGAAAGTGCCTTTTTCGCTGAAGGAATGCGTCTTACAACAGCATTTTATGTCAATCGATTGCTTAAGGATAAGAAGCATCGAGTCTATTTAGAAAAAAGTTTGGACGTTCTATATCAAAAGCCGCTTACTCAAACGGAGCAAGTGAATGATTGGATTTATGGAAGAAGTAGTTTGCTTGCTGTAGTAGCAGCGATTTTCACTGAATATCGGTTGCCCATTGCAAAAAAAATACTTGCAAGATACATTGATTCGATTGAGTGTCAAGAGATGGCCAACAATAGTTTTGCTCATGGGTATGGAGGGATTTTATACGGACTACACCAAGCAAATCAAGTGCTGCAAAGCAACAGAAGTGAAGCTCTTTTTCAATGGTATCAAGAACAATTCAAAGAAAATCTAGCAATAGAAGAAAGTCTAAATGATTCATGGTGCCGTGGTACATCGGGAATCAAGTACCTATGTGATGTACTCCATATTGATTTTCCAAAAAAACAAAGAAAAGTGACGCAAGAAGTCACTGATGATTGCCTCTGCCATGGAACTTGCGGACGTTTAGATTATTATGTAGATGATAATTTTTTGGCAAGGAACAACTACTTTTTAAAAGCTGATCAGGAAAATTGTCCACTGGGGCTTTTTTGTGGGCTTTCAGGCATAGGTTATCAATTACTGCGGGCATTTGATCCGGAAAAAGTTCCATCTATTCAATTTTTTGGCAAAACAATCTGAAAAAAGAACTTTACTTATTATGAAGAACGTCTTATAATCAAATTATTAAAGCAAGGGGGAGAAAAAATATTATGAGAAAATTATCTATTGAAAAAATGGAAGCAGAAAAGAATGTAAAAAATGTGGATGCAGTTGTTGGTGCTTCGTTTGAAAGAAGTAAAAACTCAGAAGATACTATTGATCGTTCAGAAACGATTGTTGCAAATACTGTAGGTGGTTGGTCAAGATTAATTTGCTGGCCGTAAAATTTTACAAAAAAAAAGCTAACTTCGGTTAGCTTTTTTTTAAATTGATTTTTTCAAAACCATAATACCAATGGCTTCGGTAGTAGAAATGATCAATACCGAAAAGTTTAAAATCTATGAGTATGCCAACTCGTTATAAGAAGCAACTTCATAGAATAAATTACTCAGTGAGAAAAGTATTATCAAAGTAATGATGAAAGAAATAAAGCTTGCTGTTGAAATTATTTTCTTTCCGCGCTCATCTTTTCCTTCTTTGCTGAAGAAAAAGTAAACAGAATACACGATAAATACAATAGACAATACAACTACTACTAGGCTAGACCAATGATTTACAGGCAAGTTATCAAAAAAAGATTTTAGTGATTCGATCATAATTTATCCTTTCCTTCCGTTAGTCGGTTGCGTTACTTGTTTGCTCGTCTTCTGTTAGTTTTTTGAACGTGAAGATTTGTTCAATCGGCACTTCAAAAACATCGGCTATGTCGTGAGCTAATAAAAGGGAAGGATTGTACCTATTTCTTTCTAGTTGAATGATAGTTTGTCTAGATACTCCAACTTTATCAGCAAGTTCCTGTTGGGTCATGCGTTTCATAGCTCTGTAGACGTGAATGGAACTCTCAAAGGATGAGTTCTTCTTTTTTGGCAATGCAAATCCCTCCAATAGTCTAATTTATGTATCAAATAAAAAGCGCATAGTCACTATACCATATCTTACTTTCACTTACAAATATCTTGCAAAGAAAAAAGCCAAGCTTCTCGAGGAGCTTGGCCGTTGTTTCTGGAAGGAATCAGCGTATTGAATGATGTTTTTTTTACTTTTAGATATACATGCAAAGTAAATAGTTGAATTTCTTGTTCATAAACCAAATGTTGTCTTCATTACATTTTCTACATTTCTTTAAAAAACTTTTTTTAATCAAACTATCTTTATATGCATATTTTAATAAAATGTGAGTGAAACGTTGTTACTTTTACGCATATTCACTATTTGTAAAGATGTTTTTATGATTTTTTTTTACTCTGCACATACAGTTTTGTGAAAGGTGAATCTTGTTCTGCTAACAATTTTGTGTTTACTCATTTCATGCTTCGAGAAATTCTTCAATACAGCTGATGTATCCTCCTTCCTTCTATAATTATAGTAACATAAAAAGTAAGCGTTTTCAATATAAAAGCACTTTTTTTATGCGATTTTTAGAAATAGTTCCTAATGATTAGAAGAATCTCAGAAAGAAAAATGAAAAATTAGCCATATTTATTGAAGTTCAAAAAAAAAACATGGTATAGTGGATATAGCTACTATATTAATAGAAGGAAAAATTAAGAATGGGGGGATAGGATGGAAGCTTATAAACAACCTATCGAAACAACTATTAACGAGGTAAATACAAATAGAGAACAAGGACTGACCGAACAAGAAGCAAAAAAACGACTCTCAGAACATGGAGCCAACACGTTTCAGGAAACAAAGAAAGATTCAGTATTAAAAAAATTTTTTCATAGCTTGTCTGATTTTACAACAATCATTTTATTAGTCGCTGCTGCGATTTCATTTTACACAGCAATTGCTACAGAACATGGCGATTACTTTGAAAGTGTTTTGATTATTGCTATCGTAGTCATTAACGCGGTATTGGCGATTGTTCAAGAAGGTAATGCAGAAAAATCATTATCCGCGCTTCAAGATATGAATAAGCAAAGTAGTTCCGTTCTAAGAGATGGAAAAGTAGAAACGATCGATGCGGAAGAGGTTGTTGTCGGAGATATCCTTGTTTTAGAGACAGGATCAATGATCACAGCCGATGCTCGATTGATTCAGAGTGCTCAGTTAAGGGTAGAAGAGTCTGCGCTAACTGGTGAAAGTGAACCTGTTGAAAAAGATTCAGAGTACATAGGAACAGGTGAAGCACCACTTGGTGACCAGCTGAATATGGTTTTCAAAGGCTGTACAGTTGCTAATGGTCGCGGACGAGCGGTTGTTACTGCAACAGGAATGCAAACTGAGATGGGAAAAATCGCTGGTTTATTGAATGATGATGTCACACAGCAAACACCATTACAAAAACGATTGAATCAATTAGGCAAACGGATCAGTTTGATTGCTTTAGGGGCGGCAGCTTTAGTTTTTATTATAGGTGAATTACAAGGTGAGCCAATGTTGGAAATGTTTATGACAGCTGTCTCGTTAGCTGTAGCGGCGGTTCCAGAAACATTGATGGTGATCGTGACACTGACTTTAGCTTTTGGTGTGCAGAAAATGGCGAAGAAGCATGCGATCATTCGTCGTTTGCCGGCTGTTGAAACGTTAGGAACTGCTAATGTTATTTGTTCAGATAAAACTGGAACACTGACTCAAAATAAAATGCGTGTCAGACGTGTCTGGACACGTGGGGACGAAGTGACAGATACTGAAGATGCGATGACAGATGAAGCAATGGAAGTTTTAAAAATGGCTGCTTTGTGTACAGATGTTATTGTAGATAAAGACGGCGATGATTTAGTGATTCAAGGTAATCCTACAGAAGCAGCAATCGTTCGAGCTGTTGAAGAAAATTATCATACAAAAGCCGAACTAGAAGAAAAATATCCAAGAATCGGTGAAATTCCTTTTGATTCAGATCGTAAAATGATGACAACCGTTCATAAAATGGGTAAAAAATACATTTCTGTTACCAAAGGTGCGTTTGATGTGTTGCTGACACGTTTTCGTTTTGGAGACTTGGATCAAGCAGCAGTTGTTAATGACCGTTTCGGAAAACGCGCTTTACGAGTGATTGCTGTCGGTTATGCGATTTATGATGAAGAACCTTCTGAAATCACTTCAGAGGCCTTAGAGAAGAATTTAAGGCTATTAGGATTGATCGGGATGATCGATCCTCCGAGACCTGAGAGTAAAGGAGCAATCGCCAGAGCGAAAAAAGCGGGAATCAAAACAGTTATGATCACAGGAGACCATGTGGTGACAGCTGGGGCGATCGCAAAAGAACTAGGCATTTTACGTGATAAGAGTGAAGCATTGACGGGATCAGAATTACAAAAGATGTCCGATGAAGAGCTTGATCAGCGAGTTAAATCGCTCTCTGTCTATGCTAGGGTTACGCCGGAAGATAAGATTCGGATCGTCAAATCATGGCAACGAACAGGTGCTGTTGTAGCAATGACTGGAGATGGAGTCAACGATGCGCCGGCCTTAAAAGCAAGTGATGTTGGTTGTGCCATGGGAATCACAGGAACGGATGTAGCGCAAGGTGCTGCGGATATGATTTTAACAGATGACAATTTTGCTACGATTGTTGATGCGGTAGCACAAGGACGTGCTGTTTATAGAAATATTCGTAAAGCAGTAAACTTTCTGCTTAGCTGTAATATTTCAGAAATTTTTATTGTATTGATCGCTATGCTTTTAGGCTGGGGAGCACCATTTACAGCAGTGCAGCTATTGTTTGTCAATGTTGTTGCTGATGGTTTGCCAGGCTTTGCTTTAGGAAAAGAGCCCGCAGAAAAAGGAATCATGGATGAAGCACCGATTCCTAGAAATGAAGGGATTTTTGCTCGCGGTTTATGGCAAAAAGTCGGAATCAATGCGTTTGTCTTTACGGTAATCACACTGTTTGGTTTTTACTTAGGGGCAAATGTCGATTCAGTATCTTATTTCTTTGATGCAAGTCATGAAGTAGGCCAAACAGTTGCTTTCTTGATTTTAGCTTATTCATCGATTTTACATGTGTTTAATGTACGCAGTACACAATCGATTTTTAGAGTAAAGCTTGCTTCGAATAAATCATTATTTGAAATGGCAGTATTAGCTGTGATCATTACGACAGTTATTGCCTTATTGCCATTCACGCAAGACTTATTTGGGTTGGTACCTATCGGTATGAACCATTGGCTTTTAGTTTTTGGTCTTTCGATCGTGCCGATTTTTGTGAATGAAATGATCAAGTTTCATTATTCGTCAGAAGATGAGGATGAGGAAGAATTCGATAACGAGTAAGGGGTTCGAAATATTCAAACTGCTGGACTGTTGCTCAGTAGAGACTTCCTTTACTTCATTGTTTACGAAGAAGTTGCTTCTGCTTACATCGTTTATTTGAATCAAAAAGTGACTGAGATGTAACTCATAGAGTTATGTCTCGGTCACTCATTTTTTTGTATAAAAATAGTTTTAAAATTATTTATATAAAAGACTTGCTAAAATGATGTAAGAGTATTATAGTTGTTATCAAAATCAGTTGTTTTTTGCTGACTTTTTTTGTTTAATTAAATAAAAATTACAACCGATATTCTTGTTTAGCTGGCTAAATAAGAATCTTAGGGGAGTAGCGACATAGTTTACTATGTTCTTAGATCAACAGCTAGTGTGAATAACACTGGTCTAGGAATGAAATTGCGAGACCTAAGTGTAAGGACCAAGTGTCGTTTCACTTAGGTCTCTTGTTTTATTTTTTTAGTAAACAATAGTGCAGTTTAGAAAAAGAATGACCCAGCTACTTGCGGGAAAGTTCGTACTGAACAAGGATGTTCAGCTTTAGCATCATCTAGCTTTACAGGCTAGCTCTTCGGAAAAAAGATAAAATCCGTCTGTGACTAAGAGCGTCACAAACTGATTTTCCTATTTTTCAGTCAGAGCTGAACGAGCCTGTTCAGCTTTTAAATTGGAGGAGAATCTTGTGGGAGAGAAATCGAAAGTTTCGCATCATCAGAAATTGACCGCTGCTGGTCTTTTAGTGGCTATGGGGGTTGTTTATGGCGATATCGGAACCAGTCCGCTTTATGTAATGAAAGCAATTGTTGGGGACAATGGTGGTCTTCAAAATGTGTCTGAGAATTTTATTATTGGAGCTGTGTCATTGATTTTTTGGACACTGACGATTTTAACAACGATCAAATATGTTGTGATTGCTTTGAATGCGGATAATCATGGAGAAGGTGGGATTTTTTCTCTATATACGCTGGTGCGTAAAAAAGGAAAGTACTTGATCATTCCAGCGATGATCGGAGGGGCTGCGTTGTTGGCCGATGGCGTATTGACTCCTGCTGTGACAGTGACAACAGCAATTGAAGGATTGCGGGGGATTCCGCCCTTTTTCGAGCGCTTTGGCAACGATCAAAATATTATTGTAATTATTACATTAGTGATTATTCTTGTTCTATTTTCGGTGCAGCGTTTTGGAACAGACGCAGTTGGAAAAGCATTTGGTCCGATCATGTTTGCTTGGTTTACCTTTATAGGAATTATGGGGCTAATCAATTTTGGACAGGACTGGACAGTGTTGCGCGCGTTGAATCCCTATTATGCAGTCCATCTGCTGTTGAGCCCGGAAAATAAGCTGGGTATCTTCGTTTTAGGAAATGTCTTTCTGGCGACAACAGGTGCTGAGGCCTTGTATTCTGATTTAGGACACGTCGGGAAACACAATATCCGAGCAAGCTGGCCATACATTAAAATCTGTTTGATCCTTAATTACCTAGGACAGGCCGCTTGGATTTTAAGTGCTAAAAATGATCCATCGATTTTAGCGATTGAAAATCTAAATCCATTTTTCCAAATGATGCCGAATAGTTTGATGCTATTAGGTGTTGTGTTCGCAACGGTTGCGGCAGTTATTGCTTCTCAAGCATTGATCTCTGGCTCGTTCACATTAGTATCAGAGGCAATCAAACTAAAATTATTACCAAGACTAAAAATCATCTATCCTGGTGCAAATATTGGTCAAATGTATATTCCGGCTGTCAATACATTACTATGGTTGGTCTGTTCATTGATCGTTGTCACATTTAGAACCTCTACACATATGGAGGCGGCTTATGGACTTTCAATTACGGTGACAATGTTGATGACGACGATTTTATTGATGTTTTACTTGTTACAAAAAGGGGCGCCGCGTTGGGTTGCCTATTTGATCACCTTATTTTTTGGTAGTATTGAGTCGATTTTCTTTGTTTCAAGTATCGCGAAGTTCTTCCACGGCGGTTATGTTGCAGTTGGGATCGCCTTGTTGATACTTGCGATCATGACCATTTGGGAATGGGGCAATATTATCAAAGAGAAAACGTCGGATACGGTTCCGCTTAAGCAGTATGTGGAACAATTACGAATGTTAAAAGATGATACTTCTGTACCAAAATCTCAAACAAACGTAGTTTTTATGACTCCAGATTTAATTGGAGACGAGATCGGTCGACAAATCATCTATTCTATTTTGGATAAACAGCCTAAAAGAGCAAATGTGTATTGGTTCGTCAACGTTGAAGTGACGGACGAACCGTTTACAAAAGAATATTCTGTAGATATGATGGGCACTGATTTCATCGTTCAGGTTCAGCTGTATCTTGGTTTCCATGTGGCGCAAGAGGTTAATATCTACATTCGTCAAATCGTTCATGATCTAATGAAGGAAGGCAGATTGCCTAAACAACCGCAAAGATATTCATTGACACCGGGGCGTGAAGTGGGTGATTTCCAATTCATTATCATTCGTGAAGAGCTTTCAAAAGTAACCGAACTGAAAAAATGGGATCGTCAAATCATGCAGTTGAAACTAGCAATCAAAAAAAGAACGACTTCTCCAGAAAACTGGTTTGGATTGGAATATAGTGAAGTAAAATATGAATCAGTTCCATTGATCATTGGTGACACACGTAAAACACGTTTAAGAGAAAGAAAAATGCTAAAAGAAGTGTAGTAGCGTTCATCTAGGTCAAGTCAATTTTATATCAATTAAGAAAGCCCTACACAGTGCGTTAAATACATTGTGTGGGGTTTTCGTAATTATTAGAGCATCTGGTTTTTCTGCATCGCTTATGCAGCGGGAAATTGAACATTCATCAGAGATCACTCGCTTTTTTAATAGCTCTTATTCGCACTATTTTACACAGACCAGTATAATAAATACAGAGAAGAAAACGAGGTGTAGAGAATGCTGGCTATAAATTTTTTTATTTTATTTTTAATGATCGCTATTACAGCGTTTTTTGTAGCAAGTGAATTTGCTTTAGTGAAAATCAGAATGTCTAGATTGGAACAGTTAAAAAAAGATGGGGTCAAAAATGCCGAACTGGCTATACATGTAACACATCATTTAGATGCTTACTTATCTGCAAGTCAGCTGGGAATTACATTGACTGGGCTGATTATTGGGTGGGTCGGGGAAGGCTCTGTAGCTGCTTTATTGCATCCTTTGATTGGGAATTTACCGATCAGTGGTGCGTTAAGTAGAACGATTTCTGTTATTTTAGGTTTTGCCATTGTGACCTATGTGGATGTTGTCGTTGGTGAACTATTGCCTAAAAGCTACAGTATTGCGCAGACAGAGAAAGTTGTGCTAACGATCGTTAAACCATTGCATTATTTTTATAAAGTGATGTATCCTTTTATCTGGTTGTTAAACCATTCGGCAGCAAAACTGGGAAAACTATTAGGCATCAAACTGGTTTCAGAAGGAGAAGAAACGCTCACACAGGAAGAATTGCTGTTTGTTGCGGTGGATTCTTATAAAAAGGGTGAATTGACGAAAGAAGAATACCATTACATGGAAAATGTATTTGAGTTTGATGATACCTTAGCAAAAGAAATCCAAGTCGATCGTACCTCAATGGAAGTTTTTGAGGCGAATGAGACTGTCACACAAGCGATCCAGCATTCCTTAGAACGCGGCCATACACGTTATCCAGTGATCCAAGAGTCAAAAGATCAGGTTTTAGGGTATGTGACGTTGCCGGCATTGATCAAAGAATCATTCATAGATGGAGAAAGAAAGGTCTGTGACTTAGTAGAAGAACCGATTGTAGCATTAGCTGCTACACCGATCAAAACCTTGTTGACCATGATGCGAAAAGAAGGAAAGCATATCGCAATTTTAAAAGATGAATACGGTGGAACGACCGGCATGGTCACGATCGAAGATATTTTAGAAGAACTTGTTGGTGATATCAGGGATGAAACCGATTTGGAAACAGCGTTGATCGCAAAAGAATCAGAGGATTCATATATTATTTCAGGAAAAATTACACTTGATGATTTTGAACGCTATTTTAAAGTCAAGATTCCAGCATTTGAGGATTCCGAAATGTCGACCTTAGCAGGCTTTATTGTCGAACAGAAAAACAATCAAATTGCGGTGGGAGATCAAGTCACGATCGATGAGTTTACATTTGAAGTTATGGACTATGAACATGCGCATATTGATTATTTTAAAGTAACGAAAGTGAGAAAATAGAGTGTTTTTCTTAGTATTGATTTTAATTTTTAGTGACCGGAATACAGCTCGTAGAGTTATATTCCAGCCGCTATTTTTTTACATACACCAATAAAAATGCCGATTGACTCAAGACCGATGTTCAGCTAGGATTAAGTAAAACTGAAAAAGAGGAGTTAGTATGCATAAAGTTGGAATTATCGGGTTAGGGCACGTGGGCGCAACACTTGCTTATTCACTAGTGACTGAAGGATTGGTAGATGAGCTTGTCTTGATCGATAAAGATGAACAGCTTGCTGTTTCGCAAGAGTATGATCTATTAGATGCACAAGTCTTTTTACCTACGAAAACAGCAATCACTATTCAAGATTATCATGCCTTAAAAAACGCATCGATCCTTGTTTTTTGTGCAGGTCAAATCAGTGCGTTGGGTGATGATGGAGATCGTTTTAAAGAACTTGAGATCACGAGGGAAATAGTTGAGGAAACAGTACCTAAAATTAAAGAATCTGGTTTCGATGGAATTATTCTATCGATAACTAATCCTTGTGATGTGATCGTTTCCTATCTGCAAAAATTGACAGGCTTTGCCCCAAGCAAAGTCATTGGAACAGGAACAATGTTGGATACAGCAAGAATGAAACAAGCCGTTGGGAAAAAATTATCGATCGATAGTGGAAATATTGGCGGTTATGTGTATGGAGAGCATGGAGATTCGCAATTTGTTGCCTGGTCTACTGTAACGGTTGGCGACCAACCGATTTTAGCTTGGAACCAAGAGCTTGATTTAGCACAATTAGATGAGGATGTCCGTGACGGCGGCTGGAAGTCTTTTGCCGGAAAAGGTTTTACTAGCTATGGAATTGCGTCTTGTGCTATAAAAATGATCAGAATGATTTTAAAAGATACAAAAGTAATTGTTTCAGCGTCTGTTTATGATGAATCGTCATCAGTTTATTACGGTCGGCCAGCTATTATTGGTAAAAATGGTGTAGAGTCTCTTATTGACTATCCTCTGAACGAACTAGAACAGAGCCAGTTGATGCGCTCGCTTGAAATAATTGATACTGGCTTGAAAAAACTATTATAAATAATTACGATCACGGAGGTTATTTAGTGATAAATGTAACAGAAATAACGGAGAAGCTATCGCCAAATCAAAAAATCAATTATGATCGAGTGCTGCAAAAAGTGATAGCTGATTGGCAAAAAGCAGAAGTTCGCCCAACGATTTTATTGCACAGTTGTTGTGCACCTTGCAGTACGTATACCCTTGAATATTTAACGAAGTATGCAGATGTAACGATTTATTTTGCAAATTCGAATATTCATCCCCGTGCTGAATATCAGCGGCGGGAACTTGTTCAAAAAAAGTTTGTCGAGGACTTTAATGAACAGACGAATAATCACGTGAAGTTTCTAGCCGCTTCTTACGAGCCGAATACATTCATAAAAATGGTACAAGAAAATGGCTTGACAGAAGAACCAGAAGGCGGCAAACGCTGCTCGGCTTGTTTTCAAATGCGTTTAGATCTGGTTGCAGAAAAAGCTCAAGAGCTGGGCTATGATTATTTTGGTAGTGCCTTAACCTTGTCGCCCAAGAAAAATAGTCAGCTGATCAATGAAATCGGGATCGATATTCAAAAATTTTATGCAACCAATTATTTACCTAGCGATTTTAAAAAGAATAATGGGTATAAACGCTCGATTGAACTATGTAAGGAATATGATGTCTATAGACAATGTTATTGCGGTTGTCTGTTTGCCGCAACGAAACAAGGGATTGACCTCAAAACTGTCAATAAAGAAGCCAAAGAATATTTAAAAGAACAGCAAGAATGACTTGTAGAGGAGGCTGTGACAGAAACGTTTGCCTCGAGAACCAAGTAGGTACTGTGCAACGCTGTTTATCTGCGACGAGTATTTGACGAGAAAGCATCAACTCGTTCCTCGTTGTGTTTTATAGCAATTTCAGCTGATTTCCGAAGGGGGTATTTCTGCTTCCGCTGTTTATTCGGATTCTAAGTGACTAGATTGTAACTCATCGAGTTATGGCCTAGTCTCTTCTTTTTTTTTATAGTTTTAAACTATATTTAATGATAGGAAATAAGTGTTATTCTATATTTCTTTCTCGTGGTAAAGTAGGTGAAATACCTTTTGAAGGAGGAAACGTATGAAAACATCAATTATTGGATTTCCCCGTGTTGGAGAACTAAGAGAGTTAAAATTTGCAACAGAGAAGTATTTTAGAAAGGAAATCACAGCTGATGAGTTAGAAGCAACGGGATATGCTTTACGTAAAAAACATTGGCAGCTTTTGGTGAATCAGGAGTTGGACTTTATTCCAAGTGGTGATTTTTCTTTTTTTGATACGACGTTGGATACAGCCGTTTCACTGAATCTTGTTCCAAAAAAGTACCAAGATCTACACTTATCACCGCTTGAGACCTACTTTGCTTTAGCGAGAGGTTATCAGGGGGAAGCGGGTGATGTGACGGCGTTAGCGATGAAAAAGTGGTTCAATACCAACTATCATTATATGGTTCCTGAAATCGATGATGAAACGAACCTCGAATTAGTCGGTCATACGCTGGTGGAGACCTTCAAAGAAGCCGCAGCTGCTGGAGTCAAAACGCGTCCGACCATACTTGGTCCATTTACACTTTTGAAATTGGCTACATATCATGGGGAAAAGCAGGCAGAAGATTTTTATCAAGCAGCGATTTCAGCATATAGTCAATTATTTACAGAACTTTCAGAAGCAGGCTGTGAATGGCTGCAAATCGATGAACCAGCCTTAGTCTTAGATTTGTCGCAGAAAGAAATTCAACAATTTGAAGCGTTGTATCAATCGTTGCTTTCTGAAAAAGGCACTTTAAAAATTTTGGTTCAAACGTATTTTGGAGACGTCCGAGATGTGTATCAAGAATTGATTCGTTTGCCTTTTGACGGCATTGGTTTGGATTTTGTTGAAGGGAGAAAAACGAGGGATTTAATTGAGCAATACGGTTTTCCAAAAGATAAAATTCTGTTTGCAGGTATCGTAAATGGAAAAAATATTTGGATCAACGATTACCAACAATCTTTAAACTTACTTGAAAACCTTGGTTCAGTTGCAGAGGTTGTTTTGAATACTTCCTGTTCCCTGCTTCATGTGCCCTTTACATTAACAAATGAGACTTCGTTGACCTCAGAGGTGAAAGATTATTTTGCTTTTGCAGTTGAAAAGCTGGCGGAGTTAAATGATTTGAAAAAAATCAGTGAAGATAAAGTTGCCTCACAAGCAATAGTAGAAAAAAATAGGGCTTTGTTCAAAAAAGAACGTTTTACTAAAAATGAACGCTTGAAACAACAACTTGAAAAGCTGACAGATGCTGATTTTATACGTTTGCCTGTTTTAACACAACGGACAGCTATTCAAAAAGAAAAATTAAAGCTGCCTCTTTTACCAACAACGACAATCGGCTCGTTTCCTCAAACCAAAGAAGTTAAACAGAATCGAGCGAAATTTAAACGAGGTGAAATCTCAGAAGCAGAATATACAGTGTTTAATCAAGCAAAAATCGCTGAATGTGTTGCCTTTCAAGAAGAAATTGGCTTAGATGTATTGGTTCATGGGGAATTCGAACGTAATGATATGGTGGAATATTTCGGTGAAAGCTTGGACGGATATTTATTTACTGAAAAGGCTTGGGTCCAATCATACGGGACACGTTGTGTAAAGCCACCCATTATCTGGGGAGACGTTTCACGTTCAAAACCAATTACCGTCGCGTATTCAACTTATGCTCAAAGCTTGACTGACAAACCAATGAAAGGAATGTTGACAGGACCTGTGACGATTTTGAATTGGTCGTTCCCTCGCGAGGATATCAGCTTAAGAGAATCAACACTGCAACTGGCCTTAGCCATTCAAGAAGAAGTGTTAGATTTAGAAGCTAACGGAATCGAGATCATTCAAATCGACGAAGCTGCCTTACGTGAAAAGTTGCCATTACGTCAGTCCGACTGGCATTCAGAATATCTAGACTGGGCTATTCCTGCTTTTCGTCTAGTTCATAGTAAGGTTCAACCGACAACTCAAATTCATACGCATATGTGCTATAGCGAGTTTGCCGATATTATTCGAGATATTGATAATATGGATGCAGATGTCATTTCATTCGAAGCGTCACGCTCCAGCTTAACAATCTTAGATGCTTTAAACAGGATTGATTTTCAAACACAAGTCGGCCCGGGCGTCTATGATATCCACTCACCGCGTGTTCCTTTAGTGGGGGAGATAGAAACGACGATCCACAATATTTTAAACAAATTATCCATTGAAAAAGTTTGGATCAATCCAGACTGTGGGTTGAAAACACGCGGAGTGCCGGAAACGGAAGCCAGCTTGAAAAATTTAGTGCTTGCAGCGAAAAAGGTGCGTGGAGGGGTATAAATGAGAACAGATACCTTGTTTAAAGAAAAAACAGTTTTTTCTTTTGAAATATTTCCACCGAGACGAACGGCTCCGGTTGATACGATCTATCATACTTTAGAACGTCTGAAAGGGCAGCACCCTGATTTTATCAGTGTGACGCTAGGCGCTGGCGGGGCAGGAAATAATTTAAGTACAGCAGATATTGCCCAAAAGATTCAAGAAGAGCAGTTTTTACCTAGTGTGGCTCATTTGCCTGCTGTGAATTTTTCTAAAGACGAGGTCATTGCTATTTTAGATGAATTAACACAGAAAAAAGTAGAGAATATCTTGGCATTGAGAGGAGATATTTTACCAGATAAAGAGCCTAAGAAAGATTTTACTTATGCTAACGATCTGATCGCTTTTATTCATGAACAAGGAAAGTTCAATATTATTGGAGCCTGTTATCCGGAAACCCATAGTGACGCGGCCAGTTCAGTGGCAGATATCCAAAATTTAAAACGAAAAGTGGATGCGGGGACCAATCAATTGATCACCCAGCTGTTTTTCGATAATCACTATTTCTATACATTCAAAGAGAAATGTGAGATTGCTGGAATCAACGTGCCCATCCAAGCGGGAATCATGCCTGTTGTAAATAAAAAGCAAATTGAACGTATTGTGAAAATGTCCAATGTAACTTTGCCGACAAAATTTTTAAAAATGATGGAACGCTATGAACATAATCCGGAAGCTATTCGTGATGCCGGCATTGCTTATGCAATCAATCAGATCGTTGATCTAGTCGCGCAAGGGGTAGATGGAATTCATTTATATACGATGAATAACCCTTATGTGGCGCAAAAAATCAGAGAAGCAACCCGTAGCTTGTTTGAAGTGTAAAAAGTATATTAAATGTTCTTTTATTAAAATAGACCGCATAGAATAACGAAAAAAAGTTATTCTACGCGGTCTATTTATATTTACTGGCTAAATATCTGATGAAAACAATAAATATAAAGTTTTAGATTGTATTTAAATAACATTATTTACAAAAATTTAAATTCATATAAAATAACATTTATTTTTAGATGTGTTATTTTGGTTAATATTCTTTTTATGAATTATTTTGTGACTTTTATGCAAATTGAAGCTGTTTTAAAAGTGTTTTTAAAAGAAAAACGAATACGATCAAATAAAATAAAAAAGAAACATAAAAGTGTGTTGACCTTAAAAATAACATGTAGTATGATTTTGTTTAGTGGTTAAAAATAATTACATTTAGGGTTGGCTACTGCTTTTTTTGTTAAAGGTTTACTTATACGCGGAAAGCAATTAGTGAAAAGGGGGACTGACTATGTCAAGGAAATCGTCTATCAGAAAAAAGAATCATTTTAACGAAGAGCATAGACCGCAACATCCGAAACACCGTTCCCGCAACAAAGAAGAACGCGAAAGATCACTTCAAAAAGTTGAGAGATATCACGAAGATGAAGGGACATCCAAACTAAAAATCAAAGCAAATAAAGATACGATTAAAACGTCCAGCAGAAAAAGACCGACCGTATCGCAACGTGTGCAGTCTGAAAAGCGTATTCCAAAGCAAAGAGTCAGCGCTGGATATAGTAAATATAATCAGCGATCTGCTGAGAAGAGCCCGGCTATAGTGGTATTTTCTGTTTTAAGTAATCTATTTTTTTACAGTGTAACCATTGGAATTATTGTGACGGCGCTTATGTTTTCCTTCAGTTCTAAATCATCTGCATCGATTTTTGGTTATCGATTCTATACCGTTTTGACGAACTCGATGGTTCCGCAAGAAAATGGCCCAAAGGGTGGTTTCTATGCTGGAGATATCGTAATCATCAAAATGACCGATGGGAACTCTGTTAAAAAAAATGATATCGTAACTTTTGCTGTTGGTGATGGTTCCCGCTACTTAACCCACCGTTTGGTCGAGCACAAAGATGAGTTGAACGGAGAGAAAGGCAAGTTTTTAATTACTAAAGGGGATGCAAATAAAAGCAATGATCCACCGATCCCAGCAGATCGTGTGTTGGGTAAAGTAATTATAGCGGTGCCGAAAGTGGGGATGATTTTAGATTTTATTCGGGATGAATTTTGGGCTTGTCTCGTTTCTGTTCTTTCGTTATATGGCTCTGTTTTGGTATTGAAAGCCTATTTATTTTCACCAAAGGAAAAACTTGTTCGAAAAGATAAGAGAATGAGACGACCGATATATGACCGATGATATTAGCACGTCGCCTTTTTTAGGAGGCGTGAGAATATAAATTATTATCTTTAGGAGGATAAAAAAATGAAAAAAAACAAAAAGAAAAAGTTGGTTGCTGCCGCATGTTTAGCGTTATTGGCAGCAGGAGCAGGTACTTTTGCATGGATCAATTCTCAAGATCAACGAATCAACCGTGTGAAAACTGCTGCAATCAAAGACGGGAGTGTCAGCGTGGAAGAGGTTTGGAATCCTAAACCGATTGTGCCAGGAACCGATGCGACCAAAGAAGTAGCGGTAACGAATTCTGGTAATACACCTGTTTTTGTACGTGTATCTTATGAAGAGGTGCTAAACTACTTGACTGAAAAAGGTACGGTAACAAACCGAACTGAAGGTTGGAAAGCAAGTGGTACACCAGCACTATCTGATGATGTTCCTGTTGAATTCGATGGGGATAAGTATACGGATGCGGGCAGCGGATATACCAATGTTACTGCTAAAGTGAAAGATGACCAAGATAAAGCTTTACCAGCAGGCGTTAAAGTGTATGCCAAAGGCTCAGTCACTAAAGATCCGGTGACCGGTGATGAGAATACGACATTTAGTTATTCAGCATTTTTCGAATATAGTGCTGGAAAATTTCAAGCAATGACAACAGATGTGTCAGTAAAAGATGGAAATACCGTTGGTTCGTCTGCAGCTGATTGGAATTTTGTTATGAACAAAGCAGAATACTCTGTTTATAAAGGTGGTTACAGTAACCAAGTAACCAATTGGGCAGCTTCGACACTAGAAGGTGCTTCTGCAGAAGCAACAGCTGCTAAAGCCTCTCTTTTAGGAAGCATAGGAAAAAAATATGATGTAGATTACGATTATACTGCTAAAACGCTAGGAATTGCCGCTATTCCAGCAGCAGCCCCAGCAACAGCAGCAGGACAGATCCCGACAGCGGTATCAGATAAAAAAGGGGTTCAAGCAGATACGAATGCTTTAGGTATTAGCGGAATCAATATTGAATACGGAACAGATATGATCGACACCGCAGCGTTGGCAAAAGATAAGTGGACGTACAACAAAGAAGATGGCTACTTCTATTATACGAGCCCGGTAAATTCAGGTGCGACAACACCACATCTATTGAAAAAATTAGTCTTTACAAATGCTATAGGAACTGAGTATACAAATGCGACATATGATTTGATCGTAAAAATGGAAGCAATCCAAGCAACGAAAGAAGCGTTGACGGATACGGCTGGTTGGAATTTACAAGGTGCAGATGGTTCTGATACGAAAAAAATCAATGTATACCTAGAAGGCCAAGCTGCTAGCTAATTGTCGTTGAAAAAAGAATAATTAAAAGGAAGGGGAAAAGTATGCTGCAAATATCAGTGCGAAAACGTTGGTCACTTCTGGTTTTGTATAGCTTGGTAAGTACTTTGATCACTTTTACCAGTGGAACGCTTTTAGCTGTTGCAAGCCAAACCCTTCCTCCTGGAGTGATCATTGGCGATGAGACGGGCATATCTGCTTCTTCCGAAGGAGAATATTATGTTGATTTGCCAAATGTTCTACCAGGAGAAAGTTATGAGAAAACGATTACGATTCGTGGTTTGGATATAAAAGAACCATTCGAACTGGGCGTTTTAGTCACTCCTGATTCGTCTAAAGGAGTAGTCGATTTTAATAAACTGATTACATTGACCTTATCGATTGAGGATAAAGTTTTATACCAAGGCCCGCTATTAGGCAATGGAGAATTTGATTGGACGATTCAACCTTTGATCATAGGAACAAGTGAATATGGAAAAGATCAGATTTTAACCGCACGTTTTGATGTAGACAAACATTTTACCACAGCAGATTTTAAAGAAGAGAGTCAGCTGTTGTATCATTGGACCTTTGTTGCAACGAAAAATCAACCAAAAGAGACGAGTTCCTCAAGCGATGAATCTGTTCCGGAAAAGCTAGCCAAAGCAAAAGGGATGTTTCCAATGACAGGAGAAGAAATCAAACATTTGATCTATAAACTATTGACCGGGTTGCTCCTTGTATTGATTGTCACTTTACTATGGAAAAAGCGTCGAGAAGAACAAAGCAAAACAGAGTAGCGAAAGGGGGCGGCAAATGAGGAAAGGAAGAAAGCTGTTAAAAATTATTCACCAGAATAAATTGTTATGGGGCTTGTTTTCGATCGTTTTAAGTTTGTTGCTGGTAGTGGGCAGTACGTATTCTTGGATCACTTATAGCGATGATAAAATCAATCGAAATCAACCGAACAGTAAACATTTTTCTGTTGCAATCGATGAAGTTTTCACCCCAAATTTGCAATGGAGCCCAGGTGCAGTGACTCAAAAAAAGTTATTTGTGAAAAATGATGGGCAGATGCCTGCTCTTGTTCGGATATCTATATATGAATTTTTAGTTCACTTTGAACTTGATATGGCTGACGGTACTGGAAACGGTGGATTGAAAACAGTCTCTACATCAAGCGGCACTGATATGATTATGGACGATGCTGAAACGTGGGCGAAGGGGCGTACTTATAAACTCGAAGCCAATCGATACTACAAGGCAGCAGAAGTTTATAAAGGAGATAAAAAAAATCCAGCTACAGCGTATGTTTACAAAGGTGCTCGACGTGGAGAGGCTCTTAAACATTTAACCATTCATTTTAATGATACCGATATTTTTGATCAGAATAAGCAGCCCAGCAAAGGAAAGAAGCATTATTGGTATTACTCAGATGGTTATTTTTATTATTCAGAAGTACTGCAGCCAAAAGAGCGAACGAAGGACTTGATTCAGCAGGTCAGCTTGGAGAAACAGTTACCGAATAAATTTAAAGGTTCGTTGTACCAACTAGTGCCGATCATGGATGCTCACGACCGTACAAAAGCGTTGCTGGATGACTGGAAGATTCCTTCTGGTTCCTATGTTGAAGCGATGTATCGGGAAAAAGTTCATTAGGAGGGATTGAAGATGAGAAAACAAAAACATACGATTTATTCTTTTGGATTGCTGCTCGTCTCTATCCTATGTTTGGTGGGTGGAATTACTGCGTATGCGGCGATGACGATGAAAGAAGAAAAAGTAAACTTTTTTCAAATTGGAAACCTTCAAACGAAAATCGATGAAGTTTTTACTGAGCCGACAACGATTGCCCCAGAGAAAGCGGTAGAAAAAAAAGTCAGTATTGTCAATACAGGAACGCTCAACCAGTTTGTCCGTGTGTTATTACATCCTGAAATTCATTTAGAAAGTGATGGTATTACAAGGTTGTTACCAGCAAATATTGGAGATGAACTATCAGTGGATATAAACAATACGCAGTGGAAACTAGGTGAAGATGGGTATTATTACTATTTGAATGTATTAAAACCTGGTGATGCGAACGCTTCAGAAGCATTGTTTACACAAGTAAAATTGAACGATGGCTTAGGAGCAGAATACCATAAGGCGAAATTTAATTTACTAGTAAAAGTAGAAGCAATTAGCTGTACAAAAGATGCCTATCGAGATGCTTGGTGGCAAGGCGTTGCCCCAGCTAAAGGTCAATTATTGGAAATCAGTAATCAATTAGCAGGAAAAGTGGAGTAAAAAGAGGCACATGGAATGATTATTCCATGTCTGCCTTTTTCATTCAATCCTTATGAAATGAGTGTTTTTGGTTAAGAAATCATTGATTTGATGAGTAGTGACAAGAAGGAGAGAAAATGAAAAAAAGAAAGCAGAAATTGAATCAGAAAAGTAAGTTACAATGGTTGTTTATGTTGCTGATTGTTTTTGTTGTTGGAGGTTATTTTTTTAGTCAAAACAAATTACGCGCTTTTACGATTGTCACTAACGGTGATTTTCGCTTGAAAGCAGAAAATCTCTGGAATGGAGAAGAGAAAAAAAGTTACGCCTCCTTAGAATGGGGAGAGGTCAGCGGCTTAAAGCAATCTGGTTATCAGTTGTTTCAGTCAGAAGATGGAACTACTTGGAACGTCCGCTCTATGAATTATGGAAAAACGATCAATGTTTTAAATGTTTATCCAGACAGACAAGATGCTCAAACCTTAAAAGAATGGATGGATAGCTTAAATCTAGAAGATTCAAAAGGAAATCAACTGATTCAGGTTAGTTATGTTAGTCAAACAGATTTAGCGTTGAATCCTAATAAGTATATGAAAAATGCTAAAGGAGATTATATTTACGATGTTATGATGTTTGGTTCGTGGGATTATAACAATCATAAGGATATTTCAGTTAGCGTCAAAAATGCAACACAAGAGTACATTAACTCGGGAAGAGGTGTTTTATTTGGTCATGATACGATTACACCAAATGACCGAGGACATACGAATTTCAATAGCTTTGCAAGTCAGCTAGGGTTTAAACTGCAAGCATCGTCATTTCAATTAGGAAGCAGAACAGTAAAGATCAATAACAACGGCTACTTAATGAAATATCCGTTTGAATTACAGAATGATTTAACTCTTACAGTTCCTTTGACCCACACTTGGGGACAGGGAATCTTACCTAATTCAAATACGATCAAATGGCTGGAATTTTTACCGCCGTACAACTGGAATAAACCTGGTGATGGCAGTGCGGATGCTACCTTTTATCTAGCTACAAATAATAATCTAGGCATGATCCAAACAGGGCACAGTAATGGTCAGTCTACGATAGATGAGCGGAAAATCATTGCCAATACCTTGTATAATCTAGCTCAGGTGTCTTTGGAAACAAAAGCGCAGGATTATACTGTAAAAGATGATCGACCGCCAAAGCTTGCAACAGCGATACAAAAACCAAATACAGGCATAGAAAATTTAGCGATAGAAATAGACAGTGTTGACATTGGAAAAGAGTATCAATGGTATGTAGAAGCCGATACGAGAGACAACGGACTAAAAAAATCTGATATTGTCAAAGAGATGATCACCAGTAATATTGCAGGATATTTTTATAAGATTGATAGCTCCTCAACGTCTAATCTAAATAGCACAGTAGAAAGCTACAAGGATGATTTTGGTCGAATTGCAGCTGAGCGTTATGATATTTACGTGGCACCTCAAGGAACGACAGATAAATCAGCGCCGAATTATGATCCATCAAAAGATGCTAATCTGCTTACCTATAACACGAAGGGGAGTATAACTGGAATCAATGGTTTAGTTGATTTTGATAAATATCTGCATGTGGTAACAGTTGACCGAGCAAATAATGTCAGTGGTGTCAAGACGATTCAAATCAAAGAGCTGATGACAGAATTTAGAATTTCGGAAAAATATTTGGATACAGAGGGCAAAGAAATCCAGCAAGAAAGCTACCAAAACATAAAAAAAGGTAGTCGTTATACACAGTCATTCAAACAGATTCATGGGTATGCTGTGGATAGTTATACGATTGATAATGGTACGTCTGTACCTAGCGATAGTCAAACAACTGTTGCGATCGACAAAATCGCTAAACATATGACGGTTACGTATTATTACAATAAATTGATTCAATTAAATATTAGACAGATTGTTTTAGCCGATCATCAAGAGGTGGTCGTACCAAAATCAGGATACTTACAGATCGATAATGGGCGAGCAGACAAAAAAAGTAATCTGTTTAATTTAACCGTCATATCTGGAAAAGAACAGGAAAAAGTTCCTTATACGGAGAGGATCATTGCTAAACAAGCAAATCATCACCAGCTAGTCTTAACTGCGCTAATTCCTGAATATTATTCTTACAGTGGTTATGTAGCGACAACGGATAATCGTCTTCACAATAGTGAGCTGCGAATAAATAATACACCGTCTCTAGATATTACAGAGGCTGCCAGCTATTGGGTGACTATTTATATTGAACCGTCTGTTGATAAAACTCGTTCCCCACTTCCGTATAGTTGGGATTATCAGCAAAACAAGTTAGGTGAAATCTTAAGAACAAACTAGAAAGAGACGACTGTTAAGAAAACGTACTAAACAATAGCATTTTTGTCTCAACTTTTTGGAGGGTGTATATGTACATACTGTTGATCGTATCTGCGCTTATTCTATTTATTCATAGTCTGCTGCTCGTTTATATCATTCAAAAAAATGCAGAATTAACGAATAAAATCAATCAGTTATGGCAAAAGTCTATTGCTAAAAAAGAAGATCGGTCTATGGCTCAAAAAAGAAATAGACAAAGAAAGTAGAAAACGATGAAATTAGGATATGTTCATGGACAAAAAATGACACAGCAATATGACCATTTGGAAGCCTATGCAGTAGATGAAATTTTTTCGGATGCGGACAGAGGATATGCGGTGCTGCAAGAGCAAGAAAGTGAGTTCCAACGGTTACTAGATTATTCAGAAGCAGGCGACTATTTGGTTGTTTCATCCTTGGATGTGCTGTCAAGAGACTATGAATTCTTACTTGAACTAATCGATAGATTGAGTGCTTTAGAACTAGAGTTGATTGTTTTAACCTCTCCTCATTTAAGGGTGCAAGAATGGCAAGAAATACTTACTTGGGTAAATAAAAATGAACGTTTACTGCATCCAAAATTGATTAGTTTTAAACGCCATCAAGAAAAAAAGAAAGATAAAGACCGCTATACTATTTTTAGTAGAGCTTCCGAAGAGAAAAGTCTTTATTGGGAAGTCTTTTGGCTCCTCGTTGGGAAACAAAAAATTCGAATGATTGCGAAAGAAAAAGGTGTGCCTATTGAAACTGTTTTTAGAATACAACAAGAAGTTAAGCGAATAAAATTAGCTGTAATATTCGCGATTTGTTTCTTTTTGGCAATTACTACTATTAAAATCGCCGAGAGTTTCTCAGATAATATATGGATTCAAATCGTTGTATGTATCATTACAACGGTGGTTATCCTCTATAATGTATTAACAGATAGCGAACAAAATCTATAAAAATAAAGTATGGAGCATTTTGATGTGTGCCTCAAAAGTTGTATGTGAAAAATACAATTTTGAGGACACGTCATTTTGTACCATGCTTTTTTTGTATACTTAAGATGTATCTATTTATTTTTAGCGAAAATGTCTGCGCTTACATTTTTGCAAAAAAATGTTGCAACAATCTCTACTAATCAATTGTCCCTTCCGATTATATAATGAACTCAGATAAGGAGAGAAGCAAATGAAAGATCGAACAATGCAAATATTTAAACGGTTTATTTGGTCAGATTATTCATTGACTCTTGATGAATTAAGCGAGGATTTCAAAATCAGCAACAGAACAATCAGAAACGAGATTAAAGAAATCAATGAATTTCTTATCAGTCATGAATTGTCAGAGATTAAAACAATCCGAAACAAAGGAATGGTTTTAACGCTTGATCAGCTGGAAAAAGAACAATTAGATGCGCTTATCGACGAAAAAAATGAATTTGATTACTTGAATCGGGAGGAACGAATTTTTGATTTGATTTTAGCTTTTTCTTTATCGGAACAACCTGTTTTTTTATATCAAAAAGAATCAGAGTATCAGATATCCAAAAGTACAATGGACGAAGATATGCGGAGGGTCAGGAATATTCTTCTAGAGTATGGTATTGAAGTATTGAGTATTCCTAAACAAGGGATCGTTTTAAAAGGATCCGAACGAACTATTCGCACTATGATCTATGATGTGATCAACCAAGCCATTGACAGCTTGCGGTTTCTTGATGAGAATGCGTCTGGCTTGAGTATTTCAGAAATACATTTATTTCGCTATATTCCCAGAGAGGTATTAAAACAAATTGATCACGTCTATCATCAAACGATTTCCTCAAGAGAGGATATTTATCGCAATCAGCTGGTCATGTTTACAGCGGTTTGGTTAAGTCGTTACTTAAGCCAAGAGTTGATTCCCAGCTCTGATTGGGAAATTTGGGATATAGATCAAAATACGCTTAAAACCTCTTTTGTCGATCAGTTGTGTCAAACATTAGTTGTTAGACCGCCAGCCTCGGAATTAAATTATATCGTTTTTATGCTAGAAACGTTTAGCACTGGGAGCATAAGTAATTCTGTTGAATGGGTACAAGCCCAATTATTGTCGATCCAACTTATTCAGTTTGTTGAGCAAACGACTCAAATTCCTTTTTCGAAGAAGGAAGAATCTCTACACGAAGGATTGTATCGCCACATGGCTGGTTTGATTAGTCGGGTAAAAAGTGAAATCCAAATTTTAAATCCATTGAAAGAAACGGTGAAACGGTATTACGGAAATATTTATTTTGCGATTGAAAAATTTGCACCTGCGATCGAAGTAATCACTAAAAATGAATTAAGTGAGGATGAAATTGCTTTCTTGACGATTCATTTTTCAACTTCTGTAAGTGCAATTAATCAAGAGCTGAAATATACCTACAAGGCAGTTGTGGTTTGTAATCATGGAACCGCTACCGGGAGATTACTAGCAGAACATTTGAAGGAACTGTTTAACATTGAAGTAGTAGCTGTTTTAAGCACAGGAGAGATGGAGCTAATAAAAAAACTAGATGTTGATCTGATTTTTTCGACGCTCAGTTTAACGTATCCTGAAAAACCAATTTTAGTTGTTGATCCGATCATCAAAATAGAAAGTCGCAAAAATATTCAAGCATTTTTAGAACGAAATAAACAATTTAAACGTCTAGTAAATAACGTCAATGATTCTACGGAATTATTTTATGAAGTGCTTGATTTGATCAAAGATAGCGGCGGTACGATTTCTAGCCATATCTATCGAAATTTAGAGAACGCGTTTGATAAGAATCATTTAAAGATAAATAAAAGGGAGCTGCAGCCGATGCTAAAAGATGTCTTAAAGCCAAGTGATATCTTGTTATTAGAAAAATGTTCAGATTGGGAGAGTGCGATTCGACGAGTGGCCTATCCGTTGTTAAAAGAAAATTATATTAACGAATCCTATGTACAAGCAATGATCGCGTCTGTCAATGAATTTGGTCCATACATTGTGATGGGAAAGCATCTCGCTTTGGCCCATGCCAGACCGGAAGATGGTGTAAATAAATTAGGAATAAGTGTTGCGACTTTAGCCGAACCGGTCGTCTTTGGCAATGATGCAAATGATCCTGTGAAAATTATTTTTTGTTTGGCAGCGGTGGATTCGTTTTCCCATCTAAATATCATGAAAAGCTTGATTGATTTGATCAATGACGAAACAAAAATAAATCGTTTGATTGACTGTAGTAATGTATCTGATTTTGAAGCAATTTTATATGAAGAGGAAGAAAGGCAACAAAAATAATAAAAATGACTGGAGCGGATCATCATGAAAAAACTTACTATTTTATTTGTTTGCGGGGCTGGATTAGGCAGTAGTTTTGCGGCTCAAATGGCAGCAGAAGACGTCTTGAATCAGAAAGGAGTTGACGCAAAACTCGAGCATACAGACATCTCATCAGCAGTTTCTATGAATCCAGATATTATTATTACAGCTCAGAATTTTCAAAGCCAATTTGAAAAATTTAGTATCGATGAAGAAAAGACAGCGATTATTTATCTGAAAAATATTGTTTCGAAAGCCGAAATTGATGAAAAAATCACACCAGTTTTACAAGCAAAAGGTGCTATTTAGCCAAAAAATAATGGAGGGGCTTTATCATGGGAGTAGTTAATTTTATCATCGAAAATATTTTGACTCAGGCATCGATCACGATCAGCTTAATTGCTATGTTAGGATTGATCCTACAAAAAAAATCGATTGGTCAAGTGTTATCAGGCTCATTAAAAACGTTGTTAGGGTTTCAAGTACTAAGTGCCGGTTCTAGTATCATTGTTGGCAGTCTGACCTATTTTGGTGAAATTTTTACAGAAGGATTTCATATGCAAGGAATCATTCCTTCTATCGAAGCGATCAACGGACAGGCAATGAATGAACTGGGATTAGGCCGAGATATCGCGTTAACCTTTTTAGCCATTTTTGTATTTAATATTTTGATTGCTCGTTTTACAAAGTGGAAATATATTTTCTTAACAGGGCAAGCGATTTTATGGATGGCGACAATGACCACGGTTTTTGGCTACTTTGCTGGACTGCGTGGACTTGCATTGATTCTGGTTGGGGGCTTCATTGGCGGTGTATTTGCGGTGGCAATGCCAGCGATCGCCCAGCCATTTATTAGAAAAATAACAGGGTCAGACGATATTGCGTTAGGGCACTTTTGTACGATTGGCTACTTGTTTGAGGCAGGTGTTGCTTGGATTTTTGGGGAGCGCGGCGAAAATAAAAAATCTGTGGAAGATCTTAAATTACCGAAATCTTTTGAGTTTCTTCAAGATACCTACTTGTCAGTGATGGTCGTAATGGTGCCATTATATATTGTAACTGTATTGTTTGCAGGTGAAATCTTTGCTTCGACGTTATCAGGTAATCAAAACTATATTATGTTTGCCTTTTTACAAGCAATTCAATTTGTGGTTGGTGTTTATGTATTATTGGCAGGCGTTCGGTTATTACTTGGAGAAATCGTACCAGCATTTAGAGGAATTGCGATGAAATTGGTGCCGAATGCTATTCCGGCGTTGGATTGTCCTGTATTTTTCCCGTACAGTCCAAATGCGGTGATCTTAGGTTTTATCACGACAACCATCGGAGCAGTTCTAGCAATGTTCATTTTGCCGACGTTTGGCTTGGCGATGATTTTACCGGGAATGTTGACGAACTTTTTTGCAGGCGGGACAGCAGGAATTTTTGGAAACGCAGTTGGCGGCAGACGTGGAGCGATTATCGGTGGCATCGCACATGGCTTTTTCATTACCTTGCTACCTGCACTATTAGTGACGATTTTCAATAGTATGGGCTTTGTCAATGCTACAGCAACAGATGTGGATACTGTTACAGCGGCTCTTTTATATGCTTGGCTTATTAGTCCGATCATGAAGGCCTTTTAACAAAGGAGTGACAAGATGTTTGAATTTTTTAAGAAGAAAAAGACAAGTCCAGTAAAAAAAGAAGTGAAAGAGGTTCTGACAGAGGAGCAAAAAGATGAACTTCGTAAAGAAATTACTCAACTTACAGCAGAAATCGAGGCATCAGATTCAACAGCTCCTGTTTTAGCTGAAAAATATGAAAAAGTGGGTTTACTACTCGCACAATTAAACGAAATCGATCAGGCCATTACAGCATTAGAAAAAAGTCAGTCCTATCAAAATAATATTGGCGCAGGATACAAAAAATTGATGAGTTTATACAATCAAAAACGAGCAGAAGCCGCAAAAAATGGCGATGATGCTGGAATTGATCTGTGGATGAATAAAATGGATGACATGAGACAAATCGCTAAAAAAGTCACAATCAGCGGTCAGTAAAAGTGAAAGATAGGGGAGAACTATATGTATACAACGTTGAAAGAAGTCACAAGAATCGCAGAAGAATTGAATTTTACGGTGGGGGCTTTTAATGCCCATAATTTAGAAATGTTACCTGAAATGATTCGAGCTGCCAAAGAAATGGGGGCACCGATCATTATCCAAACGAGTGTGGATACAGCTAAATATATCGGATATGATGTGCTGGTTTCGGTTGTTAAAACGATCGCTGAAGAAGAAATGGTCGATGCAGTACTTCATTTAGATCATGCACGAAATTTTGATGATATCAAAGAAGCGATCGATCATGGATACACGTCTGTTATGTACGATGGTTCTCATTTACCATTTAAAGAAAATATTTTAAAAACAAAGGCTGTAGTAGCATACGCTCATAAAAAAGGTGTTTCTGTTGAAGGAGAGCTAGGAACGATTGGGGGAACAGAGGAAGGGATTCATGTAGAGGAAAACGACAAAGTCTACACAAAACCAGAGGATGCCCGTACTTTTGTGGATGCAACAGGAATCGATGCTTTAGCCATTGCGATCGGAACAAATCACGGACAATTTAAATCCAAGACAGAAGTTAACTTGCCATTGTTAAAAGAAATTAACGCGATCGTTGATATTCCACTAGTCATTCACGGTGGCACCGGCGTAAAAGAAGAGGACTATTCAGAGTTGATCAACAATGGTATCCGCAAATTCAATGTAGGAACGGAACTTTTAGTAAACTGGACTAAAACAGCGAAAGAATCCTTTGGAGAAACGGCAGTCAATAAATCATTGCGCTATAATGTAATTCCAGCTAATGAAGCTTGCCGCGAGATCGTCAAGCATAAAATAGGGCTGTTTATGAACGTGGAAAATCCTATCCATATAGGTTAGTCAAATGAAAAAATATTTGATCCTGATTGCTGGCAGTCCGGCAACAGGGAAAACCTACCTAATCACAAAAATCAGGGAACAAATTCCAAATATCTTTTTGCTTACGCCAGATGAAGGCAAAGAACTGTTCGCTGACTCCGTCGGATTTGATACACTTGCTGAGAAGTCTCAGTTAGAAAAAAGAGTTTGGCACTTTTATTATGGTATCTTAGCATTATATATGGACGCGGGAAAACAGGTGATCGTGTCAGAATACCCATTTAGTGACAAGCAAAAAGATAAGCTAGCGCAACTGGCTTGTACGTATGAATATGAAATCATTACGATTCGTTTAGTTGCTGATTTCGACGTATTGTGGGAAAGAAGAAAAGTCCGAGATTTAGAACCAGATCGGCACCTTAGTCATTTAATGACACATTATCATTTTCATGATCGATTAGAGGATCGTAGCAAAGCAGATAATCATATTACAAAAGAAGAATTCAAGCAAATAATCCAAAAAAGAAAATACGACCAATTTCAATTAGGAGAAGTTCATGAATTTGATGTGACAGACTATGAAAAAGTAGATTATAGCCATTTGATCCAATACTTAAAAAATAAGATCGAGAATGAAAATTGAAGAACGGTAAGTGAAGAGAATGGGACAAATACCTATAAGGGCTATCGCCCTCGTGGTAATTGTCCCATCCTTCTTAAGTTAAATGCTCATTTTTTCGATACGGTCAAACGCTTCTTTTAAAACACTGATATCTTGAGTAGCAGCTAAACGTACATACTCATCGCCTGTAGTTTCGCCAAAGGCTTTTCCTGGAATCATCAATACATTGGTTTCTTTCAGGACCTTTTCAACAAAAGGAACCGAGGTCAGTCCTGTTTTAGAAATGTTGATGAAGGCATACATACTGCCCTTCACAGGGTGTAAGGATAAAAATGGAATTTGAGCAACTCTTTGTTCAATATATTCCAATCGTTCTTTAAATACGGAGACGACTTTTGGTACTAATTGTTCAGCGTGATTCAATGCATAAATCCCTGCTTGTTGTGAAGGACTTGGCGCAGAATAGGTGATACTTTCATTGATCAATTTAGCGGCTTCATTGATATAAGCTGGTGCAATCATATAGCCAATACGCCAGCCGGTCATAGCAAACGCTTTTGAAAAACTGCTGAAGGTAATCGTGTTTTCTGGTGCAAAAGTTGCCATGGGGACAAAATCATCGTAAAAACAAAAGGTTTCATAGACTTCATCTGAAAGGATATAAAAGTCATGTTTGATAGCAAGCTCTGCGATTGCTTTAAAGGTTTCAGGAGAGAAAACGGCTCCTGTTGGATTATTCGGCGAATTGATAATGATGGCTTTTGTTTTGTCAGTGATGGCTGCTTTCAAGACGTCAATATTGATTTGGAAACCATCTTCCTCGTAAGTTGGAATAAAGACAGGTTGACCGCCAGCGAAAATTACTTGATCTTTATAAGGTGAAAAGTAGGGTTCGTGAATGATGACTTCATCGCCAGCATCTAATAATACCTGTAAGGTCAAGTACATACCATGTAGAGCGCCAACTGTTGCTCGAACTTGAGTGGGTTCAAAAGATAAACCATATTGTTTTTCATAAAAGGCTACAACGGTTTCGATAAATTCCTGACTGCCGCCAGAAGCTGTATATTTTGTATGTCCATTTTTAGCGTCAGTAAAGGCCGCGTTGATGATCGTTTCATCAGTGATCAAATCCGGATCACCAATCGATAAATCCAGTAGATTAGGTACCTGCTTAGCCAATGTTGCGATGTCCATCAGAATATTTTCTGCAGGATGCTGGTGACGTTTGGCGATATTTGAGATGTCCATGTGTTCCTCCTTTTAGTTCATGCTTTCTTTATTTTATTCCTGTTTTGATAATTTTTAAAGAGGGCGAAGCAAATTTGGAACAATTTGCTCAGCCCTCTGTTTTTTATAATACTTTTCTCAAGAAGTCTTGTGTTCTTGGGTTTTTAGGTTGTCCAAAAATCTCTTCAGGTGTTCCTTCTTCTTGAACGATTCCGGCATCCATAAAAATGACACGATCTGCTACTTCACGAGCAAAGCCCATTTCATGTGTCACAACGACCATTGTCATACCTTCGACTGCTAAGGCTTTCATGACAGATAACACTTCGCCGACCATTTCAGGATCAAGAGCTGAAGTTGGTTCATCGAACAGCATCACATCGGGATTCATGGCTAAGGCTCTAGCAATCGCTACACGCTGTTGTTGACCGCCGGATAAGCTGGATGGATAACTGCTGCTTTTGTCCTTTAAGCCTACTTGTTCTAATAAAGCTAAAGCTTTTTCTTTCGCCGCAGCAGGTGTCTCTTTTTTGACTTTGATCGGACTGATCGTCAAATTATCTAAAACTGTTTTATGTGGGAAAAGGTTAAAGTTCTGAAAAACCATTCCCATTTTTTGGCGTAATGTGTCTATATCTGTATCTTTGTCCAGCAAATTTTTTCCTTCGAATTCGATGACACCGTCAGTTGGTTGTTCTAGCAAATTTAAGCAACGAAGAAAAGTACTTTTTCCACTTCCGGAAGGTCCGATGATAACAACCACTTCACCAGCTTTTACATCTAGATCGATGCCTTTTAGGACTTCATTTTTTCCAAAGGTTTTGTGTAAGTTTTTAATATTAATCACTTGTACTCATTCTCCTTTCAGCAACACCTAATAGGCGGGAAATAGTAAAGGTTAAAACAAAGTAGATCAATGATACGACAAGATATGGTAAGAATGGTTTAAAGCTAGCTCCCTGTACGTTTCCGGCTTGGAAAATCAATTCAGAAACACCGATAACAGAAACCACAGAAGATTCTTTGATAACTGTTACGAATTCATTTCCTAGTGCAGGTAAAATGTTTTTGATCGCTTGCGGCAATATGATGTAACGCATCGCTTGCGGTTGGTTCATACCAAGGGAACGTGCGGCTTCTAATTGTCCTTTGTTGACAGCATTGATACCGGCACGGACGATTTCAGCGACATAGGCTCCACTATTCAGTGCTAAGGCGATACAGCCAGCTGCAATTTTGGAAAGATCTAACCCTAAAACACCTGTACCAAAATACACGATAAAAATTTGAACCAGTAAGGGTGTGCCGCGGACATACTCGATATATGCGATCGCGATACCACGTAGGATTTTTGATTTAGATAATTTCATTAAGGCTAATAAGCCACCTAAAATAGCACCAAATAATACACCCATAAAGGCTAAGAAAATCGTATAACCAGCACCGCTGATGTAAAATTTCCCATATTTACCTAAGAAGCTTTCATCGTCTGTAAACATTAGCTTCCCAGCTTCTTTTTTGTAGCCATCTAGTAAATTGTTGTCATTGATCGTTTGGATCGATGCATTTACCTTTTGTTCTAAGACAGGTGCAGTTTTAGGAATAGCAACTGCGGCATCTTTTTCTCCTTGTTCGAAGGTGACATCAGCAAAAGTCAATGTATCGTCTCGATCAACATATGCTTCTGCGACAGGCCCCTCTAAGACTGCGGCATCAACTTTTTTATTTTTTAAATTCATAATGATATCTGGAACCTTTTGTAAAGAAGTAGGAATAGAACCAGTCAATTCTGTTTTTGCCAACTCTTCTTGTGTCGTCTGTTTTTGGACACCGACTTTGACACCATCAAAATCTGTTGTGGATTGGAACGTGTCTTTATCATCTTTTCTGACAACAACTTTTTGTTGGACCGTCATATAAGGATGAGAAAAATTAACTTCCTTCAAACGTTCTGGCGTTGGCGCCATACCAGAGATGATCAAATCGATTTTGCCCGTTTTCAATGCGCCTAATAATGCATCAAAACCCAGTTCTTCGATTTTTAATTTTACCCCTAGATCATCAGCGATTTTTTGAGCGATAGAAATATCAAAACCAACGATCTGGTCTTTCCCATCCACATCAGCGTGAAATTCATAAGGCGCATAGTCAGCAGATAAACCGACGATCAATTCGCCACGTTTCATGATACCTTCGTAGACAGGATCCTTTTCTTCTGCAAATGTTGTGCTAGCTGGAAGAAAAGCGAACAATACCATAAAGAACGGTATAATGAGTGCTAAAGCTTTTTTGCATAGTTTCATTTTTTAATCTCCTTTGTAGTCAAATTTTGAAAGCAAGTCATACATTAAAGCAGTAAACGGAACTTTTTCAATAAATATACTGAAAAAATCGAATAAATGTATAAAAATTTATTGTTTTCGGATGTGAATTATCATATCATAGATTAAGGGAAAGGAAAAGTGGAATTGTTCAAAGAATTAATAAAATTTCACTTTTGCATAAAAATTTAGAAAAAATGGAAGGTCGAGAAGAATGAATCAATCATTGATAGTCAGAGGAGCTCCACAAGAATATGAATGCCGTGAGGGTGCCTGGAATGATTTAGAAGCGCATTTAAATAGAAGAAAGTTAAAACGTGTAATGATTTTACACGGGAAAGATTCATGGGAAGCAGCGAAAAACTATTTTCCTTCGTTAGTGAATATAGATGCACTTTTTGTTTATTATGGCGGTGAGTGTACGGATGAAAAGACAGCAGAGTTAAAACAACTGTTTGAACAAAATGAACTGGAAGGTATCGTTGCAGTTGGCGGTGGGAAAATTGCAGATTTAGGGAAAGCTGTGGCGAATAAGTGCCAAGCGCCGGTTTTGATTTTACCAACCTTAGCTGCCACTTGTGCGGCATACACACCATTAAGTGTTATCTATGATCAAGCTGGTTCGATGGTTCGCTATGATGTTTTTGCCCAAAGTAATGCCTTGGTGTTGATTGAACCTAATGTGATTTTGAATTCGCCCATTGATTTGATGATAGCTGGAATCGGTGATACTGTCGCAAAATGGTATGAAGCAGATGCGATGATTTCTCAACTAGCGGTTCAATCTATTGAAATACAAGTGGCTGACTTTGCTGCTCAAAAATGTCGGGAAATCCTGTTGTACGATAGTCAAGCAGCACTTGAAGCTATGGAGAAAAAAGAAATCAATCAAGCTTTTCTAAATGTTGTAGAAACCAATATTTTATTAGGTGGAATGGTTGGCGGTTTTGGCGATGATTATGGACGTACTGCTGGAGCGCATTCGATCCATGATGCATTGACGATTTTACCTGAAAGTCACAAGCAGCTCCATGGAAATAAAGTTGCTTATGGGGTGCTGGTTCAATTAGTGATTGAAGACAAGTGGGATGAAATCGAACAGCTGATACCATTTTATCAGCAATTAAAACTGCCGATATCGTTAAAAGAGATGCAAATGACTTTAACCGATGAAGAGTATCAGCGTGTGGCAGAACGTGCTGCTGAACCCCATGAAACGATTCATTATATGAAGGAAAAGATTACACCGAATGTTGTGAAAAACGCTATGCTACAGCTGGAAGCGGCTATGAAGAAGAAATAAACAAAGGAATCGATCAAAGCTGCATGAATAATAGCGTAGCTTTGATCGATTATTTGTCTAAGGATATCCTAAAGAAAGCCTGTAAAACCTTGCAAAGACACAGAAAAAAAAGTATGATGGGTGAAGCGTGAATTTACAAAAGAAAGTAGGGAAATGAATGACGGAACCAGCCATTCGTTATCGTTTAATAAAAAAAGAAAAACATACAGGTGCTCGTTTAGGTGAATTGATTACCCCACATGGTACTTTTCCAACACCAATGTTTATGCCGGTAGGAACGTTAGCGACAGTAAAAACGATGTCACCAGAGGATTTAAAAGAGATAGGTGCAGGCGTGATTTTAAGCAATACCTATCATTTATGGCTTCGTCCTGGAGATGATTTGATTGCAGAAGCAGGCGGCTTACATAAATTTATGAATTGGGATCAACCCATTTTAACCGATTCAGGCGGCTTCCAAGTGTTCTCATTAAGTGATATGCGTAAAATCACTGAAGAAGGGGTTCATTTTAGACACCATTTGAATGGATCGAAATTATTCCTTTCACCAGAAAAGGCCATCAACATCCAAAATAATCTAGGCTCTGATATTATGATGAGCTTTGATGAGTGTCCGCCATTTGACGAAAGTTATGATTATGTCAAAAAATCGATCGAACGTACGTCACGTTGGGCAGAGCGTGGCTTGAAAGCTCATGCCAATCCAGATCGTCAAGGCTTATTCGGGATCATTCAAGGTGCCGGATTTGAGGATCTACGTCGCCAAAGTGCTAAAGATTTGATCAGTATGGATTTTCCAGGTTATTCGATCGGTGGATTATCTGTTGGAGAACCAAAAGCAGAAATGAATCGAGTACTTGATTTCACGACGCCGTTGATTCCGGACAATAAACCAAGATACCTAATGGGTGTTGGAACCGCTGATTCATTGATCGATGGTGTGATTCGCGGGATCGATATGTTTGACTGTGTATTGCCGACTAGAATTGCTAGAAATGGTACTTGTATGACTTCAAAAGGTCGTTTAGTGGTTAAGAATGCGCAGTATGCAAGAGATTTCCGTCCGTTGGATGAGAAATGTGATTGTTACACATGTAAAAATTATACGCGTGCCTATATTCGCCATTTGATCAAAGCCGACGAAACGTTCGGTATTCGCTTGACGTCCTACCATAATCTATATTTCTTGTTAAACTTAATGAAACAAGTTCGCCAAGCAATCATGGATGATAATTTACTTGAATTTCGTGAAGCCTTTTTTGAGGAATACGGCTTTAATAAAGAGAATGCGAAAAGTTTCTAATAATTTAATCAAAAGACTAGTGTTGTAAAGAAAATTTTGTTACAGTAAACTAGTGATTATACAATAGAGAGGTGAATCAGAATGGGCGGAGGAATTTCGTTTATTTTACCATTAATTCTTTTGGGAGGAATGATGTTTTTTATGACACGTTCCCAAAAGAAACAACAAAATGAGCGTCAAACACTTTTAGATGCAATGAAAGTGGGCGATGAAGTTGTCACAATTGGCGGCTTACATGGTGTGATTTCTGAAATCGATAGCAGCAAAAAAACTGTATTTATCGATTGCGAAGGAATCGTGTTAGAGTTTGATCGTGCGGCGATCAAAACTGTCAAACCAGGTACAGCAGTAGTCAATGACAGCGACGTAACCGTTGTTGAAACCAAAGAAGAAACAGTTATTGAAGAACCGACAGTAACTGACGTTTCTGACAACGATGAAACGAAAGAATAAATTCCAGCTTGCTGGAATTTTTTCTTTCTAGCTGGTAAAATCTGTCAAAACGAATTAATTTACTACATATTTATTCTGTTAGAAAGAAGGGATGAGCCATCGAAAAGTTATCCTGGCGCCAACGGTTTCTAGTGAAAAAAGAATTAAAGGCGACGTGCCAGTCTTTTCGAGAGCTTGGGTATTCATCAGTCGATGAGAAGGAATTGATGCATTACCTCGTTTCTTATCGATGGAAAAAGAATGCACCATCGTCGATCCAAGCATGCCGAGAAGACATTTTACATATTAAGCCAAATGAATTTTTTGATTATCAGCAGTTGATTGCACAAACCAGTAGTTTGACACTTAACGATTGGCATGATTTAAAAGACTTATTCTAGAGATAGAATGGTCTTTTTTCGATTCTATCAAAATGAAACGCTTACTTTTTCTGATTGGATAAAAAATTGCATAAATGTGAAAAAAATCACAAAAAACTATTTACAAGAAAAAAATATTGTTGTATGATGTGTATGTGAAATGGTTAACAAACAAAAATACATGATATATTTTTCAGGAGGATTTTTAAATGGCTAAAACAACCAAGAAAGATGAGACCAAAACTACTGATGTGTCAGCGATGATCGATGAGTTGGCAAGAAAAGCAAATGTCGCTTTAAAAGAAATGGAAGATTTTGACCAAGCAAAAGTTGACCACATTGTGCACCAAATGGCAATGGCAGCTTTAGACCAACACATGCCGCTAGCAAAAATGGCTGTAGAAGAAACTGGCCGTGGAATTTATGAAGACAAAGCAATCAAAAACATGTATGCCTCTGAATATATTTGGAACAGCATCAAACACGATAAAACAGTTGGCGTGATCAATAAAGATGACCAAACTGGTTTGATCGAAATTGCTGAACCAGTCGGTGTGGTTTGTGGTGTTACACCAACAACGAACCCAACATCAACAACGATCTTTAAAGCATTGATCGCACTTAAAACACGTAATCCAATCGTGTTCGCTTTCCATCCAAGTGCACAAAAATGTTCTGCTGAAGCAGCACGTATCGTTCGCGATGCAGCAATCAAAGCAGGTGCTCCTGAAAACTGTGTACAATGGATCGAACAACCTTCATTAGAAGCAACTTCAGGCTTGATGAATCACCCTGGAATCGCCATCGTTTTAGCCACTGGTGGTGCTGCAATGGTGAAATCAGCTTACTCAACTGGTAAACCAGCATTGGGAGTAGGACCTGGTAATGTTCCTTCTTATATTGAAAAAACAGCAAAAATCAAACGTGCAGTGAATGACTTGATCGTTTCTAAATCATTCGATAACGGTATGATTTGTGCCTCTGAGCAAGCTGTAATCGTAGATAAAGAAATTTATGCAGCTGTAAAAGCTGAATTTGAAGCACACCAAGTGTACTTCGTAAAACCGAATGAATTACAAAAATTAGAAGACGCAGTAATGAACGAAGGAAAATATGCAGTTAATCCTGCAATCGTTGGTTACTCTGCTGAACATATCGCTGATCTAGCAGGGATCAAAGTACCAAAAGGCACGAAAATTTTAGTTGCAGAACTTGAAGGAGCAGGTGCTGAATACCCACTTTCACGTGAAAAATTATCACCAGTTCTAGCAATGATGAAAGCTAAAGATACAGATCACGCTTTTGATTTATGTGAAGCGATGCTTGAATTAGGTGGCTTAGGACATACTGCAGTGATCCATACAGAAGATGAAGATCTACAAGTGAAATTCGGTTTACGTATGAAAGCTTGCCGTATCTTAGTAAACTCTCCATCTGCAGAAGGCGGAATCGGAAATATCTACAACGAAATGATCCCTTCATTAACATTAGGTTGTGGTTCATATGGTAAAAACTCTGTATCTAAAAACGTATCTGCTGTCAACTTGATCAACGTCAAAACTGTAGCGAAACGGAGAAATAATATGCAATGGTTTAAATTACCACCAAAAATTTTCTTTGAAAAGAATTCATTACAATACCTACAAAAAATGGAAAATGTTGAACGTGTAATGATCGTTTGTGACCCAGGTATGGTTCAATTCGGTTACGCTGATACAGTTCGTAAAGAATTACAAAAACGTAAAAATGATGTGAAGATCGAAGTCTTCTCAGATGTTGAACCAAACCCATCAACAAACACAGTATATGCTGGGACTAAGATGATGGCAGACTTTGAACCTGATACAATTATTGCATTAGGTGGGGGATCTGCAATGGATGCTGCCAAAGGCATGTGGATGTTCTATGAGCACCCAGATACAGAATTCTTTGGAGCAAAACAAAAATTCTTAGATATCCGTAAACGTACGTACAAAATTGAAAAAGCAGTTAAAACACAATTTGTATGTATCCCAACAACATCAGGTACTGGTTCAGAAGTAACACCATTTGCGGTTATTACAGATAGCGAAACACACGTGAAATACCCATTAGCGGATTACGCTTTGACACCAGATGTAGCGATCGTTGATCCTCAATTTGTTATGTCAGTTCCAGCTTCTGTAACTGCTGACACTGGAATGGATGTATTGACACATGCGATCGAATCATATGTTTCTGTTATGGCTTCTGATTATACTCGCGGACTAAGCTTACAAGCAATCAAACTTGTTTTCGATCATTTAGAAAACTCTGTGAAACGTCCAGATGCAGAATCTCGTGAAAAAATGCATAATGCTTCAACAATGGCAGGTATGGCGTTTGCCAATGCATTCTTGGGAATTTGTCACTCTGTAGCGCATAAAATTGGTGGAGAATATGGTATTCCACACGGACGTACAAATGCGATTCTTTTACCGCACATTATCCGTTACAATGCCAAAGATCCTTCAAAACATGCAATGTTCCCTAAATATGATTACTTCCGTGCAGACACAGATTACGCTGACATTGCGAAATTCTTAGGTCTTAAAGGAAAAAATACTGCTGAATTAGTAGATGCATTAGCAAAAGCAGTTTACGATTTAGGTGTTGCAGTTGGAATCGATATGAACCTTAAAGCACAAGGTGTAACACAAGAAATTCTTGATTCTACTGTTGATCACATGGCTGAATTGGCTTACGAAGATCAATGTACAACTGCTAATCCAAAAGAACCACTAATCAGTGAATTAAAACAAATCATTATTGATGCTTATAATGGTTAAGAGATAGCTTTTATCAAAGAATCGACTCGAAAACTTCGAGTCGATTTTTTTGTGCAGCAATAATCTGTCATTCTACACACACAACGAAGAATGATCTAATTGACTTTGGCTTTAAGTGTATGTTTTGAAAGAGGATATTCTTTTTCAAAGAGATAGTGGCATTCGTGACCTGGAAGAAGTTGCAGATATGACACACTATTATTTAAAAGACTATGTTCCAGATCAAGAGTTTATTATGCAGGCTGTACATAAGTTAGATAGAATGAAAGAAGAAGTCTATGAAGTGGCACGACATGACCGAAAGCAGATTGAGCGAGAGATAGAAGACTTAGACGAGAACTATTATCGCGCGATTCGCACATTATCTGATCAGGAATCTGCTAAGAAAGAGAGTGATTTTTGATGTTAGATGATGTAAAAAAAGAACTTAAAAAAACAGCACAGAAAGAAGCAATCGCCTTAGCAATTGGTCACTCCATGAATCAAAAAAAGCAAACGAATAAACAAAAAGTCAAACAAAGTGGGGAAGCGAAACTATCTTCGCTTAAAACCAATATGGCAAGTGTTTCAGAGAGTATGGGGAACTCTGTAAAAGGAGAATTTGGTAAAAAAGTAAAAGAAAGCTTCAAAAAGCAAGGTCAAAATTTAGATAAGTTTTAATAGAAAATTATTTTCATACCGTTTAGCCTAAATACATCGGGTTGTTAAGAATGATTAAACAAGCTATGCTTTCTGTTTTAAAGGGATTATAATAAATCAAAAAGAAATAGTGAGGAGCATTATGACCATTCGAGAAGCGAAATCCGCAGATATACAGGCAATCAACCACTTAAACACCGATGCGTTACAACATGAATACCCATTGAAGGAAGCCGAAGAACGATTGAATGCCATTCTTTCTTCGCCGTCTAACCAATTATTCGTAAAAGAAATAGACGGACAAGTTGTTGGATATATTCAATTAAGTGAATATATTTGTACGTATGGTCCAGTCTTGATGAATGTTTTAGGTTTGGCAGTCGACGAAGCATTTCGCCAGCAAGGAATCGGCAAAGCATTGTTGGAACACGGTGAACAGTGGGCACAAGAAAATGGTGCCCAAGGCGTCCGGTTGAACTCAGGGATTGAAAGAAGCGAAGCGCATAAATTTTATCAGCGGGAAGGCTACGAAGAAGTTAAAAAGGTTTCTGGGATATAACTCTATGAGTTATAATCCAATCAACTAGAATCTGAATAAACGGTGGAAGCAGAAGCAACCCCTTCGGAAATAAGCTGAAATTCACAAAAATTTGAAGAGCAATTTTCGTGAATTCCTTCTTATTTCTTGGGGTTAAACACTTCTGAGGTGACCCCCAAAAGTTGTACATGAAAAATACAACTTTGGGAGGTCATTTTTTTGAACTTTTATGAAGCAGATTTTAAATTGAACATAGTAAAGGAATACCTTGAAG
>NZ_MIJY01000045.1 GCF_001730305.1 Enterococcus termitis
TAAATATTTGTTAATGCTCTCATTAGTTATATTTACATAATGATTAATCTTTGATTTTAACATCCTAAAAACCTCCAAATAATTTATAGTTATTTGGAGGTTTTCACATCTAATTCATTCCGATAATTAAAGCTATTCAAAACATATTTTTTCCGTTCAATCGAAACTTCTGTATAAATCTGTGTCGTCACAATACTGGAATGCCCCAAAAGTTCCTGAACCTCTCGAATATTTGCGCCATTATTCAATAACTCAGTGGCAAAGGTATGCCGTAAGTAATGAGGAGTTGCGTGGGTATCAATGTTTGCTAAGTCAATATATTTTGCAAAAATATTCTCAATTCCGTAAATAGACAATCGTTCACCATATTTATTCAGAAAAAAGCTTTGATCGCTAGGATGAAATTGCTCACGGATGGCTAAGTAAGTTAGTAAAGCTTGGCGCGTTTCTGTGCTTGAAAGGTAAATCATGCGTTCTTTCCGATTTTTACCGTAAATCAGCAGGGAGTTTTCAATTTGATCGTAGTCGGATAAATTGATCGAACTAGCTTCGCTGATTCGAATACCTGTCGAAATCAGCAACTCCAACAAGGCAATATCACGAATGCAGTTTCTTTTTTGATACAGGCTGGTCCTAGAATCGGACAAACGTTGGTACATATAATTAAGCAACTGATTGATTTCTCTGATTTTTAATGTTCGCGGCATCTTTTTTGGTATGATGTAACTCGCTCGATAGTGTTCAAATTCGATATCAGGTTCAATTTGCTTTTTTGTGACTAAAAATTTATAAAACATTCGATAAGTAATCATTTTTCGTTTTAGGCTTGTTGGCTTTAATTGTGCGTTTTGGTGCAGTTGCTCCATTAATTCTAAGATCCCTTGAGTTAAATCAACCTTATGTTCACAACAATGTTCTTGCAAGGTTGTTAAGTCTGATTGATAGGCTTTGATTGTTCGTAATGATACGTTATGATAGTTTTTCTTATAGGTTAAAAATTGTTGGATCTCTTTATTCATTCTGTCTCCCCTTTTCCCATTAGAATTAAAGTATAACTTGTTTTGATTTAAAAAGGCTGTTTATTTTTGTTGGGAGACAGGTTGTCTTGAAGTATATCAACTCTTATAATTAAGAGAAAGATGAACGTATTGAGAGGGGAGAAAAAGTTGAAAAAGGGATTAATTGCGTTAGCAAGTCTATTAGTTATTGGGGGTATAGGCTTTGCTTTATATGTAAAAACTGAAGGTTCTAAAGATGTAGCACTGAAACAATCAGAATCTACAGATTATATATAAAGAAAAATAACGGAAAATTTTCTGGTGAGGACGGTCGTTTTGTTCAAAATAAGGCAGAAAATAGGACAAATTTTAGAATTAAATAAAAAGAAGTCAATAGATGATAGACTAAATTTTTTCACTTGTTACACTAAATATGGTCGCTTTTCCTCTTGCGGTACAAAGCAAGCAAAGGAGGTGCGAAGCATGTTTGATTTGCAAACAACAATTGTAGCTCCGATCATCGTTGGGATAGTTTTAGCACTATTCAAACATTGGCTTGATCATCGGAAGCGTTAGAAAGCGACTACAAGCCAAAAATAACCCCCATCACTCCATGAAAGTGATGGGGGTTTTGGTGCAAGCACACCTGATTTGCATCTACAGTTAGCTTAGCTTATAGAGAAGTACGAGTCAAGGATAAGAAATAGAAAATTTGGTTTTGTCAGATAGTTCTTTAAAAGGAGACAATTTTGAGAAGTTGTTATAACTATTGAAAAAAGGACTTTAGTATTTTAGTAACAATGTTAAACTGCTTTCTCTTTTGCGATATGAAGGATGTTAGAGATGCGTAAATATTATTTTTCTACAATTTTATCATTATATCTATTGTCAAAGGTGGGGCACAAAATAATGGTAATAGCAGGTACTCTAAACTTACCAGCCTAAATTTTAGGCTGGTATGCTCATTTAAATATTAAAAACACAAAAATTTCAATCCACACATAGAGATGTGACGTATATATTAAGACTGTTATAGTATAACAAATAAAAGTTTTATTGTACATATTGAAAATTATTTATATTTGTGGTAAAATAATTTTATTGTTCTTTTGAGTTTTAAATATATATAAAGTTTCTTAGTTAAGGAGAGTATGATGGAATATAAAATGTTATTAGAAAAACTGTTGTTGTTGGTGCTTATCGCTGTGACTATTTTGTTTTTGATACATAAACTATGGAATGCTAAGATTGATGGAGCTGTTCTCGTAGTAATTTTTTTGAGTTTTTTAATAGCTTTGTACTTTCGAAAATCAAAAAGATAACTATCTCGAAAAAGGGGTAGTTCTTTTTATTTAAAATGTTATAATTAATTCATACTATTAGACTGGAAATAAGGTGGTAAAGTATGTATATCGCTCACATCAGAAAATCAGATAATAAAAAACAGTTATTAAAAGATCATCTCATCGAAAGTGCTGTTTTAAGCAGAAGCTGGGGCAAAACAATCGGATTAGAAAAGACCTGTTATTTAGCAGGACTACTTCACGATCTAGGAAAGTATAGTGACGAATTTCAAGTGTATCTAAAACAAGCAGTTATTGATCCTACAAGTGTCAGAAAAGGAAGTGTCGATCACTCCACTGCAGGGGGGAAATTATTATTCGACCTTTGTCATAAGGAGCCGCACGATCCATTTTCCATGATCCTTGCTGAATTAGTTGGCAATGCAATTATTTCTCACCATAGCAGTCGTGGGCTACAAGATTTCTTTACACCAGAAGGCGAAGCAAAATCTGATTATTTAGAACGAGTAGTCAAAAAAGAAATCAAGGAATACGATACGATAAAACAACGTTTTTTTGAAGAAGTAATGACAGAAGAAGAATTTAGCGTTGCAATTAAACAAGCAGTAGAGGAAATGAAAGGGCTTTATTTGACGGGTGGGAAAATGTCGATGAAGCTAAATACGACGTTTTTCCTATTAAAGGTTGTTTATAGCTGCTTATTAGATGCTGATCGAACCAATACAATGCTTTTTGAGGAACATCGTGAATATAAGCAGATCCAAAATAAGGAATTATTGGAACGATATTGTCATCTCCTAGAAGCAAAAGTTAATTCATTTAAGGCTGATACACCAATCAATGAACTTCGAGCACAACTGTCAAATCAATGTAAAGCCTTTGCTCAAAGAGAAACAGGTATTTATTCACTTTCGATACCAACCGGCGGCGGAAAAACGCTGGCTTCTCTTAGGTTTGGCTTAAATCATGCGATCAAACATGGAAAAGAACGTGTGATTTATGTAGTTCCCTATACAACAATCATCGAACAGAATGCTGCAACAGTAAAAGAAATACTGCAAGATAGCGAAAATATTCTTGAACATCATTCCAATGTTTTCAGTGAAGCAATCTACACAAAAGAGCAAGAAGAAATCGAGCGTAAACAAGCGTTACTTAAAGATAATTGGGAAGCGCCAGTGATTTTTACCACAATGGTTCAATTTTTAAATACCATTTACAGCAAAGGAACGAGAAATCCGCGTCGTTTTCACCATTTAATGAATGCTGTCATTGTGTTTGATGAAACGCAGGGAGTACCAACAAATTGTACCTATCTTTTCAATGAGTGCCTTAATTTTCTGAAGAACTATGGGCAGACAACGAGCGTTTTATGCACCGCTACTCAACCGTCATTAGAATACGTAGGACGAAAACTGGAAAAAGCTGAAGACGGCGAAATGATAGCCGATTTAACCACAATAGAACAGCAGTTTAAACGAGTAGCAGTTATCGACAAAACGATTCTCGAAACTTGGTCTTTAGAAGCTATAGCGGAATTTGGGCAAGATATTTTAGCAGAAAAAGCTAATTTGCTGATCATTCTGAATACCAAAACGGCTGTCCGCCGCTTGTATCGATACCTAGTAGAACAAACAGAGGATGTTCAACTATATCATTTGAGTACCTCCATGTGTGCGGCTCATCGAAAAAGATTATTGAAAGAAATTAAAGAAAAGCTGAAAAACAAGGAGCGTATTCTTTGTATCACGACTCAGTTGATAGAAGCAGGAGTTGATATTAGTTTTCAAGCTGTGATTCGTTCTGTTGCTGGTTTAGACTCAATCGCTCAGGCTGCAGGTCGTTGTAATCGAAATGGTGAAGCTGAACAGCAAGCTGTCTATTTAGTCAATCCGTCACCTGAACTCGAAAGCTTAACGAAACTACCTGAAATTGCACAAGGAAAAGAAATTACGATGCAGCTGCTTAAAGAACGGCAAGCAGGAGAGATAGAAGCGGCTGATTTATTGTCTCATCAGAGTCAAGAAATGTATTTTCAGCGTTATTATAAATGTTTTGAACATATCTTAGGCTATCCAGTAAAAGGGGAACCACTGATTCTTTTCGACTTACTTGGCAAAAATACGCAAGCTGTCGACCACTTTAAACGAGCTCGTGGCAAGCTTCCAACATTAGCATTCAAAAGTAGCCCAAAAACAATTGCAGAATATTTTAAGGTGATTGATAGTCCAGCCACATCTGTTTTAGTTCCTTACGATCAAGGCGCAGAATTGATTGCAGATCTTAATGGAGAATTAAAACCAGAAGAATATGCACCAATCTTAAAAAAGGCGCAACAATATATGGTCAATTTATTTAGCTATGAAAAGGATGAGCTTCAAAAAAGCGGCGCGATATATCCTTTGCTGAACGGAGAGGTTTTAGCGTTGAGTCAAAATGCCTATTCCAAAGAATTTGGCGTTGATTTATCAGCACTATCAGAAAATGATGCATTACTATTTTAAATAAAAGGAGGAAAAAGCAGTGAAATGGAAAAATCAGCTCTCGTTTAAAGTTTACGGCGATTATGGTTTGTTTACCGACCCGTTGACAAAAATGGGGGGAGAAAAGATGACGTATCAGGTACCAACCTATCAAGCGTTAAAGGGAATTACTGAATCGATTTATTGGAAACCATCGATTATGTACTATATCGATGAGGTTCGAATCATGCATTCGATTCAAATGGAATCAAAAGGGATTCGTCCGATGAAATATAACGATAGTAGTGCTAGTGATTTAGCCTATTATACGTATTTGAAAAATCCTTGTTATGAGGTCAAAGTTCATTTTGAGTTTAACCCATATCGTCCAGATTTAAAAGGGGATTGGAATGAAGATAAGCATTTTCAAATTTTAAAAAGAGCCATCAAAGCTGGCGGTCGGCGGGATATTTTTTTAGGCACGAGAGAATGCCAGGGATATGTTGAGCCGGTAAAATTTGGTGAAGCAGCAGGTCACTATGATGATTACGAAGGTGAACTGCATTTTGGTACGATGGTTCACGGTTTGTCTTATCCAGATGAAACAGGGAAAAATGAACTAACTGCTCGTTTATGGCAGCCAGTCATGGAAAAAGGCATCATCAAATTTATTCGTCCGGAGGAATGCACATTTGTTCGACCTTTGCGACCAATGCAGCCTAAAGCTTTTGAACAATCAAGCTTTGAATCTGTCGAAGATTTGTTTGATTCACTAGAGTTGGAGGAACGATTATGAGTTGGTTAGGTGAACTATATAAAACCTATGAAGAAAATGCAGACTTAGCAGGAAAAATCCAGCGGACAAATACTGGAAAAGACGTCGTTTTATTGCCTGTCTCTCATGCTTATCAAAATGCTCAAATCGAAGTTGCGGTAACACCTGATGGGGCGTTTTATTCAGCAAAAGTGATTCCTAAAGAAGAAGCTCCAACGGTTATTCCTGTGACAATCAATTCAGCTGGAAGGACGAGTAAACCTAGTCCTCATGGTCTACATGACGGACTTCAATATGTAGCAGGTGATTATGAAGCATATGGCGGTGTATATAAAAAGGATAATGCGTATCATCAATACATCGAGCAACTTTCAAAGTGGTGTCACTCACCCTATGCTCATCCTTTGGTTCAAAGTATATTAGCTTATCTTGAAAAGGGAACACTGATCGAAGATTTAGTACGAGAGAAAATCATGGTTGAAAAAGATCATGTCCTTATTCCAAAGTGGACAAAAGAACTGGAAGCAGAAGTTGGAGAGAAGCCATTACTTTTCAATGTGTTGAGCGGTGATCAAACAACAGCTTTTATTCGATTTTCGATTCATGAAGCGGGAAAAGAAGCGCGGCCGCTTTGGGGTGACCTTGAAGTGATCGACTCATTTATCAACTATTATAGTGGTGAATTGCCAGAGTCAGGGCTTGATTATGTCACAGGAAAAGTTTTGCCGTTGACCGAAAATCATCCATCAAAAGTTCGTTATGGTGGTGATATGGCAAAAATTATTTCTGGAAATGATACAGTAAATTTTACCTATCGTGGTCGTTTTACAGATAAAAACCAAGTGGCTTCAATCAGTTATGAAGCATCTCAAAAAGGACACAACGCGTTAAAATGGCTGATTGCCAAACAAGGCTATACTATTGACGGACGAGTATTTTTAACCTGGGGAAATGCAGAAATCCCTAGCCCGGAAGAGTCAAGCTACGATATCTTTGCGGATTTTTACGCTGAAGATGAAGAAGCCGATAATTTAGCAACAACAGACACTACTCATCAGCAGTTTTCAGCATTATTTACGAAAGCATTGAAAGGTTATAGTGCAAAACTTGCCTATCACGAACCCATTCACATCATGATTTTAGATGCAGCTACACCAGGGAGAATGGGCATCTTGTACGAGCGTTCGATTGAAAAAGAACTGTACTTTAGCAAAATCGAAAAATGGCATCAAACTTGTTTTTGGCGACACACCTATGGAATGAAAAATAAACAGCGTTATACTTTTTGGGGTGCGCCTTCTTTACGAGATATTGCAGAAGCAGCTTATGGATCAAGAGCAAACGATACTTTAGTAAAAAATACGATCCATGAATTATTTCCTTGTGTTGTGGATGGCAAAAAAATTCCGTTAACTATTGTTAGAAGTCTACTACAACGAGCATCCAATCCGGTTAGTATGGAAAATTGGGAATGGCAAAAAACATTAACTATCGCCTGTGCGGTGATGAAAAAACATTTTCACTATAAAGAGGAGGAAAGAAATGTGGCATTAGATAAAAGAGAAACTGACCGCAATTACTTATTTGGACGAATGTTGGCGGTGGCGGATGTTTTAGAAGAAAGAGCGTTGTATAAAGCGGGGATTAAAAGAAGTACTAATGCTATTCGTTATATGAATGCTTTTAGTTCACACCCAGAAACAACGTGGAAAATTATTCAAGCAAACTTAGTTCCGTATCAAGCAAGATTAAGAGGACAAGGCAGTTATTATCAACTGTTGTTGGATGAGATCGGATCGACGTTTAAAATCGATGAATACTCAGACAAAGCATTAAATGGAAAGTATTTGTTAGGCTACTATAGTCAACGAGCAGAACTAAATAAAAAACCAGAAGAGAAAATGGAGGACTAAAACATGACAACTTTAACACACAAAATCGATTTTAAAGTAATTACTTCAGTGACAAATGCTAATCCTAATGGTGATCCCTTAAACGGAAATCGTCCGCGCCAAAATTTTGATGGGTATGGAGAAATTTCTGATGTGGCAATTAAACGTAAACTTCGTAATCGCCTGCAAGATATGGGCGAACGAGTTTTTGTACAATCAGATGATCGTGCAGATGATGGACTGAAAAGTTTGAAAGATCGTGTAGATTCAGTAGAAGAATTGAAAAAAATTGCTGGAGATAAAAAGAAAGCAGATGTTACTCGCTTTAGTGAAATCGCCTGTGAGACTTGGATCGATACGCGTAGCTTTGGGCAAGTATTTGCTTTTAAAGGGTTAGAATTATCAGTGGGTGTGCGTGGACCTGTCTCTATTCAGACAGCAGTCAGTGTTGATCCAATCGATATTAATAGCATGCAAATCACTAAAAGTGTTAATTCGGTCAGTGAAGGCGGAGGGAAAAGCTCAGACACCATGGGAACCAAACATTTCGTTGATTTCGGACTCTATGTATTCAACGGTAGTATCAACGTTCAACTTGCTGAAAAAACTGGTTTTACGGTGGAAGATGCTGACAAGATCAAAGAAGCACTTATTACTTTATTTGAAAACGACGCTTCTTCTGCACGACCAGACGGCAGTATGACTGTCGAAAAAGTATACTGGTGGGAACATCCAACCAAAATGGGAAAAGCATCTTCAGCGAAAGTGCATCGTTCTGTAAAAATCGAAAAAATTCCAGAAGTGGATCGGGCAAAATCATTCGATGATTATAAAGTAACGATCGAGCCTTTAGAAGGGATTGAATTTACTGAAATCGATGGCTTGTAGCATGTATGATGAACAAGATTATCTAATGATTTCTGGTATTCAGCATTTTCTCTTTTGTCGCCGGCAGTGGGCGCTGATTCATATTGAACAGCAGTGGCAAGAAAATGTGTTAACGCTGGAAGGGCAATATCTCCATGAAAAAGCGGATCAGCCGATGATCCGTGAAAAGCGGCACGATCGGTTGATCGTTCGAGGCTTACCCATTCATTCGCCAACTTATGGTTTGTCTGGAATTTGTGATGTGGTTGAGTTTATTCAAGATCCAAACGGCGTTACTTTAGCTGGTGAAACAGGTACTTTTCTACCTGTTCCAGTGGAATATAAGCATGGAAAACCGAAGCAGGAACTTAGTGATATTCTACAACTGACTGCTCAAGCTGTTTGCTTAGAAGAGATGTTGGTTTGCGATGTACCAAAAGGGTATTTATATTATCATGGAACAAAGCGGCGAGAAGAAATTGAAATCACAACTTCTTTACGAAACGAGTTAAAAACAAAAGTCGCTGAAATGCATCAGTATTGGGAAAGACGTTACACACCAAAAGTTAAAACTGGTAATTTTTGTAAAAAGTGCTCGTTACAAAATATTTGTCTGCCTAAACTAATGAATGTTCAAACAGTCAAAGGCTATTTGGATCGGAGGTTACGTGAATGAGAAAATTATTGAACACCTTGTTTGTGACAACCCCAGATACTTATTTAGCCTTAGATGGAGAGAACATCGTCATTTTAAAAGATGATGCAAAATTAGGACGAGTGCCTCTCCACAATTTGGAAGGTATCGTTACTTCAGGTTATTTAGGCGCAAGCCCTGCGTTGATGCGTAAGTGTGGAGAAAAAAATATTAGTTTGACCTTTTTGACTTCTAGTGGGAAATTCGGCAGTCGTGTAACAGGCGGAACGACAGGAAACGTCACATTAAGGAAAAAACAATACCGAATTTCTGATAACGAGGTGGAAAGTGTAGCAATCGCTCGTCACTTTATCATCGGTAAGTTGTATAATCAACGGTGGATGCTGGAGCGAATCACGAGAGATAATCCTATGAGGGTAAATGTAGAGCAATTTAAACAAATTTCCGGAGAGTTGAAAAAATATATCGAAGAAGTTCGACAAGTAGAAGATTTAGAGCTTCTAAGAGGCATTGAAGGCCAAGCTGCCAATCGTTATTTTCTATTATTCGATCAGATGATCTTACAGCAAAAAACGGATTTTGGTTTTTATGGGCGAAATCGCAGACCGCCTTTGGATAATGTCAATGCATTGTTGTCTTTAGCGTATACTTTGCTGGCACAAGAATGTGCAGCGGCTCTTGAAACAGTAGGCTTAGATCCTTATGTGGGATTTATGCATCAAGATCGTCCAGGAAGAACTTCGCTGGCTCTTGATTTAATGGAAGAACTCCGGGGGCTTTATGCGGATCGTTTCGTTCTGACATTGATCAATAAAAAGATTGTTACAGCGAAAGACTTCGTCAAAAAAGAAAGTGGAGCGGTACTTTTGACAGATGAAGGTAGAAGAACGTTTTTCCAAAACTGGCAAGAGAAAAAACAAGAGCAGATTCAACATCCGTTTTTAGGCGAGAAAATCAACTGGGGGTTAGTACCTTATGTACAGGCATTATTGCTTAGTCGTTATTTGAGAGAAGATTTGGATGGGTATCCGCCATTTTTATGGAAGTAGGTGAGAAGCATCTTAGTATTGATTACCTATGATGTTGCAACAAGTTCTGAAAATGGTCCGCGCCGTTTGCGTAAAGTAGCGAAAAAATGTCAGGACTATGGTCAACGAGTGCAAAATTCTGTTTTTGAATGTGTTGTGGATGCGACAGAATTGACGAAACTAAAAAAAGAACTCATTGATTTGATCGATGAAGAAGTAGATAGTCTGCGAATTTATCGTTTAGGAAACAACTATCAAAATAAAATCGAACATATTGGCGCAAAGGAAAGCTTTGATGTAGAAGCACCGTTAATCTTTTAAAGATAAATTTGGTGCGAACCCCAAGTGCACATGAAAACACTGGGGGATTCGCACCAAATTTAGGGTAGTTTTAACGCTTAATCAAGCTTTTTTCTAATTGAAATTTAATGTAGTGGTATAATATACTAGTAATTAGGTGAAATAGTTAAGAAATGTATAGTTAATTTGACTAATTTCACAGTCTAGCTCTGTTTAGAGCTAGTGGATTGAAATTGACGTTACTGTAGAGAACGATGAAACATTATTGTCTAGCTCTGTTTAGAGCTAGTGGATTGAAATTCTAAAAACTTTAAATAAAAATCCAGTGTAAGCCCGTCTAGCTCTGTTTAGAGCTAGTGGATTGAAATCAACTACAAAGCGTGAACTAGCTTTACTAGCAGTCTAGCTCTGTTTAGAGCTAGTGGATTGAAATTTAATTTCGAATGACACATTACAACTCGGAGCTCGGTCTAGCTCTGTTTAGAGCTAGTGGATTGAAATTTTACGGGAGGGAAAGACCAAAAATTATAAATTGTCTAGCTCTGTTTAGAGCTAGTGGATTGAAATATTTATTTCTCCTCCTCCACTGGCTCAATCCCCATCGTCTAGCTCTGTTTAGAGCTAGTGGATTGAAATTTATTATTTTAACAGTGGTGTGCAGTGCGATTATAGTCTAGCTCTGTTTAGAGCTAGTGGATTGAAATTCCTAGTCTAGAATATGAGAAATGCTATCTGCATGTCTAGCTCTGTTTAGAGCTAGTGGATTGAAATGCATCAACTCCATAACCACCATACCTAGCGATTATGTCTAGCTCTGTTTAGAGCTAGTGGATTGAAATCAAATATAAGACTTCGCAAGTCCTGTGACATAATGTCTAGCTCTGTTTAGAGCTAGTGGATTGAAATTAGTCTAGTTGGCTTGTTAGGTGGTCCAGTGGTCGTGTCTAGCTCTGTTTAGAGCTAGTGGATTGAAATGCGAATGCCAATCTTTTTAAACTTTAATAGGAGGGTCTAGCTCTGTTTAGAGCTAGTGGATTGAAATTTTAGTTGATTTTTGATAATTTGATCAGTGTCTAGTCTAGCTCTGTTTAGAGCTAGTGGATTGAAATTTTAGTTGATTTTTGATAATTTGATCAGTGTCTAGTCTAGCTCTGTTTAGAGCTAGTGGATTGAAATTTTAGTTGATTTTTGATAATTTGATCAGTGTCTAGTCTAGCTCTGTTTAGAGCTAGTGGATTGAAATTTTAGTTGATTTTTGATAATTTGATCAGTGTCTAGTCTAGCTCTGTTTAGAGCTAGTGGATTGAAATTTTAATAGTCACAAAATTAAAATAAAGACAAATGTCTAGCTCTGTTTAGAGCTAGTGGATTGAAATCCAGTGCCAGCAGTACTGGCTATAATTACGGCGTGTCTAGCTCTATTTAGAGCTAGTGGATTGAAATAGGTGGTGTACGTATGGCGTACGTCAATCTGGAGTCTAGCTCTGTTTAAAGCTAGTAAATTGATTCGATGGTTCTAATCACTTCTACCACTTTTTATATTAATTAAATTTCAAACAAAACAGGAGAATCAAATGCGTTATTTATGGTTATCTATAATCTTCTTGGTCTTACTTTCTTTTCATCGAGGATGGTATGTTCTTTTAAATAAAAAAATGAAAACTAATTATTTTTTAGTGAAAATCATCTTATCTAGCTTTTTAGCCTGTTTGGCTGTTATTCTTTTTGTGATGCTTTTATTCGGCAGTTTTATTGCCCTCTATATTCAGGACATAAATATGTTGGCAGGAATAATATACGGAATCACGTTATTGAGTTTGAAAATCTATTTACTATATATCATTTTATCCGTTTTAGTGTGCAGCCTTGTAGAAATGAAAAATAAGAGAAAAACTACAAGAAGCAACAAGTAGTTATTGTGGCTGGTACATTGATGATGTAGCCAGCTTCTTCTTATCTGCCAGCATTAAAATGAAGATTTTTTCATGATGATTTGATTGACCTCTTCTAAAATACTGGGTACTCTATAAAAAAGGTGGTGGGAAAATGAATGATATAGTCATTTTATTAGTTGAAGATGAAGCAAGCTTAGCGAATTTTATTTCAGAAGAGCTTCGTTTTGAGGGATATGAGGTTTTACATGCTGCTGATGGTGAGCAGGCATTGACCTTGTATGAAGAAAATCAAGAAAGAATCACGATGCTTTTATTAGACTGGATGCTGCCCAAGTATGATGGAATCACCGTTGCGCGAAGAATTAGACGAACAAGTCAAGTGCCAATCATTATGATGACAGCAAGAGATCAGTTGACGGATAAAGTGGTTGGCTTAGATGCTGGAACAGATGATTACATTACGAAACCTTTTGAAATAGAAGAGTTATTAGCACGGATTCGAGTGGTGATCCGACGTGCATCTCAATTACAGCAACAGCCAATGGTGTATAGCTACGGTGATCTGACCTTAGATTTAACAAAACGAGTAGTAGAGCGCTTTGACGAGGTCATTCAATTGACTCAAAAAGAATTTGAACTTTTAGCTGAACTGATCAAACGCCCAGAAGAAGTCTTGACACGTGATGAACTGCTTAATGCGGTATGGGGCTATGATTATTTTGGCCAAACGAATGTTGTCGATGTATATATCCGTTCCCTTCGAAATAAAATGGATTATGAAGCAGAGTCACGCTTGATCCAAACGGTTCGTGGTGTGGGGTATGTGTTGAGGAAAAGCCATGAAAAAAATTAAAGCAGCATTTCAGGAAAGAAAAAATACGACTCAGTTTCAACTAACTGCTCGCTTTATTGGGTTACTTGTTTCTGCGGTCTTTATCTTGAGTTTTTTGATTATGGGCATTACGATTGCAGAGCTTTATGAGTCAACAGAAGAGCAGTCTGTTTTGTTGGAAGAGTCGCTAAAAAATACTGAGGCGGATGATGCAGCGCAGTGGGAACAAGTCCTTAGCAATTATGCCTCTAAAGACAATTCCCCTTACCTCGTTCGCGTAGCATTGAAATCAGGTACGGTTATTCATTCTTCAGGAGAGGCTGAGGAGCTTTATGAGGAATTTCCTCGTTTAAAGCAATTATTCTTTTTAGATCGGGTATTATGGACAAGTGATATGGAGCCTTTTTATTATAGAAGCTTTGAAAAGGGAAATGCTCAAGTAACGATCCTCGTTGATATGGAGGACCAGTTTGAGGTGATTGGCAGAATTTTTTCTTTCACCCTGTTACTGACCATCGTCGTTATTGGAATTGGTTCATTTATGACATATCGCTTTTCTAAAAAGCTGACTGGCTCGTTAGCTGTGATGAATGAAGAGATTACAAAGCTGGAAGGCTCTGGCGAGGAGCAGGTTTTAACTGTTCCGAAAACACCGCAGGAAGTGCGTAATATTTCGCGATCCTTTAATCAACTATTGGACAGACAACGTTTATCGTTGAAACGTGAACAGCAGTTTGTGACAGATGCTTCTCATGAACTAAGGACACCACTTGCAGCGATTCGCGGTCATGTTAATCTAATCAAGCGACGTGGGGAAAAACATCCGGAAGTGATTCCGACCTCTCTTGCGTATATCGATAAAGAATCGAAACGGATGGAATTGTTAGTGGAACAATTACTGACTTTAGGACGGTTGGAAACCTTGGCAGAGGCTGAAGCATTCGATTTATCCTTATTGATCCAACAAACACTTGATGAATTAAGTGTAATGATGAATCAAGAGTTAAACGTTCAAATCAAAGCAGGGATCATGATTAAGGGTCAAAAGGAACATTTTTATCAGATTACTCGCAATTTGGTTGAAAATGCCATGAAATATACAGAAACGAGTGGAACGATCACAGTATCGTTAGATTCAAATGAACATCAGCTGGTATTTAGTGTAGAAGATTCTGGTGTGGGCATTCCAGATGAAGATAAAGCGAAAGTTTTTGAACGGTTTTATCGTGTGGATCAATCACGTTCGAGTGAGATTGCCGGTACTGGAATTGGTTTAGCAATCGTCAAGGGGTTAGTGGAACACTATCATGGCACGATTACGATCACAGATGCTCAGCCAAAGGGAACATGTTTTACAGTTTCTTTTTCTAAGAAAATTGAAAATGAAGATTTCTTCATTTAGCTTTCACGTTGATTTATTTTTTTTAGCACAACGACCTGATAAGATACTAATATAAAGAAAAACAAAAAAAGTGAATTGAGAGGAATGAATGATATGAATAAAAAGGTTATGATCGCAACAGTAGGTTTAGGGGTTCTTTTAGCAGGATGCACCAGCAATAATAAAACATTAGAAAGCAATGGTCAAAGTAAAACGAGTACGGAGGTTAGCCAAACAATCACATTTGATTCAAGTACAGCTGAATCAAGCACAACAACGGTTAACTCGAATGGCAATCAAGTACAAGTTAAGGTCACTCTTGAAGAAGCGATCAAAGCGTATCAAGAAGCTTACCCAGACACGGTGATAACATCTTTGGATTTAGACCCTTCTTTTGGTACGTATTATTATGAAATAAAAGGAGTCGATGATTCTAAAGAATACGAAGTCAAAATCAATGCTGAAACGAAAGAGTTGAAAAAAGAGCGAGAAGAAACATTAGATCGTGATGAACAAAATGGTGTGGAAAAGGAAAATGAAGCACTAGATTTAACTAAGCTTAAATCACTAGATGATATCTCGAAAATTGCTGTGGATAACGTAGGTGAAGGACAGGCAGTTGAATGGTCATTAGAAAAAGAACTGTCAACGACTTACTGGGAAGTGAAAGTTCAATCTGGTAAACAGGAAGTTTCTGTTAAAATCAATGCCCAAACAGGTGTTGTATTGGAAAAAGAATTGGATGACTAATTCAATAGTGTAAAATTTGAAAGAATGTAAGAAAGCTTTTCTATGTTTTCTTATGTTCTTTTTTTATAATCTGTTTTTTGTTATACTATTTTTTGAAATTGGAACCTTATCACTCGTTTTATTTGAAGAAATTCTATACAATTAAGAAGAAAATAAGTTAATTATCTATGGAGGGATCAAAATGAATAATGTTATGGAACAATTAAGAAAATATGCGCTTTTAAGAGGAATTGTTTATATTATTTTTGGGTTATTGATTTTGTTTGATCCAAGAAGTGTGTTTCAATTAGCAGTATATTTTATTTCTGCTTATATTGCTCTGATGGGCGTACTCAATTTGTACGACGGATTTAAGGTGAAAAAAGCAACAGGAACGTACGGTATGAGTTTTCTTGGCGGGATCATCCTATTAGTGCTTGCAGGAATCATTCTTGTTTTTGCGAAAGGGATCGTAAGTATTTTGCCGATTTTCTTGGGCTTAGTGATCGTTATCATCGGTGCCAGTCGTGCAATGCAGGCTGTGAATTTACGAAGCTATGTGAATGTTAATTGGTTGCCAATGTTGATTTACAGTGGCATATTGATCGTTGCTGGTTTGGTTTTGATTTTTAATCCTTTCAGCAGTCTATTAGTACTTTTCCAATTATTCGGCGGTATTCTGGTCTTCATGGGGATCGGGGAAATCGTAGCCTTTTTCCAATTACGCAACATTGATTAGAATGGATATGAAGCTAAGAAAAAGATGATTACTTCTATTCAGATGCTAGGTAACTAAAGTTTAACTCTTAGAGTTAGACCTTGGTTACCTCTTTTTACATTATTATTCATTGAAACAGTGAAAAAAATGGAAGGGCGAAGTTGGAACATTAAGATGTTTTCTTACATGAAAATAACATATAATTTTACTATATTTTAAAGGAAAGAGGCTGTTTTATGAAACATGAGATGATTTCTCCGAATGAACACTATCCGTTTAAGCTTTTTTCATTTACTTCGAGGAATCCAGATCGTTTGATTAGTACGCATTGGCATGAAAGTGCAGAGCTTTTATATTGTTTAAAAGGAAATTTAGAAGTGCGTTTTCCTCAAGTAACGTATCTTTTAGAGCCGGGGGATACGTTGTTTATTAATTCAAATATGATTCATTCGTCTAGAAGTCCATTGCCTAATGAGGTATTTGTGATGCAATTTCCACTTCATTTTTTACAGGAAATGACTCAAGAACAGTATAATGAGCACTTTTTATTTAATCTAATTCCGTTAAAGCAAAAGGATCACCGAATCCAACAAATGCTAGATCAGATTTTTGATGATTATCAGAAAGATACGCTAGCGGCAAATCTTTTGGTTAAGAGTCGTACCTTGGCGTTGCTTGCCCTTTTAGTAGAGGAGTACCGTATTCCTTTAGCTTCTCAAAAGTCGATCAAAAGCTTAAAGCATTTGGAACGGCTAAAGCAGGTGAATGAGTATGTGCAAAAAAATTATCATCAGCCATTGAAGTTGGAGCAAGTAGCGGAAGTTTTTAACTATGATCCTGCTTATTTTTCTCGTTTTTTCAAAAAATATATGGGTATTTCTTTCTCTGAATATGTAAATACAGTCCGGTTGGAAAAAGCCTATTATCAATTAAGAGATACGGATATGACCGTTTTAGCGATTGCTATGGCAAATGGTTTTTTCTCTGTAAAGTCCTTCTACAATGTGTTTAAAAAGAATTACAACTTATCGCCCCAACAATATCGGAAAAAATATTTTCATTAAAAAAGTCATTATTTTTCCGATTTTATGACGAATTGAGCACAGAAATAACTAGAGACGATCAGTATACTAGGTGTAAGTAAAGCGCTTACTGTATTTTGAGAGGAGAAAAAAAGATGAAAAAGAAGCTAGTGGATTTTTTTGATAAAGTCAGTCCATTTTTTGATAAGATGGGGAACAATCCCTATTTACAAGCAATTTCAGGAGCAATGATGTCAACACTAGGGCCTGTTTTTATTGGGTCTGTGGCTGTGTTGCTTGTTGTGTTTATGAACATGTCAAAAACGTTGCAGGGCTTTACCCAGGTGATTTCTTTATTAGGAAAAGTCAATACGTTCACGATCGGTTCTCTAGCATTATATATTTCCGTTTTAATGGCAATCAATTTGGTTCGGAAATTAGATGAAAAAGAGGATTATGTAGCAGCAGGTATTATTTCACTTATGAGTTTTTTATTGATTACACCACTGGATAAAACAGCAGATGATGTAGCCGCATTACCAACAACCTGGTTAAGTGCACAAGGTGTTTTTTCTGCCATGATCGTAGGATTAGTTGTGGGACGTTTGTTTTTAGCCATCAAACGCAAAGGCTGGACGATCAAAATGCCGGAAGGTGTTCCACCAATGGTGACACGTTTGTTTGAATCGTTGATACCGACCGTTTTGATCGGGATTTTGTTTATTTTAGTCGATCTTGGGTTTAGCTTAACTCCGTTTGAAAACATGCATCAATTTGTGTATACGATTATTCAAGAGCCGTTAAAAGGAATTGGCGGTTCGATCGGTGCAATGATCATTTTGAGTTTGTTACAGCAGATCTTGTGGTTCTTCGGAATTCATGGGACGAATGTGATTTTGCCGTTAGTCACACCATTATGGATGGCAATGGATGTAGAAAACATGAACGCAGTAACAGCAGGTCAAACACCTCCAAATATTGTGGGATTAGCCTTTTTTAATATTATTACTTTTGGTGGTATGGCGTTAGGATTGGTGTTATTGATGTTGCGGGCCAAAAGTAAACAGTATCGAGAAGTGGGAAAAATTTCAATTGTACCTGCGTTATTCGGTATTACAGAACCCGTGATTTTTGGTTCACCGTTAGTGTTGAATTTTGATTTAGCAATCCCGTTCATTTTTAATAATAGTATTGGGTTGATTTTAGCCTATGTTTTGACGAAAATCGGATTAGTATCAAGATTTGTTGGTGTTCAGGCGATTTTTGGGTTGCCAGTAGGGTTTCACGCAGCTGTTCAAGGAAGTATTTCTGTCATTATTTTACAGTTAGTGATCCAACTAGTGCTATCACCAATTTTATGGTATCCATGGTTTAAACGTTTGGATAATAAAACCTATCTGCAAGAACAAAGAGGAGAGGTGTAAATATGGAAGAAAGAGCATTAAAAGCCTTACTCGACTCTTTAACATGGGAAGAAAAAGTTGGTCAGTTAGTGCAATTATCGGGAGATTTTTTCCACGCCGATCAACTGGCAGTTGGGCCACAAAAAAAATTAGGGATCGATCAAGCGATTGTTGATCAGGTTGGCTCAGTCTTAAATGTGACTGGTGCAGAAAAAACGAAAGAAATTCAAGATCGCCATATGGCAAAAAGTAGACATAAGATTCCATTATTATTTATGGCAGATATTATCTATGGTTATCGGACGATTTTTCCGATTCCGTTAGGCTTAGGTGCTACCTGGAATCCGAAGTTGATCGAATCCGCTTATCAGCAAACGGCAGAAGAATCTAAGGCTGCTGGTGCTCATGTGACCTTTGCGCCGATGGTCGATTTAGTGCGGGATGCGCGTTGGGGCAGAACATTAGAATCAACAGGAGAAGATCCAGTCTTGAATTCGGCATTTGCGAAAGCGATGGTCACAGGTCTTCAAAAAGACTTACTGAACGGCGGCGGTATTGCTTCTTGTGTGAAACACTTTGCTGCATATGGTGCGGCAGAAGGCGGTCGCGAATACAATACAGTGGATATGTCAGAGCGACGATTACGTCAGGACTATTTACCTGCCTATAAAGCAGCTGTGGATGCTGGTTGTCAGCTAGTAATGACTTCGTTCAACACATATGACGGAATGCCTGTGACAGGAAATAAATTTTTACTGGAAGATATTTTACGGAACGAGTGGGGCTTTGACGGTGTGATCATTTCAGATTACGCAGCGATTCAAGAGTTGATTGCTCATGGTGTTGCGGCAAATGATCGGGAAGCCGCGAAACTTGCAATCGAGGCAACAACGGATATCGATATGAAAACGCCTTGTTATGCCAAAGAATTGGAGCCATTGATCAAAGCGGGAGAAATTAGCGAGGAATTAGTAAATCAATCTGTTTATCGTGTGTTGAAGCTAAAAAATGACTTAGGTCTATTTGAAGATCCATACAGAGGTGCTAGCTCAGAACAGGAAGAAAAAGTCTTTTTAACAGCTGAAAAACGTAGTTTAGCGAAAAAAGTATCTGCCGAGTCTGTTGTCTTACTTCAAAATAAAAACAATGTCTTACCTCTTACACCTAATAAGGAAAAAGTGTTGCTAGTAGGACCTTATGGCGATAATCAAGAGTTGATCGGTTTATGGGCTGTCCATGGTCAAAGAGAAGATGTAGTGACAATCAAAAAAGGTTTTGAACGGTATCTTGATGCGGAGCATTTACTCTATACTCAAGGCTGCGATATGCTGGAAGATTACACTTTCCTCGGTGAATTTGGGGCGACAAAAGATCAAATTGAACAATTAGGACTGAATGAAGCAATGAAAGAAAAAGAGCTTGATCATGCGTTGTCGTTGGCCAAACAAGCGGATACGATTGTTTTTGCACTAGGCGAACATACGATGCAAAGTGGAGAAGCTGGCAGTCGGACTGATATCACATTACCTAAAATCCAACAGGACTTTTTAGAAAAGTTGGTTGCGTTAAATAAGAAAACCGTCTTGCTTGTGATTAGTGGACGTCCGCTTGTTTTGACTAAAGAAGTTGAACAAGTAGATGCGATCATTCAGGCATGGTTCCCAGGAACGGAAGGCGGAAATGCGCTGGCGGATATTATTTTTGGCCAAACGAATCCTTCTGGACGTTTAAGCATGAGTTTCCCTTATTCGGTAGGACAGCTACCGCTCTATTATAGCGAGTTTAAAACAGGTCGGCCATTAACAAGTTCTACACATAAAGGACGTTTTGTTTCAAAATACTTGGATAGTCCAAATGAACCGTTGTTTTCTTTTGGCTATGGCTTATCCTATAGCAAGGTCGACTATTCGGAGTTAAGACTAAGCCATGAACAAATGGAGGAAACCTTGGATATCTCTGTAATGATCGAAAACAGTTCAGATCGTTCAACGCTGGAAACAGTTCAGCTGTATGTTCAAGATGTAACTGGTTCAGTCGTTCGTCCAGTCAAAGAACTAAAGGACTTTCAAAAAGTAGTGTTAGCAGCCGGTGAGAAGCGAAAGGTCGAGTTTCAATTAAATAGAAATGACTTGAAATTTTACACAAAAGAGATGAAGTTTTCGGAAGAAGCGGGCACTTTTATCGTCTTTGTTGGTCCAAATGTGAAAGAAACACAAACAGCAGAATTTGAGCTGGTCTAAAAATAGTAAACGCAGTGAAAATCGAAGCATAGCCGCAAGGTTGTGTTTCGATTTTTTTATTCGAATTAAACTTGCAAAAATAATAGTGGAATGGTACTCTTAATTTCTAATTGAGAATGATTTTCATTCGCGATTAATGCGAATAGTTACAATAGATGAATGGGGGAAGAAAATGATCAATCCATCGATTGAAGAAGTGATAAAAGAACGCCGAACGATCCGAACTTTATCGGATCAGACTGTTTCTATTGAAAAGATCAAAAAAATATTGGAAGTTGCTAGTTATGCGCCTTACCATTCTAAGGAAGAACCGTGGTCTGTTGTCATCGTGTCTACAGATGAGGAGCGCCGTTTTTTTGTTGAAAAAATCATGGACAGCTATGAACGTTTGGATATTTGGGCTCGATATGATCAGCAGCATTTAGCCGCTTCAAAAAAGAGAACAGAAAGATATTTTCTTGATGTTCCTGTCACGCTGATTGTTACTGCACCAATCAGCGAAAAGAAAAAGGCGAATTTAGAAGCAATCAGTGCAGTTTCAGCTTTTATCCAAAACTTCCAGCTGGCAGCTTGGACACACAAAATCGGGGTAACGTGGCGAACAGTGCCGATCATCTTTGATGAAGTGTTTAAACAAGCTGTTGGAGTTGAGGCAGATCGACAAATTATTGGCTTGTTGGACATCAGTATGATCGATGAAACAATCAAGCAGCCGACAGCTAAACGAACGTCAGTCGATCAATGGGTATGGGACTTGTCGGAAAAGCGGTTGGTTGAGGAATAAATGAGTAGATGTTTAAGTATTTAGGAGGCGCATTTTTTTGCAGGGAATTAAAACAATGGAGCATAAAATCAATGAGAAAAGCAAACAATACTATCCTTTGGTCCTCATTGGATTAGTAGTCGCTATTTTCTTTTCGATCATTTATTCTTTGCTCAATGGACAGGCTGATATTTCTGTTGAAGAGGTTAGTCAAATTTTATTAACAAAAATATCTGGAGGCAAGGTCGGCTCATTGGATGGTGTAGCTAGTAATTCAGCGGTCAACATTATTTGGTTCGTGCGAACGCCGCGGGTGATTTTAGCTGTATTTGTAGGAATGGGCTTAGCTGTTACTGGAGCGGTCATGCAGGCGGTTGTTCAAAATCCGTTAGCTGATCCATATATTTTAGGAATTTCATCGGGCGCATCACTAGGTGCAACCTTCGCTATTTTGATCGGTTTTGGTACAGCTAGCGTTTTTTCACAGTTTGGCCTGGCTTTTGGCGCATTTATAGGAGCAATGGCTGCGGCATTTGGTGTGTTGATTTTATCGGGGATAGGCGGTCGCATGACTTCTGTCAAATTAGTGCTGTCTGGTTCAGTCATTGGTGCGCTATGCAGCTCGGTATCTAGCTTTATTGTTTATCTTGCAAATAATGCTGAAGGAATGAAAACAGTCACGTTTTGGGCGATGGGTAGCTTAGCTTCTGCAAGCTGGAACAAACTAGGCGTACTTTCAATCGTTGTTGTTGTGATTACGGGCTTTTTTTTGTTTCAGCATCGAATCTTAAATGTGATGCTCTTAGGTGACGAAGCAGCAATTACACTAGGGGTTCCTTTGAGTAAATATCGAAAGTTTTACTTGATATTAGCAGCGTTATTGACAGGTGTAATTGTGGCTTATTCTGGTATGATCGGATTTGTAGGTTTGATTGTTCCTCATATTGTTCGTGGATTGACAGGCTCAGATCACAAGCGACTTTTACCGGCAGCAGCCTTGTCAGGTTCGTTGTTTATGATTTGGGCGGATGTACTTTCCCGCACATTGATTTCTACCGTGGAATTGCCGATCGGTATCATAACCTCTGTGATCGGTGCGCCATTATTTATCTATATTATTGTAAAAAAAGGCTATAATTTCGGAGGCTGAAAAATGGAATTACATGTAAAAGATCTGGCAATTACAATTGGACAAGAAAACATCGTCAAAAGTATTTCCTTTCAAACGCAAAAGCAGCAGTTCGTGGGGATCATAGGAGCAAATGGATGTGGGAAATCGACGATGCTCAAAGGGATTTATAAAGGGATCAAACCGCAGGCAGGTAAAGTTTTCTTAGATGATTTAGACCTTTTATCAGCTTCTGAAAAGAAAGTAGCGCAGCAATTAGGTGTAGTGAATCAATTCAATGAACTGAACTTTGATTTAAGTGTGTTTCAAATGGTGCTCTTAGGACGAACCCCCCATAAGAAATTGCTTGAATCAGATACACAAGCAGATCTAGATATTGTTCATGATGCTTTGGCTAAAACCAATTTGACGGGTTATGCAAATCGGAGTTTTCTGTCGCTGTCTGGTGGAGAAAAACAACGGGTGATTTTAGCGCGGACGATTGCCCAACAACCACAGTATATGATTTTAGACGAGCCAACCAATCATTTGGATATTCGTTATCAATTGGAAATATTGACGTGTGTGAAAAATTTGGGGATCGGTGTGCTGGCAGCGCTCCATGATTTAGAATTAGCGGCGCATTATTGTGATTATGTTTATGCGATGAAAGCTGGAAAAATTATCGCAGAAGGGAAACCGGAAGCCTTATTTACTGCAGAGCTGATTGAAGAAATTTATGAAGTGAAATGTACGATCTATACAAATCCAGTGACAAAGCGTTTAGGCTTTGCCTATTCGTTGGATTAATTTGATTCGTTAAACTATAGATGAAGAGGAAGTTGAAAATGAAGAAGATAGTTATGATTAGTTTGTTAAGTCTAGCGATTGTTACAGGTTGTGGTCAAAAGGAGCAACAATCGTCAACGAAAGAAGCGACTACCGGTTATCCGGTAACCGTCCAAAATTTTTCTAAAGCAGAAGGAGCGGAAACCTGGCAGAAGAAGGAACAAACCTTTGAAAAAGCGCCTGAAAAAGTGTTGGCAAATACTAGACCAGCGGCAGAATTATTACTGCACTTAGGCTTAAAGGATAAAATCACAGGTGTCGGTGCAGTATTTGGGGCACCAGATGCATCAGTTGAAAAAGAATTTGACCAGTTAAATCACTTGTCGACGGATTATATTGGCAAAGAAATGGCATTGAGTGTCGATCCGGATCTTATTTATGGACGCGGTGGTTTGTTTGACAATCAAGACTGGGGTGTGGGTACAGTTGCTGACCTAAATGATATGGGAATCAAGACCTTTGTTTTAAGTTCATCTGTTACAGGAGGCACCTTCGATTCTGTTTATGATGATATTGACCAGTTAGGAAAAGTATTCAACGTTTCAGAAAAAGCAGAGGCATTCAAAAAAGAACTGAAAGATCGCCAAGCAGTGATCGATACGAAAGTAGAAAAAATCAAAGAAAATCGTACTTTTGCCTACATTCACACAACCGATCCCAATGATCTTTATGTATATCCAGCTCATAATGAAACATTTTTCAATGATATTTTTGAGAGGATAAAATTAGAGAATGTTTTTAAAGAGGAAAAGGGCGACGTCAGCATAGAAAAATTAATCGAAACCGATCCAGAAGTATTGATCTTGGCAGATTGGAGTTCTATGAAAGATGGGGTCTCTAGGGAAAAGATGGTGGAAGGAATTTTGAAAAGTCCTAAATTATCAAGTATGCAGGCAATCAAAAATAAACAGGTTTACGCTGTAGATTATAATTATATGTTTGGCTACGGATACCAGTCACTAGATGGTATTGAACAATTAGTTGATGAGATGTATCCAGAAAAATAGACATATGATAAATCGCTATCAAAGAGTTTAGCCAAGAGCTAGGCTCTTTTTTAGTATAAAAATCAGCAACTTTTATTCAATGAAGACTGCTCAATGATAGGGAAAAATGGTTGTAAACTGGGTTTTATAGATAACTGTTGATCGCTAGAAAAGCGGTTGTTATCCATACCATAAAATTACAAAATCAGTCTATAATTTAGAGGATAAGCTAAAAAAAAGGAGTTGAACAAATGGCACATCAGTGTTGTTTGTTCAGCTCCTTAAGTCCGCAGAAATCAGACTTGTGTAATTACCTAAATTATGTAGGGGAAATATTACTGTAAAGATAGTACTTGACCGATATAAACAGTTGCATCTGTCAAATTATTTTTGGCCATTAACTCTTGAAGTGATAGGTTGTTCTTTTCTGCGATTACAGAAAGTGTGTCGCCAGATTGCACCGTATACGTGCTCGCAACTGGTTCTGCTGCTTGTGCGGTAGTCGTTGACGAAGGCGTTGTTTGTGTTTGGTTTTGCTGCGTCGAGCTTTCTGTGGTAGAAGAGCTTGATTGCTGTGTTTGGCTTTCTTGAGTAGTGCTTGGTCTTGTTAGGACGTTCTCTTCTGTATTGTCAGAGATAATAGTTGCTCTGTTTGAGTTTTGATCAAGTTGGCTAACTTGTTTTTCGATACTGCTGAATCGTTCTTCATTTTTTGAATTTTCCTGAAAATTCATAAACAACAAAATTGCCAATGCGGCTGTATTTATGAATAATAATAAAATAACAAAGGATAGCCATTTTTTCGAGGTTGGATTTGGTCGTTGTTGTTTACGTCGTGTGTATTCTTCTTCCAAGTTACGTTCATTCCTTTCAGCATTTGATTAATTTAAAAAGCGTAAAACAAAGCAATAATAGTATATCATACTATTGTGACAGGCTCAAAGCAGATTTTTTTCTTTTATGAGCATAGCTAATTAAAAAGATCATCAACGAAAAATAAAAAAACGAATAATTTGAAAAAAAGTTCATTTTTATTTTGTTAAAAATCTGTTTTTGTCCATTTAATTTTAATGATTGTCATTTAATTGTTTTTAATCATTTTTTAGTTGGGTTTATTTTCTTTATGAAAAATAAAATAAAAGATTGTTCGCCAGAAAAATATCAACACTGTACATGATGAGATCGTTCTGAAAAGCAATCTTTTATTCTAGTTAACAGGTTTTATGAATGAAACTTCAACTCTTTGATGTTTAAGAAATTCTGACAACATAAGGCAATACCGCCATAAAGTGTTGCTTGACTGCCTAAATCACTATTTTGAATCAATACTTTTCTAGCAATGCGACTGGTTAAGTGTTTTTCGATCACAGAAAGTAAGGCGGGGCTATTGCGATAAATAGAACTGTTGATAACGACAACTTCAGGATCGTAAACAGCGATGATATTATTAATACCCACACTTAATAGAAATGCATTGTTTTTAAGTTCTTGTAAGGTTTCTTCATCGTTGTTGTCGATTAATTCCTTCACAATAGCGGAATCTACATAATCGAGCTTTTTAACAGCGGCTAAGGTTTCATATAACACAGAGTTTGAGGCATATTGCTCTAAGCAGCCATGATTGCCGCAGGGACATTGTTTGCCATTTGGATATAAAATCGAATGACCGATTTCACCCGCTTCACCATATTGCCCCTTACTTAACACCCCATGATCCACGATGCCTGCGCCGATACCGCTATGAATACTTAAACTGACCAATGTTTTTGAGTCTAAGGAAAAAACATATTCGCCTAGAGCTGCAAGGTTTGCTTCATTTTCTATAAAAATTGGATACTCATAACGGGCAGTAAGTTCTTGATAAAGGTCGAGCGTGTCCAGATCATAGTATGGAGTAAAAACAATTTTATTTTCATTGACGATGCCATGAACAGCAACGCATAATCCTACCACCTCAACAGCGACAGCCTTACTTAATTCATTGATTGCTTGTTCTAATAAAGGCAGAACGGTTTTGGCATCAACTGTGATTCGCTTTTTCTGTAAGGATACAACTTCTGTTCCATCAAGATATGCAAGAGTGCCCTTTAAATAATCGATCCCAATATCAAAGGATAAAATCCCAGCAGCTTTTGGGTTGAACTGAAGCATGATCGGCTTACGTCCACCTTGAGTACCGGCAGAACCGATCCCAGTTTCAAAAATCAAGCCATCATCCAACAGTGTTTTCGTAATGGAAGAAACGGAGGCTTTGTTTAAGCCAGTCAACGTGGACAGTTCCGCTCGGGAGATATTCTTATGATCAATGATGCCTTTTAAAATGAGTGATTCATTTTGTTCTCTTATTTTATATTTGTTTATAATCAATGGATCCACCTCTTTAGTAAATATAATAATTTTTTTGAAAGCGCTTGACAACTAATTTCGAATGTTTTATATTCTTTATGTAAGTTAGTTTAACTTACTAACTAACTATAAGCAAGTCATTTATTGGGAGGAATTTGAATGAATTATTTTCCACAAGTAGAAAAAGTTGCCTATGAAGGTCCTGAAACAAAGAATATGTTTGCCTTTCGTCATTATCAAGCAGATGAAATGGTTATGGGAAAAACAATGAAAGAACAATTACGTTTTGCTGTTGCATACTGGCATACAATGACACAAGATGGTGCAGATCCTTTTGGGAAACCTGTGAATATTCGGACTTGGGAAACCAGCGATCCAATGGAAACTGCTAAAAACAGAGTGGAGGCGTTTTTCGAATTACTCGTGAAATTAGATGTAGAATACTTCTGTTTCCATGATGTTGATATTGCTCCAACTGGTAATTCATTGGAAGAATTTTTCGCCAATATTGACGAGATTACCGATTTGATTCAAGTGAAAATGAAGGAAACAGGAATTAAATTATTGTGGAACACAGCAAATATGTTTTCTGATCCCCGGTACACAAATGGCGCAGCTTCATCGAATAATGCTGAGGTTTTTGCCTATGCTGCAGCCCAAGTCAAAAAAGGCTTGGACATCAGTAAAAAACTTGGTGGAGAAAACTATGTCTTCTGGGGCGGACGTGAAGGCTATGAATCATTATTAAATACAGATATGAAGCTGGAACAAGATAATATTGCTCGTCTATTTAAAATGGCGATTGCCTATACAAAAGAAATCGATCATAAGGTTCAATTTTTGATCGAGCCAAAACCAAAAGAGCCGACCAAACATCAATATGATTTTGATGCAGCAACAGCGATGGCCTTTTTACAAAAGTATGATTTAACCAATGACTTTAAGCTAAATCTGGAAGCAAACCATGCCACACTTGCTGGTCACACCTTTGAACATGAATTAACAGTTGCACGTTGTTATGATGCGCTCGGCTCGATCGATGCCAATCAAGGCGATATGCTTTTAGGTTGGGACACAGATGAGTTTCCGACAAATATCTATGATACAACCTTAGCGATGTACGAAATTTTGGAAAATGGTGGGATTGCACCTGGCGGCATCAACTTTGATTCAAAAGTGCGCCGTTCTTCCTTTGAAATGGAAGACCTTTTATTAGCGCATATCGCTGGTATGGATACATTTGCTCGTGGGTTGAAAGCGGCGGCGAAGTTAAAAGAAGATCGTTTCTTCGATGATTTAAAAGAACAACGCTATGCTTCTTATCAATCAGGTATCGGAGCCAAAATCCTTGATGATCAAGAAACACTTGAAAGTTTAACTGAATATGCACTGGCACATGATGATGTTCGTTTGGAGTCTAGTCACTTGGAGTATGTGAAATCACGTTTGAATGACTATTTAGTCTAAAAAAGAGGGAGCGAGATAAAATGAAAGCTAGTAAACGTATTCTTTCAGTAACTGTTTTGACAGCGGTCGGTTTATTGTTAGGGGCATGTGGCGGCGGCAGTAGCTCGGGATCAAAAGATGCTACAACAGTGGACGTTTTTAATATTAAAGTAGAAACAAAAGATCAGTTAGATGAATTGGCGAAAAAATATGAAGAAACGCATGATGGTGTCAAAATCAATGTGACAACAGTAGGTGGCGGCCAGGATGCGAATGCTGCACTGCAATCGAAGTTTTCTTCTGGAGATGAACCCAGTGTTTTTCTTTTAGGCGGTTTAGCTGATGTGGAAAAATGGGGAGATAGTTTAGCTGACTTAAGTGATACAAAACTTGCTGAAAATGCGATCGAAGGAACGTTAGACGGTGCAACAAAAGATGGAAAAGTCTATGGCTTACCAATGAATATTGAAGGATTCGGCTTCTTGATCAATAAGGAATTGTTCAAAAAAGCGGGCGTTGATGTAGATGAAATCAAGTCCTATCAAGATTTTGAAAAAGCGGTCAAAACCTTAGATAGTAAAAAAGATGACTTAGAAATGAAAGCGGTTTTTGGATTTAGTGCAAAAGAATTCTGGGTCGTTAGTCAATACAGTGCGCATTTTACATCACCTGAGTTTGACGATAGTCTGCAAACAATTTATGATGCAAAAACGATCGATTTCACCTATGGCGATCAATTTCAAAAATACACAGATTTAATCAATAAATATAATGTACAACCGATTTTATCATTGGATTATAGTACTTCTGTTGAAGAAGATTTTGCCAATGACCAAGTAGCGATCGTGCATCAGGGAAACTGGATCGTTCCAACGTTAAATAGTTTAGATCCAGAATTTACACAAGATAAATTAGGCATTCTACCTTTATATGTAAAAGACGATACGGATGGGAAAATCGCAGCGGGTGCTCCGTGGTATTGGGGTGTGAATAAAAACAAAGACGAGAAAGTTGTAGAAGCGAGTAAGGACTTCTTAGAATGGTTATATACCGATAAAGAGGCAATGAAAGCCGTGACAGATGAAATGGAATTTATTCCAGCCTATACAAACTTCTCTTCGGATGCAATCAGTGATCCGACGTCGAAACAGATTTTTGATTATCTTTCTGATGGAAAAGTCGTTCCGTGGGCGCATAATCAATATCCAGATGGCTTCTCTCAAACGCAATTTTACCCAGAGTTCCAAAAATATTTGAATGGTGATATTAGTTGGGATGAAGTGTTAACAAAAGGCAAAGAAGCGTGGGCAAGTGATCGTAAATAGAAACTAGTCAGCTAGGTCAAGTTTAGATAGTAAGTACGACAAAAGTCATTTATCCGGCTTTTGTCAGTACTTCTTATCGCATAGGGAGGGAAATCGTTATGAGCAATAAGTCAAAATCTTTTTGGCTATTTTTAGCTCCCAGTTTAATAGGAATGGCAGTCGTTTTATTTATTCCGTTGATTACTGGGGCGTATTATTCAATGACTGACTGGAATGGAATCAAAGTCGATCAATTTTTGGGTTTAGATAATTATATTCGAGCATTTCAAGATGAACGTTTTCTTAGCAGTATTTGGTTTACGACTAAATTTTCTGTAGTAGCTATCTTGTTAGTGAATGTGATTGGTTTGGGTCTGGCGTTGTTGGTGACTCAAAAAGCAGATAAATTGAATAACCTGTTTCGAACGGTTTTCTTTATGCCGAATTTGATTGGCGGGATTATTTTAGGATTTATTTGGCAGTTTATTTTTATCAAGGCTTTTTCTGCGATCGGAGATGCAACGGGGATCGAGTTTTTCAAAGGCTGGCTGTCAACAACGAACACTGGTTTTTGGGGCTTGGTGATTCTATTTGTCTGGCAAATGAGCGGATATATCATGATCATCTATATTTCGTTTATCAACAATATTCCAGATGAAATGATCGAAGCCGCAGAGATCGATGGTGCGACAGCTTGGCAAACATTTTGGAAAATCAAATTTCCGATGCTGGCTCCAGCGTTTACAGTTAGCTTATTTTTAACGCTGTCTAATGCATTTAAGATTTATGACCAAAATTTGGCTTTGACTGCAGGCGGTCCATTTGATTCAACACAAATGGTGGCAATGAATATCGTTAACGAAGCGTTTGCTGTAAGAAATATGGGCTATGCGCAAGCGAAGGCAGTCATTTTCTTGGTAATCATCGCTGTGATTTCAGTTGTTCAAATCAGTATCACTAGAAAGCGGGAGGTTGACCTATGAGAAAGCAAAAACAAAGAAAAGCACTTTGGATCAAGCTTATCGGTATTGGGCTGACGCTTTTATGGTTGTATCCATTTTATTTGATCGTAGTGAATTCATTCAAAACAAAATCAGAAATCTTTAAAAACACGTTGAGTGTTCCGCAGAATTTTACAACAGAAAATTATCCAGTTGCTTTTGAAAAATTGGACTTTTTCAGAAGCGCATTGAATTCTGTTTTGATTACAGGGATTTCATTATTTGTGATTGTCGTTTGTACGTCGATGGCAGCCTATGCGTTATCTCGCAATAAAAGTAAGCTAAGCAATTCCTTGTATTTTGTGATTGCGATCGGTTTATTGATTCCGTTTCAAGCGATCATGATTCCACTGGTTTCTTTCTTTGGCAAGGCAAATATGCTGAACCGTCCTGGACTGGTTATCATGTATCTTGGGTTAGCCAGTAGTATGGCGATTTTCCTATATTTTGGCGCATTGAGGAGCATACCGCAGTCGTTAGATGAAGCGGCGACGATCGATGGTGCGTCTAAATTTCAAATCTATTGGTATATTATTTTGCCCTTGTTAAAACCAACCACAGTGACAGTAATCGTTTTAAATGCGATCTGGTTCTGGAATGACTACTTACTGCCATCATTGGTGATCAATAAAGAAGGGATGTACACGATTCCGTTGAAGATGTTCTATTTCTTCGGACAATATTCAAAACAATGGCACTTAGCACTAGCAGCATTGTTTATTGCGATCATTCCGATTATCATTCTTTACGTGTTCTTGCAAAAGTATATCATCAAAGGAATTTCGGATGGTGCGGTGAAATAGAGAGAGTTTTGCTGAGAAACATGCCAAGAAATACAACGAAGTGATGAGTTGCTATTGATTGGTACAAGATGACTGAAAGGAAAGTTGCTTCCATTCGGTCCGTTAGCTGATGTTGAACAGTACAAGATTTTCGCAAGAAAGTGTTGCTCATTAGTATTATCTAGTTGCATGAGCCAGTCTCTCGGAAAAAAGATAAAAATGAATTGTGACAAAAAGCGTCACCCTTCATTTTTCCTATTTTTCAGTCGAGACTAAGCAGGCTCATTCCGCTATTGCTGTGAAACACAGTGAAAGAATTTGAGCTGATGTAGAACAGTACAAGGTGGAGTGAAACGGAACGTTGTTACCTATTAATTATCCAGCTGCACAAATCAATCCTTAGGAAAATAGAGAAATTGTCAGTGAGACAAAGAACGTCACAATGACAATTTCCTAATTTTCTACAGGATTAAACGATTTGTTCCGCTTTTATAGTCAGGAGGAAATTATGAAGTTTACAGATGGTTATTGGATGACAAAAGAGGGGTTTACGATTCAGTCTCCTAAGGAAGTTTTTTCCGTTCAAAAGAATCGTGAGTCACTTGTTTTATATGCGCCGTATAAAAAAATCGAACGGCGTGGAGATACATTGAATTTAGGCATGAGTACAGTCACGTTATCTAGTCCTCAATCGGATATGATTTCAGTGAAAATTGTTCATCATGAAAAAAATGATCCTGGACCAAATTTTGAATTGACAAAGACAGAGGTTCAGCCAATTATTGAGGAAACGACTGAACAAGTCACGTTTACTTCTGGTAAGCTGCGTGTATCAGCTGCTTTGAATGATAAATTTAGTTTGCGCTTTTTTGGCGATGAACAGTTATTAACAGAATCAAAATTCGGTGCCCAAGGAGAGATTACTCATGTAGAAGGTAAGCATTATATGAGAGAGCAATTGTCTTTAGGGATTGATGAACAGCTTTATGGGCTGGGTGAACGTTTTACGCCATTTATAAAAAATGGACAGACAGTCGATATATGGAACGAAGATGGAGGCACTGGCAGTGAGCAGGCGTACAAAAATATTCCTTTTTACTTAAGCAGTAATGGGTATGGTGTCTTCGTCAATCATCCTGAAAAAGTTTCCTTTGAAATGGCATCTGAAAATGTATCAAGAGCACAGTTTAGCGTAGAAGGGGAAGCGCTGGAATATATCATTATTTATGGTCCAACACCCAAAGAAATTTTAGAGAAATATACAAACTTGACAGGAAAACCAGCATTACCGCCAGCATGGTCGTTTGGCTTGTGGTTGTCGACATCGTTCACAACGGACTATAGTGAACAAACAGTAATGAAGTTTATCGATGGCATGTTGGAACGAGATATCCCTCTAGAAGTGTTTCATTTCGATTGCTTTTGGATGAAGGCTTTCGAATGGTGTAATTTCAAATGGGATGAAGAATTATTCCCAGATCCTAAAGGCATGCTGCAGCGAATTCATGAAAAAGGGATCAACGTATGTGTGTGGATCAATCCTTATATTGGTCAAAAATCTCCGTTGTTTGAGGAAGGAAGAAAAAATGGTTACTTCTTAAAACAGGCAGATGGCAATGTGTGGCAATGGGATATGTGGCAGGCTGGTCAAGGGATCGTTGATTTTACAAATCCAGAAGCAGTCAAATGGTATCAAGGCTACTTATCAGAATTGTTGGATATGGGTGTTGACAGTTTTAAAACAGATTTCGGGGAACGTATACCGACAGATGCCGTTTACTATGATGGATCAGATCCTGAAAAAGCCCATAATTATTACAGTTATTTATACAATGAAGCGGTTTTCTCACTATTAGAAGAAAAAAGAGGGAAAAATGAGGCTGTTTTATTCGCTCGTTCTGGCACTGTAGGTTCACAAAAATTCCCAGTACATTGGGGTGGCGATAATTTATCAGAGTACGTATCGATGACAGAAACGTTGCGCGGCGGGTTATCCTTCTTGTTATCCGGCTTTGGCTTTTGGAGTCATGATATTGGCGGTTTTGAAGAAAATGCTTCTGCAGATATTTATAAGCGCTGGACACAGTTTGGTTTACTTTCAACGCATAGCCGTTACCACGGAAATATCGAATACCGGGTTCCTTGGAATTACGATGAAGAAGCAGTTTCAGTGACAAGAAAATTCACGAAGCTGAAAGTTCAATTGATGCCTTATCTTTATCAACAAGCAGTGTATACTGCAACAACAGGCATACCGATGATGCGTCCTGTCTTTATGGAATATCCAGAAGATCGCAACAGTTATTTTGTCGATAAACAATACTTTTTAGGTGATAATTTACTAGTAGCTCCTGTTTTTACAGAAACTGGTGAAGTCTCTTATTATCTGCCAGAGGGAAAATGGACTCAGTTGTTGGATCATTCGTTTAAAGCAGTTGATAAACATGGCCAATGGCAAACAGAGCAGCATGATTATTTAAGTCTGCCGGTTTGGGTCAAAGAAAATACCATTTTAGTCATTGCCAAAAATGAACATCAAAGTGTCGTTTATGACTATAACAAGGATCTTGAGATTCATTGTTATCAACTAACAAATGGAACCCATGAACAACTTATTGTAAATAGTAGTGGAAATCCTCTTGCTAAGATTATAATAGAGAAGGATAATAAACATGTGATGATTCGTACCGAAGGATTGATCGGAGAAAATGACGTGTACATCCACGACAATGACCGCGTGATCCAGCATAAGCTAGAACAGTCTGAGCAAAAACTGGTGATCGACGCGGAATAAAACTGGAGGCAATAAGATGGAGCATAAACAACTAGATCAGTTTCCAACAAATTTTTTATGGGGATCCGCATCCGCCGCGTATCAAGTAGAAGGCGCTTGGCAGGAAGATGGCAAAGGCGTTTCTGTGTGGGATGAATTCGTTCGTATTCCTGGCAAAACGTTTAAAGGAACGAACGGCGATGTTGCAGTCGATCATTACCATCGTTATAAAGAAGATGTTGCGTTGATGAAAGAGCAAGGCTTGAAAGCGTATCGTTTTTCTGTAGCTTGGACACGGATTTTCCCTAATGGACGGGGGGAAATCAATCAAAAAGGACTGCAATTTTATATCGATTTGGTCGATGAATTGATCGCTAATCAGATCGAGCCGGTTTTGACATTGTATCATTGGGATTTACCGCAAGCACTGCAAGATGAATACAAAGGCTGGGAATCAAGAAAAATTGTGGACGATTTTACTAATTATGCAGTGACATTGTTTGAAGCGTTACGCGGCAAAGTCAAGTATTGGGTTAGTTTAAATGAACAGAATATCTTTATCAGTCATGGCTATTTAATGGCGTCACATCCGCCTGCAGTCAGTGATCCTAAACGAATGTATCAGGCAAATCACTATGCCAATCTAGCAAATGCTTCTGTGATCAAAAAATTCCATGAAATGGAAATGCCAGGGCAAATTGGACCAAGCTTTGCCTATGGTCCAAACTATTCTTTCAATAGCGATCCGAAAAATGTTTTAGCTGCAGAAGATGCGGAAGATTTAAATGCTCATTTTTGGATGGATGTTTATTTGTTTGGAAAGTATCCGATTTCCGCACTGAAAATGCTGAAAGAACAAGGCATAGCCCCAGTTATAGAAGCTGGCGATGAAGAGCTGTTAGCAGCAGGAAAACCTGACTTTTTAGGAATCAATTACTATCAAACGAATACAGTCGTTTTCAATCCGCTCGACGGAGTTGGTATGGGTAAAATGAATACGACAGGCGAAAAAGGATCAACTGAAGAATCTGGCGTGCCCGGTGTCTTTAAACGTGTCGAAAATCCATTTGTTGAACGAACAAACTGGGACTGGGAAATCGATCCGCAAGGCTTGAGAGTCGGACTTAGAAGAATCACTAGTCGATACCGCATCCCAGTTCTAATCACTGAAAATGGTCTTGGTGAATACGATAAACTAACGGAAGACAAAGAAATCCATGATGATTATCGTATCGACTATTTAAATGGTCACATCCATGCGATCAAAGAGGCGATCACAGATGGCGTAGAGGTTTTAGGCTATTGCACGTGGTCATATACCGATTTATTGAGCTGGCTGAATGGCTATCAAAAACGTTATGGTTTTGTCTATGTGGAACAAGACGAGAATCAAGATGGGACTTTGAATCGTTATAAAAAAGACAGCTTCTACTGGTATCAAAAAGTAATCAGTGAAAATGGCGCAAACGTATAAACGCTGTTAGCAAATAAACAGCTAAACGAACGACTGTTGAGCGAGACAAAAGTGTTTAGCTCCGAGAAATAGCAAGAAAATCACAAAAATTTGAAGAACAAATTTGGTGAGTTTCTTGCTATTTTTACAATGAAATGTAAACGTTATTATAAAATGAGGTGAATCAAATGTCCTATGTGATCGGTATAGATTTAGGAACAGGATCAGTCAAAGGATTGGTTGTGGATCGAAACGGCAAGGTGATTTTAGAGGCCGCAGAAAATTATCCGTTGCATCATCCAGAAAAAGGCTACAGCGAGCAAGACCCAGCGGATTGGATAAAAGGAACTAAGCTTGTTTTGAAGCAGTTGATCGAAACAATGCCAGAATTGAAAGAGCGATTGAGCGGTATCAGTTTTTCGGGTCAAATGCATAGTTTAGTTTTACTTGACCAACAAGATCAGCCGCTAAGAAACGCTATTTTATGGAATGATGTAAGAACGACAAAGCAATGTGAGGAAATCTCTGAAACTTTAGGCGATCGACTGATCGATAAAACAAAAAATTTAGCTTTGGAAGGTTTTACATTGCCCAAGCTGTTGTGGGTTAAAGAACATGAACCTGATATTTGGAAGAAAGCAGCTCATTTTTTACTGCCTAAAGATTATCTTTCATTTTGGCTGACAGGGAACAAGCAGATGGAACGTTCAGATGCTGCCGGAACCTTGCTGTTAAATGTGATGGAGCAGGAGTGGGATCTTGAGATTGCAGATGCATTTGGGATTGCTCGTGAATTGTTGCCAACCTTGACGGCTTCGATTGATAAGGTTGGAACGGTCAGAAAATCAGTGTGTGAGGAATTAGGAATCGAGGGAAACGTAGCGGTTTTTGCTGGTGGAGCTGACAATGCCTGTGCAGCTCTTGGTGCGGGAATCGTTGATCAGAATCGTGGGTTGTGTAGTATTGGAACTTCAGGTGTTTTTTTGGCCTATGAAGGCACGCATGAACAAAACTATCAAGGAAAGTTACACTTTTTCAATCATGTGATTCCTAATAGTTACTATTCAATGGGCGTGACCTTGGCTGCAGGTCAAAGCCTAACGTGGTTCAAAGAGACATTCGCACCACAAATGTCTTTTGATGCATTGATCCAAGAAGCCTCAAAAAGTCCACTTGGTTCAAATGGATTATTATTTACCCCCTATATCATGGGCGAACGAACACCTCATGTGGATAGTCAAGTTAGAGGCAGCTTTATCGGATTGGATGCTGGGCAAAAGCTCAACGATTTTACGAGAGCAGTAATAGAAGGAATCACTTTTTCTTTAAAAGATGCCCAAGTATTGATGGAAGGGATTGCAGGAAAGCAATTTGAAGAAATCGTTTCTGTTGGCGGCGGTGCAAAGAGTGATCTGTGGCTGCAGATTCAAGCAGATATTTTCAATACGAAAATTAGTACGTTGAAAACCGAACAAGGTCCAGGACTTGGTGCAGCGATGATTGCGGCTGTAGGGTGCGGGTGGTTCAATACATTAGAAGAATGCGCAAAAGCTTTTGTTGTTTATGAAAAAGAATACTATCCGCAAAAATCGGCCGTAGAAAAATACCAACAGCTTTATCAGTTATACCAACAAGTTTATCCACAAACAAAAGAACTTTGTCATCAATTAAAATAACTCAGTCTGGAGATGAAAAAATGAATGTATTGGCTTTTGATATTGGTGGAAGCTCGGTAAAATATGGGCTTTGGCATAATGAGCAGTTAACCGAACAGGACGCTTTTCCACTACCAAAAACCTGGGCTGAAATGAAAATAGTGCTAAAACAGATTTTTGAGCAAAAAAGTCAATTAATGACTTTATCAGGTGTTGCATTTAGCGCACCTGGCGTTGTGGACGATCAAAAAGGAGAAGTTCGCGGCGTTAGTGCAGTTCCTTATATTCACCATTTTCCGATCAAAAAAGAATTAGAGGAATTGTTTGGTGTCCCTGTTTCGATGGAAAATGACGCAAATTGTGCTGCTCTAGCAGAAGTTTGGCAAGGCGCTGCGAAAGATGTGCCACATTCAATTTTCTTTGTGATCGGCACAGGGATTGGCGGAGCGGTGATTATTGACCGTAAACTTTTTAAAGGCAGAAATCTGTTTGGCGGTGAGTTTGGTTATATGGCATTAAACGAAAGCGCATCGTTAAGTGAGTTAGGCAGTTCAGTGAAAATCGTAAAAAAATACAATCAAATTCATGGAACAGAAATTGACGGAAAAGAATTATTTGCACGCGCTGAGCAAAAGGATCCATTGGCGTTTCAGTTAGTCGAGCAATTCTATGCAGCGATTGCAAGAGGAATTTATAATCTATTGATTTGTTTTGATCCTGGAAGAATCGTTCTTGGTGGTGGAGTTTCTAAAAATGAACAATTGCTGTCAAACATTCAACAGCATTTAGACCGCATTTTACTGGAACATGCTGTGACGGAGATGAAGTATGAAATGGTTTCTTGTCAATTTGGCAATGATGCCAACTTGATTGGTGCGGTGTATCATTTTATTGAGCAGTATTCAAAATAAAAAAATCGTTCGTCAGCAGTCATCCAAGCTGTTCGAACGATTTTTATTAGTTTAATGAACGTCCTTTTACATGTGCTCTTTTCCTCCCTCTGTTATAATCAACTCATACTATGCATGAGACTTGATGATAGAGAGAAGGAATTTTCATGGGAAAATTTGATGTAATCATTATCGGTAGTGGTCCAGGTGGAATGGCTGCGGCCTATGATCTAGCTGCAGCAGAGAAAAAAGTTGCAGTCGTTGAAGCAGATCTTTGGGGCGGAACGTGTCCAAACCGCGGCTGTGATCCTAAGAAAGTATTGTATGGAGCGGTTGAAGCACAAGATGCTGTGCGGCAACTTGAAACGCACGGTTTTTCTACTGTTCCAAAGATTAATTGGGATGAATTGATGGCATACAAAGAAACCTTCACTCAACCTGTTCCAACGCAACAAAAAGATGGCTTAAAACAAGCTGGGGTCCAAACTATTTATGGTTCTGCTGCTTTTAAAGACAAGCATACGATCATTGTTGAAAATCAAGAGTATCAAGCAGACACATTCATTTTAGCGACGGGTCAACGACCAGCAATTTTAGAAATTCCCGGTAAGGAATATTTTGATACTAGTACGGAATTCCTAAGCATGAAAGAGTTGCCTAAGACCATGATTTTTGTTGGCGGCGGTTATATTTCCTTGGAGCTGGCGAATATTGCCAATAGCTGCGGCAGCGAAGTTCATTTATTGCATCATAATGATCGACCGCTAAAAGGATTTGATGAAGAGCTGACAGCCGATTTGATCGACCAGTTAGAAGCTCGTGGCATTCATTTTCACTTTAATGAATCGGCAAAACAAATCGTGAAAAAAGAAACCCAACTTGAAGTACAGTTAACAAGTGGTAACACAATGCTTGTGGATCGTGTTTTTTGTGCCACAGGAAGAATACCCAATGTTGAAGCACTAAACTTGGAAGAAATCGGTGTGGAGTATAGCCCAAAAGGAATCATTGTCAATGACTATCTTCAAACGAGTGTAGAGAATATTTATGCTTTAGGAGATTGTCTGCAAAAAGCACTGCCCAAATTAACACCGGTTTCCAGCTTTGAAGGCAGTTACTTAGCTGATCGAATAGGGAAAAATAAAGTAGAAAAAATCGTCTACCCAGTTATACCCACGATTATTTTCAGCTCACCCAAGCTGGCTCAAGTTGGCTTGACCGATCAGAGAACGATAGATACGAATAAATTTGATGTTCAAGTTTTGGATTTATCACAATGGTTTACGTACAAACGCGTTAATGAACCATTAGTCAAAGCGAAAATGGTCATAGAAAAAGCTACAGGACTTTTAGCTGGCGCTTCCGTTCTAGGGAACGAAGCAGATCAGTTGGTCAATCTTTTCACAGTGATGATCAATCAAAAGATACCAGCAGAAAAAATCAATCAGCTGATCATGCTGTACCCAACAGTCGGAAGTGATTTAAGCTATTTATATTAGGAATAGTAACAGCTACAAGAAACAAGACGGTGCTTACTGCACTCGTAACGAGCGTGTATCCTTGACGAAAATTTAGGAACTGACTAGTATTTAAGAAAAGGACAATTGGAGGTTCAAAAATTATGAGCATTTATGAATATAGCGTGAAAGCCACAGATGACAGTACCGTTTCATTAGATCAATACAAAGGAAAAGTGTTACTGATCGTCAACACTGCGACTGGTTGCGGTTTTACTCCACAATATGAAGGGTTAGAGAAACTTTATAAAGAGTATCAAGAACAAGGATTTGAAATTTTGGATTTCCCTTGTAATCAATTTGGACATCAAGCGCCTGGATCAAATCAGGAAATTAGTGACTTTTGTCAGATGACGTATCAAACGACATTTCAAACGTTTGGAAAAATCGATGTCAATGGTGAAAATGCCGATCCCTTGTACGCCTTTTTGAAAGGTGAAAAAGGAGGGCTTTTAGGTGGCGCTATCAAATGGAATTTCACAAAATTTTTAGTCGATCGTGAAGGAAATGTCGTGAAACGTTTTGCTCCAACCGTTGAACCAGAGAAAATTGCTGGAGATATCGAAACATTACTCTAAAAGACAGTTTACATGGTTACAAAAATGTAAGAGATAACATTCTTCTTGCTATTTAGGTATTAATCATGATATACTACATTCATAAGCTAAAAGCATTAAACGCACGAAACCCCTAGAGAGTTCTGGTCTCTAGGGGTCTTTTTATACGGTCGTCTGTTTATCACTTCTTTTTTCTGGTATCTAGCCAATACTCGAAAAGAGAAAGCAAGATACCGACAAGAAGCGGACAAATAAATGCCAAAAGCATTAAACACACCTCCTTCCAGTCGCTGGACTGTAAAGATAGACGACATAATAAAATACGCATAATTAAGTAGAAATTGATTTTTTTACTTATCTACTAAGAGTTTGGGCATAACACATGACCCCAAGCTCTCTTTTTTTCGTATAAAGATTCTATAAAGAAAATGCCTCAATTTTAACACTATCTTTATATAAAAACTGATATCCTTTTCCTATCAAATAAAGGAGAGGAATTTTGATGACAATTATTTCCGGGATTATTGCAGGGTTATTACTAATCTATTTATTTTACCAACTATTTTGGGGGGATCAACAGTGAGCAGCATCTTTATACAGCAAGCGATTTTTTTGATTATTCTGATCGGTTTAGCGATTCCGCTAGGTGTTTATATTTATAAAGTGATGACTGAACAAAAAATAGTCATGACAAAAATTCTTGGACCCATCGAAACGAACATTTATCGATTTTTAGGGCCAACAGCTCAAAAGCCAATGACTGCTAAACAATATGGTGCCAGTGTGCTGTTTTTCAGTTTATTTTCATTTGTTTTATTGTTGGTCATGCTTTTAACGCAAGGCATTTTACCGTTGAATCCAGAACAACTGCCGGGAATGAGCCTTTCACTCGCCTTTAATACAGCGGCAAGCTTCGTAACGAATACGAACTGGCAGGCATACGCAGGTGAAAATTCGTTATCGATTTTTAGCCAAGCTTTTGGTTTAACCGTTCAGAATTTTGTTTCTGCTGGCGTGGGAATTGCAGTTTTGTTTGTGTTATTGAGAGGGTTTATGAATCGATCAATAAAACATTTAGGAAACTTCTGGCAAGATTTGACACGAATTATTTTATACGTGTTATTGCCGCTATCTTTTGTCGTATCCCTACTTTTGATTTCTCAAGGAGTCGTTCAAACATTTGCTGGTTCTGTGGAGACAACAAGTTTGGAACTAGGAGAGAAAATCTTTTTACCGTTGGGAACTGTTGCTAGCCAAGTGGCAATCAAACAACTAGGAACAAACGGCGGCGGTTATTTTGGTGGGAATTCTGCTTATCCTTTTGAAAACCCAAACTTAATTAGTAACTTTGTTGAAAATATTTCTATATTGTTGATTCCAGCAGCGTTGATCGTTGCGTTTGGTTTATTTGTGAAAGATTGGAAACAAGGACGGACGATTATGATCGTTTCTTTAGGGTTCTTAATTGCTGCACTGATCGGTGTGACCATAAGTGAATATTACGGTCCGCAATTCAATCATGTGCTTGGTCAAATGAACCTTGAAGGAAAAGAAACTCGTTTTGGCATCGGCTGGTCAAGTTTATGGGCAGTTAGTACTACGGCAGCTTCAAACGGCTCAATCAACGCCATGTTAGATAGCTTTACTCCGCTCGGAGGATTGATCCCAATGTTCTTGATGCAGTTGGGTGAAATCATTTTTGGTGGAGCCGGCAGTGGCTTATACGGAATGATTGTTTTCATTCTACTAGCCATTTTTATCGCCGGACTATTAGTTGGTCGGACCCCAGAGTATTTAGGGAAAAAAATCGAACCTTTCGATATGAAGATGGTTTGCTTAGTGATTTTAACACCGTTGTTACTGACATTAATTGGAACAATGCTATTTATTATGAATCCGCAAGCCATGAGTTGGCTCGGGAACCAAGGACCACACGGTTTTTCAGAAATTCTTTATGCTTTTTCTTCATTAGCGAATAACAACGGGAGTGCATTTGCTGGCTTAACAGTAGATACACCTTTCATGAATATTCTTGGCGGTAGTATTATGCTGTTATCTCGTTTTATTCCTATGCTAGCGGTGATCTATCTGGCCTCTAATTTAGGGAAAAAGAAAAGCGTTGCAACAGGATCAGGCACCTTATCAACAACGAATGCAACGTTTGTAACGATGCTGATCATTGTTATCGTGGTGATTGGTGCATTGAGCTTTTTACCAGCGATGGCCTTGGGTCCGATTGCTGAACATTTTATGACAAAATAAGATAAAGAAGGGGAAACACTTGAAAAATACACAAAGTAAACGCAGCGTCTATCTAGAGGCATTACAATCTTCTTTCAAAAAATTAGCACCAATGATCCAAATGAAAAACCCAGTGATGCTAGTGGTCTATTTAGGTGCAATCTTGACAACGATTCTTTATTTTTTAACCTTTGCAGGTTATACCGATGCAGCACCATTGTTTATTTTAGCGATTGCGATTATTTTATGGCTGACGATTCTATTTGCAAATTTTGCCGAGGCGATTGCTGAAGGTCGTGGAAAAGCACAGGCTGAAAGTTTAAAACAAGCGAAAAAAGAAGTTATTGCTCATAAAGTGGCATCAATCGAAGCTGCTGCTGCGAAACAATTCACTCAAATCAGCTCTGCAGAACTTAAAAAAGGGGATTTAGTTTATGTCAGTGCGAATGAACAAATACCTATGGATGGAGACGTGATCGATGGTGCAGCTTCTGTAGATGAAAGTGCGATTACTGGTGAATCAGCTCCTGTGATCAGAGAATCTGGCGGTGATCGTAGTGCTGTAACGGGTGGAACAACAGTAGTTTCTGACTATTTAGTGATCAAGGTAACTGCTGAAAATGGCGAATCCTTCTTGGACAAAATGATTTCTATGGTCGAAGGAACGGAGCGTAAAAAAACACCGAATGAAATTGGACTACAAATCATTTTGATCATGTTGACGATCATTTTTCTAGTCGTGTCAGCAACTTTGCTATCCTTTACCCAATTTTCCAGTATGCTTGTGGGAAACGGATCTGCTTTAGCGTTAACAACAATTATTGCATTATTAGTGTGTTTGGCGCCGACAACGATTGGAGCATTGGTTTCTTCGATCGGTATTGCAGGAATGAGCCGGTTGAATAAAGAAAATGTGATTGCTATGAGTGGACGGGCGATCGAAGCTGCTGGCGATGTGGATATTTTATTGTTGGATAAAACAGGAACGATCACTTTAGGAAATCGTCGAGCAAGTGAGTTTATCCCAGTAGCAGGTGTGTCCGAATATGATTTAGCCGATGCGGCACAGCTTTCTTCTTTGGCAGATGAGACTGCTGAAGGTCGTAGTATTGTGATTTTAGCAAAGGAAAAATTTGATATTCGCGGACGTGAACTAAATCATGCTGAAATTGAATTCATCGAGTTTACGGCTAAAACCAGAATGAGTGGGATCAATTATCTTGGCGATGAAATTCGTAAGGGCGCAGCTGATACAATGAAAAAATATGTAGAAGATAAAGGCAATCAGTATCCTGATGAATGTGATTCGATCGTACAACGAGTAGCAAACGAAGGCGGTACACCATTAGTTGTGGTTAAAAACAATCAAGTTTTTGGTGTCATTTACTTAAAAGATATCGTCAAGAATGGTGTGAAAGAAAAATTTGAAGATATGCGGAAAATGGGAATCAAAACGATTATGATCACAGGAGATAACCCAATGACTGCTGCCGCTATTGCTGCAGAAGCTGGCGTCGATGATTTCTTAGCTGAAGCAACACCAGAAAATAAAATGAGCTTGATACGTGATTATCAAGAAAAAGGACATTTAGTTGCCATGACAGGTGATGGAACCAATGATGCGCCGGCACTTGCACAAGCGGATGTAGCTGTTGCGATGAACACAGGTACGCAGGCTGCCAAAGAAGCAGGAAACATGATCGATCTGGATTCAAATCCAACTAAGCTGATCAGTATTGTTAAAATCGGCAAACAATTATTGATGACTCGCGGTGCGTTGACCACCTTTAGTATTGCCAATGATATTGCGAAATATTTTGCGATCATACCTGTTTTGTTTTTTAGTATCTATCCTTCTTTGGAAGCATTGAATATCATGAATTTAACCAATCCGACAACAGCTATTTTATCAGCGATCATCTATAATGCATTTATTATTATAGCGTTGATTCCTTTAGCATTGAAAGGCGTGTCGTATAAAGAAAAACCAGCTAGCCAAATTTTGCGGCATAATTTATTGGTCTATGGCTTGGGCGGAGTTATAGCGCCGTTTATTGCCATCAAACTAATCGATAGCTGTTTGACCTTGTTATTGTATTAGTTCCTACGTGAGTTTAAATGAGGAGAGAAGAGTTATGAAAAAAATAATGATTGCTTCACTAAAAAGTGTCCTATTATTTACTTTGATCTGTGGTGTATTTTACACAGTTGCTGTTACAGCAGTTGGGCAAGTACTCTTCCCAACCCAAGCTAATGGTAGTTTAGTGAAAGAGAAAAAAGGAGAAAAACATAGCGTTATTGGTTCGAAACTAATCGGACAAACGTTTACGTCAGATCAGTATCTGCATGGACGTCCCACACAAGTTAGTCAATTATCTCCTGTTTCTAAAGAACAACACACTTTGGTTGAGAAGAGAGTTGAGCAAGCAGACGCTGTCAATGTGCCAATCGATTTAGTCACCGCTTCAGCCAGTGGGGTCGATCCTGAACTTTCTATTACTGCTGCGATGAGCCAAGTTTCGCGAATCGCCTCAGCTAGAACCATGAAAAAAGCAGATGTCCGTGATATAATCAAACAAAATATCACTGGGCTTAAAATCGGACCAGTTGACTCAAGACGAATCAACGTGTTAGGTGTCAACCAAATGCTCGACGAGGCTGGAAAAAGGATGGAATAAACGTGAATGAGGAACGGTTGGATCCAGAATACTTATTAGAAAAATGGAAGAAAAACGAACAAAGCCTGAGGTCTGGACGACTGAAGGTTTTCTTCGGTTATGCAGCTGGGGTAGGGAAAACTTATGCAATGCTGAAAGAAGCACATGAGCAGCAGGCAGAAGGGAAAAACGTGGTAGTTGGGTATGTAGAACCTCATGCAAGACCGGAAACCGAAGCCTTGGTAGCAGGTCTACCAGTCATGCCGACAAAGAAATATACCTACAAAGGAATAACGATCCAGGAGTTTGATGTCGATGCTGCTTTAAAAGAAATGCCCGATTTGATTTTAGTCGACGAATTAGCCCATACGAATGCTGTAGGTGCTCGAAATAAGAAACGCTATCAAGATATCGAAGAGCTATTAAAGGCAGGCATCGATGTGTATACAACCGTCAATGTCCAGCATATAGAAAGTTTGAACGATGTAGTAGAACAATTAACAGGTGTGCATATCTCTGAGACTGTTCCAGATACTTTTTTTGAAACCAGTGCCTTAAAAGTAGTTGATATTGAGACGGAAGAATTATTAGAACGTCTAAAGCAAGGAAAAATCTATCATTCAGAAAATGCTAAAAAGGCCATGTCTAATTTCTTTACGACGGACAATCTAACGTTATTGCGCGGTTTGGCGATTCGTAAAGCATCGGATCATATTAATACCAGTAACCAGCAGGAAACTCAAAAAAGCACTGGAATCCATTCCAAATTACTGACAGTTATTGACGAAAAAAATCCGGATATGACAAAAAAATGTTTACGTTGGACGGCAAGGTTAGCTCAAGCACTAGGGACAGAATGGATCGCATTAGAAATTTTAGAAGATATGTCCGAGCATGCAGAGTCGGAAAATTCAAAGCTGGCAACTAAACTTGGCGGCGAGGTTGTCACGTTAGAAAGTGATAATCAGCGTGACACGATTATTCAGTACGTAAAGATGCGCGGAGTAACTGACTTGGTCATGGGAAAAGTGATCAATCGTTCTCGATTCATTCGTCTGTATCGTCCAGATTTAGAAGATGAGCTGGTCTCATTTATTCCTGATGTAGATATCCATTTAGTACCTTATCAAACCAACAAATATTTGTTGAATAAATATGCTGTAAAGAAAAAGAGCTTTACTACGACCTTTACTTGGAAAGATTTTTATATAACCTTAGGTTTATTAGGATTAGCAACACTGTTATCAGAGCTAGGCTCCTATTTTCATATTGGTGATCAAAACCTAATCTTGATATATATCTTGTTTGTTTTACTTGTAGCAAGAGTGACAACAGGCTATCTCTGGACAGCATTATCGTCGATCGCCAGTGTTTTGATGTTTAATTGGTTTTTTGTAGAGCCGCTTTATTCGTTGACCGTTTATAAACAGGGCTATCCTTTAACGCTTATTTTCATGCTATTGGTGGCTTTATTGGTCAGTAATTTAATGATGCAGATCAAAAAGCAGGCCTTTTACGCGATGAAACGTGAACATCAGTTAGAAATTTTATATGAGCTGAATAAAAAATACCTAGTCACCCATGATCAGAAAGAAATTTTGGCGACGACAGCAGAATATTTATCAAATATGCTGGATCGAGAAGTGGTTTTATATGATGAGCAAGAATTAAAAGATCCAAGTGGTGCACCGATCAAGGGACCTTTAAGAAGCTTGGAAGAACTGGCTGTGGCTAATTGGGTCTTTGTTAATCAAAAGCAAGCAGGGTATGGCACAGATACCTTGATGGGAGCCAAGGCGCTCTATTTACCTGTATTGTCAAACGGGGTCACGTTAGCCGTGATAGGTATTGAAAAAAGCAAAGAAAATCCAATCACAGATGAAATCATTAGCTTTTTAGAATTGATTTCCACACAGCTTGCTCTTGCAGTCGAACAAAATATATTGACCTCAGAACGGCAGCAGATTTTATTTGAAAGTGAAAAAGAACGGATGCGGGGAAATTTACTGCGAGCGATCTCACATGACCTGCGCACACCACTTACAGGAATCTCCGGTTCAGTAGAGACGATTTTGGCAGAAGAACAAACGGCAGGATTGTCGCCGGAAACAAAACGAAAATTACTGACAGGGATCAAAGAGGATGCAGACTGGCTGATCCGTATGGTGGAAAATTTATTATCGATCACACGAATCAATGAAGAAACGATGAAAGTAGCAAAAAGTAAGGAAGCAGCAGAAGAAGTAGTAGCTTCTGCCATTCAGCGTATAAGAAAAAGCTATCCAACAAGCGAAATCAACGTAAGCTTGCCAGAGGAATTTGTATTGGTACCAATGGATTCTATCTTAATCGAGCAGGTATTATTTAATTTGATGGAAAACGCGATTCGTCATTCTAATAGTCAGTCGGCGATATTTGTAACGGTTTCTCTCACTGACAGAACAATTACATTTGACGTTGAGGATCAAGGGCAGGGACTGACGACAGAGCAAATCAAAGGCGTGTTCAGCGGAATGAATAAACAAAGTGCACCAGTCGATTCTAAGAATGGTCTGGGGATCGGTTTGTCGATTGTAAAAACGATTATTCTTGCTCATGATGGTATACTAAATGCAGGGAACAGACCACAAGGCGGAGCCTTCTTTAGCTTTACACTGCCGCTGGAAAGAAAGGAGCAGATCTAATGGCAACGATTCTAATTATTGAAGATGATGATGTAATCGCAGAATTTATGGGCGCTGTTTTGGAAAAAGAAAAACATACAGTTCATTTAGCCCACTCAGCTTTAGAGGGATTATCAATGTATCGTATGTGGCCGCTAGAGTTGATTTTATTAGACTTAGGCTTGCCCGATCAAGATGGTATGGAAGTATTGAAAAATATTCGAGCAGTATCTTCGATCCCAATCATCATTATTTCTGCTCGAGACCATGAGGACAACAAAGTAAAAGCATTAGATTTCGGTGCTGACGATTATATCACGAAGCCATTTGGCACACCCGAACTACTGGCAAGAATCAGAACAGCTTTACGCCATGCGGCAAATCGCTCAACGAACGAGGAACTCAAACAAATCATCAACGGGGATTTGTGTATCGATATTGAACATCACCGAGTGACCAAACGAGGTCAAGTGATCCATCTGACTCCGAATGAATATAAGATCATTCAAGTATTAGGTGAAAATGTAGGCAAGGTGCTGACTCATACATATCTCTCTCAAAAAGTTTGGGGACCTTATAGCAATGAGAGTCAAACGTTAAGAGTCAACATGTCGAATATCCGCAAAAAAATCGAAGATAATCCCGTAGAGCCAGAGTATATTTTGACAGAGATAGGAATTGGCTATCGAATGCTTGAAGCAAAGAAAAGTGACTAAATCAATATGACGGAGAGAATGGGCATAAGAAGGGAGTAGTTGAATGAACATTGTAACTGCGATCGATTCAATGAAAGGATCTATGACCAGCATAGAAGCTAATCAAATCGTAGCACGTGTATTTACAGACAGCGGGCACACTGTAAAAGAAATCGCGATCGCTGACGGTGGTGAGGGAACAGTAGCTGCCGCATTAAAGAATAACAACGGACAAAAAATAACTGTATCTGTCGAAGCTTTGAATGGCGAAATAGTCTCGGCTGACATTGGCTGGTTTCCAGCAGAAAAAATGGCGGTTATCGAGTCAGCAGCAGCTTCTGGTATCCACTATTTAGACCAAACAGAAAAGACGCATCCCTTACACACATCTTCTTATGGAATCGGACAAATGATTTTAGCTGCTGCCAAAATGGGGGCTAAAACCATCGTCGTTGGTTTAGGCGGCACTGGAACCATTGATGGCGGCATAGGATTGTTACATGCCTTAGGAGTTGAATTTTTTGATAAAGACAATCGGTTATTACCTGTCAAAGGAGAAAGTTTAGAAAAAATTGCACGGATTTCAAAAGAGAAGCTCGCGGTTGAAATGACGAACATCCATTTTTATATTGCCTCTGATGTCACAAGTCCTTTGCTAGGAAATAAAGGCGCAGTCCAAATGTTTGGACGTCAAAAAGGCTTAGCTGAACATCAGATAGAAAGATATGAAAACAGTTTAAAGCATTATCAAAAAATAGTTACTGGCAAACGAGAATCCGTTGCGGGAGATGGGGCTGCAGGTGGTATCGGTTTTGCCCTTAGAACTTTTTTGAATGGAACGACTCATTCCGGTTTGACTTTTATTGCAGAACAGGCTCAGCTTGAAAAAAAGATCAGTCAGGCAGATTTAGTGATCACTGGTGAAGGGAAAATGGATAACCAAAGTCTACAGGGAAAAGTACCTGTGGGAATTGCTCGAATCGCGAAAAAGCGTGATGTACCGGTCCTTGCATTTGTTGGCAGTTTTGAAGGAGAACCACAATTATTTCAAGAAGAAGGCCTGTCTGTGATTGTACCGATCATTGACCGGATAACGACATTAGATGAGGCAATCAAATCAGGAAAACAAAATTTAGAGAATGCTGCAAAGCGTTCTCTTGAATTATTGACCTTGTTTCAAAAGTGAAATGTGTTATTAAATGAAAACCTAAACAACGCCACTTAAACAGATCGTTTAAGTGGCGTTGTTTTTCAATCTCCATCTAAAGTCTCTTTTTTTATAGGGCTAAGGTACCATGACAAGAAATACAACTTCATTCAAAATAGTAAGAGTAGTAGGAGGTTGTAGGTATAAAAGGAGAATGCTTGAAAAATCACTATTTATTAAAGTAAGTAGCAAGCGGATAAAAATGGAGGGATAACATGTCTGTAATTGAAGCAAGAAATATAAAGAAAAGCTATGGACGAAACGAATCAAGGTTTGATGCCTTAAAAGGTGTGGACTTAACTGTCGAAGAAGGAGAATCTGTTGCGATTATTGGAAAAAGTGGATCAGGGAAATCAACATTTATGCATATTTTAGCATTATTAGATAAGCCATCTTCTGGAGAGATCCTATTAAATAATCAAACAGTTACGAGTATCAGTAAAAAACAATTAGACCAAACAAGGAACGAGCAGTTTGGGTTTGTGTTTCAGCAATTCTTTATGAATCCGAAAGATACGGTGCTAAACAATGTAATGCTGCCGCTAAAGATTGGTGGTGTTTCTAGCGGAAAGCGCAAAAAGATGGCCCTTGATGCGCTGAAAGCTGTTGAACTGGATGATAAAGTCAATAACAAAGCGAACAACTTATCAGGAGGACAAAAACAGCGAGTGTGTATTGCTCGAGCGTTAGTTAATAATCCTAAAATTATTTTTGCAGATGAACCCACTGGAAATCTGGATTCAGCAACAGGAGATAAGATCGAACAGCTATTATTTAATTTAAATAAAGAAAAGGGGATCACGCTGATCATCGTTACGCATGATCCAGAACTTGCGGCACGCTGTGATCGTCAGATTCATGTCCGCGATGGTTTGATTGTAGGAGGGGATGAGTAGATGAAATTCAGTGATATTTTAAAGTCAGCTAGTTCAAATTTACTGCGTAACAAAGGTCGGACGATTTTAACCATTGTCGCTATCTTTATTGGCGCATTTACGATTTCATTGACGACAGGTGTAAATATTGGTGTCAATGATTATATTGATAAACAAGTTGGTAGTGTAGGCGGCGAAAACCAAATAATCATTCAGCCTAAAGTCAGTGGCAGTTTTGGTGAAGATGGCGAACCACAAAAATATGATGCCGAAAAGAAAACCAGCACAATGCAGCAATATGAAGCTTTAGACAGCAAAGATGTTGAAAAAGTCAAAAAGATTAAAGGAATCAAAAATGTGGTTCCAATGAAGTCATTTACAATCGATTACGTTTCAGGTGCAAACAATGAAAAATATGTATTTCCAGCATCAGAAACAATGGACACGCTAAATATTGATTTAGAAGCAGGAAAAGAATTAAATCAAAAGACTTCAGATTTTGAAGTGAATTTGGCTCCGGAATATGTAAAATCTTTAGGCTTTAAGTCTAACAAAGATGCAGTAGGCAAAGTGATGAAAATTGCCGTGTCTTCTTCAGCTACAAAAGAAGAAAAAATAATCGAAGCTAAAATCGTCGGTGTCCGTAATACAAGTCTTATCCAGGGTGGGATGTCTCTAGTAAATAATGCTCTTGTGGATGAAATTACAAAAATCAATGAAGATGGCTTACCAAAAGCAATGACTGGTCAATACGGTGCTATGATCGGAGAAATGAAAAAAGACGTAACGGCGGATGACATTACGAAGATCAAAGAACGTTTAGATAAAGCAGGCTATGCAGGTCAAACGATTGAAGACCAAATTGGTATGATCAGAAATGTCATCAATGCCATTACAGGTGTTTTAACTATGTTCGGTGCCATCGCATTGTTAGCAGCAAGCTTTGGGATCATCAATACCTTGTATATGTCTGTTCAAGAACGGACAAGAGAAATTGGGTTAATGAAAGCAATGGGACTTGGCAGCGGAAAAGTCTTTACGATTTTTAGTGTAGAAGCAGCACTGATTGGCTTTTTAGGTTCATTATTAGGTATTTTAGGAGCGGTCGGTGTAGGTGGATTGATCAATCAAATCGCGGCTGACTCTTTCTTGAAGTCACTAACTGGGTTTACCTTGATTCAGTTCTCACCAATGTCCTCTGGGGTGATCATCTTAGTAATCATGGGGATTGCATTCCTAGCAGGTACATTACCAGCACGTAGAGCCGCAAAATTAGATCCAATTGAATCTCTGCGTTATGAATAGATAGACAAAGAGGGCGAGCCAAAAGTCGGTCAGGTTCGAGCAACTGGAGTAAAAATCGAACAATATGCTTTTTGTATTGCTCGGTTTTTGCGGATTTGCCGAAGAACCTGGCTTTTGACCATTGTTTATTACGTTTTAGAGTATGAAACAAACTTGATTTTTCGGTTTGTTTCGTACTTTTTTACTATTTCTGAAAGAGTTGTTTTTTCTATAATCGTTTAATTGGGATTCAGAGCACAAAGCGAAATTAATAGGTAGCTTAATTCGAGAATTTTTTATTAACTTCCTTTTAGTAAGCATATCATTTACCTAAAATGAATGAAAAGGAGTATACTCTACTTACATATTGTTGATAAATGGAGGATGAAAAATGAAAGCAGTAGTAATCAATCAATACGGTAGTAAAGAAGTATTAGAAGAACAAGAAATAACATTACCTGAATTAAAAGAGCATCAGGTCTTGGTAAAAGAATACGCGACATCAATCAATCCGATTGACTGGAAACTGAGAGAAGGCTATTTAAAACAAATGTTTGACTGGCCATTTCCGATTATTTTGGGTTGGGACGTTGCAGGTGTTATTACAGCAATGGGTAGTTCTGTAAAAGACTGGAAGGTCGGAGATAAAGTGTTTGCTCGTCCTGAAACCACTCGCTTTGGAACCTATGCGGAAGAAACGATCGTAGATGATTATTTACTAGCAAAAATACCTGAGAATGTCAGCTTTGAAGAGGCAGCTGCTGTCCCTTTAGCAGGCTTGACTGCTTGGCAGGCATTATTTGATCATGGAAGTCTAAAAAAAGGTGAAAAAGTACTGATTCATGCAGGTGCTGGCGGCGTTGGAACTTACGCGATTCAATTTGCTAAAGAAGCAGGTGCTTACGTTATTACAACAGCAAGTGAAAAAAATCATGAACTGTTAAAAAAACTCGGAGCAGATGAAGTGATCGATTATCATACCACTGATTTTACTGAAGTCTTATCTGACATCGATTTAGTCTTTGATACAATGGGCGGAGAGGTTCAAAAAAACAGTTTTTCTGTGTTGAAATCAGACACCGGACGATTGATTTCAATTGTCGGGATCGAAGACGAAAATCTAGCCAAAGAAAAGAATATCAAAGCTGAAGGCATTTGGCTTCAAACAAATGGAAAACAATTACAAGAAATTGCAGATTTAATGGCTTCAGAGAAAGTGACTTCAATCATCGGAGAAGTCTTTCCTTTTTCTAGACAAGGTGTCTACGATGCCCATGCTTTAAGTGAAACTCATCATGCTGTAGGGAAAATTGTTATAAAAGTAGCTGACTAACAAATAAATCGACTCTGAGACAAAAAACAAAAATCATTTTTGCTTTTTCCCAGAGTCGATTTATTTTTTTACCTGCTCTGCTCTATAGCGGATCAATTCAAGAAATCCAGGTAGTTCACGTTCAATATATTCTTGATTTAAAAGATAGCGTTTCGCTGTTCCTGTTTTGATCTCTTGAATCAGCTGCGCTTCTTTGAGCAATTTGATATGGTGAGATAAGGTTGATTTTACAATATGGTATTTTTCTGATGTAATTCGTTTTTCACCATCAATCAGTAAACAAGTAAGGATATTTAAGCGGATCGGATCACTAGCAGCTTGCAGTGCTTGAAGAAAAGGATCATTATTGTGAGTTCGTTTATTTTTCATAAACAAAGTATACCACAATCGTTCTTCTTTACATATTGATGAGGGCGTGCTATATTTTTAACGTTCGAAAGAAATCGAACTAAAGAAGGAAACGAGGGATATTATGGAAAACACATATAAAGAAAATAATTTCGATACGATCATGAAAGGCAGAAGATCGATTCGTAGCTACGATCCTACTGTTAAAATCAGCCGTGAAGAAATGGAGCAAATCATTAACGATACAGTGAAAGCACCTTCTTCTGTAAATATGCAGCCTTGGCGTTTTACTGTTGTTGAAAGTGAAGCAGGTAAAGAAGCGTTAGAGCCACTTATCCGTTTTAATAAACTACAAAATCAAACATCAGCCGCAATGATCGTGATTTTTGGCGATTTAAATAGCTTTGAATATGCTGAAAAAATTTACAGTACAGCGGTTGAACAAAACTTAATGCCCCAAGAAGTGAAAGATCGTCAATTAGAAGTATTAAGTCCATTATTTGAACAAATGGCAACAGAGGACAAAAAAGAAACAGCGATTATCGATGGCGCTTTAGCTGCGATGAATTTAATGCTAGTTGCTCGTGCCTATGGTTATGATACAAATCCTATTGGTGGTTTTGAGCGTGAAAAAATTGCAGAAGCATTAGGTATGGATAAAGAACGTTACTACCCAGTCATGATCGTTTCAATCGGAAAAGCCAATGAAGAGGGATATCCTTCTTACCGTTTACCAGCAACTGATATTACAACTTGGAAATAGGAGGAAACATCCATGCATATTATTCCACTCATTTTAGCTGTGATTGTGGCGCTTGAGCATTTTTATATTTTATATTTAGAGATGTTTCAGACGACATCTCCTGCAGCGCAGCGTGCTTTTGGTTTAGATAAAGAATTTTTAGCAGATCCAAGAGTGCAAACATTATTTAAAAATCAAGGATTATACAATGGTTTTTTAGGAGCGGGAATTCTATGGGGTGCTTTCTTTGCTGCGAATAGTTGGAGTGTAGTGACCTTCTTCATCGTCTGTGTGGTAGTTGCCGCAGGATATGGAGGGCTGACTTCATCCAAATCGATTTTGATAAAACAAGGTATTCCAGCAATCATTACATTTATAGCATTGTTGATTTTTAGATAGTAAAAGAAAAGTTTGAGGCAATAAAGTCTATTGTCTTAAGCTTTTTCCTTTTGTTCTAAAAAAAACTTATAAAAAGTAAGTCAAATTTCTTTACTTACTTTTAGTAAGAGGTTATACTGTGAAAGTAATCTTAAAACTAATTGAAATTGAAAAGGAGCAATACACATGACAGAATTTATTCAAGCATTAAAAAAACGCCGTTCAATCTACGCTTTAGGAGATAACCTTCCGCAATCACAAGAAGAAATCAAAGCGTTAGTAAAAGAAGTAGTTAGAGAAAGCCCATCATCATTTAACTCACAAACACAACGCGTAGTTTTCTTATTCGGTGATGCACACAAAAAATTATGGTCAATCACAGAAGAAGCTTTGAAACCTTTAACACCTGCAGAAGCTTTCCCAAATACACAAGCAAAATTACAAAGCTTTGCAGCTGGAACAGGTACATTACTTTTCTTTGAAGATATGGATATCGTTAAAAACCTACAAGAACAATTTGAACTATACGCAGATAACTTCCCAGTATGGTCAGAACAAGCAAGCGGTTTGACTCAAGCAAACGTTTGGACTGCATTAGCGCAAGAAAATATTGGTGCAAACTTACAACATTACAACCCAGTAATCGATGAAGCCGTTGCAAAAGAATGGTCAATTCCAAGCCAATGGAAATTAAGAGCACAACTTGTTTTCGGTTCAATCGAAGCTGAAGCTGGCGAAAAAGAATACATGGAAGATAGCGCACGTTTCCTAGAATTTAACTAATTAGCGCAATTGGAGGAGAGAAGCATGGTGGTCACATTACCTAAAGAAACGATTGTAAAACAAGTGAAATTAAACGTACAAAATCTGGATGAAATGACAGAATTTTATACGAAAATGATTGGTCTCGTTTTACTGAAAAAAGAGGACAACAGAGCTTTCTTAGGTGCACAAGGAACTTCTGAAGCAATCGTGATTTTGGAAGAACTTGTCGATCCTATCGTAAATGATAAAACGACAGGATTGTATCATACTGCTTTTCTCTTGCCAACGCGTAAAGATTTAGGCAATAGCTTATTATGGCTATTACAAAATAATATTGAAATCGGCGCTGCTGACCATGGTTATAGCGAAGCAATTTATCTAAGCGATCCAGAAGGAAATGGTATCGAAATCTATCGAGATAAACCGATGACCGAATGGGATATTCGGGCAGATGGAGAAATCATTGGCGTGACGGAAGAACTGGATGGCGATGCTGTCGTCGGAGCTGCTGATGGCAAATGGTTAGGTATGGCGCCAGGATCAAGAATCGGTCATGTTCATTTACAGGTCGCAGATTTAGAGGAAACGGAGAAGTTTTATGAACAACTTGGTTTTTCTTAGAAATCGAATTTTGGCAGACGCGCTAAATTCTTTGCCGCAGGAGAGTATCATCATCATATCGGGACGAATACATGGAATGGTGAGCACGTGGCTTTAATTGGGGAGAATCAGTTGGGCTTAGCATGGTATACATTCCAGTTGCCGTCTAAAAAAGCATTTGAGCTTTTTATCAAGGAACTTGATGAATCAACGGTTGAATATGCGAAGGAAAATGAGCAAATCACGATTCAAGATCCAAATGGGATGCAGATTAAGTTTGGATATTAGATTGAAAAAGTCAACTTCATAATTGAGGTTGGCTTTTTTTGTGTTGATTTTGTAAAGTAGTGATTTGTTCGGTTAGGGATAAGGGGGATATATTAAAAATGAGGGTTTTTGGGACAAAAAAAGAAAGAAGGAAAAGAAATGAATGAACAGATCGAAAAAGTGATTAACGGGTGGAAACGCCAGGGCAAAAAATGGGGAGAACAAAATCATAGCCCGTTACTTTGGTTATTGATTATCGGTGAAGATTTTGGTGAAATGTGTAAAGAAGCAAATGAATATGGTTTTAGTCCAGGTCTGTAAAGAATACAAGATTTACAACTGAAGCAATTCAATGCGCTGCTTGTTGTGTTGCTATGGTAGGGTCTTTGGATCGAATTTTGCTAAAGGATCTAACAGCATAAGAAAAATAAGACGACAGTTTTTGAAAAAGGAAATAATATTTTGAAAGTTTTAGAATTTTTGCTAGAAATAATTAGAGCTACTTTTTTCTTAATAGTATATTACCTTTTAATGAAATATAAAATGTCTAGTGTAGAGTATAGAAATGAGATTAGTTTATTTTTTTGTAGTATGTTTGCGCTTGTTATGTGGGGAATACTTGATCCAATAAAATTAAAGGAAAATAAATGACTGCTTTTGGGAAGGAAAAGAGAAAAATAAATGTTAGAAGTAATAAAAAATGAATTAAATAAGATGAAAGTTATTGATAGTTCTGCAGGTGGAGGAGAACTAGAATGTGGATTAATCAAAGATGTTGAAGACTATCGAAAGAAAATAATTATGTTGCTATGTTTAGTTAATAATTGGGTTATAGTCCCTGAACATTATGCTCCTGCAACCTATAAATTTATTGATGTATGTAAAAGGGAATGTGAAGAATAGCTTGATCTAGCTTATCTCGTTTACAATTTTTTCCAAAGCGTTCAAGCAGATCTTTTAGGGGTTAATGAAGAGAGGATAATATCACCAGATTAGAGGGTTTTTGATAAATGGAGATATAAAAAACACTATGACTTTCATTGTTTGCCATAGTGTCATTGCTAAAAAGAAGTCTCGAAAACTTACATCATAAGAATCAACCAAGTGCTGTTCAATAACTGGTATCTATAATCGTAGACAACATTTATAGAATAGCGTTGCATATGGTGGTAAAACTATTCATTTTATAGCCAAAGAATTTGAATAAATTGATCAAACAGACATCTGCTTTTTCATTTGAAAATAACGAGAAAAAAGAAAAACAGATTAGAATATGATGAATATTTGCTTGACATATCATTGGAACTTATTATATAGTTGGATTGTTAATGTTACAAAATGATAGTGCTATTTTCCATAGTGCTATTTAAAAACTAGAAGCGAGGAAATGATTTTTGGAAGAAAAAATATTAGAGATAGCAAATTATGCTAAGAACAAATCACTTTATTATGCTGAAAAATATTTGAACTATGAAATAAAAAATATTGATGATTTTTACAAATTACCACTTTCTGATTCCAAGATGTTTTTGGAAGCACAAGAAAATTTACTAACAACTCAACCAAATCCAAAAAATTCTTATGTTTTTTCAACTGGAGGAAGTTTAGGTAAACCCAAGAATGTGCATGTGTCTTTTGAGGAGTTCCATAGAAATATATCTTTTCATGGGCTTTCTTATAATAAGGCAGGTATAGGCAGAGATGATAGGGTTGCTACTTTTGGAATACCAGGAACCAAGACTTCAGAATTTAGTGTTTACTTAGGTTTAGAAAAAACGGGATGTTTTATTCTTCCTATTGGTGTACATGATGATTTTGATTATATTTACCATGCTATAAAAGAACATAATATTAACACACTATTAGTTATGCCGACAGATTTATTAACTTTTGTAAATTATCTTAACCAAAAAAAATATTTTTTGGAAATTGAAAAAATCATTACTGGAGGAGAAGCACTTGCCAGCACAAGTAAGCTATTTCTTTCTGATTCGATTGGAGTAAAATTCTTCGGTTCTACTTTTCAAGGAATGGATTTCGGTACTATTGGTTATAATAATGGAAGTAAAGATTCTAATGTATATTGTATTAATAATGATGATTTGTTCATTGAGGTTTTAAAGCTTAATGAGCAAGGTATTGATAAAGGCGGAGAAATTGTTGTGACGAATATTTCTCGTAGATTATCACCAGTTGTTAGGTATAAAACTGGTGATTACGGATTGAAGTTTTTTGAAAATAACAAAATGTACATTAAGGTATTAGGAAGAGTTGGAAGTAAGCCTAAGATTGGTGGAGAAATTTTTAACTTGGATATATTAGATAGATTCATAGAAAATAAGTCTTTCTATACAGGAAGACATCAAACTGTAATAAGCAAAGAAAATAATGTGGATAAAGTTCTAATTAAAATTGAGACAATTCTAAATACAGATTTTTCTTACCAGAGTGAAAAAGAGCGATTAAATAACTTCTTAAAAGAAAATCATCCTAAGCTAGAAAGTCAATTGCTGAATAACTATATTGAATCAATAGATTTTTTATTTGAGAATGAAAAATCCATAAAATTTCACAAATCAGAAAATACAAAAAAAATAATAAAAGTTATAGATGAAAGGTAGTGTTTAGACATATGATCAAACTAACAGCAGATGAATTTATTCATAATAATCAAATTATTCAAAATGCAATAAAGGAAATGAATGTCTCTTTTGAAGGGAGAGAATTTCCATATTCGATGCAGCCGTTGATTGTAAAAGAATCAGAGAGCAATTATTTTAAAGAAGCAACAGAAATATTGAGTGATTGTCTTGAAATAGTACTAAAAGCATATAAAGAAGATGATTTTGTTAGAAGTTATTTTTCACATTATGATAAATACAAAAGTTTAATACTATCCTCGACACCAGGTAAACAGATAACAATTTCTAGGTATGATGTTGTCTGGTATGGACGAGAATCATTTAAAGTTTTTGAATGTAATACTTGTTGTCCAGGGGGAGTGTCAATACTTGGTGATATAAAGAAAAATTATGTGCAACTTCCATTTATAAAAAAACATTTAAAAGAAAAATTATATGTTCCTTTTGAATGTGATGAAACCTCGAGTTTCATCAATGCTTTAAAACAAAGATTTGATGAAGCAACGGATTATGCCCCAAAAAAGATTGGAATAGCTTTTGCCAATTATGAAGGATTCTATTCTTATGAATTAAAAGAATTATGTACTGCTGCGAAAAAAATGGGCTATAACTCCTGTGTATGTGATGTCACAGACTTATATATTGGAAATGGAGATAAATTATATTACGAAGAAGACGAAATAAATATTGTTTACTACAAAGTTGATCAATTATTGCTTAATGAAAATATTTTATCAGAAATTATTACAGCTACAAAAAATGGATATGTTGTGTCTGTAAATTCTTACCCAGCAATGTATATAACTGAAAGTAAGATTGTTCTCGCCTTATTAAGAGATAGCTATTTCCAGAATAAATATTTAACGGATATTCAAATAAAAATTATTGAAAAGCATATACCATGGACTAAGAAATTATCCGACTCAGAAAATGTTTTTCATGAAGGTAGTTACGTTGGTTTAATTGATTTTTCAATAAAAAATAAAGATAAATTGGTATTGAAAATTGATAATGAAACTAGAGGAGCTAACATATATATTGGAAGGAATATTAATATTGAAAAATGGGAAAACCTTCTAAGAGCTAACAACAATAAAAATTGGATAGTTCAAGAATATTGTGAAATTCCTAATACGGTAGTTTTAGAAAATATTAATGGAGAAATAGTGGAAACGAGAAAAAAATACGGTATAGATTTCTTTATGTATAATGGGAAGTATTCAGGGATAGTTTCTAGATTATCAGAATCGGATATTATAAATGTTGGTTCTGGGGGGTATGAGCAACCAGTGTTGGTGATAAAATGATGTCTACAAAGCAACTTTTCAAAAAATCGATACCAATTATTTTATCTCAATCATCTTCAGTAATAATGGGATTGGTAAATCTTATTTTTATTAGTAGTTTTGGTTATCAACAAATTGGGATAGTTGGTATAAGTAATGTTTTTATACAGAACGCTTTAATCATATTAATTTCGTTTACTTTTCAAACGTCACTTAATGTTGTCAAAGCTAAGCATGATAAATTTAAGACTGAAACTGAAATAGTAAATTCATTGTTGGTAGCAACAATGATAAATTTACCAATTATTATCATATTGATTACATTTTCTAAACAAATTCTTAATTTGTTAGGTGCTTCGCAAGAGTTAGTAAATATTGGTTTAACTTATTTTATAATCAGGATAGTATCTATATTGTTCATTTCAGTATCTAGAGTGGGTGTTTCTTTATTTAGAGGGTTGGGAAAAAATAGATTAACAATGTATATTACAATATTGTGTAATATAATTAATATTATGTTGAATTTTGTATGTATAAACATTCTGAAATTTGGGTTGAATAGCTTGGCCTACAGTCTTTTAATATCAGAAGCAATCCAAATTATAATACTAGCTTATTTTATAAAAAAGGAAGGATATACTATATTTTCTGATTTCAGAAAGAAAGTAAATATGAGAATAATAAAAAAAGTGAATTTTGAAGGCTATAAAATAGGTTTGCAAGACATTGGACTGACTTTAACATCAGTTGTTTTTACTATGTTTGCAGCAAAAATAGGGGAAAAAGAATTGGCTGCAACAGAAATTCTATTAAATCTCTTAACGCTAACTTATCTTCCAGGTATAGGAATTGGCATAATTTCTGCACTAGAGGTTGGAGAAATTATTAGTAATCAAAAGCAAAATATAAGAGATCAACTAAAGAAATTAAGAAGAATTTTTATAAAAGTTTCACTACTATTTAATGTGCCTGTTTCTGTTGTTTTTATTTTCTTTTCGAATTTAATAGCTTCAGTGTTTACAACGGATTCTGCGATAATAAATATCCTAGTTAATATAATGTGGTTGTCATCAATATTTTTAATATTTGACACTATTCAGATGATATTAACTGACTGTGTAAGAGCCTTTGAAAAGAACAACGAACTTTTATTTGTTACTTTAATATTGAGTATGTTCCTCTTTGTTCCACTAAGCTATTTTATGAGTTTTACTTTAAATATGGGAATATATGGAATGTGGATTTCTTTTTATTTTTATTTGGTAGTACAAACCATAGTATTAAATTACTTATATTCAAAAGAAATGAGAGGGAAAGGTTACTATGAATGATTTTATAAATGAAAATAAATACAATGTTTTATCTATGAATGGTTTTTCTGAATTTCAAAAAGATATGAATGATCACAATATATTGGATATAAATGGGGGGGTCCCTATTCTCAATATACCAGGAATAATTCACCAAGATTTTTATGAGGAAATAGGAAATGTGAGTGTCAGGATATTAGGAATTATTTATAAAGTAGTCAATGAGACCTTCTCAGTTGAGGGTAAAAGTCTATTTAAGAAAATGGGATTTAATGAAGATGAGATAGATGTTTTTTTAAAGACTTTTGGAGATAACACTAACTTAATGTCTAGATGTGATGTAATGTTAGATCAAGAAAAGAAAGATTTCAAAATATTAGAATTTAATGTGGATAGTAGTGTTGGTGGCATGGAGATAGCTCAAGTAAATGAACATATGCTAAGACTATCACTATATAAAGACTACTTTAATAGTAATGATTTTTACTTTGTTGACCCTTTAGAAGAGTTTGCAAAAATGCTTTATAAAAACTCGAAAAACATGGGAGTTAAGACTATTGCTATAGTAGACAGTGAAGAGTATATAGATGGTTATGTGTGGAGCTTAGGAATCATGAAATCATATCTGGAAAAAAAGGGCTTTTCAGTTGTAATAGGAACTCAAAAAGATTTAGAGTTAAGGGATGATTTTCTATTTGTTAATAATAAAAAAATAGATCTAGTGTATAGAGTATTTTTGAATGAGGATGTCAAGAGTAACTACAGTTCACTATTGCCGATGTATGAAGCATATAAAAATGATAATTTGATTATTGTTAGCGGGTTACATACAGAAATTTATTCAAACAAAATTGTTTTTGCAATGATGTACGATAAAAATGTTCAATCAATATTAAGCAGTGATGATGTGAAATTAATTGAAAAATGCATACCTTATACGGGATTAGTTGAAATAGGAATTAAAAATTATTTGATTAAAAATAGAGATAAATTAGTTTTAAAGCCTGTTAGTGGGTATGGAGGTCATGGTATTTACCTAGGATGGGAATATGATGAAGATGCTTGGGAAGAAGTTATAAGTCAAATTATTGAAGACAGGACAAAATATATATTTCAAGAGCGAGTTTATCCTGCCGAGGAATTTCAATTAAAAGTTGTTGAAAACAGATGTGTATCAGAGAAATACATATCGACTTGGGGATTTTATATATTTGATAACAAACTTTGTGGGAGTATGTATAGAGGGCAAAATGTATCTAGTGGAGAAGTCGTCAATGCAGCGCAAGGAGCAGGAATGACATCAGTGTTTATAGAAAAGGAAGATTTGTGAGATTTCAAATGTGATGATAAGTAGAATATATGAAACTAGCGAGAAAAAAATTCGCTAGTTTTTTGGCTTTGCGCAAAATAGTAGAAACGCAATTCTATTGACGAAATTAGCAATTTAATGAATATCATTTGTCTATTGTGTTGAATAAGTAGAAAGAAGCTGTGAAAATAGATTGTCATTTTTCGATTTAAACGGCGTGATAATCTTCGATATAATTCGTTATTTGCCTTCTCTATATGTAAATTATACGTGTAAATAATCAGAATCTTACATAAGCCGATTGTGTCATATTCTCTTAAATATGCATTTCCCAAAAACAGTAGCTATTGATACATTGATTTTGTTGTAAGTTTTGGTAATAAAAACATGAAATAATAAAGGATAATTGAGAATTAACTTTCTTATCCTATAGCTATTATTAGTCCAACAGCTTTAAGAAACAGCAAGATTTGCACCACTAGTAGGAAGATAAAGAACATTTTATTATATTTATCAACTAACAACAATTATACTTATTGTATATCCACTATTTTTGTAGTTTCACTTTAAGTCTAGTCTAAATTATCTAGAAACTGTAATCTATCTGTTAGGACTATTCGTTTTGTTATTTTCCTTAATTGCTTTTGCTAAGCAGACGCAAATACAGTAAGAGTAAACGGAATTTATCGATATTCAAGAAATCGGATGTATTTAGGGGATTTATTATTCTTTCCTGGCTGTGTGTTAATCAACCAGTCAGTTTGCTTATTTTTTTGTCTCATTTTGTTTCAACTCTCGACTCATTTCATAATACTATCTGAAGAACGTTGGTGTGAAGAATATTTTGATAGTGAATATGTTAGAAAGTCATGCGGAAATGCGCTAAGGAATATCAGTAAAAAATATCCTGAAAAAATTATGGAGGAATTATCGTTAGGGCAAGCCAGTAAGGAGGAATTTCAAATAGAAAAAATTATTTTCAAAAATAAATATTTAACGCATTTTCTGAATAACAATAAAAAGGGCTGAATCATCTTGTTAGCAACTGAACATATCTCTTTTCAACACGGAGAACAAATAATCCTAAACGATATTACCACATTACTCGAAAAAGATAGCCATACAACGATTACTGGACCATCAGGCAGAGGGAAAAGTACCTTGTTTAAATTACTGGTTTATTTATTAACCCCAACCAAATGAACTGTCACGTTCAATGACCAGAACATTGCAGAATTAACAACAGAAAATTACCGCATGCAAGTATCCTACTGTTTCCAACAACCATCGTTATTTGGAGAAACCGTTCGGGATAATTTTATGTTTCCCTATGAAGTGCGTAAAAAGAGTTTTCAAGAAAGTCACGTACTAGAGTTGCTAAAAGAAGTAAGTTTGCCTGAAAACTATCTCGACAAAAAAATCACTGAATTATCTGGTGGAGAAAAACAACGTGTCGCATTGATTCGCAATGTGATTTTTTTACCAGAAGTCCTACTTTTAGACGAGGTTACAGCTGGCTTAGATGAAGAAAGTAAGCAAATCGTTAACCAATGGTTGTTGAAGTTGAATCAGGAGAAAAATGTCACGTTGATTCGTGTGACCCACGACGCAGAAGAAATTAACCAATCAACGATTGTTAAAAAAATCGTGGCAGGAAGATTGGAGGCGCAAAAATGAACTTAGCAGTAAACGATCTTTCACTATTATTTGCCAGTATGTTAGTTATTGTTGCATTACTGATCAGCTACAAAGAAAAATTAGGTTTTACCAAAGATATCATTATTAGCGTGTGCCGTGCAGTTATTCAACTGATTTTAGTTGGTTATTTACTTAAATATATATTTCAAGTGGATAATAAAATAGTGACGATTGTCATGGCGGGAGTCATTATTATCAATGCTGCATTGAATGCTAAAAAGCGCAGTAATCATTTGAAAAATGGCTTTTTGATTTCTTTTATTGCTATTGTGTGCAGTACGGGTGTAACGATTGGTGTCTTGGTTTTTTCGGGAGCAATTCGTTTTATTCCATCACAAATTATTCCGATCAGTGGGATGATTGCCAGCAACTCCATGGTGGCAATTGGTTTGTGTTATCGAAATATGGATAGTTTATTTCATGATCAAAGACAAGCTGTGCTTGAAAAATTAGCATTAGGTGCTGATATCAAGTTAGCCTCACAATCGATTGTGAGAGCAAGCATTCGAACAGGAATGGCTCCCACGATCGATTCAGCTAAAACAGTTGGGATCGTTAGTTTGCCTGGGATGATGTCAGGATTGATTTTTGCTGGAGTCGATCCAGTACATGCGATCAAATATCAAATCATGGTGACCTTTATGTTGCTGTCAGCAACAAGTATTGGTTCAGTGATAGCAACCTATTTTGCTTACAAGGAATATTATAATGAGCGCAAGCAATTAATAAGCTGATTATTTGAGAATTAGATAATGTATTGTGATTTCATAATATCGGCTTTTTGTTTTAAAAGTCTAGACATTTGCGCAGGTTCCGATTATAATGTAAGTGAAAGAACGAATGATTATCAAACGAAAGCAGGTAATTTCATGACAAAGACATTCAAAGATGATTTCTGGTGGGGAGCTGCTACATCAGGTCCTCAAAGTGAAGGAAGATTTAATAAAAAACATGCAAACATGTTTGATCACTGGTATGAAATCGAACCAGAAGATTTTTATGATCAAGTAGGACCGGATGTAACATCGAATTTCTATAACAGCTTCAAAGAAGATATTGCATTAATGAAAGAAATTGGCTTGAATAGCGTACGAACATCGATTCAATGGACACGCTTGATCGATGATTTTGAAACAGGAACAGTTAACGAAGATGCAGTTCGTTTTTATAATGAAGTCATCGATGAATTTATCGCTGCAGGTATTCGTCCTGTCATGAACTTACATCATTTTGATTTGCCAGTGGAACTATATCACAAATATGGTGGTTGGGAATCGAAGCATGTCGTTGATTTATACGTGAAATTTGCTGAAAAATGTTTTGAATTATTTGGCGATCGTGTAAAAGACTGGTTTACTCATAATGAACCGATCGTTGTTGTAGAAGGTGAGTATCTACATCAATTCCATTACCCTAAAATCGTTGATGGTAAAAAAGCGGTACAAGTTGCTTACAATTTAAATTTAGCCTCTGCCAAAGCGATTCAGTCTTTTAGAAGACTGGGACTCCAAAACGAAGGTGGAAAAATTGGGATTATTCTTAATCTAACACCAACTTATCCAAGATCAGAAAGTGCAGAAGATTTAGCAGCGGCAAACATTGCAGAACTATTTAATAATCGGATGTTTTTAGATACTGCTGTTCATGGGGAATTTCCAGAAGAACTAGTGGCGCTATTAGAAAAAGATGGCGTGCTTTGGGAAAGTACATCAGAAGAACTTGCCTTGATCAAAGAAAATACGATCGATGTACTTGGTGTAAACTTCTATCATCCAAATCGAGTAAAAGCACCGGACGTTGCGCCGAATAGCGTGGGAGCATGGCTGCCAAACCGCTATTTCGACGAATACAATATGCCGGGACGTCGGATGAATATCGATCGTGGCTGGGAAATCTATCCAAAAGCGTTGTATGATATTGCCATCAATATTCGCGATAATTACAACAACATTCCATGGTTTGTATCAGAAAACGGCATGGGGATTTCTGGTGAAGAACGCTTTATGGATGAAGCAGGTGTAGTGCAAGATGATTATCGTATCGATTTTATCCGTGAACATTTAGAATGGGTGCATCAAGGGATCGAAGAAGGATCAAATTGCTTTGGTTATCATTTATGGACACCAATCGACTGCTGGTCATGGGCAAATGCCTATAAAAACCGCTATGGTTTTATTTCAACAAATATCCATACACAAATCAAAACGATCAAAAAATCTGGACACTGGTTTAAAACAGTGGCTGAAACGAATAAACTGGAAAGTAACTAGAAAGAAGCAATTGAGTTCATTGAGCTCAATTGCTTCTTTTTAGTTGTAATCTACATTCAAAATGGAATAGCCGCGTTGATCGTAGCGGTTTCGGCTGCAAGAAAATTCGATTGGACGTCCATCTTTCAAATAGACAACCTGTTGTACTTCCAGCACAGGATCATCTTTTTTACAATTCAAATATTTTTGATCATATTCATCCGATTTACTTGCTTGGATATTTCTATAAGCACCAGCAAAATTTAACAGTAATTGTTCTTTGACATAGGTATAAATCGACTCTTTTAGGATATCCGTAGTTAAACCAGGAACTAAGTCACAAGGCATATATGTATGCTCTAGAATAAATGGTTCATTTTCCAGAATACGCAGGCGGATAATTTTATACACAGGTTGTTCCGCAGAAATTGCCAGTCTTTCTTGGACCTCTTGTGAGGGGAATTCAACTTCAAACAGGATAACACTGCTTTTAAGGTCTTTATGGCGATCATTCATTTGCTTACTGAGGCCGCCATATTCGTTTGCAGGAGAAGTGTCTTTATCCCAAAATGAGCGATTCAATACTTTGGTTCCAGAGCCTCTTTGAGAATATAGCAGTCCTTCCATCACTAAAATACCGATGGCTTTTTTTACAGTCATACGGCTGACATTAAATTCTTTGACCAGATCTGTTTGATTGGGCAAAAGAGTATCTGCTTTGTAGATATTTTCTTTTATTCGTTCACGCAAAGTATCAGCGATTTCTTCGTATTTTGGTTTCATATTGTCACTACCTCCTAACTTGTATTGTAACTGATAATCAATGTATAGACAATTATCTAAAAAGTGTTGTACAAAAAAAGAGTAGAGACGATCGAAAGCTTTAGGATCGGCGCTACTCTTTGATTAAGGAAACGTGTGGCTAAATTTTTTCTTTATCCAAAATACGTAAGAATGGGTACCAGATAAAGCCGACAATAATCATATCCACAAGTTGAAGGATACCGCCAAAAATAGAGTTCGTTGCCAGCATACCACTGAAGAAAATCGGCACAGTCCAAGGAACAGAAACACCTGTAGGCGGAGGCACGATGCCAGCTGCCATTACTAGATAGTTAAGAACAGTGACGATCAACGGAGCAATGACCCAAGGAATTAATATTGTAGCATTTAAAACAATCGGTAAACCAAAAATTGCTGGTTCATTCACGTTAAAAATACCAGGAGCTAAACTCAAACGGCCAATATCACGATATTGTTTTTTCTTCATAACAAAAGCCATGATCAGTACAACTGCTAACGTCATACCTGAACCGCCCAGTCCAACGGTAAATGTTTCCATAAATGGTTTTGTGATAATATGTGGCAACTCTTTTCCTGCTTTGTAGGCTTCTAAATTATCCAGCATCAATGTGTTCCAAATCGGGTCCATAACAGAATTGACAATAATTTGTCCATGTAAACCAAAGAACCATAAAAACTGAACAAAGAACAAAGCAATCAAGGTTGCAGGTAAACTACTTCCTAAACCAACTAATGGTTTTTGAATGATCTCATACACCACATCATGAAGATTGGTATTAAATAATCCAGTTACTGCGGCATTTAGAAATAAGAAAACAGACAAAGTTAATATAGCAGGGATTAATGCTGCAAATGATTTAGCAACTGCAGGTGGCACACCATCGGGCATTTTGATCTGCCAGCCTTTTTTAGTGATGCGGCAATAGATTTCTGCCGCTAAAAATGCTGCGATCATACCGATAAACATCCCTTTAGCTCCTAAACGATCTAAAGATAACACACCAGAAACTTCAACACCTTCTGTAGTAGTCATCACAAATGGTGTCAGTAATAAGAAGCTAGCAAATGAGACTGCTCCGCCAAAAATACCTTCTACATCATAAGATTTTGATAAATAATAGCCAATACCAAAGGTGACGAAAACAGACATAATACTCATTGTTGCATTTTGCCCATTACCAAATAATGAGGATAAAGTGCCTTTTGTCGCATCGCTGAAGAAAGGAAGATTATTGATTACAACGATGATCGAACCAAACATTGTTAATGGAAATGACAGCATAAAAGCATCTCTAAGTACAGATAAGTAACGGTTTTGCCCCAGCTTATTGGCTAAAGGCATAATTTTTTCAGCAAGAGAATCCATAAAACCATTCATGAGAATCACAATCCTTTATTATATAGTTGTAATCGATTACAAAAACAATATACCATCTTTAATATTAAATGTCTATACTTTTGTTCTTTTAAATCTGGTTTTATGGAGAATGAGTATAAAAAAAGAATCCAATCAAACGATTTATTCGTTGATTGGATTCTTTTTTATTAAATTAAATGCTGGCACCGCCACCGCCGGAAGAGCCTCCTCCTCCAGAGAAGCCGCCACCACCACCGAATCCACCGCCGCCTCTTGAAGAGCCGCCGCCAAATCCGCCGCCGTAACCGCCACCGCCCCAATACCAAGGACCGCCGCCTCTACCACGACCTCCACGTCCGCCAGAACCGAAGATAGCGGCTAGGACTACAACTGCTACAATACCTAGGGCAAAAAAGTCTGGAACACCAGAATCGTCATCAGAAGATACTTGCTTCAATTCATCTTCTGAAAGTGCGTTTTTATCTACAGGATAGTCATAATGCTGATCGATCAATGTTGTAACCGCATTGAATGTATACTGCAATCCTTTATTGATCGAAGCTGGATCAATAGACTTTAAATCATCTTTAGCATGCTGTAAAATATTTCCCGCGATACTGTCAGGAATAACGTCCTCTAAGCCATAGCCAACTTCGATCCGCACATTGCGTTCACCATCATTGACAGCATAGAGAATCAACACACCATTGTTTTCTTTTTGGTTTCCGATTTTCCATTTTTGGAAAAGATCAGGAGCATAGCCATCTACACTATCACCATCGGTAGAATCGATGACTGCTAAAACAACTTGGGGAGCTTCTGGTTTTTCTTTATAGATTGCTCCTTTTTTATCGATTAAATTCTTTGTCGTGTCATCAAGTATCCCTGGCTGATCTAAGTAAAAGTGATTGGGTGCTGCAGGTAAACTATCAGCAAATGCCGGCATTTGAATACCGGCAAAAAGAGTGACAAGGAAAATAAAGAGACCTGCTAATAACCCTCGTCTAATTTTAGTCATTTAGGATCACTTCCCGCTGGAGGTGCTTGTTGAATCATCAAAATTGACTGAAGGGACAGAGCTAGCTGTTGGATCTGCTTTAAAGTAATCCTTTTTACCTAAGCCCATCATATTTGCAAAGATATTTTTAGGGAATGAAACTACTTGCTCATTGTATTCTTTTACAACGTCATTATACCGTTTACGTTCAACGGAAATACGGTTTTCAGTTCCTTCTAGTTGAGTCATTAACGTTTGCACATTATCATTTGATTTTAGTTCTGGATAATTTTCATTGATGACATTGATCAATGTTCCAACAGATTGATCTAGCTCTTGGCTGGCTTTGATTTTGTCTGAATCGTTATTTGCTGAACCATATGCTTCACGGGCTTTGGCAATATCACCAAAGACTTTTTGCTCTTGTTGCATGCTGCCTTTAACACTGTTGACTAAATTGGGTACAAGATCGGCTCTACGCTGCATTACATTTTCTACTTGACTCCATTGCGATTCAACAGACTGCTCTTTTTTGGCTAAACCGTTGTATTGACTGATGCCGAAAACAACTAATAAGACAACACCAATTAAAGCGATTAATCCAATTTTTGATTTACTGCTTTTCATAAAAACTCCTCCTTATAATAAAAATGATCAACACTTTCTGCGAAAGTCTTGTACTGTTCAACATCAGTTCACTCTATTCACTGTGTTTCACAGCAAAAGCGGAACAAATCGTTAACTCTTTTTCGTTTTAAAAGATTGATTTGTACAGCTAGCTAACACATAATCAACACTGCCTTCGAATTCAATAGATACGTATCACTTTAAAATGTTTAGAGATACTTCAAAGCAAAAATATACTGTTTATTGAGATCGGTAAAGAAAGAGTTGATTAATTCGATGTAATGATATTGTAATGTTTTTGAAATGTTTTGACATCCATCCTAAGACCTATTTTTTGTCAATAAATAGATTTGTACTGTTAATTATAAAGATTTTTGACGGATAAGCCAATGAAATCGACTTTTATGAGAGCTTATTCAATATAGAATCATATGATTTGTCAGAGCTTCTATTTTGTATTAGGGTAAAAAAGTAAGCTGGTAGTTACTTTTGTTGGCAACAAATTTATAGGAGGAATCAAGATGACAGAAAAAATCGAAAATCCGTTGACAAGATTCTACGATGGGAAATTTGAAAAGCAATCACAAGAAGCACCTGCATTACAACAAAAAATGACGCCTGTACCTGATTGTGGAGAATCAACGTACAAAGGCTCCGGTAAATTGGAAGGGCGTAAAGCACTGGTTACAGGTGGTGATTCTGGGATCGGACGTGCAGCTGCAATTGCGTATGCGAGAGAAGGGGCCGATGTGGCCATTAATTACTTACCTTTTGAAGAAGCGGATGCTAAAGAAGTAAAAGCATTGATTGAAGCAGCAGGGCGCAAAGCGGTTTTATTACCTGGAAACCTAAAGGATGAAACCTTTACTAGAAACCTTGTTCATGAGGCAGCGAAAGAGTTAGGCGGCTTGGACATTTTGGTTTTGAATGCTGGAATGCAGCAGTCTGTAGAACATATTAAAGATTTATCCACACAACAAATCATGGATACGTATACTACAAATATTATATCAATGTATTGGACAGTCCAAGAAGCACTGGATTATTTGCCAAAAGGCGGCAGTATCATTACAACGACGTCGATTCAAAGTGCAGAGCCAAGTGCAAACTTACTAGATTATGCAGCAACAAAAGGAGCGATTACATCCTTTAGTAAAGGATTATCCGCGCAATTAGCATCTGCTGGTATTCGAGTAAATACAGTAGCCCCTGGTCCAATTTGGACAGCGTTACAAATTTGCGGCGGACAACCACCAGAAAAAATTCCTGAGTTTGGTCAGAAAGAATCAATTGGACGAGCAGGTCAGCCAGCTGAATTAGCAGCTGTGTATGTATTCTTAGCTTCTAATGAAGCAAGCTATGTCACAGGACAAGTCTATTCAATCACAGGTGGAAGTTTCTTTGCATAATGAAACGTATTAGCTAGGGAGATGAGTGACCATGCCATGGGATTTAAAGGATTACCCCAATTCATTTAAAAACTTTGAACCGTTGTTAAAAAAGAAAGCTATTGAGATTGCCAATGCGCTAGTGAGCGAAGGCTATTCCGATGACAGAGCGATCCCGATTGCCATTTCTCAGTCTAAAAAGTGGCTGGAAGAAGCAACGGATAAAGAAAAAAATGCGTTTAAGAAAGAAGCCGCTCCTAAAAAGACAGACAAGCATGGCAACAAGAAAATCAATACTGAATTGCTAGACAATGATGTTTTGGTTTACTTTAAAGAAAATCGTTGGTATGTTCAGACGAAAAATGCAGAAAAAGCGGTGGATTCCTTTGATACGAAAGCGTCCGCAATGAAACGAGCGAAAGAAATCGCTGAAAATAAAGAGTCGAAGGTTATTGCCTATAAAAAAGATGAAAAACCAGATTTATGATTGATTCTTTAAGATGTCAAAAGAAAGGAGTGTTAGATAATGGAAAACATAGCTGAATTATTAGCGGGTCGCTGGGTCATAAAAGGAACGACCTTTCCCATGTGGTTATCCAAAAAACGACTAGCACCAATGATCGCTTATGAATACTTATCCGATACTCCTTTGACATTTTTAGATATAGTCAGTTATAAAAATCGACAGGGAAAAACCAAAACCATTGTAGGGATAGATACGTGGAGAGAAGAGGCGTTTGTTTGGCGAGGGAAAGGGCTGCTTAGGATCTTAAAAAGTAACTGGTCGATTCTTGCGCTTACAAAGACCATTCTGGTGATCAGATTTGAGCCAACTCTTTTTACACCAGCAGGTATCGATGTACTGGTACGCCAAGATGCCCCAATCGATCATCCAGAACAATTAATCAAGGATTCGCCTAAGAAATATGCGCTTAAATCAAGTGAAGTTGAAGGTTTAGTTTGGCTTTAAGAAATACTAGTAAAGAGGATTCGTTTTTAAATAATCAATAAAATAGCTATGGAGTCAGTGATCGATTGACTTCCATAGCTATTTTGTTGTTTTCTTAATTGAGTCCAATCATTTTGAAAAGTCAAAACGAGATTAGACCCAACACTTCTTTGATTTGTAGCGTTTACATTATATAGTGAAGACAGGAGGAGCAAGATGATTGATTATCGAATGAGTTATCTTATCGGCATGCCGCATGACGTTGGTTATTCCATTCAAGCAATCAGTGGGATTACAGGAATGACCACAGAAACAGTGATCGATCAGCTAGGAAAACTTAACGAGCAGCTGCAGCAATTTTCCTACAAGACAATCGACTGGGAACAAGACAAAATCTATTTTTCTAAGCAAGTCACGGATAAGTGGTTGGAGCTTCATTTTGGAAAACAGGAAGCAGATATTTTTTATTCGGAATATGAAAGACAAGCGTTACTCTATCTTTTGACGTTTATCGCAGAAGAGGATTTATCTGTTTATTATTATCAAGAATTTCTTCAAGTAAGTAAAAACACAATTTTAGCGGATATTAAAAAGTTACGAGAACGTCTAGCTGAAAGGAACATTCATCTGGATTATTCACGTAAAAAAGGGTTTTATTTGTCTGGGCACGAAGAGCAGATTCGGATGCAAGCGCACCAGATGATCGCGAACATCGTTATGACGGTTTCAGGAAAATGGGGCTTGAAAAAGGGCTTGATGAAGGATTCAGTAATGTTTGAAGCAGAGGTTCGTTCTTGTCTATTGGAAACAATCAAGGCAAGTGAACTGACTATTGTACCTAGCCGAACCGAAGAGACGATCTATTTTATGGCTTATGTTTTAAGACGTGGGAAAACATATTCGTATCATCTGGATGAACAAACAAAGGGCAGGCTAAAAGAGCTAAATGCTTTTTTGGCGAGTCGGCAATTTTTGTCTCAATTTCCTGAGATTTTAGCTAGGGAAAATGAACAATTCTATTTTACACTGATTTTTATGACGATTACCCAAGGAGAAATTCGAGACACTGCATTAGAATTTTTACTGGAATGTGCAAGTCAAATTATTCATGAGATGGAACGCTTGGCAGCTATTGAATTTAAAGCGTATCGGAGATTATTGTTAGATTTTTTCTATCATTTGGTGCCAGCCTTTTTTAGAATCAAGTATCATTTTTCATTAGCAAATGTGCTGACAGAAGAGATCAAAGAGCAATACGGTGAACTGTTTACTTTAACAAAAATAGCTTTGCAGCCTTTGGAACGATTGACAGGTCATGCTATTCCTGACGAGGAAGTCGGCTATTTTACGATTCTATTTGGTGGTGAAATCGGTAATCAACGAGAAGCCAATCGAATTATTCGCTATAAAGCGCTAGTTTTGTGCCCAAGTGGTATCAGTTCGTCATTGATCATGCAGTCGGAGTTGAGGGAGCTTTTCCCTACGATTGATTTTGATCTAACGACAACGGTCGATCAACTTGAAAGTATTTCTGAGTCTGACTACGATGTGATTTTTTCCAGTGTACCGTTAGATACATCAAAAAAGACTTATTTAGTTAATCCCATCCTATCTCAATTAGAAAAAAATAATTTGATCCGCAGTGTGCAAGAAGACTTGTTGATTCCGGGGATCGTGGTTCCTTCTGTCGATGAAATTATTGAAACCCTATTACCGTATATCGAACTGAAAAAAGGCGTTACCAAAGAAAAAATCTATCGTATCTTAAATCGAAAAATGATCAAAAAATTGAAAGTGAAAGAAGATGAGAAGCCAATGTTATCGGAGTTGCTGACGGCAGGCATGATCCAGTTGACGGATCAAAAAATGAACTGGGAAGAAGCGATCGCTTATGCGGCCCAACCTTTAAAACGACAAGGGAAAATCACAGAAAACTATATTGAAGCAATGATCAAAAAAGTCAAAGACTATGGCGCTTTTATTCATATAGGCAAAGGGATCGCATTGCCTCACGCAAGACCGGAAGATGGGGTCAGACAATTAGGTATGTCTCTTTTAAAAGTAGAAACGCCTGTTTTACTTTTAGATGATCCTAAGCATGAAATTACAATTTTCATCTGTTTAGCAGCTGTGGATAATGAAATGCATTTAAAAGCGTTGGCGAGTTTAACAAAAATTTTGTCCAACAAAGAGAATTTGGAAAAACTATTAGCAGCAAACGATCAAGCAACAATTATTCAGTTATTAAAGGAAGGAGAATCATTATGAAAATCGCAGCAGTGTGCGGATCTGGTTTAGGATCTAGTTTTATGGTGGAAATGAATATCAACAGTGTATTGAATGAACTAGGGGTAACAGGAGTTGAGGTGGCGCATTACGATATGGGCAGTGCAACGCCAGATTTGGCAGATGTCTTTTTTGTCGGAGGAGATTTAGCGGATAGTGCGCAGCATTTAGGAAATGTCATTGTATTAGACAGTATTATTGACATGGATGAGTTAAGAGAAAAGGTCAAAGCCGTTTGTGTAGAAAAAGGGTTACTTTAAACGAAAGAAGGTAGGAGAAAAATATGAATAGTGTGTTAAATATATTGATCGATATTGCAAGTACGCCAGCAATTTTAGTGGCACTGATCGCTGTTCTAGGTTTAGGCTTACAGAAAAAGCCGATTTCAGATGTTGTCCGTGGCGGAATCAAAACCTTTGTTGGGTTTTTAGTGGTAACAGCAGGAGCTGGAGTGATCGAAGGGTCATTGGCACCGTTTGGAGAAATGTTCCAGCATGCCTTTAACATGCAAGGCGTAGTACCAAATAATGAAGCGATCGTTGCTTTGGCTTTAACAAAGTATGGCACTTATACAGCACTTATTATGTTAGCGGGAATGGCATTTAATATCTTGATCGCCCGCATTACGAAATTTAAATATATCTATTTAACGGGTCATGCCACGCTTTATATGGCGTGTATGATTGCTGTGATTATGAGTGTGACAAACATGAGTGCAGTGCCGTTAGTCTTAGTGGGTGGTTTAGCATTAGGCTTGGCGAATACGATTTTTCCAGCCATCGCCCAGCCGTTTACCAAACAAATCACCAAAAATGATTCAGTTGCATTAGGTCATACAGGAAACTTCGGTTATGCGCTTAGTGGTTTTATCGGAAAATATGTAGGGAATAAAGAGAAATCAACAGAAGATATCAATTTTCCAAAAGGGCTATCCTTTTTAAGAGATTCAACTGTGAGTATTACCTTAACAATGGGAATTGTCTATACAATCGTAGCGCTGTTTGCAGGGAATGCGTTTATTTCTGAAAATCTAAGTAATGGAACGAATTATATTATTTATGCGTTACAACAAGCAGGGATGTTTGCGGCAGGTGTATTTGTGATCTTGGCTGGGGTTCGTTTGATTTTAGCTGAAATTGTACCAGCATTTAAAGGAATTTCTGAGAAATTAGTACCTAACTCGATTCCAGCATTAGATTGCCCAATCGTTTTTCCATATGCACCAAATGCTGTGTTGATTGGCTTTTTAACTAGTTTTGTTGGGGGAATCGTTAGCTTGTTTATTATGATCGCCACAGGTACAACCGTGATTATTCCAGGTGTAGTACCGCATTTCTTCTGCGGGGCAACGGCAGGTGTTTTTGGAAATGCAACAGGTGGTGTGCGTGGAGCTGTGGTGGGTTCATTTATTCATGGCGTGATCATTAGTTTTATGCCGATTTTATTGATGCCTGTAATGGGCGATTTAGGTTTCCAAGGGTCGACATTCTCTGATACAGATTATGGTGTGACGGGGATTTTCCTTGGTAAATTAGCTGATATGGGTGGACAAATCGCAGTGGTTGTAGGCATTGTTGCAGTGTTAGCTTTACTGCTTGCACTAACCCTATTTGGAAAGAAAAAGACAACTGAAACGAAGGAGGTTGCCTAATGGATGCTCAGAAATTTGCAGATCAGATTCGTTATTATACGATGAGAGAATTGGATAATCTGGGGTTTGGTCATTTCGGCGGCAGTTTGTCGATCGTTGAGACGTTGGCTGTCTTGTATGGAAAAGTCTTGAATGTGTCACCTGAAAAAAAGGACGATCCAGACCGTGATTATTTTATTTTATCAAAAGGACATGCAGGTCCTGCGTTGTATGCTACATTATTTTTAAAAGGATATTTCGATGAAGCGTTTCTTTTTAGTTTAAATCAAAATGGAACAAAGCTTCCTTCTCATCCAGATCGGATCAAGACGCCAGGAGTAGATATGACAACAGGTTCACTTGGGCAAGGCGTTTCAGCTGCAACAGGGATTGCCAAAGGCAATCAATTATTAGAAAAAGAAAATTATACCTTTGCGCTTGTTGGCGATGGGGAGTTAAATGAAGGGCAATGCTGGGAAGCGTTTCAGTTTGCAGCGCATCAAAAGCTGGATCACTTGATTGTGTTGATCGATGATAATAAAAAACAGCTAGATGGTTATACAAAGGATATTAGTGAACCATTTGATTTTGTCGAAAAAATGCAGGCCTTTGGGTTTAGCAGCTGGCGTGTGGATGGTAGTGATGTCGGGGCGATCGAATCGGCGATTGCACAAGCAAAACAAACGTTAGGTAAACCGACAGCCCTCGTTTTAGATACAGTCAAAGGACAAGGTGTTCCTTACTTTGAAGAATTAGCGGATAATCATCATGTCCGCCCAGATGAAGCAGGAAAAATAGCGATTAAAGAAGCGATCGAAGCGCTGGCTGAAAAGATTGAGGTGAATCAGTAATGAAAGACTTAGAAATGCGGCAAGTTTATACAAAAACATTGTTGGAATTAGCAGAAAAAGACCCGGAAATCGTAGCATTAGAAGCAGATTTAGCCAGTTCAATGGGGACCAGTAAATTAAAAGAACAACTAGGCAAACGATATATCAATGTCGGCATTATGGAAGCCGAAGAAATGAGCGCAGCAGCTGGGTTAGCCGTGACTGGTTTTATTCCATTCATCCACACCTTTGCGCCGTTTGCAACGAGACGTTCGTTTGACCAAGTCTTTCTTTCTTTGGGGTATGCTCAGAATCATGCGGTGATCGTGGGAACCGATCCCGGTGTTACGGCTGAAATGAACGGTGGCACCCATATGCCGTTTGAGGATATTGCCTTGATGCGGGTGATTCCAAACAACAATATTTATGAAGTGTCAGATCCGTATCAGTTTAAAGCGATTTTAGAAGATGCCCACAAAGCACAAGGATTGTTCTATATTCGGACGATTCGTAAAAAAGCAACGCCGCTATATAATGAAGCGATTGATTTCTCTAAAGGCTACTGTAAGTTGAAAGAAGGAACAGAAGGGACGATTTTTGCTAGTGGGATCATGGTAGCAGAAGCACTTCAGGCAGCGGCTGATTTAGAGAAACAAGGGATTTCAGTTCAAGTGATCGATTTGTTTAGGATCAAACCGATGAATGAAGATATCGTGATCGAAGCAGCAAAATTAGGCCCAATCGTAACTGCAGAAAACCATAATGTGATTGGCGGGTTGGGGAGTGCTGTTGCTGAAATAATAGTAGAAAATCATCCTGTAAAAATGAAACGGATCGGTGTCAAAGAGCAGTTTGGTCAAGTTGGTAAACTAGAGTATTTGAAAGAAGTTTATGGCTTGAAAGCTGTTGATATTACAAAAGCGATGTTGGATTTACTAAAATAGATGTGTTAAAAGCTTAGGACGTAAGTCATAAGACAAATAAAATAGCAGACCGGAAATCGTAAAAAGCTTTTTGGTCGGCTATTTTTTAGCGTTTGAACATCAGTCAAACCTTTTTTAGCTGTGACTAAATAAGGTCGTCCATCTTTTTATGATATGATAAGTAAAACAGTTATTTTAGGAGATAAACAAGATGAAAGAGAAACAACCTTCGAAATTTGATTGGTACCATAACCAATGGGGAAAACCTACGCATGATGATCGTTTATTGTTTATTTTATTAACAGTGGGCACCTTTCAAGCAGGTTTAAGTTGGAAAGCAGCGGCTGGAAAATTAGATGCTTTTTTAAGAAACTTCCATAATATGGAGATCCAAAAAGTGGCGGCTATGATGCCGGATGATGTTGAAAGAATTCTAAAAGATCCAGAAATGATTCGTAATCCGAGAAAAATCAACGCCACGATTCAAAACGCTCAAGCGATTTTAGCTGTGCAAAAAAAATATGGCAGTTTTGCGGATTATATGTGGGATTTTGTTGGCGGTGTTCCTTGTTTGAATGTATATGAAGAGGCGTATGAAGTGCCCAATGTCACCCCTTTATCTAAAACTGTAGCAAAAGATATGAAAAAGCATGGGTTTACTTTTGTAGGACCCGTTGTGACGTATATGTTTATGAAGGCGAGTGGGATGATCCAAGATGAAGTGTTGAATCGGGAGGTATGATAAGTAAGAGTCTGTATTCTACTTGGTAGGGATCAAATTTCTTACGCCAAATAGTGAAAAACAAATTGCATAAGCAGTGGATGACTGACTTACACAATTTGTTTTTTTATCTCTAGAGCGTATCTTTTTATTTATTTACAGAACGTTTACTACCAACCAACACCATATTTTAGTCAGACACATTAATTGTCACATTCAATTATTGTGTTATTTTTTTAGAAGGGAACCTATTTACCATAAACCTGGTCTAATGCTTGTTGAATATCCTCAACAATTGACATCGGTTCTTCTAAACCAACATACATCCGAATATGTGCGGGAGACAGTCCGCGTTTTTTCACAGCATCCAAGTTATTTCCTTTAACGACTGGTAGTGCTAGACTTTCGAAGCCTCCCCAGCTAACACCAATAGTTACAATTTCTAATGCATTGACAAATGCTTTAAGGCGCGTAAAATCGGTATCTTCTAAATCAATGGCAAACAATGAACCATAGCCGCTTAAATATTTATCCGCAAGTTCCTTTTGTTCACCAACAGCTAAATAAGGATGATGAATTTTACTGATTCGAGGATCTTCTTTTAAATGATCTAAAACAGTTTGGATCGCATGAGTCTGATGAGCCATACGTACAGGTAATGTTCTCAAACCTCGAATGGCTAGCCACGAATTAAAGGGACTGTTGACTGCACCAAGCGATTGATGTCCATTTTCAAAAATCTCATCAACTAACTTTTCTTCGCCTATAACAGCCCCTGCGACAATATCAGAATGACCACCGATATACTTTGAGCAAGAGTGGATCACAATATCCACACCATAATCTAATGGATGCTGAAATAAAGGGGATGCCCAAGTATTATCGATGACAGTACGTATATTCTGTTTTTGAGCCATTGCAGTAATTTTTTCTAAATCCAACAGTTCAAATTTTTGAGAAGAAGGACTTTCAAAATAAATCACTTTGGTATTAGACTGAATATGAGCTTCGATTTCAGCAGTTGTTGAGACATCTATTTTGGTTAATGTTACACCAAATTTTTCCATATATTGGATAAAGGACAGTGATTCACCGTATATCGTATTGACCATCAAAACATGGTCACCTTGTGATAGGAGCGTAAACATGGTTGCGGAAATAGCGCCCATACCTGATGAAAATACTTTGCACTTTGCTCCTCTTTCAAGTCGAGCAATCTTTTTTTCCAGTATTTCAGTTGTTGGATTCGTTCCTCGAGTGTAGACATAGTTATTCTTTTCATCTGCACTTACAGCGATAAACTCTTCATAGGTTGGAAAAGAAAAGGAAGACGTTTGAACTATTTCGGGAGCCATCGAGTGATAGCTTTTTTCAGTCTGTTTTTCTACTTCACAGCAAATATTTTCATCATATTCATTTTTCATCATCATTTTCTCCTTAAGTTTTAAAGCTGAACGAACTCGTTTAGCACTGACTGAAAAATAGACAAAATTGATGGAGACATTTTTTGGCTCATTCTATTTTTGTCTTTTTTCCGAAGTGCCAGCTCGTGAAGCTAGATTATAGTGTGTCGGGTATTTCATGAAGCTCTTCTTTTTTGTACTGATTGTCTAATGCTTTAACGAAAGGATAGTAAATAGCTACCGAAGCAATCACCGCTATGATTTGGGTAACAGCTCCTTGCCATTGTCCCACTAGAAAACCAGAAAAAATAAAGGGAGTAGCCCATGGTGCTTGAATACTCGTAAACATCGGCATAAAACCGACCTTCATTGATAATAAGGCAATCAATACAGAAACAATCGGAGCAATGGTGATTGGAATCAGGATCAATGGATTAAAAATAACTGGAAGACCAAAGATCAAAGGTTCATTAATATTGAAAAAAGCAGGGACAAATGAGATTTTTGACATAGCCTTCATTCGTGATGAGCGGGCAACAATTGCCATTGCAATCGCTAAACCGATCGTACATCCAGCGCCGCCGATCGTAGCGAATTGATCCAACATCTGAACTGTTCCAAAATTACCTGTTTGAGTGGTAAGTTGACCTAATTCTGCTAAGGCCTGATTTTTATCTGCATTAGCGTATAGGATTGGATAAAGCATAGAGTTGATCACAGTTGGATGGATACCAAACCACCACAGTAAACCATTCAAACCAGCGACTAAAACAATCGCAAAAGGAGTTCCGATGATTCCTTGAAGTGGTGCTTGAATCAATGTATAAATTAATTGCGGGAATGACTCTGAAAAGACCACGCCAACACCATTTATGACTAAAGAAACAGCTACAATAAAGATTCCTGGAATCAATGCGCTAAATGCTTGACTGACCATCGTAGGGACACTTTCGGGCATGCGGATAATCAGCTTTTTTTTCAAACAAAAACGTGTCAACTCAACAGAAATGATGGACATGATAATAGCGGTAATAACGCCTTGTGTTCCTAACCAATCAAAAGATAGAACTTTATTCACGACTTCACCTGTTTCAGTTGTAACACTTTTAGGTAAAACCACCACATAAGCCACAATTCCCAAAACGAGTGAGGTCAATTTGTCCATACTATAGCTTTCTGCTAATTTATAAGACATTGTTCCAGCAAAAATGATTCCCATCATATTAAACGTTGCTCTATATGCTGGTGAAATGAAATTCATCCACTCTGAACCAAAAATACCTGCCATAAACTCTTCATATCCTGGAACAGGAAAATCTGTGATCAGCATGAAAATCGATCCGATGATCGTCAATGGTATAATGGCAAAAAAACCATTCCGTAATGCTTGAAAGTACCTTAGATTTGTAATTTTTGACACTTTTGGAACCAAAGATGACTCGACCCAACTAGTCATTTTTTCCATTTTTATCTCCTCCAACAATCTATTTGTTATAAGCACATCTTAGTTAAAACGCTTTCTTAAGTAAATAGGAAACACGAATTCTGTAACTATGTTTCATAAATAATTGGGATAAGGTATACTTAACGAGAAACATAGTTTCTTTTCTTACAAACGAAAGGTGAGGTTATGAATTTAATTGAAGAACTGAAGCAGACGGAGAAATTTACTTATAATGAACAATTGATCATTGAATTTATTTTGGCACATACTGAAAGAGTTCTACATATGTCAATTTATGAATTGGCAACTACAACTAATTCTTCTACATCTACGATTGTCCGTTTGTGCCAAAAGGCAGGAAACAGTGGGTTTAAAGAGTTTAAAATCAAACTTTCCAGAGATTTGGAAGTGTACTATCGAAATATTCGCAACATTGATGCGAACATGCCTTTTAACAGAGAAGATTCTGATAGTATGGTCGCAAATAAAATTGCTCAGCTTACAGAAGAAACCATTTATTCAACACAAACGATTTTAACAGAAAAAGACTTGAATCAAGGGGTTGATTTACTGTTAAATGCAAAAAATATCATGGCTGTTGGAGTGAGTAATTCCTTTATTCGATTAACTGATTTTCAAACCAAACTTTTGCGCATCAATATGTATATTCAGCTTGTTCATTTACAGCCAGAACAATTTTATCTGGCAAATAATGCAACAAAAGAGGATGTTGCGATCATTGTTTCTTATAGTGGAAATACAGCAGAAATGGTAAACGAGGCTCAAATTTTTACTAAACGAGGGACACCGATCATTGCAATTACGTCAAATTTAAAAAGTCAGCTGGCTAAGTATGCTACTGTCGTATATCCGATTCCAAACAATGAAGAAGCGGATTTTAAAGTTTCGACTTTTTCGTCACAAATTGCTATTGAGTACATTTTAAATGTTCTATACTCGTGTATTTTCAATCGCAATTTCGAAAAAAATTATACTTCATTGAAGAATACGCCGATTTCTATCTTGAAGTTTTGACTATGAGAATGACACAGAAAGGATATTTCTATCGAGAGTGTGAGCTTGTAGTCATCGCCAAGATAGTTACTTGATAGGTACATAATAGCCATTTATGCTGTATTATAACTCAATAAAAATCAGAATCAGGAAAATCTTCAAAAAAATTAGGCTCTAAAAACTGAATCAATGCATAAATATATTTCGTAGAAATCATTTGCCGTTTCAATAATTCATTCAAAGAACGTAAGGATTGCTCGGCAAGTTCAATCATTCGTTTAGGAGAATCAGCGTGAAATTGAGCTAGGATTTCCCGAACCTCATCTAATGACCAAGTAGAGGCACGAATCATGCGAATGAATAATAATTGCTGGATCGCGTGTTCATCAAACATTCGATAGTTACTTTCTGGATCACGAGGAACTTCAAGAAGTTGTTCTTTGGTCCAGTGTCGAATAGCTGTTTCTGTGATGGCTAAACGTTCAGCGGTTTCGCCGATCGTTAACCAACCGCGTTTTGGCATTTGTGTGATGTCTTGCCATTCTTCTTCGTGAAGGAGGGCTAAGGTTTGGTCGGATATTTTTTTTCGTTGATGCAATTTGACTTGTTCATCATTGAGTAACCAAAAAGCGGCAGAATAATTACCAGCTTGAATAGCTGTCATGATTTTTTGAGTTACGTGATAGCCATAAGTGATCGTTGTTGTTCTAATTGCCCGAAAATAGTGAAGACTTTCTTCCGTATAAAGCCGATAACCACTGTTGCTTCTCTTGGGTAAGGGAAGTAACAGCTTTTTTTCATAGTGCCGTAACAAGCTTGTACTAATATTTAATTCTCTTGCGATTTCAATTGGCTTAAACAGCATGAACAATTCCTCCGGATGACAATGTTTTCTCTTATTATAATTGATTTAAAGCAGAATACAATCTAAAACCTTAGAACTTGCATGAATGTGCTACGATAGGGTTAGTCTGGTGATATCCAGCTACTCGGGCTAGCTCTTCAGGAAAAAGATAAAAATAGAATGAGCCAAAGAGCGACTCAGTCGATTTTTCCTATTTTCCAGTCAGAGCTACACGAGCCCGCTGCGCTTTTAACTGTTATCCAGCTGCACAAATCAATCCTTAGGAAAATAGATAAATTGTCAGTGAAATAAAAAGCATTTCAATGTCAATTTCCTAATTTTCTACAGGATTAACCGATTTGTTACGCTTTTGCTGTGAAAACACAGTGAATAGAGTGAACTGATGTTGAACAGTACAAGACTTTCGCAGAAAGTGTTGATCATTTTTATTTTAAGGAGGATTTTTATGACAGAATATGTAACGATCAATGGGGCGAGAGAGAATAATTTGAAAAATGTTTCTGTAAAAATACCGAAACGAAAAATCACTGTTTTTACAGGAGTGTCAGGTTCAGGAAAATCTTCGATTGTTTTTGAAACAATAGCCAATGAATCTCAACGGCAGTTGAATGAAACTTTTAGCGCCTTTATCCAAAACTTTCTGCCGAAGTACCAACAACCAGACGTAGACAGTATTGAAAATTTATCCACTTCAGTGGTCATCAATCAAAAACGTCTCGGAGGAAATTCTCGTTCAACGTTAGGAACGATCACGGATATCAATCCATTATTGCGGGTGCTCTTTTCAAGATTTGGTCAACCAAGTATTGGAACAGCCAATTATTTTTCGTTTAATGACCAAGCCGGGATGTGTCTTGAATGTCAAGGTATCGGCAAAACGGTACGTATCGATGAAGAGAAATTTTTGGATCGTTCGCAGTCTCTAAATAGTGGAGCTATTCAGTTTTCGGCGTTTAAAAATACTGAGTGGTATATGAAAGGCTACTTAGATTCAGGACTTTTTGATAATGATAAAAAAATTGAGGATTACACGGAACAAGAATTAGAAACATTGCTTTATGGAAAAGATTTCAAAGTGAAGATCGATGGGGTTAATTTAAGTTACGAAGGACTATTTACTAAATTTAATCGTCTATATCTACAAAAAGAAGGAGAAATTTCTCCAAGAACCCAAAAGCTGATCAATGAATATACACAAGAAGCTTGTTGTCCGACTTGTGATGGGAAACGTTTATCCCAAGCTTCCTTAGCTGTAAAAGTCGGAGACTATTCGATTGCTGATTTTACATCGATGGAACTTGGAACGATGCTCGAAGTGCTGGACACATTAGATGTTCCTAATGCTCAACCTATTATTAAAAATTTGAAAGAAAAAATCAGTCATTTAGTTGAAATCGGCTTAGGCTATTTAAGTTTAGAACGAGAAACGACTACCTTATCTGGCGGTGAATCGCAGCGTGTGAAGATGGTCAAGCATTTAAACAATAGTTTGGTAGATTTGATTTATATCTTTGATGAACCCAGTATTGGGCTGCATCCCAGAGATGTGCATCGGTTAAATGAATTGTTGTTTAAGCTGAGAGATAAAGGCAATACTGTGATTGTGATTGAACATGATCCAGATGTGATCAAAATTGCCGATCATGTAATCGAGGTTGGGCCGCAAGCTGGAAAACATGGTGGGAACATCATGTTTGAAGGAACCTATCAAGAATTACTTGCATCAGATACGCTAACTGGAAACTTTTTGAACAATCAAACCGTATTAAAAAGCGAAGTTCGACCTGCGAAAGAATTTTACCAAGGACGTTCTTCAACCATGCACAATTTAAAAAACAGTACACTGCGGATTCCTAAAAAAACATTGACGATGATCACAGGTGTAGCAGGTTCAGGGAAAAGTACCTTAGTCAAAGATTCCTTTTTAGCGGAGTATCCCGAAGCAATCGTGATCGATCAAGCTGCCGCACAAACGAATTCACGTTCCAATCCCGCGACGTATATTGGCATCATGGATAACATTAGAAAACTATTCGGCAAAGCAAACGATGTGTCACCATCCTTATTTAGTTACAATTCCAAGGGTGGTTGTGAGAATTGTAAAGGACAAGGGTTTATCGAGACAAATTTAGCCTTTATGGAAGCGATCAAAAGTGAATGTGATGTCTGTCACGGCAAGCGCTATAAACAAGAAGTTTTAGCGTATCAGTTCCAAGGGAAAAACATCACGGAAGTACTAGCGTTAACAGTGGAAGATGCGTTGGACTTCTTCCAAGAGTCAGCGATTTTAAAGAAAATCAACGCTATGGATCAAGTTGGATTGAGCTATTTAACGTTGGGACAACCGATGAACACCTTATCAGGCGGTGAATGTCAGCGCATGAAATTAGCTAGTGAGTTTTACAAAAAAGGCAGTATTTATGTCTTGGATGAGCCATCTACTGGATTACATTTATCTGATATTGAGCATTTACTTCAAATTATGAATCATTTAGTAGATCAAGGAAATACGGTGGTGGTAATCGAGCATCATGTTGATTTGATCAAGCAAGGAGATTGGATCGTAGATATTGGACCAGATGGTGGCAATCAAGGTGGAGAAATTGTTTTTGAAGGGGAACCGGGAGCAATAAAAGATAGTCGTTCGATTACAGGGAAGTATATCTAATTTTATACAAAAAAGACGATGAGAAATCAATCTCGTCGTCTTTTTTGTATAACGGAATTTAAATTTTATCTATATTCGTCTTCATTAGCAATGGAGTCTATAAGCGCAAATATATTCTTCCAGTCTCGCTCATTCGGAAGAAAATCCCAAATATAGGTTTTTGAAGCGTGGGGATAGACATGTTTATCAAACTGAATATCCGATAGTAATAAGTCATAGTGTTTATCATGATCTTGTTGTGTAGTTCCTGTATGAACAATTAAATCGTGGTTTGAGAATTTGATTAACTTTTGACTGAGATATTCTTCGCTAAGTGGCTCTACAGTACAGATCAATTTTACAGTAATTTCTTTTCTTATCTCCTCTAATTTCAGTGATGAACTAGCAATTAAAAGGATATTGTATAGTAAATAGTCTTGGTCAAACTGCTTTATAGCCTCTGGGAAAAGATGAAGAATGCTACTCATAATTTGCTGAGACTGTTCAAAAAATATGTAGTTAAGCTCTGAAACAGAATGAAGCATACTAGCAACATTTAAATGATGAATCGTTAAATCAGGAAAAGCAACTGTATATACATAAGAAGACAACAACCTAAAAATCAATTTAGTTTCATCCATAAAGATAAGCTTTTCGTTGCGTAGTTTGTATGCATGAATAATACTGATGGCAAATAAATAAGCGGGAGTTTTCTTGTTTTTGTGCCAATTCACTCTGATTTCGTAATCAATATGAAGTTCATCAAAAACGGGACTTGAAATTAAGAGCAACGACAAAAATGTCCATTCATTAACATGATACTTGGCAGGAACTTCTATTGTTATAAATTTTTTCATGTATTGTGAATAACTTTTAATGTAGGGATCGACAATATTTTTATTAGGAGCTGTGGTTATAAAATGCTGATGCTGATATCTAATGTGGTTAATTGCTAAGCGATATAGAAATTGGAGTCGTTCAGTATCGGTTAATTGAAAAGATACAGCGCTCATTTTTTCACTGTAAAGAGTTAAGATTTCTTCAAATGAAACTGATTTAAATGGCCATTGGGAGCTCTTAATAACCGACCAATAAAAGCGATAAAAAAATTCTCTAATTGCATGTTCAGGTCCTGAAATAACAAAATTATTCATATTAAGAGTGAGACCATTTTCGTTGAAATATTCCGCGAGGTTTTTTAACTTTCGATAAATTGTGCTAGTGGAGACGTAAAAGATATCAGCTAAATCTGCCAAAGAATATCCTTGTTCATGAAAAATCAAGTCGATCAAGCGGTAACTGATCGTATCTTTAATAAACAAACTTTCCGTTTCGCCAATCGAATGTAGGGGTGTTGCTTGTAAAAAAAAGCCCTTATTTTTTTTGCTAATAATTTCAAGGCTATCATTTTGATCATATTTAATTTGTCTTAATAGATTCAATGTTCGATAGGTCGCATCAGAAGAACATTTTCCGATTTTTGATAATTCCTTTTCTGTAAACCATCGTTCATTATTATAGAGCGTTCGCAGAAACAACAACGATCTCTTTTCTTGATTATCTAGTAGATTTTCAATAAGCCTTCACCTCACAGTTATTATAGTCCCTAGATATAATGTTTAACAAATAAATTTGCTTAATAAACTTTTTTTTTATTTTAATTGCCTATTTTTAAATAGTTTTTGTGAAACATAACACAATGTGTAATTACTATAATATAGAGGATGTAAGCCTTTTTAATCGTGAAAAAATGTAGATAAATTAGCCGTTTATTCTAAAACATCAGTTGATTAATGAGGATTTTGAAGTAGAATCGCTTGTAATATTCACGTAACATAAGTTTTAAGAAAACGTGTCCTACTGCACAAGCGTTTTTGAAGCGTAACTATTCATTATGAGAAAAGGAGTGGCGGATATGAAAATTGGTTATACGAATCGTTCATCGAATAAAGAGTACGAGATTTTATATAGATTAGGATGTGAATCGATTGTCGATCGAGATGTTCATTTATCAGAGATAGATAGCTTTGAACAGTTTGTAAAGAAGAATATTGATCATGAGATGATTATTGTTGATTTAGCAAGTATTGGCAATAAATTTACGATCAACCAATTATATCCTATTTTGTCACTGATTAAAAAGAATAAGGGTTCATTGATCATCAACGAGTTTTCTCAAACAAATTTATTTTCCAACGGCATTTATATCGAATTTTTATATTTAATGGCAACACATGATAAAAAAGCCTACCGCATCAGGGCGGATGAAGCGTTAGAAACTGCCAAAAAAAATGGAACAGCTAGTGGTAGACCTGCTATTGGTTTGGATATTATTGAAAGAATTCGTTATATGTATGAAAAAGAGAAGATGACGATTCAAGAGGTCGCCAAAGCATGTAACGTTTCAATTGGAACTGTTTATAAATATACCCGAGCGACCGTGAAACAAAAAATACATAGCCAGGTCGCAAAATAGGTAAGGCCTTTGAAAGGGGGTGGCGGCCTTCAAACAAGAGATGAAAAGAACGGCAAGATAAGGAGTGAAAATAATTCAATGAGGCAACAACGAACAAAGATAAAAAAATGGCAGATGTTAGGCGTTGGAATGACTATCTTAGGGATGGGAATTTGGTGGAGTCAATCGAATACATTACTCAAAGCAGAAAATGAGATCAATGCACCTAGCAGTGAAGAAACTAATTCTAAAGAAAAAACAACTCGATCAGCTGGAGACTTAAGCCGAGCATTGACTGTGGTATCGAATGAGCAAGGCTTAAAAGCTACACCCAAAGTTGTCACAATTGCTCAAAACGGTGCTTTTCCGACAGCTGGGGCGTCAACCTCAGAGCTTGCTAAGTTAGTAACTGGATTGACGATTCCAGCACCATCGACCGGTTTTACATTTGAATATGTCGATGCTGAAGGAGCATCAGTGACACCAAGTAGTGCTGCAGAGGGATTTCAAACGGTTTATGTCAAGATAACTGAAAAGACGGGCTCATCAAGTATCCAAGTACCGATTCCAGTCAATATTACAAACAGTACTACAACCGCTCTTCTCACGAATCAGGCCATGGTCAAGGCGGATAGCCGAATTATTCTATACCCAGATGAAATAAAGGATAAAACAAATCAAGAAATACAAGCTTTGATTCAATCGAAGGCAAACTTAAGTGCTTGGGATATGACTAGCGGTGAGTCACTACCAGTATCTGTCACAGCAACGACAGCCGTTAATAATACGGTAGGATCATATACTGCGACTTTCACTGCTAGTTTCAATGGGACAAATGCCACTACAACACGAACTGTAACGGTTTTTGGCGCGACATTACGGTCAACCTACTTTTCAACGGCTCAAAATACATCACCAAGTATGGGAACTAATGGTATAACGTATTTGCTAAAATACCAAACAACAGCGGCTGCCACATCTACAGGTGCTACATACGAGTGGGTAGCAGACAAGTCTGGAACGCCAACTGTGCCAGCCAATACCTATGATGCTAGTGAAACAGGATTTAAATGGGGCTATATCAAGATGACTGACAAGGATAATCCAACAGTCTCAACAGTTATCGAAGTTCCTATAACCGTTACTAGTGACAATGTGACGATCTCTGGTAGCGACAATATGGCCTACGGTACACGTAGAGAACTAAACATTCTAAAAAAATCTGACATAACAGATGGAACGACCATCGAATTAGCAGCCAATCTTAAAGAGAAGTTAGGTTTAACGGCCTGGGATGTAACTACGGGAACTGAATTACCAATCACGATTACTGACGTAGCAGGTTTAACTGTAAGTTCTAATGCTGGTACCTATGAACTAACTTTTTCGATCACACTAGCAGATAACTCAGTAAAAACAGTTAAAAGAACATACACTCTGTTGGCGGATAATATCATTAATGATTTGTTAGAAGGCTGGCAGACAGTTCCAGTAGGTGCAACAGATGGCTTTATCGAAAATCCCATTAACAATTCTAAAATAGGGTTTAATGGAAAAGGGATGACGGGCTCAGCTAACACTGGTGGTTCAGCTCTTCAAGGATTTGTGATTAGAGATAGTGCGAACCGAACATATATCCATAATTCTGCGAAAGTTGCTTCGATTCCTTTTGTAGATGGCAAAGCCGTTTATCCTAATGGTACAGCTGGTCTGGCGGGTTCCAATTCAGCCGATAGACAGATGGGCATAGGATATGGAACTTTAAATAGTAAGTTTGTCAGCCAGTTTTATTTGAAGAAAGGCAATCAACTTAGACAAATTTTAGTTGATCAAGCTAATCAGTTGGTCTATGTTTACGATTTGAAAATCAGTCAAAATTTGAATTTTTCTGTTAATTTATCCATGTATAATACTGCTTCAACAACACGCAGTCTGGCTATGTTGGAGAATGTTGATACCAATTATTACGTTGATAACGTGCCAATTTATTCTCTAGGTAATAACAGCGGCTTTTATATGGAACCCTCAACAGGTATACGGTTTACGATTAAACTGAAGGATTCAACAGGCCAGAATTTATCTGATTTTAGCATGCAAGCACCAGGTAGTTATACAAGTGCTTCACCAGCTAATGTCCCTAATTCATTGCAAACCACCAATTGGTTTAAACATGATTTTTCACAACTAGGAATCGAACAATATAATTATGCAAAAGATCAAGTTATCGTACGAAACGTCGATACAGCATATCAATTGGGTGCACCTTATCGACCTGTAGCCAGTGGAGAAGCTCTAAAAGCAGGGTATGAAATTTTTGCAGGGACAGAATTACCATATATGAGATTAACATCCGATCCAGAAGAATGGAATATTTATCAAGATTATCAAGGTGGTGATTTTGTCACCGATTATACTTTAGCTAGTATTCCTCACATTGGTGGTAACGGTACGATTTATGTGGAGTATCCAAATGAGGAAAAATTAAGTATTCCTTTTATAGCGGATCAAAATCTAGAATCTAAAGGTCAACTGACAATTCCACGATCGACCTTACCTTCTACACTTAATAACGAGCCAGGATCAATTAAAAATTATACAACGAGTATGCTAGGGATTCATGAAACTGAGGGAGCGATGGAAAACTTGCCTTCCAATGATTATTCTGTGAGTGTCAATGTCTATAATCTTGGGGGACAACCAATTGCTCAAACCATTAAACAAGGTACAACGTGGAGCAAGGCAGCTAGTGAATTAATCAAAGATCCTGTGATTTTGCCAGGGCATACTGCAATTTATGAGTATGCATCTGATTATCCAGATACCTCAAAACTTGGACTACAAATCGTTGAAGTTCGTATGACGGATAAAGAAGAACCGACACAAACAAAAATTATCGAAGTACCAGTAAATGTTATTTCAGGTACACCGCCGACAACCGGTCTAACCGTTGCAGCGAATGATTTTACCGTGTCTAAAGCGAAATTAGCGAATTTATCAGAAACACAAATCAAAGACCTAATTTTAAAAGAATCAAAAGCAAAAGGTTGGGACAACGCTACAGGTTTATCGACAGATATAAAACTAGCTGTTAAGACAACTGATTTAACAGCAAATCCAACAGAAACAGAATATAAAGCAACGATTCAAGGAACCAAAGATAGTGTGACGAGTGAAACAACTATTACGATTTCCATTGGTGCAGATTTGACAGCTCAGCCAGTCGCTCAATCAATTCCATTAGGATCTGATGAAAGTTATTGGAAAGCGGCAAATCTTAAAGAAACAGTCAAAGATGTAATGGAAGGTAGTAATAAAGTTACAGACTATACAGTTACCTTAGTCACATCACCAACGACGGATCGTATTACAACTGATAGTATAATGACCGTTAATGTTGCTAACGCAGCTGATCTAAGTCAATCGACTGATGTAGAAGTGCCAGTCAACGTAACTTGGGGAAATTCCTTAGCGCTTGGTGGAAGTGGAACTACGGTTAATGGATCTGGGCAATCTACATTGGCTCTAACTTTACACGAAGACAGTAACGAACGTCCGTATCTAAATTCTGCTTATGGTAACTTGCCAAAAGCAAATGAGAGTACTGCCTTAGCAAGTGCAGCAGCAGATGATCCATTCTATCAGGTAACTTATCTAGATATGTCAGGTCAGGCAACTGGCCAGAGTAATGCCAAAGAAGTGAATGATGGCCCAAATGCAGTAAATGATGTGACAATTCAAGGATTAGGCAGTCAAACACCAGCACAGTTGGTCGACCAATTAGGAACCAATGGCAAATTAAGTGTAAACTACGGCGACGTTCTAAAAGTCTACGTTAAGCAAGGACAACACGCATTGTATACAAACAATCAAGGTCCAGCGCAACCATTAGCGGACTTACCAAATAACGAAACCATTTTCGTACTAGTAACGAAAGACGGTTTTAAACCACTTTACTTTAATCAACTAACACCGAAAGAAGTGAGTATTGCTTCTGAATCAACGGCTACAACAGAACTTTACGACGCACATTACAACAGCTTAGCAGCTTATTTCACTACGAGTGGATCGAGCAGTAACTATACACAAATCAAACCAAATGGCTTTAAGACCTATCCCAAACTTAATTTAGCTGTCGGTGAAAGTGATAATGGTCGTGTTCTAGTAGCAGAACCAACAAGTACGACTAGTAATCAGTATGTAACGTATGCCTATGATACGACGTTTGTCGGCACTGGACCAGAATTACAAATCGTTTCACCATTGTCTTCGTTAAGTTTCGGCAGCCAGACAATTAAATCACAGACCCAAGAAATTAAACGAACAGATCCAAATTGGGGCTTTACGGTATTAGATAGTCGTCAAACCAAAGCTGCATGGGTCATTCAAGCGAAAATGAGTGAGCCATTTAAAACAAGTGATGCTAATTCGAAACAACTAAAAGGCGCCGAATTAAAACTCAAACAAGCAAGCGGTACGATTAGTTTAAATAGTGGGTATCAAACGATTTATACAAAAGAAAATCCTAGTGCCAGTAATAATGTTACTTGGTCAGCAGAGCAAGGCTTCTTTTTACAAGTCCCTCCAGGGGTGATTGATAAAGACGCCGTTTATTCAACAGATGTCGAGTTTATTTTGACGAGTGCACCATAAAGCAGGGGGATGACATGAGAAAAAATAAAGTAAAGTATTTGATTGCCATTCTTCTAGCGTTGATTGTTGGTTTTTCTAACCAGCATACGGTCTTAGCAGAAGAGGCGTCGATGAAAAGTAATGCAGGGATCAGCTTTGAAAATGATTATGAAGCAAATTCTACTGCATCAGAAGAATTACCAGATACAAATTCGCCTGTTCTAGTGACAGAGCAAGAAGTAAAACCAGCAGGCAAAAATTTACCGCAAACCGGGGAAATAATCGGAAATACAATCAGCTGGCTTGGGCTTATGCTCATTCTAATTGTTATGATCCGAAGCCGTCAAAAAAAGAAATAAACGTGTAAAAACGTTTATATATAAAAAAGTATTGAGGAGAGTTTAGATATGAAAAAAATCAACACAACGAAATTAGTAAGCATGGGGTTAATCAGTTTATGTGCATTAACTATAGGAGCGCCAAGTGCGTTAGCTGTAGATCCAGTAGCAAATAGTAAGGCAGATGTTAAATTTGTTGAAGATACTAGCACGATTGATCCAGAGAAACCAGAAGTTGTTGATCCAACTGATCCAGATAAAGAGCCAGGAGTTGTTGATCCAGGTGGCGAAGGTACTGGTGGTAACGGGACAAAAGCGTTCAACATCAATTGGGTATCAAATTTCAAATTTGGTGAAATCAAAATTGCAGGTAAATCCATGACCGCTTTTGCTCAACCAACAACATTGAACTGGGCGACAGAAACTGGTGGTACATTAACGCCAACAGGAGACAAAACTGCTGGTTTAGCGAACTTCCTACAAGTAACAGATAACACAGGAAGCAATGCTGGTTGGAATGTAAAAGTTTCAGGAACACCTTTTTATGAGTTAAATGATGCAGGTCAAGAAATTACAACAAGCCAATTAGCAGGTGCTCAAATCAATTTAACAGAACCACAAGTTGTTGGACTTTTAGACAGCGCCAGTCTAGCACCAACGACATCTTTAACAGCGGATAAAGACATTTTGACAGGAACGAACACTGTACTGCAAGCAGCTGCTGGTAAAGGACAAGGAACTTGGTCGTTAACATGGGGAGCTCAAGCAGATAAAACCACTCTAAAAGGAATCACAGTTGCAACTGACGATACTACAACAGGCGCAGCTACTTCTGGTGTGAAATTAACTGTTCCAGTTACTGCACAACCAAAAGCAAACAAGAGCTATCGTTCAAACTTAGTTTGGGTCTTTTCTACTGCACCATAAAAAAAGTAATTAAGTAGTGAAGAAAAAATAGTAGAACCTATAAAAAATAATGAATAACAAGGAGAAATTTAAACAATGAAAAAAATGACATTAGCAGGATTGGGAATCCTAACGTTTAGCACACTTATTTTAGGCAATCAAACAGCGTTAGCAACAGTAGAGAAACCAGAAGCAGATACTGAAGCAACGGTTCAATTTGAAGCAAATACAGATCCTGATACACCAGAAGTAGTTGTCCCTCCAGTAGGCGGCGGTGAAGGTGGTATTGTTGATCCAGATGGTAGTGATGGAAATAAAGGTGACGGAAACCCAAGTTTTAATATTGCTTATGTATCTAACTTCCGCTTCAACGAAAGATCGGATGATGATACAAACTTTACAAAATTTAAGCCAATTAAATTAAACGCCAACGGTATGACACAATGGGCTAAAGGAACGCAATTAACATTGAATGATGTTGACAAAGATGGCAAAGAGATTACACCAGCACAATCAACTGTATATAAAAACATTCCAAACTTTGTCCAAGTAGTAGACAACCGTGGTAAATTAAGCGGCTGGCACTTAGAAGTTTCAGCAGGCGATTTTAAAGGGAAAGATAGTGATGATCAAGAAGTAACTCTTAAAGGCGCAAACATCACATTAACTCAACCAACTATTGCAGGTCCTTCAGAAATCGAATTAACAAGTCCACTTGCACCAACAACGTTCTCGTCTGAAAAGACATTAAATGCAGGCGCACAAACAATTTTAGATGCTAAAGCTAATGCAGGAACAGGTTCGTGGTCATTGAAATTCGGTCAAGAAGAAACATTAGCTGGTGCTGACTATGAAACATTAGTAGAAGATACTGGCGTAAAATTAACGATCCCAGCTACTGCTGAAGCAAAAGCAAATGTTGCGTATAAAGCAGATCTTAAATGGACATTAACAGACGCTCCATCTAACTAATAGGAAAAATGTGCGTAGGAGTAGATCTCCTACTGCACTATTTAAAATGAAATAGACAATAAATAAAAGAAGATATTCGGGGGAAAGATAAATGAAAAAAGTAACATTATTAACAGCAACATTGATTGCGGCTACACTTTTAAGCGCTCAATCAGCACAAGCAGAAGAGACAGTTTATCCAGTTAAAGCACAAAGTGATGCAACAGTGACACTAATCGGCGACGACGGAGAAGGCGGCAACATCACTGGACCTGGTGGAGGTACTGATGGTGGGAACGGCGGCGAAATCACTCCTCCTGGCGGCGGTGAAGGTGGCGAAGGCGGCGTTGTTGATCCAGGACAAAATTCTTCACTACGTTTAAGCTTACTAACAGCTTTTGATTTTGGCACAATTAAAATGTCAGGGAATACAGAAACGTACACAGCAAAATTACCAACACCAAACTTTGTTGATGGTGGTAAACAAGATCGTCCGAACTTTATTCAAGTTACAGATAACCGCGGAAACCTAGCTGGTTGGAATGTTACAGCAAAAATGGCAGAACAATTCACGAATGGTGAAACGACTTTAAACGGAAGCTACATCACTCTTGATAATGGTTGGACACAACCGCAAACAGAAGACAATGCGATTTATGCGCCAACAGTTACAAGTGGTTCAGTGACTTTAGCAACTGGAGCGGATGCACCGATTGCAACGGCATCAGCTGATAAAGGGATGGGAACATGGAATATTATGTATGGAACGCTTTTTGCACCTGAAAAAGAATCACTAGGAGATGCTGCCAACAGTGTTCACTTAACGATTCCAGGGAATATCAAAAAAACAGAAGGCAGCTATACAGCAAAAATTCAATGGACATTATCTGACGCACCAGCTAGCTAAATCAACAAGATTCTAGAGCGTTTAAAGTATGGAAGGATCTATAATTTCCATACTTTAAATAACATCTAGTTTATTAAGGAGTGACGGGATGAAAAATCAAATAATGCTTAGTACCTTGTTGGCTTTACTGGTAATGCCAGTGACAGCTCTTGCTGATGACGAAGCAAGCACAGGCTCCAATGCCTATGTAACCATTGAAAAATATACTGGTGATGGGGAACAGCCAGTAAATCCAACAGATCCAAATGAAACAGTAAAACCAGCCCCAGATACCGATGGGAAGAATCCACATCAGCCAAGTACTAAAGGGCCATTAAGTTTAAATTATGTGTCAAATTTACAATTTGGCAGTCAAGAAGCGAACGGAAATGATGCTGTGTATCAAGTGAAACCAGATCGTGTGATCAATAGCCAAGAGGTCGAAATCGAAGTACCGAATTTTGTTCAAATTACCGATCATCGAGGAACAAATTCTGGCTGGACGCTAATGGTCAAACAAGATGGTGCATTCAAAAATGGTGCACATAGCTTAGATGGAACAGAATTAATATTTACCTCACCCGTTTTAAGCAGCAAGTCAGGTAAAGACAATACGTCACCAACAGCGAATGCTAATTTTACCTTAACTGCTGATGGTAAGTCGGCGATGGTTATGTCTGCTGCTACAGATCAAGGAATGGGAACATGGGTCGATTATTTTGGAAAAGACCTAGAAGCAGCAAAAACTGGGATTCAATTAAAAATCCCTGGGGACGCTAAAAAAGTCGCCGGATTTTACCAAACAAGTCTAACATGGACATTAACAGATACCCCTTTTTCTGAATAAGGACAACTGAAAGAAATAAGAAAATGTTTCACTGACAACGGGAATAAGCATCAACAGTCCCTGTAAAACAGTTCTTTCTTTCAGCTGTTTTTCATAAATAAGGGTGTTGGGATGAACAAAGAAAAGAGGAACTGAAGATGAATAAATGTATAAAACCGATTGTCGCAATCCTAAGTATGGTGGTTATGTGTGTCCTATTTAACATAGAGGCAGCAGCCGAAGAAATGAGCTTTTCAGTTGAAGCTCAATTACCGGATAACCAACTGGACAAGAATAAGACCTATTTTGATTTGAGAGTCACACCAGGAGAAAAAGAAGAACTAAAAGTGGCGCTCCAAAATAATAAAGATGAAGAAGTAACTGTTCAGATACAGGCAAATACAGCTACTACAAATGATAACGGTGTAATAGATTACGGTGAAGTAAAACCAGAACTGGACAAATCATTAAAAACGCCTTTTGCTAGAATCGCTAAGGTAGATCCAGAAGTGGTACTGGCACCAAAAGAAAAAAAAGTGGTGACAGTTCTAGTCAACGTCCCGAATAGCTCATTTGAAGGAATCATTTTAGGTGGACTTTACTTTACTCAAAAAGAAACAGATGGAGAAACAAAAGCGGATGCAGGTATGCAGATTGAAAATAAGTTTGCTTATGTTGTGGGTGTTCGTTTATCTGAAAAGGACGATGCAATTGAATCTGATCTAAACCTATTAGATGTAGCAGCTGGTCAACGGAATTATCGGAATGTAGTTGTGGCAACCTTGCAAAATCCAATGGCAAGAATTTTAGGACAAATGACAGTTAATGCACAAGTCTATGCTGAAAATGATTTAAAAACAGCAATCTATACAACTAAACAAGAAAACTTAAATATGGCACCAAACTCAAACTTTGGCTTCGGTATCAAGATGGCCAATAAAGCGTTTAAACCTGGAAAGTATGTCATGAAAATGACAGTTGAAGCAGATGGCAAGACCTGGCCCTTTGAAAAGGCCTTTGAGATCACAGCAGATGAAGCGAAAAAATTCAATGATGAAGCGGTTGACTTAGTAGAAGAACCAAACGATTACTTAATATACATAATCATTGGAGGCGCAATTTTAGTTGTAATCATTATCGGTCTGATCAGCTGGATGGTGTATCAAAAACGTAAAAGAGAAGCAGAATTAAAACGAAAAGCAAGCAAGAAAAGAAAACGTAAAAACAAGACTAATACGGATAAAAGAAAGAAACCGCTAGACTAGAAAGAAAATAGGGACAAGAAAGTGAGCTATCTGTTGAAATCAATGAATGTATTCAGCAGATAGAATGCTTCTGTTTTATTGAACAGGAAGGATGACGAAGATGTACAACATAGGCATTATACAAGCAAGTAAACACAGCGATGATACATATCTGGATCAATTAAATCAACCAATCTATCACGTTCATCCTATGACGAGGGAAGAAGTGCTGAATACTGGAGATAAAATGGATGCATTGATCATAGAAGAGGATTCTGCGATAGGCTTAAAACATACCTGTGAATTGATTTTGGAATTGAGACGAAACTGTAAGGCCTTGATTTGGGTCATTTCAAAAAATCAAATGAAAACCAATAAATTAGTATATCTACAGCTAGGTGCTGATGGTGTGTTGAATGAAGAGAGTGAACAGGAAGTATCACTTCTACAACTTACCAACTTGTTAAAGCGAATAAAAGCGGACGACATTCCAACCATCGAGGAAAATACTACAGAGCAACGAACGAATACAGAAATACCGATTCAATTGATTGCAACAAATTTAAGTGTTCTCTTGAAAGGCAAAGTTGAAGTCGCTTTGACTAAACTCGAATTTGAAGTCATTTCTTATTTAGCAGAGCACTCAGGCAAAGCGATTACATATGAAGAAATATATAGAAAGATTTGGAATGGAGAATTTGGTGATACAGAAACAGGGAACAAACAATACCGTGTCAGCAATCTGATTTTTCACTTAAGAAAAAAACTCGAAGTCGATTCGGCTAAACCGGAATATATCAAAACAGTTCGCTCAAGGGGATATATGTTAGTGTTGTAAGAAATAGAGAATAGGGAAAAGACAGTGTGAGCAACTAAAAAAGAAAAACGATATAAGTAGTTTTTAGACGGTTACTTACATCGTTTTTTCTATACTATTTAAAGTTATGTTGCTTCTACAAGAGTAGTCAAATGTTCATCCGCTGAAGCGATTAAAGTATCCAATGTTTGATAAACAACCTCAAACATTTCAGCACAAGCTTGTATCTCTTGCGGTCTTCTCTTGACGTTAGCATCAAGAAAGTATGGCATAAAATGCAAGGTGCTATGCCATGTTTTCAATTCACGTAAATAGGTTCGCAACTCTAAAATATCCTGATAACCGATTGTTTTTGATTCCTGTGATTTTCCCATATCCACATTCTCCTAGTCTAAATTTAATCTGAAGCCCAACTAGATAGGCAAACAAAAAACGATCAGAACCACGCCTCATCGTTTTCAATAGACACAAACACAGAACACTTGCCTACGCAATTTAGAAGAATTTCTCACATAAGGTAGAAATTCACACTAAAATTGGGTACAATAAAACAAGCTGGTACTTCGGTATCGGCTATCGGCAACTTGTATTGGCAGTGCTTGCTGACTTTACAGGGCCTCATGATTTTGGTTCCCGCCAAAATTGTGAGGTGCCGTTTTTTATTTTCTATCAGGTCGTTGTTACAAAATAGGATAGAAACAAAAAAGATATCGGGAAAATTTCCCAATACCTAATCATCAATAGTATGAACTACCCTTACTTTTTCACTTCTCATCAAATAAAACGATACAAAAAAGAAGCAGTCAAAGACACTTGAATTTTGTACAATGAAAGAAGCTAGTGGTAATGCTAGCGACTATTGGCGACTTGTTTGGGCAGTGCTTGCTGACTTTACAAGGCCTTCAAGTATCTGGTTCCCGCCGGATGCTTGAGGTGCCAATGGTTATTTATATGTGATGTAGCTTTATGAACGTTTCCGAGTTCGTAAAGCTTTTTTCGTTTCTATCCTACATCAATAAGTATAGAGAACTTAACATGAATGGTCAATACGAACAGGGAATAAAATAGGGAATTAAAAGAAAAAATTTTGTGAAGACAGACATGTCAAATTCATATTGACTTATAAAATGTTTTTATGGTAATGTTATTTTAACTAAAAGTGAAAGGAGATTCGTTTGAAAAAGTATAGTTTAATTTTGGTTTTGTTTGTTGCTTCTTTTTTACTATATGAATTTCCAGTAAAAAAAGCGATAGCGACAAATAAGTTCTATCATTTGTTAAAAGTAGAAGATTCTATAGAAAAAAATAGCATATATGATCTAAAAATCATCAAAAGTTTCACGCCTGAGTACGGGTATCATTTTGTTTTTAAGGTGAAAAATAGTAAATATGACTATTCATTTACTTATAAGTACGCTCAAAAATCTTGGGAACAATATTATTACGATGGAAAAGGTGGATATTTACCTTTACCAAATAAAAAAATTATTTTTTAATAAAGTGAGGAGAAAATGAAAAATGAAAAAAAGATGGAATGTTGTTTTATGGTTCTTGTTTGGGATCTTGTTTTTATTTCCAGGACAAGTATTTGCAGATGAGCTTGGTAACTTAGTTGAAAAATATGCTTTAACAGGCGAGGAGCTAGACAAATTTGAACAGCAAGAACAAAAGATTCAGAATACTCGGAGTAGTGTCGTTAATTATGATGAGTTATATGAAAATTATGTTAATTTTAAGGCGCAAGGTATTTTTGGTGATGAAGTATCTTTCGAGATGTTTCTGCAGGAAGCAACTACACCAGCACCTTCAGATCCTGTAGACGTTCGTTTTAGATCGGTTGCTGGTAGCCCGCAACCAGGCGATATTATGATAACAAATGGAACTTCTTTTCTAGGAGTGACAGGACATGCAGGAATTTTTATCGGCAACGGCAAGATACTTAGCATTGGTGGAGGTGGTGAAAAGCCTAGTGAAATGCCAATTATAAATTGGATGCAACGTTATAAGGGCTGGACAAAAATATACAGACCCGCTGCAAAATTTAATCCTAAAACAGCTGAACGTTGGGCCATTAATAATTACAGAAATAAAAATATTTCCTATGCTATTAACAATAGAATTTTTGAAAAAAATCCAACCTATTGTTCTAAAATAGTGTGGCAAGCATATTACTATTCAAGCGCTTCACCTCAAACTGGATTAGTTAGACGTCCCCTTTTTGATATTGTGTATCCATATACCTTACCTAATTTGTTTAGTCAAAAACCAGTTCATGTAGCAACTTGGAATTCTTAGTATAGTCAAAATAATTTAATAGACGATTATCTGTTTAAAACTAATAAAAATATCAATTCAATGAAAGATTAATTTGTTGATGTAAATCAAAGTTGTTAGAATAATATTTAGAGAGTCTAGTAAAAAAGTAATCAATTACGTTTACATCAATATTTCTATCCTATGGCTTATCGGTATTATATTAACCTTAAATTTAATGTCCATAGAAGACTTTGGAACTCTGACTTACGCTCAATAAGTAGAAGCACAAAAAGAGTATTCTATTCATTATGATATGGACATACTTCTAATCAGAGAAGTGGGTTTATTTTGGCAAGTCTATATCTTGTATTTAATAGATAAACAAAATACGTAACTAGTTAAACAAGAGTGGCTAAAACAAACAATTTCTCGTTTGTTTTAGCCACTCTTGTTTTTATATCAAAATCTCTTACAACGCTTCACCATTACTCTTAATCACTTGCTGATACCAATCAAATGATTTCTTCTTAGAACGCGCCAACGTTCCTTGTCCATCATTATCCTTATCCACATAGATGAAACCATACCGTTTCTTCATCTCACCAGTTCCCGCAGAAACCAAATCAATAAAGCCCCAAGGCGTATAGCCAATCAAGTGAATGCCATCAAATTCAACGGCTTCTTTCATCATTTCAATATGGGCTTTCAAATAATCGATGCGATATTGGTCGTTGATCGTGCCATCTGGTTCAAGTTCATCGATCGCACCAAAGCCATTTTCTACAATAAACAAAGGCAATTCATAGCGCTCATTAAACCAGTTCATCGCATAACGCAAGCCAAGTGGATCGATTTGCCAACCCCAGTCAGAAGCTTCTACATAAGGATTCTTGACTAAATCTTTCGATTCATCATAATCAAAAGCAGGGCCTTTATCATGATCTTTAATAGCAAATGACATATAGTAACTAAAGCCGATATAGTCCACACAACCATGGGTTAAATCAGTCAAATCCTGTTCCGTCATATCTAATTCAAAGCCTTTACGTGCCAAATAGTTTTCCATAAAACTAGGATAATGACCGCGAACATGAACATCGGTAAACCAGTAACGTTTTTGCATGGCACTGACGGACATCATCATATCTTTTGGATCACAAGAATATGGGTAAATAGGGCACATCGCGATCATACAACCGATTTGGAAATCAGGATTGATCTCATGGCCGATTTTAACCGCTTGCGAACTGGCAACTAACTCGTAGTGAGCAGCTTGATACATGATTTTTTCACGATCTTCGCCTTCTTGATACTTGATGCCAGAGTTGGTAAATGGAGCAAAATCTTCCGCATAGTTCGCTTGATTGTTGATTTCGTTGAAGGTCATCCAATAAGTGACTTTATCTTTGTACCGTTCAAAACAAACACGAGCAAACTTCGCAAAGAAATCGATCATTTTACGATTACGCCAGCCACCATATTCAGTGACTAAATGATACGGCATTTCAAAATGTGAGAGGGTGATCACAGGCTCGATGCCATATTTTAAACATTCATCGAACAAGTCATCATAAAACTGTAACCCTTCCTCATTTGGTTCTGCTTCATCACCATTGGGGAAAATTCGTGTCCAGGCAATCGATGTTCGGAAACAGTTCAAGCCAAGGTCAGCAAACAATTTTACATCTTCTTTATAATGATGGTAAAAATCGATTGCTTCATGGTTCGGGTAGTTTTCACCTTGTAGCACACCATCTGTGATTCGTCTAGGTACACCATGAGCACCGACGGTCATTACATCGGCAACGCTAACCCCTTTACCACCTTGATCCCATCCACCTTCTAATTGATGAGCGGCAACAGCGCCGCCCCAAAGGAAATTTTCTCTTAAAATCGACATCTTATCTACTCCTTGCAACTTTCCTATTTTGATAAATAAACCATCTCTGTACAACTGGGAGGAAATAATTGAACGGAGTCAGTTGTACAGAGAGTCGTTTGTTAAGCGATGATAAAATAATTACGCTTGTGCTTCGATCTCTTCAAGTGTTTCTTCAGTGACCGGTTGATTTGTTTCTTGTGCATAGTTGATCGCATCCATTTTTCTAGCGAATGGTAAGTAAATAAAGAATCCAACTGTTAAAACAAATGCTTGTAGTAAAGCTGCTTGCCAACCGCCAACTAATAAACCTGAAATAATTGGAGGAGTGGTCCAAGGGACTTGAACGGCTGTAAATAATGGTACTAAACCAGTGTACAGCGCAAAATAAGTAATAATAGATGAAACAACTGGTGTTAAAATAAATGGAATCGCCATGATCGGGTTCATTACGATCGGTGTGGCAAATGTGATTGGTTCATTGATATTGAAAACGGCTGGACCAATCGATAAACGACCCAACTGTTTGAACTGTGCAGATTTTGCAAAGAACACCATGTAGACAACTAAACCAATCGTCATCCCAGCACCTGTTACGGTTAAAAATTGATCTAAAAATTGTTGTGTTACAATGTGGCCACCGTTTGCAACGGTCAATTCTTTACCGGCTTTTAAAATATCTGTATTTTCCAAAGAGTTCGCTTGTAAGATCGGACCCATGATTCCACCGACAATTGTTGAACCATGAACGCCGAAGAACCAGAATAAAGGAACCAAGAAACCAAGAACTAAAGCACCGCCTAATGAATCGGTCACACCTTGAAGCGGTGATTGTAAAACGTCGTAGATGAAATCAAAGAACGTTGTTTTAAAGACTTTATCAAAGAAAATATAAACGAACATCGCACCTGTGATCAAAGCCGCAGCCGGAATCAAAGCAGTAAATGAGTTCGCAACATTTTCAGGAACTGCTTCAGGTAATTTGATGCGGATATCGTGACGTAAGAACCAGCTGTAAACCCAGCCAACGATCAATCCAACGATGATCGCTGTGATCATTCCTTTACCGGCTGTCCAGTCTTTATTGATAACATTACCAATGGTAACGCCACTGTCTACATCAGTTACATCTGGAGCCATAAATAAAATAAATACGACGAGTGAAATCATACCGGCAGGTAATCCTTCAAATCCTTCAGTTTTCACATAAGAATATGCAATACCGATAACTGCAAAGACGGACATAATAGCAAATGAAGCCCCGTATGCCTGATTAAAGTAAACAACAAGTCCGCTTTCAGTGATCCAGTTGGCAACGGATTCAATTGGTAGATTGGCTAACAAAAGGAAAATCGATCCGACAATCGTAAAGGGCATGGTATACAACATCCCATTTCTTAGTGCCGTGATCGCTTTGGTATTTACAAATTTTAAAACGGGGGGTAGAACTTTCTCATTGATCCATTCGTTCATTAAAAACCTCTCCTTTGTTCTGATTTCAAGTAAATAAAAATAAATGCGTGTAGTGTATTCAGATAAAGCGGCCGTCTCTATCTAAAGATTGAATACGTTTACATGTTTACTATAAAAGAATTTTTGTTTTTTTGAAATAGATAGGCTGTTTTGAGAAACATGTTCCAGCTGAAAAAACAAAAAAGTATCAAGCAAAAGCAAAAATGACTGTTGTTTGATACTTCTTTGTTTTATTCTGATTGCTCATTTGCCAGGTTTTTTCCTGCTTGGTGAGCTAACAGCTCAATCAAGGCAATGACTGGAATTTGAGTCGTGATATTGATAAAAGGATCTGCATAAACCGAGTGTTCATCCGGCATATAATAAGAAATGTTGTAGTCCGCCAAGCGGGCGATCGTTGAATGCTCATTGTTGGTGATGCTGAGGATCTTTGCACTGGAACGTTTGAAATTAGTTACCTGTTTGATTACTTCGGCTGTTTCACCAGAAACGGAAAGAATCACAGCTAGGGTATTTTCAAAGCCTCGCTGAGGAATAGGTGTGAACGGATCATCAATACTATAAGCATTGATCCCCATATTGGCAAAATAACGACTGCCGTAGCTCCCCAAAATGCCGCTAGTGCCAATCCCGGAAAATACCACATGACGTGCAGCTGAAATCAGTGCTATTGCAGGTTTTAACGTTTCATAATAGGTTTGTTGATTGATTCGTTTTAAAAAGGAATCGACATGAATCGTAGACGTATAATATTGTTCGAAAGAAGCATCCTTTTTTTCTTCGGCATCTTTTTTGATCGCATACTTTAATTCTGAAAATCCATCAAATCCCATCTTAGAACAAAAACGCAAAATGGTTGAAGTGGACACATGACAGTCGGCAGAAAGCTGGCGAATCGTTTGTTTGGGTATACGATCCATATGTTCCAAAATATAATGATAGACAAGCATTTCCAGCTCATTTAGCGACTGTACCTTTTCTAGATCAAACAAAAAATCCCTCCTACACAAGTTCGTTGTTTCTTTTAGGTTAGAAAACAAGTAATATCTATCCTTTATTGTACAGGAAAGTGCGTAATTTCGCTTGTTTATATATTTTTGAAGGAGGATCGAAATGATGGCTAAGTTATTGAAATCCTTAGTTAGTAGAAAAACACTTTATATACGGGATGTTGGTTCTCCTGTTCACTGCTTTCATTTCTTACGTAATCAGACTTATGACGAACTATATTTTACATTTATAAAGAAATTTGGAGAAAGTTTCAAATAAAGCAGGAACAGAAAAACAGGCATAGTGAAAAGCTATGCCTGTTTTTTTTTGTGTGAATCCAATGTATATGGATCTTGTTTGAACTGAAAGCTTTTGTAAAGCAAGTAAGCAATCAAGGTAAATAACATGGGTCCAATCAATAAAGAGATACTTTGCATGACTTCTCCTTTTGAGATGGGCTGATATAGTTGAAAACTTATTGCTAGAATAATGCTGAAAATGACACTATAACTAATGAAGTGTGAACGAATCGAATGGCTAGATGGATCATTCAGCGACTGCTTCTTAAAGGCTGGATAAGCCAGTGCGACAAGTAAGTAGGGAATAGCTCTTGATATGTTCGTCATTAGTGTTAATTGATTGTACAAAAATACAACATAGTGACTGCCAAAACTAATTCCTAAAATAAACAAACTAATCAGTCCACCCTGGATCAATAAAGCATTCGTCGGCATATCATATTTATTTTTTTGTTTAAGTCTAGGGTGCCAGTAATGTTCTGGTGTTCCTTCGACAAGGGTACGGATCGGCAAATAAGAAATCGTCGAAAGTAAACTGATATAAGATAAAAGTAACGTCAAAGCAGTAAAGCGAGTGAATAACTGGGCTAGTAATTGACTGTGTGTAGTATTTAGAGAAAGAGATTGACCAACAGAATAGCCAAGATGTTCCATTAGCTCATACATCAAGTTGCCTAAATGAATAGTGTCATTGGCTTTCAAAGCGGCTAAGTTGTTTCCGCCGCTCCACAATAAAATTCCTAAAAAATAACAAAGGACTACAAGAATACTACTAAAAATCAATAATTTTGGAAAGCGACTCTTTTGTTCGCCAGTCTTATCAACGAGGCTAGCAATCGTATCTAAACCACCAAACGCAGTAATGGCAAATATCAAAAAGGAGAGCTGCTCTGTTAGTGTTTGACTAGAAGCCGAAGGACTTTTTCCTGCGCTAAAACTTGCTGTAAGATTGGGTAAAATATCTGGCTGATTGGTCAGCCATAACCACAAATTACTACTAAGACTGATAACGACTAAAAGACTCATCATGATCCCGCTTAAATATAAAATAGAAGCGATCCCTTTAAAGCCCCGACTGATAAAGAAAAAAGTCACCGCAACAGCAGCTAATGATAATAAACCGATCAGAACGGAAGTTGAAATAACAGGGAACGGACTGTTTTTTTTTGTTAAATCCTCTCCAAATAACAAGATGGATAAAGGAATCCAAAGCTTCATAAACAAACTGATCATCCAAATAAAATAGCTACAGTACCATAGAAAAGAAGCAATAAACGCGACCTTCTCGGAAAGATGTCCAGCAAGCCACTGATACAAGCCACCAATATGATTTTTATACACACCAGTAAATTCTGATATAATAATAGCGTAAGGAATAAAATAGAAGAGCGCCGCCCCAATAAAATAGGGAACGGCCTTGATTCCCATCAAGAAAAATGCAGTTGTCATACTTGAAAAAGAAAACACGGTCATAGTAATGATCATGATTAAACGTTTAGGGCTAAATGCAGTAATTGTTTTCATAAAAAATCCTCTTATCATTGATATAGCTTTAAGGATAAGAGAAGGAAATGGAGAATACAAGCCTTTTATTAAAAATTAGGGAATAGGAGTATGAACATGGTAGACCAGATTCAACTAAAAATCGATCAAATAAAAGAAGCGCTTCAGGTTGATTTTGTCGCATTGGCGCTTTCTACAATCGATGAAAAAAGCACTGCCCGTGTGATTCGCTGGAATTACGTCGCGGGGAATACGAATCAGCATTATCAAAGAATTCGATTGCAGGTTGGAAAAGGGATCGGTGGCATTGTTTGGCGCACAGGACGTGGTTATCAGGCAACGCAGTTACAACAGCAGCCGGAACAATTACTTGAACTGCCGATCACTCGTATGGAAAAACTTGAAACGGTCGTCGCTTATCCAGTTTTGAATGCTGGAGAAGTCAAAGGTGTACTATTAGTTGGTTACCGGAACGTTAAAGAGGTCTCAAATGAATTTTTAGCAGCCGTAAAGGACAAAGCAAATGAACTGAAGGTTTATTTATAGGTGGTATATATGGAAAAAAAAGGATTAGAATTACTATTTGAAGAGGCGAGTGATGCTCTGTTTTTGATTGAAAAGGATCGCTGTATGAAACAAAATAAATCGGCGTTGGAGTTGGAGCAGCATTTTTCCATTCATTTAAATAAGATTTTAGATATTGCCCAAGGCAAAGGCTGTATGCTTCACTCTACGATGGAAAACTGTTTGGACTGCGAAGTCAAAGCGGATTGGGATCAACGCGCTTTTCCTATTGTTTTAGAGACTACGTCTGGCAAGCAAGAACAATTCAGCGGCAGTTACAGTCAATTAGATTCAAACAAGTCGTTGCTGAGTATCCGTCGTGTAGCGACAGAAGATCGTCTGCAGCAGATGATTCAAAATAAACGTTTGATCGAGTACGTAAATCAGGCCCATGAAAATGAGCGGCGAGCTTTATCGCAAGAACTACATGATGGCTTGGCACAAAGCATTTACAGTTTGATGCTGGAAACACGGCAATTGAAATGGAATACTCAAACGAATGATTTTAATGAAAAACTACAGAGGATAGATGAAGATTTTGTCTCCTTACTTAATGAAGTGAAGCAACTTGCTGTTGATTTACGCCCTGCTGCCCTTGATGATTTGGGCTTGATCCCGGCGATAGAAGCTTTACTTTATCGGTACCGAGAGACGACAGGAATCGAGATCCATTTTATTCCAGTTGTACCAAATCGGCGTTTTGCAGATAGCTTGGAAACGATCACCTATCGGGTCTTGCAAGAAAGTGTAATGAATAGCGTGAAATATGCTGATGTTGATGAGCTGTGGGTAACGTTGAGTGAAAGAGAAAATCATTTAGTCTTAACTGTTCGTGATCACGGTAAGGGATTTGATCTTCAGACAGTCAATGAACATAGTCAAGGATTAGGTCTGTTGCATATGCAGGAAAGAGCTGAATCGATCAATGGTCATTTAGAGATTCATTCTGAAAAAGGGGAAGGAACCACGATCATTCTACGGTTACCGATCGGATTGGAGGGGATAAAATGAATATTATTGTAGCCGATGATCATGCGGTTGTTCGCAGCGGTCTGCGTTTACTGTTGGAGGGACAAAAAGATTGGACAGTTGTTGGTGATGCGGCGGACGGTACAGAAGCTTTTTTACTGCTGGAAAAATATCCAGTAGATGTTGTCCTAATGGATATGCGGATGCCGCCAGGAGAAAATGGCTTGCAGACCACTCGGCGGATCAACGAGCATTTTCCTCACGTAAAAACGATTATTTTGAGCATGCATGATGAAGAAGAATATGTTCGGACGGCATTGGAATACGGTGCAAAAGGATATATCTTAAAAAGTTCACCAGACACTGTATTATTAGAAGCTGTTGAACAGGTCGCCGCTGGGAAAGTGGTTATCGACCCATTATTCGGTCAATATACTAAAGAGCGCTGGACTAACGAGACAGCGGATATTGAAAAAGATAACAAATATGAACGACTATCAAAAAGAGAGCGGGAAGTCTTACCGCTAGTGGCATTAGGCTATAGCAATAAAGACATTGCGGAACGCCTGTTTATTTCAGTCAAAACAGTTGAAGTCCATAAATCTAATTTAATGAAAAAGCTGGAATTTGAAACATTTAGTGAATTGTTGCAATATAGTATGAAACATCAATTAATCGACTTATGAGGTGAGAAAAAATGATCGGTATTCTTTATGTATTTCACGGCAGTCAAAAAAAAGAAAAAAATCAAGCGGCAATGAATTTCATTCAACAGCTACAACAGAGGTTAGAACCAAAACGCTATCAAAAAACAGCATTTTTAGAAAACCATCCAGATACGATTACGCGCATTGCTGAAGAGATGATTTCAAATGGCGTTGATCAGCTCATTATTGTTCCAGTGCTGCTATTTGCCGCCAAGCACGCATTGGTTGATATCCCAGCAGAGTTGGAAGTAGTCAAAAAAAATCATCCAACGGTTCAAATTATTCAAACTGAAACCTTTGGCAGTAAAACAGGCAGTCGCGCAGTTTTACTTGAGCGGTTCAAAACGGTTGCTGCTGATTATCCGCACAAGCAGTTGACTGGTTTTTTAATGGCACATGGAACAAAACAAACAGATGAACCACAGCAAGCCTTGCTGGAAATCGCTGCAGAAATTCAGCAGCAAGTCGATTTCCCTGTGACTGCGGTCAGCTTAAAAGGAAAAGAAGATTATGTGGAGATAATCAATGATGGATTGAGTAAAGACAAACAGCCAGTCATCGTGCCATTCTTTTTATTTGACGGTCATTTGATTACAATCATGAATACAAAATTAGCTGAGGCATTTCCAGAGATCGATTTTATTGTCACACCAACCTTAGAATTTGATCCGAGGATTTTGCCGGATATTGAAGCGATCGTCAATGAGGCAGTAGCATGTATCCAATAATGCTTGATTTGACGGATAAAAAAATCGTCATTATTGGCGGTGGGAAAATTGCATTGCGAAAGACGTTAGGGATTTTAAAAGCAAAAGGAACGGTAACCGTTGTTGCACCGAACTTTTTGCCGGAATTTGCTGAATTAGACAGAGTAAAACGAATTACAGCAACATACAAAGCTAAATATATTCAAAAAGCTCAGCTTATTTTTGCTTGTACAGATTCTAAAATCGTCAATCAAAAAATCGTTCGAGATGCCTCTGATTACCAATGGGTCAATGATTGTAGTCGAAAGGAAAACAGTGATTTTTTTAATATGAGTACGATTGAGCATGAGGAGTATTTAATTGCGTTATCGTCTTATGGGAAAGATCCTTCCAAAACGAAAGAACAACGAAAAACCATTCAACATTTATTAGATCAAGAAAGAAAATAAAAGCATATAGTTTCGTAGGAGTTGTGTTTATTTTGTCGTTTATATAGATTTAGAGAGTCTGTGACAGAAATGTAGTGCCTCCCCAAAGTTAGAGTAAACTAACTTTGGGGGCACCTCATTCTGTCCCAGGCTCTTATTAAAGTTTATATATAATCTTTAATAATTGCTTCAAATTTTTTATTGATTAGCTTATTAAAAGCGATATTGATAAAAATTTCTTGTCCGTCTTTTAAAAGTAAAATAGGATAATAACTTTTGACAGGGTTTTTAGGAGCGTTTAATTCCCTATAAGCAATTTCTTTAATGTCTTCTTTTTTGATAACTAGTTGATCGTTTAAATGTAAAAAAATTGCTTGTTCATAAATTGAGATACCATCTTTTCTTTTGAAAATAAGAAAAAATAGTCCAATCAAGATAAAAATAACTCCGAAAATGTATCCAAAAATTTTAGCATACATGAAATTTGCTCCTATACTAATCAAAATTCCTAAAATGGTAAAGACCAACCCGTTTTTTAAACTGTCTGTTTTTGCTTTGTAAAGTAACTCTCCGTACTCGTTCATAAATTCACTCCTTTTACTTATTGTAACATAGTATTCATATCAAAATTTTCTGAAAATAGACCATTTAATTAGGTAATTCCCTAATAGTCAGGCGCTATCATTATTGTTATTCTGAAAACAACAAAGCGTCTAACAGATTGCTCAAAGAATCACAAAAGGAGATCATGTATAAAATGAAAGAAAAGCTTGTCTTAATTGGAAATGGAATGGCTGGGGTTCGCACGATCGAAGAAATTCTTGATCGCGATGCTGAACGATATGCCATCACGATCATTGGCGAAGAAAAATATCCGAATTACAATCGTATCATGCTGTCGAACGTGTTACAAAAGAAAATGACTGTATCAGAAATCATTACCAATCCACTTGAATGGTATGAAGAAAATCAAATTGAACTAATCAATCATGATCCAGCAGTCGAAATGGATACAAACAATAAAAAAATCATCACCCAATCAGGTAAAGAAATCACGTATGATAAATGTATTTTAGCAACAGGCTCAAGAGCGTTTATCTTGCCTATTGGAGGTGCTCAATTACCTGGAGTTGTTGGCTTTAGAACAATCGATGACACGGAAAATATGCTGGAGGCTGCCCAGAAATATCAAAAAGCAGTAGTGATCGGTGGCGGTTTGTTAGGACTAGAAGCAGCCAAAGGACTTTTGGATCAAGGGATGGATGTAACCGTTGTTCATTTGGAAAAATGGTTGATGGAAACACAGCTAGATGAAAAAGCGGGGAAAATGCTGCAGGCAGATTTAGAAAAACAAGGATTAAAATTCTTGATGGAAAAAGCAACGCAAACGATTTTAGGAGAAACACGTGTAACAGGCTTAGCTTTTAGTGACGGCACATCGATCGAAACCGATATGGTCGTCATGTCGATCGGAATTCGTTCAGAGACAACTCTTGCTAGAACAACAGAGATTGACGTCAATCGAGGAATCGTTGTTGACGACTTTATGCATACGAATGTAGAAGATGTTTATGCTGTAGGTGAGTGTGCGGAGCATAACGGCAATGTTTATGGCTTAGTAGCGCCGTTATTTGAACAAGGCAAAGTTTTAGCAGATGTATTAACAGATCGAGAAGCGAAACCTTATCAAGGAAGTACGACCTTTACGTCACTGAAAGTATCAGGATGTGATCTTTATTCTGCTGGAAATATTAGACAAGAAGAAGGCGTCAACAGCATCGAAGCCTTTGACGGAATCAATTACACGTATAAGAAGATTTTTGTGAAAGAAAACCAAGTCGTAGGTGTTGTCTTATATGGTGATACGAGTGAAGGCAATCGTTATTACAATATTTTGAAAAAGAATGAAACGATTGAAGAGTATACCCCCGTTTCTTTACTGCACATGGTTGGAGAAGAAGCCAGCGCTGATGTGAGTGAGTGGCCGGACGATGAAGTAATTTGTGGTTGTAACGGCATCGACAAGGGAACGATTATGAGCGCGATCAAAGAAAAGGATCTAACATCAGTTGCTGATGTGACAAAACATACAAAAGCAGGCGGCTCATGCGGAAAATGTAAATCAGTGATCGGAGATGTTTTAGCGCATACTTTAGGTGGAGAAGTTGTTTCAGCTCCAACAGGTATTTGTGGTTGTACTGATTTAACGAGAGATCAGATCGTCACACAAATTTACGCGAAAAAATTAACCTCTTCAGAAGAAGTCTATCGCGAATTGCATTTTACTAATTCAGAAGGCTGTCCAAAATGCCGTCCAGCGATCAATTTCTATTTAAATGTAGCTTGGCCAAAAGAGCATGAAGATGAAAAAGAATCTCGCTATGTGAATGAACGACTATACGCCAATATCCAAAATGACGGAACCTTTTCAGTGATCCCAAGAATGCGCGGAGGAAAAACCAATCCGCAACAATTATTGCTGATTGCAAAAGTGGCTGAAAAATATGATGTACCGATGGTGAAAGTGACAGGAAGCCAACGAATCGGCTTATATGGTGTGAAGAAAGAAGACTTGCCGAAGATTTGGGAAGAGCTGGATATGAAAGCAGCCGGTGCGTATGCAAAAGCGGTTCGTTCTGTAAAAACATGTGTTGGCGCCAATTTTTGTCGCTTCGGAACACAGGATTCTATGGGATTGGGCATCAAATTGGAGCAGCGTTATGAATTTATCGATACACCACACAAGTTTAAAATGGGCGTTTCAGCTTGTCCTAGAAGCTGTGTAGAAAGTGGTGTAAAAGATTTCGGCATTATTGGTGTAGAGAATGGTTTCCAAATTTATATCGGCGGAAATGGTGGAACCGAAGTCAAAGAAGCTGTTTTATTAACAACGGTTGAGACAGAACAAGAAGTCATCGATATTTGTGGAGCAATGCTTCAATATTATCGTGAAACGGGTATCTATGCAGAACGTACTGCACCGTGGATCGAACGTATGGGCTTTGATGTGGTGAAAGAAGTCTTATTAGATCCAGAAAAACGTCAAGAATTAATAGCAGCTTTAGATAAAGCAGTTGAAGAGCGTCGTGGAAATCCTTGGAATGAAGTAGTTGAAGATCAAAAAACACGCCAAGAATTGTATACAGTAGGGAGAGTCTAAAATGGAAAAAGTTTTTGTTGCCCGTTTGGATGAATTAGCATCAAGAATGGGAAAAGAAGTCATTGTTGGAGCGCAAAAAATCGCTGTCTTCCGTTTAAGTGATGATCGTGTCAAAGCAATCGAGAATGTGTGTCCGCATAAGCAAGGTCCTTTAGCAGAAGGAACTGTCTCTGGTGAGTACGTATTTTGTCCACTTCATGATTACAAAATCGATTTAAATGATGGACAAGTACAAGATCCGGATGAAGGCTGCGTGCGTGCCTATGAAACGATTGTCGAAGATGATCTTGTTTACGTTATGGTGTAGTGATGGGAAAAGTCTATTTTGTTGGTGCTGGTTCAGGAGATCCTGAACTGTTGACACTTAAAGGGAAACGAGTACTGGAATCAGCTGATGTGATTATCTATGATCGGCTGGTTCATCCAGTATTGTTGTATCTTGCCAAGGATTCAGCTCGTTTTATTTTTAGTGGAAAATACCCAAAAAACCATGTACTAAAACAAAAGAATATTAATCAATTGTTAGTAGAAGAAGGCAAACAAGATCAAATTATCGTTAGATTAAAAGGTGGCGATCCTGGGATTTTTGGACGTGTTGGTGAAGAAATTGCGACACTTAAAACGGCGGAAATCAGCTATGAAATTGTTCCAGGCGTTACGGCTGCTTCTGCGGCAAGCAGCTATAGCGGCATCCCTTTGACGCATCGTGAGTCCAGCAGTAAAGTAACGCTCGCAACAGCTCATCGTCAGGTTGGCGAGACTGTGGATTTTAAAGGGCTGACAGAAAATGGCACGATGTGTTTGTATATGGGCGTTGAAAGAGCAGCAAGTACACAGGAAAAGCTTTTACAGCAAGGGGTCTCTAAACATTTGCCAGTGGCGATCATTGAGTGGGCTAGTTTAGGACGGCAGCGAACCATGACCACCACAATCGAAGAGATGGTAAAAACGATTGAGCTGGAGCAGGTTCAAAATCCGTCTCTGATTATTCTTGGCGAGGTCGTTTCTTGTCGTAACGGATCTGATTGGTTTGAGCAACTGCCATTATTTGGACGGAAGATTTTATTGATCGATACGGAAAAAATTGATTTTGAAACCATTCTTTCTTATACCCAGCAAGGAGCAGATGTCTACGCGATTCAAGTTGGGGAAAGCCGTGATCGACGTTTTGACATGATTCATCAGCAATATCTGAAGGATCATTATTTTGATGAAGTGGTATATTTGAATGAACGATTGACAACTATGTATAAAAAGCAATGGGATATTTTAAATAAACAGTTTATTTAGTTACATGACTTAGACTTGAAAAAATCAAATAGGATTGTGACATGGAAAGCCGCATAACGTGGCTGAATAAACGGTGGAGGCAGAAGCGACCCCTTTCTCGGAGTTAAGCCCTTCTGTCCCATCGTTGTTACACTTTTATAATAAAGGAGAGAATGATATGGGGGCATTTCAACCGCCAGAAATAGTGGATGTTACAATTGAAAAAGGAGTTCAAAAAGCTCGAGCTAGTTTTTTGACGTTAGCTGTATTAGGATTTTTAGCAGGAATGTTTATTGCTGTTGCAGGTGTTGCGATGATTCGGGCAATGGGGACGATGCCTAAAGAATGGGGAACGCTGGTCAATGTGATCGGTGCAGCAGTTTTTCCGTTTGGCTTGATTTGTTTATTGTTAGCCGGAGGAGAATTAGTTACAGGAAATATGATGGTCGTATCTATGGCTTTGTTTGCTAAAAAAATCAGTGGTAAACAGTGGGTGCGAAATATTGTGATTGTAACGATATTTAATTTACTAGGGTCATTATTTGTTGCCTATTTCTTTGGCTACTTAAGCGGTGCTTTACAAGGTGATTTTGCTGAGCGGGCGATTCAAGTTTCCTTAGGGCGAACGAAAGACACCTTTTTACAAGGCTTTCTTTCTGGAATTGCCTGTAACTTTTTAGTGAGTACAGCTGTTTATTTGAACTTTGCTGCAAAAGATTTTATTGGAAAAATCGTTGGGATCTTTTTACCGATCATGGGATTTGTGATCTGTGGGTATCAGCACGTAGTTGCGAACATGTTTTTGATTCCAATGGGGATTTTGTTAGGTGGGAATACATGGGCTGCTTTTGGGCAAAATATGGTTAGCGTGTACTTGGGAAATATTATCGGCGGCGGCTTTTTCGTTGCGGGACTTTATTTCTTAGCGTATAAAGTCGGCACGCGGCAGTTGCCAAATCAATAAAATTTAGTATGATTATAGGATAAGAAAAAATAAAGGAAGTTAGAAAAATGAAAACCGTCCGGGTCGGTACTAGAAATAGTCCTTTAGCTATGAAGCAAACAATGATCGTATTAGAGTTATTACAAGCAGTTCATGGGGAGTTTGCTTTTGAAATTGTGCCTATGACTACCAAAGGAGACCAATTACTTTCCGTCAGTTTATCTAAAATTGGCGGCAAGGGTTTATTTATCAATGAGGTTGAGCAAGCTTTGTTAGCTGGATCGATCGATTTTGCGGTTCATAGTTTAAAAGACATGCCTGCAAAAATCGCTGATGGTTTGACATTAGCTGCATTGCCTGAAAGAAGTGATCCAACGGATTGTTTGATTTTTCGTGAGGCAACTTCTTTACAAACGTTACCTTATCAAGCAAGAATCGGAACAAGCAGCTTACGAAGAGAATTTCAGATGAAAAATCTGCGTGACGATTTCCAAGTAGAATCAATCCGAGGAAATGTCGGTACTCGTTTGAAACGCATGGAAGAAAAACAGCTAGATGCTATTGTGTTGGCAACAGCTGGATTAAAACGTCTAAACTGGTTTGAAGAGCCAGCGTATCCATATATTCATCTAAGCAGTGAACAGTGCATACCAGCTGTTGGTCAAGGCGCACTGGCAGTGGAATGTCGCAGTGACGATCTAGAGATGAACGAATTTTTGAAACTTGTTGATGATTCGCTGACCCGAAAATTAGTGCTGGAGGAACGGGCGTTTTTAGCTGAATTAAATGGAAATTGTGATATTCCTATCGGGGCATATGCGGCTAAGCTTGACACTGGTTATCAATTTTCTGGTTTCTTGGGAGATAAAGCATTGCAACGATCGTTTACTGAAACAATCAGTGTGCAGGAAATAGAAGGTATAGGTCAAGTTGTTGCCAAAAGACTCTTGAACAGAATGGATCAGGCAGCACTATGAAAAAAATTCTCTTAACACGTATGCTGGAAGACAATGCGGACGATCGAGAATATTTTGAGGGCAAAGGCTTTGAAGTGCTTGAAATCCCATTGATTGGATTAAAGCCAAGACAAAAGAATGTACCATTTGAATTTGAGTTAAATGAGTGTGATTGGCTCTTTTTGACCAGTCAGCATGCGGCAACCTTTTTGCTTGAACAGGCGTTGAATCATGGATTGATCGAGCAATTAGAATCAAAAAAAATAGCGGTCATTGGAACGAAAACAGAGCAGGTCTTGTTAGCGAATCATCTGACAGCAGCATTTTCAGCACCAAGCGCAACTAAAAAAAGTCTGTTTCACTCGTGGTCTCAATGTTATTCAGATCCTGTGGTCATTTTCTATCCTAAAAGTAATCTGGCTGACACTGCTGGTGAATCACTTTTAAAAGCACAAGGACATATTCTTTACACACCGATTCTTTATGACAATTTTTTTCCAAAAGACAGCAAACAAACGCTATATAATTGCTTGAACAAAGAAACGATTGCTGCGGTTTATTTCGCTAGTCCGTCTTTGTGGCGGCGTTTCTACTCTGTTTTTTCTGAACTAAAATTAGCAAAAGTACCCACATTCTATTGTCTTGGGGAAACAACACGACAGGCCATTAGACAAGACGGTTATGACGCTGTCATCAAATAGCGCACTGAATTCTTTGAGGATCGACAAAGAATTCAGTGCGTTTTCGTGTTCAAAACAAACAGATTGACTAATAATCAGAAAACGGTACAATGAATAGACTAAAGTGATTCAAGCAGGGGAGGTATTTTAGTGAGTAGAGAAATTATTTTATATATTGCGGTTAGTTTGGATGGATTTATTGCTGAATTAGACGGCAGTATCGATTTTTTAGGCGGTGGAGAAGAGTTACTTGAAGATGAGACAAGTTATCAAGAATTGATGGAAAAAATCGATACAGTGGTCATGGGAAGAACAACCTACGATCAAGTCATCAATGAGTTGTTGCCAGATCAATATCCTTATGAAGATAAACAATCGTACATCATCACGAGTCATGTAGAGACTGATTCGGAAAACCTTATTTTTACAAGTCAGAATCCAGTTGAATTGATTCGTGGACTGAAAGAAGAAAAAGGGGAAGCAATCTGGATCGTAGGTGGCGGCAGTATCATTGCGCCTTTAGTTGAAGCTAATTTGATCGATACCTATATTATTACAACCATACCGACCATCTTAGGCAAAGGAATTCCTTTGTTCAACGAGCTTGAGGGACCTGTAAAATTAACGGTAGCAGATGTATATGTAAAAAATAATATGGTTTATACTACGTACTCAAAATAACAAAAAAGAAACAAGGTCAACGGAGACGTTACGTTTTGACTTTGTTTCTTTTTTAGTTATCTACTTGTTAAGAGCCAATCGATAAAGCAATCAAATCGATTAATAAGTGAGCAATCCATGAAGCCCAAATGCTTCTTCCGGATTTTAAGTAAACGAGATTTAAAATCAGACGAGCAACACTTTGCAATAATAGAACGTGTAAGAGTGTAGAGAAGAAAGAGCCGTCCCAATAAGCAGGAATATGAAGCAAACCAAAAACAACGGCACTTACTAGTGTACTTGCGGTTAGAGAAAGCCCTTTACTTAAACCACCTTCTAATACGCCAATCCCTAATAATTCTTCTCCCATCAACATAAAAGGAATCATAAAAATAATTGCTCCTAAGTTGCCGGATGCCGGATTGGCAACCCAATTAAATCCCAACGCTTGTGAAAGAAGACCAATCAGTATACCGATCACGAAATAGCTGATAACAGCAGCAGGAATCAACCATAATTTACGTGGTGCTTTAAATGCCTGTTTGCTACTGCTTCCAAAAGCTAAAATCCATGCGAGAGCACCACCAATAAAAAGTCCCCACCATGCCCATGAAAAAGACATCAAGCCGTAAAAGCCAAGCAGCAACAATAATGCTCCTCCAAAAAGTCTGCTGTTGGTACTGTGTAAGGTTTCATTTGTCTCCATATAGCTACCTCTTTTCCGAAAAATGATAAAAAACGTATCATGCCAAATTACACTTAAGTATACCTTTTCTACTAAAATAAGAAAAATGAACTGTTTGATCGTAAGTAAGAATATAGACCGATAAATGAAGCATTCATTGCTTAAACTCTACTAAGGAAAACGTAAACGGATTGAGGAGCAGCCTATTGACAAAGCGAAAGAAAAGAGCTAAAATTAATTCATGTTAAGACTACACACGTAGTTGTTTTGGGATAACCTTAAAAAGGAGACTTTTTATGTCAGAAAAGAAAAAAGCTCTACCGATCACCGATGCTGAATGGGAGATCATGCGCGTTGTTTGGACGACACAAGAAACGACGAGTAAAGAAGTCACAGAAATATTAAATGAAAAGATGGAGTGGAAGAGTACAACAGTCAAGACGCTATTGAGCCGCTTAGTGGAAAAAGGAATGCTTGGTACAAAACGAAATGGCAATAAGTTTACTTACTTCCCATTAGTAGAAGAGAAAAAAAGTATCGAAGCTCTTTCAGAAGATCTGCTAGAAAAAGTCTGTAGTAAAAAAGTAGGAAAAGTACTGGAATCGATTATTACGAATAGTACGTTAAGCTTTAGTGATCTTGATCAGCTGGAAAGTCTTTTGCAGGAAAAAAGAAAAACAGCTGTTGATGTCGTTCCTTGTAATTGTATCCCTGGTCAATGCCAGTGTCACCACGTTCGTTAAGCAACCGAATCATAAAATAGAAGGAGTGTTTATAGATGGAAAAAACAGTAACAATCAATGGCATGAAATGTGACGGCTGTGTAAACATCGTCAAAGAAAATTTTGAATCAATCACAGGCGTTCAACATGCAACAGTCGATCTTGAGAAAAAAGCAGCAATTGTTACAAGTGAGCGGGAAATCTCAAATGATGAGTTACAGGCGTCACTTTCAGAAACAAAATTTACAGTTGCTTAAAACGCCAATGTACTTGAATTAAATTGCTTGAATTTTAGCTGTATAAACGTACATGATATGAAAAAGCAGCTAGAAACACTCAGTTTTAGGTAACATAGCTAGTAAGAACTGAATACTAAAAAAACCACACAAAAATAGTGTGGTTTTTTTGATTCCAATAACACGAAGCATTGGAATGGTTATCCGGTTCCTTCAAAAAAATCGAAGAATCTAGATATACTTTTCTTTTGGATAGACCATTAAGTAATTGAGTAACAAGACACCATTTCGATAGTCATTGTTTTGTTTTACAACACGGAATCCAAGTTTTTCGAAAAACGACTTCGCTGTAAGCGAAGAATGAACAGTAATTTCTTTTGCCCCGGAATCAAATGCGTGATCGATTAAATCGTTTGCCAGTAATTTTCCAGCACCATAACCGATCCATTCTTTACTTACATACAAATGGTCAAGGTAGCCTTCTTTAGAAATATTACCGAAGCCAATGATTTTTGTGCCAACTAATACGATACGTGTGTAAGTCGAAGCTAAAACAGCATCCCATTTGTCGTAGTCAGGTGCAGGCTGCACCAATTGCTCAATTTGTTGTTCTGTGTAATCTTTTTTATTGATTGCTTGAACTGTGGCATTAAATAACGCAACCAATTCCTCTAAGTCAGAACGTTGGTAGTTCCTTAAATTGAATACAGTCATTTGTTCATCACTCCTCTTCGTTAAAACTAGTTTAATCATACAGAGCGCATATGTCAAAAAATAATTAAAGAAAAGAGAGAATTTTTATCAGAAAACTGCAAAATTCTTCTTTAATTAAGGTCGAGAAGATCAAAAAGAAACAAATAGCGAACGATTATGACCGCAAACACAATCAATCAAAAGAAGACAACTAAGTAAAAAAACAGTTGAGAACAGAAGCAGAAGTCTCTTTTAAAAATAACCTCTTTCTGCTTCTGTCTCGAGCTATTCTTATTTCCCGCGAATCGATTGAATATCTTGATAGTATTTTTCTGTTCGTTTACTGTCTTTATTTGTATAGTAGTAAAGTTTATTGGCTGTTTCTATTTTTAGAATCGGTTTTTCGTGACGATATACGAGCAGATAAGCAGGTTCATCAGCGATTTGAAATTCGCCGGTTAGATAATTTTCCGTTGCTGTTCCGTAGACTCGGATCGATTCTTTAGGGACTTCGTTCACTAGCTCTACAGAGGTGATATCTTGCCAATCGATTCTTCTGGTTTTAGAAAAGGGCGCCGATAAGTGAATGCCATTATGAGACGTACTAAGTTGAAAAGGATCCGTTGTAAAGTCGCTGATCATCATGGGTACACTAGCAGCGATCAGTATAACAAAAAGCAAAATTCCAGTAATACCCATAATGATTTTGCCAGCAGGGCGACCCAAGTTCGTGGAAAGATTCATACCAATTCGATCTGGGACAAGAAGCCTTTTGTCATTTGGATTCATATAGATGCCATATTTCCAATACTGATCCTCATCACTATAACGGTATTCTTTCGCTAAAGAAATCAATTGATCCTGCTTTTTCCGTAATGAAAATAAAAAGTAAAACGTAAATAGGACAAAGAGAAGAATCACTAAGAAAAAGGCAAAGCTGACCACCATCATTTGTTCGTAGGGTAATGCAATAGAGAGACCTGCTGCAAAAGGAAGAAAGCTAATGACTAAAGCTGAAACGGCCATTAGAACAGACCAATGATAGCGCATCAAATCATTGACTTTTTGATTAACTTCTTCATCACTCGTTAGTGGCTTGACGGGCATTCGACTGATAGAATAATAAAATAGCAAGAAAAGTCCAAACAACAATAAACCAATCAGTAAAAATAGCCAGAAGCCATTTTTTTCACCAGCGATTCTATATGAATAGGCAGCTCCTAAAATAGTCAACAATAAACTAGGTAAAAACCACCAAATGCTGATCAATTTCCGATTCTTATTAGCGACAAGTTTTGTATCGACTAAAATCGGTTGTGTTGGCAAAAACCAATTATTTTTAACCTTCAAAGCGGTCATCTTGCGAATATAAATAATTTCCAAATAAAAGCCGATGCCAATAAAGCTAAAAAGGATAACGAAAAAATAAAGAAGCGTCAATGAATCATAAGGAATCATAAGGACTGGGAATGCAAGAAATAGAAAAACAAACGCCCATTGCAACAGTCTTTTCTTATATAAGTTACTGATTGCTAGAACGTGAGGATCTTGAAGTTTTTCTTTTGGCAAAGTTGTTTCTAAGATAACATTTTTATGTGGCTTTGCAGGGATTCTGCCTGTGAAAGCTAGTAAGAAACTAGTACTAACGAGAGCCACGTATAGTATAATATTCATTTTCAACACACCTTTAGTATTCAAATTTTTGATAGATTTGCTTCACTTTTTTTTGAACGTCTTCTTCTGAAACTTGATGAATAGCCGCTTCAGCCAATAACAAATCCAATTTATTTGAAAAATACTCTTGGAATTGTGGTGTAGCAGGCTGGTTGTCTGCGACAAGGGTACCGTTACGACGATCTGTCAAAATATAACCATCCACCTTTAATGATGTATAGGCTTTTGAAACAGTCATCATATTAACGCCAATCTCGTCAGCCATTTGACGTACAGATGGCAGCTGTTCGCCAGCTTGGAGTTCATTTGTAGCAATACCCATGATTAATTGGTTACAGATTTGTTGATAAATCGGCATTGGACTATGTGTATCTATTTCTAGTAACATGTTTTCACCTCTTTTGTATCCTTTGTATTATATATGTTAATACAGGTGGTGCAAAAAATCAATCATTTTTTATTAAAAACTTGTGAGAATGAAAAAACAGGCATATAATAAATAGGTATGATGGTAAGTGAAAGGAAGAATGGATATGTCAGCAATCAACCCGGAAGTAACTCAAAAATTCCACGATACATTTGTGGAAAATAACAAACAACAGGCCTTACAACGAAGTGTTGTGAAAAATGGTATTAGTGCGTCGGCGGAAAGTCAGCAAGCACAAATCAATAATGTTCCTGTGTTTTCTATAGACCTTGCTACAGGAAAAGTAGCGAATCAAAAGCAAAGCGGCCGCTGCTGGATGTTTGCAGCGCTCAATACATTTAGACACAAAATGATCAACAGTTTTAAGTTAAAAGATTTTGAACTTTCTCAAAATTATACTTTTTTCTGGGATAAATATGAGAAATCAAACTATTTTTACGAAAATATCATTGCAACTGCTGATCAAGAACTCGATAGCCGCAAAGTCGCTTTTCTTTTAACGACACCTCAACAAGACGGCGGGCAATGGGATATGATTGTTTCGCTTTTCCAAAAATATGGGGTAGTACCTAAAACAGCTATGCCGGAAAGTAGTAATAGCTCTAATTCTCGTGATCTGAATAACTACTTAAATAAAAAACTAAGAAAAGATGCAACGCTTCTTCGTGGATTGATTCATGATGGAAAGACGGCAGCAGAAGTTCAAGCTGCTAAAGAAGCAATGCTGGAAGAAGTTTATACCTTTTTAGCGGTGTCATTAGGAACACCTCCAACCAGCTTTGATTTTGAATACCGTGATGAGGAAAAGAATTATCATTTGGATCAAGCGTTGACGCCACAATCCTTTTACGAAAAATATGTAGGAGTTAATCTTGATGAGTATGTAAGTGTGATCAATGCACCAACGGCAGATAAGCCCTACAATCAAACATATACTGTTGAAATGTTGGGAAATGTTGTTGGAGGTAAAGAGGTTAAGTATATTAATGTCGATATGACGACATTTAAAAAATTGGCAATCGCTCAGTTAGAACAAGGTGAATCAGTTTGGTTTGGCTGTGATGTGGGGCAATCTTCTACGCGAGACAGTGGGATCATGTCTTTAGATGCCTATGATGTGAACGACCTCTTTGACATCGATTTTACTATGACCAAAGCAGAACGCTTGGATTTTGGAGAAAGCTTGATGACCCACGCAATGGTTTTAACTGGAGTTGATTTGATCGAAGGCGTTTCTACAAAATGGAAAGTTGAAAATAGCTGGGGCGAGAAAGTCGGAGAGAAAGGCTTCTTCGTCATGAGTGATGCTTGGATGGATGAATATACCTACCAAATCGTGATTCGTAAAGAATTACTATCGACAGAATTACAAGAAGCGTGGAAAAAAGAGCCCGTCGTTTTAGCTCCTTGGGATCCAATGGGGGCATTAGCCTAATAAAATAGGGCTAAATCCACCTTTAAGACAAGAAAAAATCCAAATTATTAACAATTTGGATTTTTTTGTTACCAAAGGTCTATGTATATTTTCAAAAAGCTTTTGGTGTGTTATAATTTGTAGAGACAAAGAAAGACGTTGATATTACTACCGCCTAAAGTAAGTAATATCAACGTTAACCGATTCACTTAGAATCTTTTTTTGATGTGATAAGTGTATCATATGTTCTTTGTATTTACAAAATCGTAATCTATAATTTTTAAGAATTTTTAATGTTAAAATGAGCTTTTTTACAGAACGAAAAGATTTTCATCATAATAGTAAAATAGGTATTATGAATGATTTGGTTGTATTTTTTCCAAGAATTCTAACCTGTGAAAATAGTTTCACAGAAAATCGATGATTCGTTTCATTAGAAATTAATCTAACAAAAGAAAATGTCTATTGTCAAAAGTACAAATGTAGCGTAAAATGAGAATCAGTTTTAAACAATTGAATAAAAACTTTACATACACTGCGCCGGCAGTGTGTGAGTCAAAGTGTGGATCGACAATTCTTAGGCCGTAGATAGAATTGTTGATTGACGCTTTTTTATTTGTTTAAAAAAATCAAAAGCCGGATATATAATAATCGGCTGAAAACAGTCTCTTAGAAAAAATACAATGATTGAATGAGTATAGCAAGCGTTCAATCGAGACTGAACAAAATCCATTATGTCTACAAATTGAGGAGGATTTACATGAGTAAGGATTGGTTAAAATTAATGATTGGCGCTTTCTTTGAGGTATTGTGGGTCATCGGTATGAAACACAGTTCGACGTGGTGGCACTTTTTGCTGACAGGATTGTTTATATTGATCAGCTTTTATGCCTTGATCAAAGCAGGAGAAACGTTACCTGTCGGAACGGCTTATGCCGTATTTGTTGGGTTAGGTACAGCAGGAACAGTGATTGCGGGAATTTTATTTTTCGGAGAAGCATTCAATGTGAGTAAAATTCTGTTGATTATTGTTTTACTAGCTGGTGTAATGGGATTGAAATTTGTAACAGGTGACAAGGGAGTGAAATAAGATGAGTTGGATTTTTTTGATTATTGCAGGAATTTTTGAAATGCTAGGCGTTGGCTCGATCAACCGATTTAATCAAATGAAGGATAAAAAATCTTTAGCGTTATTGATTTTAGCGTTTGCAGGAAGCTTTTTGTTTTTATATTTAGCAATGAAGCAGCTACCTATGGGAGTTTCTTATGCAATTTGGACAGGGATCGGCGCTGCCGGCGGTGCGATTTTAGGCATGATTTTTTATGGTGAATCGAGAGATTGGCGGAGAATTTTATTTATTGGAGTCATCTTATTATCCGTCATCGGGTTAAAATTGATTGGTTAGTGCTCAGCGTTAAATATGAAAAAAGTCAGCTTAGACTATTTGAGAGAAACGATCAAGTAGGGATAAGCTGACTTTTTTATGCCGAATATTTTTACGCTTTTGGTGGCGTATGTATATATTTTTTATTCTGAAAGACTGAAGCTTTTTAGGGTTTATTGGTTGTAAAAAGCTTAGTGGACTTTTCTGCGTAGATTCTGCTTTCTTATGTGGTTATAAATAGTTGGGACAGAAATATCACATTTTTCAGCAATTTCAGGAACAGTTAGTTCTGATTCCGTATACAACTTTAATGCTTTTTGTACTTCTCTTGTGCGGGGAGGACGTCCGAGTTGTTTTCCATTTTCACGGGCGGCATCTAGGCCAGCGATCACTCGTTCTCGAATCAATTCAGCTTCCATTTCTGCAAAAGCGCCCATAATCGTAAAAAAGAAACGCCCCATTGGTGTGGAAGTATCAATATTATTTTGAATACTCACAAAGTGGATGTTTTTCCGATCAAACTCTTCCAACAAATTCAATAATTGTTTGGTTCCTCTTGATAAACGATCCAGCTTGAAAATAACTAAGGTATCTCCAGATTTTAATCGATCAAGTGCCTTATTCAATTCACTTCTAGAAGTTTTTCGACCACTTTCTCTTTCTTTATAGATCAGATCAACACCATATCTTTCAAGAGCTTGTTGTTGGGAATCGAATTTCTGCTGTTGTGTACTGACGCGCATATAGCCGATAACCGTCATTTCTAAACACCCCTATTTAATTATAATGAAATATACTATAAATCTAATTTTTTTAATCGAAGGTCAAGATATTATGTTATATAAAATTATAAAAAGAAAAATTGATTTATCGCTTGGGTTCTTCAGACATACCTATTAAAATGCTCTTTTAGAGTAGTACGTATCATGGAAATAACATTGGATAGTCACCACCTGCTTCTTTGAAATATTTCTGTTATTTAAAATTGTAAAGATAAAAAAAGTGAAAAAAGGTTTAAAATAATATTGACTTTCGATTTCCTCTATAATAAACTAATGTTTTTTATAAAAATGAAATGCCAACATCTTCTTTCAGAGGAAACACTCGAGAAATACAGTTTGACGGGCTTTGTGTCCGTGACTGTATTTCTTTTTTGCGTTTTAGTTGATTTTCTCAATATCATTAGTTTTTTGGAGGCTTTCTTTAGTAAAAAAACTGCTTAAAGAAAGTTCTTCTTCTTTTGAAAATGAAAAGCTGGTATGATTCTGATTTTCTTAACATGTAGTGTGAGCGTCCGATAAGCATGAATGGAACTATACAAAAGAAGCAAGATGATCTTGGATAAAGTGAGGGTTTGGTAGATGGAGGATAGGCAACGAAAAAAAAAGAAAACACAAACACAAGAAACACGCATAAAATCATCAAAACAAGCAACAAAGAAAAAAAGACCTAGAAATCAAAAGCCAAACATGAACAATAAAGCCCAAAAAACATCCTTTGAAGGTAAGAAAAGAGAACATAAAGGGTCGCACAAAGAAAGAAAACCGATTCCAACAAAAAAAAGAAACCCTGTGTATACCTATATATTTAATCTTTTTTTCTACAGCTTCATTTCATTCATGGTTATAGGATCGATTTTATTTGCTACAAGTAAAAGTTCAGATAGAAGTCTTTTAGGCTATCGTTTCTTTGGCGTTTTGACTGATTCGATGGTTGCAAGAGACCCTAAGACACAAAAAGGCGGATTTCGCTCAGGAGATATCATCATCGTGAAAAATATCGCTGGAGATAAAGCGGAAGTTGGAGATATTATCACATTTAAACCTAGCGTCAATAGCTCAGCTTACTTGACTCATAGAGTGAAGAAAAAAATGGATCATTTAGGTGAGACCAAAGGAACCTACTATATTACGCAAGGAGATGCAAACAAGGCAGAAGATGTTCCAGTAAGTGAAAAGCAAGTAATTGGTAAAAAAGTTTTTGCTATTCCGAAAATTGGCAGCATTTTGAACTTTGTAAGTGATAATTTGATTGTTTCGATTGTCTTCTTAGTTTCAGTTTTTGGGTTTATCACGATTATACGGTATTACATTTTAAACAAGTAACGGTAGTTTCTTTTTGATTAAGGCGAAAGAGCAGTTGATTTGACTTAATCAAAAGGTGAATTATATAAAAATTGGGGAGGAAGTAAAAAGATGCAAAAAAACAAGAAGAAAAAAATATTGGCTTTAGCAAGTGGTTTTGCGCTTGTTGCTGTATTAGCGGCAACATTTGCCTGGTTCACGAGTGAGGACAACAAAACCAACCACTTTGAAGGTCAAATCGCTACAGGAAAAGATATTGAAGTAGTGGAAACATTTGAGCCGCCGACCGATTGGGAACCAGGTTCAGAAGTAAACAAGGATGTGGCGATTGCCAATATCGGTAAATTCGATTCCTTGATTCGGGTATCCTTATCAGAAACGCTGAAATTGTTGAAAGACCACAATCCAAAGCAAACAACAGGTGCCGAGCTTGAAAATCAAACAAGCGCTACTGTTTATGTTTTGCCAGGAACAGATGCTCCAGCTGGTTTCACAGATTCATCATTTGATGGTGCCGCACCGTCATTGACTATTGATGCAGGTGAGTTTAAAGGAACATACAAGTTAAAAGTAAAAGAAAAAGCTGAAACTGTGGGTTCTAAAACAACGTATACGTACCGCTATTTCTTTGAAAAAGATGGTGTTCTTTACCATGCTAGCGGTGTTGATGGGTTTGAGCGTAATGCATCAAATGCAATCAAAGTTAAATCTGGTACGCCTTCATTAAGTTATGTGTCATTAGAATATGCTACTCCGGCAGAGGAAAAGGATTGGACAAATCCGATTTATGCACCAATATTCACTGCAGATGGCACATTGATTTGGACAGCACCTGCGGCAGCTGGCGCTAATAATATCCAAATTTCATTCAACAATCTTACAACAGATCCAAAAGTAGCAGACAAATGGTATTTCAATACGGCTGATGGTTATTTCTACTACACAAGCGTTGTAAAACCAGGAGTGAACACGACTCAATTGATCGATGCCGTGAAATTACTTGGTACAGCTGATAATAAATACAGCAAATTGAGCTATGACTTAAATGTTAAAGGTCAAGGAATCTCAGCGTATAAAGATGCTGTAGATGCATGGGTACCATCTGGTCTTAACGATGAGTTAGCAACAGCACTAAAAGCTTTAGTACCAGCTAAATAATGAAAAAAGCTATCTATTTTGAGAAGGGGGAGGAAGGATGAACATTCGAAGCAGGAGAAACCGAAAGCTTTTAGTGGCATTCATTTTAATGATTAGCCTATTGATTGCTTTCAAACCTGTTGAAGTCAGAGGTGAGTCCGCTCTTCCTTCTGGAATGATAGTTGGAGATGACCAAGGGATCAAAGTGAAAAGTGATGGAAACTATTTAGTAGACATCCGTGATGTTGCTCCCGGGAAAAAATGGTCTATCAACATTACGATCATCAACATAGAAAGAGATATCCCTTATCAATTAACGATGGTCAGTAGTAAACCAACATTGATCGAAGGAAGTTTGGACTTATCCAAAGCTATTCAAATGAGCCTGCTTTTTGATGGAAAAGAAATATACAGCGGTCCACTGTCAGGTATAAGTAAGACCGTGAATCTGCAAGACAAAACCAATCCTTTAGATTTAGGAATTTTTAAGGGTGGAGATACTCATCAACTAGAAGCAAAATTTGAACTGGACGGCCAAACGTACACAAACAAAGACTTTTTCAAAAAAAATATTGTGGAAAATATCTGGCATTTTAAAGCGGTAAAAACAGAACTGCCTGTTACAAAGGATCCAGATAAACCTCAAAAAATTAGTGATGTGCTGAAAGAGAAACTGTCATTTCCCAGAACCGGGGAGCAATGGCGTGAAGCATTATTATTTACTTGTATAGGGCTATTTTTGATATTAATTATTTTATTGATTTTAAAATACAAAAAGAATGAAAAGAGTAAAAAAAGCAAGAAAAATTGAATTTCTTAGAACGATCAAGGAATAGGGGGAAAACGCGTGTGAAGAAGAATGCAGTGAAACAGAAAAACAGCACTCGCAGAAAAAAAGTAAAGATACCTGCCAAATTGATCATCACAGTTTGCGCGTTTCTTTTTTCTAGTTTGATGGTTCTAGGAAGTACATATGCCTGGTTTGTTTCTGAAGATGAAGAAACAAATCATTTTGTCGGAGCAAGATTGGCAGCTGAAATTGTTGAGGAGTTTGAGCCAAACTTTGAATGGCAGTCAGGTGCGACTGTCAAAAAAGTCGTTCAAGTAAAAAACACTGGAAATGTACCAGCATTTGTTCGAATCAGCTTATATGAATATTTATTGATGTTCAAAATAGATGTTTCAGATCAAACCGGTAACGGCAATTTAGCTGTAGCGCCAAATGCAGTTCAACCAGTCGTTGATCGAGAAAATCCAGCAGGCTGGTCAAGTGCAGCACAAAGCGGCGGAACCTATTTTTATGATGGACGGTATTATATTGCTAAAAATACAGTGGTGCCCAGCAGCCAGGCGGATATGTACAAATTTAAAGATAGTCAGCGTGACCAAACCGACTTAGGTTGGTTTCAATTAAATTTTCCTCTATCTGTCTATGATTATTTGCCTGCAAAGGGAACAAAAAATTTCTGGTTGTATCAAGAAGGATATTTTTATTATTCTGAATTGCTTCAGCCAAATGAATTGACAGATCCAGTCATAAGCAGTGTTTCATTGAATCAAAGTGCACCAAACAAAGTCAAAGGAGCTCTTTATAAATTAGAACCAGTGATGGATGCGCATGATGCAACGCAAATGTTATTAAGTAATTGGGCGATCGATCCTTCCAGCAGTGCATATAATTTGTATCGAGATAAGCTGAGTGATTAAAAAGGAGGGGCAATTTTGAAGCAAAGAAAATCTAAAAAGAAAATCAAAATAGCGAAACATCTCTTCCTGTTTACCAGCTCAGTAATTATTTTAGTGATGGTATCACTAGGTATATATCAAACGTATGCGGCACTGACAGATCGTGATAAGGTACAAAATGATTTTAGGGTAGGAAATATTCAAACCGAAATCGAGGAAGAGTTTACTCCGCCAAATACGTTTGTACCCGATAAAGTATACGAAAAAAAAGTTGTGGTGAAAAATACAGGTGAGCAAGATATTTTTGTTAGAGTCTTAGCGCTGCCAAGTATTATCAAAAAGCAGGACAATGGATCAGTTCTCTTATTGCCTGCAACCTCAGAAGGAACAAACCCCATTCTATCGATCGATTACAACTTGACTGATTGGATAGATGGCAAAGACGGTTACTTTTATTATAAAAAGAAAGTGGCTAAAGCCGGTCAGACTACGGTTCTATTTACAAAAGTTCAAATGAATCAAGCGAATATCACAGAAGATTATACAGATGCTTCATTAACATTTGAAATCAAAGCTGAAGCGATCGGCATTACTAAATTTGCGTACCGAGATGCTTGGTGGAATGCACAAATCCCTAGCAAAGTACCGCTTTTAGATGTCGATAATCTATTAAAAGGACAAACAAGTAATTCATAGCAGTGAAAAATTCAAGGAAAGAAGGTGCGCTCGTGAAAAAAAAGAGGAACATACAGTTACGATTGTTTCGTTGGCTGGCACTTATTGTTAGTTTAGTCGGAACACTCTATTTTACCCAATCTGCCCTTTTATACACAAATGCGCCTATAAAAGCTGCGTTGAAAACAGAACTCGGACCAGGTGGCGTAAAGACGATTAAAACAGCAAAACCGGTTGAAGGAATGGTAAATCAATGGGATATCACCGTCAGAGTCGAAGGGCGGAATCAATTTCCACCGCCAGCGACGGATATTGTACTGATTATTGATACATCAGGAAGTATGGAAGAAAATGATCGGATGATCAAAGCGAAAAGCGCAGCTGAAAAATTCGTGAATATGATTTTACATAAAGATTATGTCAATCGAATCGCTTTAGTAACCTATAATTCAGACGTTACCAACTATACCTTTCAAGAGGCTGGCTGGACAGGGCAATTTGTTGATTATGCGCATAAAAATTTATTGATCGATAAAATCAAGGAACTAGAACCCGTTTATAATGGCGGTACTTTTACACAGGCAGGGATCAAATCGGCCACAGAAGTGATGGAAAAAGCAACAGGTGTAAAAAGGAATATTGTACTGATTTCTGATGGTGTTCCTACCTATAGCTATCCGCCAACCGCACCGTACAATCAATTGAAGCAGATGACGCGTTTTGATTATCCAGATGGGGCTGCCGGATATAACTACTATGAAACAGTCAAAACAATTCCAGAGGCAAATTTTGATTATAGCAAGACCTATGGAAATGGAGCAAGATATCGAATCGGTGCATTTGCACCTGAGTATGAACAGATGCCGCCAGGCTCGAAAAATCGCTTGATGGCCAATCATGCCCATAGCTCGATTGCTCAAGCAACTATTACAAAAAATCAAAAGATGTCGAATGGTGAAAAGCTGGTTTCGGATTTTTATACGATTGGTGTAGATTTAGATTTAACCTCGCAAGATGATGAAATAATGACAGGAAACCAGACATTAAAAGAAATCGCTTCATCAGAGGATAAATGTCTTGCTGCAACTGCTGATAATTTAGAGGATATTTTGAGCGGAATTGCTGGAGAAATTGTCGGTGCGATAAAATCCGCCCACATTGTCGATCCCATGGGAACAGGATTTTCCATGGAAGGCGGTGTAACTGAAAGTCAAGGGACTTTAGATGTGAAAGATATCTTGGGGGTGCGCACGATCAATTGGAATATCGGAGCACTTAAGAATCCTGTTTCAAATGATCCAGATGAAGACGTGATGTATGCCGAAATGACCTATCGGGTCAGTGCCACAAATGATGTGCTGAAGCCAAAAGTAATCGATGCTAATGGATTTGCATTGACAAATGGAAAAACAACTATCGTGTATAAAGACTACAACGATGTTGTTCAACCACCGGAAACCTTTGATGTGCCTAAAGTAAAACCGATCATCGTCAGCCTTCAAAAGAAGTTGTTTGATGAAGTGGGAACAGAAGTAACGGATAAATCAGAGTCCTTTGATTTTAAATACGGGAATGATCAATATACAAGCAATGATAATTTCACACTGTATCCAACAGAGGTGAAAAAAATCGTTCACCCCTGGAAAGCAAATCAAGCGTACAGCGTAGAAGAGGTACTAAAAGAACCAGAAGACTATGAAACACAGATTGAAATCAATGGTCAAGTAACAGCTGGAACGAAAGAAAATTTCAAGTTTACCTTGACGAACGATCAGTATACACATCAGCAAATTATTGTGACGAACAAAAAGATCGCTAAAATAAAAAATGTCTTTTTAAATATCCGCCAAGCCGTAATTGATCCCAATGAAGGGTTAGTCATACCTTCAAAAGGCTATTTTACATCGACGATTGACGCTTCAGGACAAATCAGTAATATTGTTTCCCAAAGTTCAACCAAAGATACGGCTGCCGAGATAACACAATCCTTATTTTCAAACTATCAAATCCATCTAAAGCGGGAAGAAACGAAGGTAGCGATTAGTGATTTGATTCCTGAATATTATACTTTTTTAGGGTACATCGTCACTTCGACAAACGAAGATTTAGGGAAAAAACATATTTCTAGCAACAGTAGTGAATTAGTCGATCAAAATAAAGTAGAGCTGGACTACCAAGTGAATGAAGAATATTGGGTAACGATGTTCATAAAACCAAAACTTGGTACTAAAACAAACGGCGTTCCAGAAGAATCTCCAAGACCGTACAGTTGGTCATATAAAGTAAATCAGTTTGGTAAATAAAATGAACCAACGATAAAAGAGTGAATCTAAGTGATGTTGTTTGCACGTAAAATTTTCTGGTAATCTTCTACAATTTTGCAATAGCCCAGTGTCTCTAAAATATCTAGGTATTTTAGAATGTTAGTGCTCTTTTCTTTAGCTGTAATAGCAGATTGTGCGATAGCGAAATTCAACTGAGCAATAAGCTGTTCAAAAATCCGATAGTCAGATTTAGCATGGTCTATAGCTTGCTGGGAAAAACGCATGACGTGTGTATAATCTTTATTGTTTAAACACAAAGAGGATAGGTTTAAGTAGATTCTTAATTTCGCATCTTGGAGTTCTTCCTTCTGATTTAAAGGATCTATCTTTTGTGTCACTAATGTTCCTAAAGCGATTGCTTCAGAGGGAGTAAAACAATAAAGTGAGTTATTTAGTAATTTTAGTTCATATAAATACCATTTCTCGACGCCTAGTAAATACTGCTTGATCGGCAACATCAATTGATCTAATGGAGCAGATTCGTTCAATACATGTTCTTCGAAAGTAATGTGAAGCATCGCCCGGGTGATCAAGGACAAATGATAATATTTTTCATTTTTGGTCGTCTCATAGCGATGATTGGTGAGTTGTAGCAGTAGTTCAAGCTGTTTACGGTCTTTTTTAAAGACCGCATGACTCAATTCGTAATATAGCTGATTTTCAGCGGGAAAATACTCAGGATCAAGTAAGTTTAGAAACTCTTCCGCAGATAAGAAAAGTTTCTCCAGAATCAATAAAAATTTATCAAATGAAGGCATGCTAACATTTGATTCGATTAAGTAATACGTTTGCCTAGTCATGATCCCTGAGTAGACATTTTTTTGACTTAGCCCTTTTTCAATTCTGATTTTTTTTAGTAATGTTCCATAATTATTCAAAAAAAATCTCCTTCCTCGGTATAAATTACTTTACCAGTTGAAAAAATTTACTTCCTGTGTGTTATTATAACAAAAAAATAAATAATAAATAAATCAAAATTTGAGTTCATATTTTGTGAAGTGAGGAGTTGACAAGAAGATGGTGTTATTGTTGGTATGGTTCATTACATTCTAGTCATTTAGAGTATTTTTTTATTGTAATTTTTATTAAATAATAGTTAGGAGCGTTTATTAAGGATATGAAGCAGAAATTTAGTTATTTACTCATACCGTTCATCATGTTTTTGATTGCAATGGGTTTGTTCAATGGACAAGCAGCAGAAGCAGCCAGCACCAATTCAACATGGGCAACCTCAACAAGTGCTAATGGTGGAGGGATTCAGAGCCTAGACGAAATACAAAACAATATTTTAACAACAAACCAGCCGACTGCCAGATTTTTAGGCATTTCAGGTCGTGCGGGGATACAAGTAATCAAATATGATTCAAAAACAAATGCAAGACTGGCAGGAGCCCAATTCACGATTTATGACTCGTATGGACGTGCAGTCCAAGTCATTCAATCCAATACCTATGGCGTTGCTCAAACAACGACATTGCCTTTAGGTAATTACTCAATTAAAGAAACAAAAGCACCAAGCGGCTATCAGTTAGAATCAAGCCCGATGTATTTCTCTTTGATGCGAAATGGTCAACTGGTTTGTTTAACGAAATGCAATGTAGCACTTCCAAATGAAAAAGGTGGATTGCAGGTAGTCAAGACAAATGAAAACAATCAAGCATTAGCAGGAGCGGTTTTCGATGTTTATAACTCAAATAATCAGCTTGTAGGAAGAATCGTAACAGGAATGAACGGTGTAGCTTCACTAAGTAATCTGCCTTATGGGACGTATAAATTAGTAGAAGTTCAAGCACCAAATGGATATGAGCTAGATAGTACGCCAAGATATGTAACGATTTCATCAATTAATAAAACAGTTACGATTTATGTTACAAACAAAAAATCGGCAGGCAGCTTACAAGTAATCAAGAAAGACCAAGATGGAAAATTACTGGCTAACGCCTATTTCCAAGTCTACAATTCAAGCAACCAATTAGTTGGAACGATCGTAACGAATGCCAATGGAATTGCGACAATGAACAATTTACCTTATGGCACATATAAGATTTTGGAAATTCAAGCACCAAACGGATATGAATTGGACTTCACACCGCATTATGTGACCATCTCCAAAGATAATCCAAATGGTGTAGCTAGTATTACTATAATTAATAAGAAAAAAGTAACGACAGGTGATCTTGAGGTTATTAAAAAAGACGAAGCAGGCAAGCTATTAGCAGGTGCAGAGTTTAATGTATATAACGCAAGCAATCAATTAGTTGGAACGGTTACCACAGATGCGAATGGAATCGCAACATTGAAAGACCTACCATATGGCACATACAAATTAATCGAAACAAAAGCACCGTCAGGACATGAATTAGATCAAACGCCGCACTATGTGACCGTATCGAAAAATGATCCGAATGGAAAAGTTAGTATTACAGTAATAAACAAAAAAGAACAAACAACGGGTGATCTTGAGATCATCAAAAAAGATGAAGCAGGCACACTTTTAGCAGGTGCAGAGTTTGATGTCTACAATAGTACAAATCAATTGGTCGGTAAGGTTACGACAGATGCCAATGGAGTAGCAACATTGACTAACCTACCATATGGCGTATACAAATTGATTGAAACAAAAGCACCGGCAGGACATGAATTAGATCAAACACCACATTATGTGACCGTATCGAAAAATGATCCGAATGGAAAAGTTAGTATTACAGTAATAAACAAAAAAGAACAAACAACGGGTGATCTTGAGGTCATCAAAAAAGATGAAGCAGGCACACGTTTAGCAGGTGCGGAATTTGAAGTTTATGACAGTACAGATCAATTAGTCGGTAAAGTTACGACGGATGCGAATGGAGTAGCAACATTGACTGATTTGCCATACGGCACCTACAAATTGATTGAAACAAAAGCACCAGAAGGCTATGAACTGGATACAACACCAAAATATGTCACACTATCTAAAACCGATCCGAATGGTAAAGCAACAATAGAAGTTTTAAATAAAAAAGAAGTGGTACCTGAAACAGGCTCATTAAAAATAGTGAAGTATGTCAAAGGTTCGGACCCAATCGAATATTTAGCTGATGCAGTTTTTGAAGTTTATGACAGCGATGCTCAGTTATTAGGCACATATACAACCGATCAAAACGGAGAAATCCTGTTAAATGATTTGGCGCCTGGTAAATATTACGCAGTTGAGGTCAAAGCACCTCCTGGATTTGAAGAGGATACAACCTTCTACGAAATCAATGTTGAAGCGGGCAAAGTAACTGAAATCAGACATGCCAATGTGAAAAAAGAAAATCTTGGCGGATTGAAAATCACAAAATACGCTAAAGATAAAGATGGCTACGAAACAGACAATGTTTTAGCAAATGCTGAATTTACTGTGACTGACGCTAATGGAAATACCCATACTGGCACAACAGATGCTAATGGAGAACTCTTCTTCCCAGCTTTACCAGCAGGAGAAGTCGTGATTACTGAAACAAATGCGCCAGACGGATATGAAATAGATACCGCAGAGCAAAAACAGACGATCGAAGTTGGAAAGATTGCAGAAAGTATCTTTTACAATAAACCAAAACAAACGCCTGGTCGTGCATTGATCTATGTTTCAAGTACCGATGCTAAGCAAGTGATCAATGGCTTAGAATATACGATCACCTGTACAAAAGGTGCAGCGTTAGAAACGACTGTTATGACAAATAGCTTTGGTCAAATCAGTGTTTACTTACCACCAGGTGAATATGAAATCGCACCGTTAATCAAAGGTAAGACAACAGCTACAACTAAATCGGCGAACTTTAAAATCGAAGCCAGCAAATTTACGATTGTAAAATTATCAATCTGATTGAACGATCGTAAACCAGCAAATTTGTTTTAAGTTGGACGATTTGCTATAAGCAAACGTCCAGTTTAAATAGATCAATAATAAATGTGCACACTTTATTATTAGTAAAACTTAAAAGGGAGGAAACACACTATGAACAAAACAGCAGAAAAAAAAGTTGGAAAATCTTTTGAGGAATTAACAACAGAAGAAATGAACAAAGTACAAGGGAGCTTCGGCGGATGGAGCTGGTCTTCATCATCTTCGTCATCATCATCATCTAGAAGCTGTTACTCTTCAAGATGTAGCTATAGCTGCTACTCTTCAAGATGTTGCGGTTGGTAATATGAAATAATTCGATTGCTAGATAGATTGCTTCTTACGAAGTAATCTATCTAGCACTTATTTTATAGGAAAACTATTCAGGAGAATTTACATAAATAAATGATTTAAAGGAGGCTGAAATATGAGTCTTAATAATTTAGCTAAAGCAACATCTATTCGTCAACGATATGATCTTTTAAAAGAATATTATACAAAAAAAGAAAACCAAACGAACGAGTCACCAATAGAAAACTATAAAAAGTGGCGCAGTCGGCCGACGACTGTGACCGATGAACGATTTGAAGAGATTCTTCAAGCTGCGCAATTAACCAAAGAAGAGTTTGGTTTAGCGATCAAAGAACTCGATGAAGCAGAAAAAGACTACATTTTCTCTGCGATCCAAACAGATGATTGGTTTAAAGTGACACAAGCAATCTTTGCGCAGGAGGATCATTTAGTCGCGGATATTTTTGATGAAAGTAAAGCTAATTTCACTTATGCCTTACGTCTGCACATCGATTATTTTGAAAATCGGTTGAAAGAATTGCGAAATGAGTTCCCAGCACTAAAAGTACAGGACAGTGCCATGATGGATTACGTCGGTGAAGTGATCAATCGCTTTATGGATATCGGGCTTAGAACCTTTGTTTATGATTTGCATGTGACAAAAGAAAAACTGGAGTTAGAAGCAGATCTTGATGAAAAAGCAGCGTTTCAGAATTATTTGATGATCCGTTTTGATTCGCGGGAGAAAGTAGCAGATTTTTTTGCTCAATATCCTGTATTAACACGATTATATGCTGAAATGATTGGGTTTCAACTTGTCAATTTTGAAGAGCTTTTGCAGGCACTTGATGAAAGCCAGCAGGAATTAAATGAGGTGTTCAAAGTAGCGTTGCCATTATCTTTAACTGGCTTGAAAATGGGTGCAGGTGATTCTCATGACCGCGGTAAATCAGTCGCGATATTGACTTTTAATGAGCAAACTGAGCTTGTCTACAAACCTAAAAATTTAATGATCAGTGAGCGCTTTGATCAATTTGTACGAGAAATTCAAAAGCTGGATGCCTCATTTGATTTCTACTTAACAACAAAAATCGTCAAAGAAAACTATTCATTTGAAGAACGCCTGCTTTATTTGGAATGTCCGACAGAAGAAGATGTCCGTCATTATTATCGTCAGTTCGGTCAAACGATCGCTTTAGTTTATTTACTTAATGGAAATGACTTTCATTTGGAAAATGTGTTGGCTTTTGAAAAATATCCTGTGTTGATCGATTTAGAGACGATCATTCAAAATCATTTTCCAATGCCTGATAATCAAAATGCCATCGTCAAAGTGATGCAGGAAAATGGTGAGTCTGTTGTGATGAGTGGCTTAGTACCAATCTATCTGTTTGAAGAACGAGCAGAAGAAGATGTTGAAGGTGCTTCTAAAGGAATCCAGCTGAGTGCCTTAAGCGGCGGAGAACAAAAGCTGCCTTATAAAGTGCTGAAACTTGTGAATTTTGATTCTGTCAATATGCAGTTTTTATATCAGGAACATATTACGGATGCAGCGGAAAATATTCCAATGTACAACGGAGAAAAAGTTGATTTTGTCCCTTATATCGATACGATTATTGAAGGTCTGCAGGAATTTTCAACCTTTGCATTGAATAATAAAGAGACGCTGGCAGCATTGGTTGAAACCATTTTTTCTAACTGTCTTGTGCGTAATGTTATCAAGACAACTCAAAGCTATGGGGACCTACTTGATTATTCAACTCATCCAAGTTGTATGGTCGATTATATCGAGCGGGAAAAATTATTCGAAAATCTTTGGATGCATGGTTATTCAAATGCCAAACCGGTACCTTACGAGGTGAGAGACATGCTTCAACACGATGTGCCGATTTTCTTTAATCCTACGAATAGTAAAGATCTTGTGGCTAGTCAAGGAGAAGTCATTAAGGACATGTACCTAGATAAAGCAATTGATTTGGAAGTTGCGAAAATCAAAGAGTATTCCAAACAGGAAGAAACAGAACAATTAGATTATTTAAAAACTTCTTTTGGTTTATATCATTCAACAGATTTACAAGAAAAAAGAGTTCCTTTAAATGAACGTGCAGGTCAGTCTTTATTGAAAAATGGCGCCAGCGGAATCGGAGAAGCGATTCTGGAAGCAGCATTTTTAGGAGAAGATTCAATTGCCTGGAAAGATATTGAAGAGTCTTCACCAGACAATTATGTGGTAAATGTCATGAATGAGAACTTTTATGATGGAATTACGGGTATGTATTTTTATTTTAGTGAATTGTATCACACGTTAAAAGAACCGAAATTCAAGGAAGCTTATGACTTATCTGAGAAATTAGTATTGAAGTTGGAAGAAGATTATGTGGATAGTATCTCCGCTTTTTATGGCTCATTTGCTGCTGTCTATCCATTGCTTTATACGTATAAACAAACACAAAATACGGACTTATTAAAAACAGCGGAATCACTGGCAGAGAAATATATAGCTAATTATGATCCTGCGACTATTGAAAGTTATGATTGGAATGGCGGTACGGCTTCGATCATCAAGATCTTTGTTCTTTTATATCATGAAACGAATCAGACACGTTATTATGAATTTGCGAAGCAGCTATTATTCGATTTAGATCTTACTCAAATTACGCAAGGCGGCTTTGCTCACGGGTATTCAGGTGTTATTCATGCAGCCAATAGCCTGTTGAAAATAACTTATGATGCGGAAATTGAATTGCTCATTAAGCAATGTTTGATGAAAGAACGGACGACCTACGATCCAATTCAAAAGGGTTGGCTGGACCTAAGACCTACTCCGCCTATGGTCAATGATCTTTGGTGCTACGGCTCTACTGGTATTGGTTTGGCTTATTTAGATCTTTTAGATAGCGGATTTAATGATCCTAAGCTACAAGAGGAAGTTCAAATTGCTGCTGAGCGTCTGCTAGCCCAAGAAAAAAGAGATGATTGCCTTTGCCACGGAAATCTAAGTGATTTAGCTTTTCTGTCTGCGTATGGCAAAACGGAGTTTGCAACGTGTGAACAAAAAGAGCAAATCGAAGAGAAGCATCGTAAGATCGAGGAAAAAATCATGCATCAAACTTATACATTTGAAGGCTTACCAACGATCCCTAAATATGGTCTATTCACTGGTTTATCGGGCATTGGACATCAAATTTTACGTTTCCATGATCCTAAAAATACAGCGGATGTATTAACGTTATCATTACCGAGTAAATAAGAGAGGGGGGAGCTGTATTGGTAAAAAAAATTCCGTTTATTGAACAAAGTGAGCATAGCGAGTGTGGCTTGGCTTGTACTACGATGGTCTTGAATTATTATGATGACCAAGTCACATTAAGTCATTTACGCGATGTCTATGGCGTACCTAAAGGCGGCAATACCTTAACAAATCTGTACCAAATTTTATTGGATCGAGGCATTGAAACGAAAGCGATTCGCGTATTAGAAATGGATATTTTAGAAGAGCAGACAACGCCTACGATTTGCTTTTGGGAAGAACGACACTATGTTGTTTTGGAAAAGCTAACGGAAAAAGAGGCAACTATACTTGATCCGTCCACTGGGCGAAAAAAAATCAAGCGTGAAGAATTTTTGGCAAGCTTTTCAAATATAGCCTTGATTTTAGAAGATGTGGATGTCACCATTTCGCAAAGAAAAAAAGCTGAGAATGCTACATGGAGTGTTTTAAAAGGGATTTTAAAGAGTAAAAAAGCGCGTGTCGGATTTTTTATTGCCTTAACGCTGTTGATCCAAGTCGTAACGATCATCATTCCTAGAATCACACAAATGATTATTGATGGTGCAGCTGTAGCAGCTGGAAACGGACTTCAAATCGGACTAACGATTGTTGTACTCTTTGTCGCCTATTACTTTTTACAGGTGGCTAGGGGCTTAGTGCTGATCGTGTTAGAAAATCTTTTTGATTTAACCTTAATGAAGCAGTTCATGCAAAAAATCATTCGTTTACCGTTGCGTTTTTTTATTAATCGTTCAACTGGAGATTTGATCTTTAGAGCAAACTTAAGTGTGATTATTCAACAGATCATGAGCCAGCGGATGCTAACGATATTTGTGGATTTCTTATTTGTGTTTATTTATTTGATTCTGATGATCAATATGTCTGTTCAGTTAACATTGATCGCTATCTTCGGTGCATTGCTGATGGGTTTGATTTCTGTTGTTAATTCAAGACGTGTTCAAAGCATCACCAACAAAGAATTGATTGCACAATCAAAGGTTCAACGTATTTTAGTTGAACTATTCGAAGGAATGGAAACAATTAAGTCATCTGGGTCTGAGAATGAGTTTTATACAAAATGGCGTAATGAGTTTAAAAATCAAATTAGCTTGCGGGCTGAAAAAAGCCGCTTTTCTACTTGGGTCAGAACCATTCAAACTTCGATTCAATTTATCCTGCCGATTACATTGATTTATATTGGCTTGATGCAAGTAGTCAACGGTCAAGTAACCTTAGGTGAGCTAATCAGTTTCAATGCATTAGCAGGCGCCTTCATCACGCCGATCGTCACAGTGTTTGATTCATACACCGAAGTACTTTTACTACGTTCTTATTTTGGCAAGTTAAATGAAATTTTAGATGCAAAAGATAATTCCCGCTTGACTACGGCTGACGAAAAAATCGAGCAGATTGATGAAATTACGGCAAAAGATATTTCTTTTAAATACAGCCATTTTGAAGAAGAGATTTTAAGTGGTATCTCTTTTAACATTGCTGCAGGAGAGAAAGTAGCCATTGTCGGGAAAAGCGGTTCAGGGAAAAGTACTTTATTGAAGCTACTTGCTGGACTATATGATGTTAGTACTGGTGAGATTCGTTTCAACGATGTTGATATAAGTAAAATCGATGATGTTTCTTTAAAAAACTGTGTTAGTATCGTTAATCAAAAACCAACGATTTTTAACTCCTCTCTTTATGAGAATATTGTTTTAAATCAGAATGATATTGCTCCTGACCGAGTAGAACAGGCGATTTTCGATTCTAAGGTAGATGAAATTATTATGAATTTGCCATTAGGCTTAGAAACACAAATTTCTGAAGGTGGGATGAATCTGTCTGGTGGTCAAATGCAGCGGATTTCGATTGCTCGTGCGTTAGTGAAAGAAACCAGCTTGTTGCTGATGGATGAACCGACTAGTTCATTAGACAATATTTCAGAGAACTTTATCATGAACAGGCTGAAAACCTATGAGTTTACTTGTGTCATTGTGGCACATCGTTTAAATACGATTCGGCATTTCGATCGTATCCTAGTCATGGATCAAGGTAGGATCGTAGAAGAAGGGACCCATGAAGCCTTGTTAGCGCAGAAAGGATATTACTATTCTATTTATGTTGAACCACAAGGCACCAGCTAATCTAGTGAAAAGCTAAAGGTCTCAAAAAAAGGTAGTAGAGCACTCATTGAAAGTAAGGGAGGAAAGAAATATGGCAGTTATTGGTTATATGCGTGTTAGTACTCATTTTCAAAAATTCGATTCACAGCAACAGGCATTGGAAGATTACGGAGTCGATATGATTTTTAAAGAGCATGAGAGTGGTCGGAAAAGTTTTCGCAGTGAGCTGAATAAAGCGCTGAATGTTCTTGAACCAGGAGATACATTTGTTATTTTCAAATTGGATCGTTTGGCGAGAGGCACAAAACAGTTGCTGGTTTTACTGGAAAAATTTAATGAACAAAATATCAATTTTGTTAGTATTGAAAATAATATTGACACTTCCACACCAATGGGGCGTTTCTTTTTTACGATCATGAGTGCCTTTGCAGAAATGGAAGCAGAACTGATTCGAGAACGTGTACTGGCGGGGTTAGATGCTGCGAGAAAAAAGGGCGTCGTTTTAGGCCGTCCACCTCTTGTAGAGCAAGTCAGTGAAGCACTAGATTTGTATCACAATACAAAAATGTCTGCAGAACAAATCTCAAAACATTGTGGGATAGCTACTTCAACATTGTATCATCATTTAAGAAAAGAAGGTGTCTATCGAACGAAGACAACACTCGACTTCATTGAAATGAGTGAACGTTTGGTAAGCAGTGGAGAAAAGAAGTTTAAATGAATTGTTGAAATAAGGGGTTAAGGCAAACGGGTCTTTTTAAAAGAGTATTTCTGTTTTTGAACAGAGACTATGATAGCCTGCTCCTTAAAAAATAGGGACAAAAAAAGTAGCTCCTTCGGAAAAAGCCGAAGGAGCTAAATGCTTTTATCCCAACCTTATCAATGGGATCGGAATAAAAGGCAGTAGTTGTTTTTTTACACCACTGTTTTGAAGACTTGCAACATAGAACTACTGTCACTTTAATCTTAAGCTGTCGATCACTATTATTGTAGGATTCGAGCATATCTTGTGGCGAATTCATTGTTGTAGGAGACGCCATTGACATTTGTACCCACATCCCAATTAGCTGACCAAGTCATCAAGCCTTTGATTGGATTACCGTCTTTTGCTAATTGGTCTAACGCTTTATAAACAGCGTTTGGATCAATGACATAGCCGCTTCCTGCACCGTCAACGTTTGCTGGTAAGCCTAACACTAATTTGTCATTTGGAATCTTCAAGAATGTTCGAGTTCCGTGGATCATTGAATCGGACATATAATAAAGGAATTCATATTTCAGCGCATCATTACTTTGCGGGATCCAGGTCATAATTTCATCTACCCACACACCATCGCCGCCTTGATTGTATAATTGTGGAGCAATGTAGTCATAGTAACCATCTAAAGAGGTGATATATTTCTCATAGGCACCGCCTGGTTTTAGATATGGAAATTCTGGCGCCATAGTAATGATAAAGTTCTTTCCTTGTGCTTTGTAATAGTTTTTGACCGTTTTTAGTGCGGCTGGAATGACGGTTTGATTCGCACCAGCAGTGATAGCTGATTGCTCTAGATCAATGTCTAAACCATCGAAGCCATAAGTTTCCACCTGACGAATGATTTCATTAGCAAAGGCTTGCTCGTCGCCAGCTTGTAGTTGAATATGGGCATCAGCCCCTCCTAAAGCAAGTAAAACTGCTCGTCCTTGACTATTTAAGGTGGCTACTTCTTGACGAAAAGCCGCATCAGTTTTGTTATAAGGCGCAAAAGTTGGAATTCGATTGACGCCGTCACTTTTCATGAATGAAACTGGTACGACATTATAGGCTTTGTTTACCTCGGATAAGGAGATATTGGCTGAAGTTCCTTGTTTGTAGCCGTCTTTCCCTTTAGAGGCCCAGTTATGCCAATATCCAACAAGAACTTTTTTATTCGTCACGCTGACCATCTCGCTTGCCGCATCAGCTGCCTCGACAGGTGATCCTGTGAAAAGACTTCCAGCGAAGACGCTTGAAATCAATAAGAATGCAGGGATAAGTTGTTTGAGTTTCATCTATTTTCTCCTTTGCCTATCAGTGTGTTAGACTATTTTACATTTACATCAATTGCTTGATAGAAAGCATTGGTTGTGTCATAAACATTCCAGACAGCGTAAATCACATGATAGCCTTTACGGTCACTTGGAACAGTTACTGTGTGTTTTACACTCGCTTCTGGGATTGCTGCATTGTCATCGACTGTTGCGATCAAATCAAAATTCTTGATGTCTAAAGGTTGATTAGGATTCCAGCCTTGTTTTGTCATATAGTAATTCCAAGTAGAAGTTCTATGACGTGCAGTCAACGTCCAGTTGATTGCAAGAGGGCCAGTTGTAATATCTGATTTAAACCAGCGGTCAGCAGTTTGTTCATCCAGTGGATCGAAACCACTAACGCCTGCGCTAGCTAATTTTCCTGTAATAAATGTATTTTTTGTCGCTTCAATACTTTGAGGTTCCCATTCGGCACGACCAACATTTTTATTGACTTTTCCGCCTGCAGCACTACCAAAGTAGGCCCGGCTTCCAGGTGAAGAAACATATCCATGAGCGTGAGTGACAGTAGACGAAAAGAACAATCCACCCGCTAACAAACTAAGAGACAATACTGCTTTTAATACTGTTTTTTTCATTCCAATTCCTCCTAAAAATGTTTTTTGTAGCGCTTACAAGAAAGATCATAACATTCTTATCTATATTATACAAATGATATATATAATATTTTTTAAATATTATTAATGAAGTAAATAAACACCAAAAAAAGGTCGATAGATAAAGGAAATCTCCCTTTATTCTATCGACCTTTTTCCCATATTATACTGTTAACGAGCTAATTTTTCTTCATCATTAGCGATCACGCTTAAAAGACTTTGGTTGTCATTAAATGCAGCGAAAGCTTTAGCACTGCTGTAATCTGGTATCTTCTGATCAGCCGACCGCATAAAATCATTAAAGGCTGTTTCATAAGCTAAAAGATCTAGCATGTAAAGAGATTGGTAACGCTTGTTTAGTTCCATTCCTTTTGTAGCCAGCTCAAAAGCTGTATCATAATCTTTGATTAGCGAATAGAATTTCGCTGTATTGAAATATATTTTTGTTGCTTTGATCGGCATGTCAACGGTCATTTTTTTCAACAGCTCAATCGATTTTTCGTAATAAACGTTTGCTTTGTCTAACTCATCAGCCATTTCGTAGACAATACCTAGACTATTAACAGAGAGAATCGCATAAATAGAATTTGCATCCCCAAGCTCATCGGCACGGTAAAAATAAAACAGACTGTCTGTAGTATTGTTGTATCCTAAGAGGTTTGTGATCCCCATGTAGTAGAGCCAACGAATTTCAAGTTCCTTATTTTGAAAATCAGCAACATCGACCGTTAATTCTTTCAAAAGTGTATAGGCTTCTTTATGTTTAAATGTGTTACACAAGTCTTCGACCGTGTTAAGTAAATTGGTTACTTTCTTTTCATCGTTGTCATCTAGTACGCTTTCTAAACTAAGGTTCAATCGCTTGCAGATCGCATCGAGGATTTCGAGGCTATCACAGACATTCTTCTTTTCTATATTACTGATTGTACCTTGCGTACAGATCCCAGCAGCCAAAGTGACTTGTGACAATTTTTTTTGCTTTCTTACGGAACGGATAATGTCTCCTTTGATTCTCATAAAATTCCCCTCTATGTTATGCATTATAGTTCTAGTTTTATATTATATTATGGTATTATTCTTTTGGAATCAACTAATTTTTTGGAGGGATAGAGATGGAAACACTGTTCGAGTTACTGACATTAGTGTCCCCGTACGGTAATACAGGGCACGTATAGTGTGAAAAAATTAGTTAATAGGGGTTTTTATGTGACAAATAGATAAGGGTGGAAGCTTTTCGAAACGAGGATATTTATTCCTTGTTTTGAAAAGTTTTTTTATTTAAAAATGAAAAAATTCTAATATATTTTATTTATTCTATTTTCAATAAATGTAAAAGATACAATATGTGTAAATCATACAAATATTGTGAGCGTGGATACCGTTTAATCATGGTAAACTATTTCGTGTAATCGGTTACAAAAAAAGAAGGAGAAAAATGATGAATAAAATTGAAAAAATAATCAATCTTCACTTAATGCCTTTAGCAATGAAAATTCAAAATAATCGGTACATGAGCGCTATTTCTGATGGCTTTTCAATGATTCTACCTATTACGATGCTAGGAGCGATTTTTACGTTACTATCGAGTATGCAGATTGAACTTTATCAAAAATTTCTTGAAATCACACGTTTAGCGACTATTTTAAGTTATGCATCAAAAGTTACAACGGATATGATTGCTATCTATGTTGTTTGTGCGATCGCCTATAATTTGACGATCCGCTTAGAATTTAAAAAAGATGCCTTTTTTGCAGCGCTGATATCCTTGGTTTCATTTTTACTTTTATTGCCAAATGGTGTAGAGCATCAATTGGAATCAGGTGAAGTTATCGCAGTGCCAAATGTGTTAGCAACAGAGTACCTTGGCGCTAAAGGAATGTTTATGGGCATTATTTTAGGAATCATCATTCCCATCATTTATTGCGGAATCATCAAACGAGGAATCATCATTAAAATGCCGGAAAGTGTTCCGCCAACGATTGCTAAATCCTTTGCCTCTATCGCTCCTGCGTTTATTTTAACAGGACTATTTTCTCTTGTGCGGTTTGGTTTTGAAATGACTGCGTATGGCGATGCGAATAATTTCATTTATTCTATTTTAGGAGGACCTTTGCAAAAGCTGGGCAACAATCCTCTCTCATTTATCGTATTGATTATCGTCGCACAATTGCTTTGGTTCTTTGGTATTCATGGTTATATGATCATCCGACCAGTCTTGCAAACAGTTTTTATTCCGTTGAGTTTAATGAATCTAACTGCCTTTGAGGCTGGTAAGCCCTTGCCTAATGCAATTACTTATCAACATTATGGGACGTATGCAAGTTTAGGTGGTTCAGGTGCTTTACTAGGATTAGCGTTGCTGATGGCTTTCACTGCTAAGAGTGATCAATATAAAAAATTAGGTAAAATGGCTTTGCCAGCAACGATTTTTGGTATCAATGAACCAGTGATATTTGGTGTCCCTATGGTTCTAAATACAGTGTTTTTTATTCCTTTCTTAGTGGGGCCGATCCTTATGTTTGTTATTCCTTATCTGCTTCAAGTTTTTCATGTGATTGATACTTTAAGAGGGATTCAGCTGCCGCTCGGAACGCCAGCTTTGGTTTACGGTTGGCTGGAAGGCGGCTTGCCTATTTTGCTTGTTCAATTTTTGCTGATCATTGTTCAAATACTGCTTTGGTTGCCATTTTTTAAAGCCGCTGATAAACAAGCAACTTTTGAGGAAAAATTGAATGAAGAAAAGGAGAATTCAATTGCAGAAATTTAAAGCAGATTTTTTATGGGGCGGAGCCCTTGCAGCCAACCAGGCAGAAGGTGCGTATCTAGCAGACGGAAAAGGACAATCGATCATCGACATTTTACCTGTTGGACAGAAACGAAAACGTAGTTTGAAAGATCCGCAATATGCTTTCGAACAAACCTTTGATTATTATCCTAGCCATCAGGCAATCGACTTTTATCATCGATATAAAGAGGATATTCAGTTATTGGCAGAGCTGGGATTAAAATGTTTACGCCTTTCTATTAGTTGGGCGAGAATTTTCCCGAAAGGTGATGAACAAGAACCGAATGAAGCAGGGTTAAAGTTTTATGATGCTCTTTTTGATGAACTATTGTTATACGATATTGAACCAATTGTCACCATTAATCATTTTGATACGCCTTTGCATTTAGCCGAAGCCTATGGCGGCTGGCAAGATAAAAAGCTGATTGAATGTTATCAAAGATATTGTGAAGTCATTTTTCTAAGATATCATACGAAGGTAACCCACTGGATCACTTTCAATGAAATCAATATGATTTTACGGAATCCGTTTCTGGCGGGTGGACTACCAAAAACAGACACAGATAGATCCACTATTTTTCAAGCTGCCCACCATCAATTAGTGGCTTCTGCTTTAGCAACGAAAGCGGCTAGAAAGATCGATCCAACGATGAAAATCGGCTGTATGCTGGCGGCTGGAAGTGTTTATCCGTATACTTGTAATCCTAAAGACATTCAGGCTGCTTTGGAAAAAAGTCGAGAACAATATTTTTTCATTGATGTCCAGGTAAAGGGAACGTATCCTTATTTTGCTGAGCGTTATTTTGAAGAGCAAGATATTCATTTGACGATCACTGATGAAGAGGCGGCGATCTTAGCTGAAAATACCGTTGATTTTGTGGCTTTTAGCTATTATACTAGTCGTTTGGAGACGGTGGATCATGAGTTGAAAAAAAATCTAATTGAAGGAAATGCGATGGCAAGCGTCCGAAATCCTTACTTAAAAGATGCTGGTTGGGGCAGACAAATCGATCCATTAGGCTTCAGAATCACGATCAATGAAATATATCAACGCTATCAATTACCGCTTTTTATCGTTGAAAATGGATTAGGTGCTGAGGATGAATTTACAGCTGGACAGATCCATGATGAGTATCGAATCGCTTACTTCCGTCAACACATCGAGCAAATGGCAGAGGCAGTAAAAGATGGAGTGGATTTGATTGGATATACGACCTGGGGCTGTATCGATTTGATCAGTGCTGGAACAGGCGAGATGGCCAAACGTTATGGATTTGTTTACGTAGACCTCGATAATGATGGGCGAGGAAGTATGGAACGCTATAAAAAAGATAGTTTTGCGTGGTATCAAAAAGTCATTGAAACGAATGGAAAAGAGATCTGACTGGAGTGAAACGTGAAGTATGATGTTCCCCGGTCGCACAATCCAGCGCTCCTTTCCAAAAGGATCAGGAGTTCACAATAGTTCATAGAAAAAGCACTTATTAGGGAATGGGTCTGAGGTATCACTTTTGTTATATCCTAGACCCAGCCCTTTTTAAGCATAGAGCTGGTAATACCTTGAATATAGAATATCGATTAAAAGCTGTGCCTGATAAGGCGCTGCTTTTTTGATTGGACTATTTCCAAGAAGTAACACTTCATCAAAAATGTTGGCTATTTTTAGTTCCTCGTTTTGAGTAATCAGTAAGGTATAGCTTGCGTTTGAGGATAGGTCGAATAAAAGATCACTAAACTTTAAAAAGTAATTTCCTTCAGTAGAAAGTATGATAACCAAGCTATTTTGCGGGATTTGTCGAAAGGCTTTACGCTGGTTCATTCGACCATTAAAATATGTAACATATTTTCCACAAGAAAAAAGAAGATATTGAAGTTGCTCTAAAAGCAAACCTGAGCTATGTGTACCAAAAAAATAAACATTTTCAGTATCATGGATTCGTTGACATAACTGATCGATTTGCGCTAAATCGAGCCTTTTTTGGACGGATTGAAAAGCAAGCGTAATATGATGGATATATTTTTCTAAGGCTTGATCGACGGTGGCTTCGCTGATCGCTAACTCAAAATTATTTTTATTGATAAATTTTTTTGTCTCAGACTGATACTCAATAAACGCCTGTTTCATATCTGAAAACTTCGAATAACCAAGCTTTTTTGAGAACCGACTCACACTGGCAGTCGAGGTGAAACATTCTTCAGCTAAGGATTCAATAGTGATTTCAGCAGCATTATGTCCTACTTTTTTTAAGAGTATTTGTGCAATGGTGGTGTTGATGCTCTCATCAGTCGTAGAAATAACAAGGTCCTGAAGTTTACCTACAATGCTCGTTTTTTCCATAGTTCCCTCCTAAAAGATATGATAAATCAAGTATAACAGAAAAGAATCTAAGGAAGAGGCTGGATCAAAGAAAAATCAGTTTAATAGTAATTTTTTATTATCAGCTGCTATGATATACTTTAAATAGAAAATGAGAAAAAGGAGCGTAATTAGATGGCAAAAAAATTTACAACGCCATATGAAGTAGCCTATTATGACGGAGATATCACAAGAAAAATGACGATTCCTGCCATGCTGGCAGTAGTGATCAAAACATCAGAAGAACAAAGTGACGCATTGGCTAGAGGAGCGGATTTTGTAGCGTCATTTGGATTAGGCTGGGTCATTACGAATTATGAAATCCACATCACGCGGTTGCCTAAAGTCGGTGAAAAATTAGCGGTGACGACCCAAGCGATGGCTTATAATAAATATTTTTGCTATAGAAACTTTTGGATTCACGATGAACAAGGCAATGAATGTGTCTTGATCAAGTCGACGTTTGTCTTGATGGACAAAGAAAACCGTAAGATGAGTAGTGTTTTACCTGAGATTATTGAACCTTATGAAAGCGAGAAAATCACAAAAATCTATCGCGGAGAAAAAATCGAAAAAGTCGAAGCGGGTGAGTTTCTGCCCTATCGTGTCCGTTATTTTGATATCGACGGCAATCAGCATGTGAATAATGCCATCTACTTTAACTGGTTGCTTGATGTTTTAGGATATGATTTTTTGAGTACCTATGAACCGACCTTTATCAATGTCAAATTCGATAAGGAAGTCGAGTATGGTCAAGAGGTGGAAAGTCATTATGAAATACTTGATGACGCAGATGGTAAACGGACACGTCACGAAATCCAAATTGCAGGTCAAGTCTATTGTGAAGCAAATATGACGTGGAAAAAAAGTAAATAAGTGTTTTTTCTACCCTTTTGAATGAATGTTTATTAAGTGAGTGGGACATAACTCTTCGAGACATCTCCAACTCACGTGGAATCCTTATAAATGGTGGAAACAGAAGTACCCCCTTCGAAAATAGGCACTTCTGTTCCATCCTCTGTTTATAATAATTTAAAAGTAGAAAGGATAGATGTTTTTTTGATTCGATTAGGTTTGACTTCCTTTAATGAGCATGTTAAATTAACCGGGAAAAAGCGCTCTACACTTTATGAATACGCTGGCTGCTTACCTTTAGTTGAGATGGATACAGCTTATTACGGCATTCCAAAACAGGAATCAGTCAGAGAATGGACAAAATCAGTTCCAGAGAGATTTCGTTTCATTATGAAAGTGTATAGTGGCATCAGTTGCCAGGGCGAATGGACACAATATTATCAAGATGAACAAGAAATGGTAACGGCATTTTTAACCAGTATGCAGCCAATGATCGAAAGCGGGAAATTATATGCTTTTTTGATCCAATTTTCAGGTACATTCAGTTGCACAAAGGAAAATGTTCAATATCTAGAAAAAATCCGTCAGTGGTTTACTGGCTATCCAATCGCAATCGAATTGCGGAATGGGTCATGGTATGTGGAGAAGTATATTAAACAAACCTTATCCTTTATGAAAAGCCATGAGTTTTCGCTGGTAATCGTTGATGAGCCGCAGATCCCAACTAATCCAGTGCCGTTTTATCCATTTGTTACGAATGAGCAGTTTTCCTTATTTCGATTTCATGGGCGTAATGCAGCAGGCTGGATGGCCAACGATAAGGACTGGCGAAAAAAAAGAACACTGTATCGATATAACGCAGAGGAGCTTGCAGATTTAAGTGCAGCCGTAAAGAAAATTGCCAGTGAGACAAAAGAAGTCGGCGTGATTTTTAATAATAATTCCGGCGGAGATGCCGCAGGTAATTTACTGGAAATGAAAGCAATGCTGGGCTTAGAGTATGAGCAGCTGAATCCAAAGCAAATAGATTTATTTTAGCAGTAAAAATGAGTGGAATGAGGAAAGGGAATCCTATGATAAAAGCTATTTTCTTCGATATCGACGGCACGCTTGTAAACAAGCAGGGAAAGGCATTAGAATCGACCAAACGAGCAATCGCTTTAGCGCAAGAACAGGGAATCATTTGCGGGATCGCAACTGGAAGAGGACCGATCCACTTAAGCCAGAAGATCGATGAGTTAAATTTGGATGTGTTTGTTACATACAATGGCCAATTGGTGTTTAGTGAGGAAAAAACGATCCGCTCGGCACATTTTCCAGAAGAGACCTTAAAGAGAATTGTTGCTTTTTCTGACCGATACCACCGCCAGATCATGTTTGGTAGTAGACGAAGCATGGAAGGCAGTTCTTTGATGCGTTTTGGTCAAAATAAATGGGCGAAGAGGCTTTCATATTTTATTCCCAAACGTCTACCGATGACTGTGACTAAAAATCTGATTAGTCGTCTTTCGATCCATCGAAAAGAGCAGCGCTATTTTGAACTTGATATATTAAAAGAGCCGATTTATCAATGTGTACTTTTAAGTCCGCCGTCTGAGCTGGACACGCTAAAGGAGCAATTACCAGATTGTCATTTGACTCGTTCTAATCCTTATACAATAGATATTATTCCAGCTGGCGGCTCAAAAATGATCGGCATTCAAAAATGCGTGGAGTTCTTTGGCATTAGCACGGAAGAGATAATGGCTTTTGGCGATAGCTGGAATGACTTGGAAATGCTGACAGGAGTAGGAATCGGTGTTGCTATGGGCAATGCAGAGGAGGACGTGAAGAAGGTTGCAGATTTTGTCACACAATCAAATGAAGCAGATGGGATTTATCAGGCTTTACGTCATTATGGGATTATTTCCGAGGATACACTAGAAAAGTAATGGATCAACTATGCGGACTAGTTTTTCTAGAAGCGTGATAGCACCATAAGCTTTCGAAAAAAAGGAGATCAAACTATTTCAGTCAAGTTTGTCCGATTCGCTCAAGTTAAAATGATTTATTCCGCTTATTTTATAGGAGGTAAAGTATGAAAATTGATGATCCATTTGAAAAAACAGAAGCGTTTCATCAACAATTTGATAATAGAAGACCTAAAGTACCGACGGCGTTTTCAGCTGATAGAGCGTTGGCACGTGCAGGCTTCAAGGTAGAGGAGCTTGTAGAATTTTTGTATGGGGCAGCGGACAATGATCCAAAGCTATTCAAACAATTACTCAATCAATTAAAAGAGTCTGTCGATCAGGCAGAAGCGAAGGTACTAAGTAAAGAAAAAATAGTTAGTGATCCTTTGGTAGAACAGGTGGATGCATTGATTGACTTGCTGTATTTTACCTACGGTTCTTTTTCATTACTTGGAGTAAACCCAACAGAAATTTTTTCGATCGTTCATGAAGCAAACATGGGAAAATTATTTCCAGACGGTAAACCACGTTATCATCCAGTTACCCATAAAGTACTGAAACCAGAGAATTGGGAAACGGATTTTGCTCCAGAACCAAAAATCAAAGCAGAATTAGAGAGACAACGACACGCAAGAGAAAATGAAAGATCGTCCTAATATAAAAGCTGGATTAGAAGCTCTTTTTTGAAGAAGCAGCTCCTAGTCCAGCTTTTTTTAATCGAATCGATTCCAGAAAGTTTTTTGATAATGATGAATACTCAGCGCACTAATCAGTATAACAATCATCAGTACAGTGATATTTAATGGCAAAAACGGCAAAGAGACAGCTGCAAAGCCATAAAGAAGTAAAAGGATAATACTTCCAAAAATACCAAGCATCATCGTTAAAACCAGACCGCTATTACCATTTCCGCGACTAAAAAGCTGAGTGATATTTGTCCAATCTAATAATAACAAGCGATGATCTCTGGCAAAATATCGTAAACAAAGTAAGTAGCTTCCTAAACTAGCTCCGATAAGGAGACTAATCAGAAAAGGAATAGGAAGATGAAATAAAAGTCCGCCGATCAATGCGATTGCATCAGTCAGAATCGCTTGGGTTATAAGTCCGACAATAAATTTTTGTTTCATGTAATTACGCATCGAAACAGGTAATGTGCGCATAAAATGGAAGTTCTCTTGATCTAATGAAATCAGATTACTAATAAAAGAAGTTTGATTCGTTGTCAAAACCGCCAGCGCTACCCCAGCCAAAAAGACCACTCCGATAAAGCGCATGTCCAATCGACTTAAATCCAAGGCTCCGCTAAAAGCAAACGTTACGATGAAAATCACCGGCATTAGCAATGAACTGGAGAGAACCTGCATAATCAAATTTGGTTCTTTTAGCAGTTGTTTATTATAATTGATAAGTAATTGGTTCAAGGTTTGATTCTTTTTATGCTTACGACGGCTGATACCAGTGGCAGCAGAAGCATCCGCTAACTGTTCATAAAGTTTTGGTAAAATCAATACTTTGATGATGCCTAATAATAAGGCAAGTAGTAGTAGTAATCCAGCAAAACTAATGAGACCAGCAGTTGAAAAGGGCTTGGAAGCAATAGTGAAAATCGGCAGTAGCAGGCGAATCGGCTGGCGATCAATCTGACCACTCTCAATTGAGGGAGATTGGGCATTCATTGCCAAAATCCCGATGATAGCAATAGCCATTGAAATACCCAACAATAGACTGGTTACGACCTTCTTATGTTTTTTAAAAAAGGCCGTTCTAGTCAAACCAAAGACGATCAAACAACAAATCGAAAACGTAACTGCTATGATCAAAGTAAAAAGAATAACCGAAAGAATCAACGTCACAGGCGGGAAAATTCCAGAACGCCAGCCTGTCAATAAAAAGACGACAAACATCGGAAAGACAAACGGAATGACTGTTAAAACCACGACTAGAATTTTAGCAGAAAAAATAGTACTTTGACGAAAAGGTAAAGGTAAATAAGCGGGTAAGTCCTGACTTTCAAAAAAAACATTATAAATCACTGAAATCCCTTGAGAAAAAGCTAAGATACCAAACAAAGCCACATAATAGGTAAAAAGACCAGGCATTGTTGAAAAATCAATGATAAACATCGACATACCGTAAATGAACAAAAATAAAACACCTGAGAGCAAGTATTGATTGATCAACGATCGGGTCAGCGCTTTTCCGCTTTTTCCCTTTTTACGCGCACGGTCTGTCACTTGAGGATTGGCATACCTCAAATTGACTCTCGTTAATTCAAACAGCTGTTTCTTATTCATACATTTCACCTGCACTATCGCTATCCACTTGTGCATCAGATTGACGTCCAACCATTTTTAAATAGATGGCTTCCAAAGATTCATTAGGAGATTCTTCCAGTAAATTTGCTACAGAGCCATTGTAAATCAACTCACCTTTTTTTAAGATTGCCAGCTCATCACACAACTGTTCTGCGGTATCTAGAGCATGAGTAGAAAAGATAACTGTCTTTCCCTTAGCGGCATGGGCTTTCATCATTTCTTTTAAGTCAAAAGCGGCTTGCGGATCTAACCCTTGTAGGGGTTCATCCAAGATCCAAATATCCGGATCAGGTAACAACGCACCAATAATAATTGTTTTTTGACGCATACCATGAGAAAAGCTGGCTAGTGTTTCCTCTTGATGACTGGCCATATCAAATAACGCGATCAACTCATTTAAACGCTGTTGTTGTTTTGAAGAGTCAAGCTCATATGCTGCACCAATCAAGTCCCAGTATTCACCAGCGGTTAATTGCAAAAAGATATCTGGTGTATCTGGTACGTAGGCAATTTTTTTCTTGATCGCTTCTCGATGTTCCGCTAAAAGTAAGCCATCAACTGTGATTGAACCGCTGGACGGCTGGATGATGCTCACAAGACTTTTGATCGTTGTTGATTTTCCTGCACCATTATGTCCTAAAAAACCAAAAATTTCTCCCTGTTTAATGGTTAAATTTAATTCTTTTAATGCCTGCTTTGTTCCATAATTTTTAGTAACGTTAACCAATTCAATCATAAATCTCCCACCTTTTCTTAATCATTTCATTGTTATTATTGTACTCCTATCGTTCTTCGAATAAAACATGATTTGTAGAAAAAAGCATACTGATTGGGCTTAACGAGATAAAACTTGCCAGCTTTCAGTACGCTTTTTATAGGTAATCTAACGGATTATGTTGTAGCTTATTTTTAGACAGCCTTCATCAAGAATGAACATCTGCAAAGAAAGTCTGATACAATGCTTGGATCGCTTTTTTCTCCTGATCTTCACGAATACCAAACATGATACTGACCTCTGAAGAACCTTGGTTGATCATTTCCAAGTTGATTCTATTTTGTGCTAAGGCCGCTGTACTGTCAGCCATGACCCCGATCCGCTGACGCATTCCTTCACCCACGATCATCAACATTGACAGACCATGTGTGATGCGCAACTCATCTGGCTCAAGTTCAAGCTCTAAACGTTTCATCAACTGTTCCTCGATCTCGATCGACAGTTGTCGTTCTCTTAAAATGATAGAAATATCATCGATCCCAGACGGCATATGCTCATAACTTAGTCCTAATTCCTCTAAAATCTGTAATAGACGGCGCCCAAATCCTAACTCTCTATTCATTAAATATTTACTAATATAAATGCTGGCAAAACCTTGATCGCTGGCGATTCCAACGACCGGATCATGTTTGACCATCCGAGAAGTGGTAATCAAAGTACCTGGGTGTGTTGGATTATTGGTATTTTTGATTACTACTGGAATATTAGCACGGTATGCGGGCATCAGAGCTTCATCGTGAAGGACTGCAAATCCTGCATAAGCTAATTCACGCATTTCCCGATAGGTCAATTCATTGATGGTTTTCGGCTCACGAACGATACCTGGGTGTGCGACAAAAATCCCATCAACATCGGTAAAGTTTTCATAGATATTCGCCTCGACACCAGCAGCCACAATTGATCCAGTAATGTCTGACCCGCCTCTGGAAAATGTACAAATGTCACCTGTCTCAGTAAAGCCGAAAAATCCTGGGATAACTAAGATTTCTTCGGTTGCTTTAAACGCGTTGATTTTGTTTAAAGAAGAAGGTAAAATTCGAGCATTTCCCGGTTCGTCTGTTACAATTAGCCCAAGCTCTAAAGGACTTATGTAACGAGCATTCAAGCCGCGTTGTTGGAAGAAGGCAGCGACTAATTTTGCATTATTATCTTCACCACTCGCTAAAAAGGCATCTGCAAGATGCGGGTTATTTTCTTTGGGCAACGTTGCTAATTGCTGAATTGCCTGTGTGATATCTGATAAAATTTCTTTACTTAGGTTTAGTTCATCTAAAATTGCTTCGTAACGGGCAACTATTTTTTCGACAAGCTCTGTCGTAGATTCACTGTTTAAATAAGCATTATAGTAAGCGATCAATAGATCTGTTACTTTAATATCTTCCGAAGAACGCTTGCCAGGAGCTGAAACAACAACGAGCTTTCGTGAAGCGTCTTCTTTTACAATAGTTAAGACTTTTTCTAGCTGAGTAGCAGAAGCAAGAGAGCTGCCACCGAATTTTATGACTTTCACTTTTTTCACTCCTAATTTTAATAAATTTTTCATTAATAGTAAAAGAATACCGAAATATCTATGGAAAAGCAACTACTAAAAGACTAAAAAATGTTAGTTTTCTGTTATTTTTCAACAAATTTCTTCATTTTTGTTCAATCTTTTGTTAGACTAGTAAAGTTGGACAAGAATGGAAGTAGAGGGAGCGCAAAAATGACGCAGAAATATGAAGGAATCATTTTCGATATGGATGGTGTATTAGTCGACAGTGAAACATTTTACTATCAGCGTCGCAAAGCTTTTCTTGAAGAATATGACTTATCTATAGAAGGGTTACCGATTCAGCAATTTGTTGGCGCAGACATGCGCAGCTTATGGCGACCGATCCTCGAGGTAAATGAGACTCATTATGACGAAGCCTTTTTGACGGAAAAATATCATCACTATAAAATCAAACATCCGATCGACTACAGCGATTCGATTGAACCAAATGCAAAACGTGTTTTACAGTTTTTGAAAAGAAAAGGGTACAAGATCGGTTTAGCCTCATCTTCAAAAATGGATGTGATTCAAGAAGTCTTGAAACTTGGACAATTAACGAGCTTTTTTGATGTAATTGTGACAGGATCCGAATTAGAGAAAAGTAAACCTGATCCCAAGATTTACGAATTTACAGCACAAGAACTAGGGCTAGCGCCAGAAAAATGTTTAGCAATCGAAGATTCCGAAAAAGGTATTCGATCCGCACATGATGCAGGTGCAACTGTTTGGGCTTTGAAAGATACCCAATTTGGCATGGATCAGACATTAGCAGATGAGCGGTTGGACTCTTTAAGTGATGTGTGTAAAAAGTTGCAAGAGATGGAGCAAATAGGTTACACTTGCTAATAGTTGATCAAAAAACGAATGAATATTACAAACTAAAAACATTTCTTAAAAAAATAGAATTAATTAGTGCTTGAAAGAACGGTTTGTGATATAATTTTCTGTAGGTGTTTTTAAGGAAATTTTAGTAGATAAGAGAATTGTATGGTCATAGAAATCAGAAGATTTCCTTTTTGATGATGAGCATATATCATATATGGACTAATAAACGGAGGTTCCCTGAATGAAGAATAATCTGATCATTATCGTAGTTTTAGCTATAATAATTATCGCAGCTGTTTTGTATTTAGTTGGTTTTTTTATGAGAAAGAAAAATCAAATGAAACTCGATAATCTGGAAAAGAGGAAAGAAGAACTATTTGACTTACCGGTTATTGAAGAAGTAGACGATGTCAAAAAGATGCACATGGTCGGTCAAAGTCAAAATACGTTTAGAGAATGGAATCAACGTTGGACAGAGATTTCTACTCGCTCTTTTGCAGAATTAGAAAGTCAGATATTTGAAGTTGAAAATCTAAACGAAACCTTCCGTTTTATGAAAGCAAAAAAAGCAGTTGCTGAAGCTGAAGAAACGATGAATGAGATGGAATCAGAAGTTGAGATCATTCGTAACGGACTGAAAGAATTACGTGAAAGTGAAGAGCGTAATTCACTTGAAGTTCAAAAAGCTTTGGATGTTTACGAAGAATTAAGCAAACTGCTTCATGATGAAAAAGCTGAATTCGGTTCTGCTTATCCAGAACTGCAAAAACAAATCAAAAATATCGAGATTGAATTTACTCAGTTTGTTACTTTAAATACATCTGGAGATCCGATCGAAGCGCGTGAAGTTTTAGAAAATGCAGAACGTCATACGTATGAGTTAGATGATGTCATGAAACGCATTCCGCCACTTTATGATGAGCTTACGAGAACCTTCCCAGATCAGTTGAAAGAAATTGAAGAAGGCTACAAACGTCTGCTTGCAGATCATTATGTCTTCCCAGAAAAGAACTTTACTGAAGAATTGAGACGCGTTCAAAAACGTGTGAAAAATTCAACAGTCGATCTAGAAAAAACTGAAGTTGACGCAGTAGAAGTTGCTAACCGTGACACAGCCAATGCCATCGATGCATTATATGAAATCATGGAACGTGAGATCAATGCGAAAAAATACGTGGTTACAAATCACAAAGTTGTGGGAGATTATATCGCTCATGCATTGAAAAACAATCGCCAGTTGATGATCGAATTGGATCATACGTCTCAAAGCTATACATTGAATCATAATGAATTAGGACGATCAAGAGGATTCCAATCAGAGATCGAAGAATTGATTCGCCGCTATGAAGATTTTGAACCAAAACTAAACGAACACACGATTCCTTATTCAGAAGTTCAAGCATTCTTTAAAGATTGCTATAAAATTCTTGATGATATCGAAAATCAACAAGTTGAGATCGATGATTCATTAAAAGAACTACGTAAAGGTGAAAAAATCGCACAAGAAAAAGTGGATCAATATGATTTCCGTTTACGCAACATCAAACGTTATGTTGAAAAACAACGTTTACCAGGCTTACCAGCTGATTATTTAGAATTTTTCTTTGTAGCGACAGATCGTATCGAAGAGCTAAGTAAAGCACTGAATCGAATCCGTATCAATATGGAAGAGATCAAGAAGCTTTCTGATCTTTGTAATGAAGATTTGGAGTTATTAGACAAAAAAACCAACGATTTGGTCAATTCAGCAGCCTTGACAGAACAAATGATGCAGTATGCTAATCGTTATCGTCACACACATGAAGCAATTCGTGTGGCAATGGAAAATAGCTTAGAATTATTCTCAAAAGAATACAGATATCAAGATGCATTGGATGAAATTGGAACAGCTCTTGAAAGAGTAGAACCAGGTGCATTTAGAAGAATTGAAGATTTCTATTTCAATAATCTTGACGCAATATAAAAAACGAGATTAAAAAAGCGTTTATTCGGATTTTAGGAGGCTAAGATGTAACTCGCAGAGTTATGTCATAGCCCCTTTTCTTTTGATGATTTAGTTGAACTGCTAAATTGAAAAGTATATAATGGGAAAGAATTTCAAAGAGAAGAAGGTTAATAAAATGATCTATTTTGATAATAGTGCAACAACTCCAATTTATCCACAAGCATTAGATACCTATATAAAAACTAGTCAACGCATCATCGGCAATCCTTCAAGTCTTCATGATTTAGGCACACAAGCTGGACGATTGTTGGAACAGGCACGTAAGCAAATTGCAGAATTGATGCAAGTAAAAACAAATGAAATCTTCTTCACTAGCAGCGGTACTGAAGGAGACAACTGGGTATTGAAAGGAACGGCTTTAGAGAAGAAAAAGTTCGGTCGGCATATTATTATTTCAGGAGTAGAACATCCTGCTGTAGCAGAAACTGCTGCACAATTAGCGGAAAATGGGTTTGACTTGTCGATCGCACCAGTCGATGACAATGGACGTGTTCAGGTAGATGAGTTAAACAAACTGATTCGCAAAGATACAATACTTGTTTCGATCATGGCAGTGAATAATGAGGTTGGCACTATTCAACCAATTCAAGAAATCAGTCACTGTTTAGCAGCGTATCCAACAATTCATTTTCATGTGGATGCGGTTCAGGCAATTGGAAAAGTACCAAAAGAACAATGGTTGACAGATAGAGTCGATTTTGCAACTTTTTCAGCACACAAATTTCATGGTCCCAGAGGTGTAGGCTTTATCTATTGGAAGCATGGTCGCAAGTTAGCGCCTCTTTTGAATGGCGGCGGACAAGAAAATAATCAGCGTAGTGGAACAGAAAATGTTGCCGGCATCGTTTCAATGGCAAAAGCGCTTCGCTTGTACATGGATAAAAAGCAGGAAAAACCAGAACACACAGCGATTATTCGCCGTTATCTGATCGAAGCTCTACAGGAATATAAGAATGTCACAGTCTTTTCAAAAGCAACGGCTGATTTTGCTCCTCATATTTTATGCTTTGCACTAAAAGGAGTTCGTGGGGAAGTCCTTGTTCATGCCTTGGAAGAAAAACAAATCTATACATCAACAACCAGTGCCTGCTCTAGTCGAAAAAAAATGGCAAGCAGCACCTTGCATGCAATGAAGGTACCAGATTCACTAGCAACCTCTGCTATTCGTGTGAGCTTAGATGAGAGCAATACGATTGCAGAAGCTGAACAGTTCATGGTCATCTTTAACCAGCTATATATAAAATTTGCAGTATTAAATTAGAGAAACGCAAAGACAATGATTGTTAGGTAAGACTGATAATCATTGTTTTTCCATTACTTGACTTATTACAGAAAATTGCGCACTCGTTTCGAAGGAAGAATAGGGATAGGTAAAAATGCAGTGTTCTGATGCTGCTAAAGGACATGTACACGATTTAGGTTGATAAGCTTGGCAAAGTGATGCTTACTATATTGAAATTGTTGGAGAAAGTAAACTTATGGGACAAGAAGAGTACAATCAACTCATAAACGCATTATCCGACGGCGCTACACTTGTCAGTCATGCTGACGTACTAGCGGATGTAGTCAGAGACAAAGGTCATGATCCCAAAGCTCCGAATTTCAAAGATTCTAAATAAGGATAGGGTACTAGTGTTTTGGAATTAGATATTTAAAAATGTAAAACTCTATGTTATAGTAATTCAAGCAAACATCTATTGTTAGTATTTTAAGATAATTAAAGATAGTTGCTTTAGAAACGTTGATAAATCAAGCTTTATAAAGAAGGAATGAATAATTTTGAACTATACAGAAGTCATGGTTCGTTACGGCGAACTTTCAACAAAGGGTAAAAATAGAAAAACCTTTATCTCTCAACTTGCGCAAAATGTGAAGCGTACGCTAGGCGATTTTCCTGCAGTTAAAATCCATGCTGATCGTGATCGAATGCACCTATTGCTCAATGGAGAAGACAGTAGCTTAATTATTCCGAAGCTGGAAAAAGTCTTTGGCATTCAAAACTTTTCCCCAAGTATTCGTGTGGAGAAAACATTACCTGCTATTCGAGAGATGGTACAAACAATCATTAAGGAAGTTTATCAGCCAGGACAATCTTTTAAAATCACTTCAAAACGTTCAGACCATGATTTTGAATTAGACTCAAATGAACTGAATCGTGAACTTGGCGGCGCCGTTTTTGAGGTTTTTCCTGAGATTGCTGTACAGATGAAAAAGCCAGATATCAATATTCGAATCGAGATTCGCAAGGAGGGTGCTTACCTTTCCTATGAAACCATTCGAGGGGCTGGCGGTTTACCAGTAGGTACAGGCGGTCGCGGTATGTTGATGCTATCAGGTGGCATTGATTCTCCTGTCGCAGGCTACTTAGCAATGAAGCGTGGTGTGGAAGTTGAAGCGGTCCATTTTGCCAGCCCGCCATACACTAGTGAACAAGCTTTGCAAAAAGCCAAGGACTTAGCTGCAAAAATCGCTCCATATGGTGGCAGTATGCAATTTATTGAGGTGCCTTTTACAGAGATCCAAGAAGAGATCAAACGAGTAGTACCAGAAGGCTATCTAATGACGGTTACACGTCGAATGATGCTGCGCCTGACAGATGCGATTCGAGAAGAACGAAAAGGATTAGTGATTATCAATGGCGAATCTTTAGGTCAAGTAGCCTCTCAAACACTCCAAAGTATGGTAGCAATCAATGAGGTAACGACAACCCCGATCATTAGACCTGTAGTTTCAATGGACAAAGGTGAGATCATTGAGATTGCTGAAAAGATTGATACATTTGAATTGGCCATCCAGCCATTTGAAGATTGTTGTACGATTTTCGCACCACCACAGCCAAAAACGAGACCAAAATTAGAAAAAGCCCAATCTTTTGAAGCACGTTTAGATATAGAAGGATTGATGGCTCGAGCAATGGCTGGGTTAAAAGTTAGTGAAATTACAGAAATTAGTGAGCAGGAAGAAGAATTTTCTGACTTATTATAAAAGTTGAAAGAATGGACTTGATAACGCTATCGAGTCTATTCTTTTTGTTTATTAAGTTTTTCTCATATCTGCTCTCTTTTTCACAAACAAGTTGCTCCATTCTTGGAAGCATGCTAAACTATATATGTGAAATAAGTAACAAGGAGAGCTGAAAATGAAAGAATTACATAAAGAAAAAAAGATGCCAAAAGCAACAGCAAAGCGACTGCCGCTTTATTTGCGCTACTTAAAAATGCTGGGAGATTCAGGAGTTACTAGAATAAAATCAAAAGAATTCAGTGATGTGATTCAAGTTCCGCCAGCAACGATCCGTCGTGACTTTTCTCACTTAGGTGAGCTGGGACGAAGTGGCTATGGATATGACGTACCGTATTTGATCGATGTATTTAGTCATATCTTAAACACACAGGAAGAAAAAAGAATTGCTCTGATCGGTTGCGGGAATTTAGGAAAGGCCCTAGTCAAAAATAATTTCCGCCGCAACGAGAATTTGAATATTGTCTGTGCATTTGATACCTCTGAGGCAATTATTGGCTTATCGATCGATGATATTGTGATTCAACCAATGGAAAAATTAAAAGAAGAAGTTGAAAAAACAGGAGTGACTGTTGCGATTTCAACCGTACCAAGTCAGTATGCCCAAGAAGCGATCGACAAAATTGTTGAAGCAGGAATCACAGCTGTTTTAAATTTTGCCCCCGATCGAGTGATTGTGCCTCATAATGTGAATGTTCAATATATTGATTTGACTACAGAGCTGCAAACCTTGATTTATTTTGATGAAACGTTCACCAGCAACAAGGTTTAAAAGCAAGAACATTGTTATCTGCATTTCCTTCCACTATACTGAATAGAGAGAATAGAATGTATTTTGTCGAGTATTACAAGCTCAAATGACTTTAAGGGAGGAAATAGTTAATGAAAGTAACAAAAAAAGGTGAAGAAGTAGAAATCATAGGTGTACAACCAGAAGTAGGAACTAAGGCGCCAAATTTTTCGTTAAAAAATTTAACAGATGAAGTCGTCAATCTATCCGACTTTTCAGGTACGCCAGTTTTGATCAGTGTTGTACCAGATATCGATACTAGAGTATGCTCATTACAAACAAAGCGTTTTAATGAGGAAGCAGCTAAGATCGAGGGCGTAAAATTTATTACGATTTCTAATAACACGAAAGAGGAACAAGCAAATTGGTGTGCTGCTGAAGGTGTAGATATGGAAATCTTACATGACACAGACGGAACATTTGGTGAAGCTTATGGACTATTTATTCCAGCAATGGGTCGCCTAGCCCGCGTGATTTTCGTGATTGATAAAGAGGGAAAAATCATTTATGAAGCAATTTCGACTGAAATTTCAGAAGAACCAGACTACAATGCTGCTTTAGAAAAAGCAAAAAATGCTCGTTGATTCCAACTTGAATTAAATGGATACAAAAGGTTTCGAGAAGGGACAGAAGTGTTTGATCCCAAGAAGCTGTATGCGTTAGCTGATGTGATTGACGTGAAGCATAGTGATTGCTTCGGCTATCTTTTATCCTGATACCACATGAGTGGGATATGACCTAAAAAGTCATGTCCTACTCATTTTTTGTTGTCACCATTACTAAATAATCAAAGACTTTTCAATTATAGATATCGTACTTCGGAGAAAATAAAAGAAAGGATGAAAGTAATAAGTATGGTTTTAGTAAGATAGAAGCTTAAGCAGAATTTTAATCGATTTTATGCGTTAGCTCGAAAAGATTTATATGAGAAAAATTATACGTTTTTTCATTTAAACAAGATTAAAAAAAAAATTACGTTAGGATAAAAAATAAAAATAGCATTTTTATATAAAAAAGTTAAATAAATCCTTAAGACTAGAGAGATAATAGATAATTATTTTAAGTAATTAGCTATAATTACTTCTGTTTGAACACGACAAATAATTAAGGGAAAGGGAGTATGTGAATTTGAAAAGAATAATTAAGATGTTGATGGTGGTGTTTCTTTTGATGCTCACTGGTTGCTCAAATAACAGTGTCAGTACCTCAAAAAAAGAAGTGATGAAAACTGATAATGGTAATTTTGAAATAGAAGTTGCCAAAGGGTTTAAGGCCGGAACAGACGATGCAGACTTGAGTTTTTATGCGGAAAGTAAAGACAGTTACTTGGCTGTACAAAGTGAAGACAAGGCAGATTTTGAGTCATGGGAAACATATTACGAGCAAAGAAAAAGTAATATTATTGAAAGTTACAATGATCCTGACATGAAAGAAAGTTCCTTAAAAGATAGTAAAGGTAGTCGTTTTCAATTTCCCTATTCAGAAGACGGAGTAAATTTAGAACTTATTTGTGAGATTGTAGAATCTGATAATTATTATGTAACAAAAATTGGAACGGTACCAAAAAGCAAAAAACAAAAAGAAGAACAAAGAGTGATCCAAATGATGGAAAGTATCAAAGAAGTTGACTAGATGGTAAAAATAGGTCAAAAATCCAGAGGATATAAATGTGTGGGTGTTCAGTAAGTAGCTCTTCAAAATTGAAACGTGAAGTAAGTGATAGTTACACGAATAGTAGCGATTTCTGTTTCACATAAATGAAGAAGCTCTGCTTGTCTGTATTGATTTGGAGTATTTTTTTGTATACGTAAAAAAGAGCGTTTTCTATTTGCGTGTTCTTCGAGACTTATTTTTAAAGATAAAAATTTGAGTACAAACGATTACTAAAGGAGAAAAATGGGAAAGAAAGGACTTTATTTGTGGGAATTATTTGGGGATGTGTGATGTTTGTAGTGGCTTTGTTGCTATTCATAGTGTCTAAAGAAGGGGCAAATCAAAATAAAATCAATCAATTAGTATTGAAAAAGAGCAAAAAAATAGCCTATATTCGAGCGAAACCAACCGTGATTATTCATGAAATCAATGGTAAAAATTGGATAAATAAACTAGCTGAATATACTCACAATGTTGGACAAGAGGCTGTTGTAAAAACGGGGAAAGTAAACTTTGTGTTATCCTATCGTAAGACAAGCGGTATTCCAGGGATGATAAAGATCCATAAATATGCAAAAGCGGTTCCTTTAACTGTACAAGTAAGAATAGCACAAATGTATGAAATTTATTTCAATCGCAAAAAGAAGGAATTTTGTGTAAAAGAAGTAAAAAAAATGATATGGACAACTCCTTTGTACAAACGATTTAAGAAAAAAATGGAGGTCACAAATAAGGAGAATGAAACATGGAACAAAAGGAATTGAATGAAGAAATAACTGAAATTCAGACAAAGAGAACAGTGAGATTAGCACAATTATTTATTTCTACGATTTGGTTTTGTCTAACGGGATTCATTTTAATATCCTACCTGACAAATTCGTTGGATGAATTCTATGTGCCGCAAATTATTGGCTGGCTTTATGATTTAGTTGGAATTTTGCCAGCTTCAATTATTCAATTGACCATAACGTTGGTAGGAATTTGTACTAGTTTCCCTAAAAAGAAAGTAGAGAACTAGCCAATGGTTTTTTTTTATGAAAAAACAGATATGCTAAGAAAAAATCGATCTCGTATTGTGATGGCAATACTATTAGTGATAATAGCGCTTCTGGGGAAATTTAATTCTATGATTAACAGCTTTTTGAAAAAATATTTGGTAGAACAAGGTTATCATTTTTTCAATGATTTCTTTTGGTTGATTCTCATTGTACTAGGACTGGGTATATTAGTCAGCCTAGTTGTTTTAAGAGGTAAGTATAAGTCATTTAAAATAGGTGTACATGCTTTGCGTGTCGAGACAAGTAAGCAAGAAAAGTTACAATGGCCTTATAGCGAAATGAGACTAGAAATTGACAAAAGAGCTGGGGCATTACACATAGGTTTAAAAACAACAAAAGAGATTACATTGTACCCCAATGATATCAAAGAGCTATCTCTAATGAGCCATCTGTTGATAAAAAAGGTGATGGAAGCTGGAGGAGTATTAGAATATAATGCTTTGGATTATGTCAAAGCACGTAAAATAAGACAAAAAGAAAAAGGTATAGGTAATAAAAAGGAGAAATAACGTGAAAAAAATTGGTTTGTATATTTCAATGGGGATCTTGCTGTTTTTAGTAACTGCTTGTGGATCAGATCCAAGAGAACAGTTTATAAATGAACTTTCAAATGTGTGGAGTAAAGAATATAATGCTGCTGCTTTTGAGATCAAAATAAAAGAGTTGAGTTACGAGGGGAATAAAGATGACTTACGTATGAAGATGCTTATGAATCAGTTAAAAATGCTAAGTATTGAAGGAAAATATGCAATCGATGCAGTAGATGATACCTTCGAAATGGAAGTAACCGCTAATATACTTGATGAGAAGTTACCGCTAAAATATATAGGGAATAAGAATGACTATTACGTATCAACAAGCTTTGTTTCTGGTGCGATCAATCTTGCCAAATCCTTTGATTATCCGCTGGAACTTAGAGAAAACCAAGCGAAAAAAATAGAAGGAAAGTATATTGAAATTGGAAAAGTGGAAGAAGCTTTGGGTTTTGAAGACTCAAATGAAACAGTCAATCCATTTAAAGACGCTGCTTCGCTTAAGAAAAAAGAAGAGAAAATAGCAAGAGAAATGAAAAAAGTAATAGAAAACTTTGATCAAAAGACTTTTAAAAAAGAGAACGATATGCTGAAACATACATTTACAAAAGCAGAAATAATTAAGCTTTTAGAAAAAATAAATGCAATTGCAGCGCAAGAAGATAATTATAAAGAATCAGAGTATAAAAAAGACAGCGACGAGTTTATAAAGGAATTAAAAAGCAATTCGCAAAAGCTGGACGTAGCAGTCAAAATCAATCAAAAAACAAAAAAAATGGACATGGAGATCACTGTTCCGCTAAGCGTAGAAGAGAATAATAAATCTATTCTTACGGTTATGTATTCAATCACACCACAAAAAAAGACAAAGAAAATCAAAATGCCAAGCGAGAAAGAAATACTTTCTAAGGAAGAGTTACAGGAAATTTTGTTTACGGCAACTTTAGATGATGATAGCTATTTAGATGAAGCAGTAGAATCAGGAGAATATGAAAATGATCCAGAAGTTCAGCAGTTACTGAATGAAAAAATCGATGAAATAATTCAAGATATCGAAGAAAATCCAGAAATGATTACCGAAGAATCAGCAAAAGAAATTAAAGAAAGTGTTGCAGAGATTTTTACTGAAGAACAAATGGATAAATTAAATACAGCACTGGATAACACATTAGCTTCAAAACTGCTCTGATTTGAGGTAGTCAATGCTTACATTTACATGATGAAGACGATAAACTAATCGATCACTGGTATTAAAAATGAATCTTTTGATTGATAGAATAAAAGAGCAGATTTTAATAAAGATAAGGAGAGTTTTAAGATGAAAAAATATTTATTTGGCACATCACTGGTTATTTTGGCAACGATTTTAGCTGCTTGTGGAGGTAATGAGTCAGCTACATCTACCTCACAATCGACTTCTACAAAAGGTACTGTAGTAGAGTCAAGCAAAGATACTTCAGTCGAAGAAAAGTCAGATGAAACAATAAAAAAATATGAAATGACGAAAGATGAAAAAACATCTTTCGTTGAATTAACGATAAAAGGTGATGGGCTTCTTAAAGAAAAGGTCACAATTGAAGGACCATTTTCTCTTGTTGATGCAGAAACAGTAGAAGAAGCGCAAGCAGCTGTAGATGAAATGGAAGAAGAGCAGGATTCAACTGAAGGTGTAACAGTTAGGTTTAGTGTCAACAATGATTCAGTTCGTTTAATAACTGAAACTGACTATCAAAAGGTTGATATAGATAGCTTAGGAATTACAGAAGATATGCTGACGAGTGATGGAAAACTTCCTTTAGCAGAAGTACGTATCCAAGATTATGAAGCAATGGGGTATGAAGAAGTGGAATAGGTAAAAAGAGAGTTTACAGAGACTATTATTCAGCAACTACAAAATTTTTTAAGTGATGAAGAATGGCGAAGTGCTTTGAGAGTACTAAACATTAATAAAGAACTATTTGATTATTATACAGAGATGATTCAATCAGATTATTTAATGAATAATTTTTGATTGTGAAATCAGAAAAAATAAATCGGTTTGATATCATTGTATACAAACATGAAAGTGAAAATTATGTTCACAGAGTAATTGGTGTGCCGGGGAATGTATTGAGTATAAAGATGATCAACTATATGTAAATGGCAGGGAAATTGAGGAACTATATTTAGACAGTAACGATGGTATAGAAAGTGCACTATCAGTATTATTATTTGGTCTAATCGAGCCCATATATATATTATGTATTATAGGGCTTAAGCTAACAACAACAGAAGAAGAGATTATTTGTGGAAATCAAAAATTTAATAAACAGGCTCACTATATCATCTTAAATGATTCTGTATACAAAAGCATAAGTAAAGATTTCTGGTGTGAATTGTTGGTCATGGATATGAATCATAAAGAAGTGTTAAAAATAAAATGTAGGTGTACAAGAAAGCAGTTTGACCGAATAATTGATGATCTAAAAGTATTGGAAGTGAAAAATCAGATAGTGCTAGTAGATCCATTTTTGGATTAGTAGCAAACAAGAATCAGCTCTTAAAATTGTTTATTGAAAAATGGAGAAAATGTGATTTAAGTTTATAGATAATTCGATTGATCAATGATAGAGCTTTTTATACATGATATAGAAATTAGGCAAATTGACGAATCACTCACTTCAATGTTAAAATGAATCAAAGACGTTGAACAAGAGGAGTATTACTGGCATCGTTTTAGAGAGAAAATCATTTGGTGGAAGATTTTCACATAACCAGTAAGAAGGTAGCTTGGGAGTCAATGATTTGAAATTTAGTAAAATGATTCGAGTCGTGATCGTTATCTCACCAATGAAGTGGTGTTTGCATAGACAGACACAATTTAGGTGGTACCACGTATAAAAGAGATTATACGCCCTAAAATGCGCAAGTATTTTAGGGCGTATTTATTTGTCTTTTATTGAATCGATCGTTGCTGAAAGAATAAATCAAAAAATAGAAAGAAGGAAATGGCATGACTGAAGAAAAAAATTTACCAACCAAATATCAGCCGACTGAAATTGAACAAGGACGTTATCAAAAATGGCTGGATCAAGACTTGTTTAAACCAAGTGGGAATAAAGAAGCAAAACCTTATTCGATCGTTATTCCACCGCCCAATGTCACTGGCAAACTTCATTTAGGTCATGCATGGGATACAACTTTACAAGACATGATCATCCGGCAAAAGCGAATGCAGGGATTTGATACGTTGTGGTTGCCAGGAATGGATCACGCAGGGATAGCCACACAAGCAAAGGTTGAAGAAAAATTAGCAGAGCAAGGAATTTCCCGTTATGATTTAGGTCGTGAAAAATTTGTCGGACAGGTTTGGGATTGGAAAGAAGAGTACGCCTCTCATATCCGCGAACAATGGGCAAAAATGGGCTTGTCTTTAGATTACAGTCGTGAACGTTTTACATTAGATGAAGGCTTGTCTGAAGCTGTTCGCAAGGTTTTCGTTTCTCTTTACGAAAAAGATCTGATTTATCGTGGAGAATATATCATCAACTGGGATCCTAAAGCGAAAACAGCCCTATCAGATATTGAAGTTATCCACAAAGATATCGAAGGCGCATTTTATCATATGAGTTATCCATTAACTGATGGAACAGGCGTTGTAGAAATTGCAACAACACGTCCAGAGACTATGTTGGGGGATACAGCCATAGCAGTTCATCCAGAAGATGAGCGCTATCAAGCGTTGATTGGTAAGACCGTTACGTTGCCATTAGTTGACAAGGAAATACCGATTATTGCGGATGAATATGTAGACATGGAATTTGGAACAGGCGTCGTAAAAATTACGCCAGCACATGATCCGAATGACTTTGAGGTTGGTAATCGTCATGATCTACCTCGGGTAAATGTAATGAATGAAGATGGTTCTATGAACGAACTTGCTGGGAAATATGAAGGAATGGATCGTTTTGCAGCTCGTAAGATGATTGTTTCTGATTTAAAAGAATTAGGTCGTTTGATCAAAATCGAAACGATGAATCACAGCGTTGGGCATTCAGAGCGGACAGGTGTCGTAGTTGAGCCGAGATTATCTACACAATGGTTCGTTAAAATGGCGCCATTAGCTGAAAAAGCAATCGAAAATCAAAAAACAGACAATGCAGTTGAATTTTTCCCGCCGCGCTTTGACCAAACGTTCTTGCGCTGGATGGACAATGTTCATGATTGGGTTATTTCACGTCAATTATGGTGGGGTCATCAAATTCCTGCATGGTACCATAAGGAAACTGGTGAAATGTATGTTGGGATGGAAGCACCAGAAGATGCTGAAAACTGGATTCAAGATGCTGATGTGTTGGATACATGGTTTAGTTCGGCATTATGGCCGTTTTCAACAATGGGTTGGCCGGATACAGATGCAGAAGATTATCAACGCTATTTCCCAACAAGCACACTGATTACAGGGTATGACATCATTTTCTTCTGGGTAAGCCGCATGATCTTCCAAAGCTTGGAATTCACAGAACAGCGTCCATTTAAAAATGTCTTGATGCATGGGCTGATTCGTGCGGAAGATGGTCGCAAGATGAGTAAATCTTTAGGCAATGGGATCGATCCGATGGAAGTGATCGAAAAATATGGTGCTGATGCATTACGCTGGTTCTTATCAAACGGTTCTGCACCTGGTCAAGATATGCGTTTCAGCTATGAAAAAATGGATGCAGCTTGGAATTTCATCAATAAAATCTGGAATGCCAGCCGTTTTGTAATCATGAATATTGAAGGTATGGACTATGAAGATATCGACTTTAGCGGAGAAAAAACAGTTGCTGACCGCTGGATCTTAACTCGCTTAAATGAAACTGTTGAAAAAGTTACAGATTTGTTTGATCGTTTTGAATTTGGTGAAGCCGGTCGTCAATTATACAATTTCATCTGGGATGACTTCTGTGATTGGTATATTGAAATGAGTAAAGAAATTTTATACGGTGAAAATGAAGCAGCTAAACAAACCACACGTAGCATTTTAGTCTATACATTAGATCAAATTCTACGTTTATTACACCCAATCATGCCGTTTGTGACAGAAGAAATCTGGGAAAATATTCCTCATCAAGGAGAGTCTTTAGTAATTGCTGAATATCCAGTGGTCCATGAAGAGTTTTCAGATGAAACTGCTGCACGTGGAATGGAAGTATTAAAAGAGCTGATTCGTGCGGTACGAAATATCCGAGCAGAAGTAAATACACCTTTATCTAAACCAATTACGTTACTAATCAAAACGAATGATGAAGCAATCGATAAATTCTTGATCGAAAATACTAATTATATCGAACGTTTCTGTAATCCAGAAGAACTAACGATTGCAAGTAATATCACTGCACCAGAATTAGCAATGTCTGCTGTCTTAACAGGAGCAGAGCTATATTTACCGCTGGCTGGTCTGATCAATATTGAAGAAGAAATCGCTAGATTAGAAAAAGAATTAGATAAGTGGACACAAGAAGTAAAACGGGTACAAGGCAAATTAGCGAATGAACGATTTGTTGCCAATGCGCCAGAGGATGTTGTTCAAGCTGAGAAAGAAAAAGAGAAAGATTATTTAGAAAAACAAGTTGTGGTAAAAGAAAGAATTGCCCAATTACGAACAGTAGAATAAAGTAAAATATACTAAGATAAACGTTTAGCTCCAAGAAATAAGCTGGAATTGCGGCTTATTTCTTGGAGCTGCTTTTTTGCACCGTTTTTAACTGATCAAAAAGCGGTTGAAGAGAAATAATAGTACATAGCCATATGTTGCAACTGACCAGAATTTAAAAATCAATAAAATTTTCATATATTCTTTAAATGGTAACTCTGTTAAACCAGCAACTAGGCAGACTAAATCATCCGGAGCAAACGGAATCAACAATGTAACAATCATAAGTTTTTTGATGCCGTTTTTAGGACGGTCAACCATCTGTTCAAATTTCAAATAGCGTTTTTTAGATAAGATCAAGCGAACAAACGATTTTCCATAATAACGAGCTAACCAGTAAACAATCATTTCTCCAATGATTAACCCAATATAACTGTAAAACAAACCATGAAGACTTCCAAACATCAGCATACCAACAACTGTAGAAATTCCACCAGGCAAAATTGGTACAATGACTTGGAGAATCTGTAAAATAATGAAAATAACGATAGCATATTCACCAAATTGATCGATAAAAGCCTGCAGTGAATGAACCGAATGGAAAATCCCTTTGGAATAACCATAAATGATCAAACCTGTAAAACAAAGAACGCCTAAAATTGGCAATAGATAAATGATACGCTTTAAAATCGTTCCTTCCATGGATGGAAATGCCTCCTGTATTAAGCTAACTTACGTTTCAAAACTTTTTTGAATAGTTGATAAAAGAATACGCTAATCAACACAGAAAAGCTAATCAAAGCCCCTATAAATAAGTTTTTTTGCTGATACTTCATACGTATATGATGCTCACCAGGTGCCAATTTGATTCCTGTAAAGTTGCCTAATATGCGGTTAGTTTTAACTTTTTTGCCATCGATGATTACTTGCCAATTTTTATCATAAGGGACAGATAAATATAATAAGGAAGGTCCGGCTTCGTTAACAGTGAGTGAACCAGTCAATACGCCAGAGGTTTGTCTAGTCATTTGGAGTGCTTGATTTTTTTTATACTTAATTAACGAGTCGAAGCGATGCTGCTCTAATGTTTTTAAATCGATCGTCTCTTTGGTCAACCTTTTTTTAGTTTCAATCTGTAATTGAACGACTTCATTCTTTTTGAAATAGCCTAAATTAAAAATTTGATTGGTCGCAATGTAGATAGATGGCTGAATTTCTTCACCATTGACCTTAAAAGAATTGACTTTTTCCCAGTTAAAGTCTGGAATGTATAAATGCAAGTCACCGCTAGACGTTGTTTTTGCGGTCAATGTGTAATTATTTTTCCCTTGAACCGACCAGGCCATTTTTTCAGTTTCTTGGAAATAGTTTTGTTGATTCGGTTGAATGGATTGCAAAATTGTTTCTTGATTATTTAAGGGCTGTTCTTTAGCCAAATCGATCGAGCTGAACGTTTCTGGAACTAAAAAGCCCAGTCCAATTGCTTCAGAATTTTTATAGACATGAGTAGATGGCTCTGTCGATATATTGTTTTGTCGAGCTTTTTCATCAGGTGTGATCTGGTATGCTACATTCAATAGTAAATTGATGACACTTGATTCGTCGACATAGGCGATACGTCGATCATTTTTTTGATAAAGCCCTAGTTCCTGCAGCGTTTCTTGTGTTTTTGCTTCTAAGGTAGAGGTATAACTCGAAACGCCAGCATAACCATAGAAGAGCGGATTATTATAGCCGTTATGTTTTTCTCGGTAGCCGGCAGTTTTAGAATTAACTGACTGTTTTATCCGGAACAAATCAGGCTGCTCATTTTTTAAACCAGAGATAATATCGTTTTGGATTTTGGCTGTTTTAGCAAAGGCTTCTTGATTACCAAATGGAATATCTTTAAAACTAATCCAAAAATTGAAAACTAATTCTAGGCTGACAAGCAGACACATAGTTATGAAAAGGACATTTTTCTTTAGACCGTTCGTTTGTTGAAGTAAAATGATCAGTCCGTATAGTAGCCAAATACCAACCAAACTAATCAGGTAATAATGATCTGCAAGTAAAAAGGCTTTAGCCTCTGAAAATTTCAAAGAAATATATCCCATTATCAATAAGAAAGAGAAGATGCAAGGAACGACGAGCCTCAACTTGCTCCCTTGCTTCAATTCAAGAAAAGCTTCATATGCAAATTTTATGATCAAAAAACTAAAAATAAAGGTATTTCGATAAGGAAATCCTGCTGGACTTTGAAACATATGCCAGATCGTATTGACGACTTCCAACCAAAAACTCAGAAATATAAAACCGATCAAAGCTGCTGCTCCCAGCTTTTCCCTTTTCGGTATGCTACTAAGTTGGAAATAAGCGATGAAAAGCAAAACCATCAATAATCCTGAAAAGACTGTTGGTAAATGATCCAGCCGAGTAGCAAAATTAACATTACCTAATCCGAATTGAGAAAGTACTTCTAGTCCAAATTTTGGTTCAGGTAAAAAAGTTTGCCAGTCAAAATTAGTCTTATTGGTTAAAAGCATTCCTTCCACTGCTGGAATCAAGATAAAGCTCGTACTGATCCCAGTTAAAAAGGAAGTAAGGAAAAACAAACGTCCTTCTTTAATAAAATGCCAAAACGATTTTTTTTCAGCTACAACGACTTTTTGATAATACCAATAAAGGCTATAACAAACCGCAAAAATACAAATCATGTAGCCCATATAATAATTAGTTACAATAGAAATAAAAAGGGTAATAGAGTAGAGCCAATACTTTTTCTCACTCCATAAACGTTGTATTCCCAATAGAATCAGCGGAAGCAGAATCAGTGCATCAAGCCACATGAAATTCAAACTATAAACAGTAACAAAGCCGCATAAACTATAAGACGTTGAAAACAGCAGGGTAGCTAAGGATGGCTGTCGGTACGTCTCTTTAAGATAATAAAACATAGAAGTTCCCATCAAAGAGATCTTCAATGTGATGATCAATAAAATGGCGATTGGAAGCTGATCATAAGAAAATAACAAGACTAAAAAATTAAAAGGACTCAATAAATAATATGCGGTCAGTGGTAAAATCGTTCCACCGAGTGCATCAGAAAACGAATAAAGGGAATAAGAATCTCCTTGGAAAAATTGTTTAAAGGCACTTAAAAATGGCATATACTGGGTACCTAAATCACTGACCAATAAGTTGTTGTTTCCAAAGGGGGCCAGACCTAGAATAGACCAAAGAATGATCAGCAATAAAAATGGAAGGAAAAAACTTCCGCAGATTAAAAAACTTTTTTTCATTTTCGACATGGGTTATACTGCTCCTCTATACTAATGATTTGTCGTTACTATAGGATAAAGGTTCAATCAATCTAAAAAAATCAAACGAACTACCAGCAACAAGAAATGATTCTGTGACAAGACTATAAAGAATAAGTCTAGCATGAAAAACAATAACGATGCAACGTATTACTGTTTACTTCATACATATAGTCTTGCTTATTTTATCATAGCTGACGCTTTTTTGATGGTAAGAGCCATTTTTTTACTCTTTCTTTATTAAATGTCTGTTGATTTGGACAGATTTGACCATTTCTATGATAAAAAACATTAATTAGTGAAAAGAACGAAAGCTTTCGTTATAATAGATAGTGAGGAGCTGATAACATGTCACTAACGATAGATGAGGCAATCGAATGGATCCACAGTAGACTGCCTTTTGGTTCTCGACCAGGGCTTGATCGAGTAGAAGCATTATTAAAACGAGTTGAAAACCCAGAAGAGAAAGTCCCGACGATTCACATTGCCGGTACTAATGGAAAAGGATCGACCGTTACGTACCTACGTTGTATGCTAGAAGAGCTAGGATTAAAGGTAGGCACGTTTACTTCTCCGTATATTGAGCATTTCAATGAACGAATCGCAATCAATGGTCATGGGATTGCCGATCATCGAATCATTCAATATGTTGAAAAATACCAGCCGATTATCAAGGAGATGGATCAAGAATCTTCCATCGCAGGAATCACGGAATTTGAAACATTGACAGCGATGGCGCTTGATTATTTTTTAGATGAACAAGTGGATATTGCGATCGTAGAAGTCGGACTTGGCGGCTTATTAGATAGTACGAATGTTGTAAAACCAATGTTAACAGCGATTACGACAATTGGAAAAGACCACACTGAAATTTTAGGTGATACACTTGAAAAGATTGCTTTTCAAAAAGCAGGAATCATAAAAGAAAAGATTCCGGTGGTTACAGGAAATATTGAAGAAGAGGCTTTTGTTGTGATCGAAGCAGAAGCACGTAAAAAACACAGTCGGATTTATCGATACAATCAAGAGTACAAGGCTGAGTATCTTCACCCAGATAAAAAATGGGGCGAGATATTTCATTTTTATGGCGATGCGGGGAAATTACCAAACCTAAAAATTCCTTTATTGGGCCGACATCAAGTGGAAAATGCAGCAGTTGCGATTCAGCTATTTTATCTCTATTGTCAGTCACAGCAGATCAATTTTAAAGACCGTGATGTTTATCAGGGACTTACTCAAGCGCAATGGCCTGCCCGAATGGAAAAAATAAGTGATGAACCATTAATCATTTTAGATGGGGCACATAATGATCATGCTGTGCGGCGTTTGGCCGAAAATTTAAAAAAAGAATTTGCGGGTCAACAGATCCACATTCTATTTTCTTCGCTTTCTACTAAAAACGTAGACCAGATGATCGGATTATTGAAAAAAGTACCGAATGTCCATTTATATTTGACTACGTTCGATTATCCTAGAGCAATAGATCTAACAAAAATGGAACACTTTGAAGACGAAAATACTGAGATCGTTTCATTATGGCAATTTGGTCTAGGAGAAATTTTAGAAAAAATGTCGTCAGATGATCTAATGCTTGTCACAGGTTCGCTGTATTTTGTTTCCCAAGTTCGTGAACTACTATTAAACATATAAATTAACGATGTGGAGTAGTAAAAGCTACATCCGCTGGACTTTCAAATTAGGAGGAAATGATGAAAAAAACAGATGGTGTAATTTTTGATATGGACGGTTTGCTGTTTGATACTGAGCTGATTTATTATCAATCCACACAAAAAATTGCAGACGTAATGGATTTTCCATACACAAAAGAGCTTTACTTAAAATTTTTAGGGGTATCGGATGAAGAGGTCCAGGCTAATTATCATCAAATCTTCAAAGAATTTGGTAAAGAACGAGTAGATGAATTTATCCAGCGTTCCTATGCTGATACTATTGAAGTATTTGAGTCAGGTGAAGTCCCTTTAAAAGAAGGTGTTATAGAACTGCTTGATTATCTTGATGAACAGGAGATACCAAGAGTAGTTGCTTCAAGTAATGTCCGTCCAGCAATTGAGCTTCTACTTGATGGGGCTGGAATTAAAAACCGTTTTTCCGGTATAGTTTCAGCAGAAGACGTTACTCGGGCTAAACCAGATCCCGAAATTTTCCAAAAGGCGTTAACTTTCCTAGGAACTGCAGCTGAAAGTACACTAATTTTTGAAGATTCATTTCATGGTGTAACAGCTGCAAAAGCAGCTGGAATACCAGTCATTATGGTTCCTGATCTGTTACAGCCAACCGAAGAAATTAGAGAAAAAACAATTGAAATATTTGATAGTTTAACTCAAGTTCCGGCTTATTTGAAAAAATAAAATTATCACTTCTTTGCGTATCTTTTAATTAGGAACGTAAAAGGAGTGATTTTTTGATCAGAGAAGAAAAATTATTTATTAGAGAGATGCCGGAAGATTGTCTTCCACGAGAACGTTTAGAAATAGTCGGAGAAAAGGCACTATCAAATCAAGAATTGCTGGCGATCTTATTAAGGACAGGTTCAAAAAGTACGAATGTGATGGAAGTTGCTTCAAAATTTTTGAATTATTTCCATCATCTTTATGAATTAAAGAATGCAACAGTAACAGAAATGATGGAGATCAAAGGCATCGGAAGAATCAAAGCCATTGAATTAAGAGCTGCGATTGAATTTGGCTATCGAATCCAACAAAGCACACAAATGAAACTAGGAAGAGTATCCTCCAGCTATCAGATTGCACAAAATTTGATGTATGAATTACAAGACCTTCAACAAGAGCATCTTATTTGTTTATATCTAAATACCAAAAATGAAGTTATTAAACAAGAAACAGTTTTCAAAGGATCTTTAAATCAATCTGTTGCTCACCCGAGAGAAATCTTCCGTTGTGCTGTAAAGTATTCTGCCGCACGATTGATACTCGCACACAACCATCCATCTGGTAATCCAACACCGTCGGAAAGTGATGTACATTTTACTCAAAGAATGCAAGAATGTGGAAAAATGATGGGAATCGAAGTGCTTGATCACATCATCATCGGCGAACAAACTTACGTCAGTATGAGAGAAGAAAATTTTTTCGCTTCAGAGTAATTAGAATTCTTGCAAAAATAAGGCTTCGCATGTACAATGTATGTGTAATCTTGTTTGGGACAATATAGAAGTTTTAATTTTAAAACCCTCTATCGTACACGGGCAATGTTACAATATTTAGTGCTTAAGCACGAGGAGGAACAAAGAATGGAACAAGGAACAGTAAAATGGTTTAATGCAGAAAAAGGGTTTGGATTTATCTCTCGCGAAGATGGAAGCGATGTATTCGTACATTTCTCAGCTATCCAAGGAGACGGATTCAAAACTTTAGAAGAAGGTCAATCAGTAAGCTTCGACGTTGAAGATTCAGATCGTGGACCTCAAGCAGTTAACGTAGAAAAAAACTAATTCATCCATTCCAAAACATCTGACAACAGTCGGATGTTTTTTTGCTGTGAAACACTGCGATTGCTACGCAGAGCAGATGTTGAACAGTACTAGGCGAGCGAAGAGAGCGTAGTCACCATACTAGTGAAACACAAACATGGATAAGAAGAAGAATCAGACAGGCGATGAAAAATAGGAAGAAAATAGAAGTACGGAGCAGATGTTGAACAGTACTAGGCGAGCGAAGAGAGCGTAGTCACCATACTAGTGAAACACAAATATGGATAAGAAGAAGAATGAGACAGACGATGAAAAATAGAAAGAAAATAGAAGTACAGAGCAGATGTTAAATAGTACTAGGCGAGCGGAAAATCCATCAAATCAATTTAAAGATTTCTGAACAACAAAAAAGGCATCTGTGATTTAATATTCACTAGATACCTTTAGATCGTATTAGAACTTGAATCGCTCATTTAGGTTGATAACTCCTTAAATAGATTTTTTCAATTCTTTTACTGCTTGTGTAATTGTGATACCATAAGCGACGTTTGCTTGGTTATTAGCATCGATAGCCATAAACAAATTTCTCTTTGTATCAAGTGCTACACGGTATTTTAATACTTTATTACCAAATGTCATAGTTGATTCTCCTCTCGTATTTCTTTGAAAGGCAACGATATCTGATAACGAAATTCCACGATTACTATATCATGTTCGATCGAAAGTGTAAAGGGGAAAATATTATTTTTTGTTGAAAGCGCTTTTTAATAGTATACTATAGGTACAACCAAAGGAGGTTTTTATCATGGGTGAGTCGTATAAGAACATTTTAGTTGCTGTAGACGGGTCTGATCAGGCGGAAAAAGCGTTTGAAGAAGCAATCAAAATTGCTAAACGAAATAATGCTGCGTTGCATGTTTTGTATGTCATCGAAGAAATGGGTAATTATTTTGGCGAATTAACGATGTCAATGGGAACGATGATGGAAGAACTTCGAGCACGAGAAGAAGAGGAAATGAAAAAAAGAAAAGCGCATGCTGTAGAATCTGGGCTAACTGAGGTATTTACTTATGTTATGTACGGATATCCTAAAACATTGATTGCTGATTTTTCTGAATCGGAGGAAGCAATTGACTTAATTGTCATTGGACGAACTGGATTGAATGGTTTCCAACGAATGATGGTAGGCTCGACAACTTCTTATGTAGTCAATCATACAAAGGCAAACGTTCTGGTTGTTAATAAAGAAGTGTGATAGGTAAAAAACGTTCCGCTAAGAGCTGATCTTTTATCACTCTTTACTTAAATACAAAAAAGCCGATACAACATTGTATCGGTCTTTTTCTATTTTCATGATGTCATGATCATTGGTAAAATCATTGGATGACGTTCTGTTTTTTCAAATAAGAATGGTTGTAATGCAGCAGAAATTGCATCACATAGTTTTGCTTCGGTGCAGTTCTCATCACGAAGCGCTTCGCGAATTGCGTTGAATAATAGACGCTGACCTTCATGGATCATTTCTCCAGATTCTCTCATGTAAACAAATCCGCGTGAAAGAATATCCGGACCAGCTAAAATTTCTTTATTTTTGATGTCAACAGTGGCAACAGCAAGGACAAGTCCTTCTTCAGATAGAATTCTACGGTCACGTAAAACAACATTTCCGATATCACCCACACCATTTCCGTCCACATAAACATCATTGGCGTTGAAGTGTCCGGCGATATGTGCGTCATCAGCTGTTAGTGCGAGAACATCACCATTCTCCATAATAAAGCAGTTTTCCGCAGGTACACCGACATCTTGTGCAAGTGATGCATGGATTTTCAACATTCTAAACTCTCCATGTACGGGAACAAAGTATTTAGGTTTCATCAAACGTAACATCAATTTTTGTTCTTCTTGTCCACCGTGACCAGAAGTGTGGATATTATTGATTTTCCCATGAATGACTTCCGCACCTGCTTCTGAAAGCAAGTTGATCAAACGGTTAACACTTGTGGTATTCCCAGGAATCGGAGAACTTGAAAAGATGACAGTATCTCCAGGCTGAACAGAAATTTGACGGTGGGTTCCATTAGCGATTCGACTCAAAGCCGCCATAGGTTCGCCTTGTGATCCTGTACATAGAATCATTGTTTCTCCAGCGGGCAGTTGATTTAGCTCCGAAGCATCGACAAAGGTCCCTTTAGGAACATTTATATAGCCAAGTTGTTCGCCATTAACGATTGCGTTTTCCATACTACGGCCGAAAACAGCAATCTTACGTCCAGTCTTAACGGCAGCATCTGCTGCTTGTTGCAGCCGGAAAATATTCGATGCAAAACTGGCGAATATGATTCGACCTTCAATTTTTTCAAAAATCTTCAAAATAGAAGAACCAATCGTTTTTTCTGATTTTGTAAAAGTTGGTATTTCAGCATTAGTACTGTCTGATAAGAGGCATAGAACGCCTTCTTCACCCAATTTTGCCATACGATGCAGGTTTGCTGGTTCACCTACTGGCGTGAAGTCAAACTTGAAATCGCCTGTTGCAACAATATTACCGGAAGGCGTTTTAACAACGACTCCTAAAGCATCTGGAATACTATGAGTGGTACGGAAAAAGCTGATCGAGGTTTTACGAAAACGAATGACAGTATCTTCATTGATTTCATGTAATTCTGCATCCCGCAGCAATCCATGCTCATCCAGTTTGTTTGTGATCAATGCTAATGCTAAAGGTCCAGCATAAATCGGAATATTTGCTTGGCGTAAAAGAAACGGTACGCCGCCGATATGATCCTCGTGTCCATGTGTAATGACCAAAGCTTTGACTTTATGCAGATTTTGAACGATATAACTATAATCAGGAATCACATAGTCGATCCCAAGTAAATCATCTTCTGGAAATTTGATTCCAGCATCGATAATAATGATTTCATCTTGAAATTGAACCCCATAAGTGTTCTTTCCGATCTCGCCCAAACCGCCTATTGCAAAAACGCCGGTTTCATTATTTTTAATATTGACTTTCATATTAAAACTCCGTTAAAGAGAATTCCGCGTGTTCTTGTTCATAAGCTAAATGATTTTCATCAAGTGCTTGGATATATTCAATATTATATGGGGTATTTTCTTCTACTTGTTGACGCACGATAACATCGCTTTCAGCTTCAACATAAAGTGATTTTGTATCTTCTCTTTTTGGGTTTCTTGTCTTTGTTTCTTGGTAATAAACTTTATAAATCATAGTCTTTTCTCCTTTATCTGCTATAGCAGTTAATTATTTATTTTATTTTTTTACTGTAATTTTGAACACAACAAAACGAGGTGGCTGACCACCTTAAAAACAATCGTCATCAAAAACAGGAGTTAATGATGAAATGAAGCCTCGACTTTGCTTCACTGTACTTGTTTTGTAGAAAACCTATCTCTTTCAACCGTCCGCTGTGTTGTGTAGAACAACAATTATAAAGTATTTTATCATAGAATAATAAATAAGTATAGAAACAGACTTGATACTTTTAAGAAATCATTACTATTGTTTGAACTTTTACTCTTTCTTATTGAAGAATGGATTTAAGCGGATCCGTTGGAGGCAATAAATAAAAAAACTGAGTAGCATCAAAAAATAGCAAAATAAGAGAATCCGTAATGCAACGACAAAACGAATCATTTTACTCTATTTTTTTGCTTGGTGAACGCTATTTTTTCGTCAGCTAAATCCAGTGAAAGTTTCGCTCAAATATAATTTACCTACCCCTTATGTTTATGCTATAGTGGGAGTACTGGATTAAAAAAAGGAACAGGAGATGATTGATTGAAATTGATGTGGCGTTACACGATGAGATACAAAAAATTATTGTTTTTAGATTTCATTTGTGTTTTTGGATTTATATTAATAGAACTAGGGTTACCAACGATTTTAGCTCGTATGATCGATGTTGGAATCAAAAACAATGATTACAATTATGTGAAGCAGCAAGGTTTATTGATGATCGTGATCACCGTTATTGGAGTAGCTATGAATATCATGCTAGGATATTTTGGTGCAAGGATAACGACAAATATCGTTCGGGATATTCGAGATGACTTATTTGAAAAGGTACAGACTTTTTCCCATCGCGAATATGAAACGATCGGTGTTTCCTCGTTGATTACAAGAACAACAAATGATGCCTATCAAATCATGTTGTTTATGGGGAATATATTACGTATTGGTTTTATGACACCAATGATGTTTTTTGTTAGTTTATTTATGGTTGTGCGGACAAGTCCGTCTTTAGGCTGGTTTGTATTGGGGGCATTGCCATTTCTTTTGATCGCTGTTGTATTGATTGCCAAAGTATCCGAACCTTTATCCAATAAACAGCAGAAAAATCTAGATGGTATTAATGGAATTCTGCGGGAAAATCTTTCCGGTTTGAGAGTTATTCGCGCTTTTGTCAATGAAAAATTTGAAGAAAGTCGTTTTAGTAAAGTGAATGAAGAGTATACTAAAAGCTCTAAAAGTCTCTTTCGTTTGATGGCGGCAGCCCAACCAGGGTTCTTTTTCCTATTTAATATCGTCATGGTTTTAATTATATGGAATGGTGCCCTTCAAATCGATCACGGCAGCTTATTAGTTGGTGATTTGATCGCATTTATCGAGTATATTTTCCATGCTTTGTTTTCGTTTATGCTGTTTGCCAGTGTCTTCATGATGTATCCTCGTGCAGCGGTTTCTGCCCGTCGGATTCAAGAAGCATTTGATATGGAGCCGGTGATTCGTGAAAATGAGGCTGGTGTGACTGAAACAAAAACGAAAGGTTACTTAGAATTTAAAAATGTCACATTCGCATACCCAGGACATTCTGAAAGCCCTGTGATCCGTAATGTTAGTTTTAAAGCTTCACCAGGTGAAACGGTTGCCTTCATTGGAAGTACAGGAAGCGGAAAATCGACCTTGATCCAGCTGATCCCGCGTTTTTACGATGTATCAGAAGGTCAAGTGCTATTGGATGGTGTGGATGTTCGTGACTATCAATTAAGTGCATTACGTAATAAAATCGGTTATATTCCGCAAAAAGCTCTCCTGTTTACAGGAACGATCGCTGAAAATCTGCGCTACGGTAAAGAAGATGCGACAATCGAAGAAATGGAGCAGGCGGCAGATATCGCGCAGGCTTCAGAGTTTATTTCACAAAAGCCTGATGGCTATGATGAACTTCTTTCAGAGGGCGGAGCAAACTTTTCGGGTGGTCAAAAACAACGTCTGGCAATTGCCAGAGCAGTGATTCGTCGCCCAGAAGTATATATTTTTGATGACAGCTTTTCGGCTTTAGATTACCAAACAGATGCGAATTTAAGAGCACGTTTGAAAAAAGAAACAACAGAATCAACTGTGTTGATCGTCGCACAACGTGTAGGAACGATCATGAATGCAGATAAAATCGTCGTCTTGAATGAAGGCGATGTTGTCGGTATCGGTACCCACCGAGAATTACTTGAGAATTGCCCTATCTACTATGATATTGCTGCTTCTCAATTGTCAGAGGAGGAATTAGCATGAAAAACGCATTCTCTTCCATTAAACGTTTAGGTAGATACATTAATCCTTACAAAGGAACATTTATTTTAGTGATTATTTTTACTGTTTTAACGGTAGCCTTTAATGCAGCGATGCCGTATGTCTCTGGTTTGCCGATTACTGAAATCAGTAAAAATGTCGCAGCAGGTGAAGGGCTGAATTATCCTTACATCATTCAATGTCTGATTTGGATTTTGATTGTTGGCGTAGGTTATTGCGGCGCACAATTTTTGTCAGGTTTTTTGATGGCAACAGTCGTTCAACATTCCATGCGTGATTTACGGAAAGACATTGATGAAAAAATCAATCGTTTGCCAGTTTCTTATTTTGATAAAAATCAACAGGGAAACATTTTGTCTCGTGTCACAAATGATGTTGATGCAGTCAGTAATGCAATGCAGCAAAGTTTTATCAATATCGTTTCAGCTGTCTTAGGTATTGTGATGGCAGTAGCGATGATGTTTTATATCAATTGGCTGATGGCATTGATTTCACTCATCATGATTCCGTTATCTCTGTTCATTTCAAAAACGATCGTTGGTATTTCACAAAAATACTTTCAAGGAATGCAAAATGCTCTTGGAGATCTAAATGGATACGTTCAAGAGAATATGACTGGATTCAGCGTGTTGAAACTTTACGGACGTGAGAGCGAAACACTCAAAGGTTTTAAGAAAGTAAACCACAACTTAAACAATTTTGGATTTAAAGCCTCCTTTATTTCAGGATTGATGTTGCCGCTTGTACAGATGACTGCTTATGGAACCTATATTGGAATGGCCGTTTTAGGGAGTTACTATGTCATTACTGGTGTAATCGTTGTAGGTCAGTTGCAAGCATTCATTCAATACATCTGGCAAGTCAGTCAGCCAATGGGAAATATCACCCAATTATCTGCTGCGTTACAGAGTGCATCGGCAGCGACAACACGCGTTTTTGAAATTTTAGATGAGCAAGAAGAAGAATTGAACGAACAAGATGTACCCTTACCAAAAGAACTTCATGGTTCTGTTCAGTTTGAAAATGTCAGCTTTAGTTATGACCCTAAAAAACCGTTGATCAGAAACCTAAACTTTGAGGTAAAAGCAGGACAAACTGTGGCGATCGTTGGACCAACAGGTGCAGGGAAAACTACCTTGATCAACTTATTGATGCGTTTTTATGACGTGAATGAAGGGGCAATCAAAGTTGACGGTATCGACACGAAAAAGATGGATCGAAGCGATGTTCGTTCCGTATTTGGTATGGTCCTACAGGACGCATGGCTCTATGAAGGAACGATTGCTGATAATATTCGTTTTGGTAAACTGGATGCAACGGATTATGAAATTGTTGATGCGGCGAAAACAGCCAATGTCGATCACTTTATCCGTACAATGCCAGACGGCTATGAAATGGAGATCAATTCCGAAGGAGACAATGTTTCGCTAGGGCAAAAACAATTATTGACGATTGCTAGAGCGGTAATCTCAGATCCAAAAATTTTGATTTTAGATGAAGCGACAAGCTCAGTCGATACACGTCTGGAAGCATTGATCCAAAAAGCAATGGATCGAGTGATGGAAGGGCGGACAAGTTTTGTGATCGCTCACCGACTGTCTACGATTCGAGAAGCTGATTTGATACTGGTTATGAATCAGGGTGAAATCATTGAAAAAGGAACACATAATGAACTATTAGAACAAGGCGGTTTTTATGAAAAACTGTATAATAGTCAATTCGCTGAAGATGGCGACTATGATTAAATGAATGAAAAAAGACACTCTTTCGGGTGTCTTTTTTCTATTAGCTAATGGAACATATTGATCTCAATATTTACCTATATTTGTTATACTTAGGATATCAAAAGAGGTGGAGCAAATGACAAAAGAATACTACATTGCGCCAAGTGCTGATGTTTATGGACGTGTGGAGCTGGCGAAAGATACAAGTGTTTGGTTTCAAGCAGTAATCAGAGGAGATAATAATGTAGTCAGGATTGGTACCGGAAGTAATGTGCAGGATGGAACGATCATTCATGTCGATTCAGATGCACCAGTCAGCATCGGTGAAAACGTAACGATCGGTCATCAATGCATACTTCATGGCTGTACAGTCGAAGATGGCGCATTGATCGGCATGGGTTCAACGATTTTAAATCATGCAAAAATTGGCAAAAACAGTTTGATTGGAGCAGGTTCCTTAGTGACTGAAGGAGTAGAAATCCCCGAAAATGTTTTAGCATTTGGACGTCCGGCAAAAGTGATTCGGCCATTAACGAGAGAAGAAATCCGTAAAAACAAAGAAAATGCTCAACAGTATGTAGAACGTTCAAAAGAATTCCTTACAGAGAACTATCCAAGATTATCTTAAAATGAGGTGAGATCAATGAAAAAGATAAAAGTAATGACTGTGTTTGGCACACGACCAGAAGCGATTAAAATGGCACCACTGATTAAAGAATTAGAAAAGCATCCAGATCGATTCGACTCAGTTGTAACGGTGTCTGCACAACATCGACAAATGCTTGATCAAGTATTGACGGATTTTAAAATCAGCCCAAATCATGACTTGGATATCATGAAAGCAGGTCAAACATTGGCGGATATTACTAGTCAGGTTTTAACCCATTTACCACCTGTTTTAGAACTGGAGCAACCAGATATCGTTCTCGTTCACGGTGATACGACTACGTCTTTCGCAGCTGCATTATCCGCTTTTTACCAGCAGATTCCTATTGGTCATGTCGAAGCAGGATTGCGCACATGGGAGAAATATTCACCATTTCCAGAGGAACTGAATCGTCAACTTGTTGATGATTTGACAGATATCTATTTTGCGCCAACAGTGGAAAGTAAAGAGAATTTATTGAAAGAGAATCATCCTGAAAAACAAATCTACATCACAGGAAATACTGCGATTGACGCAATGGCTTATACGATCGATGAAGACTACCATAATGAAGTCTTGGATAAGATTGCCAAGGAACAGCGCTTGATTTTAATGACGATGCATCGAAGAGAAAATTTAGGAACACCAATGGCACAAGTTTTTAAAGCTGTTCGCCGTTTCGTTGAAGAAAATGCTGATGTCGAAGTCGTTTTTCCCATGCACAAAAATCCTAAAGTTCGAATGATTGCTGAAACGTATTTAGCTGGATTCGACCGTATTCACTTGATCGAGCCATTAGATGTGAGAGATTTTCAAAACTTTGCTGCACGAAGTTACTTGATTTTGACTGATTCAGGCGGGGTTCAAGAAGAAGCGCCATCTTTAGGTGTGCCAGTACTTGTTTTAAGAGAGACAACGGAACGTCCAGAAGGTGTGGAAGCCGGGACACTAAAATTAGTAGGAACAGATGAAACAATCGTCTATGAAGCGGTTAAAGAATTGTTGACAGACAAGAAGGCTTATAAAAAAATGTCGCATGCAGCGAATCCTTATGGAGATGGAAAAGCTAGCGGGCGGATCCTAGCAGCGATCGCTTATGCCTTCAATCAATCAGAAGAATTACCGTCGTCCTTTGAAGGCTAAAGTCGACGAGTCAAAATAATAGAAGGAGTGAAGAACAACATGTACTTGAATATAAGTGAAGAAGCAAAAGCAAAACTGATGCCTTACGTAGAAAGCCAAGCAGTTATTATTTTGGACCTAGATGATGGCGTCGGGAAATATTCAAAAATGGGTGTGTGTTCTCTGGATACAAGTTTCCGTATTTTGTTATTGGATCAGTCACAGGATAGATCTGATTTTACTGCAACGATACGTTCAGAACTTGGAACAATCTATATCAAGGATTATTCTCCTCGGTACTTGGATAAGGAGATGACATTGGATATCGACCCTCGATTACAAGTTTTGAAACTAAGCAGTTCTAGTGGTATTTTAGATGGGAATGTACCTATTGTAGATTTAAGAGGAAAATAAAGGATAAACGTATCTTGTTCTAAGAAATAAGCCGATATTCACAAAATTGATCAAACAATTTTCGTGAGTATCGGCTTATTTTTTTATTTTTTCAGATGTCAAAACTTAGTAGGAATTTGATGTGAGCAGCGTAAAACAATCATCGCTGTTGTTTATGCAGTTTTTAACCATGAACGAGTTATTTTCACCCGAACCTTTCTATTTCGGTCTTTTTAATTCGAATAGATCGCCGATATGAGCAAAGGTTGCACCAGCCAATCGAGCCAAAGGATTAAATTTTTCTGGTAAAATATATTCTTTCTCCCTGTCAAAAATCTCTTCTGCAAAATAGAAATCAGTTATTTCAACAATGAATAAATCTGTGATGATCTGCTCATCCCGATTTTTTATCGGAACATATTGATGCAGGCGAGCTTCCATTCGAATTGGCGCATCTTTAATTCCTGGTACTGCAACAGATTGACTGGCTACTGTTTCGATTTGATTCATGGTTATTTCACTTTGTTCAGACGGTAAAGAGGCTGCCGTCTGATTCATTGCTTTCACCTGTGGATCAGACACTAAGTGGATAACCAATTCGTGTGTATCGAGAATGTTTTTAGCGGTATCCTTCATTTCTTTGCCTTTTCTTAAAATCGATAACGTCGCTAATGGAATCTCAGAGGCTGCGGCATTAAAAAAACTAAAAGGGGCAGCGTTGATTCCTTGTGTAGCAGTATTCAACGAGGTTACCCAAGCAATCGGTCGAGGAATGATACTGCCGGATAAAAATTTGTAGCTTTGTTGTTCTGTCAGTTTGTTTGTTGGATAATGTAGCATTTGTTTTCTCCAATTCTTAAGTTTAGCGTTGAACGTTAGCATCAGAAGTATCAAATGGTCTAACATACGCTTCTATTTCTGCTCGTTTGCTTTCTAAAAATGGTGGTAATGACAATTTTTCTCCTGCCGCTTCATACGTTTCATCTTCTAAAAAGCCAGGACCGTCTGTAGCTAGTTCAAATAATACATGAGGCGCTGCTCTAAAATAATCTGATTTAAAATAAAAACGTTCAACAAAACCAGAATTCGGGAAACGCAGCTGATTGATTTTATCAATCCAAAAACGTAATGCTTCTTCATCTTCAACTCGTAGAGCTAAATGGTGTACATTTCCAAAACCTTCTTGTGCTTCTGGAAGATCTTCACGGTGTTCGACGATAATGCTGGCACCATTGCCGCCTTCGCCCACTTCAAACAAATGGAAGCTTCCCTCAGCATCTACTAGCTTAAACCCTAATACTTCAGACAAGACTAACTGCATATGTTCAAAATTTGTAACAGTTACAAAGACAGGTCCCAAACCGACCAACGCATGTTCAGCAGGAACATTTGTCTTTTTCCAGGGAACACCAGCAGCAACTCCAACATTTTTTTCATCAGAAATCAATTGATAACGTTGATGATCGAAGTCCTCAAATTCAAGATATTTTTTCCCGAAACGCTCTTGGATTTCTCCATGATCGATTTGATGTTCATTAAAACGGTCGACCCAATAATCTAAAGAGGCATCGCTTTTTACTCGGAAAGAGGTACGAGAAATCGTATTTGTTCCCTTCGTACCTTTTGGAAGACCTGGAAAATCAAAAAAAGTCATGTCCGTACCAGCTGATCCTTGATCATCTGCAAAAAATAGATGATAGGTTTGAATGTCATCTTGATTGACTGTCTTTTTGATTAGTCGTAAACCTAAGGTATCAGTAAAGAATTGATAAATTTTTTCTGCACTAGAAGTCATTGCAGTGACGTGATGGATTCCTTTAATTGTTTTATTCATGTTATAAACCTCCAAATGTTTTAGATATTTAACTTACTAAAAGTAAGTATATGCTAATTTGTTCTTTTTAGCAACTACTTTGACTAACTATTGATAGAAAAGTTAAAGAAGAGTAAGATAATGATTAACAGTGTAGTAAAGAAAGTAGGGAGAAAGATGGAAGAGAAAAAAACGTTTCATATCAATGGTTACCTTGCATTGATTGTATTGATCATTTTGATCGTCATCGGCGGCTATAGTTTTTATTTTGGGGTAATTGATGAAAGTCTCGTTATGATTACGATCAGTATTATTTTGTGGGTTATTTCGGGTTTATTTTTAAGTTCTCTAACGATCGTCAGTCCTAATCAAGCCAAAGCTATTTTATTTTTTGGACAATATCTAGGAACGATTAAAGATAATGGTTTATTTGTAACAACGCCATTGACGCAAAAGATCAATGTCTCTTTAAAAGTCCGAAATTTCAATAGCTCTTTGTTGAAGGTAAATGATTCTGACGGCAATCCAATTGAAATTTCTGCGGTGATCGTTTTTAAGGTAGTTGATACTGCTAAAGCATTATTTGATGTTGACCGTTATCAAGACTTTGTAGAGATCCAAAGTGAAACGGCTATTCGTCATATTGCGACTCAATACCCTTACGATACCTTCAATGAAGATGATCTTACCTTAAGAGGAAACACAAACGAAGTGTCAGAAGAATTAGCCAAAGAATTACAGGAGCGTTTATCCGTTGCAGGAGTTGAAGTCATCGAAACACGCTTGAATCACTTGGCATATGCTACTGAAATTGCTAGTGCGATGCTTCAAAGACAACAAGCTAAAGCCATTTTATCTGCTCGTCAAATTATTGTAGAAGGCGCAGTTTCAATGACTCAGATGGCTTTAGAACAAATTGAAGATGGTCAGGAAATCAATTTTACAGATGATCGTAAAGTTCAATTGATCAATAATTTGCTAGTATCGATCATTACTGATAAAGGGACACAGCCTGTAATCAATACAGGAGATGTGACTGAACGCTAGAGAAAGTGAGACTTTTTATGCACTATAAAACGATTTTATTTGATTTAGACGGGACAATTACAGACTCAGGTGAAGGAATCATAAATTCTGTCAGCTATGCGTTGAAAAAAATGAATTTACCTATCACAGACAAAAAGAAATTATATTCGTTTATCGGACCGCCATTAAATGATTCTTTCAGAACCTTTTATCAACTGGATGAAGGTTCTGTGGAGCAGGCAGTCAACTATTACCGAGAAAACTACCAGCTTAAAGGAATGTATGAAAATCATATCTATGCGGGGATTGTAGAGCTGTTGACCACATTAAAAAACGCAGGTTGTCACATGTATATCGCTACGTCTAAACCAGAAGTCTATGCAAAGCAAATTTTGGATCATTTTGATTTAAGCGGTTATTTTACTGGAATCTATGGAGCTAGTCTTGATAGCAAACGCTCTAAAAAAAGCGATGTCATCCGTTATGCATTGACCTCTGCAAATATAGTTGAGTTGAAAGAAGTAGTGATGATCGGTGATCGCAGTCATGATATTCTCGGTGCAAAAGAGAATCATCTAGCCAGTATTGGTGTGTTGTACGGCTTCGGTGATCAAGCCGAATTAGAAACGGCTGACGCTGATTATCTCGCTAAGACACCAGCAGAAATAGCAACAATTATTTTAGAAGAATAGAAAAAGGACGCAATCGACTCTTGGCTACCGTCTATTACGTTTTAGAGTGCGAAACAAAACTGATTTTTCGTTTTGTTTCGCACTTTCTTCAGGTTTCAAGTGACTAAGGTAGGGTGTTAGCTTAGTCACTATTTTATTGATCAGGTAATCGATCATAAGCGAGACGATCGATAATGTCTCTATGAGCAGGATAAGCTGAGTATAGCTGTTCTTTAGTGAATAATTCGAAATCTTGATAATCAAATCCCGGCGAAACCATACAGCTGACCAAAGCAAAGTCATTCGCCTTATCAACTGTTGACCCAAAAATCGTATTTTTTGGAACAACTGCCTGTAATACTTCTCCTCTCTCGATATCATTTCCTAAACGAATGGTTTCATAATGACCATTCGGATGAAGCAAATGAACACACAAAGAAGAGCCAGTGTGATAATACCAAACCTCATCTGATTTCAACCGATGAAAGTGTGAGGGGCTTTCATCTGTCAACAAAAAATGAATGCTTGTATAATAAGGTCTTTTTTCATTCGGAGCTGTCTGAATGATTTCTTCTGAACACAATAGTTGCTTAAAATAACCGCCTTCTGGGTGAGGCTCCAGTCCAAGTTGCTCAATCCAGTAATTTTGACTTTTTTCCATGAAATACCTCCAAAATAATTTTTTTATCTAGATGATCATAACGATTGTACAGCACTTTTTATCTATTTAAATGTAAACGAAGCCTTTAACAATAGTATATCTGTCTTTTCCTATAAAACCAATCGCATATCCTTTGATTTAGTAGAAAAAAGAGAAATTCTCAAATTTTTTAATCAAATTCGGAGAAATTGATAAAAGAAAGCCTTTTCTTCGGTTATAATTAAGTTCAATAAATCACATTAAAGGAGAGTCTTATGAGCAAAATAAAAACAGTTATTGTCGGTGCCAATCATGCAGGAATCGCTGCAGCAAACACGTTGTTGGATACGTATAAAGATCAAGAAGTTGTTATGATCGATCGAAATACGAATTTAAGTTACCTTGGTTGCGGAACTGCGCTATGGGTAGGTCGCCAAATTGAATCTTATGAAAATCTTTTTTATACGAATAAAGAAGCGTTTGAAGCAAAAGGCGCTAAAATTTATATGGAAACAACCGTTGAGCGAATCGACTTTGCCCAAAAAGTTGTTTATTGCAAAAAGCATGATGGAACTGAAATCACAGAAACCTATGACAAATTAATTTTGGCGACAGGATCAGCTCCGATCAATCCAGAAATACCTGGCCGAGAGTTAAAAAATGTTGAATTCTTAAAACTATTTCAAGATGGACAGACTGTTGATGCGGCAATGGCAAAGGCTGAAGTAAAAACTGTTGCAGTCATCGGTGCTGGTTATATCGGTGTGGAAATTGCTGAAGCTGCGAAACGTCGTGGAAAAAATGTTCTTTTATTTGATGCAGCTGAAAGATGTTTGCCGAATTACTACGACAAATGGTTTACTGATGACATGGATAACGTATTGGCAGAAAATGGAATCGAGCTTCACTATAACGAACTTGCGAAAGAATACAAAGGCAGCGAAAAAGTTGAAACACTTGTCACTGATAAAGGCGAATACGCGGTGGATTTAGTAATCAATGCAATCGGATTTAGACCAAATAATGGTTTAGGAAAAGACCATCTGGAATTATTTGCAAACGGTGCTTATCTAGTTGACCTTCATCAACAAACAAGTGATCCTGATGTTTATGCTGTAGGTGATTGTTCAACGATCTTCTCGAATGCTGTGCAGCAAACAACCTATATCGCACTAGCAACAAACGCGGTTCGTTCAGGAATTGTAGCCGCTCATAATGTTGGCGGTACGCCGTTGGAATCGATTGGTGTGCAAGGCTCTAATGGGATTTCTATTTTTGGGTATCATATGGTTTCAACAGGATTGACTGTACAAGAATCTGAAAAATTAGGTCTAAAGGTCAAACATACTGAATTTGAAGACTTACAAAAACCTGGTTTCATGAAAGAGAATAACTCAGTAAAAATCAGAATCGTTTATGAAGAAGAATCTCGTAGAATCGTGGGCGCACAAATGGCTTCTTATGAAGATATCTCAATGGGGATTCATATGTTCTCACTTGCAATCGAAGAAAAAGTAACAATCGATAAATTAAAATTATTAGATATCTTTTTCTTACCGCATTTTAATCAACCATATAATTACATTACTATGGCAGCACTCAGCGCTGAATAATAGTTGATTTAAATAAACAAATGATGTGTGTATCAGTGTTTAAAGAGGCTAAGGGGCAACTTGACGAGTTGTGTCTTAGTCTTGTTTTTTAAAGGGGAAAATTGAAGAAAATCTTACAAGTTGGTGACTTTTCTCTAAAAAAGTTTAAATTTAAAAAGCTTTCATGTATAATGGTTAAAGTTAAAGAAGATACATAGAAAGTAAGGAGGATTTGTTTTGGCAGAAGATAACCAAAATAATCAAGATCATTCCAGCTCTTCATTTAAAGATCAAGTTCTACGTTCTTTGCGCGGAGAAGAGATCGGTAATGATGATTCAGCTTCCTTTGACCCTAACGCTCAAAATGGACCACAGCATACTGAAGCAGAATATCATAAAACTGAACATACCGAGTACCAAAGACCAACAGAAGAACCTAAAGTCGCGCTTGAAAACGAAACGGTAGGTTCAAGAAGCTCAGAGCATCAGGCAAAAAAGGTGGAACAGTCAGAGACTGAAGATTCAGTAACGCCTCAAAAAGATGGGGATAAGACTAAAAAAAGAACTAGAAAAAAAGAAGATCGAATCGTCGGCCGGATTGTATTGATTGTGGCTTCTGTATTGCTGCTTGTGATTGCAATTTTCGGTTTTACTTTCTATAAATATGTCACAGACGGCTTAGAACCTTTAAATAAAAAAGATTCAAAACTTGTCCAAGTGCATATTCCTGAAGATTCATCAAACAAGAGAATCTCAAATATTTTAGAAGAAAGCAAAGTGATTAAAAGCGGATTGGTTTTCAACTACTATGCAAAATTCAAAAACCTAACGGATTTTCAAGCAGGTTATTATCAAATGTCACCAGATATGACACTAGATGAAATTGGTGCACTGTTAAGAGAAGGTGGAACAGCAGAACCGACTCAGCTTGCCGATGGTAAAGTAACGATTCCAGAAGGCTTTGATATTGATAAAATCGGCGACGCGATCGAAAAAAATACAAATTTCAAAAAAGATCAGTTTATTGAATTGATGAAAAATCAAGAATTTTTTGATACAATGAATCAAAAATATCCAGAGCTACTAGGCAGTGCGGGTGAAGCAGAAGGTGTCCGTTACCGCTTAGAGGGGTACTTGTTCCCAGCAACTTATGATTACTATAAAGATGCTAAAATAGAAGATTTTGTCGAACAAATGATTGCTAAAACCAGCAGTGTGATCGAACCATTTATTCCAATGGCTCATGCAAAAGGGATGACGATTCAACAAGTCTTGACCTTAGCCTCTTTAGTCGAAAAAGAAGGTGTAAAAGAAGAAGATCGCAAAAAGATTGCCCAAGTTTTCTTTAATAGAATCTCAGCGAACATGCCGTTGCAGTCAGATATTTCTATTCTATACGCTTTAGGTGAGCATAAAGAATTAGTGACCTACCAAGATTTAGAAGTAGATTCACCATACAATCTATATAAGAATACTGGGTATGGACCAGGACCTCTGGACAGTCCTAGTGAACAGGCAATCAATGCAGTCTTGAATCCAACAGATAACAATTACCTGTACTTTGTTGCTGATATTTCAACCGGCAATGTCTATTTTGCTGAGACATATGAACAGCATCAAGAGTACGTAGAAAAATATGTAAACAACACAGAAACTGAAAAAAGTGAATAATGTATAAAATGACGTATCTTAGTTACGAGCCAACCTATACCATAGGCGGGGCTCGTTTCGCTTTCCTGTAAAATGACACAAAATACCTGTAAAATTGAGTAAATTCTCTATAAAAAAATAAGGGAATATTATTTACAATTTGCTTAAAGCGTGGTACTCTTTTGTGGATTGAATACAGAATATCGAAAAAATGAATAAAAAAAACATAGTAGTACGTTAAGAAGGAGAAATTAACATGGCAGAAAAAGTATTTCCTATGACACTTGAAGGAAAAGAAAAATTAGAACAAGAACTAGAAGAATTAAAAACAGTTAAACGAAAAGAAATTGTTGAACGTATAAAGATTGCAAGAAGTTTTGGTGATCTATCTGAAAACTCAGAATATGAATCAGCAAAAGATGAACAAGCTTTCGTAGAAGGTCGAATCACGACCTTAGAAAATATGATTCGTTTTGCACAGATCATTGATAATGATGGTGTAGATTCAGATGAAGTTTCTATCGGAAAAACAGTGACGTTTATTGAATTACCAGATGGTGAAGAAGAAGAATACACTATCGTGGGAAGTGCGGAGGCAGATCCTTTTTCAGGTAAAATTTCTAATGATTCGCCGATTGCTCAAGCGTTGATCGGTAAACGTTTAGAGGATCAAGTGGCTATTGCTACTCCTGGTGGAGATATGCAGGTAAAAATCATTAAAGTGAACTAATTTTGATCATGCTGCGAGGATAGGACATTGCGTCCCATCCTCGTTTTGTTCGAAAATTAGGGCTAAAGTCCTATAGCCAAATAAGGCTTTAGCAACTAACATTAATACGGGTATTAAGCTATACTAGATACAACAGAAGGGGGGATCATCATGAATAATCCTTGGCGCTTTTTTATCGTAGTTGAATCATTATTGTTCATATTAGCTTTATGGCAAATTATACATAACCCGGGATTGGCAGTATTGATGGTTTTGGGTATTTTGAGTGTTGTTTATGCAATGAAAAAAGTTCATCGTAGTAATTTCAATAATTTTCAACTAGTCTTAGGAATCATTTTGATTTTGATCGGTGTGATGAATAGCCCGGCATTTTGGCTGATGTTGGTGATAGCGGTTGTATTCATTGGGTTGAAAGGCGTAGAGGTTGCAGGAGTGGATATTACTCAACGAGCACCTTGGCGTAAGAAACAGATGATCATGGTAGAGACAACAAATATCGAGCCGAAAAGCGGTCGTCGGTTCAAACGTCCTTGGTTTGCCAATGAGCGTATCGGCAGCAACGTTTACGAATGGGATGATATCAATATAGATATTCTTTCCGGAGACACGATCGTTGATTTAGGGAACACGCTACTTCCTAAAGATGACAGTATCATTATTATCCGCAAAGGCTTTGGTAGAACGAGAATTTTGGTTCCGTTAGGTGTTGCAGTAACATTGGAACACTCGACTTTCTATGGTAACGTTAGCTTTGAAGAAGAAAAATATCATTTGAAAAATGAATCGCTAAAAGTCTATAGCAATGATTTTGATTCAAATAACCGTCGTTTGAAAATCATCACAAATACCTTAGTTGGGGATGTTGAGGTGATTCGTGTATGATCGGTAGGATGTCTCGACAGATGCTTTCGCTATATGCTGCGTTTAGTACCTTTATTGTCGTACTACTTACACTGTTCTCCTATTTTTACTCAATCAAACAAAAAAATTGGATGTTGGAATTAATTCAAAGGAAAGTATTTTACATTCCTTTGATTTTCCACATGCTTTTGATTTCGTTATTAGTCGGTTTATCGACTTTTTTACTCGTTTCTATTGTTCAGAAAGCTCAATATGGTAGAATTGAAGAAAAGCTTCGTCTATTAGCAAGAGGCAGCTACGAAAATCCAGTGATTGAAAAGCCTGTTCCTCATGCCAATAATGATCAGTACATTGATGAAGTTGATCTTGATATTTTAAAAATCAGAAAAAAATTGATAGAGATGTCAAAAGAACTGCAATTATTGAATAGTCAGCCGCAGATGGTCGATGGCGAAACCAAAGAAGAAATTTTGGAAGAAGAGCGTCATCGTTTAGCTAGAGAATTACATGATTCAGTGAGTCAGCAGTTGTTTGCCGCAATGATGATGATGTCAGCATTGAATGAGCAAGCGCAAAGAAGCGAAACACCAGAAATGTTCCGTAAACAATTAGTAACAGTGACGGATATCATCAATGCTTCTCAATCTGAAATGCGGGCTTTACTGCTTCACTTGCGTCCAGTAAGCTTGGAAGGCAAAAGCTTACGTAAAGGAATCGAGCAATTATTAAAAGAACTACAGACCAAAATCAAAATCGAATTGACTTGGGATGTTGAAGATGTTCATCTGAATAGCAGTATTGAGGACCATCTTTTCAGAATCGTTCAAGAGCTATTGTCCAATACACTTCGTCATGCAAAAGCCAAAGAGCTTGAAGTATATCTGCATCAAGTGGATAAAAATGTTCTTTTACGTCTAGTTGATGATGGTGTTGGGTTTGATATGGCTGAAAATGAAAACAAAGCAGGCAGTTATGGCTTGAAAAATATCCGTGAACGCGTAGCTGGTATGGGCGGTACGGTAAAAATCATTAGTTTTAAAGGACAGGGAACCAGTGTAGAGATCAAAGTACCTGTGATTTAGTCAGCTGCACAGGCTAACTCTTCGGAAAAAAGATAAATGATGAGTGAGGTGTTTTTACCTCCTGCATCATTTCTTATTCTCCAGTCAAGGCTAAACGAGCCTATTATGTGTTTAAACGAAGGAGGAAAAAAAGTGATCAAAGTAATGTTAGTGGATGACCACGAAATGGTACGACTAGGTGTCTCCTCTTATTTATCGATTCAAGAAGATATTGAAGTTGTTGGAGAAGCTGAGAATGGCCGAATTGGCTATGAAAAAGCGTTGGAGCTAAGACCAGATGTTATTTTGATGGATTTGGTCATGGATGAGATGGATGGTATTGAGTCGACAAAAGCGATCTTAAAAGATTGGCCGGAGGCTCGAATCATTATCGTAACGAGCTTTATTGATGATGAAAAAGTTTATCCAGCCATCGAGGCAGGAGCAGCGGGCTATTTACTAAAAACGTCAACTGCGCATGAAATAGCTGATGCCATTCGAGCGATTTTTAGAGGCGAACGTGTATTAGAACCAGAAGTGACCACTAAAATGATGGAACGTTTGACGAAAAAACAAGAGCCTGTTTTGCATGAAGATTTAACGAATCGTGAGCATGAAATCTTGATGTTGATTGCTAAAGGACGTAGTAATCAGGAAATAGCAGATGAATTGTTTATTACCTTAAAAACTGTAAAAACACATGTCTCAAACATTTTAGCTAAATTAGATGTTGAGGATCGTACACAAGCTGCAATCTACGCTTTTCAGCATGGATTAGCAAAATAAAAACATTCAGACTAATTTCAATGGAACGTGGATAAAGTACCCTTTTTTGAGGTTGCTGTATTCACTTTTTTTGTAGAAAAATAGTCATAGAAGATTGATCGCTGTTCCTGTTCAATTGTCTATGGGTTTGATATACTTAAACTAAATTTAGAACTAGGAGAAATAAACATGAAGCAAAATTTTGCAATTATCGGGCTTGGAAGATTCGGTGGAAGTATTTGTCAAACCTTGATTGAATCCGGTCAGGAAGTTTTAGCCATTGATAGCAATGAAGATCGCGTAAATGAATATATGAATATCGCCACACATGCTGTAGTCGCAAACGCTCAAGATGAAACAACGTTACGTTCTTTAGGAATCCGCAACTTTGATCATGTAGTCGTAGCGATTGGAGAAGATATCCAAGCAAGTATTTTAGTCACTTTGATGGTCAAAGAAATGGGTGTACCCAATGTTTTAGCAAAGGCAGTCAATGAGTATCATGCAAGGGTTTTGGATAAAATTGGTGCAGATTTAGTTGTCCATCCAGAGCGTGATATGGGGATCAGAGTGGCGCATAAATTAGTATCTAGAAATATTTTAGACTACATTGAATTGTCCAATGAAGTCTCTTTAGCAGAAGTTCGAGTGTCGAATCCTAAATTTTATGGGAAAACCTTAGGCGATTTGAATTTCCGTCAGCGCTTTGGGTTGACTGTAGTAGCAATTCGACGCTCTAAATCAGAAGTCATTGCGTCGCCAGCAGCGGAAGAGATCGTTCGAGAAAATGACAATCTATTAGTGGTTGGAGAAACTGCAGACGTTGATTTACTTGATGACAAGATGAATCAATAAGACCAAGCACTTTATTCTATGAAGCTGTAACTTTGTGCTAAAATGACAAGTGAGGGCAAGGAGGAGACAGAAAAATGAAATTAACAATTACACCAGAAGCACAGCAATGGTTTAAAGATGAAGTAGGCGTCACTCCAGACAATGGCATCCGTTTTTTTGGTAAAATCTATGGAAAAACAGATGTCCATGATGGTTTTTCGATTGCGATGTCTGTTGAAGCACCCGACCAACCAATGGTCAAAGAAGTGATCGATGATATCACTTATTTTATTGAAGAAACGGATGACTGGTTTTTCAAAGGCTATGATCTGTTAGTAGATTATGATACCAAAAAAGATGAACCTAAATATGTATTCACTAAGAATGAAGAGGATTTACAGCAATAGTTTAAAAGACCAAAACAGGAACTTAAGCTTTTGCAAAATAACTGTTCGAATGTTATAGTGGTTGCTTATTCAGGGAAAATACTAACAAAAGAGCGTAAAGTCCTTAATGGCTTTACGCTCTCTTTTTATAGTAAGTGAGGTGAGCAAACGTATTTAACGCTAGATTCTTTTTTGTTAACATTAACAGCTAATCAAGCAACAAACATAGACAACTTTTCTGTAAACTTTTTATGTAGAGTATCAATAATAGACACTTGATAGTCCAACGCAGGAGTTAGCGGAATGATTTGGTAATTCTCTTCCTGACTAACTTTTTCGGGTAACAGAAGTTTTGAGGTTGCTATGTAAAAGTCAAAATTATCTTCCGATGTCGAAGTGACAAACGAAACAGAGATAAACGATACTTTATCAAGAAAATCAAACAGTGATTGCAGAAAAATCGCATTGGGAGACAAAATAATGCCTACCTTTAAACGATACTTTTTATTGCTTCTTTCATAGAAAGGAAACAGATAAAAAGAGCAAATATAGACTAAATCATCCAAATTATTTTTGATCCAAGAAAATTCTGGTTCCAATATAAGATTTTCTAAAAAGCCTCTGACTTTTTTTGAAAGATGAACAAATACAGGTTGTTGATCTTTGATAAACTCTTCCATAAAATTGATAGCTAATGGTAAAGAGCCTTTCACAACAGAATGATTGAGGCAAGTATTAAAAATATTGATATTCAGTAGGTCTTTTTCATTAGGTGAAAGTTTTTTTTCTGAGAATAACGGAAGGTAGAAAGCCTCAAACCGCTCGATCAAGTTGCCAAAGGGTTGTTGTTCGCTAACCATATATTCCTGTACATAACGAATTCTAGGATCATCTGCGTAAAAATAAATACTCCAATAAAACATCATAAATGATAAAAATGTTTTTTCTCTTTCTATGTAGTGAGCAGGTGTATTCAGTTGTTTTAACTCATTAACAAATGAGCTATTTACTTCTGGAAAAACCAATCCTTGGAAAGGTGGTTCTATTATGTAATGTTTTTTCTTAATTCGTAACTTAGAAATAGTTTTTAGTAAATACCATTCGCGCGGCTCTGTATATGTCATCCATTGTTGATCCTCAGGTGCAAATAAGTCCATTCCTCTCTTTGATTCACCTAACGCAATGAATAAATCTTCTCCATACGAAGCAAGCCAAAAGAGATTTAAGTACACGATGCGAATCAAATTTTCTTCTCCACTTAACTGCAATTGTGAGCAATTTAATTGGACATCAAAACTCTTTAAATAACCGATCAAGGGCTGGAGTTTTCTAATAATTGACGCTCTACTTATAAAATGATCTTTACAAAAATTATCGATCGTATAGTTACGTTCTAAAATCGTTGCTAATAAAAATTGATAGGATAAACTCTTTCGAAATAGAAATTGATGGTAAGGGATATCTCGTAAAATCGACACATCGACCTGAACTTTTCCTTGCTTATTTAATAATTCAACGTCTTGCTTTTCTAAAAGATCCTCATGAATATCAGCAAAAATTGAATTTAGACGTGCATAGGAAAAATCAGTAACCTGTTCAAAGTAATGAACACTATAAGTACCGTTAGCGGTTGCTAACAATTGATTAAAAACGATGAGCTTTCGTTGTGCATTATCATCTAATAAAATGTCTTCTAACATATTTAGTCTCCCTACTATATAAATTGATAGAACATTCACAAATTGAAATTATTTTATTTAAAAACTAGTATATATAAACATCATACCTACTTTTTGATAAAAATTCAATTATATAATAATATAGAAATGAAATTGTAATGATTAATTAAAAAATATTTCATTTCCTTGTAATGGTATTAAGCCTCATGTTATAAGGCTTATATTTAAAGTTTTTTCTTATTATAATTAAAGAAAATTCGTTATTTATTTCTGAAATATTACTTTTAAAATGGAAGGTTTTTTAATATAAGAGTTATTTTTTATAAATAGTTGTTCAAAAAGTGAATAATTAACCTATGTCTATTTTTTTGTAACTCATAGTTAGATGTGTGTTATAATCAAAAAAGAATAGTTTTTGGAGGAAATTTTATGTTGTCGATTATTGTTCCTTGTTACAACGAAGAGGATTCAATTCCATTATTTTTTGAAGAAGTGGAAAAAGTAAGTGCACAAATTGAATATAACATTGAATACATATTTATCAATGATGGTTCAAAAGATGGAACGTTGGAAGCATTGAGAAATCTATATAAAGCACATCCGGATAAAGTCCGTTATCTTTCTTTTTCTAGAAATTTCGGAAAAGAAGCTGGTTTATATGCAGGTCTTAAAGAAGCGCGCGGCAGTCTTGTCACTGTGATGGACGTTGATTTACAAGATCCACCTGAATTGCTGCCTAAAATGATACAAATGCTGGAAGCAAACAAAGAGCTGGATTGTATTGGTACAAGGCGTGGTGATCGTGAAGGAGAGCCGCCGATTCGCAGCTTTTTCGCGAGAATGTTTTATCGCTTAGTCAATAAAATTGGTGAAACAGAAATGGTCGATGGCGCAAGAGATTTCCGTTTAATGACAAGGCAGATGGTTGATGGGATTTTAGAGCTGACAGAATACAACCGTTTTTCAAAAGGGATTTTCAGCTGGGTTGGTTTCAATACTGAATATCTGTCTTACGAGAATCGTGAACGTGTAGCTGGATCTACTTCCTGGTCTTTTTGGAGCTTGTTAAGTTATTCGATCGATGGGATCGTCAACTTCTCTGAAGTGCCGTTGAATCTGGCTTCCTATGTTGGAGCACTCTCATGTGTGGGCTCCGTGATTTCTATGCTTATCATTTTCTTTAGAACGATCATTATTGGTGATCCTACTAGTGGTTGGCCGTCCATGGTTTGTATTATTCTATTTGTAGGCGGATTACAGCTTCTTTGTCTGGGAATCATTGGTAAATATATTGGAAAAATCTTTTTAGAAACAAAAAAACGCCCGATTTATCTTGTGAAGGAAACAGAACAAGATCAGAAAAATTAACTAAATTAATTCTAAAAACGACTCGCTCTGATTGTTTACACTTTCAGCGCCAGCCGTTTTTTTTTCATTGATATTTTTTTAATCAATAGCCATGCTGCAGCATGATTTGATTTTTGGCTAATGTACCATCTTTTAGAAATTGAGTAAGGTTTTGAGTAAATATAGCTAACAGCTTTGCCTTAAAGCCAGGAGTCAAACCAGAAATATGCGGAGTAATCAAGACATTGTCCATGTTCCATAGAGGACTTTCTTTAGGCAGTGGCTCTTCCTCAAAAACATCCAGCGCAGCAAAACTCACTTGGCCATCATTCAAAGCTGTAATAAGATCGTTTGTATTAACGGATGGACCACGACCGACATTCACGAAGACGGCCCCCGGTTTCATTGCTTTAAACATAGTCTCATCATACAGTTGATATGTTTCATCTGTTAAGGGAAGAATATTTACGACAATATCCATTTCTTTAATGATGCGCTGCATGTTTTTTTGCGAATAACACTCGATAAATCCTTTAGTGACGTGACCAGATGTATTGATACCATAAGTTTGAATATCTAGCCCTTGAGCAAATGCAGCAAGTTGCTGACCAATATGGCCTGTACCGACGATCAACATTTTTTGCATGGATAATTGTTTGTAAGAAATATTTTCTCTTGTCCAGATGTTAGTTGTTTGATTATTGATACTCGTCTGAATACCGCGAAATGCTGCCAATAAAACACCTAGAACATGTTCCGAAATAGAGATACTGTGTATACCGCTTGCGTTAGATAATAAGATGCCCTTTTCAGAGAAGCGATTCAAATCATATGAATCGACACCCGCTGAGATAGACTGCACCCATTTCAAACGGCTGGATTCAGAGTTTAACAAGCGCTGCCCTAGCTCTTTATCCCAGCCCAGCATGATTTCAATCGCTTCTTCATTTATCTGAGCGGTGTCTCTGCTTGCATCAACGATAATATAATCGACAGCAGTTTTCCGGATAGCTTCTACTTGTTCTTCTTTCATTGGTTCGTGAAGATAGATAATTGGTTGGCTCATTTTGATTCCCCCTTGCAAACTTCATTGTAACAAAAAAAGAGGACAAACCAAAAAAGATTGAACTATGGAACATTCAATCTTTTTGGAATAATCAATGTCTGTATTATATTTCTTCTCCGCGAGCATAAGCTTCTGCAAGAAGATCTACTTCTTTTTTTAGTTCTTCAACCATAATTTCTTCTGGTACAGTGCGGATGATTTTGCCCTTTTTGAAAAGCATTCCTTTACCGTTTCCTCCAGCGATGCCAATATCGGCTTCTCTGGCTTCACCAGGTCCATTAACAGCACAGCCTAATACAGCTACTTTGATTGGTGCTTTAATTTTTTCGATGTATTCTTCGATCTCGTTTGCAATAGGGATCAAATCGATTTCGATACGTCCGCATGTGGGACAAGAAATTAAGGTCGCAGCATTACTCGCTAAGCCAAATGCTTTTAGGACTTCTTTTGCTACTTTGATTTCTTCTACAGGATCTGCTGATAAGGATACTCGACAAGTATTTCCGATTCCACGAGAAAGCAGTGCACCGAGACCCGCTGCAGATTTCATTCCGCCTGAAAACTTCGTTCCAGCTTCAGTGATTCCTAAGTGTAAAGGATAATCAAACGTTTGAGCCGCTAATGTATAGGCTTCGATCGCTAAATTAACATCACTTGCTTTCAGTGAAACGATGATATCGTAGAACTCCAAATCTTCCAAAATCTTGATGTGTTCTACAGCGCTAGCGACCATCGCTTCTGCAGTCGGGTAGCCATATTGCTGTAAGAATTTCTTTTCTAAGGAACCAGCGTTTACACCGATTCTGATAGGTATTCCTTTGGCTTTACAAGCAGTGACCACTTTTTCTACACGATCTTTTCTACCAATATTTCCTGGATTGATCCGAATTTTATCAACCCCTTGTTCAATGGCTTTTAGTGCTAAACGATAGTCAAAGTGAATATCAGCAACTAAAGGAATTGAAATTTGGCTTTTGATAGCACCTAAAGCATCTGCGGCTGCTTCATCTGGAACTGCTACACGTACGATCTGACAGCCTGCTTCTTCTAAACGCTTGATTTGATCAACAGTTGCTTCAACATCGTGCGTTTTTGTTGTACACATACTTTGAATAAATAATTCATCGCTTCCGCCAATCGTTAAATCTCCAATTTTTACTTGGCGCGTATTCTTACGATGGGTCAATTCTCCCATAATCTATTCTCTCCTTATTTGCATTACGGTTTTTTTATCTTTGAATCCTCAATAAGTATAATTCAACGTCTATCTTAACACATAATGATAAATCTGAGAATGTAAGAAAAGTTTAAGATTTACGACAACGTTTTTTTATAAAGCTTAAATCACAGGTGGTTCTTGCCGCTGCTCATTTCGAGTCGCAAAGAAAAAGATCAGTAAGGTAACAAAAATAATCAAGAAACTATCATCAAAAGGCCGACTAAAAAATTGCAGAAAGCTACTGATGATTACAGGTAGTGTTGCAGAATAAACAACGATTTTTAAGCAATCCATGAAGCGCAATTTGTATAAACGTACTTTGCTGTAAAGATTGGCGCCGACTGTGATTAACAATAGATTGATGATTAAATTGATAAAAGCAGGGTAGAGCGTGACTAGGAAGACAACTGCTTTAAGCCAAAACGGCACGTTTGATTCATCCAGTGTTCGTTTAAGTTCTTGACTACTTAATCCGTCAAGAGTCCCTTTATTGTATGGAAATTCAAATTGACTGGTTCCGAATAACGCATCAGCAGTCCCAGAGCTTGGTAAAACGACCACAAATTCGTCATCTAAAAAGCCAACACTGACGGCATCTCCTACAGAATCAGCTTCGATATCAGTAAGCGAACGCTTTCCTTCTGGATCAAAGGTGAAAATGATTGAGTTTGTTTGATAAATAAAACCTTCCGTATCTGCAGCAGTTTCCAATTTTCCATCATTGATCTTGAAATCAGGTAACTTTTCTGCAATTTTTTGACCATCACTCTTAATATCTTGAACAATAGAAAAGACTTGTTTAGTAATCGGTAAAGCGAGGATAACACTCAAAAAAATCACATATAAAATGACTTTGCCAAAGGACATCTTTTTTGCCTGATAAAGTTCAGAAAATTGAAAAATAGCGTGTTTAAACAGTGTAAATGTATTCATAGGTTTTCTCCTAACTAGAATTTAAGTACAATCGTCATTGTAAAGGAGATATTGAGTAAAAACAAGTTAAGAACCATTTTTGTAAGCAATTACTTTGAAGGTTACCATAAAATCTGTTATGCTATAAATGTATGAAAATTTATACTTACTTAATGGAGGGATTTTTTATGACTTACACTTTACCAGATTTACCTTATGCTTATGATGCATTGGAACCATACATCGATGTAGAGACAATGCACTTACACCATGACAAACACCATAACACGTATGTGACAAACTTAAATGCTGCAATTGAAAAACATCCTGAACTTGGTTCAAAATCAGTAGAAGAATTGATTGCTGATATGGATGCGATTCCTGAAGATATTCGTACAGCTGTACGTAATAACGGTGGCGGACATGCCAATCACTCATTCTTCTGGGAAATTATGGCACCGAATGCTGGCGGCGAGCCAACAGGTGATATCAAAGCAGCCATCGATGATGCATTTGGCAGTTTTGATAAATTAAAAGAAGAATTTAAAACAGCAGCAACTGGACGCTTCGGTTCTGGTTGGGCATGGTTAGTCTTAAACAATGGCAAATTAGAAGTAACATCAACTGCTAACCAAGATTCTCCATTAATGGAAGGTAAAACACCAGTCTTAGGCTTAGATGTTTGGGAACATGCATATTATTTAAACTACAAAAACGTACGTCCAGAATACATTGATGCATTTTGGAATGTTGTTAATTGGGATGAAGTAAACAAACGTTTTGCAGCAGCAAAATAACCCCATAAAATAGAAAATTTATTTTTTTAGAGGAAAACAGTAAAATACACTGTTTTCCTCTTTTTATTTGTGGCATACTTAATAGTATAAAAACGAAAATTGAGGGAGCTTACCTATAATGAATCTAAACATACAAAAAGTTCATGGCTCAGAAAATGATTTTTTCTTAATTGATCAATTGCAATTAGAGCGCCCTTTTACAGAAAAAGAGCTCGATGATCTACGTATTCGTTTGTGTGATAGAGAAGCAGGCTTACTTGGCGGAGCAGATGGATTACTGCTCATTGAAGAAAACAGACAGGGAGATTCAATAGCTAAGATGCGTGTCATCAATTCAGACGGTAGTGAAGCGAGTATGTGTGGAAACGGATTGCGGACTGTTGCCAGATATTTGTCAGAGAAATACGACAAACAATTTTTTACAGTCGAAACGATGTTTGCCGATCTTAAAGTACGACGGGCAGGAGCGTTTGCTGAAGGAGTAGCAGCATACCAAGTAGAGATTTCGCCAGTTCGTTTTGAAGCAGAAGCCATTCCGATGGTGACTAATAGAAATCGAATCATCGACGAATCTATTCCGGAATTATCTGATACGCTAAAATTTTCAGTTGTTGCAGTGCCTAATCCGCATTTAATTGCTTTTGTAGAGCATCAAATGCTTGATAGTCAAGAATTTGAACGAATTGCCACCTATGTCAATGGAGATAATCCGATGTTTCCTGATGGGATCAATGTTAGTTTTGTAGAGATCTTAGCGGATAATCAGTTATTTGTTCGCACGTATGAACGTGGGGTTGGTTTTACCAGTGCGTGTGGAACAGCTATGTGTGCAAGTAGTTTAATGTATGTACTATTGAACAATGGAGAGTTTGGTAAAACCATTACAGTCAGAAACGTTGGCGGTTTGGTAAAAACAGTGGTTCATGAAGACGATGCTGAAGGATATTGGATGGAGTTGATCGGTAACGCCAGCGTAACACATGTCTTATCAGGAGAATTGGTTGATTTTACAGATGGACATTTTGACAATTTAATAATCGATGAGACGACAGAGCAAGCAGATTATCTCGCCTTTCTGGAAACGATCAAATTGACTTAGAGTTGCTAGGGAGAGCACGCAATAGTTGAAGTAGCAGATAGTTTTGGGAGACTTAAAGGAGTGTCAGAGTGAATAAATTTAGTTGGGTAAATATGAATATTGTTAAATTGGTTGGTTTTTTAGTTGTTGTTGCCGGTGCCCTCTTTGTCTGTCTTTATGGGATGAATTTTAATGCCAAAGAAGAGGAGCAACGGAAAATCGAATATGCTGAAGCAACATTAAAAAGTGAAACGGCAAAAATTCAACAACTTAATGTTCAGGTTAGCGGTTTTTACAAAGATGAAACAGAGGAATTTTTGATTAGTCAGATCGAAGAAGACCAAATCAAACAACTGGAAAGTAAAATCAACCAGTTAAAAATAGAAGCCTCAGATTTTGGGTTAGAAGCCGCGCAGTTTTCAGTAGATATCTCAGAAGTATCAAAGGAGAAAGAAGAACTAGTTTTTAAGATAACGGATATAAAAGAGAAGTATATGATTCAAAATCAGTTGACCAAGATGCTTTTACAAGCTCCTCAGACTTGGGAAGTGTCCAGTGAAACAGCTGTGATAAATAAAGAGGCAAGTGCCGACAAGTTACTTAAAATCCAAAATGACGTATTGAAAAAAGGCGGATCATGGGGAAGTGCGATGACAGCATATATAACTGAGATGGATGCTCAGGTCAAATTATACACTGAAATTAAACAAGGGATCAATAAAATGCTTGCTGGTGATAGCTTAACGAGTGAAGCCACTGTTGAGAATTTGATTTATAGAGTAGAGCAGCTTCCTCAGGTGAAAAACGAACAGCTTAGAAAAGAGTTGTCTGACCAATTAGACGTAATTGAAGAACTGCTAAATACTCAGGCACTTGGAGAAGAAGCAACAGCAGAAGAACCAGTCTAATATAGAAATCTTAAATAATAATACAATATTCAAGATTGTTTTTAAATAAATTATCAATTATTTGGAAAAATATCTAAAAAGTTGATAGCACTATATTGGGTAAATGGTCTTGTGTTTGATACATCTTAAAACTATAATTATTAGAGTAGCAGCAGTAATGGAGGAAAAAATGGAAGAAACAATTAGTTTACAAGAACTCATCGGAGTATTAAAGAAACGTATAGGTCTAATTATTGTCAGTATGTTTTTAGGGTTAGGTGTTGCTGGCGTATTAACTTATTTTGTTATCACCCCTAAATATAGCTCACAAGCACAATTGATCGTTCGCTTACCACAAAATGAAACGACTAACGTGAACGATATTAATGGAAATCTTCAAATGATCAATACATATAAAGATTTGATCAAAAGTGACACAGTAATGACAGAAGTCCAACGAAGAATGAAAGCTCAACACCAAAATGATTTATCAGTTGAAGCTCTTAAGGATAGCGTATCGGTCAATCAATCGCAAAATTCTCAAATGTTTTCGATCGTATCGAAATTGACTGATCCACTAGTGGCACAAAATATAGCAAATCAAACTGCACTGGTTTTCCAAGAGCAAGCGAAAGATATGTTGAATGTTGATAAAATCACGATTATATCGGAAGCAACTGCAAATCTAAAGCCAGTTTCTCCTAATGACAAAATAAACTTAATCATTGGTCTGGCATTAGGTATATTGCTAGGCGTAATGGCTTCCTTTGTTTTAGAATTGTTCGATAAAACGATCAAGGATGATAGCTTTGTTGAAGAAGAACTAGGTTTTACCATTTTAGGGGTTGTTCCGAATATGACTGCTAAAGAATTGAATGCAAAAATTGTCCGAAACTCTTCTTCTATGGGAGCGAGCCAAACCAATAGCTTTGCTAAAGAAGAAGCAAGAACTATCCAAAATGAAGAGAACAACTCAAACAATTCTACCCCGGCGCGCAGAAGCCGACCGCGAGTTTAAAGGAGTATAGAATGTCAAATAAAATCAGAAATCAAAAAAAACAAAAAACAAAAGCAGTCAGTCTAATCACTCTAGCAGATAAATCGTCTCCGATATCAGAGCAATATCGAACGATTCGAACGAATATTCAGTATGCAATGGTCGATAGAGCCTTAAAAACATTAGTTATTACCTCTTCAGGCCCTAGTGAAGGAAAATCAACGACTTCAGCCAATTTAGCGATCGTCTTCGCTAATTCCGGTAAAAGAGTCTTATTAGTCGATGCAGATATGCGCAAACCAACTGTTTCAAAAACCTTCTCTATAGATAATGTTCGAGGCTTGAGTACCTTGTTGGGTAGTCGAGAAGTGGTCTTGCATCAAGTGGTTCAATCATCTGGTGTGGATAACTTATTTCTTATGACGAGTGGTCCTAAACCACCTAATCCATCCGAATTATTAGATTCAAGAAGAATGGAAGAATTGATTCGTGAGTTAAAGCAGCAATATGACTTGATCATCTTTGATATGCCTCCTGTAGTGGCTGTGACCGATGCTCAAATTGTTTCATCAAAATCTGACGGTACGATTTTAGTCGTTCGTGAGAATGTTTCAAAAAGAGATTCTTTATTAAAGGCCAAAAGTCTGTTAGAGCTTGTAGATGCTAATATTTTAGGCGTTGTTTATAACGGCTCAAAAAATGTAACTGATCAAGGCTATTATTACGGTTCATAAGAACGTGCAGGAAGGATAAATACGATGATTGATTTGCATTGCCATATATTACCTGGCATTGATGATGGGGCAAAAACGATTGATGATGCTCTTGATATGGCTAGAATGGCTGTAAAACAAGGAATCACTCACATCTTATGTACACCTCATCATAATAATGGAAAATATGATAATCCTGCAGGTCAAGTAATTTCCTGTGTTGCAGTGTTACAAGAAGAATTAGACCAGCGCAATATTCCTCTTTCCTTATTCGAAGGACAAGAGGTTCGAATTGCAGGCAATATCATGGAGCAAATAAGAGAAAATAAACTTTTATTTGCTGATTTGGATAATCGCTATCTATTAATTGAATTTCCTACAAATGATATCCCAGCATATGCAGAACAGTTATTTTTTGAACTACTAGAAACAGGGCATATACCGATTATTGTTCATCCGGAAAGAAATAGTAAGTTTATTGAAGATCCAAATAGACTCATTCCATTTTTAGAAATGGGTGTATTAACACAATTGACAGCACCAAGTTATGTGGGCGTGTTTGGCAAAGAAATTGAACGAACGGCCAAGCAAATGGTGTCTCATAATATGGTTTATATGATGGCTTCTGATGCTCATAACATAAATAGACGTGGTTTTTTTATGGAAAAGGCTTATAGAGCGATTGCAAAAGATATGGGAAAAGAATATGTTGAAGCGATGCAACAAATGGCTAAAGACATCTTAAATGGTGATGATGTACAGATACCACAGTTTAGAGAAGTAACAAAGAAAAAATTCGGATTGTTTTAAGTAAATAGTGATTGTTGGGTAAAGGTTAAATCTATTTTTTGTATAATACTAAAAATATTGTTGGGAGATTGGCCTAAGGTGCCATTATAAAAGGAGTGTTGAAATTGGAGGGAAAGTTTGTAGATGTTGGGAGAGAAGTGCAGCAGAAATCAATTACTGCACAAGAAACAGAAAAGCAAATCTTTACATCAGCTGCTAAAACACAAACCATGCGCTTTAGATTTTTTAAACGGACGGTTGATATTTTAGGCAGTTTATTTGGCTTAATCTTACTGAGTCCGTTATTTTTGATTGTCGCTTTCTTGATAAGAAGAGAAGACGCTAATGGCCCGGTTATCTTTTCGCAAGAACGGATCGGAAAAAACGGTCGGCGCTTTACTATGTATAAGTTTCGTTCCATGTGTACAGATGCCGAAGAAAAGTTTCATGAATTGGTTGAGCTGAATGAAATTGAAGGTGCGATGTTCAAAATAAAGGACGATCCAAGAGTCACAAAAATTGGGAAAAAATTCGTAAAACAAGCGTTGATGAATTGCCTCAACTGGTGAATGTTTTAAAAGGAGACATGTCATTAGTTGGCCCGCGACCACCTTTGGAAAGAGAAGTTTCTCAATATACAGAACGTGATTTACAGCGTTTAAATGTCAAACCTGGTTGCACAGGTCTATGGCAGGTTAGAGGAAGAAACGATGTTCATTTTGATGAAATGGTTGAATTTGACTTAGAATACATTGAGAATCAATCGATTTGGAACGACTTGAAAATTATGTTTCAAACAGTTAAGGTCATGTTTTTTTCTAGAGGAGCTTATTAATGGATAAAAAGATACAACATGTTTATATTATCGGTTCTAAAGGGATTCCAGCAAAATATGGAGGATTCGAAACCTTTGTCGAGAAATTAACGCAATATAAAAAATCTGAACACATTCAGTATCATGTTGCTTGTATGAATACAGGAAATAATCTTTATGGAGAGGGGAAAAAGCATTTTCAACATAATCAAGCAGATTGTTTTAACATAGATGTACCCAACATTGGTCCAGCTAGAGCGATTTATTATGATATGAAGGCATTGGACTATGCTATTAAACTAGCTCAAAGTAATAATGATGTAAAACCGATTTTTTATATCTTAGCCTGTCGAATTGGTCCATTCATCAATTATTACAAGAAAAAAATCCAAAAGATTAACGGGAAATTATACATAAATCCAGATGGTCATGAGTGGTTACGAGCAAAATGGAGCTATCCTGTACGAAGATATTGGAAATTTTCTGAGCGTTTAATGGTGAAACATTCAGATCTAATGATTTGTGATAGTCTGAATATAGAAAAATATATAAAAACTGATTACAAAAAATACAATCCAACAACGACTTATATAGCTTATGGAACGGACGTCGAAAAGTCATCATTGACTAAAGAGAGTTTAAATGTGAAAGAATGGTTTTCAAAAAACGATGTAAAAGAAAATAATTATTATCTAGTGGTTGGGAGATTTGTACCAGAAAATAATTATGAAACGATGATTCGAGAATTTATGAAGTCGAACACACAAAAAGATTTTGTGTTAGTCACAAATATTGAAAAAAATAAATTTTATACTAAGCTGAAAAAGGAAACTGGCTTTGACAAAGATCCTAGAATAAAATTTGTTGGAACGGTATATGATCAAGAACTTTTAAAGTACATACGCGAAAATGCTTTTGCTTATTTACATGGTCATGAAGTTGGTGGGACGAATCCCTCACTTTTAGAAGCATTAGCTAGTACAAAATTAAATTTGTTGTTAGATGTGAGTTTTAATCGAGAAGTAGCAGAAGATGGGGCAACTTACTGGAAAAAAGACAATTTGTCGAAGGTTATATACGATGCTGAGCTAATGACAGCATCGATGATTGAAAATATAACTATTTTAGCTAAGAAAAGAGTTTACGAACATTTTAACTGGAGAAAAATTGTGATGGAATACGAATACATTTTTAAGGAGAGTGTAAATAAGTGACGAAATCCATTCTATTTATACACTCTAGTGCGGAATTATATGGCTCAGACAGGTCATTATTAAATATGATAAAACATCTAGACAAAAGTAAATACACATGCTTTGTTGTATTACCAACAGATGGAAAGTTAAGAGAAGAACTGGAAAAAATTGATGGTTGTTCAGTTAGTATATACTCATATGCAGTTTTGAGAAGAAAGAACTTATCTTTTCTTGGTATGTTAGATTATTTAAAACAGACGATAACCTCTCTTTATTTTTTTTCAAAGTATATAAAGCAAATGAAAATAGATATCGTATATACAAATACTTCAGTGGTGTTTTCTGGAGCGATTGCTGCCAAATTAAAAAGGAAAAAATCAGTTTGGCATATTAGAGAAATAATCTCAAATTCAGTTGAAAGAAAAATTATTTCCACTATTGTTAACTTGTTTTCTAACAAAATCATTTGTAATAGTAGTGCTACATTGAAATCTATTACTAATAAAGAAAAGGGAGACGTTATTCATAATGTCATTGATACAGATAGTATTCAAATACCGTCTGTGAAAAGCGAAAATCAAATTACTATTGGAATGGCTGGTAGGATAAATCGATGGAAAGGGCAAAAATTATTTATAGATGCAGCAAACCACATTTTAAACGACTATCCAGACGTGAGATTTTTGATAGCGGGGGATGCTTTTTCCGGAGAAGAGTATATAAAAACAGAATTAATAGAGTATGTAAAAAAAATAAATAGAACTGAACAAATTTTATTTTTAGGATTAATAGATGATATGAATGAGTTTTATAACTCAATTGATATTTTTGTTTTGCCATCAATTAAGCCAGAGCCATTTGGATTGGTTATTTTGGAAGCTATGGCAAGAAAAATCCCTGTAATAGCTACTAAACATGGTGGACCGTTAGAGATAATTCAAGATAATAAAAATGGCTTTTTAGTAGATTATAAAGATAGTGATGAGTTAGTCACTAGAATGAGTGATTTGATAATCGATGAAACTAAAAGAAAGTTTATAGGAGAGCAAGGATACTTAAATCAACAAGCTAAATTTTCATTAAGTCATTATATGGAGTGTTTAGAAAAAGTATTAGATGAATTATAACTATAGAAAGACAAGTCTTTTGATATTTAAAAAGTAGATCAAGGTGTTCATTGCTTAAGGAGAGAATACATGAAAAGAATTACTATAGTTATCCCTCATTACAATTCAAGTAAAAAACTTGATCGACTACTTAAAAGTATTTTTTATCAGAACTATATGGAAAATATTGAAGTAGTTGTGATTGATGATAATAGTTCAGAGGATGAAAAAATACTACTTAAGAATATAATCAAAAACTATCAGTGTAGGTTTAAGTTACGTTTCTTTGAGAATCTGTATGGTAAAAAAGGTGCAGGCGCGTGTAGGAATATCGGGATTGCAAATACAACTACAGAGTGGCTACTTTTTGCGGATGCTGATGATTTTTTTTTACCTGACTCTCTCAAATATGTTGATAAATATATTAATAAAGAGTTTGAAGTCGTTTTTTTTAGACCAACGAGTATTTATGAGTCAACACAGGAGCTTTCTGATAGACATATGATATATTCAGATCTTGTTGACTCAGTAATAAAAAAAGATAGTTATTCAAATCGCTTAAAACTTAAAACGCATTTTTTAGTTCCTTGGTCAAAATTGATAAGTACTAAACTTCTAAAAGAAAATAACCTTTTGTTTGAAGAAGTGATGTATTCAAATGATATTATGTTTTCTTCTCAAATTGCAGCTAAAATAGAGTGTTTTACTGTCTCTCCAGAGTGCTTTTACTGTGTGACTAGTGATAAAAATTCTTTGACAACCACTATGAGCAAGGAAATATTGGAATCTAGATTAGATGTTTCTTTACGTCAAGATCGATTTTACAAAGAGTGTTTTACAAAAAGTGATTATAAGTTAATTCAATTTCAATTTATTTCTTGGATTAGAAAATCAGTAAAATATAAATTTGGTTTCCATTACACGCTAACTATCCTAACTAAAATTTTAAAAAACCGAAGTAAAATAATTGTTTTTAAGCGCGTTTTAGGGAAGAGATTCAAGAAAAAACATGATGCACTAATTGATATAAAATCAGATTAGTTTAACTGATATAGATTATGGCGAATATAGGGTAGTTTACGTTGAAGGAGAAATTATGAGAATAACCAAAGGAGTTTTATTATCTTATTTAGTAACAATATTTATATTTGCAGTTAGTCTATTAGATGGTGGGAGTATTGTCAAAGCAGGAGTAATATCAGTGATAGGCTATATTATGTTTCAAGTAGCATTTATTGTGTGTAAAGGTAACTTTAAATATGCACTTTTTTATTTATTAGCTTTTAATATCCCTTTACAGCTGTATATTTGGCTTCCTCAAACGTCACTGTATTCGGTTGAGACAGCTGATACGTTTTCACTTATATTTTTAGATATTATTGTTCTGTTGATTTTTACTTATAGTATAGCGACAAAAAAAATGATTAAAGTACCTAAATACTTATTGTTTTTAAGTTGCTCCCTGTTATTGGTATATCTGTATGCTACAATCATATCTATTAATAAAGTGGCTTCTATATACGCAGATATAAGATTATTCAAAGCAATTGTATTGTGTTTTTCACTTATCAATATTTATGAAGATAAAGCTTTTGATTTTTTTATAAAAGGTTTAAAAGCAAGTGTATTTTTCCAAATGTTAATAGGAATGTTGCAGTTTATAAAGGGCGATGTTCTAGGATTATCTTTTTTAGGTGAAGGTGTTTTAAGAAGCGCAAATGGTTATGAAAAAGGCCTGAGTGGAACCGTAGGCCATCCAGGTGATTTTTCTTTATTCCTATTATTTTGTTTAGTTATGTTTTTGTTTAATTCGAAAAGAAATTCACTGTATATCATATTATGTATATTAGGGTTGATTCTTGGACAGTCAAGAACTGCATTAGTGATTATGCTTGTTGTGTTTATCTTATATTGGTTCAGTTCTAAGGGAAAACGTATTACTTATAAAAGTATAAGCGTCCTTTTTCTGACGATGCTATCAACCCCTTTTGTAGTTGATTTATTTGGCATTATTATGGTTCGCTTTTTCAATTCTGATTTGAGTGTTCAAGAAGAGAATAGAAGATTCCATTATGAACTAGCCCTTAAATTATTTTCTTTAAAAGAACACTTTGCATTTGGACCTAATGCGTCTTTGACAGCAACATCCATATACTTTCCATATGAGTTTCAAAGAGGGGTATTCTATTATGTACATCCCATACACAATGCTTTTTTAGTCTATTTTATCGAGACAGGAATTATTGGTGGGGGATTATACATTTTATTGAATTGTGTTTGTTTAGGCAATGCAGCTCTCGTTTTTAGAGAGAAGCCTAGTATTAATAGAAGTAGAATTATTTCATTTGGTATTTGGATTCTTGTGATTAGTGCCTATAGTATGACAGGTTGGGCAGGGATAAAAGACAAATTTTTCTATCTTTTATGGATATCAATTGCCTTTAGTGTAGCCAATTATAAAAAAAACAAGAAAAGGGGTGAGGATGTTGCGCCTGAGCATACTACCATTTGAAATTAAAAGTAACAAGTATATAGATTTGATGAAAATATGTTATGAAATGTGCGGCGTTTCGGTGATTGAAGACACTCATAAAAGTGAAATAATCTCATTAAATTGGTTTGAAAATATCGATTCTAAATATTTTATTAAGATACTTTTTATCTATTTGAAAAAGACTTTACAGTTATTTTTCTGGCGAAAAAAAAGAATTATTTGGACTATGCATAATAAGCAGCCCCATGATAGAAAAAAGGGCTTCTTCTCTAACAAACTAATAAAGAATATAATAAAAAAATCTGACAAAATTATTATACATTCTAAAGATTCTATAGATACATTGATTGAAATATATGGTTTAACGAAATTAGAAAAAGTGGTTTATGTACCTCATCCTAATTATATAGACCAGTATGGAGAGCTATCTTTAAATAGAAATGTAGATAACAAAAAATTAAAGCTTTTGTTTGTGGGAGCGATAAAAGAATATAAAAATATTGAATTATTAATTGAAGTATTTAATGAATTGGATTTCCAAAATATGGAGTTAATGATTTGTGGAAAAGTTTCAAGTGATATTTATAAAAATCAACTTGAAAATTTAATCAATAAAAATCCGAAAATACATACTGATTTCAGATTCATAGATGATGAAGAACTTCCATCATTGTTAGAAGAATATCATGTATTGGTAACTCCATATGAATTAAAAAGTAGTTTGAACTCTGGGACGATACTATTATCATTCTCATATGCAAGAACAATTTTGTCACCAAATATTGGCACATTAAAAACTATTGATGATAAATCAATTTTTTTTACATATGAATATGAGAATAAAAAAGAGCATTATGAACGCTTGAAAGAAAGCATTTCTTTTATATATGAGGAATATTCTGAAAGATATGATGATCTTCTTATTCTTGGAGAAAAATGCAGGAATTATGTACAGAAAAATAATAGTTTAGAAAACACTGCTAAGGAATTAATGAAAATCATCAATTAAGTAAGTTGAGCTAAATGATACGGTTAAGAAAGGATTTGAAAATGAAAAAAGTTGGTATATTGACAATGAATGGTAATCATAATTACGGTAATAGATTACAAAATTATGCGTTACAAGAAGTTCTAAACAAAAGAGGATATCAGACTGAAACTATCGTTATTCCGAGATTGAAACATGTGAATGAAAGAAAATTATATAAAAGAGTTTTTCGCATTGTAAAAAATCCAATTAGGTATATAAATAGGCAAACAAAAAATACACAATCTGTGAAGACTTTGAAAGAAAAGAAAATTACACCGTTTACAGATAAATATTTAAATACTAAGACTATAAAACTTTCGCAAAAAAAGCAACTGAATTCTAATTATGATTTTTTTATAGTTGGCAGTGATCAAGTTTGGAATCCTAATTTTTATGGAAAAGATAGCACCAACTTTTTAGATTTTGCTGATCAAAGAAAACGAGTGGCTTATGCTGCAAGTTTTGGTGTATCTTCGATTGAAGAGGAATTTAAAGATTTTTATAAAAGAAATCTATCGAAAATAGACAAAATTTCTGTTAGAGAAAACTCCGGACAGAACATAATTAAAGATTTATTAGGTCAAAATGTACCGGTAGTTTTAGATCCAACTATGCTGTTAAGCAAAGAAGAATGGTTAGATCTTGCAAGTAGTGAGGTTAGCCAAACAGAATTTGAAGATGCATACATACTAGTTTATACATTAAGAGGAGTATCAAAGGAAATCGATGAAAAGATTAAAGAATACGCACAAAATAATAACCTTAAAATTGTATGTATAATGGGAGATATTTATCAAGAAAATGCTTTGATCCCTACAGTTTTAGAATTTATTGATTTAATAAATAAAGCACGCTTTGTTTTTACAGATTCATTTCATGGTACAGTCTTTTCCATTTTGTTGGAAACTGCATTCGTCACTTTACAAAGGGATGGAGGTAACATGGAATCTAGATTATTAACCTTGCTAAACAAATTTGAATTTACTGATAATTATTTTTATAACGATATAGATATTGAAAAACTTTTTAATCAGATGAGCTTTGAACATGTACTTCCTATATTGAATCAAGAAAAAGATCAGGCATTTCAGTTTTTAAATGACAGTTTAAGCTAGCGATGAGAGAAGGATTGTAATGAACTATTTAAAAAATGCAGTAAAAAAAGTTGTTCCTCAAAAGATGAAAACTAAGTATAGAGTGATGCGAGAAAAAAAAGTGTTGAAAACTTCATACAATTATGATTATAAAAAATTTATTGGCGCGATTTCTAGCAATACTGAAGCTCAAATAGAGTCTCAATTGATGTTTGCAGCCCATTCAATTGAAAAAGGGTTGAGTCATGAGAACTTTCGACCAAATTTTGGAGAAAATGCGTTATTAAAACTATCAAAAGCGCTTGAAACATTTAATAGCTATGGCTTTTCTAAATCTAATATTCGTTATAAGATCGCACTTTCATCGTTGAAAAATTATAAAAAGTATCATGAAGAGCAGGAGATAGAGCCTGTTCATTTGAATCACATTTTTTCGGTTGATATTTTAAATGAAGTTAAACTATCGGATGAACATTTATCAGGCACGATTTTTCTTGAAAAGGAGGATAAAAAAGATTCGAAGAAAAAGAATTTTTATGAGATAAGTCAAGAAAGAACAAGTATTAGAGAATTTTCTGATGTTGAAGTTGACATGAAGAGCATTGAAAGTGCAATAAATATTTCGATGAAAACACCGACAGTTTGTAACCGTCAGCCAAATAGAGTTTATATTATAAAGAATAAGCAGGTTATGGAAACAATACTCAATATACAAGGAGGATATAAAGGTTATAAGCTTCCAGCTATTCTGTTATTAGTCAGTACCGATAATAGAGCCTTTGTATCAGTAAATGAACGAAATGAAGGTTTTATAGATGGTGGTCTGTTCTCAATGAGTCTACTTTATGCTTTAGAGTATGAAGGACTAGGAGCGTGTGCATTGAATGCTATGATGAATCATACTAAAGAGCAAGAAATCAAACGCATATTGAATGTCTCAGAGTTTGAGAATTTGATAATGTTTATTGTGGTAGGGCAGATACCAGATGAAGGTGTTAAATGTCCCAAATCACAAAGAGATGACTATCAAAAGATAATGAGAGTGATACAATGAGTCAGAATGGAAAGTATAAAAAATTATTGGGAAATTCGGTGATTTTTGCTATAGGAAATCTTGGAAGCAAATTGATTTCTTTTATCATGCTACCATTATATACGTATAAATTGACAACCGAGCAGTATGGAACTGCAGATTTAATAAGCACTACTGTAACATTATTATTACCAGTAGTGACATTAAGTGTTTTTGAAAGCGTACTCCGCTTTGCAATGGATTCTGAGAGTAATAAAAATAAAATTTTTTCTAATTCACTTGCTGTTACTTTTTTTGGTAATATATTCTTATTTGTACTTTTATTAATAAGTATTTTTTTAGATAACCGTAATTTGTTTTTTCTTCTATTACTTTTAATGTTACAGTCCGTACAATCATTACTCTCACAATATGCTAAAGCGATAGGCTTATTAAAAGAATATGCATTTAATGGTATTTTAATGACCATAGTGACATCCTTGATGAATATATTATTGTTGCTCATCTTTGATTATGGAATAACTGGTTATTTAATATCAATTGTAATTACGTACGTAGTAAGTATACTGTTTTTTTCATTCAAACTTGATTTAAGAACTATATTTAATAAAAACTATATTGATTATCATTATATGAAAAAAATGTTGGTATATAGTATACCTTTGATTCCTAATTCTATTGCAATATGGTTCACCAACATGGTAAGTCGTTACTTCATACTATTTTTTTTAGGTGCATCGGCTAACGGTATTTTTGCAGTTGCTAATAAAATCCCGGTCTTACTAACTACACTACATTCGCTTTTTTATCAATCGTGGCAATTATCTGCTATAGAAGAGTATGAGCAAGAAGGGAAGTCTCAGTTCTATACAAATGTATTTAGTTTATATTCTCAATTATTATTTTTGGGAATCACATCGATTTTGGTAATCGTAAAACCAATTATAGAATTTACTATGAGCGGTGATTTTTCAATTGCCTGGCGATATGTTCCTTTCTTATTGCTTACAGTTGCTTATTCCAGTTTTTCAAGTTTCTTAGGAACGAATTATATAGCTGCTAAAGCCACAAAAGGAGCCTTATATACAACGAGTATTGGGGCTGTAATGAATATATGTTTGAATTTGTTTCTGATTCCAAAGTTAGGATTATACGGAGCTGGTTTGAGTTCATCAATTAGTTTTTTTGTTTTATGGTTAATAAGAGTTAAACATACTAAAAAGTATATTCATATTCAGTTAAATATAAAAAATTTAATTTTAAATAATCTATTAATCTTCATACAGATTATCATATTATTTATGTTAAGTGGATGGACGTTACTGGTTGGAGAAATTTTAATGTTCATAATATCTGTTTTTGTGAATAAAAACTTAGTTTTATCTATTTTTAATTTAGTAAAAGAAATGATTTTAAAAAAGCGAGTAAAGTAGAATTACCGTTTAATAGAATAGGAGTCAAAAAATGAAGTTAATACTACTTTCAGGTGGATCAGGTAAACGATTATGGCCGCTATCAAACGATCAAAGATCGAAGCAATTTATTAAATTACTCCAAAATGGATCTGAATACGAGTCGATGGTACAGAGAGTTTGGAGGCAAATTGAAAGTATCAATCTTCACGATGATACATTCATTGCAACAAGTAGCAATCAAGAAGCAATCCTAAAGAAACAGCTAGAAATTGGAGATAATCAAATTATTGTTGAACCATCTAAAAGAGATACGTTTGCTGCAATTGCCTTGGCAAGCTCGTATCTTTACAGTAAGTTAGGCGTTTCTAAAGATGAAGTTGTGATTATTTCTCCTGTAGATCCTTATGTTACTGAAACTTTTTTTAGTGCGTTTTTAAAACTTGAGCAGTTACTTTTGGAATCTGATTTTACGATTGGATTAATTGGAATAGAGCCAACACTTCCATCAGAAAAGTATGGATATATTGTTCCACTTAAAGAGAATTCATGTGAGATTTCTGAATTTGTAGAGAAACCTAATAAAGATTATGCAAAAAAATTGATTGATAAAGGTGCTATGTGGAATGCGGGAGTGTTTGCTTTTAAGATTTCAACAATACTAAATATTTTAGTTGAAAAGAATATTACAGTGGATTATGATGAATTATTGTTAAATTATGAACAATTACCTAAAAATAGTTTTGATTATGAAGTTGTGGAAAAACAAGAAAACATTGGCTATTTAAAATATAGTGAGTATTGGAAAGACTTAGGTACTTGGAATACATTGACGGATGAAATGAGTGTGAATAAAGTAGGTAATATGATCGAAATGATTGATAGTCCTAATACTCATGTTCTAAATGAGTTAGACATTCCTGTGGCAGTTCTGGATATTCCAAATGCAGTCGTATCTGTTAGTTCTGATGGAATTTTAGTATCATCTAAAGAAGAGAGTCCTAGAGTTAAAGAAATACCAAAGACTTTTTTTCAAAAAAAAGCTTATTCTGAGGAATTATGGGGTACTAAGAAACAACTGACCTTTACAGATGATATAGAAGTCATTTTATATGAAATGGAAAATGAAAAAGAACTTGAAATTACTATGTGTGAAAATAGCAAGTTGTTAAAATTAAGTGGAACAGGACATATTTTTTATAATGATTCAAACAAAATAATAGATGAGCAATTAGTTGTTGGTAGCAATAATAAAAAAGTATTAGTTCAATCAGTATCGAAATTTAAGTTTTTGATTATAGTAGAAAAATAAAGGGAAAAAGGGAGTCCAGTTTAATGGAAGCATATCAAAATAGATACAATGAATGGCTAGCATCACCCTATTTTGATGATCAGACTAAAAAGGAGCTATCATCTATTCGATTTGATTCGAAAGAAATAGAAGAACGATTTTATAAAAATTTAGAGTTTGGTACTGGCGGATTAAGGGCGATTATTGGTGCGGGAACAAACAGATTGAATAAGTATACAGTTCGAAGAATCACACAAGGTTATGCTAATTTTTTACTAAACAAGTATGGTGAGGAAGCAAAAGAAAAAGGTATAGTAATTGCTTATGATACTAGATATTTATCGGATGTATTTAGTCTGGAGATAGCTCAAACACTGGCCTTCAATGGTATAAAATCATATCTTTTCAAAAAAGTTACCCCAACTCCAGAATTATCATTTGCAATACCATATTTGAATGCAATCGGTGGAATTGTCGTAACTGCAAGTCACAATCCATCAAATTATAATGGGTATAAGATATATGATGAGACTGGTTGTCAAGCAGGACCTCAATTGGCTAAAATGATCATAAATGAAATAAATCAGATTGTTGATTATTCTAAAATTGGTATATCATATTCAAAGGATCCATTAATTCAACGAGTGGATGAATCAGTTGATACGGCGTTTATAGAATCGGAAAAGACGCTTTTATGCTTTCCTGATCTAGTTAAAAATTTTGGAGAGAAATTCAAAATTTTATATACTCCGTTACATGGTACTGGAAGAGATGCAATTTTTCGACTATTAAAAGAAGTCGGATTCAAGAAACTTTATACAGTTACAGAGCAATTAACAGAAGATGGTAATTTTTCTACAGTTGAATCACCTAATCCAGAAAAACAATCTGCATTTAATATGTCAATAGAGGTCGGAAAGGAAAACGATGTTGATTTAATTATAGGAACTGATCCAGACTGCGATAGAGTAGGTGTTTTGGCAAAAGTATCTTCAGGCATTTATAAAGCTTTAGATGGAAATCAACTTGGTGCACTATTGATTTATTACCTATTATCAAACGATAAAGATCTATCAAAGAAGAAAAATCCTTATATAGCTAAAACTATTGTCACAAGTGAGCTAGGCTCTAAAATTGCAGAAAGATTTGCTGTTGAAACTGTTAACACATTAACAGGGTTTAAGTACATCGGGGAACAAATCAACAAAAGAAAATCCACAGCCTCTTTTATTGCAGGTTATGAAGAAAGCTATGGTTACTTGATTGGCACTGTTCTAAGAGATAAAGATGGAGTAGGTTCCACGTTAATGATTGCTGAAATGGCAGCATATTATGCTAATGAAGGACTTACATTATTTGATGTTTTAAATAGTCTTTACGAAGATTATGGTTATTATAAAGAAAAACAACTTTCTATTCACCTAACTGGACAAGAAGGGATAGAAAAAATGAAGAAGTTAATGAATCGATTTAGAGATCTATCAGAAGAATTTAAATTAGAAAATGATATACAAAAAATTTTAGATTATTCTATAGGGGACTGTGGTTTACCTAAATCCAATGTCATCAAAATTTTTTTTAAAGATGAATCATGGATCGCAGTACGGCCTTCTGGCACAGAGCCGAAAATGAAATTTTATATGGGGGTTATAGGAGAATCAGAAATAGACTCTAAAGAGAAGTTGAAAAAACTTGAAAAAATGATAGGAAAGGTTGGAGGATAAATATGAAGATATCTGTTGTAGGTTTAGGCTATGTTGGATTAGCGAATGCCCTATTATTAGCGCAGAGAGAAAATGTTAAAGCATATGATTTATTGGATGAGAAAATTGAAAATTTAAAAAATCGAGTATCACCAATAGAAGATGAGCAAATCAGCGCTTTTTTGGAAAGATCAGATTTACACGTTACATTTACAAATGACTTTGAAGAGACTGTCAAATTCGCTAACTACCTGATCATTGCAACACCGACAGATTATGATGAGAAGAAAAACTATTTTGACACTTCTACAGTTGAAACGGTGATAGAAAAAGCTTTAGCGATTAAACCAGAGACTTGCTTCATTATCAAATCAACAATTCCTGTAGGCTATACAGATTCTTTAAAGAAAAAGTACAATACTGATAACATCATCTTTTCTCCAGAGTTTCTTCGAGAGGGTAAAGCTCTTTATGATAATTTATATCCTTCTAGAATAATTGTCGGCGAATGTTCTGAGCGAGCACAAGAAATTGCAGATATGTTTTTTAAAAATACTGTGGAACAAAACTGTGAAGTTCTTTTAACGCATTCAGCAGAAGCAGAAGCAGTTAAATTATTTTCAAATACCTACTTAGCTTTAAGAGTAGCTTACTTCAACGAACTTGACACCTATGCAGAAGTGCGTGGTTTAGATGCAAAACAAATCATTGAAGGCGTGGGCTTAGATCCGAGAATCGGTTCTCACTATAACAATCCTTCTTTTGGCTATGGTGGTTACTGTTTACCTAAAGATACCAAACAACTACGGGCAAACTATGATCAAGTACCTAATAATATTATTGGGGCAATCGTTGATGCAAATACAACAAGAAAAGATTTTATAGCCGAACAGATTTTAGCAAAACAACCGGATATTGTTGGAATATACAGACTTACAATGAAAGCAAATTCTGATAACTTCAGATACTCATCTATTCAAGGGATCATGAAGAGATTGAAGGCAAAAGGGATAGAGGTAGTGGTTTTTGAACCTACGTTGAAAGAAGACTCCTTCTATAATTCAAAGGTGATCAAAGAGTTGGAAGAGTTTAAGACGATGTCAGATGTAATTGTATCGAATCGTTTTGAGGATGAATTAGAGGACGTGAAAGAGAAAGTTTATACAAGGGATTTATTTGGAAGGGACTAACTTCTCTTTTTTCTATGATTATTATCTTACATTTACATTAAGTTATCATGCCAATTCTTCAAAAATGTTGCGACATGATTGAAATTGTGAGAAAATAGATTTCATGAATTATTCTTGCAAAAAATGAGGAAGTGTCTTATGAACCTATGGAAAAAAGTAATACTAACTGCTCTAGGATTAGTACTTGTTTCAGTTGCTGGTATTTGTGCCTACGGAATCAAAATGTACTCTGATGCATCTGGTACAGTAGAGGGCGTGTATGAATCGATTGATCGGACCTCTAAACGAAGAGAAACAGCCGTGAACATTGATGCACAAGAGCCTTTTTCTGTTTTATTGATGGGTATCGATACAGGAGATTTGGGTCGAACTGAACAAGGTCGTTCCGATACTACAATGGTGGTTACTATTAATCCAAAAGAAAAAAAATCAACGATGATCAGCTTGGACCGAGATATTTTAACAGATATTGTTGGCTATGGTACAGAGGATAAATTGAACCATGCTTATGCGTTTGGTGGAGCGAAGATGGCGATTGACACAGTAGAGAACTTACTGGATATTCCAATCGATAACTACGTATCGATCAATATGAAAGGTCTGAAAGATTTAATTGATGCTGTTGGTGGGATCGAAGTAGATAATCCTTTTGAGTTTACCTTAGATGGCATTACAGTTCCAAAAGGACATATCAAGCTTGACAGTGAAACTGGTTTAGCTTATGCACGTATGCGTGAAGAGGATCCAGAAGGGGATATAGGACGTCAAAGACGTCAACGAGAAGTCGTTGAAAAAATCGTAAACAAAGTCATCAGTTTGGATGGTCTGACAAAATATAGACAGATTTTAGATGCTGTAAAAGATAATGTCAAAACAGATTTGACTTGGGATAATATGGTAGACATTCAGAAAAAATATATGCCTGCATTTAAAGATATTGATTCTTTACAATTAGAAGGTGAAGGGCAGGAAATTGGTGGCATTTATTACCAAATACTTGATCCGGAAAAACTATATAAAACGCAAACAGACCTACGTGCACAATTAGGTCTTCCTGAAAATACCGAGATGCAAGCGAAAGATACTGCTAACTATAATAACTATGTTGGCGGCACTGGGGCGTATGGTTCTGGTACAAGCGATGCATCAGGAACTTATGGTTATGGACAGGACGTTGCAGCTAATGATGTGACTGGCACCTATACAGATCCAAATTCAGCTGAAAATGTGCAATATACTGGTAATTATTGATTTAATCGCTAACTAGTAACAGATTCAAAACTATTTTTTAGTTGCGAATCTGTTTTTTTATTTTCTATTGATATTTTACTAGAAATCTTTTATCTAGGGTGTTATAATTGGACTATACCAAATAAAATGAGACAAGGGAGCAATTTCAATGGAAATTATTAAAGTAGCAAACGCTGAAGAAGGCGGCAAAAAGGCATTTGAATTGATTAAAGCTGGTATGGACAATGGAGCAAAGGTTTTAGGTCTTGCAACAGGAAGTACACCAGAAACATTATATAAAGAAATGACAGCAAGTGATTTAGATTTTTCAAACATGGTTTCTGTCAACTTAGATGAATATGTTGGCTTAGGCGGAGAAGACGATCAAAGCTATCGCTACTTTATGAATGATCAATTATTCAATAAAAAACCTTTTAAAGCAACGTATGTACCGAATGGTAAGGCAGCTGACTTAGAAGCAGAGTGTGTTCACTATGAGAGCATCATTGATAGCAATCCAATCGATATTCAAATTTTAGGGATCGGTCAAAATGGTCATATTGGTTTTAATGAGCCTGGAACTCCTTTAGATAGCCTAACTCATGTAGTAGAGTTAACAGAATCTACAATTAATGCGAATAAACGTAATTTTGAAAAAGTAGAAGATGTACCTACAAGAGCTGTTTCTATGGGGATCGGTTCAATCATGAAAGGTAAGAAAATGATTTTGATTGCTTATGGAGAAGCAAAAGCCGATGCAGTCAAAGGCATGATCGATGGACCAGTTTCAGTAGACTTGCCAGCAAGTGCATTACAAAACCATTCAGATGTGGTTGTCATTATCGACGAAGCAGCAGCAAGTAAATTATAGACTATAAAGTAAAAGTCGTGACAGTAAGAGCTATTCTTGCTGTCAGGCTTTTTTTTCTTTATCCAGGTTTGAACGAAAAACACGACATGAAAATAGTGCTATAATGAATGTGAAGAGCTAGAGGAGGAATGATCAAATGGATGTACATTTAACAATACAAGAGATTATTGTAAGATTGAGCTTGGCGATGCTGATCGGTGGAGTTATTGGCTTTGAAAGACAGTATAAAAATCGACCGGCAGGAATGCGGACTCACATTCTAGTTTGTATGGGAGCAGCGATTATTGCTTTGATTCAAGTTGAGATTGCAGCAAGTGCGTTAGAAGATGCTACGAACCATCCTGAATTGACTGGTGTGATTCGTTCAGATCAAGCTCGGCTGATTGCTCAAGTGGTTAGCGGGATTGGTTTTTTAGGCGCAGGAACGATTATTGTGACCAAACAATCTGTAACAGGACTAACGACTGCAGCATCACTTTGGGCCGTAGCGGGTTTAGGGATTTCGATCGGTATGGGCTATTACTCGATTGCTATTACCAGCAGTATTGGAATTTTTATTGCATTGACTTTGGTAAAAAAAATCATTCATGTACCAACGACTAAAAAGCTGGAGATTCGATATTTGCATAAACAAGAGACCAAGGAATTTATTAATCGCTATTTTGAAGAGCACAAGATCGAGATAGAAGATGTGAATTTTAATGTGATTTTAGTTGGCGAAGAACAGATTTATACAAATATTTATACGATCGATTTACCTAGAGGGATGACTTATGCTGAAGTAATCGAGGATTTATCCATTCACAAAAATATTACAAAACTCCGCCTGGTTAGCATTTGACCAACCACAAGATTAAGTAAAACAACTGAGCATGAAACTATACCACTCATGTGGAATCCAGATAAACGGTGGAAACAGAAGCAATCCTTTCGAGAATAACCACTTCTGTCCAATTTTTTATCTGAATAAATGCTTTTCTCTCAAGTTCAAAGACATATCCCAAAAAATCTACTTTCTAATTAATAATAAACAAGTAACCAGCTTAAAAGAACGGTTAAGCAGCCACTAATAAAGTTGACCCAGTCATTCGTTAGCCAAGAGAGACCACTTAGTTTGAGTGTGGGCAGTTGATGGTGTTCAGTGCGTTCTGTGATCTGACCACAAATCGAACAACGATATTTTACTTGAAAGGCAGCTCCCAAAATGCTATCGATCAAGGAATTAGCAAAACCACAAATCAACGGAATCCAAAAAAATAGGACGGTCTGCGTAATAGACAGGCTAGAGAGTAACCAGAAAGCTCCAGCAATCAACCCGCTGCCTACTAGGGAAGCAAATGTTCCAAGTGACGAAATACCACCTGATAATCCGGGAGCAATTGGTTTAAATGAAAGAATCGATCGCGGTGTGTGTCTGCTCACTATTCCGATTTCAGATGCCCAAGTATCTGCTGTAGCTCCAGCAATCGCACTTACATAGCCGATTAAAAATAATTGATTTTCAGTGAAGTAAAAAAGAATGAGTGACACAATCGCTGGAAGACCATTTGCAAGAATTTGCCAGCCGTCTCTTTGCTGATCTTTTGCAATTAGAGTCTCCTCATTACTTATAGCTATTGGTTTTTTAAGTATTGAAATCAAACCAGAGCTACCAAATAACAAAATCAGCAATACCCAAGTTTGCCAGCTCCCAAAAGCGCAAACGACGGTTCCGACAGTAATGACCGCAAGACTTCCAGATTTAGTTAATAAATGATAAATATACGAAAAAAAGCTAATAATACTGCTAACAAAAAATCCCAGTAATAATTGATAAACTAAAATAGTCATGGATTGCCTCCTAAAATCAAGATAAGTATATCATGAATGGAGGTTGGAAATCAGAAAGAACAACGCAAATATCTTTTGATTAAAAAGTAATAACTGTAAAAAAACATTTTTTAGAGGTAAAAAGAATGATAAAATGAAGGTATAAGATCATTGGAGGTTTTGTATGGGTTCTTTTTTTAAACAATCAAAATTATTATTTTGGACAACTGAAATAGTTTTAACGATTATCGGTATTTTCTTTTTGCTGAAGATGCCCAATGTGTTTAGTCCGGTTTTAGGTATGATTTCAGCTGTTTTCATGCCGTTGTTGATAGCGGGTTTTTTATATTATATGTTTGATCCGATCGTTGTGTTTCTTGAAAAACGTGGAGTTCCTAGAATCGTAGGTTTTCTACTTTCTTTTTTTATCTTAGTAGTATTGATCGCGCTTGTGATCATGAATGTGGTTCCGCAGCTGGTCAATCAATTTGTCGACTTGACTCAGTCGATTCCAGGTTATGCTGAAGAGATGAACCGTTGGTTAAAAGATATTGGAAATCTGGAAGAGCTAAAAGGAGTGAATATTCAAGAGCAATTAGATAAGGCAAACATTACGATCACAAATATTTTGAATTTTGCAATCGTTGGTGTTACGAGCAGTCTATCTAAAATTGTCAGTATGTTAATGAAATTCTTTATACTATTATTTACAGTACCGTTTATTTTATTTTTTATGTTTAAAGATGGTCATAAGTTTTTGGATGCCTTGTCTCACTTCTTCCCAAATAGTATCAGAAGTGAGCTTCGTCAAACGGTTAAAGAAATGAACCAAACTTTGTCTGCTTATATTAGCAGTACAGTTCTAGATGCGTTGATCATTGGCGGATTAAGTTTTATTGCTATGACGATTTTTAAACAACCGTATAGTCTGCTACTTGCTGTTTTTTGTGGGATCACCAATATTATTCCTTATGTTGGTCCTTTTATTGGCGCAGTTCCTGCTGTTTTAGTCGGTTTATTCATTTCTCCGTGGCAGGCGTTATATATGATGGTATCAATCCTTGTGATTCAACAGTTGGATGGAAATTTAATCAAGCCATTATTAATGGGCAAATCAATGAATATTCATCCACTTACAATCATTTTAGTTTTGATTGCATCGGGTAGTGTTGGCGGAATCATTGGTATGTTGATCTGTATCCCTGTTTATGCGGTGATTAAAACATTGGTCATAAATATTGCCAAGATTTATAAGATGAGAAAAGAGAATAATCAAGTATTTCTAGAGGAAATAAAAGAAGAACGGACAGAAGTTTAGTTTTAAAATAGGAAAGAATTACATTTACACCCATCGATTATCTGAATTTTAATAGCTGAGAGTTGACTCATAGAGTTATTTCTCAGCTGTTTTTTTATTTATATTTACCTATTCAATTCATTATTTGTAACATTTTTGTAATATAGAACATATATAATAAATTTTTGTTTTTTGAAATAAAGTATTAACAGTGTTTAAGAAAATATTAAGCTGAAATAAAAACCAGGAAAAGTCTTGTCTATCATTACGTTTATGTTACAATGGTGTTACAGAAAACGATAGGAGGAATAAAAGTGAAAAAGATTATGCTATTTTTTATTTTGTTGGGAGGACTGGTTCCTGTTACTAGTTTTGCAGAAGGAGAGCAGACTAGTTCAGATAGAGAGTTACAGGAAGTTGTAACGACAGAGACAAGTGAGGAGATGAATGTTTCTTCATCAGCACCATCAGAGGAAGGCACTACAAGCTCTACAAATTCAGAAGATACACCACCAATAGCTAAAGCAGAATTAGTGGTGATCAAGACTTCTTTATTTTTACTTCAAGGTGATAAGCTGACTGCTGAAATGCTGCAAGCTAATATGCAAGAAGGAAGTGCACCGTATGATAATGTAAAATTATTAGAAGAAGCTTCGACTGAGAAATTGGGGACAAATTATGTAAAAGCAAGTTTCACTGCTCATGGACCTGAAGGTAGTGTAGAAAATACAGCAATGTTTGAATATCAGGTTGTAAAACGTTCATCAGCTGAAGAAGAAGTGTTCGATTGGAAGATCAAAATCTACGTAAATGATGTTATAACAGCAGAAATGCTTGAAGGACACGCAAAGGCAAATAAAAAACCATTTACCAATTTCAAACTTTTGGGAGAACCAGTAACAGATAAAATAGGACCACAAGCAGTGAAAGCGAGTTTTACGATTACAGATGATGCTGGTAAGAAAGAAGCCGTAGGTCTGTTCAAATACTCAGTCTTAAGTAAAGCTGGACTTGCAGAAGGTGAGACAATTCCGACATCAATTTTATTATATCGAGGCGAAAAGTTAACGACAAGCATGTTAGAAGCTAATTCACAATTTCATCATGCACCGTATGACACATTTAGCTTTATAGATACACCATCAACTGATAAATTAGGGATGAACTACGTAAATGCTACGTTTATCAACCATACGATCGAAGGAGAATTACAGACATCTGGCGAGTTTAAATATGTTGTGATTGAAGATGCTGCATCATATAATCTTGAGTTTGTTTCCTTTGATGAGAGTAGCAATTTAATAAAAGGACGTGTCTTGGACAAAGCCGGGCAAGAAGTACCGCATGTATCTATTCAAGCGGACAACAATCGAATCGATGGAACGATTGATCCGACCGATGTGAAACAAGTTAGACCATATACTGTACGCCAAGCATTAACAGACGCACAAGGTTACTTTACATTACAAGCAGATGCTAACGGATATCTATTTGCTTTAAATGACGAAGCAGGAACGTATTCAGCTGTTTACCCAATTACTAACAATGCCTTTAAGTCAGAAGGAACAGCTAAAAAAGAAGAGCCAACTCAAAAAGACAATAGCCTATTGAAAAAACTATTGCCAAATACTGGTGAAAAGAATCGCCTGTTTATAACCGTTTTAGGAGTAGTCATTTTATTACTTGTGATTGTCGTCATCGTTAAACGAAAAGCAAAACATAATCATTAAGTTAAGAGATAGAAAGAGAGACGAACCATAACGCAATAAGTTATGGTTCGTCTCTCTTATCTATTATTCCATGCCAATCAAATAATCGTCATCTTTCATTGCTTCAACGGTTCCTAATAAATACCCATTTCCAACTTGTGAGAAGAAATCGTGGTTACTTGTTCCTGTGGAAATACCGTTCATAACGATTGGATTTACATCATTTGCTGTATCAGCGAATAATGGATCCATGCCAAGGTTCATCAACGCTTTGTTTGCATTATAGCGTAAGAACGTTTTTACCTCTTCTGTCCAGCCCAATTCATCGTAAAGTTCTTCAGTATAGCGTTCTTCATTTTCATATAATTCATAAAGAAGGTTGTACATCCAATCTTTCATGTCATTTTGTTCAGCTTCAGTCAGCTCATTGAAACCTAATTGGAATTTATACCCAATGTAAGTACCATGGACAGATTCATCACGAATGATCAATTTGATGATTTCCGCAACGTTAGCTAATTTGTTATTACCCAAATAGTATAGAGGTGTATAAAAACCAGAATAGAATAAGAATGTTTCTAGGTAAACACTGGCAACTTTTTTTTCTAGTGGAGTACCATTTTTGTAGATTTCATTGATTTTTTCTGCTTTAGTTTGTAAGTAAACATTTGTATTGGTCCATTCAAAAATATCATCGATTTCTTTTTTTGTATTCAATGTGCTAAAAATAGAAGAATAACTTTTGGCATGGACAGATTCCATAAATTGGATATTGTTAAGAACTGCTTCTTCATGCGGTGTACGGATATCTTTTCTCAGCTGATCCATACCGCTTTCTGATTGAACAGTATCTAATAGAGTTAAGCCGCCAAAAACGTAGCCTACAGTTGTTTTTTCTAGGTCTGAAAGAGTTCTCCAGTCATCTAGGTCATTGGATAAAGGGATACGAGTATCTAACCAAAATTGTTCTGTTAGTTTTTCCCAAGTTGATTTATCGATCACATCTTCAATCGCGTTCCAGTTGATCGCTTCATAGTATGTTGCCATTTATTTTCCTCCTCATTAAACCGATACAATAAAATACATTAAATCATAGAGAGGCTGAGACAAAAGTGTTTAGCTCCAAGAACCAAGTAGGTACTGTGCAACATCAACTCGTTTCTCGTTGTGTTTTACAGCAATTCTGGCTTATTTCCGAAGGAGCTGCTTTTTTCTCGCCGTTTATTCGGGTTTAGAGAGCGAAACAAAACGAATTTTTAGTTTTGTCCCGCTCTCTTGTTTTTACGAGTCTGTTCCGCTTTTCATTGATCTAGCATCACGAACTAGCTCTTCAGAAAAAAGAAGAAAAAGGCTAGTGGCAAAGAACGCCACAATCAATTTCTCTATTTTTCAGTCAGAGCAAAACGAGTTCGTTCCGCTTTTCTAGATCACACAGCTTTCGCATTGGTTACTACCGATTTCCTCAGCATCATCAGTAAATGTACGTACATAATAAATTGATTTAACACCTTTATGGAAGGCATAATGACGTAAAATGTTCAAATCACGAGTTGTTTGTTTTGGTGTATCTTTCCATTCATACAAGCCTTCTGGAATTTCAGAGCGCATAAACAAGGTCAAGCTCATTCCTTGATCCACATGCTGTTGCGCTGTCGCATAAACATCGATCACTTTACGCATATCCATATCGTAAGCAGAAGTGTAATAAGGAATTGTATCATTTGCTAAATAAGGTGCAGGATAATAAATTTTACCAATTTTCTTTTCTTGGCGTTCTTCGATCATTCGAGTAATCGGATGAATGCTGGCGCTTGTATCATTGATATAAGAAATAGAGCCATTCGGTGCTACAGCTAAACGATTTTGGTGATACAAGCCGTCTTTCTTCACTGCATCACGTAAGTTTGCCCAGTCCTCAGCTGTTGGAATAAAGATATCTTTAAAAATTTCTTTGACTTTATCAGATTGAGGAGTGAAGTCACCTTCGATATATTTGTCAAAATATGAACCATTTGCATAATCTGATTTTTCAAAATTATGGAAAGTTTCGTTTTGCTCTTTTGCAATGTTGTTACTTTCAACTAATGTCCAGTAATTTAAAAGTGTAAAGTAGACGTTAGTGAAATCTAATGAATCTTTAGAGCCGTATTCCATATGATTTTTAGCGAAAAATGTATGCAGCCCCATTGCACCTAGTCCAATGGTATGGCTTAAGCGATTCCCATTTTGAATAGAAGGAACGACATCGATATCTGATGCATCTGTAACAAAAGTCAAGGCACGTGTCATTGCTCGAACAGATTTCCCAAAGTCTGGACTATCCATTAAATTAACGATATTTGTTGAACCTAAGTTACAGCTGATGTCTGTACCAAGTTGTTCGTATTCTTGTTTGCCATTTAAAATAGAAGGCGTTTGAACCTGTAAGATTTCTGAACATAGATTACTCATAATGATTTTGCCGTAAGCAGGATTGCTTCTGTTAGCTGTATCGATATTGATGATATATGGATAACCTGATTCTTGTTGTAATTTAGAAATTTCATTTTCTAGATCACGTGCTTTAATTTTACGTTTGCGAATTTTAGGGTTAGCCACTAAATTATCGTATTCTTTAGTAATATCAACATAAGAGAAAGGTACACCGTACTCACGCTCTACACTATACGGACTGAATAGATACATATCTTCATTATTACGAGCTAATTCATAAAATTTATCTGGAACCACAACGCCTAGTGATAAAGTTTTTACACGGACTTTTTCATCCGCATTTTCTTTTTTCGTTGAAAGGAACATTTCAATATCTGGGTGGAAGACATTTAGATAAACCACTCCAGCACCTTGACGTTGCCCTAATTGATTTGAATAACTAAAGCTATCTTCGAACAATTTCATAACAGGAACCACGCCACTGGCAGCTCCTTCGTAGCCTTTGATTGGAGCGCCTGCTTCACGGAGATTAGCTAATGTAATGCCGACACCGCCGCCAATACGTGATAATTGTAATGCAGAGTTGATCGAGCGACCAATGCTGTTCATATCGTCTGTTACTTGGATCAAGAAACAAGAGACCAGCTCGCCGCGACGTTTGCGTCCTGCATTCAAGAAAGAAGGAGTTGCTGGCTGGTAACGCTGGTGAATCATTTCATCGGCTAAAACCATTGCTAATTCTTCATTACCGTCAGCAAAGTATAGTGCATTGAAAGCTACACGATCTTCATAACTTTCTAAGTATTCAGTTCCTTCGTTATTTTTAAGTGCATATTGTGAATAAAACTTGTAGGCTGCCATAAATGATTTGAATTCAAATTTTTGTTCATCCAGAAATGTATATAATTTTTCAATAAAAGCCATAGAGTATTTTTGGATAAAGGCAGTTTCTAAATAGTCATTATCGATCAGGTATTTGATCTTTTCTGTTGCAGTATCAAAGGTTCTTGTATTTGGCTCTACATTTTCTTTAAAAAATGCTTCCAAAGCTTCCTTATCTTTATGCAAGGGGATTTGTCCATTCACAGGACGATTGATTTCATTATTTAACTTAAAATAGCTAACATCTTTAATTTCTTTTAGACTCAAGTTCATTCACTACTTTCTTAAAGGATTCTACGTCTTCGTTTGTACCGCTAAATTCAAAAGCAAAAAGTAACGGAACGTCGTAATCACGTGCTATGTCTTTGGCTGTATAGATAAATAAATCTGCAAAGTTTCGATTGCCGCCACCGGCAACCCCTACTAATTGTTTATGGTTACTTTTATGATCAAGAAAGTCGTTGATCACTTCGGTAATATCTTCATCATAGGTTGGTACAATTAGAATAAATGGTTCATTTATCTCAAAAAAAGGATTCGCAGGCTCAATTTCATAAGCTGGCAAATCCAATTTTTTAATAAAGCGTCTGGTTTGTCCGGTAACTGTAAAATAGACGAGTTTCATCCTAGCTAGCCAAGTTTTTTAATTGATCTGGACGGAATCCTACAACTGTTGCAGCATCAGAAGTGATAACCGGAACACTTTGGAATCCTTGTTCTTTTAACCAGTCGATCGCATCTGGTTGGATATCAATATTTACTTCTTCAAATGCTATATTATTTTCGCTCAAAAAGCGTTTTGCCATTTTACATTGGATACAATTATTTTTAGAAAAGATTTTTACGTTCATTTTTATTTCCCCCTCAATTAGTTTACATTCACTAGTATAAATCTCTCTGGGAAAAAGTCAACACTTAGGCACTACATATTGTGGTCGTTTTTCATCCTAATACCATGTTTTGTGTTTTTGAAAGGAATGTGAAAGCTCGTATTCTCTAGATTTATAAGCTTTTTAAGGGGATTTTTGTGTTCCAAAAAGAAATTTATTATTTTTTTTGATCAGATTTTTGACAAAGGAAACACAAGATATAGGGGGTGAATCTCTAGAGAGATACTAGAAATATTTTCCCCAACAAACTTGACAATTATTTTCTTACTATAGTAGGTAGAAAGGACATTGATTTAAGTCTCACAAACAGGTATACTTAATGAGAACGATTATCAATATCACTAAGAAATAGAATGAAACTTTTTCACAAATTTATATATTGTGAGTGATAATTGATGAATTATATTATCTAGCTACACAAATCAATCATTCGGAAAATAGATAAATTGCTAGCGAGACAAAAAATATCTCGATATCAATTTCCTAATTTCCTAATTTTCTAAAGGATTAAACGATTTGTTCCGCTTTTAAACTAAGGGAGGCTACACAATGTTGACATTGGCACAGGCAAAATTGAACAGGGTTTATATGATCGACGAGATCCAGGCAGAAGGATTTGCAAAGAAGCACTTGAACAATCTTGGCCTTGTGCCGGGGGGCAAAATAGTGCTGCTGAACTTTTCTGCTGAAAACGGCATTGTTCTTTTACACAATAGTCGGATTGCAATCAATTTATCTGTATTGCAGCAAATTATAATAGTAGAAAAAAATCTAGACGAAGAAAATTGGGTTTCTTTAGATCAGTTGGCGGTTGGTGAAAAAGCACGTGTTATAGGGATTCATGGTCAAGGAGCAATCAAAAGACGCTTGATGGATATGGGTTTGACTAAAGGAGTAGATTTATTGATTCGAAAAATGGCTCCTTTAGGAGATCCAATCGAAATCAACTTGCGCGGCTATGAACTGACTTTAAGAAAAAGTGAAGCAGAATTAGTTTTAGTACAGAAAGTGGGGTAAGGGTATGAAAGAACAGCATATTGCTTTGACAGGAAATCCAAATAGTGGAAAAACGACTGCCTTTAATGCATTGACAGGTGCCAATCAATATGTCGGGAATTGGCCAGGTGTTACTGTTGAACGAAAGGAAGGCAAACTCAAAAAAGATAAGAAGATAACGATACAGGATTTACCTGGCATATACTCTCTTTCACCTTATACGCCAGAAGAAGTTGTGGCAAGAGATTATCTGCTGAGCGGTTCTCCAGATGTGATCGTTAATATTGTTGATGCGACTAATTTAGAACGGAATCTATATTTGACCACGCAATTAATGGAGACTGGTATTCCAGTTGTTGTTGGTCTGAATATGATGGATATATTGGATAAAACTGGAAAAAAGATCAATATCGAAAAACTAGCTTATGGTCTAGGCGTAGATGTTTTAGGAATCAGTGCGTTAAAAAATCGCGGATTGAATGACCTAATAAAAAAAGCAATCAAAGTAAAAGGAGCGGACACAACTGAATTAACGTATCCTACTTATGATAATCGCTTAGAAGCAGCTCTGAATGAAATCATCGATGTTTTGGGAAACACTGTACTAGAAAAACAAGCACGTTGGTACAGTATCAAATTATTTGAACGAGACGCTAGAGTAGAATCTGAATTAGAATTAAGTTCACTACAGAAAAAAGAAATTGCAGAGATCATTAAAATCACGGAGCAGATTTTTGGTGATGATAGTGAAGCAATCGTGATTAATGAACGTTATGAATTTATAACTCGCTTGACCGCACTATGTGCAATTGAAAAAAATGAGATTTCATTTAGTACGAGTGACAAGATCGATCGAATCGTTACCAATCGCTGGCTTGCTCTGCCGATTTTTGCTGTGATTATGTGGTTTGTTTATTATTTAGCGATTCAAACGGTTGGAACTATGGGGACAGATTGGATCAATGACGAGCTGTTTGGCAACATTGTACCGACAACAGTGACTGGCTGGTTAGAGAGCTGGCAAGTGGCTTCCTGGATGCAAAGTTTGATTTTGGACGGAATTATCGCTGGGGTTGGAGCAGTTTTAGGCTTTTTGCCACAGTTGGTCGTATTATTCTTGTGTTTAGGTTTCTTGGAAGATTGTGGCTATATGGCACGGATTGCTTTTGTAATGGACCGTCTGTTTAGAAAATTTGGGTTATCGGGTAAATCATTTATTCCGATGTTGATTGCAACAGGTTGTGGTGTTCCTGGAGTTATGGCCAGCCGAACGATCGAAAATGAAAAAGACCGAAAAATGACGATCATGGTCACTACGTTTATGCCATGTTCAGCAAAATTGCCGATCATTGCTTTGATTGCGGGAGCATTTTTTCCAAAAAGCAGCTGGGTATCACCTTCAGCTTACTTCATTGGGATTGCCGCAATCGTTTTATCCGGAATTGCTTTAAAAAAGACTCGCTCATTTTCGGGTGATCCAGCACCATTTATCATGGAATTACCAGCTTACCATATGCCGCAGCTACGAGGCGTAATTCGTCATGCCTATGATCGAAGTAAATCATTTGTTAAAAAAGCCGGAACAATCATTTTCGTTATGAGTATCATTATTTGGTTTACATCAACGTACTCATTTACGCTGCAAGAAGCAGCCGAGGATCAAAGTATTTTAGCAAATTTAGGAAAAGTTATCGCTCCGCTGTTTGCTCCGCTTGGCTGGGGAACTTGGCAAGGAGCAGTTGCCACGATCACAGGGCTAGTTGCAAAAGAAAATGTGATCGGAACCTTTGGGATTTTATTTGGACATTTGAGCGAAGTATCAGAAGATGGTGTAGAGGTTTGGGCAGCGCTTCAAGCGGCATTTACACCCGTAGCAGCCTATTCATTCTTGGTATTTAATCTATTATGTGCGCCGTGCTTTGCCGCAATTGGTGCGATTCGTCGAGAGATGGGCGATTGGAAATGGACATGGGGAGCAATTGGTTATCAGTGCGGGTTAGCATACGTTGTAAGTTTTATCATTTATCAAGTTGGTCATGTTGTTTTTGAAAATGGTCAAATTGGTGCAGGTTTATTTATTGCTATTTTACTCGTGGTTATTATGGGTTATTATCTGTTCAGAAAACCAAAGACAAAAGAAGAAACAGTGATTACACTGGCAACATTAGAAAGAGGGTAGGAAAATGGCTACGTTTATTTTAGCAGTACTGATTTTTGGCGGAGCAGGATACGTGATCTATTCTCGAATAAAAACTGGAAAGAGCTGTGATGACTGTCACACGACTTGTCCAGTGAAGAAAGAACAGGAAAAATAGTCTTACGACACAATGAAAGAAAAGGGACGATCATTTCTTTTGTTGTGTCGTATATTTTCTCTTGAACAAACAGCAAGCAAGTGCTACAATATTTAAGTACTAATTATTTGGGTCGTTAGCTCAGTTGGTAGAGCAGCTGACTCTTAATCAGCGGGTCATGGGTTCGAGCCCCTTACGACCCATTGGGTGCCAAACCCACGAGAATGGTATTCTGTCGGCGTCTTTGGACGTTTCGAAGATGGAATATGCGTTCTCTTTTTTTGTTTGTTTTTATCTCATGGGCACGTTTGTGGGCACAAATTAATCACATTTTTGATAAATCAACAAGCCATTAGTACTGACTTATTCAAGTCGGTTACTTTGGCTTATATTATTTATTATTCAAAGACTTTAAAATCGCTAGAATATGTTCTAATGTTTCGTCATCTAAATCAACCAAATTATTATTGATGGCTGAAACTAGTTGACTATGATTTTTTGGTTCATAGAGAAAATCACTAATAGAAATTTCTAAGTATTCACAAATAGCATAAAGCATTTGAATTGAAGGCATAGAACGTTTATTTTCTATTGAATTAATGTAATTTTCATTTTGTCCGATTGCAATACTCATTTCTCTTGCACTGACATTTTTCTTTGTTCTAAATTTATGAAGTCTTTCAGATAAAAAAGTTTCAAAATTATTCATAGCTATTATTCACTTCCTTTTACACTATTCTACATCATATAAGTATCTTTTTTACAACATTAAAACAGTTGTTTGGGTTGTTAAACATTTTTAAATGTTGTATAATTTAGGAAAGAAAGTTTTTAAAGTAGTAAAAAGAAGGGAAGAGGTATATTTATGGATAATTCAGCAAAGCATGGACTAAAATCTGAAAATAATCAACCAATCAAAAAATTAAGTCATCAAGATATTTTTGAACTTTATGATATGTTGGAGCAATTGAAATCTTGGCAAGAGCCACTTAATTTATTAGGACGTTTTTTTAGTGATAAGAAACGCCCAGTAGATAAAAGAAAAATTGCCAAAGAATACTACTCTTGTTCACAGATATTTAATGTCTTTAATATTGAGTTCGCTCTTTTAATGCAAAGGATGGAGACACAAATTAATGAATTAAGAAGTAGAGAGAAAGTATAAAGTATTCTAAAAAGAAACTGTGATACCTGTCAGAGTTTCTTTTTCTGATTCGTACCACAGTTTCTTTTTATTTCGAGTACTTAAATTAGTTTTGCTGATGCATAAGTTCAGCAAATTTTTCTACCGCCGCTTGTTTGTTTACTTCTTTTGTAACATGAAGATAAAATTTTCTCATTGTTTTAGAATCTTCATGACCAATTCTTTCTTGAATTGCTTGTAAATCTACACCAGCTTGGGCAAGTAGACATACGTGTGTATGTCTAAATTACGGAGGTTTTAACCAATGTAAAAAAGTAATTTAGCTGAAAATATCAAAAAATATCGTAAGAAGTTAAATTTGACTGAAGTTGAGTTGGCAGAAAGTTTAGGTTTGTCAAAGCATAGTGTAATTAGTTATGAAAAAGGAGCAACTTTCCAGCCAGTGATACGTTAGAAAAAATATTGGACTTATTCAAAGTTACTCCTAATCAGCTCTTTTATTCCTTAAATATTGATGAAAGGGTAATAACTGATAGAGAGTCTAAGTTTAGAGAATTAGAATCCTATCGGGAAAATATTTTAGCGACTGTACAAAGTATTGAAGAGAATGCTTCGTTTATAGAATACAATGAACCTATATATGATGAAAACGGAAGTATAATTGATTATCGAGAAGTAGAAATTTCATCTAACGATCAGGCTAGAGGTGTCTTAGTGAAAGCGATAGATATAGAAAATTTAGATATGAGATTGTTGATTGATTTTTTTAAGTAAGAAGGTTGCTAAGGTTGCTAGTGAAATAAAAAAATTAATATTAAATAATTGTATTTTGTAAAGAAGAAATTCAGTAAGTGGATTTCTTCTTTTATTTAATAAAAAATGTGGTACACTGGATTTGTATGTTATTACATTCAATTTAGTATTTTTTTATTAATTCTTGTTTTGAAAAAGAGGAGGTTGTTACAGTGTGTTACACAATATCGTCTACAGAAAGTTTAAATGAGTCTGCATCAAGTTTTGAAACAGCATCGTTACTCTATTTAATAACATTAAATAGTAATAGAAGTAAAATGCATTATTATTTTATAGACTTATTTAACGATGTTACATCAATGACAGAAAAAGATGAATTTTTATTTGATGTGCAATCTAAAAATGACAAAAATATGTCTCCTAAAAAATTAGGTAGATATTTAGTAACACTTTTTAAAAACTATGTTTCATCTATAGAATTTGACTCTTATTATTTGACAATTCCTTGTGATCTTAATGAAAAAAATATTAAGAAAAATGTAAATTCTAAAAGTAAAACTGCAAAAATTATAGATTACCTTCAACAAGATGCATTGAGTAAAGTAGAGAAAGGATTATTTGAAGAAATAAATGATAAAACATACTTAAATAAATATGTGAAAAATAATACTGACCTTGCTATTAAAGATAAAATCAGTAAATTTCTATCTAAAACTTATATAGTTATATTATCAGTTGAACATGAACAATTAGTACTAAACTTTCTTGAAAATAAATCATTAAATGTGGATAAATTTTTTTTAAAAAATATTTTTAATGAAATCAGAGATGCACAAAATAAACTAAAACAAATTAACGTTGAAAATTTAACGCTAAATGTAGCGTCTGAAGCAGTAGATTTTAAAAAACATTTTGTAAGTGAAGAATTAAGAACGTTAGTTTTTAATAGAATTATTATGTTAGATTTTTGTACAAATGCAATTCCATCTAGTTTTAGTTTTTATATTATGAATACTCGTCAAGTATCTTCGGAATGGGAATTAAAAGAATTACATACACTGTGTATTGATGCAGTAAGGAAAACTATTTTTGACAAAAATAGTAAGAGAGCTTTTTGGACAACTTTTTGTGAATTGTACAATCTAATTTTAAAAAACTCAGATTTATCAGTTGTAGATATTTATCAAAAGTTAGAAAGACCCTTTATAAATAAGATGAAATTTCTTCGTGATGGTGATGATAAATATATTTTTTTTATAGCTTTAATTCAAAACGGGGTAAAGGAGTATTTAGAAAAATATGAAAATTAATACAGTAGCAATAGGTAATTCAGAACAAGCGTTTATAGAAAATAGAATTTCAGATGGTGTAAATATTATTATAAGTGATGATAATGATAGAGGAAAAACAATAGTGATACAATCTATTTTGTATGCATTAGGAAACGAACCTGTATATCCAACTAGTTTTGATGTTAATAGCCATTATTATTATTTGTCAATTAATATAAACAATTCTGATATTGAAATTTTACGTAGAAAGAAACAGTTCATTGTAATTGATTCAAATAATGGATTTCAATTATTTGAAACTGTAAAAGATTTTACAAAATATTTTGATAGTGAAATATACAAACTTCCACAATTCATGAAAAAAGAGAAGAAAGAAACGGCTTCTTTGGAATTATTTCATCAATTATACTTTGTAGGTCAAGACTCAAGAAATACTTCTAATACAGTTAATTCTGGACGGTATAACAAAGTAGATTTTATAAATATGATTGCATTTATGAAGTACGATTACTTATCTAAAACAGGATTAACAGAAAAAATTAGTGAACTGAAAGAAGAGTTAAAAGGACTTAAAATAGATATTGATAAAAAATCAAAATCAATTAAGTACAAGAAGCGCTTGAAAAAGTATGAAGAGGTTACTAATCTAGCTAAAGTGGAGAAAAAATATGAGAGGGTTAAGTCAGCTATTGAGAAGAGAGATAATGAAATTTCAGAGTTAGATAAAGAACTAGCTCGTTTTGAAAACTATCTATCTTCTAGGCATAGATTGAAAAATGAATTGAATTCCTTAAAAAGAGAACTAAAACTAGGAAATGTTACTTGTGCAGATTGTAACTCTAAAAATATAATTTATAAGTCTAAAGATGATAGTTTTTCTTTTAATATATCTAATCCCGTAATTAGAAAAGAAATTCTTAATTCTATTGAAAGAGAAATTTTAACAACCCAATTTGAAGTTAATGAAAAAAAATCTTTGTATAGAGAAAAAATTAATAATAAGAATCAAGTTCTTGAAAGTGAAGGAATAACTCTTGAAGATTATATCTATTTTTCAGATTATAATAAATCCTTAGCTGATTATAATAATGAATTAAAAGAGCTATTGGATTCTAAAGATAGTTTAGAATTAGAAATATCCACTTTAGAAACTCAGAATAAAAATTCCTCTGCTGAATCTAAATTAGCAGAACAGCGGATTTTAGAGTTAATGAAAAAAGAATATCATTATTTTGATAGTGATGGGAATTTAGAGTTCGATAGTTTATTTACTAAAAAAAATGATACACATTCAGGTAGTGATAGGCAAGAGTTTCTTTCAGCTAAATTAATAGCAATAAATAAATTTTTAGAGTTACCATTTCCAATTATAATGGATGGCTTTAGGGAAGGTGAACTATCAACAAGTAAAGAAGAACTTATGATACCAAGGTTTGAGAGCGTAAATACTCAAGTGATTTTGTCTTGTACCTTAAAAAAAGAAGAGCATGTTACAGATAAATATTCTAACTTAAATAATATAAATAAAATAGATTATTCAGAAAATACAAAAAATCATATTCTAAATACTAATGATCTGGAAGAATTTAAAGAATTAGTTAGTAAATTTAATATTATACTCTGATTGCAAAAGACCTCGCTTTGTCAAGTTTATATTAAATCTTTCATTTTAAGGGGAAGACTATAGAATATGGATAAATTACTAAAAAGACGATTTGGCTGGAAAGGGATATAATGAATAAAATAAAGAAATTTGTTTTTAGTGAATACTTTTTCAAATCAGCAACATTATTAATATCTTTATTTGCCTTAAGCATATCAATTCATTCTTGTAAAAATTCTAATAAGTCTTTAGAAAACTCAACAAAATCTTTGAAGATTGCTGAAAGAGAAAACGAGCCTAGTTTAAAAATTATTCAAAATTTATGGACTAATCAACCTTTTTACGAGTTAGTTAATGAATCTAATTCTAAATTGGATAAAATTCCATCACCGTCATATTTAATGTTTATTCCAAGTAAAGTCTATTTTGTAAATAATGATGGGAGTAGGTTGTCTAATTTGGTTCTTTCACCAGTATCTTATGATGCGATTACTGAACAATTAGTAGAAAATACGACTAAGGGTAGTATTGTCAAATCAGTCTTACCAAAATCTTTTTTTGCAAAAAAAGGAATACGTGATGTAATTCATGGAGAGTTTATTAATGTTGAAGATAGGTTTAAAATATATGTGGATACATTGCCTTTTTTAGTTATTATTAGTGATATTGAATTTCAATATAACAATAAAGTTAATAATGTTGTATTGCTTTCTACACCACTAGAAAATGTGGAAATAACTGAGGATGACTTAAATAATATTAAGGAATACACTAGAGATAATGCAGAAAAACTTGAAGTGAAATTAACTGAGGAAAATTCCAATAGTTATAAAATAGCTCAGGAGAAAATTGAGACAGTAGTTAAAGAAATATTTAATTCTGATAAAAAAGCTAATGAAAATGATTTGAAAATTTTAGGTGGTAAAGAAGGTGGCTACGATTTCATACTGAAAAAGATTAACAAACAGATAAGTTACCTTGATCCAATGGAAGCTTATGATGAGCAAATTAATCAGAAAGAGTCTAAATAATAATGACCTCTGACCTCTTTTTGACCTCCTTTAAAATTAAAAATGAGGTCATTTTCTTTATCTATTCAATTTGAGTACGCTTAAAAGAATTTAAATCATTACATTTTTATTTGAATATAAACTAAATACTCACACGACCCATTGGGTGCCAAACCCACGAGAATGGTATTCTGTCGGCGTCTTCGGACGTTTCGAAGATGGAATATGCGTTCTCTTTTTTTGTTTGCAAAAGTATTTTGGGAAATAGTCTATCCCTTCCAATCGTATAAAGTGAGTATTCTGCTATTTGATGATAAACTAAAAAAGAAGAACAATAATAGGAGGGGAAAATGATGAAAAAGCCAGCCATTTATTCATTAATTTTATTAGCAGGAATCTCTTTAGCAGCATGTGGAGAGAAAACGCAGTCATCTGAAAGTTCAGCTTCGTCAAAACAAACGGAAAAAAATAGTACAACATCGTCCTCAACAAAAGAAAGCACCACTAAATCAAGTGCATCATCCAGCTCGACAAAAGCTTCGTCAACTGAACCAAAAACAAGTGAAACACAAACAGCAGCGCAGCCAGAAAATAATACGCCAGAAAAACAAGCAACGGCGGTTTTAGATGAGTTGGGCGCACTGTTTCCAAATGATGGCTTACCTCAACGTTTGTTGACTAGTCGAACTGCAACTTATTTAACTTCAGCGACAACTGGAACGGCTGATCAAAATAATTTTAGAGTATTATACTACGCAGAAGATCATCCGATTGCGGTGAATGATCCGGCAGTAAATAATTTGCAGCCAATCGCTTCATTTGAAAAGAAAACATATGGATCAGCAGAAGAAGCCGCAGCCGGAGTGGAACAAGTTATTGATACAGGTGGAAATAAAGTGGATCTAGGATATGGGATTACAGGATACGAACAAGGAGCTGCCGGTTCGACGTATTTATCTTGGCAGGAAGGAAATTGGAGTTTGGTTGTTCGGGCGTCTAATATTGGTGGAGAAGTAGCAGAACCTCTAGCTAAGGAAGTTGTTACTTATTTAGAAAAAGCAATGTTGCCCGCTCCTAAAAATGTAGGTCAGATTTCTTTAACGGCAAGTGTAAGTGACAGCTATCAAATCAATTCAGCTGCTTGGCAAAAAGATACGATCGTTTATACCGTTAAGCATTTTGATGCATTGCAAACAGTGAAAATGGCCGTATCAACCAATGAGTGAGGAGATAAAAATTTTTCTAAGAAACCGAATATCGGAATGCTAAAAAGAAAATAAAGCAGAATCAGCATTGACGAAACATTCACTCATCTTGTACAATAAGTACAGGATAGAAGTAAATAATAAAATAAAAAAGGCACTTCACAATTTGGTGGCAGCCAAACTATGAAGCCCTGAAAAGTCAGCAGACACTGACCAATCAAGTTGCCCTCGTCGATGCAAAAAGCACTGACATGATTTATTGTACTCAATTTTTAGGAAAATATCTACCCCTAAAATGTATGAGAGCACGAACATGCCAGCCTTTATTTATTGAGCGAAACAGCAGTGTTGGAGAAGATTCTGACACTGCTTTTTATTTTTACTTCTATCCCTTTATTTTTAGTATCCTTATAAGTGGAGCTTCAGTGCGTAAGGATACACAGAATAAAGCACATCACTATAGGCGGCTGATTTATCTATTGGGGAAGAAAATCTATGACTGAAAACAAGCGTCAAAAAACTCTTGAAACCTATAGTGGTGGCTTTAAACATAAGTATAGAAAGCACTTTATACTTTATATTTATTATAAAGGAAGAATTACTATTGAGGCAATTAAAACGATGTATAAATTATTAAACAAAAAAGGGTTTCTTTTTTATTGCGTGATTCGACTTTTGTCTGGTTGAGAATGTGCTAAGCGACTTGCTGCAGCAGCAGCAATAGCACCAACGATATCATCTAAAAAAGTATGAATCTGTGGTCCCTCATGAGAATTCAATTTAGCAAGGATACCTGGTTTAACTTTATCGATGTAGCCGTAATTAGTAAAACCAATTGAACCGTAAACATTTACAATTGAAAGTGCCAAAATTTCATCGATGCCGTATAATCCTTCATCATCTTCGATAATGTCCTGTAATGGATGGAGTAATTTCTTTTCTTCTGCAAGAATGTCCAACTGAATGCCAGTAATGATCGTGTTGTGGACCTCACGTTTAGATAAAACACTATCGATATTTTCAATACATGTCGCCAAATCAAGATTCTCGATATATGGTTTTTGTAAAAATAGAACCAATTCTGCCAGATCTTCCATCTCAACACCACGATCTTTCAATAATTGTCGTGCTTTTTTTTCTAATGTCTCACCTTTTATAACCAAAATAAAAACCTCCGATGCATCATTTTTAAACTTAGATTACATCAATGGTATACTATCTAAAGAGAAAAAAGCAAGGAGAAGATCAATGAATCCATTAATAGAATGTTGTGAACAAAACTTAGCTAATGGTGGAGAATTAGTATTAAGTGATCCGTTTATTGAAGAAAATACTGATGTTGTCACGTATTCTTGTATGAACGAATGTGTTCTTTGCGCCCAAACACTTTTTGTTTTATTCGAAGGAGAGCGAGTTACTGGCGAGACACCAGAAGAATTGGTTGAAAATATAAAAAAAGCCCTACACACTTGGCAAGAAGAGATGGGCTAATAAAAACAAAGTTGAAACAAAAGTCGATTAGGATCGAGAATACAAAAATCGAACAATACAAAAAGCGTATTGTTCGATTTTTGCGAAATTGTCTAAAAAACTGACTTTTGCAACCATTTATTTCGTATCTTTTATTTTATCAAAGCATAGTTGCTTCTTTTCCCTCAAATAAACTAGTGCTGTGCATGGGTTGTGTTCTAGTATCTGGTTTAATAAAATGCAGCGCATTGTTCACGGCAGTAGGTGCTTCACCAAATCCAGTAGCAATCAATTTAACTTTTCCGTCGTAGTTGCAAATATCACCGACAGCATATACGCCAGGAATATTCGTTGACATATCTGAATTGACTTCGATCGCATTTCGACTGACTTCTAAACCCCAGTCTTTTAAATGTCCCAAAGAAGAAGTGAAGCCATAATTGATGATCAAAGAATCTAAATCAAGTTTCTCAAAATTGTCGGCTTTGGTCTCTTTCAACTGAATCCCTTTAAATGAATCATCTTCCATCAAAAGTTGGTCAATGACATAGGGTGTGTAAATAGAAACGTCAGAATTTTTTAAGTTATCCACACTATGCTCGTGACCACGAAACTCTGGACGACGATGGATAATAGACACACGCTCTGCAATCGGCTCAAGCATCAAAGCCCAATCGATCGCAGAATCACCACCACCCGCTATAGCCACTTTTTTACCAGAAAACTTATTCATATCTGTAACATAATAGTGGACGTGATTTCCTTCAAGTTCCGCTGCACCATCGATCGTTAAACGTCTTGGCTGAAACGAACCATTACCTATCGCAAAAATAACTGCCTTAGAGTAGTGAATGCCTTTAGATGTTTCAATGCGCAGATGCCCATCTTCTTGAACCAAGTTTTGTACTTCTTCTTCTAAACAAATATCATGAGCAAATGGAGTGATTTGTTTTTCTAGGTTTTCGATTAGTTCACTCGCCTTAACTGCGGGAAAGCCAGGAACATCATAAATATATTTTTCAGGGTAAAGCGTAGATAATTGCCCGCCCACTTGGGGAAGACTATCAATGATTTTAGTTTTCGCCTTACGAATCCCTGCATAAAAAGCGGCGAAAAGACCAACCGGTCCTGCGCCGACGATAGTTAGATCATAAATATTCTTTGAATCAGACATCAAAAATTCCTCCTGTTTCCATTTATAAAAAAATTTTCTATTCTACTTAAGAAAAAACGAAAATCAGCGTATATCGTTTTTCACAAAATATCACTTGTAACAGAAAAAAGCAAGTGGAAGTTTGTGAAAGCAAGGAACTCTTAAATCTTTAGGCCAAGATAATGGAATGTTCAATTGACATTGGTTATGATAAAATGGAAAAGTAAAAATTATACTAGGAGGAAATAAAGATGTCAGAATTTCCACAATTAGATTTAGCAAATGTTAAAGGGCCAAAAGCTGTGATTAAGACCAACAGAGGAGATATTACGGTTCAGCTTTTTCCAGAACAAGCCCCAAAAACAGTTGAAAATTTTGTTCAATTAGCAAAGAAAGGCTATTACGATGGTGTGATCTTCCACCGTGTTATCCCTGATTTTATGATCCAAGGCGGTGACCCTACTGGAACAGGTATGGGGGGCGAAAGTATTTATGGAGAAGCTTTTGAAGATGAGTTCTCTAAAGATGTTTTCAACTTGCGTGGCGCATTATCAATGGCAAATGCAGGACCAAACACAAACGGTAGTCAGTTCTTTATCGTTAATAATCAAAATGTACCAGCAAATATGATGGGACAACTAGAGGGTGCAGGTTTCCCAACAGAGGTGATCGAAGCGTATAAAGCAGGCGGAACACCATGGTTAGATTTCCGTCACACTGTTTTCGGTCATGTGGTAGAGGGAATGGATGTTGTTGATGAGATCGGCGGCGTTCAAAGAGATTCTCAAGATCGTCCAACATTTGATGTGGTGATTGATAAAGTAGAAATTAGCGAATAATCAAATTGAAAAGACACAGGCCGAGTAAAGCAGGTCTGTGTCTTCTTTTATTATTCAAAAGCGTGTTTCATTCTTTTTAGTCCTTCTAGAAGTGTTTCTTTAGGACAAGCAACATTTAAACGCATATGTTGTGTTCCTTGAGGACCGAACGTGATGCCGGCGTTTAATACGACTTTACCTTTATGAACTAACTGATCTTGAAGTGCCGCATCAGTCAAACCAAATGCAGAAAAATCTAACCAAATTAAATAGGTGCCTTCTGGACGCATCATTTTGACTTGTGGAAGTTCACTTGCTAAAAATTCAGAGACTAAGTCAATATTGCCTTTTAAATAATCAAGCAGTTCTTCAAGCCAAGTATCGCCATGCTCATAAGCGGCCTCTGTTCCAACATAACCAAAAATGTTGATTTCATCTTGAGAATTTCGTTTTTGAACATCAACGAATTTTTTTCGTAAATCAGCATTTTCGATGAATACCATGGAATTCTTGATTCCAGCTAAGTTGAACGTTTTTGTTGCAGCTGTCATCGTTACGGAAAAATCTTTAAAACTAGGATGAGCATTCGCAAAAGTTGTAAATGTATGAGGAGCAAAAATCAAATCTTGATGTATTTCGTCACTAACAACAAGCACATCGTGTTTCGCACATAATTTTCCTACAGCTTCTAATTCACTTGAAGTCCAAACACGTCCGCCAGGATTATGCGGATTACACAAAATAAACAAACGGACATGTTCTTCGATGATTTGTTTCTCCATTTTTTCTAAGTCCATGACAAAATGACCTTGTTCTACTTGCAAAATATTACGGACAAGTTTCCGATCATTCTGTTCAACGACTTTAGCAAATGGCGGATAAACAGGATCATGAATCAAAACGGCATCGCCAGGTTGCGTATAAGCTTGAACAGCTAAAGCAAGACTAGGAACGACTCCGCTGTTAAAAAGAATTGCTTCTTTATTAATAGAATAATCATGACGACGCTGCTGCCAGCTCTGGATAGCTTGATATAACGAGGCTGGAGCAGGTGAGTAACCTAAAATTCCTTGTTCTACGGTTTTTCCTAAAGCTTCTAAAACAGGTCGGTTTGCTTTGAAATCCATATCTGCTACCCACAATGGAAGTAAGCCATCTTCTCCATAGGTATCTTTAATGGAATCCCATTTTGCACAGTTTGTATTACGGCGGTCATATACTTTATCAAATTCTACCATTGGATTCTTCCTTTCTAACTATAAATAATCGTATACAGCATGAACGATATCTATAGTATAATAGACTTTCAATAAAATATGAACAAAAAGAACGAATCTTAAATAGAAGAAAGAAATCTATGCAGATTTCAACGGAACATGATATTATTTTAAATGAGAACAGTATTTTAGTGTGATAATTGAAAAGAGGCTAATAGAAATGAATTATAAAATAGGCATGATCGTTGATGGGACTATCACAGGCTTGCAACCATATGGAGCATTTGTTTCGTTAAGTGAAACTGTTCAAGGGTTGATTCATGTTTCAGAAGTCCAAGCTGGCTATACGAAAAATATTCACAGTTTGTTAGAGGTTGGACAAAAAGTGAGCGTACAAATCATCGATATTGATGAATATACGAAAAAAATTAGTTTATCATTGAGAACATTGGAAAATCAGACTCAGCAGCAGAGCTATAGACGAAAAAAATATTTTACGAATAAAAACAAGAAAATCGGCTTTCAAACGCTTGAAAAAGAGCTGCCACTTTGGCGAAATGAAGCGATGGAAAAATTGTTGTCGAAATAATTCTGTTTTTTTTCAGAAAATATGGTACAATTTTCCTAGTTTATGAAAACAAAAATTAATTGAGGTGGATGTTTTGTCTAACAAAAAAGTCGCTGGAACTATTATGCTGAATTTAAACGATGGTTCTAAAAAGTTTTTAGTTAAACCAGTTGGTGAAACTATGGAGTTTGTTACAACAAAAGTTTCTGAAGATATGACAGCTTTAGCCAGTATGTTGCAGCTTTTCAAAGAAGAAGTTCAATTAGATGTTACTTCAATTAATTTGGTAGAACTAACGAATGCACATACAGAGGTTGAAAATTTGCCTTTATTTGTATTTGAAATGAATGAAGATTCAGTCGTACCAAGTATTGGTGATACATATGTTTGGGAAAAACCGTCTGAATTAAAAACGTTACTCGCTTCTTATGAGATTGAAGGAGTACCGATGTTTTAAAAATTAGAGATATAGAATAGAAGAAGTTGATTCTGCACTCCTGATATTCAAGATAGTATAGGCGGAGCGGACCAGGTTTTGGTTTGCCCGTCTTTTTCGTTAAAAGCCACAACTCAACTGGAGGAAAAATAATGAAACTTATAAAAGCCAAAAGCGAAGAGGCACAGACTGCATTGGCACTACTGAAAGAAACTGCAGAGTGGTTGCAAGAGATAGGAAGTGATCAATGGTCTGACGTTCTGGAAGGCAAAGATAAACACGGCTTAGTCAAGGCGGTAGAAAAAGGAGAAGTCTTTTTCTTCTATAATAATGCAAAACAATTAGTGGGAATGGCTGCAGCGTGGGAAACACCAACTGCATGGGATGAATTACTTTGGAAAGAATACGGAACAACACAAAAATCACGATATATTCATCGAGTAATTATCCGTCCTCTCTATAGAAAAGAAGGATACGGCAAGGAGTTGCTAGATGCTTTAAAAAAGGAATTTGAAACACAAACAAATGAATTACGCTTAGATTGTTTAGCAAGTAATCATAAGTTAGTAGCATTTTACAAAAGTAATGGCTTTACGCATATTGGTCATTCACAAGATAGTACAGGTTTGAAATTCGAACTATTTTCATATATATTCTAATAAAGTATCGGAATTTCAAGTGATTTTATTTTAAAATGGTGACTAAATAAAGAAACCATCTCTAAAGACGAAAAAACATTTATGGCAAATATTGCTGCTAAAAAAAGTTTGCTTTTTTTTGAAATAAAGGTTGACCAATTAAGAAAAACTTGTTATATTATTACTTGTCGCAAGGCACTAAGCAAAACAGCCGAAACGACCAAAATAGAATAACATTTCAAGTTTCAAAAAAACTTGAAAAATCAGGAAGAAAGTTGTTGACAAATAACAAACAACCTGATAAACTAATGAAGTTGTCGCTGAAACAAACGACAACGCCTAGCAGAAAAAACTTTGAAACTTTTTAAAAAAAGTGTTGACATCAAATCGGAGATTTGATATGATATAAAAGTTGCTGCGAGGTAACAACGTAGACCTTTGAAAACTGAACAAAGTAAGACGAACCAAATGTGTAGGTTGTTTTTACAATGGTAAAAACAAACAACAATTTTTAACAAGCGAAGCAATATGCTAGCAAACAAATGAGCTTAACGATCGCAAGGTCGTGTTCAACTTTTATTATGAGAGTTTGATCCTGGCTCAGGACGAACGCTGGCGGCGTGCCTAATACATGCAAGTCGAACGCTTCTTTTCTACCGA
>NZ_MIJY01000046.1 GCF_001730305.1 Enterococcus termitis
TCGATCTTCCTTTCACCCTTTACTATAGTCCTAAAAAAGGAAAATAGAAGGTAAAGTCATCCGTCGATGACTTTACCCTCTAATCTTAGTATGTTTTATATGTTAAAATGTTTGTTTTGCAAAAATAGCTGTCATTGCTTTTTTTAATGGAAAATAAACCAGCGTTACAATAATGATCGTTGTTGCAACATTGATCAAGGTTGCTGGCAATTTAGATAACGCACTTGCAAAAGCTACATTAAAATCAGCGCCGGCCATCAATCCCATCACAGTATTTTTTAGTTGAGTCATCAGTATTTTGGCAACACCAGTGACACTTGCAACAAGAATAACTTTCCAAAAAGTATCGATCGTTCGTTTGAAGAATAAAATAGTTAATGCCGCAGCGCCGCCGACAATAAAACTTTCTAAAATAAAATACGGCGCTTCAGCAGCAAAACCATTTACTAAATCAAAAATCGCAAAGCCTAACCCTCCAGCTAGCGCGCCTCGCTTATAGCCGATCAATAACACCGCCAACAGCAAAACAGCATTACCTAAATGAACAAATGCTCCTGTCGGCAAAGGAATTTTAAGCATCGTGCCTAAAATTGTCAAGGCTGTAAATAATCCTATGAAAACAATGGAACTTGTAGAATGTTGCTTTGTCATTGAACTCCTCCTGTTGCTACTTTTCTGTCATGCGATCTTCGGCGTGATTGTATGCACCATGCCAAACATGACCAAGAAAAGGATTGATTTTTTGTCCATTTTTGATTGCGGCAGCTACAAATTTTTTCGCCAAAGCCACCGATTTTTCTACAGGATATCCCTTAGCTAAACCAGCAGTTACCGCAGCCGCAAAGGTACAACCTGCGCCATGATTAAAATCAGTAGCAAACAGCTCTTCTTCAAAAATAGTGAAATTCGTACCATCATAAAAAAGATCAATTGCCTTGTCTGTTTTTAAACGATGTCCGCCTTTGATCACCACATTTTTCGGTCCTAAGTGAAGGATTTTTTTTGCGGCTTCTTTCATTTGATCGACAGAGGTTAAATCACCCATTTCCGATAAAATGCCAGCTTCAACTAAGTTGGGTGTAGTAATCGTTGCTTTTGGCAGTAACAAACGAGTCATAGCGGCTACATTTTCGGGCTGTAATAGCTCGCTTGTACCTTTACATGCCATTACTGGATCGATAACAATATTTTCCATAGAAAAAGTATCGATGTATTTACGAGTGATTTCGATGGCTTCGATTGTGCCAAGCATGCCGGTTTTCATCGCATCGAGAGGGGCACCTGCAAAAATAGTCTTTAATTGTTTTTCTACTAAATCAGGCTCGATTGGCGTTACTGTATGACTCCAACCTTCATCAGGATCCATCGTTACAATACTCGTTAAAGACGAAAATCCAAATGTTCCATATTCTTCAAATGTCTTTAAATCTGCTTGAATCCCTGCACCACCGCTGGAATCAGAACCAGCGACTGTCAAAACTTTTTTTATCATTGCTCAACCTCTATTCGCTAATATTTTAATATATGTATTGTAAAACAAACTCAACTTGACAAAAACAGCCAATTGGGTTATTTTCAGGTCATCCAATTACTGCGAAACACAAAGAACGGAGTGAATTGATGTTGAGCAGTACAAGACGACCGAAGGGAGAGTTGTGCCCTTCGTAGGAAACACAAAGAACGAAGTGAATTGATGTTGAGCAGTACAAGACGACCGAAGGGAGAGTTGTGTCCTTCGTAGGAAACACAAAGAACGGAGTGAATTGATGTTGAGCAGTACAAGACGACCGAAGGGAGAGTTGTTCCCTTCGTAGGAAACACAAAGAACGGAGTGAATTGATGTTGAGCAGTACAAGACGACCGAGGGGAGAGTTGTGTCCTTCGTAGGAAACACAAAGAACGAAGTGAATTGATGTTGAGCAGTACAAGACGACCAAAAGGAGAGTTGTTCCTTTCGTAGGAAACACAAAGAACGAAGTGAATTGATGTTGAGCAGTACAAGATGACTGAAGAGAGAGTTGTGTCCTTTATAAGAAACACAAACCATGGAGTTATTAAATATAAAGTAGCATAAAATAAAAAAGCTGAGAATTATGACAAGCAAATTTTCACGGTCAAAAGAAAAGTTATCTTTTTTTTAGTTGCACAAGATAAATCAATTCAATTAGTCGATTTCATAAAAGGAGAGAAGAAAAAGATGTGGTCATTAAAAAAAGAAAAAGGTGTGCCTATTTATATCAGCATCATCGAGTTGATTCTTTCTTATATAAAAAGTGGTGAACTACTTCCAGGAGAACGTTTGCCTTCTGAACGAAAACTAGCAGAATTTTTCAATGTCAATCGCTCGACCGTGGTTCATGCGTTAGATGAGCTAGTGGCTTTAGGCTGGATCATTAGAAAACAAGGAAGCGGCACGATCGTAAATGAAGGTAAGTGGGGAATCACGACGGTACCTCGAACAGATTGGCGTCATTATTTAGAGCAAAATGCTTTTGCCAAAGTCGATCCCTATCTCGAGCAGATTGAACAGCTGATTCACTCATCTGCCGACGACCTGCTAGATGTATACACAGGAGAATTGCCTTTAGATTTAATTCCAAGTTTTGCTTTTCCGCCGTTAACTTGGAAGCATTTTTTAGAAGAAGAACAGCAGGATGATTTAGGTTATTTACCGTTGAGAGAGTCGCTTAGTCAAGATATGCAAAAGGAATATGATTTTACACTGCCGCCAGAAAGTTTTTTGATTACTTCCGGTGCTCAGCAAGCGTTGTTTTTGATTTTACAAGTGTTATTGCAGCCTGGAGATAGTGTAGCGATTGAAGATCCGTCATTTCTCTACGCTTTACCGATTTTTCAAGCAGCTGGAATCCGTTTGTATGGCGTAAAAATGGATCAAGAGGGGATTTGTATCGATTCTTTAGAGAAAACGATCAGGCAGCATCGGATTAAGATGGTGATGGTCAACCCGTCTTTTCAAAATCCTACAGGAAAAACAATGTCCATGAAACGACGAAAGCAGTTGATCGAGCTTTGTCAAAACTATCAAATTCCGATTCTTGAGGATGACGTATTTGCCAAGCTGAATTTTGTCTCAACAGAGCAAGTGCAGCCGTTGAAAAAGCTAGACCCAGAAAACGTTTTGTATATCGGCTCGCTCTCTAAAATTCTAGGTTCAACGACAAAAATTGGCTGGTTGAGTGCACCCGCTTCTGTTAATCAGCAATTAGCTGAAGCGCGAAAAATGATGGATTTTTCATTGAGTATTTTCCCTCAAGTATTAGCGAATCTTGCGTTGACCGACAATAATTTTTCCAAAAAAATTACTGAATTGCGGCAAGAAGTTGAAGCACGAGGACAAGCCGTTTTTGATCTAATGTCAAAAATGGAGGAATGGGAAGTGGCAAGACCAAAGGGTGGCTATTATTTGTGGGCAAAATGGAAGAATGGAGACTTACGCCAGAAAGATTGGGCACTTTTTTTACAGGAAGGCTTATTGCTCGCTCCTAGTTTCTTTTTTAGCGAGTCACGTGACAGTATTCGTATCAATTTTTCTAGAGTCAGCAGTCATAATATCGTTGAGTTTAAGGAAAAACTCGAACGGATCACAGAAAAAATTTCATTAGATAATTCCTCTCTGTGATAAAATAAAGAAAAATGGAGGGATGTACTATGAATGAAACGTTAAAATTATTGAAAAATCGTCGTAGTTATCGGGATTTTGATGAAAACTACGTCTTGCCTCAAGCTGATCTACAAGCAATCTTAGACGCAGCTCGCCAAGCCCCAAGTTGGATGAATGGTCAATTTTACAGCATTATCGTTCTACAAGATGAAGACTTAAGAAAGCAGCTTGTTGAATGGAATCCAGGCAATCCACATATGCTTAAAAGCTCTGCTTTTTTAATTTTTGTGGCTGATCTTTATAGAACGGACAGAGTAAGTACTGCTAAAGAGACTGCCTACCAAATCGAAGACACTGTCGAACCGTTACTGATTGCAACAACTGATGCCGCGTTGGCTTTGGAAAATGCTGTAATTGCTGTTGAAAGCTTAGGTCTAGGTTCTGTTGTTGTTGGCAGTATTCGTAAACATGGGCAAGAAATCTGCCAGCTATTGAACTTGCCAGAAAAAACGATGCCTTTATTTGGTCTGAGTATTGGTAAACCAACCGTAGAAATGAGAGTCAAACCTCGTTTACCGGAAGCGGCTGTTGTTCATTTTGAAAGTTATCGACCTTATGTGTACGATTTAATTGAACAGTATGATCAAACGATGGAAGACTTCGGGGAAGCCAGAGAAAAAAAACGCTGGAGTCAGAAGTTCGCTGATTACTTTGCTGCTGAACCGACCATGGTTACAGACCAACTTTTGAAGATGCAGCGATTCCTGAAATAGTGTTCTTTTTTGTAGGCATTACTTTCTTATAAAACAATGCAATGGTATACTTACAAGTGGAGAAGATTACAAATGATAAATGAGGTGCTAAACATGTCTTGGGAACAAGTCTATAAACAGTGGATAAATGAAGAAAACCTACCAGAAAACCTAAAAAATGATTTGAAGGATTTAAAAAATGACCCTGAAAAGTGTGAAGATGCTTTTTATGCGCCGTTGGAATTCGGAACAGCTGGGATGCGCGGTATTTTGGGAGCCGGCATCAATCGTATGAATATTTTTACGATTCGTCAAGCAACAGAAGGATTAGCTCGTTTTATGGACGCGCAAGGGGGGAATACAAAACACCGTGGGGTTGCGATTGCTTATGATTCTCGTCATATGTCACCGGAATTTGCGATGGAGGCGGCTAAAACATTAGCGAAACATGATATTCCTGCTTTTGTTTTTGAAAGTTTACGTCCGACACCGGAATTATCTTTTGCTGTTCGTCATTTAAACGCATTTACTGGGATCATGATCACAGCTTCTCACAATCCTGCAGCATACAATGGCTACAAGGTTTATGGAGAAGACGGTGGACAAATGCCTCCTGCAGATGCAGATGCATTAACAAGATACGTTCGTGAGATTGAAAATCCGCTGAAAGTTGAGGTTTTATCAGACGACGAAGCTCAAACAAGTGATTTGATCACGATTATTGGCGAAGAAGTAGATAATGCATACTTAAAAGAAATAAAAGCAGTGACGATCAATCAAGATCTTGTCAATGAAATGGGAAAAGAACTAAAACTCGTTTATACACCACTGCACGGCACAGGGAAAATGCTTGGTGAAAAAGCCTTGAAACAGGCCGGCTTCGAAAAATTTGTTTTAGTACCTGAACAAGCAGTTGCTGATCCAGATTTCACAACCGTTAAATCACCTAATCCTGAAGAGCATTCTGCATTTGAATACGCGATCCGTTTAGGTGAAAAAGAAGATGCAGACTTATTGATTGCAACGGATCCTGATGCCGATCGTTTAGGTGCTGCTGTTCGTTTACCGAATGGAACATATCAAGTTTTGACAGGCAACCAATTAGGATCGATCATGATCCAGTATATTTTAGAAGCACACCAGCAAGCAGGAACACTACCTGAGAATGCGGTTGTATTGAAGTCAATCGTCTCTAGTGAACTGGCAACTGCTGTTGCTGCTAAATACAATACCAAAATGGTTGATGTTCTGACTGGCTTCAAGTTTATTGCAGAAAAAATCGAGCAGTATGAAGCAGATCATTCTCAAACATTTATGTTTGGCTTTGAAGAGAGCTATGGCTATTTAGTAAAATCTTTTGTACGTGATAAAGATGCTATTCAGGCACTTGTTTTATTGGCAGAAGTTGCAGCGTTTTATAAAAAACAAGGCAAGACACTTTACGATGGCTTGCAAGATATCTTCAAAGAATATGGCTATTTTGAAGAAAAAACGATCTCTGTTACATTAAGCGGTATTGAAGGCAGCGAAAAAATCAAATCATTAATGAAAAAATTCCGAGACGAAGCACCAACGTCTTTCGCCGGTATCAATGTTAGTCAAACAGAAGATTTCAAAGCATTGACGCGCACATTTGCTGATGGTCAAAGCGAAGCATTAACAACTCCACCATCTGATGTGCTAAAATATTTCTTGGAAGATGGCAGCTGGATTGCCATTCGACCTTCTGGGACAGAGCCGAAGATCAAGTTTTATTTAGCAACAAAAGCTTCTTCACAAGCAGAAGCGGATCAAAAAATTCTTGACTTTGAATCAGCAGTGAATGCATTAACCGAATAAAAATGATTTGGACTGAAAAAACTGGATAAAAGTTTATTTCAGTCCTTTTTTGAAAAGACAAAGGAGTGGCTATTATGGCTATTGGATTTATTGGCGCTGGTCAAATGGGCAGTGCAATGATCGAAGGACTTTTAAATGCTAAAGCAGTAACACCTGAACAGTTATTTGTTAAAGGCGGTTCGAGCGGGACAGCAGAAGCTCTTCAGCAAAAACTAGGATTTCAATTAATCAATGATTATGAGGACTTTAAAGAGTGTCAAATTATATTTATTGCAACGGGTGCAAAAATTGTTTTAGAAATTTTGAAGCAAGCAGCTCCTTTCATGGCAGAAAATACGATTCTGATTTCTGTTGCTACAGGACATACAGTGGAAGAAGCACAAGCGGTTCTTGGAAATAAGATTCATGTTGTACATGCGATTCCTAATACGCCTGTCAGTGTGAATGAAGGAATGATTGGCGCTGTTTTTGCTGCTGAAATGCCAAGTTCTATCAAAGCACAAGCGCTTCAAGTATTGGAGTCTTTAGGAAAAGTTGAGGAAGTTAGCGAAGCACTTTTAGGAACATTTGGAACAGTGGCTGGCTGCAGTCCAGCATTTGTTGATGTATTTATGGAGGCGTTGGCTGATGGAGCTGTAATGGAAGGGATGTCCAGATCACTTGCCTACGAAGTAGTTGCTCAAATGTTGCTAGGTTCAGCAAAATTGGCGATCGAAACGAAAAAACATCCGGGTGAACTGAAAGATGGTGTGACCTCTCCTGGCGGCAGTACGATTAGAGGAGTAGCTGCTTTAGAGAAAAATGGTTTTAGATATGCTGTCATTGATGCGATTAAACAAGCCAATCATTAAGTGAAGAAATGTGCAAAAAAGTTGTAATCAAGGCATTTAGCTAAAAAAACGAAGTAGTAACTTTTTTATTGGTACATACTCGTTGTTTAAAGGACTGAGGGGTAACTAGAAGAGTTGCGTCTTGGTCCTTTTCATCGATAAAAAAAAACGTTCCTCTTTTGAAAAGAAATTTGTTATAATAAGCAGGAATAAAACCTGAAAGGAGACGCAACGATGAAAGAAGAAGAAATAAAAAAAGTCAGCCAGCTCTACAAAGTGTTGAGTGATCCAACTCGCTTACGTATTTTATTGTTATTAAAGCAAGGAGAATTGAACGTCACTTCGATAGGAGAGCAGCTTTCAATGGAACAATCTGCTGTGTCTCATCAATTACGGTTATTACGTGATACACATGTAGTAAGGTCGCGCCGACAAGGAAAAACGATTTATTACAGATTAGATGATCATCATGTGATCGATATTTTGAATCAAACATTTGAACACGTTAAACACCAATAACTTACCTTTTCTAGAATCCCTTTGGGAAATTCAAAGAAAAGGCTAGTTTTTTTTGCGGCAGTTCGTTATACTAGAAACATATTTTATTAGAAAACAATGAAACGTTTCTAATTTTACAGCTGGAGGAAGAAAAATGAAGGAAAAATTGAACATCGGTTTACTTGGATTGGGGACAGTTGGCTCTGGTGTACCGACGATTTTACAAGAACATCAAGAAAAAATTTCTCAGGTGACAGGCATGGAAATCTCTATTTCTAAAGCACTTGTACGTGACGAAGAAGAAAAAAGACGACAGGCTGAGAAATTTGATATTCAACTGACCACAAATATAGATGACATTCTTAATGACGATGACATTCAAATCGTTGTTGAGTTGATCGGAAAAGTTGAACCTGCAAAAACCTTCATTACTAAAGCGCTGGAAAACGGCAAACATATCGTTACAGCCAATAAAGATCTTTTAGCGCAGCATGGCAGTGAACTTGTTGCCTTGGCTCAAAAGAATCAGTGCGATTTATATTATGAAGCAAGTGTTGCTGGTGGCATTCCTATTTTGCGGACTATCGCAAATAGCTTAGCAGCAGACAATATTCAAAAAGTTTTAGGCATCGTCAACGGAACGACCAATTATATGCTGACACAAATGGTCACAGAAAAAAAATCGTATGATCAGGCACTCAAAGAGGCACAAGAGCTTGGTTTTGCCGAATCAGATCCTACAAATGATGTAGACGGTATTGATGCTGCTTACAAAATGGTCATTTTAAGTCAATTTGCGTTTGGCATGAATATTCATTTAGATCAAGTAGACACGCGGGGGATTCGTGGTCTGTCGCTAGATGATGTTGAAATGGCAGATCAGCTGGGTTATGAAGTAAAGCTGATTGGTTCTTCTGAAAACCGTTTAGGGAGCATTGCTGTAGAAGTAGGACCGATGTTGGTTGCAAAGTCTCATCCAATCGCTTCTGTTAGAAATGAATTTAATGCCGTCTTTATTGAAAGCTCGGGTGTTGGTGAGTCGATGTATTATGGACCAGGTGCTGGTGCAAAGCCGACAGCAACAAGTGTGGTCAGTGACATCATCACGATTGCTAAAAATATTCGTCTAGGCACGACAGGTCACATGTTTAATGCGTATCAGCATGATACGAAGTTAGCGGACGATCAAGATACATCTGGCAACTATTATTTTTCAATCGGTGTACCTGACAGACAAGGTCAAATTTTGAAATTGACTCAAATCATGACAGAGGCAAATGTTAGCTTTGACCAATTAGTTCAGCAAAAATCAGACGGCACTAGAGCTAGGATCGTTGCGATCACACATACGATCACAAAAGCCCAAATGAAAGAAGTCATAAAAGAAATTGAAGCAGCCGATGATTTCGAACTATTAAACTCATTTAAAGTATTGGAGGACTAGAAAATGTATGAAGGATTATTAAAACAATATAAGGAATATTTACCGATTACTGAAAACACACCAATGATCTCCTTGGCAGAAGGGAATACACCGCTAATCCCTTTACATAGCTTGTCAAAGGAATTAGGAATCAATTTATACGGAAAATATGAAGGCTTGAATCCAACTGGCTCATTTAAAGACCGTGGTATGGTTATGGCAGTTGCCAAAGCAGTAGAAGAAGGGGCGAAAGCAATTGTTTGTGCCTCTACAGGTAATACTAGTGCTGCCGCTGCTGCTTACGCCACAAGAGCCGGAGTTAAAGCATATGTTGTGATCCCGGATGGAAAAATCGCGATGGGCAAATTGGCACAGGCCATTATTTACGGAGCGGATATTATTTCGATTCCTGGAAACTTTGACGAAGCGTTGAAGGCGGTTCGTGATATCGCTAAAACAGAAGCTGTTGCTTTAGTGAATTCAGTAAACCCTTATCGTTTGGAAGGACAAAAAACAGCAGCCTTTGAAGTCTGCGAACAACTTGGCCAAGCACCAGACGTATTGGCTATTCCAGTTGGAAACGCTGGGAATATTTCTGCCTATTGGAAAGGATTTAAAGAATGGCATGATTTAAAAGGAACAAGCTTACCGAGAATGCACGGCTTTGAAGCAGAAGGTGCTGCAGCGATTGTTAAAGGTGAGGCTATCGATCAACCAGAAACGATTGCAACAGCAATTCGGATCGGAAATCCAGCCAGCTGGACACTAGCAGAAGCAGCAAGAGATGAGTCGAACGGACATATCGATGCAGTCACAGATGAAGAAATTCTAAATGCGTACCGCAAAGTTGCTGCACAAGATGGTGTGTTTGTCGAACCTGGATCTGCCGCTTCGTTAGCGGGAGTGATCCAACACGTGAAAAGTGGTAAAATCAAGCCTGGCGAAACAGTCGTAGCGGTCTTCACAGGAAATGGACTTAAAGATCCAGACACTGCGATCAATGCTACAGATGTCAAAATTTCTAAAATGAGTGACTTAGAAGAAATGCGTATGCATTTGCGTAACGGAGTGTCTGAACTATGAAAATAAGAGTTCCCGCTACAAGTGCGAATCTGGGGCCTGGATTTGACTCCTGCGGTATTGCCTTATCTCAATATCTTAGTATTGAGGTGTTGGAAAATGCAGAGGAATGGAAAATCATTCACTCTTTAGGCGCAGATATTCCATCAGATAAAACCAATCTGTTGCTGCAGACTGCACTAAAATTAGCGCCGAATCTTGCTCCAAAAGTTTTAAAAATGACTTCGGATATTCCATTAGCTAGAGGATTAGGCAGCAGTTCTAGTGTCATTGTTGCAGGAATTGAACTGGCGAATCGTTTAGGGAATCTGAATTTATCTCAAAAAGAAAAATTGAGAATTGCAACAGAGATCGAAGGTCACCCAGATAATGTTGCACCAGCGATTTGTGGAGACTTTGTCGTAGCTAGCTACGTGGATGGTGATGTTCATTACGTGAAACATCATTTTCCGATGTGTGATGTGATCGCCTATGTACCAGATGAGCACTTGCTGACTACAGAGAGCCGTAGTGTTCTGCCAAACACCATGCCGTACAAAGATGCAGTCAAAGCGAGCTCTATCGCAAATGTAATGATTGCCGCAATACTGAATGGTAATTTACCTTTAGCTGGATTGATGATGGAAGAAGATCGCTGGCATGAAGCCTACCGAAGAAAATTGGTTCCTCATTTAGATCAAATCCGTGAGCTAGGGCAAAAAATCGGAATTTATGGTGCTTTTTTAAGCGGTGCAGGACCAACCGTACTGATATTAACTCCAGAGGAAAATACCAGTCAGATGGTCAAAGCACTCGAAAAAATGCCTAAATCGGCAACTATCAACGTTCTATCGATCGATCAAGAAGGCACACAAGTATTTTAATCAGCAAAAAGAAGACGAGCCAAAATCAACTCCTTTTTGGAATTGCTTTTGGCTCGTTGTTTATTTGCATTTAGAGTCCAAGGATGGGGCAGAAGTGCTTATTTCCGAAGGGATTGTTTCTGCTTCCACCTCTCATTCGGATTCTAAGTGACGTAGTTGTAACTCATAGCGTTATTTCTCAGTCACTGAATCTGTTGAATTATTCAGGTGTCTCAGTTGCGTAATAACTATGATCTTCTAAATTTAAGGCATTTAGAATCATCGATGCTGTTTCTTCAATGGATAGGGAAGCGACATTAATCACTTCACAGCCTATTTTTTGATAGAGGTCATTTGCAAACTCAAGCTCTTTTCTGATTTTCTCAATATCTGAATAAGAAGTATCAGCCGGCAATCCATAGGTTCTCATTCGTTCTTTTCTGATGCCATTCAAAATATCAGGATCATTCGTTAGACCTACGATTTTTTTCGGATTTGTTTCCCATAGCTGTTTTGGTAGATGGGCTTCTGGAATTAACGGCAAGTTAGCAACTTTTAGATTTTTATTTGCTAAGAAAAGACTAAGCGGTGTTTTTGAAGTTCTGGACACCCCTAACAAAAGAACATCCGCTTCTAAAAAGCCGCGTGGGTCTTTTCCATCGTCATATTTAACAGCAAACTCCATTGCTTCGATTCGTTTGAAGTAGTTTTCGTTCAAATGATGTAAGGCACCTGGTTCTCGTGTAGGAGCGACTCCGGTCAATCGTTCGATTTCGGCAACTGGAGGTGTCAGTATATCAAAATGGTACATATCATGTTCTTCAAAAAAATCATTCGCAATTTTTACTAAACGATCATTTACGATTGTATGTAAGACCATTGCATTTTCACGTTTAGCATCCTCTAAAGCTTTCTTCAACTTTTCTTCTTCTTTAGCAAAAGTACGTCTAAAAAGTGAAAAATCGACTGTTGGATATTGCGCCATCGAAGCTGCCGCAAGCTTTGAAGCTGTTTCTCCAGCAGAATCAGAGATTACAAAAATAGTTACACATTGTTTCTGTTCGTCATTAGTCATAGTAGAATTCCTTTCTTGCTTTTTTGATGATTTTATTATACCATACCTACATAAATCTTATTCGTAATGATTCTGATTTAATGATTGGAGGGAATGTTGTGTCACAATCAAATTCAAAAGTTGAACAATCTTTGACGGTGATGAAAAAACACGGGTTGAAATACACGAAAAAACGAGAAGCAATCATCACTTACTTGATTCGACGAAATCGATATATAACGGCCAGAGAAGTCTATGAGTTTATGAATAAAGAATACAAAGGGGTCAGCTATGACACGATCTATCGAAACCTACATGATTTTGAAATGCTGGATTTATTAGAAGCTACAGACTTAAACGGTGAAAAAAAATTCCGTTTTCATTGTTGTCAGGAAGTAGGGCATCATCATCATTTTATTTGTACAGTATGTGGAAAGACAAAGGAAATTCATATGTGTCCAATGGATTTTTTCAAAGAACAATTAAGTGGGTGTGAAATTGAAGGACATCGATTTGAAATCTTTGGTCGTTGTGAAGAGTGTCGGTGATTTTTTTCAGTAAATTCCTTAAATAATACTGTCGTGTTTAAAAAAATAATCATTTTGCTACTTTTTCATATATTTTTTTTGTAGAAAGGTTGACGTTAAAATAACCTTTAGCTATAATATAGAAAGAACGGTATTTTTATTTATGTATTAAACACTCATAAAAATAAAAAACGGTTACTTTTTAAGCTCGGAGGGAGGGAATTAACATGTCAAAAACTGTCGTTCGTAAAAACGAATCTCTTGACGATGCTCTTCGTCGCTTCAAACGTTCCGTTTCAAAAGCGGGTACTTTACAAGAATCACGTAAACGTGAATTCTACGAAAAACCAAGTGTAAAGCGTAAGAAAAAATCTGAAGCAGCTAGAAAACGTAAAAAATTCTAGTTTTCGATGAATTGGAGTTGGTTGTATGTCATTACTAACAACATTGAATGACGATATCAAAACAGCGATGAAGTCTAAAGATAAAGATACTTTATCTGTGCTACGCATGTTGAAAGCAGCCATTCAAAACGAGCAGATTAAGGCGAACCGTGATTTGGACGGAGAAGAAGAGTTGACTGTTTTATCTCGTGAGATGAAACAACGAAGAGACTCTTTGTCAGAGTTTGAAAAAGCGGGACGTGTTGATCTTGCTGACAAAGTAAAAATCGAAATCGCAATTGTTGAAAAATATATGCCGAAGCAGCTTTCTGACGAAGAGATTCGTCAAATTGTCACTACGGCAATTGATCAGACTGGAGCTACTTCACCAAAGGAATTTGGTAAAGTAATGGCAGCTGTGATGCCAGCAGTAAAAGGCAAGGCAGACGGCAATCAAGTCAATGCAATTGTAAAAGAATTACTACAAGAGAAATAGTAGAGATAAAAAACCAGCGGATCTCCGTTGGTTTTTTTGTCCTAATGTACATATCAAAGTGATGACTTCTTTTTAATAAATAAATTGTGTGGTATGATTGTAAAGAATGACAAAATAAAGGAGATGGGCGTTTTTTGACAGAAAATCAGTCGATATCATTAGAAATAAAATTAAATGATTCTGATGATGTGAGTATGCTTTTAGGAACCCATGATAAACATATAAAATATTTAGAAGACAATTCAACAACAACGATTAATACTCGAGGAGAAACGATCCAGCTGATTGGTGAAGAAGCAGAAGTGCAATTGATTGCTTCTGTTTTACGTACATTACAAGTTTTGATTCAACGAGGAATCAAGATCAGTACGCCGGATGTCGTTTCTGCTTTAAAAATGGCTAGAAGTGGAGAACTAGATACTTTTGTTGCGATGTACGAAGAAGAGATTCTTAAAGATCATCATGGTCGTGCTATTCGTATCAAGAATGTTGGACAAAAAAACTATGTCGACGCGATCAGAAAGTACGACATTATTTTTGGAATTGGACCAGCAGGTACCGGCAAAACTTTTTTAGCAGTAGTAATGGCTATATCTGCATTAAAAAAAGGCGAAGTTCAAAAAATTATTTTAACACGTCCAGCGGTTGAGGCTGGCGAAAGTCTAGGCTTTTTACCAGGAGACTTAAAGGAAAAAGTTGATCCTTATTTACGTCCCGTGTATGATGCTTTGTATCAAGTTTTTGGCATGGATCATACGAATCGTTTGATGGAGCGCGGCGTGATTGAAATCGCACCTTTAGCCTATATGAGAGGTCGGACGTTAGATGATGCGTTCGTCATTTTAGATGAAGCACAAAATACAACTGTGGCTCAAATGAAGATGTTTTTAACTAGATTAGGCTTCAATTCGCGAATGATCGTGAATGGCGATACTAGTCAGATTGACTTACCTAAAGGTGTAACTAGCGGATTGGTCAATGCAGAAAAAACACTACGTTCAATTGAAAAAATTTCATTTGTTCATTTTGATGCAGGAGATGTTGTCAGACATCCTGTCGTAGCTCAGATCATTCGAGCTTATGAAAAAGAAAGCAAAAATTAGATTTAACCTGCGGAAAGGAGTGAGAATTCCGTTGAAGTATTCATTATTAAAATTACGCGATAGATTAGGCAAAGCGTTTATACCGATCTTATTGCTGGTTTTTTCTTGTTTTTTATTTGTGATTATGTTTGGCAGTGTTCATCAGAAAAAAGTAGAAATCAAAGAAGGACAGCTTGCTGAAAATACGATTCGTGCAAATAAAAACGTAGAAAATACTTATGAAACAGAACAAAAGAAAAAATTAGCTGCAGAGGCTGTGACTCCTGAATATATATACCAAGAGGAAACGGCGGATGTTCAGCATAAACGAATTGAAAAACTATTCAAGCTGATTACCACTGCAAATGAAAAAACTGAAAAAGAGTACCAAGATAAAAAGGCGAAAGCCAAAAAAGATGAAAGTATTCCTAAGCCGACAGTGGAAGAAAGAGTTGCCAATCTGAAGGCTCAGTTTGAGCAGCTAGATCAAGATGAAGTCGCTTTTTATCAGAAATTTCCGAATGTGTTTTACCAAAACATTTTCTCTCTGGAGCCAGCTCAAATCCAGCAAGTAAAAACGGAGAGTTTAAAGATAATTGATGATAAAATGAAAGATCATGTTCGAGAGGCCGACTTAGATAGTGTTCGCCAAAACGCAATAGAAAAAATTCAGTTTCTTGATGTGACAGGTGTGATGCAGCAAGAAATCCGTTATCTTGTTAATGAAGGTATCGTAGCGAATGATTTTGCCAATGACAAGAAAACGAAAGAGCTGCGCCAAAATGCGATGGATGCTATTCCGCCTTCAATGATCTACCAAGGTGAGATCATTGTTCGTGAAGGCACTCAAATCGATAGTAAAGCGATGGAAAAGTTGGAGCTTTTAGGCATGACGAATCAGAGTACTTCTGTTTTCCCAATGGTTGCTTTAGCTCTAGCGATTGTTTTACAAGTTCTTGTATTGATCTTTTTTACAAAGCAAGTAACAGAAGAAGGGAAACGTCGGCACTTTATTTTATTTTACGTGGGAGCCATGTCTTTAAGTGTCCTCCTTATGAAGTTTTTCCAAATTTTTCAAACAGAACAATTGGCGTATGTGTCATTGTTTTTCCCAGCAGCTTTTACGCCGTTGGTATTGAACTATTTTGTTAATCGCAGAGCTGGAATCCTTGCAGCGGTTTTCCAAGTTATCTTTGCTTTGTTTGTTTTCTATCATTCTATAGGTACCAACTCATTGACGATCATTCTTGTCAGTTATCTGTTTTCTGGATTGCTTGCAACAGTGGTTAAACGAACACGAATCAGTGAACAGGGAATGACTGCCGTTTTCTGGGTAATTATTTTTCCAATCTGTTTAGATGTTGTTTTAATCGTGTATCAAGGGATGAGTTTATTTGATGGAAAATCATGGACAATGATGATTTGTGCCCTTGCTGGAACAGTCTTGTCATTTCTTGCAACAATGGGGCTGCATCCGTATATCGAACTACTTGTCACTGATGATAGTATGATCATCTTGAATGAACTGAGCAATCCGAATCATCCCTTGTTGAAACGTTTATTGGAAGAAGCACCTGGCACCTATCATCATAGCATGATGGTTGCGAGTTTAAGTGCAAATGCGGTTGCTGAAATCGGCGGTCGATCTTTACTGACGCGTGTGGCTTGTTACTATCATGATATTGGTAAAGTTAAACATGCAAATTTCTTCGTAGAGAATTTACCCGCTGGTGCAGAAAATCCGCATAATTTTCTATTGCCGGAAGACAGCAAGCAGATTATTTTTGGCCATGTTATTGATGGGGCAAAGATTTTAGAAGAGTATCATATGCCGGAAATGGTGATCGATATTTGTCGTCAGCATCATGGAACTACGTTGATGAAATTTTTCTATGTCAAAGCTAAAGAACGTAATCCAGAGATCGAAGAACGTGATTTCAGATATCCTGGCCCTAAACCGCAAACAAGAGAAGCTGGCATTGTGAGTATTGCAGATACGTGTGAAGCAGCTGTACGTGCGATGGATCATCCAACAAATGATAAAATTCAAGAGTTTGTGCATAATGTGATTCAAGATAGAATTTCTGATGGTCAATTAGATGATTGCGGCTTAACGATGAAGGAAATCAGAATGGTTGAAAAATCTTTAGTGAATGGTCTATGCAGCACCTTCCATTCAAGAATCAAATACCCAAAAATGAAATCAGAAGCTGAGAAAATGAAAGACGAACAAGAAAAGAGAGATGACTAATGGATATAACATTCATTGATGAGACGACTAAACTATCCGCAGATAATTTAAAGGAAGTCGAAAATTTGCTGCAGTTTGCAGCAGATTTTCTGAAGATATCAGAAGATACGGAGCTTTCGGTGACCTTTATGGACAATGCTGGGATCCAAGTGATCAACAGAGACTATAGAGGAAAAGATGTGCCGACGGATGTGATCAGTTTTGCGCTGGAAGAAGAAGGAGAAGATGAGCTTCCAATCATTTTTGATGAGGATGAAGAAATATTTCCTAGAAATTTAGGAGATCTCATGATATCGACTGAACGAGCGGCAGAACAGGCAGAAGAATATGGTCATACATTTGAAAGAGAATTAGGTTTCTTAGCTGTGCATGGTTTTTTACATTTGAATGGCTATGATCATATGGAACCAGAAGATGAGAAGGAAATGTTTGGTTTACAGAAAGAGATTTTAGATGCCTATGGACTCAAAAGATAAGCAAACAGGAAAAAACAAACACTTTATTGCTTCGTTAGAATTTGCTCTGCAAGGAATTCGAACAGTTTTTAAAGAAGAGCGCAATATGCGGACACATGTGGTTATGGGGTTCTTAGCTATTGTGCTGGGCTTTGTTTTTCGATTGACGATAGCTGAATGGTTATGGTTGCTGTTGGCCATTTTTCTTGTATTGGTGGTCGAGATCATCAACACTGTTTTTGAAAATGTGGTAGATATGTTTACTGATTTTCATTTTCATCCAATTGGAAAAAAGATAAAAGATATGGCAGCTGGCGCAGTTCTTTTGACTAGCGGTTTTGCTGTTGTTGTGGGACTGCTCTTGTTTGTTCCTAAAATTTGGCAGCTAATAAAAGACTTTTTATAGAGGAGAGAAACGATGACAGAAACACATAAATCCGGATTCGTGGCAATCGTAGGAAGACCAAATGTTGGGAAATCTACTTTATTGAACCGCATTGTCGGACAAAAGATTGCGATTATGAGTGATAAAGCACAAACAACGAGAAATAAAATCCAGGGAATTTACACGGTTCCAGAAGCACAAATTGTTTTTATCGATACGCCTGGTATCCACAAGCCTAAGCATCGTCTGGGTGATTTTATGGTGGAAACTGCCTACAGTGCATTACGTGAAGTAGATGCTACTTTATTTATGATCAGTGCTGATCAAAAACGAGGCAAAGGGGATGACTTTATCATCGAGCGTCTTAAAGCGATGAACAGCCCCGTGTATCTTGTTATCAATAAAATCGATACGGTTCATCCAGATCAGCTATTGGGAATTATTGAAGACTACATGAATCAGATGTCATTTGCAGAAGTTGTACCAATTTCTGCAACAGAAGGAAATAATGTGGATCGCTTAATGTCAGTCCTTGTAGAACAAATGCCAGAAGGACCGCAATATTTCCCAGATGATCAAATAACAGACCATCCGGAATACTTCATTGTTTCTGAATTAGTACGTGAAAAAGTCTTATTGCTTACTCGTGATGAAATTCCTCACTCTGTTGCCGTGGTTGTGGATTCAATGAAACGAGACGAAAACGATAAAGTCCGTATCCAAGCAACGATCATCGTTGAAAGAGATAGTCAAAAAGGAATCATCATAGGAAAAGGCGGTAAAATGCTCAAACAAATCGGTACAAAAGCACGTCAAGATATCGAACATTTATTAGATGATAAAGTTTATCTGGAGCTTTGGGTAAAAGTTCAAAAAGATTGGCGCGATAAAAAAGTTTATTTACAGGACTTTGGTTATCGTAAAGATGATTATTAATAGATAATGATAGTTTAGGGTGCGGTGCAAATGGAAATCAAGTTTGCTTCGCACCCTGAATTTAAATTGATAGTGAAGAACATTATTACATAAGGAACAATTCAGAGTAAAAACGTTTGATTTTACTTTTTTTACCAAATAAAGAAGATCGGAGGTCTTAAGATGACGTTAGGTGAAACCAAAGGACTCATTTTATTTACAAAAGACTACAAGGAAAAAGATAAGCTCGTCAAGATTTTCACAGAATCTTTTGGTAAATTGATGTTTTTTGTCAAAGGTGCCCATCGTAAGAACAATCCGATCGGTCCTGCAATTTTACCATTTACAGAAGCTGTTTATATTGGTGATTTTAGAGAGGATGGTTTATCTTTTTTAAACGGGAGTAAGGAAGTTATGGCGTTTCGCAAGATTCAAGAAGATATTTTTATCAACGCCTACGCTACTTATATATTGAATTTGGTTGATGCCGCTATCGAAGATCGTACGTATGATCCTAATCTTTATCATTTTACGTATCAAGCATTGACATTATTGAATGAGGAGAAAGATGCGGAAATCATTACGAATATTTTTGAAATTCAGTTGTTGAACCGCTTTGGGATTACTCCAGAATGGACACATTGTACGGTTTGTCAAGAAACGAGAGGAAAGTTTGATTATTCTTCTAAATACAGTGGTGTTCTTTGTGAACGTCATTGGTCCTTAGATGAACATCGGTATCACGCGGATCCTAGAGCAGTTCATTTTGCTCGGTTATTTTCTGCAATTTCATATGATAAAGTTCAAGATATCAATGTAAAACCTGAAACAAAAGTAGCAATTAGACAATTGATCGATGAACTGTATGATGAGTATGTGGGCATCCATTTGAAAAGTAAAAAATTTATCGATCAAATGAAAACATGGGAAGAGACATTACGTATACCCAAACGAGAAACAAAGAATCAAACAGATAGTGAATCCAATCTGTGAAAATAGTCTATTCTAAGGAATATTCTAAAATCATTTGACAACTTGCGCTGCAAAGATTATCATAAAGAGTAATTAAATCCATACGAGGACAAAGAAGAGTAAAAAGATCGGTATTTTTTAGCGAGTCTGGGAGAGTGAGAGCCGGATATCTGCCACTTTTGAAGGGCGCTTTCGAGTATGATTGAACGAAGCTGCCGGCAAATGCCGGAAGTAGGGTGGAACCGCGATTATTCGTCCCTATGTCTCTTAGAGGCATAGGGACTTTTTGTCTTTTGGAAAAACACAGCGGGAAAAATGAGCTGATGTTGAACAGTACAAGACTTTCGTAAAAAAGTGTTGATCATTTGCATTATCCAGTTGCACGAGCTAACTCCTCGGGAAAAAGATAAAACTTAAGTGAGGCCAAAAGCGCCTCAATCATGTTTTCCTATTTTCCATTCGGAGTTGGATGAGCTCGTTCCGCTATTATTCGTTATCCAGCTGCACAGGCTAGCTCTTCGGAAAAAAGATAAATGTTGAGTGAGGTCAAGAGCACCTCAACCACCATTTCCTATTTTTCTGTCAGAGCTGGACGAGCCTGTTCCGCTATTAGTTGTTATCCAGCTGCACAAATCAATCTTTAGGAAAATAGATAAATTGTCAGTGAGACGAAAAGCGTCTCCCGGTCAATTTCCTAATTTTCTACAGGATTATGCGATTTGTTCCGCTTTTGCTGAGAAACACAGCGAAATGCTTTGAGCTGATGTTGAACAGTACAAGACTTTCGTAAGAAAGTGTTGATCATTTGCATTATCTAGCTGCACAAATCAATCCTTAGGAAAATAGATAAATTGTCAGTGAGACGAAAAGCGTCTCCCAGCCAATTTCCTAATTTTCTACAGGATTAGACGATTTGTTCCGCTTTTATATTAAGGAGGATCTCAATGGAGAAGAAACTTACTGTACAAGAAATGATTTTAACATTGCAAAATTTTTGGTCGTCAAATGGGTGTATGTTGATGCAGTCGTATGATACAGAAAAAGGGGCTGGAACGATGAGCCCGTATACGTTTTTACGTGCGATTGGCCCTGAGCCTTGGAATGCGGCTTATGTAGAACCGTCTCGTCGTCCTGCTGATGGACGATATGGAGAAAATCCGAACAGATTATATCAACATCATCAGTTTCAAGTTGTAATGAAACCATCGCCTGAAAATATTCAGGAACTATATTTAGAAAGCTTAGAACTACTTGGCATCGATCCATTAGCACATGATATTCGCTTTGTAGAAGATAACTGGGAAAACCCATCAATGGGATGTGCTGGTTTAGGCTGGGAAGTTTGGCTTGATGGGATGGAAATCACTCAATTTACTTACTTCCAGCAAGTTGGCGGACTCGCTTGTCATCCTGTTACATCAGAGATCACATACGGAATCGAACGTTTAGCTTCATATATCCAAGAAGTTGAAAGTGTCTATGATCTGGAATGGACAAATGGGGTTAAATATGGTGAAATCTTTAATCAACCCGAATATGAACATTCAAAATATTCATTTGAAATCAGTGATCAAGAAATGTTACTGGAAAATTTTGATAAGTTTGAAAATGAAGCCAAACGATGCATCGATGAAAATCTTGTGCATCCTGCCTACGACTACATTTTAAAATGCAGTCATACCTTTAATCTATTAGATGCACGAGGAGCGGTTTCAGTGACTGAACGCGCAGGCTATTTAGCTCGAATCAGAAATATGGCTCGTGCAGTGGCGAAAATTTTCGTTGCAGAGCGTGAAAAATTAGGATTCCCACTATTGAATAAAGAAGAACAAACGACTAAGGAGGCAAAATAATATGGCAAAAGATCTATTACTTGAAATCGGATTGGAAGAAATGCCCGCTCATATTGTTACGCCAAGTCGCATACAATTAGAGCAAAAAGTGATAAAGTTCTTAGATGAACATAATTTGACCTATGAAACGGTTCAAAGCTTTTCTACTCCTCGCCGTTTGGCCGTTCGTGTTACTCAATTACCGGACCAACAAGAAGATACACAAGAAGAAGTTAAAGGTCCTGCTAAAAAAATTGCACAAGATGATCAAGGCAATTGGAGTAAAGCAGCAGAAGGGTTTGTTAGAGGACAAGGTCTAACAACTGAAGCAATTACCTTTAAGGAATTAAACGGTACTGAATATGTATATGTAACAAAGCATAATCATGGTCAAAAAACAATTGATGTATTAACTGGTTTAAAAGATGTTATCACAAGCTTGACTTTCCCTGTCACTATGCATTGGGCAAATTATGATTTTGAATATATTCGTCCGATCCATTGGCTGGTCGCTTTACTGGGCGATGAAGTGGTTCCATTTTCTATTTTAGATGTGGAAACCAGTAATCATTCTCGCGGCCATCGTTTCTTGGGCGATAATGTGACCTTTGATCATTCGGCAGAATATGAAGAGAAATTGAAAGAGCAATACGTGATCGTTGACCCAACTGAAAGACAAGAAATGATTGTTTCGCAAGCAGAGCAATTGGCTAAGAAAAATAATTGGACATTGGTATTAGATGAAAAGCTGTTAGAAGAGGTTACTAATTTAGTCGAATACCCAACAGCGTTTGTTGGCGGCTTTGATGAAAAATATCTTTCAGTACCAGATGAGGTTTTGGTTACTTCGATGAAAGAGCATCAACGCTATTTTGATGTGAGAAATGACGCAGGCATGCTGTTACCGTATTTTATTTCTGTGAGAAACGGAAATGATGTGCATCTTGAAAATGTCATCAAAGGAAACGAAAAAGTACTGATCGCTCGTTTGGAAGATGCTGAATTTTTCTATAGTGAAGATAAGAAATTGACGATTGACGATTGTGTCAATAAACTAAAACATGTAACGTTCCATGAAAAAATCGGTACGATTTATGAAAAAATGCAACGCGTTGGACTTATTGGCCAAATTATTGGTAAAGAAGTAGGTCTTTCAGAAGCTGAGCTAAGTGATTTAAAACGTGCATCTGAAATTTATAAATTTGACTTAGTTACGAATATGGTTGGTGAATTTCCAGAGTTACAAGGAATCATGGGTGAAAAATATGCATTGCTTCAAGGGGAGTCAAAAGAAGTGGCGCAAGCGATCCGTGAACACTATCTGCCTACATCAAGCGAAGGGGATTTGCCAGTATCAGATATTGGTGCAGTATTAGCTATTGCAGATAAATTAGACAGCGTCTTTTCATTCTTTGCTGTAGGAATGATCCCTAGTGGTTCTAATGACCCGTATGCACTGCGTCGTCAAACATATGGTGTTATTCGGATCATCGAAAACAAAGGCTGGAGATTTCCGCTGGTTCAATTACAAATGGATATTGATGATGCAGTTAATGCAGATAGCTCGAAATATGGCATTCAATTAACTACTGGACAAGCAGAGGTTATTGAATTTGTAAAAGCACGTTTACGCCAGCTGTTATTGACCAAAGAAGTTCGCCATGATGTGATCGATGCGGTTATTTCAGCAGAACAAAATGATTTGGCAAAACTTTTTTCATCTGCGGCAATCATCAAAAATCATTTGTTTGATAAAGAGTTCAAGCCTTCTATGGAAGCATTGACACGGGTCATTAATTTGGCTAAAAAAGGGCAGTGTGAATCAACAGAAGTGGATTCAACTTTATTTGAAAATGAAGCAGAAAAAGCGTTGCATGATGCTATTAATTCAGTTGAAGCAGGCTTTAAAGACAAAACAATGTCGGAAAACTATCAAGCGTTGGTCGACTTACGTCCGCTAATCGAGCAGTATTTTGATAAAACAATGGTGATGGTTGACGATGAACGAGTGAAACAAAATCGCCTAAACGAACTAAACCGTATCGCTAAAATGGCGCTATCTTTAGCTAGTTTGGATCTATTGATCGTCAAATAGTAAAATAGTAAAAAAGGAATAGATGTGCTCTAGGAAGTACGTCTATTTTTTGTTTTATAAGCAAAATAGTTTTATAATTCTTTTTAGCATGATACGATTACCTTATCAATCGATAAGTTGATCGTATTATTTTTTTAGGAGGGAATAATGATGAACCTTTCATTTAAACTATTTGGTAGTACAGCATTAGTATTTTTAGCACTTGATCTTATTTGGTTATTTTTGATCTCTAAAAAAATCTATCAAAACTATTTAGGAGATTTAATGGGTGAAACCAAAATTTTTCCAGCAGTCGTTTTCTACTTTATTTATGTCATTGCAGTTTTGTTTTTTGTGATACATCCAGCGGTTGAAAAAGACAGCTTGCTTTATGCACTTGGTGCAGGAGCGTTGTTCGGTTTAGTTTGTTATGGAACCTATGATCTAACCAATTTAGCGACAATAAAAAATTGGCCTTATTTTATCACTATTATTGATTTGATTTGGGGCATGTTTGTAACAGGAGCAACCAGTGGAATCGTTGTTTTTGTTGCACAGCATTTTAACTGGAGGTAAGCAACTCATGAAAAATGACACATCTGATCAAGTGATCGATTCTAAAGAATTGTTATTTGCCTTTCAACAAGGAGCTATCCAGCTGATCAATCAAAAGCAAGAATTAAATAAAATCAATGTGTTCCCTGTTTCCGATGGAGATACTGGAAGTAATTTAGCGTCCTTGATGCAATCAATATTAGAAGCCACCGCTGGAGAAGCAGATTCGGTTGTCGATGTGTTTGAACGAATTGCTGATGCTTCACTGATTGGTGCGAGAGGAAACTCAGGTATTATTTTTGCTCAATATTTTAATGGTATTTATAATAACCTGTTGCATTTAGACGAAAAAAATTCTGTCAGAAGCTTCGTGCAAAGTGTTAAATTAGCCATTGTTGAAGCATATCAAGCGATCGAAAATCCCGTAGAAGGAACGATCATTACTGTGATACGCTCTTGGGCAGAAGCCTTGAGTGAAGGAGAACAACGCTCACCACTGGAAAAGAAATTATCTAGTGCCTTGTTAGCGGCAAAAAGTGCTTTAGATAATACCACAGAGCAGTTAAAAATCTTGAAAAAAAATCAAGTGGTGGATGCAGGTGCTAAAGGATTTTATCTATTTATTGAAGGGTTTACGCAAGGATTTATAACAAAAACGGGTTCTGTTCAAAACTTTTTACATGACAATGAAATTTTACCGTCGACGTATTCTCACGATGCACACCCGGATACGTCAGAGCCAACCTATCGTTACTGTACGGAAATTTTATTGGATAACGTAGCATTGTCCAAACAAGAGATCCAGGAGAAAATTAAACCACTTGGTGATTCATTGATCGTTGCTGTCAATCGTGGTAAAGCAAGAATCCATATTCATTCGAATCATCCGGATAAAGTTTTAGAATGCTTAAGTGAACTGGGCACAGTCCTTCAGCAAAAGGCAGACGATATGTTGTTGCAGTATCGGGTCAATCAAAATAAAAGCCAATCTATTGCACTTGTAACAGATTCGATTGCTGATTTACCAGCAGACTATATACTGAATGAGCAAATTCACGTATTGCCGATGAATATTTTGATTGGGGATGCTAGTTATATCGATAAGGTGACGATCCAAAACAATCGTTTGTTTACACTTGTGGAAAACAAGCAACAGCGGGCAACGAGTGCACAGCCAAATATAAAAACGGTAGAAAATCTTTTTTCATTTTTGGAAAATAAATATGATTCGATTATCGTTATTACCGTAGCAGATAAATTAAGTGGTACCTACCAAGCGGTCAGACAAGTCGTGAAAAAGAAAGAAACAAAAATGCGAATTGAAGTAATTGATTCAAAACTTAATTCTGCAGCTGAAGGATTGTTGGTCATGAAGGCGAATGAATGGATCAAAAAAGGTTTTTCCTTTGAAGAAGTTGTGGAACGAATCAAGAATAAAAGGGGAAAAATAAAAATTCTCGTAAGTGTAGATGATCTAGATCCAATGATCGATTCAGGAAGAATTCCGCAAATAGCAGGTCGATTTGTAAAGAAAATCAACTTAAAACCAATTGTCAGTTTAAATGAGGTAGGCGAAGGGAAATTAAGTGATTTTGCGTTTAGCCTAAATGGAAATGAGAAAAAAATTATACGTTTATTGAAAAAATTAAATAAAGAACATACGATCAAACGATATGCTGTAATCCATGCTGATGCAGAAAAACGTGCGCAGTCTTGGAGCCGTAAATTAGAGGAGCAGCTAGGAATAGCTTCCAGCTACCTAATGGATATATCCACTGTAGTTGCCTTAAGTGCTGGACAAGGAAGTGTCGCAGTAGCGGTTGAGTTAGAGAATGAAGGAGGAGATGAAGCATGACGATTGGAATTATTTGTAGTGTAGTATTTGTGTATTTCACGTTATTGTTTTTCTGGGCACAATATTTGAAAAATAATTCTATTGTGGATTTAGCATGGGGAATTGGATTTGTGATTGTCGGATGGACTGGCTATCTAATCATGCCTGCTAAAACTAGAGTAAGTACGATAATCGTTCTCTTAGTTACGATCTGGGGTGTTCGGCTGTTTATCCATCTTGCTAAAAGAAATATCGGCAAGCCGGAAGATTATCGCTATGTGAATATGAGAAAACGCTGGGGAACTCATTTTGCGAAATTGAAGGCGTATTTGAATGTATTTGTTTTGCAAGGTGTCTTATTGCTCGTGGTATCTTTACCGATTCTTTTAGTTGTTACAGGTTCTTCTGATAAATTCAATTGGTGGAATGGTCTCGGGATCGTGGTTTGGCTGATTGGGTTTGGATTTGAAGTGGTAGGCGATTATGAGCTAACGAAATTCAAACGAAACAAAAACAACAAAGGCAAACTTTTGACAACAGGTGTCTGGTCATTAACGAGACATCCAAATTATTTTGGTGAAGCACTTAGCTGGTGGGGAATTTTCCTGATTAGTTTGAATCAAACTCGAAATATTTGGGGATTCATTGGTCCTTTAACGATTACCTTGCTGTTACTTTTCGTTTCTGGTGTTCCATTATTGGAAAAAAAATATAAAGACCGTCCAGACTTTTTAGCTTATGCTGCAAAAACACCAAAGTTTGTTCCGTTTATCGGGAAAAAAGGATTATAAAGAGGAAGGAAGATGAATGAGATGAAAACGAACATGAGCAAATGGTTGATTCCGATTATTTATGTCATTATGATCGCAGTTAACGCCGCAGCTGTTTTGTTGCCGCTAAATGGAATGACAACGCAAGAAGTTTCAGATAGCTATCCGAATTTATTTGCTCCAGCAGGCTTAACTTTTTCTATATGGTCAGTCATTTATTTGTTATTAGCAGGATTTGTTATTTATCAATGGAGACAACCAAAAAGTACATCAATTTTAGCTGACAAAACGAGTGCACAAAAGATCCGTTGGGTATTTTTGATTTCATCTATTTTAAATAGTGTGTGGCTCGTGGCTTGGCAATATTTATATATCAACACATCAGTTGTTATTATGCTTGGGCTATTGGCGACATTGATCTATTGTAATCGATTGTTAGCTAAAGCGAACTTGAATACAATGGATTATTTCTTGGTTCGCTTACCGTTTAGTGTGTATTTTGGCTGGATCACGATTGCTACGATTGCGAACATTACTGCATTTTTAGTTGATAAGAAGATTGATTTTCTTCAGGATAATCAGCCTATATGGACTGTCATTATTTTAATCGTAGGGGTTTTAATAATAAGTGCGACAATTATTAGAAATAGAGACTTCGCCTATGGTCTGGCAACGATTTGGGCCTATTATGGTATATTGAATAAGCATCAAGCACAAGATGGCTGGAATGACGCTTATCCAATGATCATCACAACGGTTATGATTTGTTTAGCTGTTATTGCATTGGTTTGTTTGTATGATCTATTTCTTCGTTTCAAAAAGAAATCAAGCTGATATGTCTTTCTATAAGTATTTCTGTTAAAATAGAAAGCAAATCAATTATAGGTGGCAATGTAAATGGAGAAAAAGATAGGGAATACAAGAGAGAAAATCATTCAAGTAGCAACTCGATTATTTATGGATAATGGTTACTTGGATACTTCCACAAGACAGATCGCACAGCTGGCAGAAGTCACGCAGCCTAACTTGTATCATCATTTTAAAAATAAGGAAGAAGTATATATCGGTGTCATTGAGACTTTACTGAATGATGTGAATGAAGAATTACTCATCATTGTTGAGGACCAAAGGTTGGATACCGTGAGTAAACTGCAAAAATTTGCGGAATGCTTGAAAGTGAAACATCCATTTGACTTTGATTTGATGATGCATGACTTTACAACGAAATTGACAGAAGAGACGCAGCGTCAATTGTTTGCATTATGGAATCAGTCTTACAAGGCACCTTTATTACGCATTTTTAAAACAAGTGATTTTCCGATTCGTTCTGGTATCACTCCTGAAATAGCAACTACTCACTTTTTAAATACCTTATCTCCGTATATCAAGGTAGAACAGCGAACCTCTACATTATCGATTCCGCAAGTTGTGGATTTGTTTTTAAATGGGGTTTCAGTAAAGAGTAAAAGAAAAGAATCAACACGTTGACTGTGTCGATTCTTTTCTTTTAGTTTCTGTTTTGTTTTCCAGCATTTCTACCTTGACCGGACGCATTTTTTTTCGTAGGTGCTTTTTGAGAAGGTTTCAAATCAGCTGGCGTGACATCTTTTATTGGTGTCACGACTTGTTTAGGCGGATTTTTTTTCAACTCTTCAGCTACTTGTGCTTTGATTCTTGGTTTTAATAATATGTTTGTAATAAAAGTTTGGATACAAGTGAAAATACCACCGACTACCCAGTAAAGTGTAACACCGGCCGGCGAGCTGATCGACATGAAGACGATCATTAAAGGAGAAACGATCAACATAGATTTCATCGTTTTCTTTTGCTCCTCGGGAATACCGATTGTTGAAAGGTAGCCTTGCAGCAAGTAAGCAACACCTGCTAAGACGACGAAGATCATGCTAGGCTGTCCTAGATTAACGCCGAAGAAGCTAGCTTCGTTGATACCTTTAGTGTATCTTGCAGCAAAGAATAAGGCTGAGAAAATCGGCATTTGGATCAATAACGGTAGACATCCGATGCCGCCCATCATACTCATATTGTTTTCTTTGTAGACTTGTTGTAATTCAGCTTGTGCCTGCATTTGTTCTTCACGAGTGGTTGCTGCCTTTAATTTTGCTTGTGCAACATCGACTTGAGGTTTGATTGCCTGCATTTTTTCAGTTTGGATCATACTTTTTTTCGATTGATTCAATCCTAATGGCATAATGACCAATCGTACAATGATCGTGATGAAGATGATGGCCCAGCCATAATTCCAATTGAAATTATCAACAAGATATGTAATGGCGCTGCTCATTGGTTTCACTAACAGGTTGTAGACGATGCCTTCACCTGTTGGTTGATGATCAGGACCTGTTTTAACACAACCTGACAATATTAATACCAGGGTGAAAAGCCCGGAACTTAGAAGCCACTTATTTAATTTTCGCATGTCACTCTATCCTTTTCTAGAAATTTGCACATGTTTAACTATACTTGAAAAAGCGTTTTTTTTCAATAAAAAAAAGAAGAATACATCTCAAGTCTGAGGGGAATTCTTCTTTTATGGACTCAATTTGTGACTCTAAAAGTTGTATACTCTTCAAGTAGAGGATCATCCTGGATATCAACATAGGTTACACGTCCGGCAGGGCTTGGAGAATCTTTGACTTTTTGAATGAACTGATCGATGTTTTCTTCTGTGCCGAAAGCTTCTATAGAAACAGAGCCGTCATCTTCATTACGAACAGTACCAGTCACCTCTAAATCATCTGCAGCCATCTTTGTCATATATCGAAAGCCCACACCTTGAACTCTCCCTTGAACATTCATGCGTACTTTTCTCATCATTCGTACACCTCACTTTTAAATTAAATCAATGATAGCGTTTTTTTTGGTTTCTGGCAAGTGAAAGTAGCAATTGTTTGATGATAAAAAGTCATGGTATAATACTTGAGTGAGGTGTAAAAATGAAAGAAATTATATCTATGAAAAATACAATGGTTAAAGAAATTAAAAAGTTAAGAATAAAAAAACATCGGGAAGCACAAGAACGATATTTGATAGAGGGCTTTCATCTAATTGAAGAAGCTATTCAGGCAAATGCTGAGGTCGAATGGGTGCTGCTTAGCCAGCGCGGGTTGGAAGAATGGTCTGAATGGATCTCAGAACAGGAAGATGACCGATTTATCTTTGTCACTGAAGAAATTTTAACATCACTTTCTGATCTACCCACGCCTCAAGGGATGTTGGCAGTCGTCAAAATGCCTAAGACGGAAGAAACATTGTCTTATTCAGGTCGCTGGTTATTATTAGACAACGTTCAAGATCCTGGCAATGTCGGGACAATGATTCGGACGGCTGATGCTGTTGGAATGACTGGGGTTATTTTAGGAGAAGGCTGTTCTGATATTTATAGTACAAAAGTTTTACGTGCAATGCAGGGGAGTAATTATCATTTGCCGATTGTTCGACATCCATTAGCAGAAGCAGTGGAGCAGTTTAAGCAGAACAATGTTCCTGTTTACGGAACTGAATTGAATAAAGCAGCCGTTTCATATCAAGAATTGCCTAAAAAAGAAGCTTATGCGTTGATTATGGGCAATGAGGGACAGGGTGTGTCAGCGGAATTATTGAGTTTGGTCGATCACTCTGTGTATATTCCGATTATTGGAGAGGCAGAATCACTCAATGTAGCGATTGCTGCAGGGGTTTTAATGTATCACTTATTGCCTTTTTAATTTAATAAAAAAGATAAAATAACAGGAAGAAATTCTTGTTATTTTTGTTTGAAAAACGGGTTACAAAGCAGTATAATACTATAGCCGGCAAAGAATAAACAATGCATAGCTATGTTTTTTTATTAGTGAAATAAAATAGAATAAATGATGTCTGATAAGAGTGAAAGAAGGAAACAATATGAAAAAGATGCTACTTACGTCAATGGTGCTTTCATCATTGCTAGTAGTAACAGCTTGCAATCAGCAAGCCGAAACTAAGACAAGTGAAAGTTCTTCACACACACAAGAAAGCTCAACAAAAAAAGAAGCTGGACATTTCGATTATGACGCACAAGAAGAGTGGGAGCAAGTCGCTGGTACGATGCAATCGCCAATCGATATTCCCTCATCTGCTGCAACTGAGATGACAGATAAAGGCGACATTACTATAGACTATAGTTCAAAAATTACGAAAGCTGAAAACAATGGTCACAGTATCCAATTGACGGATTCCGGTACTGCTGTTATCAATCAGCGGAACTTTGAATTAACTCAATTCCATTTTCATGCTGAAAGTGAACATACAATTGATGGAAAACATTATCCAATGGAAGCCCATTTTGTTAATCAAGCACAAGATGGACGAATTGCCGTAATTGGCGTTTTCTTTGAGATAGGTCAGGAAAATAAAGGATTTCAAGAAGTATTGGATGATGTGAAAAAACAAGCGGATGACGAAATCACAGATATTCAAACAATGTTTCCAGAAAATAAAAGCTACTATCATTATTTAGGTTCTTTAACTACACCACCGCTTTCTGAAAATGTTGAATGGTATGTAATGAAAAATCCTGTTGAAGTCTCTGCAGAACAAATCAAAGAATTCCAAGAATTCTATGATCATAACAATCGTGAAATTCAACCATTGAATGATCGTGCGGTACTTGAGCATGACGAATAAAGGATAGAACAATAGTAGGATTAGAATATAATAAGAGGGCTTTAGAACAGTATACGATTGTTCTAAAGCCCTTTTCATTTTTTGACTAATGAGTTTCGCTAGAAAAGGTCGGTATTAAATTTAGAAAAAATGATTTTAATTGTTGAAATATCTGGAAGACTAAGTTATACTAATTAACGGTGTGAAAACACTAAATCCACATCCTTGTTTGATTTGTAAAGCGGTGCTGCTTTTATTAGTAGTTCTTTACAAAGTTGAGAATAGGAGAGGGAACAAATAAAAACCAATTGGAGGAAACAAAAAATGGCAGTAATTTCTATGAAACAATTACTAGAAGCCGGCGTACATTTTGGTCACCAAACTCGTCGCTGGAACCCAAAAATGAAGAAATATATCTTCACAGAAAGAAACGGAATCTACATCATTGACTTACAAAAAACAGTTAAATTAGTAGATGCTGCTTACGATTACATGAAAAACGTTGCTGAAGACGGCGGTGTTGCATTATTCGTAGGAACTAAAAAACAAGCACAAGAAGCGATCAAAGACGAAGCTATTCGTTCAGGTCAATTCTACGTTAATCACCGTTGGTTGGGTGGAACTCTAACTAACTGGGATACAATCCAAAAACGTATCAAACGTTTGAAAGACATCAACAAAATGGAAGAAGACGGAACATTCGATGTACTTCCTAAAAAAGAAGTTGTTGGCTTAAACAAACAACGTGAACGTTTAGAAAAATTCTTGGGCGGTATCGCTGATATGCCTAGAATTCCAGATGTAATGTACATTGTTGATCCTCGTAAAGAACGTATTGCTGTTCAAGAAGCACAAAAATTGAACATCCCAATCGTAGCGATGGTTGATACAAACTGTGATCCAGATGAAATCGATGTAGTAATCCCATCAAATGATGATGCGATTCGTGCGGTTAAATTGATCACTGCGAAAATGGCTGATGCGTTCATCGAAGGAAACCAAGGTGAAGATCAAGTCGTTGAAGAAACATTCACTGAAGAAGCACCAGAAGCTGCGACTTCTATCGAAGAAATCGTTGATGTTGTTGAAGGCAGCAACGAATCAGCAGAATAATATAGAATAATGGAGCTGTCTCGAAGGCTAGGCGAAAAAGCCTGTTACCTCCTTTGAGATAGCTTTTTTTAAACAAATTCCAGCAAGCATGTACTTGGCTTTGTAGGCTAAGCTTTAAAAAAAGACGAAAACTGTTTGTGATGAAAAACGTCACATTCATATTTTCCTATTTTTCAGTCGAGTCAAAATGAGCTCATTTAGCTTTTAAAACTATCTAGCTTCGTGGGCTAGCTTCTCGGAAAAAAGATAAAATATACCTGTGACAAAAAGCGTCACAAATATATTTTCCTATTTTTCAGTCGAAGCAGGACGAGCCCACTACGCATTTAAAATTATCTAGCTACGCAGGCTAGCTCTTCGGAAAAAAGACAAAATATAAATGAGGCAAAAAGCACCTCAGTTATATTTTCCTATTTTTCATTCAGAGCTGAATGAGCCTGCTACGCTTTTAAAACTATCTAGCTTCATGAGCTAGACTCTCGGAAAAAAGATAAAATATTCTTGTGACCAAAAGCATCACATTCATATTTTCCTATTTTTCAGTCGAGTCAAAATGAGCTCATTTAGCTTTTAAAACTTAGGAGGAACAAAAAATGGCAGATATTTCAGCAAAATTAGTTAAAGAACTACGCGACATGACAGGTGTCGGTATGATGGATGCAAAAAGAGCTTTAGTTGAGGTAGAAGGTAACATGGACGCAGCTGTTGATTACCTACGTGAAAAAGGTATGGCAAAAGCAGCTAAGAAAAACGACCGTGTAGCAGCTGAAGGTTTAGCAAATGTTGCTTCAAATGGAAACTTTGCGGCAATCGTTGAAGTGAACTCTGAAACTGACTTCGTTTCTAAAAACGAAATGTTCCAAGATTTAGTTAAAAAAATTGCGACAGAAATCGCAACACACAAACCAGCAAACATGGAAGAAGCATTAGCACTTAAAACAGATAAAGGAACACTAGAATCTGAATTGATCGAAGCAACAACAGTTATTGGTGAAAAAATCAGCTTCCGTCGTTTTGAATTAGTTGAAAAAGATGACAACGCAGCATTTGGTGCTTATTTACACATGGGCGGACGTATTGCTGTATTGACTGTATTAGATGGAACAACTGATGAAGAAGTTGCAAAAGATGTTGCAATGCACGTTGCTGCAATCAACCCTCGTTATGTAAACGAAACTCAAATTCCTCAAGAAGAATTAGATCACGAAAAAGCGATTCTTTCTGAGCAAGCATTAAACGAAGGCAAACCAGCGAATATCGTTGAAAAAATGGTTATCGGTCGCTTAAACAAATTTAAAGCTGAAATTTCATTAGTGGATCAACCATTCGTTAAAGATCCTGATATGACAGTTGAAAAATATGTAGCTTCTAAAGGTGCTACTGTTAAATCATTCACTCGTTTCGAAGTAGGCGAAGGAATTGAAAAACGTGAAGATAACTTTGCAGACGAAGTAATGAGCCAAATTAAAAAATAATTCTGTTTCATTTTGGGGCAGTTGGGAACGCATGAAAATGCGCTCCCTTTTTTTAGGAATTAAAAGAAATAATAAGTGAAATGTGGTAAACTATTCATAGACAAACGGTGGAGGGAAATCAAAATGGTAAAACCTAAGTATCAACGAGTTGTATTAAAGTTAAGCGGCGAAGCTTTAGCCGGAGAAGATGGGTTTGGAATTAAGCCTCCTGTAATCAAAGAAATTGTTGAAGAAATTAAAGAAGTTCATGAATTAGGGATCGAGATGGCTATCGTTGTAGGCGGTGGAAACATTTGGCGTGGTCAAATCGGTGCTCAAATGGGTATGGAACGTGCGCAGGCAGATTACATGGGCATGTTAGCAACAGTGATGAATGCTTTAGCATTACAAGACACTTTAGAAAACTTAGGTGTTCCCACACGTGTGCAAACATCAATTGAAATGCGTCAAATTGCAGAACCGTATATCCGCCGTCGTGCAGAACGTCATTTAGAAAAAGGCCGGATCGTTATTTTTGCCGGTGGAACAGGAAATCCATATTTTTCAACAGATACAACAGCAGCTTTACGTGCAGCTGAAGTTGATGCTGATGTCATCTTAATGGCTAAAAACAATGTCGATGGTGTTTATTCTGCAGATCCAAAAGTAGATGCAAATGCAGTTAAATTTGAAGAATTGACTCATTTGGATGTCATCTCAAAAGGATTACAAGTAATGGATTCAACAGCTAGCTCTTTGAGTATGGATAATGATATTCCATTAGTTGTGTTCAACTTAAATGAAACTGGTAATATCCGCCGTGCATGCTTAGGCGAAAACATTGGAACAACCGTAAGGGGGAAATAAAAAATGAGTGGAACAATTTTAACGACAGCAAAAGAAAAAATGGGCAAGGCAGAGCAAAGTTTACAACGTGAGCTTGGTCAAATTCGTGCCGGTCGTGCGAATGCAAGCCTATTAGACCGTATTCAAGTTGATTATTACGGAGCACTAACACCAGTAAATCAACTTGCAGGAATCAATATTCCAGAAGCGCGTGTTTTAATGATCACACCATTTGATAAAAACTCGCTAGAAGATATTGAAAAAGCAATTCAAGCAAGTGACATCGGGATCAGCCCAACGAATGATGGAACGGTCATTCGTCTAGTTATTCCACAATTAACAGAGGAAAGACGGAAAGAATTAGCAAAAGACGTAAAAAAAGCTGCAGAAAACGCAAAAATCGCTGTTCGTAATATTCGTCGTGATGCAATTGATGATTTGAAAAAACAACAAAAAAACAATGAAATCACTGAAGATGAATTACGTAATCTAGAAAAAGAAGCACAAAAACTTACAGATGACAGTGTAAAAAACATTGACACTATTACAGCTGATAAAGAAAAAGAACTACTAGAAGTTTAATTTTTAACAGGTGAAAACGTATGAGGGCTAATGAATGTACCTTAGCCCCTTGTTTGAGAAAAGTGACCATCACTCTAAGAGTGATGGTTTTTTTGATTTTTAATAAAATTAGTTATTTAATTAAATAATTTTCAAAAATATAACTTTATAATTTGTTAAAAAACAAAGTTTGAATGCCTAAAGTCAAAATTTGCTTGTGAAACATCTAGTGTTATGAAATAATGTCTATAGTTATACTTTTTTTGGGGGAGATGAAAAGATGAATTTTATTAAGCGTGCATTATGCAGTGTGACAAGAAAAAAAGGAAAATCACTTATTTTATTCGCTGTTATTTTTGTTTTAGGAAATGTCATTGCTGGAGCAATTGCTATTCAGCAGTCTACACAAAATGTTGAAAAAAGTGTTAAAAAGGAATTAGGTGGTATGGCAACGATTCAACTTGATTATGAAAATAACCAAGAAGAGTTTATGAAAGAAGATCTGGAGATCGAACCTTTAAAAGTAGAGTTGATAAAAAAAGTTGGCGATTCTCCATATGTAAAATACTACGATTATAATTCTATGTCTATGGTTCAAACAAAAGATTTAAAAAGTGTTTCATCAGAATCCGAAGAACTTGGTATGATGGAAGGTCTAACTTTAAAAGGTGTGAACTATAATAAAGTTGTAGATATAGAAGAAAATAAAGTTAAGCTTGTTGAAGGAAAAGTGTTTACACAAGAAGATATTGATAATGGAAAAAATGTCGGATTGATTTCTTCAAAAGTAGCAGAAGAAAATGGTTTATCTGTTGGTGACCAAATGGTAATGGATTCGAGAGGCTATGATTATACAGAGGACGGCGCTGAAAAAGAGTTATTCAAGCTAGACGTTCCTATCCAGATCATTGGTATTTTTGAACCAACAACCATTGAGATGAAAGAAAAAGATAAGAGTAAGAATGCAGAGCAAGACATGAATCAGCAATATATGTCATTGCAGCAAATCAATACAGTGTATTTACCCAATAAAGCAGTTTTAGAAATCAACAAAAATTATATAGATAAGCTTAAAGAAGTAGCGCCTGACAGTCCCTATTTAGGTGATGACAGTGAAGAAACAGAAGAGTTCTACACACCTATATATGTGTTGAAAAGCTCAGACGATGTTGAAGCATTCAAAGAAGAAACACAGCCTTTATTGCCTAAACTTTATGCGGTATCAGCTTCAACTGATCAATATGAACAAATTGGCGGAAGCATGAAAAAAATGTCTCAAATCTCTGGCTATGTAGTTTGGATTGCTGTGATTGCTACATTATTGATCATTTCTCTTGTTGTTTTACTATTTATGCGAGATCGTAAGCATGAATTAGGAATTTACTTGTCTTTAGGAGATAAGCGCGGTCATGTTATGGGACAAATTATTATTGAGATGTTGCTGATTAGCGGTGTCGCATTGATTTTGTCATTGATCACAGGTAATTTCTTAGGAAAAATGGTTTCTGATTCTTTATTAAATAGTGATATCTTGAATAGTGCGACTAATCAAATGGATTCTTTCGTTATGATGAATGATTTAGGAACGACTGACTTGACTGCAGACGATATTATGAATGCATATGAAGTGAAGTTTTCTCTTGGTTATATCATCACATATCTTGTTGTTGGGTTAGGTACAGTTTTATTATCAGCGATTTTACCATTGCTATATATCGTACGTTTAAATCCAAAGAAAATCATGATGTAGGAGGTCAGGATAATGGCGATTTTAGAAACGAAAAAGCTTAGTTATTTTTATCAAGATGGCGATCAACGCCGATTTATTTTAAAAGACACCAGTGTCTCCTTTGAACAAGGCAAATTCTATACGATTTTAGGTCAGTCAGGTTCTGGAAAAACGACCTTCCTTTCTTTGATCAGTGCATTAGATACGCCCAAAGAAGGTCAAGTATTGCTGAATGGAAAAGACATCAAAACGATCGGCTATGAAAAATATAGACGAGACGATATTAGTATTATTTTTCAAAGTTACAATTTAGTTCCTTATTTGACGGCTGTAGAAAATGTTTTAGTGGCGATGTCGATTACAGACAACGAATTGCCGCCTAATCAAAAAGAAGTGGCGTATAATCTGCTTGATTATATTGGGATCACAAGTGAAAAAGCTGACCGTCTTGTAAATCAGTTATCTGGTGGGGAGCAGCAGCGAGTAGCGATTGCGAGAGCTTTGTCAACGAATGTAGATGTGATCTTAGCAGATGAGCCGACAGGAAACTTGGATGAAGGAATGGAACAAGAAATTGTTGAAATCTTTAAAAATCTAGCTAAAGTTCACAATAAATGTGTGATTGTAGTAACTCATTCCAATGATATAGCAGCACAATCGGATGAGACTTATTACCTAAAAAAAGGTGTGTTAAAAAAATATGAGTGATTTTTTATCAAATTTTAGCGGGGAAAACTATGAAAAAACCCGAGAGAATAAGCATAAACAAAAAGAACAGAAAAAAGTAAGTCCGGCAGAAATGGATGAAGAAAAGGCTCCAACCGATAAGAAAATGAGTCCTGCAGTTCCATTTGGTCCTAAAAACAAGCAAGAAGCTCCGCAAGAAACCGCTCAACAAGTGAGACCTGTGAAGGAGACACAAAAGCAGAAGCGAGAGCCAGAAGAGTTGGATGGACTGATCTATACGAAAAAGCGTACAAAAAAGAAAAAATTTGACTCGAAAAAAGAGACCACTCCTAAGCAGACTGCTCCTGAACCTGCTTCAGTGAATGTATCAAAGAATCCAGATGAATTTGTCGAAACGGATCCGACATATAAAAACAAACGTAGAAGAAAATTTATTTTTATTGGACTGGGTAGCGCAGCTGCCGCCGCGTTATTGTTTTTTGGCTATTATCAACTGACGCATGTCAAAGTCCCTGATTTTGAAGGCAAAGAGCTTTCAGAGGTTCGGGAATGGACAGCTGAAAACGGAGTGAAACTACAGGTTGAACAAAAGTATGATTTTGATAAAGAAGCCAATCTGGTTATTCATCAAACGGTAAAAAATAAAAAAATTAAAAAAGGCAAAGAGCTAGTTGTCGATGCTAGTTTAGGTGCCGATCCGGAAGAACAAATTACCTTGCCTGAATTTAAAGAGATGAAAATCAACGATGCAAAAAAATGGATCACTGAAAAAAAGGCTGACAACCTAGCGATTATTGAAGAGTACAGTGATAAGGTCGCCGCAGGTGATTTCGTCAAATTTGAAATCACTAACAAAGATGTGAAAGCTGAGGAGTATAAACGTAAAGATAAAGCAAAACTTTATTTCTCGAAAGGCAAAGAAGTGTTTGAAAAGAATATTTCAATGCCGGATTTTGCCGGAAAAACCAAAGAAGAAGCGACCGAGTGGGCTAAGAAAAATGAGATTACCTTAAAAACTGAAGAAGCAGATTCGGATAAAATCGAAGCAGGAAAAGTGATTTCTCAAAGTGTTAGCAAAGATCCGAAAGTTGCGAAAAGAGATTCAATGACAATCACTGTTTCAACTGGAAAAGCAATGATCGTTCCAGACTTTTCACAATTTACTGCAGAAGAAGCTGAAGGCAAAGCCGAGGGATTACAAGTCCAAGTAAAACAACTCTACAATAATACTGTACCTTACGGACGTTTCATCAGCCAATCAGTTGAAAGTGGTCGTAAATTTACTGAAAAAGACGATAAGCCAGTTATTCAAGTGGTCTATTCAAGTGGTAAACCATATATTAAGGACTTACGTGACAGCACATTAGAAGGCGATCTTCAAAAGATTTTTTATGATGAATACCAATCCAAAGGTGCAAATATCTCATACCAAGTGTATTATGTGGATTCAACTGTGACGAAGGGAACAGTCGTTAAGATGAGTAACTATAATGAATTTGTACCGATCGATTCTGTTATTCAAATTGGTATCAGTAAAGGAAATCTCAAACCAGAAGCAAACAAAGACACAGAATCATCTGACTAAAACGAAAAAAGATGAATGAGCAGCGTCAAATGCCTTTCGTTCTGTTTTACAGCAATAAAAAAGGATTCACGAAAAGTGTAAGAAACATAATAGTATTGCAAATTGTTGTACTCAAAATGGAGTTAGCTTCACTTATTCGAATTTTAGAGATTGGGTTATAGCTCGAAGAGTTATAGTCCAATCCTTGTTTTTTTTAGGAAAAGCCTTGAATTTCAGCGATTTTATTGAGAAATCGCTGAAATTTGTTAAATAATATCGAAAAATTTTTCATTTGCATAGGTTTTTCTGAAAGATATTGCTATAATAGTCTAGACAGATTTTGGAATGGAGGGAAAAATATGTTACGTTTTTTTCCGCAAAAGAATAAATACATACAACAGGAGAGCGATTTCGTTTTTGACAATGAAGGTGTGATTCCCAAACATGTGGCTATTATTATGGATGGGAATGGACGCTGGGCGCAAAATCGTCGATTGCCAAGAATTGCTGGTCACAAAGAAGGAATGAATACCGTAAAAAAAATCACTAAACATGCGAGTAAATTAGGTGTGAAGGTGCTGACGTTGTACGCTTTTTCTACGGAGAACTGGAAACGGCCAATAGATGAAGTGAGTTTCCTTATGCAGTTGCCAGTTGATTTCTTTGATACGTTTGTTCCAGAGCTAATTAAGGAGAACGTAAAAGTTCACGTGATGGGCTACAAGGAATTTTTACCTGAACATACTCAAGACGCTGTTGAAAGAGCTATTGAGCAAACCAAAGAAAATACAGGTATGGTGTTAAACTTTGCTCTGAACTATGGTTCCAGAGCGGAAATTGTAACAGCAGTCAAAGAAATTGCTGAACAAGCCGCTAAGAAAGAGATCAACGCAGAATCTATTACAGAGGAAACGATTGCACAACATTTGATGACAGGATTTTTGACGGAAGACTTAAGAGATCCAGAGTTGTTGATCCGAACAAGTGGAGAAGAGCGCATCAGTAACTTTTTATTGTGGCAAATCGCATACAGCGAATTGTTTTTTACAGATGCATTATGGCCAGATTTTAACGAAGAGTTATTAGAAACATCACTGGCATCATTCCAGAATAGAAATCGCCGTTTTGGCGGTCTGAAAGAAACAGAGGAGGAAAAGAAATGAGACAGCGCGTTATTACGGCTGCCGTAGCATTAATGGTATTTATTCCAATTATTTGGTACGGAGGTTTTGTGATCGAATTGGCTGCAGCAGTGCTTGCGGTTGTCGGTGTTTATGAGTTGTTTAGAATGAAGGGATTGGAGATCGCTAGTTTTGAAGGCGTTCTTTCAGCCTTAGGTGCAGTCCTTTTAGTTTTACCGAAAGATCGTTGGTTTTTCTTTTTGCCGGAAAAAGCAGATAATTTCATTTTATTTTACCTAACCGTTATGATTTTGCTGGGAGGTCTGGTTGCCTCTAAAAATATGTATACGATCTCTCAAGCGGGCTTTCCTGTAATTACCAGCCTATATGTTGGAGTTGGATTTCAAAATTTTGTTAGTGCTAGAGACACTGGCTTTGTCGTATTGCTCTACGCATTATTTGTTGTTTGGGCGACAGATATTGGTGCCTATTTTATTGGAAAACGATTTGGAAAAAGAAAACTATGGCCAGAAGTTTCACCTAATAAGACAATAGAAGGTTCATTAGGCGGAATTCTTAGTGCAGTAGTTGTTGCTCTATTATTCCTAACGTTAACACCAAATAAAGAACTGTTTGTGTATCAACTGCCGACCATGTTGTTGATCACTGTTGTGTTTTCAATCGTTGGCCAATTTGGTGATCTAGTAGAGTCATCAATTAAACGCCATTATGATGTGAAAGACTCAGGAACGATTTTGCCTGGACACGGCGGAATTTTAGATCGTTTCGACAGTTTACTTTTTGTTTTTCCAATCATGCATTTATTCGGATTATTTTAATTTCTAAGCAAGAAGGGAAGGTGAAAAACTCTGATTGGTCAGGGTTTTTCTTTTTACTATGAAAAAAATAGCATTATTAGGTGCAACAGGTTCAATTGGCTCAAATACGGTAGATGTTGTGACCGCGTATCCAGAGTTATTTCAAATTATATCGTTAACATTTCATTCGAATATAGAGGAAGGCGCTGCATTGATCGAACGATTGTCTCCGCAATATGTTGGCGTCGGTTCAGAAGAAATCAGAGAAGTCCTTGCTAAGCGATTTCCTAAAGTAACGTTTGGTGTGGGAGAAACAGGTTTAGTTCAAGCTGCAACGTTAGATGCTGTAGATGTTGTTTTGACAGCCGTTACTGGAAGTGTAGGTCTGATACCAACAATGGCTGCGATAGAAGCAGGCAAAGATATTGCATTGGCAAATAAAGAGACCTTGGTTATGGCAGGAAAATGGGTCATGGCGGCAGCTGCAAAACACAAGGTTCAACTGTTGCCTGTTGACAGTGAGCATTCAGCTATTTTTCAATGTTTGGAAGGACAGCAGAAAAATAACTTAAAGGAATTGATGATTACTGCATCAGGTGGTAGCTTTAGAGAATTAACACGAGAAGACCTAAAAACAGTGACTTTGGAACAAGCACTACAACACCCAAATTGGTCGATGGGTAAAAAAATCACGATCGATTCTTCGACAATGATGAACAAAGGCTTAGAAGTTATTGAGGCACATTGGTTATTTGGTGTAGATTATGATAGAATAAAAGTTGTTTTACATAAGGAAAGTATTGTCCATTCAATGATTGTTTTAAATGATGGTGCGTATTTGGCTCAATTAGGCCCTAGCGATATGCGGGAGCCAATCCAATATGCATTAACGTATCCAGAGCGTTTGCCGATCAAAAATGAAAAAGAGTTTGATTTAACGCAGATTGGTCAGCTAAACTTTGAACCAATGGATTTCGAACGTTTTCCCATGTTAGCATTAGCCTTTACAGTTGGGAAAAAAGGTGGAGCATATCCAACTGTTTATAATGCAGCAAACGAAATCGCAGCGACAGCATTCATTGATGGAAAAATTTCATATCTGCAAATTGAACAATTCGTTCAACGTGCAGTTGAAGCATACAACGAAACGAACGAAGTCACTTTAGCAGAAGTGATCGTAATCGATAAACAAACAAGAACTGTCGTAGAAAGATGGATCGAGGAAGAAGGTTATTTATGAAAACAATCATTACATTTATAATTGTCTTTGGGATTTTAGTCCTTGTACACGAATTCGGACATTTTTTCTTCGCAAAACGCTCAGGTATTTTAGTACGTGAATTTGCGATTGGAATGGGACCAAAGATTTTTGCTCATCAAGGAAAAGACGGAACGGCCTATACGATTCGGATTTTGCCGATTGGCGGATATGTGCGCATGGCCGGCATGGGTGAAGACGAAACAGAGCTGGCCCCCGGAATGACTCTTTCTGTAGAATTAAATGAACAGGAAGAAGTCGTAAAAATCAATACAAGCAAAAAAGTTCAGCTGACAAACAGTATTCCAATGGAATTGTTGGAGGCTGATTTAGAAAAAGAATTATTCATCAAAGGCTATGTCAATGGTGATGAATCAAAAGAAATTACGTATAAAGTAAATCATGATGCAACGATCATCGAACAAGATGGAACCGAAGTGAGAATTGCTCCGATCGATGTTCAATTTCAATCAGCAAAATTATGGCAGCGGATGTTGACGAATTTTGCGGGGCCAATGAATAACTTCATTTTGGCTTTTGTATTATTTACTCTGTATGTATTTATGCAAGGCGGCGTATCGTATACAAACACAAACCTAATCGGAGGTGTCCAAGCAGATAGTCCAGCTGAAAAAGCAGAGTTAAAAGCTGATGATAAAATTCTTTCAATCAATGGCACATCCGTTTCAACTTGGGAAGACTTTACTAAGATCATTCAAGAGAATCCAGAAAAGAAATTGTCATTAAAAGTGGAATCTAATGGAAGTACAAGAGAAGTTAATGTAACACCTAAGAGTCAAACTTCTGGTGATCAAAAAATCGGTATGATCGGAATCTTGCCACCAAAGAAAACAGGCTTTACAGACAAACTGGTTGGTGGTATTCAAACAACACTTGAAAGTTCTATGCAAATATTTAAAGCACTGAAATCATTGTTCACTGGGTTTAGTTTAGATAAATTAGGCGGACCTGTAATGATGTTCCAGATGTCTTCAGAAGCGTCAAAAGCTGGGTTGAATACAGTAATTTGGCTGATGGCTATGTTATCTGTCAATTTAGGGATCATTAATCTATTACCGATACCTGCTTTAGATGGCGGTAAAATTGTACTGAATATTATTGAAGGCGTTAGAGGCAAGCCTTTGAGTCAAGAAAAAGAAGGTATACTGACATTGATTGGGTTTGGGTTCATCATGGTATTGATGGTGTTAGTAACCTGGAATGATATACAACGTTTTTTCTTTTAATTAAATAAACTGTAATTTATAGCGAATCATTTGAGGAGATTGATCGATTCGTTTAAACAAAGGAGAGTTCTAATGAAACAGTCAAAAATGCTAATTCCCACACTACGAGAGGTTCCAAACGATGCTGAGGTTTTAAGTCATCAAATGTTATTGAGAGCAGGGTATATCCGTCAAGTATCAGCAGGAATCTACTCTTATCTTCCTTTAGCAAATCGAGTATTAGAAAAATTAAAGAAAATCATGCGTGAAGAATTTGATAAAATCGATGCAGTTGAAATGCTGATGCCGGCATTACTGCCAGCTGAACTATGGGAAGAATCAGGACGATACGAGACATACGGCCCTAATTTATATCGTCTGAAAGATCGTAATGAGCGTGATTTGATTCTTGGACCAACCCATGAAGAAACATTTACAGAATTAATTCGTAATGAAATCAACTCATATAAACGCTTACCGCTTAATCTGTATCAGATCCAAACAAAATATCGTGATGAAAAACGTCCGCGATTTGGTCTATTAAGAGGCCGGGAATTTATTATGAAAGATGGCTACTCATTCCATTCAAATGAAGAAAGTTTGGATCAATCATACCGAGATTACGAAAAAGCCTATTCGGCTATTTTTGAACGTTGTGGATTGAACTTCCGTGCGATCATTGGTGATGGCGGTGCAATGGGTGGAAAAGACTCTAAGGAGTTTATGGCAATTTCTGATATTGGTGAAGACACGATTTGTTTCTCAACAGAAGGCGATTACGCGGCAAACTTAGAAATGGCGACAAGCCTGTATACACCTAAAAAATCACATGAAACACAATTAGACGTCGAAAAAGTGGCAACGCCAGATGTGAGTTCGATCGAGCAAGTATCCGCATTCTTTGAGGTGGAACCGCAGCGAATCATCAAGTCTGTTTTATTCATGGCTGATGAAGAACCAGTATTAGTTTTAGTTCGTGGTGACCACGAAGTCAACGACGTTAAATTAAAGAACTTCTTGGGCGTAGACTTTTTGAATGAAGCAACAGATGAAGATGCTCTTAAATTCTTGGGGGCTGATTTTGGTTCAGTAGGACCTGTCGAGTTACCAGAAGAAGTAAAAGTCTATGCAGACCTGCATGTCCAAGATTTAGCTAACGCTATTGTGGGTGCGAATGAAACTGGCTATCATTTAACAAATGTAAATCCAGGGCGTGATTTTTCACCAATCAGCTATGAAGATTTACGCTTTGTTCAAGAAGGCGATCCATCTCCAGACGGAAATGGTGTTTTAGAGTTCACTAAGGGAATTGAGATCGGTCATATCTTTAAACTTGGTACTCGTTATAGCGAGTCGATGGGGGCAACAGTGCTGGACGAAAACGGTCGTGAAAAACATGTGATCATGGGCTGTTATGGAATTGGTGTCAGTCGTCTTTTATCAGCAATCGTTGAACAAAACATTGATGAAAATGGTATTAACTGGCCAGCAGGAATCGCTCCATTTGACTTACACGTAGTACAGATGAACGTAAAAGATGAATATCAAACAAAACTGGCACAAGAAGTAGAAGAAATGATGTCTGCATCTGGGTACGAAGTGCTAGTTGATGATCGAAATGAACGTGCAGGAGTAAAATTTGCTGATGCTGATCTGATCGGCTGCCCAATTCGCATTACTGTTGGTAAAAAGGCAGTTGATGGAGTAGTAGAAGTGAAAATCAAGCGAACAGGTGAAATGATAGAAGTCCGCAAAGAAGAACTTGAAAGCACATTAACGATCTTACTGAATCCAGAAAAAGAATAAAGGAACAGCGTCTATGAAATCACGTTATTCTGCGGTTTCATAGACGTTATACATTTTCTAACGATTGTGTTTCACTAAGAAAAATAGTATACTGAATGATGGCGAGGCACTTGGCAGAAATGTCTAAGGGCCTCTTTCTTATCAGGGAATTCAGTTAAAAGATCAGTTAGATGTTTCGAACATAGCTTTAAACGAGAACAACTAGTGTTAATTTTACGTGTAAACGTTCAGAGAATTGACGTATTCGCATTCAGATATGCGGCTCTTTTGTTGTTCAAAAGAAGTTAAACTTGTTCAGTTTTTAAATTAAAGGAGGTTGGTTTGGTGGCAGAAAAAGCACAAGAGTTATTTGAAAAATTAATCGATCAAATGCAATTAAGTGAGCAAGAACGCCAGCATCCACTTATTCAGCAAGGAAGAATTGAAAAAGTCATTGTTCACCAACAAAGTCGTTTATGGGAATTCCATTTGGGCTTTACAGAGATTCTACCTGTTATGCTGTATCAATCATTTATGCAGCAATTGGAGCTTTCTTTTCAGCAAATCGCTGGAGTCAAAGTAAAGATCGCTACAAATAAAAATGAGTTTACTGCGGATCAGTTAACAGATTATTGGCAATTAGCATTGTTGAATAGTCAGTGTGATACGCCATTAGTTCAGCGTGTCATTAAAAAACAGACGCCGATCATCGAAGATAAAAAAATTATTTTACCTGTAGATAACGACGCAGTGATTCCTTATCTAAAACAACAGTATTTGCCGATCATCGAGGATCTTTATCTAGACTACGGTTTTCCAAAGTTTCATATCGAACCTAAAATGGATGAGCAGCAGGCAAAACGTGTGTTGGAACTTTTTGAAGAAAGAAAGCAAGAACAAGACGCTGCTTTTCAGCAACAGGCTGCAGAATCGCTGATCAAACATGAACAAAAGAAAAAACAGCAGCAACAACAAGGGCCAGCGCTTGAAGGTCCGATTCGTTTGGGAAGAAATATTCCAAATGATGAACCGATTATGCCAATGGGCAATATTTTAGAAGAAGAACGACGAGTGACGATCGAAGGCTTTATTTTTGATAAAGAAGTCCGTGAATTGCGCTCTAAACGTAAAATTCTAATTTTGAAGATCACAGATTATACCTCATCATTTATTGTTAAAAAATTCTCCAATGGTGAAAAAGATGAACAAATTTTTGATGCAATCCAAAAAAATAGCTGGGTCCGAGTGCGTGGAAGTATCCAAGAAGATACCTTTATGCGGGATTTAGTCATGAACTGTCAAGATTTGATGGAAGTCAAACATGCGCCGCGTAAGGACTATGCGCCAGAAGGAGAAAAAAGGGTAGAACTGCATTTACACAGTAATATGAGTACGATGGATGCGACGAACAATGTGGCAGACTTTGTTGCACAAGCTGGTAAGTGGGGACATAAAGCGATCGCTATTACAGACCATGGAGGCGCTCAGGGTTTTCCAGACGCCCACAGTGCTGGGAAAAAAGCTGGCGTAAAAATTCTATATGGCGTTGAAGCGAATGTTGTGGATGATGGTGTGCCGATTGCATACAACGAGGCACACATAGAATTAAGTGAAGCAACCTATGTGGTTTTTGACGTGGAAACGACTGGATTGTCAGCTGTTTATGATACAATCATCGAGTTGGCTGCTGTTAAAATGCATAAAGGAAACATCATCGATACCTTTGAACAATTTATTGATCCAGGACATCCATTATCTCAAACAACAATCAATTTGACAGGGATCACCGATGAAATGGTTCGTGGTTCAAAATCTGAAGAAGAGGTTTTGCGATTATTTAGAGAATTCTCAAAAGATACGATTTTAGTTGCCCACAATGCCTCATTTGATATGGGCTTCTTAAATACCAGCTATGGGAAATATGATATTCCAGAAGCAGAAAATCCTGTCATCGATACATTGGAATTATCTCGGTATCTGCATCCGACATTTAAAAGCCATCGTTTAAATACTTTATCCAAAAAATTCGGTGTCAATTTGGAGCAGCATCACCGGGCGATCTATGATTCTGAATCAACAGGTCACCTATGCTGGATCTTTTTGAAAGATGCGAAAGAAAATCATAATATGAATTACCATGATGAATTGAATATGCATATCGGAGAAGGCGACTCCTATAAACGGGCACGTCCGTTTCACGCTACGATTTTAGCCACAACACAAGCCGGTCTAAAAAATCTCTTTAAGCTGATTTCGATGTCTAATGTCAATTACTTCTTTAGAATTCCGCGAATCCCGCGTTCACAGCTAAATAAATTGCGGGAAGGGTTGATCATTGGGTCAGCTTGTTCTAGTGGTGAGATTTTTGAAGCAATGATGCAAAAAGGGGTAGAAGAAGCGAAGAATAGAGCAAAATTCTACGACTACATTGAAGTCATGCCCAAAGCTGTCTATGCTCCTTTAATCGAACAAGAGTTGGTCAAAAGTGAGGCTGATTTAGAAGAAATCATCGCAAACTTGGTGAAAATCGGTGATGAATTAGATAAACCGGTTGTTGCAACAGGTAATGTCCATTATTTAAATGAAGAAGATAGTATTTATCGGAAAATTTTGGTTGGTTCTATGGGTGGAGCAAACCCATTAAATCGTCATAGTTTACCAGATGTTCATTTTAGAACAACAGACGAAATGCTGACAGCTTTCCAATTTTTAGGAGAAGAAACAGCTCGTAAGCTAGTTGTAGAAAATCCAAATGCGATTGCGGATATGTGTGAGGAAATCACACCAGTCAAAGATGATCTATATACGCCAAAAATTCCCGGGTCAGAAGATGAGATTCGAGATCTAAGCTATACTCGGGCAAAAGAATTATACGGTGATCCATTACCAGATGTTGTTGAAAAACGTCTGAAAAAAGAGTTGGATAGTATTATCGGTAATGGTTTCTCGGTTATTTATCTAATTTCTCAGAAATTAGTTCATAAGAGTATGGAGGACGGTTACTTAGTGGGTTCTCGTGGATCAGTAGGATCTAGTTTTGTTGCGACTATGACTGGGATCACAGAAGTAAATCCATTGGCACCGCATTATCATTGTGTCAATTGTCAGTACTCTGAATTTTTCGAGGACGGTTCATATGGTTCAGGTTTTGATATGCCAGAGAAAAATTGTCCGAATTGTGGTCAGCGCTTGTTTAAAGATGGGCATGATATTCCGTTTGAAACCTTCTTAGGGTTCCACGGAGATAAAGTTCCCGATATCGATCTGAACTTTTCAGGAGATTATCAAGCAGAAGCCCACAACTATACAAAAGTTTTGTTTGGTGAAGAATATGTTTATCGGGCTGGAACGATCGGTACGGTTGCCGACAAGACGGCTTACGGATTTGTGAAAGGCTATGAACGTGATCATAATCTGCATTTTAGAGGAGCAGAAGTAGATCGATTGGCCAAAGGGTCTACCGGAGTTAAACGGACGACAGGCCAGCATCCGGGCGGGATCATCGTTATTCCTGATTATATGGACGTGTATGATTTTACACCGATTCAATTTCCGGCAGACGATCAAAATGCTGAATGGAAAACCACTCACTTCGATTTCCATTCGATCCATGATAATATTTTGAAACTCGACATACTTGGACACGATGATCCTACCGTTATCCGTATGCTGCAGGATTTATCAGGCATTGATCCCAAAACGATTCCAACGGATGATTCTGAAATGATGCGGATTTTTGCTGGGCCAGAAGTACTTGGTGTAACGCCGGAGCAAATTTATTCTAAAACGGGTACTTTGGGGATTCCAGAGTTTGGTACGCGTTTTGTACGAGGCATGTTGGAAGAAACACATCCATCAACGTTTGCCGAGTTACTACAAATATCTGGTCTGTCTCATGGTACCGATGTGTGGTTGGGGAATGCAGAGGAATTGATTCGAAGAGGAGAAGCAAACTTAGCAGAAGTAATCGGCTGTCGTGATGATATCATGGTTTATCTGATTCATGCAGGCTTAGATAGTGGCATGGCCTTTAAAATCATGGAAACAGTGCGTAAGGGATTGTGGAACAAAATTCCAGATGAATTGCGTGAAGAATACTTGACTGCGATGAAAGAAAATAATGTACCAGACTGGTATATCGATTCTTGTTCAAAAATCAAGTACATGTTCCCTAAAGCCCATGCGGCTGCCTATGTTTTGATGGCGTTGCGTGTTGCTTACTTTAAAGTGTATTTCCCAATTCTTTATTATTGTGCCTATTTCTCTGTACGTGCAGATGATTTTGATTTAGTAGCTATGTCTCAAGGAAAAGAAGCAGTTAAAGCTCGAATGAAAGAGATTCAAGATAAAGGGCTGGAAGCGTCCACGAAAGAAAAGAATTTATTAACTGTTCTAGAGCTTGCCAACGAAATGTTAGAACGTGGCTTTAAATTTGGAATGATCGATTTGTATAAATCAGACGCAGAAAACTTTGTGATCGATGGAGATACGTTGATCGCCCCATTTAGAGCCGTTCCAAGTTTGGGGTTAAACGTGGCTAAATCGATCGTAGAGGCAAGATCAGAGCCATTTTTATCCAAAGAAGATTTAGCTTCAAGAGGAAAAGTTTCTAAAACGTTGATCGAGTATATGAATGAAAATGGCGTACTAAAAGATTTGCCGGATGAAAATCAATTATCCTTGTTTGATATGCTATAAAAGAACAATGTAAATAGACTTTATCGCGAAAAATAAGCTGAAATTCACGAAAATCATTGTGAGTTTCAGCTTATTTTATACGTTTACCTGTTACACGATTTTTTGCCTATTTCTTAAACTTGGATCAACGCTTCACTTGTTCCTGTTGTGTAGAGCGTGTATAAACTATTTAAAGAACTCTCCATTAAGATTTTTGATGCTTGCAATGTATAAAAAGCGATATGTGGGCTGACAACAACTGTATCAAGCGCCAGTAATTCTTCGATATAGGGATTTAATTCCTTTTGTTCTGCTCTGGTTTTATTAACAAAAAGCATCTCGTCTTCTAACGTATCCAAACCTGCACCAGCAATTTCTCCTGTTTTCAATGCTTGTATCAGTGCTTGCGTATCTACTAAAGGTCCTCTGGCTGTATTGATCAAGAGAGCATCTGGTTTCATTTTTTTTAAAATGGCTTCATTGATCAAATGATGATTTTCAGGGAAATAAGGTGTGTGTAATGTTAAAATATCTGCTTCTTGAGCGACATCTTCTAAAGAAGCTCGATACGTAAGAATCGATTCGATATCTTTTTTAGGATACTTATCATAAGCGATCACGGTTGCCCCTAAGGCTTTAAACAGCTCTGCAGTAACCAAACCTATGTGACCTGTGCCGATCACACCAACAGTCAATTCATGGATTTCTCTGCCAATCAAACCATCTAATGTAAAATCTTGCTGCTGTTCTCTTTGCAGTAGGCGAGGAATTTGGCGTAACAGCATCATCGTCAAGGTCAGTGCATGTTCTGCAATCGCTCGTGGGCTGTATACAGGCACATTACAAGCATTGATGTGATACTTTTTTAGATAGTTCATACTTAATCCATCGATTCCAGCTGATCGTGTAGAAAGTAGGTGAATATTGTTTTCTGCCATAACTTGATAGATTTCTTCATCATGAACAGCAGTCATTTGCTGAAATGAGATGCCATCGGCACCTTTTGCCAAGTGAACGGTTTGTGTATTTAATTCCTGATCGGTAAAAGCAATATCAATGCCATGCTCGTTTGCCCACTGCTCAGCAACAGGCTGCTCTTTTTTACCGATACCGTAAATAAAAATTTTCATTCGTATGTCTTCCTTTCTTAAAACGAAACGTTTTAAATAGAATGTAATTATCGTTACTTCTGTTATTGTATGAAAATTACCCCAAATTTCCTAGCGAGAAGTTGTTTTAAGAAAAAAATCTAATGAAAAGTGTAATAATACGCCTAGACCTTTAATTTTTCTCTTTAGTAGCATATAATAAGAAAGGATTTATTTAGCATACTATTGAACGATTTTCATGGTACAATAATAATTGATGGATCATTACAGGAGGGAACACTACCATGGTCAAAGAAAAAACAAGATATAAAGCAGTGATTGCTGATCATACGTATACGATTATTGGTCAAGAAAGCAAACAACATATGGACTTAGTAACAAAATTAGTTAATGAACAATTAGCTGAAATCAAACATATCTCACCACAAACAAATGATGAACAAGCGTCAGTTTTATTAGCGATCAACGCTATTTCTGATCAGTTGAAAAAACAAGAAAAGACGATCAATTTAGAAAAAGAAGTGGCAGAGTACAAAAAGAAAACGATTCGCTTAGCTGAACTTGAAAATCGAATCAAACGCATTGAAGCAATCGAAGAAGAAGCTAGAGATGTATTGAAGAAAAATGGACAAGAAGATGTTGAAATCCATAATCATATGGAAGCACAACAAATCCTTAATGAAAATCGTAAAAAGCAAATTCAAAATAAAAGTACAGAACAATAACCTGAAAGGATGACGGGATGTTAACATTACTCATTTTACTAATATTAGCTATCGGCTACTATACTGGTTCTAGACGCGGATTGATTCTGCAAATTTTGTATACATTCGGTTATCTTTGTACGTATCTTATCGCAAAATCCTACTATAAAAGTTTGGCCGCTCATTTGGAATTATATATTCCTTATCCTTCCCCAACGGAAGAAACCAAGCTGCTCTTTTTTAATCAGAAATTGACACTTGATTTAGATCAAGCCTTTTATGGAGCAGTGGCTTTTCTACTTATTATGATTGCTGGCTGGCTTGTTGTACGCTTTTTAGCGATTTTTGCTCATGCGTTGACCTTTTTACCTGTTCTAAAACAAGCAAATGGGATAGCTGGCGGAGTGTTGAACCTGCTTGTCGTTTACGTTGGAATTTTCTTAGTTCTAAGCACTGTGTCAATGCTCCCAATAGATGCGGTTCAAAATCAGTTTAAAAATAGCGGACTGTCGCAGTTTATCGTGAAGGATACGCCGATTTTTTCAAAACAAATCTATCATTTGTGGATCGAACAAATGATTAAATAAACATCTGGATAGCTAGAGAAGAAGGTAAACATAACTTGTTTCAATGCTGAATCAGTTATCGTTTGCCTGATTCATTTTACAGAAAAACAAACAGTCAAAAGCACAACAAGAATAGAAGGTGAAAATCAATGAATACACGTATCTTAGCAACTTTAGGGTTTGATAAGGTCAAACAGCAATTAGCGCAATATATTGTCACAGCTCAAGGCTTGGAAGAAGTGGAGCATCTAGTTCCAGTAAATGATAGGACAACAATTCAGGGATGGCTTGAAGAAACAGAAGACAGCTTGAAGATCCAACGATTGCGAGGCGGGATACCGATCCCAAAATTGGAAAATATTCGCCCTCACATGAAACGAATCGAAATCGGAGCGGATCTAAATGGTTTAGAACTAGCTCATGTTGGCAGAGTCCTTTCGACCACATCAGAAGTTATTCGCTTCTTTAATGATCTACAAGATAGCGAGATCGAATTATTCCGTTTGTATGATTGGATCGATCAATTGATCGTATTGCCAGAATTAAGCCGCCGTCTGAAAGAGTCGATCGACGAAGATGGACGCGTGATGGACGAAGCATCATCGGAATTAAAAGTAATTCGCAACAATATTCGTAGAAGTGAACAGACGATTAGAGAGCAATTAGATGGTATCGTGAGAGGCAAACATGCAAAATACTTAAGTGACGCGATCGTTACGATGAGAAATGAACGCTATGTTATTCCAGTAAAACAAGAATACAAGAGCGTTTTTGGCGGCGTTGTTCACGATCAAAGCTCGTCAGGACAAACATTTTTTATTGAGCCTAAACAAATCGTTGAGTCAAATAATCGTCTGCGCCAGCATCAAATTGCTGAGCGAAATGAAATTGAACGTATTTTAGCCGAATTGTCCGCAACGTTAGTTCCTCATCGGAATGACATTTTACACAACGCTTATGTTATTGGCAAGTTGGATTTTACCAACGCAAAAGCACGATTTGGAAAAGATATAAAAGCAGTTGTGCCGGAAATCAGTGAAGCAAATGACATTTATTTCAAACAGGCAAGACATCCACTTCTGGATCAAGAAAAAGCCGTTGCTAATGACATTATGATTGGGAAAGAGTATCAAGCAATCGTGATTACTGGACCGAATACAGGTGGGAAAACGATCACATTAAAAACGTTAGGTCTATTACAGCTAATGGGGCAATCTGGCTTGCCGATACCTGTCGGCGAAGAAAGCCGTATGGGAATTTTTGACGAGGTATTTGCTGATATTGGTGATGAGCAGTCGATCGAACAAAGTTTAAGTACTTTTTCTTCTCACATGACTAATATCGTCAGCGTTTTGGAAAAAGTCGATGAGCATAGTCTTGTACTTTTTGACGAGCTTGGTGCAGGAACTGATCCGCAAGAAGGGGCAGCACTAGCTATTTCGATTCTAGATGCATTGGGCAGTAAAGGAGCCTACGTGATGGCTACAACCCATTATCCAGAATTGAAGGTATATGGATATAATCGCTCGGGTACGATCAATGCCAGCATGGAATTCGATGTAGATACATTAAGTCCTACCTACCGATTGTTGATTGGCGTTCCGGGGAGAAGTAATGCCTTTGAAATATCTAAACGACTTGGGTTGGATCATGGGATCATCGATCAAGCGAAACAGATCATGGATGGTGAAAGTCAAGATCTGAACGAAATGATTGCTGATTTAGAAAACCGTCGAAAAATGGCTGAAACTGAATACTTAGAAGTTCGTCATTATGTTGATGAATCAGAACGTTTGTATAAAGAACTTAAAGAAGCATATGGTTATTTCTTTGATGAACGAGAAAAAGAAATGGTTAAGGCGCGTAAAAAGGCGAATGAAATCGTCACTCAAGCAGAAGAACAAGCTGCTGGAATTATTTCAGATATCCGAAAAATGCAGCTGACTAGCGGTAACCGAGGCGGAGTAAAAGAGCATGAGCTGATCGATGCCAAAACAAAACTGTCTCAACTTCATCAAGAAGAAACTCGCTTAGAGAAAAATAAAGTATTGAAAAAAGCGAAAGAACAAAAACAATTGAAAACGGGCGATGAAGTTATCGTTAATACCTATGGGCAACGTGGAACACTGATTCGTAAAACGAGTGATCATGAATGGCAAGTCCAATTAGGGATCTTGAAGATGTCCGTTAATGAAAACGATATGACCCCTGTAGCACCAGAAAAAGAACCTAAACAAAGAGTCACTGCTGTACGCTCAACACAAAGCAGCCATGTTCCGAATCAATTAGATTTACGTGGGAAACGCTATGAAGAAGCATTAGCTGAAGTAGATCAATATTTAGATGCAGCGATTTTAGCCGGGTATCCCCAAGTAACAATCGTACACGGTAAGGGAACAGGTGCTTTGCGTACTGGGATTACAGATTTTCTTAAAAATCATCGTAGCGTAAGCAGTTTTGAATTTGCGCCAGGTAATCAAGGTGGCAACGGAGCCACGATTGTCAAGTTCAACTAGAGTACTTACCTTTAGTAAGCAGAAAACTAGTCGGAGCAAGAAACAAGTGTTATAATCACTTTAGATAGAAAACTAGGAGGCTTTACAGATGACACAAGTAATTACAGATAAAGATTTTTCAGCAGAAACAGACAACGGTCTAGTTTTGATCGACTTTTGGGCGACTTGGTGTGGTCCTTGCCGTATGCAATCACCAATTTTAGAACAATTAAGTGAAGAATATGATGAGAGTGAACTAAAAATCGCTAAAATGGATGTAGACGAAAATCCTGCAACTCCAGCTTCATTTGGCATCATGAGCATTCCAACATTGCTTTTGAAAAAAGATGGAGAAGTTGTTGAAAAAGCAGTCGGCGTTCATTCAAAAGAGCAGTTACGTGCGATGATCGAGAAATATTTATAAAAAATTAAGGAAGAGCTGATAGAAGTATTTACCTCTAACACCTAAGAAAAACTTATTTCTGTTTCCTCTGATTATCCGGATTGTAAGTAGCTGAGATATGACTCATAGAGTTATATCCCGGCTATTTTTTGACGTCTTAGATACATGTGACAAATGAGCGAAAATTATATTCTGTTCAGCTTTTTTTCAGCTTAAAAAGCAAGAAAATGGTATAATAAATGGTATCAATGAATGAGAAAGGAAGTACTATGAACGAAAGAATCAAAAATAAACTTGCATTGCTTCCTGACCAGCCCGGCTGTTACTTAATGAAGGACAAAAACGGCACGATCATTTATGTAGGGAAAGCAAAAGTCTTAAAAAACCGTGTTCGCTCTTATTTTACAGGCAGCCACGACACAAAAACAGAACGACTTGTCAGTGAAATCGAAGACTTTGAATATATAGTGACAGAATCAAATATCGAGGCACTTTTGTTGGAAATCAATTTGATTCATAAAAATGATCCTAAATATAATATTATGTTAAAAGATGATAAAAGTTATCCTTTTATCAAAATCACTAATGAAGAATATCCGCGACTATTGATCACGCGTAAAGTAGTAAAAGATAAGGCGCTTTATTTTGGACCATATCCAGACGTAGGAGCTGCTAATGAAACCAAACGATTGCTCGACCGTTTGTTTCCATTACGTAAATGTCGCGTTTTGCCAAAAGAAGTATGCCTATATTATCATATGGGGCAATGTTTAGCTCCTTGCGTTTTTGATATTCCTAAATCGACCTATCGAGAAATGGTGGGAGAAATCAAACGCTTTTTGAATGGTGGTCATCCGGTAATTCAAGATGAACTACAAAAAAAGATGGATACAGCCGCTGAAAAGATGGAGTTTGAAAAAGCTGCCGAATATCGTGATCAGATCAAAGCGATTGAAACAGTGATGACACGCCAGAAAATGACAAATGCAGATTTAGTGGATCGGGATGTCTTTGGCTACGCGGTTGATAAAGGCTGGATGTGTGTACAGGTCTTTTTTGTCCGACAAGGAAAGCTGATCGAACGCGATGTATCGATTTTTCCATTTTATAATGAAGAAGAAGAGGATTTCTTGACCTTTATTGGTCAATTCTATCAAGAAAATGAACACTTTATTCCAAAAGAAGTCCTAATTCCAGATAACATCGATATCGAAAGTGTGGAAGCAATGCTTTCGACAAAAGTGCTTCAACCGCAACGAGGGGAAAAAAAGAAGCTTGTTAGACTCGCAGGAAAAAATGCAACCGTCGCATTACAGGAAAAATTTGATCTTATCGTGCGTAAGCAGGAACGAACAATTGGCGCTGTTGAAAAATTAGGAAATGCAATGAATATACCTGCCCCAATCCGAATCGAAGCATTTGATAACTCGAATATCATGGGTACAGATCCTGTTTCAGCAATGGTTGTATTTGTTGACGGACGGCCAGATAAAAAAGAATATCGAAAATATAAAATCAAAACGGTAAAAGGTCCAGATGATTATGCATCGATGAGAGAAGTCATTTACAGACGGTATTCTCGTGTACTGAAAGAAGGACTACCTTTTCCTGATCTGATTGTTATTGATGGCGGGAAAGGACAAGTGGATGCGGCGAAAGAAGTATTGGATAATCAGCTTGGCTTAGATATCCCCATTGCTGGTTTAGCGAAAAACGACAAGCATAAGACCAGTGAGCTTTTATTTGGACCAGAGTTGGAGATCGTTCCTTTAGAAAGAAACTCTCAGGAATTTTTCTTATTACAAAGAATCCAAGATGAGGTTCACCGTTTTGCCATTACTTTCCATAGGCAATTACGGAGTAAAAATAGCTTCTCTTCCCGTTTAGATGAAATCGAAGGATTAGGTCCTAAACGTAAAAAAGAGCTGTTAAAGCAATTCAAATCTTTAAAGAATATCACTGCGGCAACGATTGAAGAGCTGACTGCCTCTGGACTGCCGAAAAATGTTGCAAAAAATGTTTATGATTATTTGCACGAAAATGAACCGGATAAATAACTCACAAACTTCAGGATCAGTGTTACGATTCTGAAGTTTTTTGATGTGTTCATTATTATCAGCAATTATAGCATCATGACAACCACCGTTCGAAATAGATTGACAGAAGAATCAACTCACGGTACTATATCATTAGATGATATATCGCTAAATGATATAAAGGAGTAGGACATCATGGATGAGGTATTGACGGACTCCACATATTTAATTTTATTAGCATTACTAAAGCCGCAGCACGGCTATGCTATTATGAAAGAAGTAAGTATTTTAACGAATGGTCAGGTGGAGATTGGACCAGCCAGTATGTACACGATTTTAAAAAAGCTTCAAAATAATGGACTTATCACACTTGAAGAAAGTTATGAGCGAAAGAAAACATATTTGATTACTGTCAAAGGAAGAAACAGTCTAAAAAAAGATGTGGAACGTCGCAAGATGCTTTATCAGGCTGGAAGCCGTCTGTTAGCTGAAAAGGGAGAATGAAGGATATGGTTAGGGAAAAGAAGTACATTTTTTCTAGAGGGATTGCCTTTTATCCTGAAAAGGAAATGCTCCTCTTGAAAAAACAAGCAGAGCAAGGGTGGCACTTTAGAAAAATAAATCGATGGGGATTTTTAGTGTTTGAAAAAGGGCAACCTGAAAAGAAGAATTTTTCAGTAGATTTTTTTGATGGTTCATCCGATGAATTGTCTGAATATTTAGTGATTTATAAGCAAGCAGGTTGGGAAAATATAGGAAGTCATAAAAAGAAGTATTACTTTTTTAAAGCAGATTGCACTACGCCGACAATTTATTCTGATCCTGAAAGCTATTGGCTTAGAATGAAGAAAGAATGGTTGTGGTTGTTAAAATGCTATCTCATTTATTTTCCTCTAGGTGTTGCTTGTCTAGGTCTGTTAATACTCACCAAGGCGACAAAAAATCCTTTATTGGCAAATGTAGCGGTACGGGTGATACTGACATTTTTTGGAATGTTTTTTGCTGCATTGCCACTAGGAGTGGTTGTGAGCGTCTTATTTTCTCTGGTGATTTACAAGGATCGAATCAACTATTATAATCAGCCGGAGCGCTTTGCTCATCGCCAAAAAGTATTGAGAGACTCTCTGTTTTTAGGTGGTATTGGATTTTTTCTTGGAATTATTATTAGCTTGATATCCGGTTATTCTTTTTTCTAAGCTGTACATTATGCAGCTAGAAAATGAATCTCTACGATAAAGATACGATTGAATATAGGAGGATGGGAAATGTTAGAAGTAAAAAATTTGGTCAAAACATTTGGGGACTATACAGCTGTAGATGATATCTCTTTTGAGATTCCAGATGGAAAAATTCTTGGTCTGATCGGTCAAAATGGTGCTGGGAAAACAACGACATTTCGTTTGATCTTGGATTTCTTATCTCAAGATAGCGGAATCGTCCGTTGGAATGGTCACCAATTAAGCGGGAAAGACTATAATGACATTGGTTATTTACCCGAAGAACGTGGATTGTATCCGAAAATTTCAATTCAAGAACAATTGATTTATTTTGCCGAACTTAGGGGGAAAACCAAAAAAGAAATTGAACCTAAAATCGATGAATGGATGGATAAGTTCAAAGTCAAAGGAAAGAAAACAGATAAAGTAAAATCACTTTCAAAAGGAAATCAGCAAAAAGTTCAATTAATTGCAACGTTGATTCATGAACCTAAGCTGGTGATTTTGGATGAACCATTTAGTGGTTTAGATCCAGTAAATGCAGAGCTTTTAAAAGACGGGATCTTAGCACTTAAAGAAAAGGGTTCATGCGTCATATTTTCTAGTCATAATATGGATAATGTTGAAAAAATCTGTGATCATCTTGTGATGTTGCGAAGCGGTAAGATGGTATTGAATGGGAAAGTTCATGACATCCGTGAGAGTTTTGGACGAACTAAAGTATTTTTAGAATCACCTTTGAACGTTGATGAAGTAATGGCGATCGATGGTGTAAAAAATGCATTTAAACGTGAAGATGGCGTTGTTGAAGTGACGTTGAATGATCCAAATGCTGGTCAAGAAATCTTTGCTAGAGCAACACAATTTGGCTACATTCCGATGTTTAATCAACAACCACCGACCTTAGAGGAGATATTCAAAATGAAAGCAGGTGAACCTAATGAGTAAATTTTGGATCATAGCAAGTGATGTCTATAAAAAGAATGTAAAATCTGTTTCCTTTGTCATTATGATTTTAGTGCCCTTTATCGTGATGGGTATTATTTATGTCGCTGGTTCTTTTGCTGGGAAAGGTGAAGAAACTAAGATTGGCTTGGTTTCCGATAACCAGGAACTGGCTCAACAGTTAGAAGCAGCTAAAGAGGAAGACTATTCATTCAAAGTGTTGAAATCTGAAAAAGACGCTGAGAATCAGCTGAAAAAACAAAAGATCGACACATTTTTGGTTCTCACTACAAGTAATGATGAGATCAAAGGAAAAATGTATGCTGAATCTTCTATAGGTATGACGACTGAATTAACGATCAGTCAATTACTGAATAATCTACAAGTGTCATTAAATGCCAGCAAGTTAAATTTAACGCAGGAACAGCTGGCGAGTTTGAGCCAGCCGGCTAATTTTAAAAAGACAAAAGTTAGTTTTAATGAAGAGGGTAAGATGGAAGAAGGCGAAGACAATTCCATTTTCCAAACAGTATTAACAGGAGTTATTACCGTCTTCTTATTTATGATCATTATTACGTATTCTTCCATTATTGCCCAAGAAATAGCTTCTGAAAAAGGAACGCGTATTATGGAAGTTATTTTGTCTAGTACGAAAGCACAAACACATTTTTATGGTAAACTAGTTGGTGTCATTTTGGTTGCGATCACACAAATTGCCGTTTATGCAGTGACCTTTGGCATCGGCTATTCACAATTAAAAAACTTAGATATAGTCAAAAGCCTTCTAGAAGGTGTGCAAGTACAGGATCTATTAGGGAGTTTCTTAGCATTTACATTGCTTTTCTTCATTCTTGGCGTCATCTCATATTCGGTATTGGCAGCTTTATGTGGATCACTGGTGTCCAAACCAGAGGATACACCAAAAGCAGTGACACCAATAATGTATATTGCGATGATTGGCTATTTTATCGGATTTAGCTTTGGTCTAAGTGATCCTCAGAATATTGTGATCAAGGTTACTTCCTATATTCCGTTGATTTCATCGATCATTATGCCAATTCGCTTAGCAAATGAGACCGCAACGACTGCAAATGCAGTAGTTTCATTAGTTATTTTAGTAATATTTAGCATTTTATTGACAACATTCTCTGCCAAATTATATAAATCTAATGTTTTGGTTTATAGTGATGGTGGTGTTTTGAAATCACTGAAACAATCGGTTTCGATTTTGAGGAATGAAAGAAAAAAGACAGTTAGGTAGTAAGAGTTAAGGAAAAAATCGTTGCTAACATTGTCTTTAGTTTTATCTTAGTCAAGATTGAAAAATATCGATTACAATAGAAATAAGCTGACATTTACGAAAGAATTCTTCTTTTTTGTGAATGTCAGCTTTTTTATTTGGACGGTATTTTTTGATTGTCTTGTCTAATCAAGAGAAGAGGTACAATCATTTTTAAAAGGAACGGTTTGTCTTTCAACTAACGATACGCTTATTTCTCGCTCGGCTATTTTCTTGCTGTTCAGTTGGTTGTGTATATAAATAAAAGAATTTTCGGCTTGATGTCTGATTGAATAATCAACCGTAGTAATGTGCATCAGACGACTAATTTCACTGTTGTCAAATCCGATTACAGCAACATCTTCTGGAATAGAATAGCCTAAATTTTGAAGTTCAGAGATAAAGCTGGCAGCAACAGAATCTGTATAAAAGGCCATTGCATCGGTTTTGTTTGCCATTTTATGCCACGATCGTGCGATATATTTTCCATTATCAATTCTCGTATTATCTTGGAAAAGCCATTCGTCTTTCAGTGGAATATTCTTTTCTTTATGAAAATCCTCGATTGCTCGTAGCCGAGCTTTCGTATTTAGATTTTCGGGATTACTTAAAACATGTCCAATCGATCGATATCCTCGTTGAAAAAGGTAGTCTAATGAACGCGAATAACCAGAATAATGATCGACATAGGAAGAATAAATTCGTTCAGAATCGATTCGATGCCAAGTCGCTATTGGCCCATAAATACTATAAGGTTCTATGACTTCCCATTTATTTGCTCGGGTTAAAATAAACACACCATCCAGTTGTTTGTATTTCATTTGATTAAGGGCATCAATTTCTTTTTTCTTATCTCCATCAGTAAAATATAAGGTAACATAGTAATTATAATTTTTTGCGATAGAGATGAAACTTTCAAGAAAAACACCGAGTGGATCGATAAATCCCTGCGTGAGAAAGCCAATTGTTTTTGTTTCGCCGCTTTGAAGATTTCTAGCGATTAGGTTAGGCGAATATGCTAACGCTTCCATTGATTCAAGTACTTTTTTGCGACTTTCTTGACTGACATAGCCGTTTCCAGAAATAACTCTAGAGACGGTAGATTTAGAGACTTGTGCGTGTTTTGCTACATCGATAATCGTCGTCATAATTGCTCCTTGTTGATTGAAAGGGAGAACCCATTCTTTTATTTTTGGCAGAATAAAAACGTATTCACTTTTTAAGTATACCATAAATAAAATAGAAAAAGTGCTTGACATGGGAACATTCCCACAGATTATCCTATAAATGTAAACGATGTCAGAACATATTCTGAACAAAAAATCAGGAGGGAAACACATGACAAGAGATGCATTGAAAATCGCGACAATTGGTGGAGGTTCTAGTTACACACCAGAATTAATCGAAGGCTATATCAAAAGAAAAGACGAATTGCCAATCAAAGAAATTTGGTTAGTAGATATTGAAGAAGGAAAAGAAAAATTAGAAACCGTTGGAGCGATGGCTAAACGGATGGTCAAAGCGGCGGGCTTAGATTGGGAAGTTCATTTAACCTTAGATCGTCGGGCAGCTTTAAAAGATGCAGACTTCGTATCAACACAATTTCGTGTAGGTTTGCTTGATGCACGAATCAAAGATGAGCGAATTCCTTTATCTCACGGTGTATTAGGTCAAGAAACTAATGGTGCAGGAGGAATGTTTAAAGCGTTCCGTACAATTCCAGTGATTCTTGGCATTATTGAAGATATGAAAGAGTTGTGTCCAGATGCATGGTTAGTAAACTTTACTAATCCAGCTGGAATGGTTACTGAAGCTGCGATCAAGCATGGTGGTTGGAAAAAAACTGCTGGATTGTGTAATGTACCGATCGGTCATAGAAAACAAGCAGCGGAAAAATTAGGTATTCCTGAAGAAGATTTATTCTTTAAATTTGCTGGTATCAATCACTTCCACTGGCACCGTGTGTGGGACAAACAAGGAAAAGAACGGACACAAGAATTGATCGATTTGATTTATGGACCGCAGGAAGATTCAGAAAGTCATCTGAAAAATATCCATAATGCACCATTCCATTATGAACAAATCAAAGACTTAGGCATGCTGCCATGCGGCTATCATCGTTATTATTACATTGAAGATGAAATGCTGAAACATTCAATCGAAGAATTTGAAAAAGGAGAAACAAGAGCCCAAGTAGTAAAAGAAACAGAAGCTCGTTTGTTTGAATTATATAAAGATCCTAATTTAGATTACAAACCAAAAGAATTAGAACAACGTGGTGGTACACATTATAGTGATGCAGCATGTGAATTAATTGCGTCGATCCATAATGACAAACGGACAGATATGGTTGTTTCAACTGAAAACAACGGAACAATTACAGACCTTCCTTACGATTGTGTTGTTGAAGTTTCTGGTCCTGTAACAGCTCATGGTCACGAACCATATAATTGGGGGGCATTCCCGCCAGCGGCTCGCGGTATTATCCAAGTCATGAAAGGAATGGAAGAGACAGTGATCCGTGCAGCAATTGACGGAGATTATGGTGCAGCATTACATGCCTTTACGATCAATCCGTTAGTTCCAGGCGGTTCTATGGCGAAAACATTATTAGATGAATTGCTGATTGCACATAAAGATCATTTACCAAACTTCTCAGATGCTATTGCAAAAATTGAACAAGAGCAACCAGATACAGTAGCTTATGTAACTGAGTTGATGAAAAGTAATTAAATACAAAAAAGACAAGAGCAACGAAGCTTCGTTGCTCTTGTCTTTTTTGTATTTTTTAGAATATGTACACATTGATTAATTCAGCATTCGTTTGTTAGCTAAAATAATCTTTTGAATGAATATAATTAATTCTAACCACATTTTTTCATCTAAGAAGTTGTTGACGAAGAAAAATTCTTGTTTTTCTTTTTCTCCATGCTGCTCAACATTATCAATAATGGCAATATCTGCCATTTCTACTTGATTCGTAAAAGTGATGGTTTCAGGATTAAAGAGAGTCAACAATCTATTTTTTATAAAGACTGAGCCAAAATTATTGCTACTGTATTGGATGTAAATGCTAACAGTAGGAAGAGAAAACATGTCTGTTAAAAACGTTAATAAGATACAGATCGTAAAATTAAATGAAGAATCAAGAATCATTTCAGGATGCTCTTTCCTGAATTTTTTATAAAATCGATAATTTCTTGGATGTCTTTTTACATATTTTTTTACGTATTCTTTTTGATCGGGAATGTTGACCATCACTTGTTTGAAAAAGTAAAGGGGATTGATTTCAAAGTAGATCGAATGGATCAGACCGATGAGAACATAATAGAATATATTTGCCTTTATTCTTGGAGTCATAGGTGTCGAGGGATAAAAATCTTTTTCGTATTCATCAATCAACAGCTCACTAGAATAAACCAAACGCAATGAACGGGAAAATGATCGAAATAGAGCGACTTTCTCTTCTGGTGAATCAATATCTGAGATGAAGCTGCGAAGCATTAAATTGAAAAATAGATATTCGTCTTCTGTCACAAAAAAGTTTCTTAATACTGAAGAAATATCTTTTGGCAGTTCAAAGGAAAGGAGGATATTTTTTATTTCTTCCGGTAAGTGAATTTGAGCTTTGTCTTGTCTTAGAGTGGAGATGCGCAAGATTAATTCGATTCGTTTAATGACAGAGTCAGAATAACGATGTTTAAGACAGTCTACGGCTTCTGGAAAAGACAGACTGCATCCTGTTTCAGCTTTGAAAGGAACGACAATCCCTCTGTAAGCATTCCAATAAAAATAAAAGACAAACATTCTTAAATGCTTTTCTTCACCAGCAATATTTTCATCTGAATTAAAAATGATTTTAATATGGAACATTTTTAATTGTTCATTTAAAGCTGTGATTTGCTTATATAAATAAGGAATACTTACAAATAATTCGTCTGCTAGTTCATCGACTGTCGCATAATTTCTGGTGAAGATGGTTGAAATTATTTTGAACTGAAGAGATTCACTTAAGTAGTAAAGTCTTAAATGAACAACAAAATAATCGATTTGAAAATCAGAGTGGTTATTTATCTGGAAACTCCCGGTATTTCTTACAAATTCCAACATTTTCAAGTCTTCATTATTTTTGATGTCTGCTTCTAATTCATTAAAATATCTCTTTAATGTGCTTAACGAGATATCCAGGTAATGTTGTAGATAGGCAAAAGATACTTTTCCGCCGTCTCTAAAAATCAATTCTTTGAAGAGTTCTAATTTTTTATTATTTTTATCATTTAAAAAAAATTCCATTAATGTACGTCCTTTATTAGTTGATGTCGCTGGAATTATAGATTACAACAAGAGATAAGTCAATATGATAAGCGAAAAAACAGTGATTTATTTATTATTTATTTGTTATTTTTATGGTAATGTAATCGTTCTTTTTATTATTCTTAATTATAATATTTGTTATTTTATCTAAATAAGAGTCGAAATGTGTTCAGTTTTGGATTTTAAAAAAAAAAAAATATGTTTTATGATAATTGAGTAACAGAAACGCATAAAACTTAATCGTAGATTCATTTAAAAAACGAACAATTAAAATTGTTAAATAGCGTTTTAATTATTTTTTGGAATCAAGAGGAGAACCAAAAGGTAAGAGGGAGGTATTATGAAACATTATTTTTTTTTGCTTAGTTTGACGTTGCTAACAATAGCGACATTTGCTTTCTCTATAGAAGTTGAAGCAGTAAATTATGACACTGAAATCGGTCTGACGTTTACTAACGATATAGAAGGAAGCGAAGAGAGTAGTACGATCGAAAGCAGCGACAAAGCACCAAAGCAGCCAAATCAACCAAAGCAATTTCCAAAAACCAAATCAAATGAAGTGAATGAAACAAGAAACCGAAGCTTTTTGCCAAAAACTGGCTCTATAACTAATGATTTATTTATATGGATTGGGGCATTGGTATTGGCTATAAGCTTTGTCTGGTTATTTAAAAAAGGCTACTACCGCCTAAAAAAATAACTGGGAAATGAAAGGGGAGGAGAAATGAAAAAATATATAAGAAAATTCATTGTTTTTTTAACTCTACTACTAGGTGGAACTAGTATAGAGACAACACTTGCTTTTGCGGATGGTTTTACTAAAAATCGATCTGAATCTGAAATTTCTTACAGAGAGAACACAGATATCACACCGCCGATTGATCCAACGCACCCTGATCAGGCAGCAGAGATCATTTCCAAGATACCTGTCACACCCGGGACTGCAGGTCCATTAAGCGTTGATTTTGCCCCTCACGTTGTCTTTGGACAACAGGAAGCATCGAAAAAGGATGTTATTTACTATGCTGCACTAACTAAAATAAAACGGTTAGACAGTAATACAGAAGAAGAAATAGGTAATTTTCTTCAATTAACAGACAATCGAGGAAAAAATTCAAGTTGGCGGTTGACCGTCACTCAAAATGGACAGCTCAAGAACGGGGCACACACATTAAAAGGTGCACAACTATCGATAAACAATATCACGTTGTTCTCACCAAATCACGGAGCGAAACCGACAGCTAGTAAAGATGTTCATTTAGATCCGGAAAATGGTGAACCGACAGAGGTATCAAGATCGACTGAGACATCAGGAAAAGGAACCTGGCTGATTATGTTTGGAAAAAATAAAGAGGAAAGTAAAACAAGCATACAAGTCCGTGTTCCAGGAACAACAGAAAAAAAGCAAGGTAACTATACAACTTCCCTAACCTGGGAGTTGATTGATACACCAATATAATCTAAAGGAGAAAAAAGAATGCTAATGAAAAAACAAGTAACATTGACTACAACTGGATTGGTAACGTTTGCCAGTCTATTACTAGGAACACCAGCAGTTTTTGCTGAAACAGAAGGTGAAGGCGGAGTGAGCCAACCACCAATGACAATCAATGATCCGGCAAAATCAGAAGCGGAGATTTCATTTTCTCAAAATGAAACTGAACCAACAAAACCAACTGGACCTGGCGGCGAAGAGATTGAATCACCAAGTGAAGGTGAAACGGGTATGGTTGGACCTTTAACGATCGATTATATTACAAAAATCAATTTTGGAAATCAAAAAGTGTCAGGTAATGATGCCACTTACTTTGCTGAACTGGCAAAAGTTAAGTTAGTCGGGATTGACGAACCAAAAGAAACACCAAACTATGTTCAAATTACTGACAGTCGTGGTTCGAATGCTGGATGGCAATTACAAGTAAAACAAGATTCTCAATTTCAAGCAGAAGATGCTGATGGAAAAATATCAGAATTGAAAGGGGCTCAATTGACCTTTGCGAATCCTACATTGAAGTCATCTCAAAAAGGAGCTGAATTTGCGCCTCAAGGGTTTGGTCATTCATTTACTCCTGGCTCAGAAGCCGTAACAGTGGTTAATGCTTCTGCAGGTAAAGGTATGGGGACTTGGCATTATACACTTGGTGACACCGATGAGCAAGGGCAAAAGAGTGTTTCTCTAGCAATCCCTGGTGACACAGCAAAAGTACCAAATGCAGCTTATAAAACAGTTTTAACATGGACGCTAATCGATGCACCAGAAAAATCAGACGTAGAACCAGAACAAGCACCATAAAGAAAAAAGCAGGAACAATCATAGTTAGGTAAACAAAGAAAAGAGGAAATGAATATGAAAAAGTCAACAATCGTTTCAACACTATTATTAAGCACATTTATTTTAGGAACAGCGCCTACTGCAGCTTTTGCTGAAGAAGTAGCAGCGTCAGAAACAAATGCAACAGTAAAATTTGAAGCAGAATCAACTGAAGCTGATGGCGGCGGAGCAACACTAGATCCAACAAATCCTGAAGGCGAAGGCATTAAACCTGATCCAGGTGAAGGTTCAGAAAGTACAAAGGGACCACTAAGAATTGATTTTGCTCCAAACTTTAAGTTTGGTTCAGTAACAATGTCTGGTAATGCAGCAGACTATAATCCACTATATCCAAAAGTTGGATTATTAGATAAAGAAGGTCAATTATCAGATCCATTGCAAGAAAAATATGTACCTCATTATGTACAAGTAACGGATAATAGAGGGACAAACGAAGGATGGGAACTGGCAGTATCAGCTACACCATTTAAAGGAACAGTCAATCCCGATGCAGATTTAAAAGCTACGTTGACGCTATCAAATGCGCAATTTTCAACTGCTGTTAAACCAGTTGACGGTAAAGATTTTGTACCTGCTATGCTGAATACAAACGTAACCCTATCTTCAGAGCCAGAAGTGCTAATAAAAGCAAATGCAGATCAAGGGATGGGTTCATGGGCAGCAATGTTCAGCGAAACACCAAGCGAAGAATTAACTGTTACAGACAGAAATCCAAACGTGACACTTCACGTTCCAGCAGACTCTAAAAAAGACCCTAATGAAGAATACAAGTCTGTTATTACTTGGACACTTTCTTCTACACCGACATCAACAAACTAAAAGCTTAGTATTTCCGATCATTAGGACCGGGACATAACTCTACGAGTTACGACCTGGTCCTTTTAAAAACGAATAAATGGTCGAAGCAGAAGTAACTCCTTTGAAAATAAGAGTTGAATACTTCTGTCCGAACTTTAATGGTTCATACATAAAACAAAGAAAAAACAAACATACGCAAGTTGGGAGACATAAGTTAAATGAAGAAACGAATGATAATGCTAGTACTAGTAGTTTTGATGATGGTCGGAGTAATGCCGATGAATGCATCTGCACAAGATGGAACGATGAATTTTTCTGTTACAGCAGTTATTCCTGAAAATCAAATCGATAAGACTAAAACCTATTTCGATCTAATGATGGAACCTGGACAGGTCCAGGTATTAGACGTTCTAATGAACAATCCTTTGGATAAAGAAGTGGTTGTCGAAAACCATGCAAATACGGCAGTGACAAATGATAATGGAATCGTTGACTATAGTAATTCAAAACCAAAATTAGATGAAACATTACAAGCACCTTTTTCGGCAATTACTGAAGTAGAAAAAGAAACAACAATCCCGCCTAAAAGTTCAAAAACTCTAAAAGTTAAAGTAACGATGCCCAATGAGGAATTAGACGGAGTTGTTTTAGGCGGTCTACATTTTACTGAGAAAGAAGATGCTTCAAAAGAAGAGCAAGATAAATCAGGTGTCCAAATCAAAAATCGTTTTGCCTTTGCGATCGGTGTACTTATCAGAGAAAACGATAAAGTGGTCAAACCGGATTTAAAGCTCGGGAAAATTCAACCCTCGCAAGTCAATTATCGAAATGTGCTGAAGGCCAATATTCAAAATACTCAACCAGTAATTATTCAAGATATGGAAGTGGATGCTCGTATAACGCAAAAAGATAGTAAGAATTCATTGTTCGAACAAAAAAGAACAGGGTTGAGAATGGCGCCAAACTCGAATTTTAATTTTGGGGTTAGTTGGGATAATCAAGAATTCAAAGCTGGCAGCTATACTTTGCATATGAATGTGACAAGCGGCTCCGAGAAGTGGAAGTGGTCAAAAGACTTCGAGATCAGTTCTAAAGAAGCAAAAGAATTGAACGAAAAAGCAGTTGAATTAAAAGTAGACAATACAAAATGGTATATTATCGGAGCTATAGCTGGTGCAATCGTATTGATTCTATTCACCTTTATACTTACTCAATACATCAGTAAAAAGAAACGAATCAAAAGAAAAAGATTAAAAGCGGAAGCAGCTAAAAGAAAAAGAAAAAAAGCAACGAGTAAAAAAATGAACAACACCAATAGTGTTAAAAAAAATAAATAGTTCATTTATTGAGCGGTAATTAATTTTAAATAGGGGAGACGGGTAGTATGTATAATATAGGGTATTTTTCATTAAGAACTCCTCAAAATGAGTATTATAAAATCTTGAAATCAGATCAACAATGTTCACTGGAGCTAATCGAAACAGTATGTATAGAAGAGGTAGATCGATTAGATATTCTTATTATAGAAGAAAGTAAAGAACTAAATTTTACCAGTATTTGTGAGCATTTACTGGAGATAAGAAAAAAATCCGATGTATACATTTTGATCCTTGCTGATCCAGAACAAACGATTTTCACTTCTCAAATGGTTTATCTGAAATTGGGGGCAGATGGCATTTATTCCGAGGAGGCAGATGTCTTAGATTTAATCGTCAAAAACATTTTGAAACGAGTTAAAAAAGAAACAATCAAGAAAAATATGAAAAGGGCTTCTTTTGAAATAATTCCTGAAAAATCATGTATAGTTGTGAATGAAAATCAAGAAATCGACTTGACTAGACAAGAGTTTTTAGCGATGTCCATTTTATTTAATAAGAGAGATCAAACTGTCACCTACGAAGATATATACAGAGGCGTTTGGTCTAAACAGACAGGTGAGGTTCAAAAGAATCGAGTTTGCAACTTAGTTTCTCATATAAGAAAAAAGTTTGATGCAGTAAAAGAGTCGCCTATCAGATTGAAAACAGTTCGTTCGATTGGCTATATCTTAGAATCATCTTCATCAAAAAATGAAGGATAACCTTTCAAAAGGAAAAAGCCGTATAAATTCAGAGTGCTGAATTTATACGGCTTTTTGTTTGTAGCTTTCTAAATGAGTAAGATCTTCTGGCAAGGTATCTCCAGGATCGATTTGAAAAAGATAAGAACGATAGCGAAAGAACAGATTCAGCATAAATAAAGTTGAAATTTCAGTCATTAAAAAAATCTTTATAGAAGCTAGATACAAGCCAACCAGAGAAACAGTTAAAAATAGAAAGATAAATAGATAGAATAAGTGCTGAATACGATTGGTATTTGTAATAAGAATTTCTGTTGTTGCAGGTGTTATCGTGATTTTTTGAGAAGTATAAAACATTCCTTCTTTAAACTCTAGAATGTCTCCTGGTTCTACTGCCAAATCGACTGGAATATTGTTAAATAATTTACCTTGAGCAATCCCATTTTTATAGATACTGAAATGACGAACACAGCCCCAACTTGTTTGCCGCTTTAAATGAATATTCATAGTATAACTCACCTCCATAGTCTCTATTTTTACATAGATAGCATAGAAATAAATCAAACAAAAGACTGATTTTTTATAAAAAAATTATCCAGCTAAAGTCGTAGAAAACAAGAATACATTAAAAAAATACAGCAAATCTTATCATTTTTCAGCGATAAGGTATGCTGCATTGTCTTTTAGTCGATTTCTGGTAAGTAGGTATACTCTGCAATAGCAGCAGCGTGTGTTCCAGCTACATAGCCTGTAACAAAAGCTGCGGTCACATTGTAGCCGCCGGTATAACCATTGATGTCTAATAATTCACCAGCAAAAAACAAACCGTTGACTAATTTACTTTCCATCGTTTTTGGTTGAACTTCTTTTAAAGAGATACCGCCGCCAGTTACAAAAGATTTTTCGATTGGCAGTGTTTTTGCAGCATTTATATGAAAGAACTTAAAGTGCTGCACCAGTTTTTCTATTTGTTCCTCTGTAACAATCTTAGCTTGTACCTCGGTTAAAGATGCTTGGTCTAAGATAAAATGTAAGAGACGTTCAGGAACCAGATTTTTTAACGCATTTTTCAAGGTTTTATCCGGTTGCTCCAACAGCTTTTTCTTGATCTCTTGTTTCAGTTCTTCGACGGATAAATCAGGAAAGATGTCTAATTGTAAAACAACTTTTCGTTGGTCATTTTTTGCTAATTCTTGATTGACAAAGCTAGAGCATCTTAATGCAGCTGGACCGGAAAGGCCAAAATGGGTAAACAAGAGATCCATTTGATGTGCTACAACAATTTTTCCTTTACTGTTTAAAACAGCTAAAGAAACATCTTGTAAAGAAAGGCCTTGTAAGGTTTTTTCTTTAATGAACCGATCATCTGAAATGATTGGCGATTCTGTTGCATAAAGGGGACTGATCGTGTGCCCCAACCGTTTAGCGATCTTATAGCCATCGCCTGTCGAACCAGTAGAAGGGTAAGTTCTGCCGCCAGTTGTCAAAATAACACAAGGAGCATAGATTTTTTCATGCTCTAAAGCGATACCGATCACCTGATCTTCTTTGCGCAAGACCTTTTCAACTTTTGCTTCTGTATAGATTGTCACGCCGAGCAGTTCAAGTTGGTTAAATAAAGTTTCTACAATTGTTTTGGAGCGATCAGTGACAGGAAACATCCGTCCGTGGTCTTCTTCTTTTAAATGTGTACCATTTGCTTCAAAAAAAGCCATAATATCGTAGTTATCAAATTGTGAAAAGGCACTATATAAAAATTTTCCATTTCCAGGAATATGAGCGATGATCTCTTCGGCAGGGCGATTATTGGTCACATTACAGCGACCGCCGCCAGTTAATAAGAGTTTTTTTCCGACTCGCTTGTTTTTTTCTATTAATAAAGTGTTGCTGCCGGCTTTCGCAGCTGCAATAGCAGCCATCATACCGCTAGTACCAGCTCCGACAACAATAACATCAAATGATTTCATACATTTCCCTCCGATTCAATGGTAGTTTAACACAATTTTCAATTATTTTTCTAAATTTTTTTCATTTTCCAATAAAAAGTTGTGGAAATTTTCTGAATTTAGGTTAAAATAGGATTATAACAATGAGAGGGTGATTAAATGGAAGCAAAACAGTACGTGGAAGAGATTCAAAAGAAGATTCATGAGAATGATCGAGGGCAAGTAGAATACTTGCAAGCTGTCGACGAATTTTTACCAACGGTTGAAGTATTTTTGAAAGAAAATCCAGCATTCATTGAAGCCAATATTTTAGGAGTCCTGATTGAACCAGAAAGAATTTTACAGTTTAGAGTGCCTTGGCAAGATGATCAAGGGAACTGGCAGGTCAATCGTGGGTATCGCGTGCAGTATAACTCTGCTATCGGTCCTTATAAAGGCGGCTTACGTTTTCATCCTAGCGTGAATTTAAGTGTGATGAAGTTTTTAGCATTTGAACAAATTTTTAAAAACAGCTTGACTGGTTTACCGATCGGCGGCGGTAAAGGCGGTAGTGATTTTGATCCAAAAGGAAAATCAGATGCAGAAGTCATGCGTTTTTGTCAAAGCTTTATGACAGAGTTACAAAAACATATTGGGCCAAGTACGGATGTACCAGCAGGGGATATTGGTGTTGGCGCAAGAGAGATCGGTTACTTATTCGGTATGTACAAACGTTTGAGAAATTATGATGCAGGTGTTCTAACAGGTAAACCACTAGGCTATTGGGGCAGCCAAGCACGGACTGAAGCAACAGGCTATGGCTGTGTTTATTTCGTTAAACACTTACTGAATGACTCAAACGATTCATTTGAAGGCAAGAAAGTGGTTGTTTCCGGTAGCGGAAATGTGTCAATTTATGCAATGGAAAAAGCAAAAGAACTAGGTGCAACGGTTCTAACTTGTTCTGATTCAACTGGTTTTGTTTATGATCCAAACGGAATTGACGTGGAACTTGTCAAAGAGTTGAAAGAGAAAAATCGTGAGCGAATTTCTAAATATGTCGAAACTCACAAAGATGCAGTTTATTATGATGGTCAATCTGTTTGGGATTTTGATGTGGCTTATGATATTGCTTTACCATGTGCCACACAAAATGAAATTAATGTAGAACAAGCAAAACGCTTGGTTAAAAACGGTGGTAAAGTCGTAGCAGAAGGTGCAAATATGCCATGTACACTAGAAGCTGTAGATGTTTTAGCTGAAGCTGGCGTCTTATACTGTCCAGGTAAAGCTGCAAACGCTGGCGGCGTGGCCGTTTCTGCACTTGAAATGAGTCAAAATTCTGAACGTCTATCTTGGTCGTTTGAAAAAGTAGATGGCATGTTGGATGATATTATGAAAAATATCTATGAAACGTGTCGTGATACGGCTAACAAATACCAAGCACCTAATAATTATGTCTTAGGCGCGAACATTGCAGGATTTGAAAAAGTAGCGCGAGCAATGTTGAGTCAAGGACTCGTTTAATCACTCCCTTAATTTATACCTTTTTTAACTACTACTAAGTCGTCGTAAGATGATTCTTAGTAGTAGCTTTTTATTCTTTTTAGGCATTAAAACTGTTCAGTATTGGAGAAGTTCTTCTATCTGAAAATTAGTATAATGGTTACTATAGATAAAGTATAAAGAGGTGTGAAAAATAAAAAAGAGAAAAAGAAATATCGTTATTTTTATGGGGATTGTTTTAGTTCTTGTTTTGTTCAGTATGTTCCTTCAAACGAAAAACAGTTCTCAGTTAAAAGCGGCAGAGCCAGAAGAAGCTGTACAAGAGAATATATTAAAGCCGGATCAATGGGGAGCCTATTATCATGATTATGGAACTATAAGGTATGCTGGTTTCAATTTTGATGATGTGTTGAGAACTATTAAATACTCTGGCTATGGACGAGCAACAAAGGATTTGGTGTATATCCAAAGAACAGGCTCGTCAGATACTATTCTTGCAAACGAGCCGATGTATGCGACACAAAGTTTTACTCTAGATCCAAAAAGATATTATGAATTTCGAGCAAGACTTGGTTCCTCTTGGTCATCAACTTCAGCAGGTGGTGGTATCACTAGCTATATATTCCTTAGAAAAAAAGATGGAACACCCGCTAAAAGTATTGAATTCAGAATGAATAATCAAGGAGCAAATCCTAAAAGCATCAGAGTCAATTTTTTAGCTGGCACGATCAATGAAATTAGTTTGCGAGTGGATCAGTATGCCAATGTTTCATCTCGGTTTTGGGGCGGGATTCAATTAAATAATCCAATGCTTGTAGATATCACAGATCAAGTCCTTAACATTAGTCCTGAAATTGATGCGTTATTTACAGATGACACTCGAACACAGCTTAAATTAAGTGTTACGCAAAAAGAAATCAATCAACTAAAAGAAAGACTTACTAGCTATAAAGGGTTGTTGGAAGCTACTCTCATGACAACTTTAGAGGGGAATCTAAAGAAAGCTCAAGATCTAATGAATGCTGTAGTGCTTGATTTAGTTGTAGAAGATCTTGTGAATGATCCTGATGATGAACATAACCGCTCGATTATCGGTGTTACTCATCCAAATGCATTTTTACAGTTTTCAGGACATTCGGCAATTCCAGACGGCGAATTAAGTTCAGGTGTTGCATCAGATACACGTAAGTATCAAATTCGTGCTGCAGCTGATGGTACGTTTACTTACACCTTGCCGGAAAATAAGACGTTCGCCTTTGGTGAAGAAATCAAAATCATTAGTTCGTTACATGGCAAAGAAGATATAAAAATCAAAACAGTCTTAGATACTATTCCGCCAGAGCAGCCAACTTTAAATCGATTGAAGGATATAGCAGATTCAATGAATGGTACTGCTGAAGCTAAAGCAAGTATTCAGATTTATGATGCTGCCAATGATCAGTTGTTTTTAGAAGGGAAGTCTGATGATGATGGTACATTTACGCTCTCGCTTCCAACTGAAAAACGACCATTGCGACCGTACAAACAATACTATGCTACAGCAACCGATGCTTCTGGTAATGTCAGTGAAAAATCAGACCTACAAGAAGTAAGTGATACACAAGCACCAAAAGCGGAACCAGTTACTCAATACTTAACTTTAGGTGAGCAACTACCAGCTCTTACTACATTGTATAAGAATTTATCCGACAATGCTGGAGCTTCTGGGATCAACATTTTATTAACAAAGAAACCTGATCTTTCCAAAGTAGGCTTTACCACAGCGGAGATTACTTTTGCAGATAAAGCGGAAAATCAGACGGTCATCACTGTTCCTATTTTTATTAAAGATGAGACGATCATTGAAGATGGGAAACATATGCTATTTGCTAAAGACTTTTCTGTCTTAACGATTGATTTACCTACAGATCCTGAAAAGCGTAAAGACTTTTTATTAAAAAATAGTCAAGCGGGTGTGTGGGATCTAGTAACTGGGGAAAGCAAAGAAACAGAGCTGATTTTTGATGATAGTAATCTAAAACGACAACCTGGAACCTATGAAGTGGGCGTTCGTTTTGGAAAGCTATACAAGCCATTTAAGATCACGCTACTTCCTGGTAGTCTATCTTTTGAAAAAGTAGCAGAAGAAATTTCTTATGGGACACCAATGATTCGTTCAAAAGAACAAACGATAGCGCCAGAAACAAAGATTGAGTTTCTAATTAATGATTCTCGATTTATCACGCAGCAATGGCGTTTGATGGCGCAATTGAAAAAGCCTTTACAGCTTAAAAATGGCGAAAAAACTGCCAGCAATCTATTCTTCTCTAAACAGAATGAACTGGGTGAGTGGATTAAAGAACCGTTAACTGATCAAATGACAACAGAGTTATATAGTCATAAAGATGCCAAAAATGGTACTTTTTCAATCAATTTTGATAATGCAGACGATCAAGCAATTCTTTTAGATGTCTTACCAGGAAGTATACGGTCAGATGAAAACTACGAAACAGAGATTGTTTTAACATTGGAAGATGGCCCTTAATAAAATAAGCGAACAAAGACATGACTAGAGTAAAATAAATGGTCATGTCTTGTTTTTCTTAAAGGAAGTCTGCTATATAATGATTTGGTATAGCTCATTTGTAACCAAGCTTTTTTTAATTTATGGAAAGAGATAGATAATTGGTACAGACAATCATAATTTACTTGAAAAATACTTAAAAAAAACGTAAAGTAGATACTGTAGTAAGTTTTATTTCAAGGAGGAGACGGAATGTCACACATTAAATTTGATTATTCTAATTTAACACCGTTTATTGCTGATCATGAATTGGACTATATGCAAACTCAAGTAACAGCAGTAGACAAAGCATTACGAGAAGGAACTGGTGCTGGAAGTGATTTTACTGGCTGGATCGACCTGCCGGAAAATTATGATAAGGAAGAATTTGCCCGCATTAAAAAAGCTGCAGCTAAAATCCAATCTGATTCTGAAGTATTAGTTGTTATTGGGATTGGCGGTTCCTATCTAGGTGCAAGAGCGGCTATTGAATTTTTACATCATTCTTTTAACAACTTATTGCCATCAGAAGAAAGAAAAGCACCACAAATTTTCTTTGCTGGAAATAGCATCAGCTCAACATACTTAGCTGACTTGATCAATGTTATCGGTGATCGTGACTTCTCAGTCAACGTAATTTCTAAATCAGGTACAACAACTGAGCCTGCAATCGCATTTAGAGTGTTCAAAGAATTATTAGTTAAAAAATATGGTAAAGAAGAAGCAAACAAACGTATCTATGCGACAACAGACCGTGCTAAAGGTGCTGTCAAAGTTGAAGCAGATGCAGAAGGTTGGGAAACATTTGTGATTCCTGATGATGTTGGCGGACGGTTCACTGTATTGACACCTGTTGGTTTATTACCGATCGCTGTAAGTGGCGCGGATATCGATGCATTGATGACAGGAGCTAACGATGCGCGTAAAGAGTATGCAACAACGACTGATTTAAGTAAAAATGAAGCGTATCAATATGCTGCATTAAGAAATATTTTATACCGTAAAGGCAAAACAACCGAAATGCTGATCAACTATGAACCAGGCATGCACTATTTCTCTGAATGGTGGAAACAATTATTTGGTGAATCAGAAGGAAAAGACCAAAAAGGTATTTTCCCAGCTGCAGCAGATTTTTCTACAGATTTACACTCAATGGGACAATACGTACAAGATGGTATGCGTAACTTGTTTGAGACAGTTGTAAAAGTAGAAACACCGCGTCACACAGTTTCTATTCCTGAATTGGAAGAAGATTTAGATGGTCTAGGTTATTTACAAGGAAAAGAAATTGATTTTGTAAATACAAAAGCATTCCAAGGAACATTGCTTGCTCATACAGATGGCGGTGTACCAAATATGGTCGTAAAAATTCCAGCGATGGATGCTTATTCATTAGGTTATGTAATGTACTTCTTTGAAATTGCTGTGGGAATTTCTGGTTACTTGAATGGGGTAAATCCATTTGACCAAGAAGGTGTTGAAGCATACAAAAAGAATATGTTCGCACTACTTGGTAAACCAGGCTTTGAAGATTTAGCCAAAGAATTAAATGCCCGCTTATAATATCGTGTTTATTGATATGAATTGATTTTAATTAAAAAAGGAACGCTCAAAAAATTGAGCGTTCCTTTTTTCTAAGTATAGATGATTATTTTACTGGAAAATCAGCTTTTCTATATTCCGTTCATCGATTGAAATCATCATCTTTTGGATAAGGCAGGACATGTAACTGATCGTCCTCTTCGATTGAATTATTTATTGACTCAGCGTCATGCTGAAAATGAGTGTTTTGCTGTAATGTATGGTCCGTTTCTTCTGTAAAAGAACTATCATTTGTTTGTGCAGATCTAGACTCAGTTAGATTTGAATTATTTTGAGCTAAACGTGTTTTCGCTTCTTCTTCAGCTTGGATTTGACGGTCATGTCGTGATGTTTTACTTTTACCGCTTGTAAAAGTTAAGTAAATAATCAACAGGATCATGATGATCGTTGCAATAATTAAAGCAATAAACATCCCGAATGAAATAAACACTATGATTCGACCTCCTTTATCATTGATATTCCTTTATAGTTTATCAAATGTTGACGTTACCGTCATCTTTTTATGAAGAACTCTTGCCATTTTCTTAAGATCAACAAGAGAATTTGCTAAAAAAGGAAAGAATTCTGTAGGATTTTTGTTATTTGTGGTAAACTATAGAAAGCAAGTTTTTGGAGGAATGAAATTGAAATCTAAAGAGTTATTACATACAGTATTATATTTTGCGGCATTTGCCCTTGTGTTATTCTTATTAAGGCAATTTGTCTTTACTCCTGTTGTGGTTAAAGGCCACTCAATGGATCCAACGTTGGCAGATGGCGAGCGAGTGATTGCTTTAAAAAACACCGATATTAAACGGTATGATATTGTGACATTTCCCGCCCCGGATGAGCCTAAAAAAAGTTACATCAAACGTGTGATCGGATTGCCTGGAGATTCGATTGAATACAAAGACGATGTTTTGTATATCAATGGAAAAGAAGTTGAAGAACCATATTTAGATGAATTTAAAAAGGAAGTAGCTGACGGAAACCCGTTGACTCTAGATTTCACATTAGAGGAGGTCACTGGAAAAGACAAAGTTCCAGCAGGTGAGTACTTTGTAATGGGAGACAATCGTAGGAATTCAAAAGATGGTAGAATGATTGGCTTTATCAGTGAAGAAAAAATATCTGGCGATGTCAAATTTGTATTATGGCCGTTAAACCGTTTTGGAACGCTTCCTAAAGTTAAGTAATTGATCAAAGCAAACGGCTTGGCCGTAAATAAAAAGCTCTCTTTTAATTAAGAGGCTTTTTTTGTTAGATAGTATAGGTTCTGTCAAAATGTTTTATGATACACTAAGAAGACGAAAGAGCGGAAAAGGATGTGGCAAAATGAGTTTGCAATTTATTCGCGGAACAGCAGCGATGGATCTAGAAGAGGCACTTTTACAGGCTTCGGTAAAATGGTTAGCAGAAGATGATAAAAATGAAGTGTTTTATTTAGTTCCAAACCATATGAAGTTTGAACAAGAAATCCGTGCGTTAAAACGAATCAAAGCTATCGAAGGCGATCAAAAAGACTCAGTTGCAACAATGCGGCTGCAGGTATTTAGCTTTTATCGCTTGGCTTGGTATTATTTACAGAATACGCAATATTACAGTTCAGAGGTTATCACAGAAGCAGGCGCTGCGATGATTTTTAGGAAGATATTATCTGAAAACGAAGGCGCACTAAAGGTTTTTCGAGGAGAAATTAATAAAGCTGGGTTTATCCAACAGCTGTTTGAACTTTATCAAGAGATGAAGGACGGAAATATCGAGATCGAGCAATTAACAGATTTTTTAACTGGATCAGATTTAGCTGGGAAGGAACAAGATCTACAGCTGAAAATCAAGGATATTCAATTGATCTTTTCACGTTTCGAAGAAACTATGATTCAATACGGAATCAAGTCTGCGCAAATCATCAATTATTTGACTGATTATTTAGAGACGAAAAACCTGAAAAATGTACTCTTTGTGATCACTGGCTACCATCATTTTTCAGCTAGAGAGTTGAAGTTGATTGAAGTGTTGCTGCGACAAGGCGGAGAAGTAAAAATTTCTTTGGTCTTAGATAAAAAATACCCGGTAGAAGTACCATCATTGATGAATCTATTTTATGAAACGGGCGCTACCTACCAACAATTATATCAACTTGCTCGACATTCGTCTGTGGCCGTTTTACCGGATATTGTTGAAAATAGTCGTGCTTTGGTGACGGAGGGTGTCCTTCAGGATCTGGGTGATTATTGGGTCACAGCACAAGAAGGTGGAGCTAATAAGCAAAGACTCAAAACAGATAACACTCATCTGCAGCTTTGGCGTGCTGAAACCACAAAAGAAGAAATCAGTTATATAGCGAAAGAAATCCGAAAATTAGTGGCAGAAAAACATTATCGCTATAAAGATATTCAAATCTTAACACGTGACTTGGATAGCTATGAGACAATAATAGAACCGCTGTTTACGTTGAATGAGATTCCAATCTATTTAGATCGTGACATGGCGATGGAACAACATCCACTAGTAGAATTTATCCAATCTTTGTTTGCTATTCAGTCATATCGTTATCGCTACCGTGATGTTTTACGCTTTTTACGTACAGAATTATTTTTTCCGATAGCAGATCAGATTTCCAATGAAGAATGGCAACTGCAACGAGATGAATGGCGTCGAAAAATCGATCTTACTGAGAATGTCGTCTTAGCTTATGGCTATGAAGGATACCATTGGGAACAGGATAAAGACTGGCATTTTATCCGCTATGACTTTGAAACGGATCAGCAGGATGATACGGAACAAATCGAAAAAGATTCAAATCTCGTCCGCAAGTTCGTTCAGCAAACAATCCCAGTTTTTTTCAAAAATATCCAAACTGCTGCAACAGGAATTGAGGCAGCTGACTATTTTTATCGCTTTTTAGTCAATAACGGTGTGGAAAAGCAGTTGATGATGTGGCGGAATCAAGCAATCGAACAAGGAGAATTAGAAGCTGCCAGAAACCATGAGCAAACATGGTCTGCCTTGATGACATTGATGGATGAATATGTCACCATTTATGGAAATGATGTATTTGATTTAGCAACATTTGAAGCTGTTTTTTCAAGCGGCTTGGAAGGCTTGCGTTATAACAAAGTTCCTACAGCGATTGATCAGGTTCAAGTAAGATCGGTGGATCTGGCTCGTCCTGGTCAAGCAAAAGTTGTCTTTGCAATTGGTTTAACGGATCAAGTCTTACCTCAAAAAATGGACAATAAAACCTTGCTTTCAGATGAAGAACGTCAAATGATGAGTGAATGCTTGGAAGAAGGACAATATTTACTTAATGACACCCGAAAAAATATTGCTAAAGAGCCATTCATCGCCTATATTATGTTCAATTCAGCAACAGAAAGATTGTATTTAACTTATCCTAGCGTTAAAGATACAGTCAAAGATGTTAAGATGTCTCCTTATTTGGTAAATATTCAAAAGGATTTGAACTTGCCAATCGTCCAAAAAGCCAGTTTGACTATTCTCGATGACGAACATGAAAGTTTAGAGCATATAGGGACTTACCGAACGTTGATCAGTGATTTAACGAATTTAAAACGACAAAAAAAGGAATCGCAAGAAGGCATTTTACCTTTTTGGCTAGCTATGGAACGCGAGCTGATGAAACAAGAGCTGGGTGAATTAGCACAACATGTTTTTGAAAGCTTGTCTCATAAAAATATTCCGGAAAATTTGGAGCAGCAATTAGCTGAAAATCTATATAGCAAACAAATCTACACCTCTGTTTCTCGTATGGAAAGCTTTTATCGTTGTCAATATCAGTATTTTTCTCGTTTCGGACTAGGTTTAAAAGAGCGTGATGTCTTTGGCCTATCACCGGCTGCGACTGGTGATTTTTTCCATGAAGCGCTGGATCAGTTCTTTAAGTTGTTGATTATGCAGAATAAACAGTTAGTAGAACTAACCGATCAGGAAGTAGGAGAATTTACTGAGCAAATCTTGAATGCCGTGTTTGGTGAAATCAAGTTTTCAATTTTAGATTCTTCAAGTCGAATGAATTATATCCGCTATCAATTAGGACAAACGATTAAAAAAGTCAGCTGGGCTCTAAAACGGCAAAGTGAGCGTAGCGGCATGACGACTATCCAGACTGAAGTTTTGTTTGGTCAGCTTGCCAGCCAAAAGGGGATCAAAGGCTTGGAGTTACCACTGGAAAATGGTGGTAAAGTCAGTGTTCGTGGGAAAATTGACAGATTAGACCAATTAGTTACACCAGATGCTCTTTATTTAGGTGTTGTTGATTATAAATCCAGTCATAAAAAATTTAATATCACAGAAGCGTATTATGGTTTGGCGATGCAGATGCTGACATATCTTGATGTAGCATTAATGGATGCGGTAAATCTAGTTGGTCGCGCGGCAAAACCTGCTGGCTCACTTTACCTGCATGTGCATAATCCAATTCTTCCTTATGAGCAAGAAGAGAAAAAAGAACAGCTATTAATGAAGAAGTTCCAATTTGACGGACTATTATTAAATGATCCTGTGCTGTTGGAAAATCTTGACAAAGGCCTGATGCCTAAGCAAAGTTCATTGCTGTATCCAATCGAGCAGTCAGCTAAAGAGCTCATTAAACCAGGACGCCGACAAGAGGATAAATTTGTGACAGAACCAGAGCTAGACGCATTATTGACTCATAATCGCAGTAAATTTATCGAAGCGGGCAATAAGATCACTAGTGGTGAGATCGATTTAAATCCAGCTTATCAAGGAAAAGAACGTATTGCTTGCCGCTTCTGTCCGTTTAGAAGCGTTTGTAATTTTGATGTGATGTTAAAAGAAAATAATTATAACCGCATTGAAACATTATCTAAAAATGAAGTCATGGAGCGTTTGATGTTAGATGAGCAGGAAGGAGGAATGAACGATGAGTAAAATGATTCCCTTACGTCCAGAAAATGAACAATTTACTGACAATCAATGGCAGGCCGTATTTGATGGAGACGAAAATATTTTGGTGTCTGCTTCTGCAGGTTCTGGAAAAACAACAGTTCTTGTTCGACGAGTGATCGAGAAGCTAAAGAGCGGTACGGACATCGATCGACTTTTGATCGTGACGTATACGGAAGCTGCTGCCAAAGAAATGAAAGAACGGATTCAGATCGCTTTACAAAAGGCAATCACCAGTGAAAGTGATCCAGACAAAAAACAGCATTTTGTTCGTCAGTTGACGTTGCTTCCTACAGCGAATATCAGTACATTACATGCTTTTTGCTTAACGGTGATCCGTCGGTTCTATTATTTGATTGATATGGACCCTGTGTTTCGTTTGTTAACAGATGAAACAGAGATGCTTTTACTGAAAGAAGATGTCTGGGATGAATTGAGAGAAAGGTTTTATGAAGAAGATCGTGAATCTTTTTATCAATTAACAGGTAACTTTTCGAATGACCGTAGTGATGATGGGCTGACTCGGCTGATTTTTTCACTTTATGAATTTGCTAAAGCGAATCCTGATCCAGAGGAATGGTTGACACATTTGGCAGATAGTTACCGAGTGACAGGAAGATTGGGAGATTCTCGGTTGTTTCAAGAGTTCTTAAAACCACAAATCATGGAGACGTTACTTCGCTGTGTTGATCGTTATGAAGAAATGATTCAATTAACTGAGGGAGAAGAAAAGCTTGAAAAAATCGCTGCCCTTGCTCGTAATGAAAAAGACTTTGTTGAAACATTCAGCAGTCAATTAGCAGATAATGATTTAGAATCTGGTTACGACATTTCAACAACGGTTAATTTTGAGCGTTATCCCACTGTTCGTGTGGAAGAACTTAAGGGAATTGCTGCTGTAGCTAAAGGATTACGTGAGCAGAATAAAAAAGCAATCACCACAGTTATTGCTGATCTGTTTACCTTATCCCCAGAACAAATGAAAGAAATAATGAATCAAGCTGCACCAGTGGTTGAGGAAATGGCGACTGTTGGACAAGCGTTCATTGAAGAATACAGTAGCCAAAAATTAAAAAAAGGTCTAGTTGATTTTAATGATTTAGAGCATTTCACCTTAGCGATTTTAGCAAAAAAGGAAGCGGACGACTGGACTGCTAGTGAGGCATCAAATTATTATCGTGATAAATTTGATGAAGTGCTGGTTGATGAATATCAGGATATCAATCGTTTGCAGGAAACAATTTTATATTGGCTTAGACGCCCAACAGCTGAGGCTGGTAATTTATTCATGGTTGGTGATGTGAAACAATCGATCTATTCGTTTCGTCTAGCGGATCCAACTCTATTTATTGAAAAATACAATCAATATGGACAAAACCAAGATGGAAAAAGAATTGTTTTAGCAGAAAATTTCCGTTCACGTAAAAATGTTTTAGACTTTACTAATTTGGTTTTTGAACAGTTGATGGATGAGCGTGTGGGACAGATTGCTTATGATGATGCGGCACGCTTGGTGCACGGCTTTGACCAGTTTGAAGAAGCACAGAATTATGATACAGAAGTATTGATTTACGAAAAAAAGGTAAAGTCTGATGAACAACCAATCATTACAGACGACAGTCAACTGATTTTAGAAGATAAAACAGAAGGCGAGCTTCACATGACAGCCTTGAAAATCAGAGAATTAATTGATCAAGAATTTTTGATCTATGATAAGGCCACTAAAGCAAATCGTCCTGTCACGTATAAAGACATCGTTTTATTAACACCAACAAAGAAAAATAACCTAACGATTCTAGAGATATTTAAAACGGCTGGGATTCCGATTCAAGTCAATGATGCGCAAAACTATTTTCAAGCGACTGAGATACAGACGATGGTCTCACTTTTGCAGATCATCGATAATCCGTATCAAGATATTCCTTTAGCAGCAGTATTACGTTCACCAATCGTTGGTTTAAAGGAAAATGAATTAGTTGAGATTCGTTTAGCTGCTAAAAAAAGTACCTACTATGATGCTTTTTTAGCCTTTAACCATCAAGAAGAGGTGAATAAAGAGCAAAAAGCATTACAGTCAAAAACACTTGCGTTTGCCCAATTGTTAGCAAAATGGCGGGAATTAGCGCGGCGTAATCAGCTTGCTTCATTGATTTGGACGATTTATCAGGATACAGCCTATTTGGATTATGTTGGCGGACTGCCTGCCGGAAAGCAGCGCCAGGCGAACTTATATGCTTTAGTTGAACGCGCAGCGGCATATGAGCAAACGAGCTTTCGTGGTCTGTTTCAATTTGTTCGTTTCATTGAAAAAATGCAGGAGAAAGACAAAGACTTAGCGGAACCTGTCATATTGAGTGAAGAAAATGCAGTCAGAGTAATGACGATCCATGCCAGTAAAGGACTAGAGTTTCCAATCGTTTTCATTTTAGATATGACCAAAGAATTTAATCTAGGTGATCTGAATGAACGTTATATTTTTGACGATCGACTGGGTGTTGGTATCCGTTATTTAGATCAAACAGAACGTATGTTGTATGACACTTTACCATTTTTAGCGATCAAACAGGCCAAATTGAAAAAGCTATTGTCTGAAGAAATGCGAAAACTATACGTGGCATTAACAAGAGCTGAACAAAAATTATTCTTGGTCGGCTCATATAACGATCAGGCAGCTCTCTGGAAAGAGTGGCTAAAAGTCGGAGATGTACGAACCAAAGTATTGCCAAGTGAAAACCGACTACAAGGTAAAAGTAGCTTGATGAACTGGGTGGGAATGAGCTTGATTCGTCATCAAAGCATGTCTGAATTTCAATCAGAAACACCTACGGAAACTGTTGCCGAAATTACTACTCACCCTGCAGATTTTACAATGGCGTTTATGACCGAAGCAGAAATTCAAGAACAATTTGCGGCGCTTCAATTTATCGACACAAGTGTTCAAACGAATAAACCGATTAGTGCAAGTGATCCAGCTATCATAAAACAAGCACTTCATCGTTTAGATTATATCTATCCGTATCAACTATCGACACAAACAACAAATTACCAATCGGTTTCTGAGATAAAACGAGTTTTCGAAGATCCAGACAACAAAGAAATAGCTAAAATCGAAGTCAGTGAGAAAAATACGTTTCAGCCTGAGCCACTGATCGTTCATCGAATGACTGAAGGAGAGTTAGGCAGACCCAAATTTATAGAAACTATTCGTCAAGCTTCTTCTGTTGAGATCGGAACGGCTACGCACTATCTCTTACAGCTATTAGATTTGGAAAAAGAACCGACAAGAACTTCGCTTGAACAGTTACTAGAAGAATTGACAAAAACAAAAATCATTCAAGAAAATGTAGCAAAAGAAATTGATCTTGATCGAATCTTAGCCTTTTATCAAACGAGCCTAGGGAAAAAAATGTTGAATGAAGCTAAAAATGTTGTTCGTGAACAACCATTTTCTATGCTGCTGCCAGCAGAGGAATTGATCAAGGATTATCCGCAAAAAACGGATGATGATCTGCTGATTCACGGAATGATCGACGGATATATCGAACAAGAAGATTCTTGTATTTTGTATGATTATAAAACTGATTTTGTTAAAAATGTCCAAGATCCAGCAGAAATTAAAACAATTATTCAACGCTATAAAGGTCAGCTGAATTTGTACCGCAAAGCCTTGATGCAGGCAACAAACAAACCAATAAGTCAAGTATTTTTAGTGTTATTAGCTGCTGGCGTCATTATTGACCTTGACAAAGAAGAAGTTATTGAAAAAATCGATGAGAAATAAAGCAGATGTACTTACAAATTGTAAGTTGTGTGCTATACTCATGTCACGAGGTGAGGAAAATGGAGCAAGTAAAAACGACCGAATTTTCACTATGTCCCAAGTTTGAAAAAGCCTTTGCGATTTTAGGGAAAAAATGGAATGGTTTGATCATTGACGTTTTACTGGAAAATGGTCCACAACGATTTGGTGAACTGCGCCAAAAAATTCCTGAATTGAGCGATCGAGTTCTAGTCGAAAGATTAAAAGAACTAGAAGGAGAAGGCGTTATTTCAAAAGCCGTTCGATGTGATGAAAGCAGCCGCTTAGAATATTTCCTTACAGACAAAGGTAAGGACTTGCAGCAAGCCATGGAGCAAATTCAACAATGGGCAGAAAAATGGGTCACAGCTGAAGAATGCAGTTGACCTATCGGAAAACTTCTTGTAAACTGTACTCAATTGGATAAATTTAACGTTGATGGAAAAGAGTAGTTTGGCTGATATGTTCCAGGGAGAATCTGTCTTAGACTGAAAACAGATTACATTATCGAAAAATGAAGTTCACTTCCGGAGTTTGTCTGCTCCAAAAAGCAGACCGGTGAAAGCCGTTATTAAAATTGAGTGCATGGCTTTTTGTCATGAAGTAGGATGGTAACACGATAGCTCGTTCCTTAGTAAAGGAGCGGGCTATCGTTTTTTAGTTTTACGAATAAATGAAAACTCAACCAATCAATCAAACGAAAGAAAGGAATAGAAGAAATGACATTGAAGGCTCAGTTAGAAGCATTAAGAGATGACACATTAACCAAGATTCAACAAGTTGCTGATCTTAGTGCCTTGAATCAAATCAGAGTGGAAACACTAGGAAAAAAAGGACCGATCACAGAAGTATTGAGAGGAATGAAAGATTTATCGGCAGAAGAGCGACCAGTTGTAGGAAGCTTTGCCAATGAGATTCGTGATTTGCTAACAGAGGCTGTTGAATCACGGAAAGAAGTTCTGGAAGCTGCTGCTTTGAATGCTGCTCTTGAACAAGAAACGATCGATGTTACCCTTCCCGGTAAACAACACACACATGGCACACGTCATGTTTTATCTCAAGTAATGGAAGAAATCGAAGATATTTTTATCGGTATGGGCTATCAAATCGTTGAAGGCTATGAAGTGGAATCAGATCATTATAATTTTGAACGGATGAATTTACCTAAAGACCATCCAGCACGTGATATGCAGGACACTTTTTATATTACAGATGAAACGTTGATTCGTACACATACGTCACCAGTTCAGGCACGTACTATGGAAAAACATGATTTCTCAAAAGGTGCACTGCGTATGATTTCTCCCGGAAAAGTTTTCCGTAGAGATACAGACGATGCCACACACAGTCACCAGTTCCATCAAATCGAAGGTCTTGTCATTGATAAAAACATCACGATGGGCGATCTTAAAGGAACACTAGAAGTAGTTATGAAAAAAATGTTTGGTGCAGATCGTAGTATTCGTTTACGCCCAAGCTACTTCCCATTTACTGAACCTTCAGTTGAGGTGGATGTCAGCTGTTTCAAATGCGGCGGTGCAGGTTGTAATGTATGTAAGCATACTGGCTGGATTGAAATTTTGGGTGCCGGCATGGTTCATCCGGATGTGCTGAAAATGTCTGGCATCGATCCAGATGAATACACTGGTTTTGCTTTTGGAATGGGACCAGATCGTGTAGCTATGCTGCGTTATGGTGTAAATGATATCCGTAATTTCTATCAAAATGATTTGCGTTTCTTAAATCAATTTAAGGTAAAGGAGTAATCGACGATGTTAGTTTCTTATAAATGGTTAAGTGAATATTTAGATCTTTCCAAGATTTCTGCCAAAGAATTATCAGACCAAATGTCTTTAACAGGGATCGAAGTTGAAGGAGTAGAAGTACCGCAAGAAGGCTTGAAAAAAATAGTTGTCGGTGAGGTTAAAGAATGCATTCCTCATCCTGATTCAGATCACTTATCAATTTGCCAAGTGGATATAGGCGAAGAAGAACTGTCTCAAATCGTTTGTGGTGCACCCAATGTAAAAGCAGGGATCAAGGTCATCGTTGCTTTACCTGGCTCTCGAATCACAGGAAACCAAAAAATCAAAAAAGGGAAGATGAGAGGCGAAGTCTCAAACGGAATGATCTGTTCGCTTCAAGAACTGGGCTATTCAGACAATGTAATCCCTAAAGCCTACGCTGATGGAATTTATTATATGCCTCAAGATGCAGTGAACGGCAGTGATGTTTTTTCTTATTTAGATATGGATGACTCCATCATTGAGTTATCGATCACACCTAATCGTGCCGATGCATTAAGTATGCGTGGTGTAGCCTATGAAGTTGGAGCAATCTATCGTCAGACGCCAACATTTAACGATGAGCCTTTAAAAGAAGATTCAACCGAATCGGCTTCTGATTATATCGATGTTGAAGTCAAGGATACAACCGATACACCTGCGTATCAGATTAGAATCATCAAAGATGTAACGATTGCGGAAAGTCCTCTTTGGCTGCAAAACCGTTTAATGAATGAAGGGATTCGTCCAATCAATAATGTTGTGGATGTAACCAATTATATTCTGTTGCTGTTCGGTCAGCCACTGCATGCATTTGACTACGATAAATTAGCGAGTAAAAAGATCCTTGTGAGACGCGGAAATGCTGGGGAAGAACTAGTAACATTAGATGGTGAAAAAAGAGAACTGTCAAACGAAAATATCGTTATTACAAACGGAAAGAGTCCGGTGGCGCTTGCTGGTGTAATGGGCGGCGCAGATTCAGAGATTACAGATGGTACAACAACTGTTGCGCTGGAAGCTGCTTTGTTCGATGCTGTATCTATTCGTAAAACGTCTAAAGAATTTAACTTGCGTAGCGAATCATCTAGCCGTTTCGAAAAAGGAATCAATCAAGCAACGATCGGCCAAGCAGGAGATGTTGCGGCTGCGATGATCGCAAAATTGGCTGGTGGAACTGTTGTTTCTGGTACGGCTGTTGGTTCTGAAGTTAAACTTGATGAAATCACAGTCAGTGTAACACTTTCAAGAATCAATAAATATTTAGGAACCTCGTTAGATTTAGCAACGGTCAATGAAATTTTTGAAACATTAGGATTTGAGTACACAGTAGACGATGAAACATACGGAGTAACTGTTCCGCCAAGACGCTGGGATATCACGATCGAAGCTGATTTGATTGAAGAAGTTGCACGGATTTATGGTTATGACAATCTTCCTTCAACCTTACCGAAAGGTGAAACCGTTGCTGGCAGCTTAACTAGCGGTCAACAGCTGGTACGTAAAATCAAAGGTCTATTAGAAGGATGCGGATTAAGTGAAGCAATTAGTTACGCGTTGACGACCGAGAATAAATCCAGTCAGTTTATGATGAGAAAAAGTCAGCCAACACGCTTACAATGGCCGATGAGTGAAGAACGTTCGGTCTTGAGAATGAACTTAGTTTCAGGATTGCTTGATGATGTTGCCTATAATACGGCACGGAAAAATACCAATATCGGCCTTTACGAAATCGGACGAGTATTTTACCGAAATGAAGAAGAAGCACAAGAGCTTCCATACGAAGAAAATCATTTAGCAGTTGCTCTATCAGGTAATCAAACGGTTAAGGATTGGCAAACAAAAGAAGTTCCAGTTGATTTTTACACAATTAAAGGAATGTTGGAAGTAATGTTTGATTCAATTGGTCTTGCTGATTCGATCAGCTATGAAGCGGTCGATGATTATGCTGAATTACATCCGGGACGTACTGCAAAAGTAAAATTGAACGAAACAGTCATTGGTTTCATTGGGCAAGTTCATCCTTCGATTGCAAAAGAGTATGACATTCCAGAAACATATGTTGCTGAATTGAATGTAAAGGCGCTAGTTGAAGCAAATACGCATTCCTTTGTCTATCAACCTGTAACTAAATTCCCAGCAATTTCCAGAGATATTGCCTTATTAGTAGATGAAACAGTCACAAATCAAGAGCTAGTCGAAGTGATTACTGAAAATGCCGGAAAATACTTGCAGTCTGTCCATTTATTCGATGTATATCAAGGTGCAAATATTGCTGATGATAAAAAATCGATGGCGTACAGCTTGACGTTTGTTAATGCTGAAGCGACATTAGTGGATGAAGAAATCAATAAATCTCTAGCAAAAGTTGAAAAAGCTTTAATTGAAGCATTCAATGTAACGATTAGATAATTAGTGATTGAGATGCAGTGTAGTAAGTATTGTTCTACATGTGCGCATAGTTCGCTGTGTTTCACAACAATGTCAGTTTCTTTTTCTGAAGGCGGTGCTTTTTTAACACTGTTTATTCAAATTTTAAAGGACCATGATATAACCTTTAGGGTTATATCATGGTCCTTATAATTTACAACTATTTCACTAACGGTTTTTCTATTCGTTTTAAACCCAGTTTCTTGATAACCATCGAGAAAATTGAGAGATGACAAAATTGATTACGAAATACATCAGTGCTACAAGCCCATAAATCATGAATACTTGTTCAGTTTGAGCGTATCGTCCCATCAAGATATATGATTTTCCGAATAGCTCCTGCAAGGCAATTACGGAATACAAGAAACTTGTATCTTTGATCACTGTGACAAATTGTGACACGATCGCAGGAAGGACATTTCGGATTGCTTGAGGTAAGACGATGTGCAAAATGATCTGAAAATTACTAAAACCTTGCGAACGGGCAGCTTCTTTTTGACCTTTGTCTACACCATTTAAACCACCACGAATGATCTCTGCCAGTGCAGCTGTGGTAAAAACAGTAAAACTAACGATGCCGGCAGGTGTAGATTTGATTTTGAAAATCAGAAAAATTACGTAGATCCAAAGTAAATTAGGGATATTGCGGACGATTTCGATATAAAGGCTTGCTAAAAATTTAAAAGGTCCTTTTTTCTGATTTCTTAGCACAGCTAAAATAGTACCAAAGATCGTACTTAAGACAATAGCGACAAAAGAAATATACAGAGTAAGCTTCAAGCCATCGAATAAGAAACGCAAATTATTCCCTGTCAAAAGTTGACTCATTTGTTCTGAAAAAGACATGTTTGCATCCTCCTATCTGGTATAAGCTTTCTTGTTGTTTTCTTCGAGTCGCCGAGCTAATTTAGCTAAGGGGAAACAAAGGATAAAGTACAAAAATCCTGCTACAGCAAAAGCTGGAATGTAATTTAAATTAATAGATGACCAGCTGTTTGCAGTGAACATCACATCAGCGCCAGAAATAATGGCAACGGTCGACGTGTTTTTAATCAAGTTGACCACCTGATTGGTCAAAGGCGGCAACATGATGCGCCAAGCTTGAGGTAATACAACGTAACGCATGGTTTCACCATAGGAAAAACCTTGAGAATAGGCTGCTTCGAACTGACCTTTTGGAACGGCGCCAATACCAGAACGAACAACTTCTGAGATATAGGCACCATGATAAAGACCAACACAAAGAATCGCAATAAACGTTGTTGGAAAAGTTAGCGCTGGACTGATCAGTGGAAAACCGTAATAAACAACAATAAATTGAATCAATAAAGGTGTATTTTGAAAGAATTCAACGTAAATTCTGCTGAATATTTTTGGTAATTTAGTGTGCATAGAAGATAAACTACCAAAAATAATTCCAAGAATCATGGCAACGAGCAAAGACCCGATTGCCAAAAGAATCGTGTATATAAAGGCATTACCAAACAGTTTCCAGTCCTTAAGCAACGCTTCCCAACGATAAAGAGCAAAAGGACCAGCATTTAATATAATCAACATCTATTTCCCTCCCGGTTCCAGAAAAGCTAAATAAAATCGATTAGGGATTTAGTTTAGATTCCATGTTTTGTAGATTTTTTCTAAAGTTCCATCTTTTTCCCATTTTTCAATAGATTCGTCTAAGAAATCACTTAATTCTGTATTGGTTTTTTTAGTAGCAATTCCGTATTCTTGAGGCGAGAAACCATCTTTAAGAATTTCGGTGTTGTCGTCAACATAGCCAGTCAGAATTGATTTATCCACTGAAAACGCATCGATTCGTTTAGAAGTCAGTGCTGTTTTTAATTCTGGATATGAGCCAAGTTCTTGGTATTTAAAGGTAACACCAAGTTCTTGTGCTTGTTTTTCGATGGCTTCTTTAGTTGTTGCAGATTGAACCACGCCAATCGTTTTGCCATCTAAACTTTTTGTATCTGTAAAATTATCTGCTTTTCTTACAAGGAAACCAACTTCATCTTTATAGTAAGGAGTGGTGAAGTTGTATGTTTCTTTTCGTTCATCTGTGATTGTAAAAGTTGCAATCACCATATCTAACTCACCATTATCCAATAAAGGACCGCGTGTTTTTGCGGTAACACCGACAAATTCAACATTTTCTTCGCTTCCTGTTAATTCTTTCGCAATTAAACGAGCAATATCAGGTTCCATCCCTTCATTTTTATTGGTATCAGGATTCATATAGCCAAAATTAGGAACATCTTCTTTTACCCCAACTTTGATAACACCTGCGTCTTTGATTTTTTGTAAATCAGTCGTACCTTTGCTGGATGAATCAGCGGAACCTTGATCATTGCCGCTGCCGCAGCCAACAAAAACACCGAGTAGTAAAGCGAGAGAAAGGGCACCTACGATTTTTTTCATCTTTTTCATATTTTAGTTCCTCCTAGTTTTTAATAGTTAGTTATGAATGATCTTACTCAAAAATTCTTTGGCTCGTTCATTTTGGGTGTTTGTAAAGAAATGTTCTGGTGTTCCAGTTTCGATGATTTGACCGTCGTCCATGAAAATCACTTGATCGGCTACTTGACGGGCAAAGCCCATTTCATGGGTCACACAAATCATGGTAATATTTTGCTTGGACAAATCGATCATGACATCAAGAACTTCTTGGATCATTTCTGGATCTAAGGCTGAAGTGGGTTCATCAAATAAAATAATCTCTGGATGCATGTTTAAAGCTCGAGCGATAGCGACACGCTGTTGTTGTCCTCCTGAAAGTTGAGAAGGATAGGCGTGTGCTTTGTCTGCAAGTCCGACACGTTCTAAATACTCCATTCCAGTTTTAGTCGCTTCTTCTTTGCTAACTCCTTTAACTTTGATTGGGGCAAGAGTTAAATTTTGGATAATCGTTTTGTGTGCATAAAGATTGAAATTTTGAAATACCATGGCTACTTTTTGACGCACTTCCTGTACAGGAGCTTTTGGTTCAGTTATATCGATACCGTCAACAAAAATATGTCCATCACTCACTTTTTCTAAGCGGTTGATGCAGCGGATCAATGTACTTTTACCTGATCCGGAAGGACCGATGATAACGATCTTTTCTCCTTCGTTGACATTTAATGAGACATCTTTCAAAACATGATGTTCTCCAAAAAACTTATTGACATGTTCCAACGAAATCATAGTTAATCTCCTTTATGTATAGATTTGTCACATGAATATCGAGTGATCATAATGAGAGATAGTAAAAGAAAATGTGCAAAGATGAATAAAACTAATTTACTGACATTAGTAAGAAAACGGTTAATCCGCTTGTTAATAGGGATAGTGACAGATAACTTCTAATGTAATATTCTCTTTATAAAAACATTTTTCCTTTATATCTAATCTAATAATCATAATTCTATTCATTTGTTAATGTTATAAATTGTAACATATGAAAAAAGAGATTACCAGTTTTTTTTCTAAAGATCATATGAAATTCAATAAAAAGAAGATACAAGAATGATATAATAGGAGGAGTGTAGGAATAAAACTTGAAATAAAGAGCTAAAAAGTAGAAAATAGGGATAATGAAATATACAGTAAAGGTTTGATCAATTTGAATAATCATGAAGCGATAGGTTTTATCGATTCCGGCGTTGGCGGACTCACAGTAGTAAAAGAAGCGTTAAAGCAGCTTCCAAATGAGCGTTTAATTTATTTAGGTGATACCGCAAGATGCCCATATGGTCCAAGACCGGCTGAGCAAGTGGTTCAATTTACATGGGAAATGACCAATTTTCTGCTAGAAAAAAATATAAAGATGTTAGTGATTGCATGCAATACAGCAACAGCTGTTGCGCTTGAACAGATAAAGGCCCAGTTGGATATCCCTGTTGTTGGGGTAATATTACCGGGAACTAGAGCAGCATTGAAAGCCACGAAAAATAATCGTGTTGGAGTGATTGGTACAGCGGGAACGATCAAAAGTGGTGCTTATGAGCAGGCACTGCAAGCAAAGGCGCCAAAAACGATCGTTACGAGTTTAGCCTGTCCTAAATTTGTTCCAATTGTAGAAAGTAATGAAACACACTCTTCAGTTGCTAAAAAGGTCGTATCTGAAACCTTGAATCCTTTGCTATTAAAACAGCTAGATACTCTGATTTTAGGCTGTACACATTATCCATTATTACGTCCTTTGATCCAAAACGTTATGGGTAACCAAGTGAAATTGATCGATTCTGGAGCAGAAACGGTAAGTGAGGTCAGCATGTTGTTAGATTACTTTGATCTTGCCAATAGCCTGCAAAAAAAACAGCTATCGCATGAATTTTATACAACTGGTTCAGCAAAAATGTTTAAGGAAATTGCAGATGAATGGTTAAAGTTAGGAACACTTGATATCAATCAAATTCGTTTAGGAGGAACACATATTGAATAGACATGATGGCAGACAAGCCAAAGAATTAAGAAAAGTCACAATCGAGACAAATGTATATAAGCATCCAGAAGGTTCCGTAGTTATTTCCTTCGGTGATACGACAGTTATTTGCTCGGCAACAGTGGAAGAAAAAGTGCCGCCATTTCTGAGAGGCGAAGGCACAGGATGGGTAACAGCTGAATACAGTATGTTGCCTAGGGCAACAAATACACGTAATATTCGTGAAAGTGCAAAGGGCAAACTAACTGGCAGAACAATGGAAATTCAACGCTTGATTGGTCGTTCTTTACGAGCGGTAGTCGACTTGACCAAGCTTGGAGAGCGCAGCATCATCGTAGATTGTGATGTTGTACAAGCAGACGGAGGTACTCGTACAGCAAGTATCACTGGAGCATTTGTTGCGATGAAGCTAGCAATAGACAATTTGCTCAAAAGAGGAGAACTTAAAGAAGATCCGATCAAGGAATATTTAGCAGCAGTCAGTGCTGGGATCTTGTCAGATGGCTACTGTGTCTTGGATTTGGATTATGAGGAAGATTCAGCTGCTGCAGTAGATATGAATTTGGTAATGACAGAATCTGGAAATTTTGTTGAGCTCCAAGGAACGGGAGAAGAAGCAACTTTTTCTGGTGATGAACTAAATGCACTGCTTTTTTATGGAAAGACTGGTATTGAAGAATTGATCGCTTATCAAAAAGAAGCTTTAGCTGGACCAAATGTACCAGCAGATTATTTGGCAGAGGAAAAAACGATCGTCATCGCTACTCGTAATCCGGGGAAAGCAAAAGAATTTACTAAGATTTTTGCTGAAAAGGGCTATCAAGTAAAAACTTTACTAGATTATCCTGAACTTCCTGATGTAGAGGAGACGGGAAAGACCTTTGAAGAAAATGCTCGATTGAAAGCAGAGACGATTGCTGAGATTTTACAGCAACCTGTTTTAGCAGATGATTCTGGATTGATCGTAGATGCACTTGATGGACGTCCAGGTATTTTTTCTGCCCGATTTGCAGGCGAGCCAACCAATAATGCTGCCAATAATGCCAAACTACTTCATGAAATGACTGGTATACCATCTGAACAGCGAACAGCGACTTTCCACTGCACTCTTGTTTTTGCAGCACCTGATAAAGAAAGTTTAGTTGTTGATGGTGATTGGTCTGGAAAAATTGGTACGATTCCGCGAGGCGAAAATGGCTTTGGCTACGATCCGTTGTTTTTCGTAGAGGAAGAGCAAAAAACAGCTGCAGAACTTTCAGATGAACGAAAAAATGAAATTAGTCATAGAGGCAAAGCAGTAGCGAAACTAAAAAATCAATGGGAAAATTGGTTGAAAAAATAGGAGGTAGTCAATGAAGTATCTAGTTGTAAGTGATAACCATGGAGATCGTGACATTCTGGTCGATTTAGCTGATACCTATCGTGGAAAAGTAGATCGTATGTTTCATTGTGGTGATTCAGAATTAGAACCGACCGATGTGTTGTGGCAGGATTTTATCGTGGTCAAAGGAAACTGTGATTATGATCCAGAATTTCCAAATCAAATCGTTGAGCAAACTGAAATAGACAGAATTTTTATGACCCATGGACATTTGGCAAATGTGCGTTTTGGTTTAACGACACTTGCCATGCAGGCTGCAGAGGAATCAGCAAATATTGCGTTGTTCGGTCATACTCACGAAATTGGCTGTGAGGTACGAGCAAATATCTTATACTTGAATCCTGGAAGTATCAGTCAACCAAGAGGACCGATTCAGCTAAAATCGTATGCTATGATTGAAAGTACTGCAGATCATTATTATGTACAGTATTTTGGGCGTGATCATCAGCCGTTTAAAGAACTATCTTTTACTTTCTCTAAATAATAATACTAAAAAAAACAAGGGAACAACGTCAAAATCGTTTTGCCTTGTTTTCTTTTGCAAACATGAAGAATCTGTGCGCAAAACTTAATTTTTATTAAGAGTTATGAAAAAAGTTTGAATTTCATGACATTCGCATCTGTTTTCGGTAAAATAGTATTCGTGGCAAAGAAAATGAAATGGAGGCACTCCAATGATTGGAACTGCTGTAAAAGAATTGTTATTAGAAAAGAAAGAAACATTTTTAATACCTGCGGAAAATGTCGCAAATGTGATGTGTTTAAATCCGCTTAGTCATGCACTATTAGTGTTATCACAAGTAAAATATTCAAAAATTCCGGTTTTAGATAAAGGTGACCGTTTTGTTGGGTTGATCAGTTTATCAGATGTTGTCGATAAGATGTTTGATATTACATCTGTTGATTTTGATAAATTAAAAGAATTTACAGTTGCTGATGTGATGGAAGTCAATGTTCCTGTGATCGGTGAGCAATGGGAATTAGAAGACATTTTACATTTACTGGTGGATGCAGCATTTTTACCTGTTGTCGATGATAATCAGTGCTTTAAAGGGATCATTACACGCAAAGAACTGCTTAAGGCGATCAATCATATGGCACACGAATTAGAACGTAAGAATGTCATTTTACCGAAATCAGAAGAAGACCCAAGAGAAATAAAAGTTGTTTGATTTTTTTCCTTTTTCTGTTAAGCTAAAAATCTGTAGAATGATTAATTTACAGTTACGTTTGAAGGGAGTTAGAGGATGGACGCATACGAAATTATCAATTATATTGGCAATGCAACAAAGAAAACACCTGTAAAAGTTACGTTGAAGGGTAAATTGAAAGAGGTAACATTTCCAGACACGGTCAAAGCTTTTACTAATTGTAAAACAGGCACTTTATTCGGGGAATGGGAAGATATAAAAGCATTTTTAGAAGAGTATAAATCATTGATCGACGACTATGTTGTTGAAAATGACGCTCGCAATTCAGCGATTCCGATGCTTGATATTAAAGAAATCAACGCACGTATCGAACCAGGAGCGATCATTCGTGATCAAGTCGAAATCGGTGATCAAGCAGTAATCATGATGGGTGCAGTGATCAATATTGGTGCAGTGATCGGCGAAGGTACGATGATCGATATGGGTGCTATTTTAGGCGGACGAGCAACGGTTGGAAAACAATGTCATATTGGTGCTGGAACAGTGCTGGCGGGTGTAGTGGAACCTCCAAGTGCTCAACCTGTGATCATTGAAGACAATGTTTTGATCGGTGCTAATGCGGTTGTCCTAGAAGGCGTTCGAGTCGGTGAAGGAGCAGTTGTAGCGGCAGGAGCGATCGTTGTAGATGATGTTGCACCTTATACGGTTGTGGCTGGAGTTCCCGCTAGAAAAATCAAAGATATTGACGAAAAAACAAAAAGTAAAACAACGATGCTGGAAGAGTTACGTAAGCTGTAGTCATCCACCTGTTGATTGAGTTTATAAAAAGGTTAAGTGAGGCGTTTGAAGCTGTCTTGCTTAACCTTTTTTTGGTGTTATATTAAGCTTTCAATTATGTAAGGAAACTGTTCGCCCATTCGCTGTTTGAATACTTCGTAATTCTTTATAATCAGTTATATACAGATTGTAGGAGGAATAGTAATTATGAAGAACAAAAAAATAAAATGGGTTATTGGCGGAGTGATCATTAGTTTAGGGATCGGAGGTTATATTTTATACTCTTCTTCAAATAAAGAAACTGAGCCTAGTTATAGTGCGTTTACGTTGGAACCACTTGATCCTCTTGTATTAAAAGGAGAGGTCAAAGCGATGCAAACAGAAGATATTTTTTATGATCAAGCCTTAGGAACTGTTGCATCAATACCAGTCAAAAACGAGCAAGAAGTCAAAGCAGGAGAAGCCTTAGTGAACTATCAAAATGGTGAGGCACAAACAAGAGCGGATCAACAGCAGCGAGCAGTCAACAAGAGCAGTCTATCTGCGCAACAGGCAACTCAAAATTTAACCCGTGCTCAAACGAAATACAATGAAGCGCAAGCAGCATTGAACCAAAGTAGAGCAGAGCTGGATCGTGAAGCGGATCCCGAGAACAAAGAAACCTTAAAGAGCAAGGTTGAACAACAAAAGTCAGAATTAAGCGCTGCTAATAGTGAAGTGGTTCAAGCGCAACAAGCATTAGAACTAGCAAACACAGAGGTCAATGATGAAGCAGCTGCACTTGAATCAGAACAAGGCAAAGTTTCTACAACAGTTAATGCTACACAAGATGGAATCGCGATTGTTAATGAAGCAGGCAAAAAATCATTGGATACACCTTTAGTTCAAGTTTTGAGCAAAACAAAACAAATCAAGGGAACAGTAACAGAATATGATTTAACGAAGCTAAAGACAGGTCAAGAAGTCAGCGTTACATCAATTGGGTCTAACCAGGTGGTACAAGGTAAAATAAATAGCATCAACCAATTACCAAAAACTGGAAAAGGTGGAGAAGCTGAAATCCCAGCTTACGAATTTACAGTAGAAGGAGATTTTCCTTGGGCATACGGTTCTTCAGTTCAAGTTTCATTGCAGCAGCCACAATTGATAGTCCCTGAAAATGCGGTCATCACTGAAGGTAAACAAACCTTTGTCTATGTCTATAAAAATGGTCGAGCGAAAAAAACAGAAGTGAAATTTACAGAGGTAAATAATGCTAAGATCGTAGAATCAGGAATTTCTAAAGGAATGAAGATCATTGATAATCCCGATGAATCATTGAAAAACGATGCAGAAGTGCAGGTGGTTGAAAATGATTAAGCTAGAACATATCAATAAATATTATTCTTTAGAAGAAGAAAAACTCCATGTATTAAAAGACATTAATTTCGAAATCAAAGAAAAAGAGTTCGTTGCAGTCATGGGCCCTTCTGGTTCGGGTAAATCAACGTTGATCAACTTAATCGGCTTTATCGATAAAAAGTTCGAAGGGAAATATCTTTTTGAAGGAAAAGAGATCACTGACTTTTCAGATAAAGACCTTTCAGCTATTCGGAATCGGTCGGTTGGTTTTGTTTTTCAAAATTTCAGTTTAATCGAGAACAATACTGTTTTTGAAAATATTGAATTGCCTTTACTGTATAATGGATCGGCCTATGAAAATACCAAAGCGCGAGTTCAGGAAGTCTTAGAAAAAGTTGGTTTGGGCGATAAAGGGAATAAATACCCAAAGCAACTTTCCGGTGGACAGCAACAACGAATCGCGATTGCCAGAGCGATCGTCAACTCGCCTCGATTCATCATTGCAGACGAACCAACTGGAGCATTAGACTCAAAAACTTCCGAGGATATTATGCAGTTATTTCAAGACTTGAATCGAACGGAAGGTGCCACGATCATTTTAGTTACACATAACCCTGAAATGGTCTCTTATTGCGATCGTTTAATTCGAGTAAAAGATGGTGAAATCATTGAAGAGGAGTTGATTAAATGAAAAATATTGTTCTCTGGAAAACCGCATTAAAATCAATTCTGAAAAACAAAAAACGCAGCTTTCTTACGATGTTCGGCATCATTATTGGTATTGCATCTGTTATTACGATCGTTTCTATTGGTAATGGTTTTAAGCGGGATATGATCGATAAGATGTCGATGACGAATACAAAAGAAACAGTCAATAATCTTACCTTTAGTTATTATGATATTTCTAATGCATTAAGTGAAAAAGAAGTATTCAAAAAAAGTGATCTTGACTTGATCAAGAATATCAAGGGCGTTAAAAAGGTTGATTTTTATGAACCGAAGCAAAAGCTAAGTGAGCGTCAAGTGGAAATCTATATTCGAGGGAAAAAACTAACGAAAAATGTGGAACGTGTTGAACAAACAACAGAACCATTAGTTGCTGGTCGACAGCTTGAACCAAAAGACAGTGAGACCTTGAATAAGGTTGTTGTCATTGATGAGATTTTGGCACAAAAGCTATACGGTGACGCAAAGCAAGCAGTCGGTAAAGGGTTTGAACTAATGAATGAATTGTTCACGATTGTTGGTGTGATCGCAAACAAAAACGGAACATTATCAATGGAAAATCAGTCGGCATTGGCGTATTTTCCAATTAAAAGTTACGATCATTACTTTAAAAAAGCAGACAGTCAGTCCATTTTGAATTTGGAAGTGGAGGACAGTAGTGAAAAGGAGCGAGTTACTTCAGAAGTATTGAAACAGCTAAATTTCAATGGTAGTTTGAGAAATGTAGGAGAATATGAACAATACAATCCGAAATCAACTATCGCGGAAATGGGTAAGATTTTAGATAACTTGACGTTGTTTATTTCAGCGGTAGCAGGAATATCATTATTTATTGCAGGTGTCGGCGTGATGAATATGATGTATATCTCCGTTTCTGAACGAACCAAAGAAATCGGCATTAGGCGGGCATTAGGAGCAACTGAAAAGGATATCCGAAAACAATTCCTAGCTGAAGGACTGACGCTCACCTTACTTGGTGGTCTGATCGGTTATTTATTAGGCATGCTTTTAGGGCTGTTGACATCGATTTTTCTTCCGTTTGCTGTACGTCCAGATTTATTTACGATTTCCTTGGCAGTCGGAATTTCAGCTTTGATCGGAATTGCCTTTAGTTATATGCCAGCTTCTGCGGCTTCTAAAAAAGATTTGATCGATATAATGAAATAGAAGTAAAAAGAATAGGACAGAAGAGAGAGTGCTTCTGATTCCAGCGTTTATTCGGATTCCAAGTGAGTGGGACATGACTCGAAGAGTTATGTCCCACTCACGTTTTTTTACAAAAAATAGCAAGCTCTATGAGTGATAGATTGACAGATGTCTTTTTTTGTTGAACAATATGTCTTAAGAATAGAAAAGAGGCAGATATATATTGATTAACGACCAATTGATAGACATTCGTAGAGAATTGCACCAAATACCAGAAATCGGATTAGAAGAAGTAAAGACACAAGAGAAATTATTGGCGTATATTCGCTTGATCGATAAAGAATATGTAGAAACAAAAACTTGGCAAACTGGGATCTTAGTTTTTGTGCACGGAAAGGCTCCGAAAAAAACGATTGGCTGGCGAGCAGATATTGATGGTCTACCAATCACAGAGGAAGTGGCGTCCGATTTTCAATCGATTTATAAGGGATACATGCATGCTTGTGGTCACGATTTTCATATGACGATTGCTTTAGGCTTATTAGAGAAAATGGCCCAAGAGCAGCCTGAAAACAATTATTTGTTTCTTTTTCAGCCAGCGGAAGAAAATGAAGCTGGCGGCATGTTGATGTATGATGGCGGAGCATTCGGTGATTGGCTGCCGAATGAATTTTACGGCTTGCATGTCAATCCTGATTTACCAGTGGGAACGATTACTACCAAAGTGGGAACATTGTTTGCTGCTACTTGCGAAATACACGTTACATTGAATGGGAAAGGGGGACATGCGGCGTTTCCTCAAGATTCAAACGATATGCTAGTGGCTGGCATGAGCTTTGTTCAGCAAGCACAAACGATTGTGAGTCGCAATGTAAATCCTGTAGAAGGAGCCGTTGTAACCTTCGGAACGTTTAATGCCGGAAGTGCCACAAATGTGATAGCAGGAGAAGCTAAAATTACCGGCACGATTCGAACCTTGACTGAAGAAATGAATCAATTGACGCAAAAAAGAGTCAGAGAAATTGGCGAAGGAATTGCAAAATCGTTTAACTGTGAAGTGGACGTTTTTTTAGATCAAAAAGGCTACGTTCCGGTTATCAATGATCGAGAAACGACCGAACGATTTATGTCATTTATGGAAAAAGAGAAGGGTGTTTCTTTCTATGAAGCAGGTGTTGCAATGACAGGGGAAGATTTTGGTTATTTGTTATCAAAAGTTCCAGGCACAATGTTTTGGCTGGGCGTCGATAGTCCCTATGGGCTGCATTCTGCAAAGTTTGATCCAAAAGAAGAGGCGATTCCTTTGGCAGTAAAACATATTGCTGCATTTTTAAAATCCTTAGATAGTGAAAAATAAAAGACAAGAGCAGAAGCTGATGCATAAAAAAGGCTTCTGTTCTTGTCTTATTCATTATTATTTTAGAGTGATCGGTGTGTTTGGTATAGTGAAATCTGCTTCAGAAAGTTTTTTGACGTATTGAGCTAAAAATTCTTCTCTGATCGTCGCTTGCTTTCCATTTAAAACATACATTGTCGTACGAACGGCAAAATTTCCATTGCCGAGATCGACCATACCAAAGATAGTTGGTCCAGATTGAATGCTTTCAGAAAATTTTTCTTTCAATTCTTGATTTACTTGATCGATGATCGTTATGATTTGATCATAGCCTTCATCGGGCATGATGCGGACATCGATTAAGACTTGCATATTTGAACGAGAAAGATTGCTGATCGTAGTGATATTGCGATTAGGAATGAAATGAACGGTGCCGTCCAGCGCCTTCATTTGAATCGTTCGTAAGCCGACAGAAGTCACAGTGCCTTCGATTCCTAAGGCAGTTAAGCGGACATAATCACCTACGTCCATTTGCTGCTCCAAAATGATAAAAAAGCCAGTAATAATATCGTTCATGAATCCTTGTGCCCCTAAACCAATGGCGACACCAGCAATCCCGGCACCTGCCAACAACGAGCCCACTGGCACGCCAACAGTTGTTAATAAGGAATAGATGAAAAAGAAAAACAGCGTGTATTGAAAGGCATTGTTGATCAAGGTATGCAAGGTTTTTAAACGGCTTTCACTAAAGGATTGCTTTTTACTATAGTTGCTATAAGCACGATCAATCAATAACTTGCCCACTCGATTAAGAATGACAAAAAGTAAAATCAATAAAAGTAAGTAAATCGTTTTTTCGATCACGGTAGCTAAGATTTGATCCCAATTGATATTGTTCCAAAAGCGTTGGAGCGCATTGATTTTAGTTTCAGTTGCCGCTTTTATATCTACGACGGAATCTACAGTGCTGTCTAATGTTTCAGTAGAAACGGATTGTCCAACAATAAACAAGGGTAGCCCAACTTTCTTTTTAAAATTTGTCTTGATCAGAAACGAGTTTTTTTCTGTCATAGTAATAGTATACTTTAAATTGAAAAAAGATGTAATTATTTCTGAAAAAAGGTTAACAAAATGATTGGGAATGTGTTACAATATTCTGAAAATAAGGAGTGATCGTATGACATTAGACTGGAATAATTTAGGCTTTGATTATATAAAAACACCATTTCGCTATATTTCAATGTGGAAAGACGGCCAATGGGACGATGGAAAGCTGACAGAGGACAATGTTCTTCATCTGCACGAAGGCTCCGCTGCGCTTCATTATGGACAACAGTGCTTTGAAGGGCTTAAAGCCTATCGCTGCAAGGATGGTTCTATCAATTTATTCAGAGTAGATGAAAATGCTAAACGAATGAATCGAAGTGCTAAGCGTCTTTTGATGGCAGAGGTTCCAGAAGAGAAATTTATTCAAGCAGTTGAAGAAGTTGTCAAAGCAAATGAAGCATTTGTCCCGCCCTATGGAAGTGGAGGCACACTTTACATTAGACCTTTATTGATCGGTGTAGGTCAAGGGATCGGTGTGCATCCTGCTCCAGAATATCTATTTACAGTCTTTTGTATGCCGGTCGGTGCTTACTTTAAAGGTGGTTTGGTTCCGACGAACTTTATTGTCTCTGACTATGATCGTGCTGCACCACAAGGAACCGGAGCAATTAAAGTGGGCGGCAACTATGCAGCAAGTTTATTACCAGGTGAAGAAGCGAAGGAAAGAAGCTTTTCAGACTGTATCTATTTAGATCCTGCAACCCATACAAAAATTGAAGAAGTAGGTTCAGCCAATTTCTTCGGGATCACAAAAGATGATCGATTTGTCACACCATTGTCTCCTTCGATTTTACCAAGTATCACGAAATATTCATTACTATACTTGGCTGAGCATAATCTTGGATTAGAAGCAGCAGAAGAAGATGTATATCTTGATTCTCTTGATCAGTATAAAGAGGCTGGTGCTTGCGGAACAGCCGCTGTGATTTCTCCAATTGGAGGTATTCAGACCCAAGATGAGTTTCATGTGTTTTACAGTGAGACTGAAGTTGGACCAGTTACTCAAAAGCTCTATGATGAATTGACAGGTATTCAATTTGGAGACCTTCCAGATCCAGCTGATTGGATCAGAAATATAACAGTATAATCTGATAACACTTTTTCTATAAGACGGAAATGACGATGTATGCGTGATTTCCGTCTTTTTATATTGATGAAGAAAATTCTTAGCTTTTCCATCTAGACTTTTTAGGAGTATAATAAAATAAGAAGCTATTTTGATAGAAAGGAATGATGGTTACATGACTTTTGAAACAACAAAAAAATTAGCAAATGGTTCAGTTATTCCACGTTTAGGATTAGGTGTCTGGAAAGTGGAGGACGGAACAGAAGCAGTCGATTCTGTGAAATGGGCGCTGGAAAGTGGGTATCGTTTGATCGATACTGCTGCAGCGTATAAAAACGAAGCAGGTGTAGGTAAAGGAATCCGCGAATCTGGTGTGCCCAGAGAAGAGATTTTCGTCACTACTAAATTATGGAATGCTGATCAAGGATATGAATCAACACTAAAAGCGTTTGATGAAAGTTTAAAAAGACTTGATTTAGATTACGTTGATCTATACTTGATTCACTGGCCAGTAGAAGGCAAATATAAGGACTCTTGGCGGGCGATGGAAGAAATTTATCGCAGCGGTCGTGCAAAAGCGATAGGTGTTTCTAATTTTCATGAGCACCATCTTGAAGAACTGTTGAAAGATGCCACCGTTTCACCAGCCGTAGATCAGATTGAAATTCATCCAACATTGACACAAGAGCCTTTACGCCGTTTTCTAGCAGATCATTCTATTGCGGCAGAAGCGTGGTCACCTTTAGGCCAAGGGAAAATTCTAGAAAATCCTGTTTTAGTTGAAATTGGGAAAAAATACGATAAGACTGCCGCACAAGTAATCATCCGCTGGCATCTTCAAAACGACATCATTGTGATTCCTAAATCCGTACACAAGGATCGTATTAAACAAAATTTTGATGTATTTGATTTTGAACTAACGGAAGATGAACTTGAACAAATTAATCAATTAAATACAAATGAACGTTTAGGACCAGATCCAGATAATTTTGATTTCTAAAAAATAAGTAGTTTTTTTAATGAAAAAGGGGCAAGACTGAAAAATATCCTTCAGTCTTGCTCCTTTTTTGTTAACTATCATAGTGAATTGACAAAATAATCAAATAGTCCAAACTCTTTTGGCTCTACATCGAAACGTAGTTCTGGGTGCCATTGAACCCCTAAAATGCGTTGTTCAGGATCAATCGACTCAATTCCTTCTATTAATCCATCAGAAGAAACAGCACTGATTTTCAATGATTCTGCTAATTTGTGAACGGCTTGATGATGATAGGAATTGACTTGTGCTTGTTCACCTAATAACGGATAAAGTAAACTATCCTGCTGAACGTTTACCTCATGAGTAGCAAATTGAGGCAGTGTTGGTTCTTGGGTATGCTTGATCTCCCAGTTAGAATATAGAGAAAGATCTTGATACAGCGTACCGCCTAAAGCAACATTGATCAACTGCATGCCTCTACAAACCGCAAAGATAGGTTTGTTTTGTTTGATTGCTTCTTTGATCAACGCAAGTTCAAATTCATCACGATTTCGATTGGTTTCTTGAAGCTTTGGATGAGGGGCTTCACCGTATAAATCAGGTGAGATATCTTGTCCTCCAGCTAATAATAATTTATCGATTTTCGCAATATATGCTTTTGCAGCTTCTGGTGAATCTATAGGTAAAACAAGCGGCAATCCTCCAGCTTGTTGTACAGCTGTTACGAATCCTTGCGGTGTATATGATACGTGGTTTCCGTGAAAAACATCAACGGAATGAATAATTTGGTTAGCGGCTATGCCGATAACTTTTTGCATGAAATCACATCCTTATTAGTTCTGTAGCATTAGTTTATCATTGTTTCTCAAAAAAGAAAGTTAAATGGCTCGCCCATTAAAAAGAAGCACAACTAGGCAAGAGGCCTAAAAGTGCTTCTGAGTTTGATTAACGAGCTCGGATCACTTCAATTTTATATCCATCAGGATCAGTGATGAAGTAATACGATGGAGGAGTGCCAGGCAAACCTTTCATATCAGTAACGTTAAAACCAGCATTTTTTTGTTCTTCGTGCAGTTTTTCGATTTCATCCGTGCTAATAGCAATATGACCGTAACCATCTCCTAAGTCGTATGCTTCGTGGTCATAGTTATACGTTAATTCAAGCTCGTACGCATCACCCGGTAATGTTAAATACACTAGCGTAAATTTATGTTCTGGAAAATCACGGCGACGACTTTCTTCAAAGTTGAACGCTTTTTGATAAAATTCCAGTGACGCGTCTAAATCTTTGACACGTACACAAGTATGGGCCATTTTCATATGCGGCATCTTCCTTTCAAAATAAAAATATATCACAGATAAAAATCTGTCGATACTCATATAGTAGCATAGACTTAACAGTGAATGGGATTTAAAAGACAAGATAATACTTGTTCATTAGAAAATTCTCATGTAAAATTGAGTTAAATGTAAAGGAGCTGTTTTTATGGAAATACCGTCATTCGGTGAAAAATCGGAAACGTTGGTTTATAAAAAAAGGCTGGGTGCCTATATTATTGTGTCTAGAAATGATAATAGTGAGATTGTTTTAATCCAAGCACCGAATGGGGCTTATTTTTTACCTGGTGGAGAAATTGAACAAGGAGAAACCAAGGAAGCAGCGATCAATCGTGAAATGCTGGAAGAGTTGGGGATTGAAGTTGTGATTGGTGAGTATTTAGGTCAAGCAGATGAATATTTCCATTCACGGCATCGCTGTACGGATTATTATAATCCAGGCTATTTTTTTGTGGCTGATGAGTGGAAGCAGGTTTGTGAGCCACTAGAAAAGACAAACGAGATTCGCTGGGTAAGTGTTGAAGAAGGGATCTCTTTACTAAAACGCGGTAGTCATAAGTGGGCAGTAAAAAAATGGCAATGAACGCCAATGCATTCAAAAATTGAAGAGATAGAAATTTAAGAAACACTGTGAATAATAATGAGTTTACGCAGCGTTTTACATGTTGTGATGAAAGAAGAAGGGGTGAGCTAATGAAATTATCTGTTTATGTTGCTAGTGGCTTTAGCAAGGATCAAGAAGGAGGAAATAAAGCCGGAGTTGTATTTATGGACAATCCATTGACTACTGCTCAAAAAATGGCTGTTGCCAAACAATTAGGTTATGCAGAAACTGCGTTTATCTCGGCATCTGATCGTGCTGATTATAGATTTGAGTATTTTACACCAAAAGAGGAAGTGGCTTTGTGTGGACATGCTACAATCGCTTCATTCGCTTTACTGATGCAAGGAAATAAAATCAGTAAAAATGAATACACGATAGAAACAAACAGTGGTATACTTACGATTTCTATAAAAGATGGTATGATCTTCATGGAACAAAACAAACCGATATTCTATGATATTTTATCTCCAAATGAGTTTGACGATTGTTTTGATAGTCAAGCGATCGATCGTACATACCAAATTCAAGTAGTTTCCACAGGATTAAAAGATATTTTAGTTCCTATAAAAAGTGAAACAGCATTAGAAGCTCTAAAGCCTGATTTTGAGAAAATTGAAGAGATCAGCCAGAAGCATGATGTGGTCGGGCTGCATTTATATGCTTTTACTGATGATCGAATCATCTGCAGAAATTTTGCTCCGCTTTATGACATTAATGAGGAAGCGGCGACTGGTACTTCAAACGCAGCACTCGCTTGCTATTTGTATAAACATCGTTACTTGCAAAAAGAGCTGTATGTGTTTGAACAAGGCTATTCGTTAGAGTCGCCTTCTGAAATAGTCGTTAAATTAGCGACGAATAGCGACAATGAAATAGTCAATGTTTTTGTTGGTGGCAAAGGTCATTACTGTGAAACAAAGACTTTAACTATTGACAATGATGAATAAAAATGAAAGTTAATCATAAAGACCACTCGTTGATACGGGTGGTTTTTATGATTTTTCTCTAACTATTTCGGTTCAGATTTTGTTTTTGCTAGAAACAATTAGTGTCATGAATCAAGCCAGTAAACTACCTCTTGATGGGGATACTTTACAACAGTGGTATCGTTTTTGTCAGAGAGTTAGTTTTTCTGCTGAAGCAAAAAAGTAGAGACCACTTTTTGTGTTTGAGGCTGACAAAATAAGGCATAAAAAGAGATTGAAACCCTTTCATAAACCGCTTATATTGAAATAGAACCAATAAGTCGTACGCTTGGTAAAAAATCAAGAGGGGTGTTGCATATTGTTAAGTGATATGATCAAAAAAGAATTTATTCAGTTAGAACTTGAAGTGACTGATTGGGAAGAAGCGATTCGCCAATCCGCTGCACCTCTGTTGAACTTAGGAAAAATCACCGATGAGTATGTTGAGAAAATTATTGAAACGACTCGAACGGTTGGGCCCTATATTGTTGTGACAAAGCATGTTGCCTTACCACACGCGCCAACTCAATATGGTGCCTTGGATTTAGCGATGGGGATCACTACATTAAAAACGCCAGTCATTTCTGGGAATAAAACGAATGATCCAGTCAAGTATTTGTTTTGTATGAGTGCTAAGGATAGCGAAACGCATTTAGAATCAATGGCAGAGCTGGTAAATTTACTGAGTGATAAAGAGTTCTATCAAGTATTAGATTCTGCAAAAGAACCACAAGAAATTTTGACGTATATATATGAAAAGGAATAGGAGATGAAAGCAATGCATAAAGCACTTATTGCATGTCGAGCTGGAGTAGGATCAAGCTTGATGTTAAAAATAAAGACAGAACAGGTGATCAAAGAACACGGGTTTCCAATTCAAGTGGAGCATTCTTCATTGGATGCGGTACCAGGTTTTGATGGCGATTTATTGATCACGTTGGCAGACGTTGCAGAAGAATTAAAGACACAAGGCTTGAAGCAAACAATTATTGGAATCAACAATATTGTTGATAAAGTTGAAATCGAAAGTAAGCTCAATGCTTTTTTGAATCAAGAATAGAATAGCTCGTTTAAAGGAGATGAAAATTAGTGGATTTTATCATTAGCTTTTTAAGTACACCCGCAATCCTATTAGGAATCGTTGCATTTGTCGGCTTGGTCACTCAACGCAAAACAGGAACCGAGGTTTTAACAGGAACATTTAAGACAATCATTGGCTTTATGGTGTTTAGCGCAGGTGGTAGTTTGATGACTGGGGCACTTCAAAATTTCAATAAGTTATTTCAAACTGGCTTTAATATTGTTGGTGTTGTGGCTTCGCCGGAAGCTGCGACAGCAATGGCACAAGAACAATATGCATTGGTTACATCGTGTACACTGATTCTAGGCTTTTTAATGAACCTGGTTTTTGCTCGAATCACACCGATGAAAAATATCTTTTTTACTACAGGACATAGTTTATTCTTTGCTTGTGTTCTATCATTGATCATCAAATCACATGGTATTTCTGATGTAGCAGCTATTATTTTAGGAGGAACGATTTTAGGATTCTGTTCGGCCGCACTTCCACAATTATGTCAGCCATTTATGCGCAAAATAACTGGTAGTGACGATACAGCTATCGGTCACTTTAATATGATCGGGTATTCATTGTCTGGTTATATCGGAAAGCTGTTTAGTAAGCACGAAGACAAAAGTACGGAAGATATCAATTTCCCAAAATGGTTATCATTTTTTAGAGATTTCTTGATGGGTGTTGCGGTGATTATGCTCATTCTCTTTTATGTATCCGCTTTAAAAGCAGGGCGTGAAGTGACAGAAGAACTTTCTGGAGCAACACATTGGCTTGTTTTCCCAATGGTACAGGCATTTACATTTACTGCCGGGATGTCTATTTTGATGACTGGAGTTCGTATGTTCTTAGCGGAAATTACAGCTGCTTTCGTTTCAATTTCAGAGAAGTTTATTCCTAATTCTCGACCAGCTTTAGACGTACCGACTGTTTTCCCATATGCTCCCACAGCGGTTATCGTTGGATTTCTATCTGCATATGCCGCGGGGTTAGTAGGAGTTGCGATCATGGTTATTTTCAAATTTCCAGTCGTAATCATTCCAGCTGCTCATATCTGTTTCTTTTCCGGAGGAACTGCTGGCGTTTTCGGTAATTCAACAGGTGGTTGGCGTGGTGCTGTTGCCGGTTCATTTGTAGTCGGATTATTGTTGGCTTTTCTACCGACAATTCTTTATCCGGTGTACGGAAGTATGGGCTTGGAAGGTTCGACGTTCCCGAATATTGATTACAATGTTATTGGAATTTTCCTTGAAAAACTTTTAGGTCTTTTTTCTTAACATTCAAAACTGAGTCCGGAACAAAACTAGAAAACAGTTTTGTCTTGGACTCTAAAACTTAATAAACGGTGGAAACAGAAGAAACTACTACGCTAAGATCACATCAGCTAACGCATACAGTTTCACTATTGTTCAAAGAAGAACGTGAAGCTAGCAAAATGCTAAGTGCTAAAGCACTGAGATTTGAAGACTTCGGAAATAAGCTGACACTTCTGTTCAACCTAAGTTTTAAGAGTAGATAGGAGGAATACGCATTGGTAGAGGATACAGAGCAGGTGCTAACCGACTTTTTTAAAACAACTTCGGAAGAATTAATGAAATTTATTCAAGAAATATCAATCGATCCATTATTTGCAGCTAGAGATTTGATTATAGCTTCGGAAAAGAAGGGCGGACGTGTCCATGTTACAGGAATAGGAAAACCAGGGCATGTTGCAGTATATATCGCTTCATTACTTTCATCCACTGGCACACCTGCTTACTTCTTGGACGGAACAGAAGCAGTACATGGCTCATCAGGACAAGTAAGAGCAGGGGATGTAGTGGTGTCTATTTCTAATAGTGGAGAAACGGAAGAACTGAAAAAAACGATACAAACATTAAAAAATAATGGGGCTAAAATTATTTCTGTGACTGGCGGGGAAAGTTCATGGCTTTCTCAAAATAGCGATTGTTTTCTCTTCGCAGGGGTAGAAAAAGAAGGCGATTCATTGAACAAGCCGCCGCGTGCATCAATTTTAGCAGAGCTTTTGATTCTACAATCATTAAGTGTTTTATTACAAGAAGAAAAAGGTCTGACAAATCAAGAATATGTCAAATGGCATCCTGGCGGTGCATTAGGAAAAAGTATATTGGAACAGCAAATAGGGGGGATCAGGAATGAAGCCTAAAGGAATCATTACCGCAATGGTAACTCCATTAGACAAAACAGATCATATCAATGCAGAAGCAACAAAACAATTGGTCAATCGACTGATCGAAAAGAAGGTTGACGGTCTGTTTATTTTAGGGACCAATGGAGAATTTCATAGACTAACAGATTTGGAAAAAATTAGATTTGCAGAGCTGGTGATCTCAGAAGTGAATGGAAGAGTACCCGTTTATGTTGGTACAGGTGGTAATAGTACAGCTCAAGTGATTGCTCTTTCGAAAGAAATGACTGCAGTAGGAGCGGATGCATTGTCTGTGATTACCCCTTACTTAGTTAAGATTACTGAAAATGAACTACTTCACCACTATTTATCAATAGCTGAAACGCAGATTGCTCCGCTGATGTTGTACAATATACCTAAGAATACAGGAATAACCATTACTAAAAATGTTGTGGAAAGACTTGCAGACCATCAAAATGTGATTGGAATCAAGGACAGTAGCGGGGATATTGAAACAATCAAACAATACTTAAACGCGGCAGAAGGTCAAGCGTTCTCTGTTTTATCAGGATCTGATTCATTGATTTTGGAAGCCTTAAAAATTGGTGCAACAGGAGCAGTTGCGGCAACCTCAAACGTATTAACTGAAATAGATGTCGCTATTTATCGTTATTGGTCACAAGGCAAACTTAAAGAAGCACAGGAAATGCAAGAGAGTATAGAAGCATTTAGACGAATATTAAAACTAGGTACCGTTCCATCTGTTTTAAAGGCGGCGGTTCGACAACAAGGCATTGATGTCGGTGCTGCTAGACTACCTGTTATGGAACCAAATCAACAAGTGATGGCAGAAATTGAACAGACGATGGCAAACTATTTAAAAAAATTCGGTTCTTTATAAAAGGAGAAAATAAATGTTTAAAACAAAAATATTAACACGTATTGAAGAGTCTGGCATTATGGCGATCGTCCGAGTAGAAACGATTGAACGGGCAATTGAAATTACTGAAGGCTGTTTAGCCGGAGGTGTCGATTGCATGGAAATAAGTTATACTTTACCTAATGCCGGAGAAATCATAAAACAACTAAGTGAACGGTATGACGAAAGGCTTTTGATTGGTGCTGGAACGGTTTTAGATAGTGAAACAGCCAGGTTAGCGATCTTAAGCGGAGCTAAATTTATCATAGCACCTAACTATAATGAGTCTGTATGTCGATTGTGTAATCGTTATCAAATTCCTTACATGCCAGGCTGTACGAGCATCACCGAAATGCTCACCGCTATTGAAGCTGGGGCAGCAATGGTTAAAGCCTTTCCGATTTCGTCCTATTATGGTCCATCACTCGTTGCAACGATAAAAACACCAACTCCTTATCTACCGGTCATGTCCTCTGGCGGAGCGAACTTAGAAAATATTGATAAGTGGCTTGAAAGTGGTGTTGATTGCATCGGTGTAGGTAGCCTTTTGACCAAAGGAACAACGGAAGAAATTTCAAAAAATGCCACACAATTAAGGCAAGCAGTTATTTGTTATAGAGCATAAGCTGACGTTATTATGTGAAAGATTGTTTTATAAGGAGGGGATCTAATGACAGATGAACGTTCCAGAAAACTGATGAAACGCTTGGTTGAGCGGTCAGTGCATGAAGTAAATGAGTTAACAGCTCAAACCGGTCTGACAAAACGACAAGTAGAATATTCTTTGGAAAAGATCAACGAATATGTTGGAGCCGACAATGGCTGGAAATTAGTGATCGAAAACAATCGAATCATTTTGAATGACCAAGTGCGTGAGCAATTTATTTCTGTGCTGTCAGACAGATCCTATGCAAAACAATACTTAATGAATGCGTTCGAGCGGACAAATTACTTATACTTACTTTTATTTTATTGTGGAGATGAGTATCTCTCAATCAGTCATTTTATCGAAGAGCTTGGGGTAGGGAAAACGACCATTATCAATGATTTGAAAAATCTCACACTGCAACTTGAAAAAGAAAATATACAGTTGGCTTATACTAGGAAAAATGGCTATTATTTGTCAGGTGATGAATATCAAATTCGTTATTATTTGATGAAGATGATCATTTGGGATTCTACTGAAAACAACACTAGTTTTATTTATGATCGGTTTATAGAAAGGCATCATATTGAAACGGTTGAAACGATGAGGCAACTATTGGAGCAATACACCAAAAAATATAGTATTTCGTTCGTTGAAAATCGTTTGACAGAATTTATCTATACGTTTATCTTCTTGAAGAAACGTTTGTCTGATTTTCCAGTAAAGTTAAATGACAAATATCAATTACCTGCATTAACAGCTATGAATGAATATCAATTTTCTAGAAGCATATTGGATCATTTTGCTATTAATGAAGCTTCTGCTGCACTCTATCTCTGTGCTTGGATACTAGGTTTGTCAGTTGGACGGGAAACAATTCATAGCAAGGATACAGAAACGATCATGATCTTAGTGAAGCGAATCATTTTACGCTTTGAGACGATTTCCGGCATTCGCTTTAATAATAGAGAAGTGGTTATTCGTCAGTTGTATTCACATCTTCGTCCGGCATATTATCGCTTGTTTTTCAAATTACCGATCGTCAACCCGCTCCACGAAAAGATCAAAAGTGAATATGGGGAACTATTCAATATTGTAGAAGAAACACTAAAACCGTTTGCTTCACTTTTTGAGCATCCTATACCAGAAGATGAGATCGCCTTTTTGACGATGCATTTTGCTTCACTCTGTTCAACGTTCGATGATTGTCTAACAACTCAAAAAGTTGCATTGATTGTTTGTCCAAATGGCATTGGCAGCTCATCCATTGTTTATACCGAATTAAAAACACTTTTTCCTGAACTGTCCTTTTTAGGTCCAGTTGAAACAAGTGAGATCGAGCAGTTATCTAATTCCTATGATTTGATTTTTTCAACAGTGCCAAATATTCGGCTTTTTTATACGAAAAAACCAGTGTATATCGTTAGCCCAATCATGACAACAAGTGAAAAGTATCGCTTGATCAGTGATGTGTATACACAGATCGGTAATTTTAACTTTAAATTGCCGGCAGTTGATAAAATTATGGAAATTGTGGAACGACATGCTGCTATCAATCAAAGTGCCGGTCTAGAGAAGGAATTATATGAGTACTTGATCAATCAAAATGAAGCTGTAGAAGAAACAGATGATGGTCCAGGGCTTCAGGAAATCACTGCACCTGAGCTGATTCAATTAAACATGAGCGCTAAAAACTGGGAACAGGCAATTCGCTTATCTGCTGCTCCGTTACTAAAACAGGGACGGATCACACGGAATTATATTGAGACGATGATCGAAACAGCGAAAAAAGAAGGCCCGTATATGGTGATTTCCAAGCAAGTTGCTTTACCTCATGCCAGACCGATGGACGGCGTGCTGCAGTTAGGCATGAGCATCACCGTTTTAAAGGAACCGATCGTCTTTGGCAGTAAAGAAAATGATCCAGTGAAATATGTTTTTTGCTTAGCTGCCACAGAAAATAATCGACATTTAAATGCTATGGTAGAGTTGGTAAGATTGTTGGAAGATCCCGAGTTTTATTCAATACTTGAAACAAGTCAGCAGTCGGAAGAAGTTTTCGGTTATTTATCACAAACTACTGCTCTATTAGAGAAATAAAAAAGACATAGAGGGCTTGGCGTAACTGCAGCTGTTACAATGTTTTGCTGCAGTTATATGCTTGCTCTCCTATGTCTTGCTTATTATATATATTTTAGTAAAACTTCAGCAACGCCGTCTTCATCATTGCTGCTTGTTTGAATATCTGCTGCTCGCTTGATGTTTTCAGTTGCATTGCCCATTGCCACACCGATACCAGCATATTCGATCATCGATAAGTCATTTTCATTATCTCCAATGGCCATCGTTTCTGATTGATCAATTCCTAAATGTTCCGCAAGCTTAGCTAGGGCATTACCTTTGCTCGCTTCTTTGTTTAGGATTTCAAAATAAAATTCAGTACTTTTGACAGTCGTGTATTTACTAGTAAATGATTCTGGCAATTGGCTGATTGCTTTATCTAAAACATCCGGCTCATCGATCATCATCATTTTAATGATCGACATATCTGGTGTCATTTCATCGACTGCCCGGTATTTCAAAGGCATGTCGACTAGGTAAGCCTCATGAACGGTGTATTTTCCGATATCACGATTGGCGGTATAGACAGCTTTATCATCGATTGTATGCAAATGCGTACCGACTTTTCTGGACATTAATTCGATTTCTAGAAAATCGTCATAACTTAACGAGTATTGGGAAATGATCTCGTTTGATTTTGTTGCCTGCACTAAAGAGCCATTATAGGTGATTACGTAATCATTATCACCATATAAATCTAACTCAGTTAATTGTTCTTTTACGCCTGGCAAGGGACGACCTGTGCAAAGAACGATATAAATCCCTTTTTCGTTTGCCTTTTGCAGAGTTTCTTTCACTTTCGGGGTGATGTTTCTGTTTGAATCAAGTAAGGTTCCATCGATATCTATAGCTACTAATTTGACTGACATAAGTTCCTCCTGTAAATTTCTTCTTATATTTTTCCTTCAACTAAAGCGCCGTTATGAATGTATGCGGCAAATTCGCGATAGGTTTCATCGAATAAATCATAATGCTGTTGTCTTTTCGGATCGATCATTTCTTTTGGAAAATAGAAACGTTCATCGATCTGTGTTTGACCGGCTAAAGCAGCAACCAAGTGGCTGACTTTTGACAATTCGATCAGAGTCCCATCTTTTTGCATGATTTCGATCTGAGTTCGATGACTATTTTTTTCAGGCCGATAAAAATCATAGGGAAGGTCATAACTCGAATTGATGGCTGTATAATACTTTGGATTATATCCGACTTTTTCGATCAATGCTTTCAAATGGCGAATGGTCACAGAATCACGATTACCAGAAAAGGTTGCCGATTTAAGTGGCTTACGGATTAAGAAACGATTCGCTAAGTCTGTAAGAATTGGGTCCGGCAACGATGTCCATTGGGTGAAATACGTATTTAAAACACCATCATCTAATTTTAAATAATCTTGAAGTGAATAATTTCCTTTGAAAAAGGGCACCAATAGCTGTGAATGAAGCTGATAATCTTCAGACTGATCTTCATATAGCTCTTTTGCACGGTTGAGAAGGTGATCTAAAATCACTTCCATTCCGCGTGAAACAGGGTGGAAATAGACTTGCACGTACATTTGGTAACGACTAACAATGTAATCTTCTACGGCGTGCATGCCATTCATAGCAAAAGCTAAGCCGTTTTTATAAGGACGAATCACACGTAAAATTCTCGTTAAATCAAACGTGCCATACTCAGTTCCTGTAAAATAAGCATCACGCAATAAATAATCCATACGATCGGCATCGATTTGACTGGAGATCATTTGAACCACTTGAGGATTAGGATAAGTTTTCATGATTACGCTAGCGACTTTATTAGGGAAATCTGCTGACACACGGTTCAAAATTTGAAAAACTTCTGTTTCTGGCGACGTTATGATTTCAACGGTCACAGCTTCGTGATCGGTTTTGAAAATATGTTCGAATGTATGCGAATAAGGTCCGTGTCCTACATCATGTAATAATGCAGCACATAATGCTACCAACCGTTCATTATCATCCCAACCTTCATCACCTAAGCGTTCAGAAGAATAATTCCGTTGGAAGATATCGCAAATTCGGCGAGTGATTTCATAGACACCTAACGAATGAGCAAAACGACTATGTTCTGCGCCGTGAAACGTAAAAGAAGCAGTTCCAAGCTGTTTGATTCGCCGTAATCGTTGAACCTCAGCTGAATTGATCAAGTCTAAAATCACTTGATGCTGTACATGGATATAATTATGAACAGGATCACGAAAGACCTTTTCGATCGGTAAAATTTGATATTTATATGGGGTTGGCATCTTTTCACTCCTTTTTACTGTATAATACAGAGATTTTATAAAAAAGAAAACATTATTCCAGCATCTGATTCCGCTGTTTCATTTTTTCTAGTTGTTTATTCGTTTCATTCATAAACCATTCTGTTTGCAACAAAGTGGGGATTTCCTGCTCATCAATTATCGTTTCTAAGTTCGTCTGTGTTACGACATCGAGGAGCCGTTTTTTTACTTGATCAACAGAAAGACGCGTGTGCAGTAAATCTTCCAGATTGGCCATCACAGTTGGATCAACCGGGGGATACCCATTTTTTCCGAAATCATCCCCTAAACTGACTTGGTAAAAATCTCGAACGCTTTCACCTCGTTTTTGCTGATCGCCATTTACGCTTAAATAAATCATGATAGAAATACCATCTTTCACGCGGCGTTGGGCAATACCGGCAAATTTTTTGCCGTCAATACTTAAATCAAATGTACCGGGACAATAGGATTCAGTGATTTCATAGGCATCAATCGGATGAGCAGCATCTTCGAATGCATGTTTTATCCATTCCCACATCAAGGTGTATCCTTGATCGATGCTTATTTTTTTAGCGTCTGTATTTGGGATGATCAAAGATACATTCAAAATTCCTTTATCTGCTATAACACCTAAGCCACCGGCGTTACGGATGATCGTATTATAACCGGCGTGCTTTAAAGTGCTGACTCCCTTGGCAAGGTTTGAGACTCTTGTGTCTTTCATACCGAGGATCATCGCTTGATCCAATTGCCAAAAGTGGATGATTGGCTGTTGATTTATTCCGGCAAAGGTAGTCAAAACATCGGTTAGTGCGAAAGGCATAAAGTAGTCCTTTTTCGTTAGACATTGTTGATCATATAAAAAAACAGTATCAACTTGAAAGAGAGATTCTAAATTATTCATCTGACTCATCATCCTGCTTTACTCGTGAGACATAGTCTTTGACTTCTTTATTCATTTGATTGTATTCATTGGTGAACCGCATCGGTTTACTAATGATACGCATTGGCATCGTTGCAAGAAATTTACTAAAATCCTGTCTAGCTTCTTCTGTCAAACGCCCGGGTTTTGAAACTAAACGTTCATAAAGATAGTGGTAAAACTCATTCATAGCATCGATATCGATACTCATTTGATTATGGCATTCTTCACACTCAATACTGGAAATGACTTCATTCATATATTGAATATCGTGTAGGGTTTCTTTTTGGCAATGCATACAAAATAACATTGCTTCTTCATCATGAAATAACATCTTATCTACCTCCATAGTCTATTATATACGATTTAATAGAAAAATCATGCATCTCTGAGTATAAATAAGCATTAAAGTCGATATTTCTTAAAGAAATTAAAAATATTGGGGAAAATCTTGCTATTGAAGGTAGAAAACGATAATATATTTACATATGATTTGGTTCGGAACATTTGTAAAGGGGTGGAGGCATGAATTCAGAAATGAGTGCAACGAAAAATAGTGAACAAATGAATAGTATTACAGGACTGAAAAAAATGTGGGAAATTCGCATTTTTGAAGAGCTGATTCAGGAATTGTTTGATGCTGGAGAACTTTACGGCACGATGCATTTATGCATTGGACAGGAAGCCACAGCAGTTGGAGGAGCTGGAATTTTAAAGCAAAGTGATTGGATCGTTTCCACACACAGAAACCATGGTCACTGCATCGCCAAAGGAACGGATATTCGGGGCATGTTTGCTGAGATGTTGGGGAAAAAGACTGGTACTAATCAGGGAAAAGGCGGCAGTATGCATATTGCAGATTTGGATGTCGGCAATTTGGGATCAAATGGAATCGTCGGAGCTGGCTTTCCTATTGCGGCAGGCGCTGCACTTAGTGCTCAAATGCAAGGGACTGACCAAGTGGTTTTATGTTACGCTGGGGATGGAGCGACGAACGAAGGTAGTTTTCACGAAGCACTGAATTTGGCTTCCATTTGGCAGTTGCCGGTGGTCTATTTTATTGAAAATAATCAGTATGGTATGAGCAGCTCGATTGAACAGATGGTGAATATCGATAAACTTTCCGATCGGGCAACAAGCTATGGGATCGAAGGAATCACGATTGATGGCAATGATCTGGCACTTGTCTCAAAAACGGTGGCTGACGCAGTGGCTAAAGCACGTAGCGGCAAGGGACCAACCTTGATAGAAGCGTTAACCTATCGCCATAAAGGTCATTCTAAATCCGACAAACTAATGTACAGAACCGAAGCGGAATGCCGCCACTGGCAAAAATACAATGATCCGATTGTTCGCTTGGAGACCGAGTTGATACAAAGTAAGCAAATGACGCCGGATGAAATTCGACAATTAGAAGACTCGATCCGAAAAGAATTTACTGCAATCGTTGCTTCTGTTAAACAAGATGAAGAACCAACAATTGCTGATCTATATACACATGTGTATGCGGAGGAAAACAGATGAGAACGATCACTTATTTACAAGCAGTCAATGAAGCACTTGATGAAGCTTTAGCTCAAGATGAACAGGTTTTTCTTTTAGGAGAAGATATTGGGATCTATGGCGGCGGCTTTGGTGCAACACAAGGGCTGCAGGAAAAATATGGAGTAAAAAGAGTTCGGGATACGCCTATTTCTGAAAGCGCGATTGCCGGTGCTGCCGTAGGTGCTGCTATGACAGGCATGCGTCCTATTATGGAATTACAGTTTTCCGATTTTATTACTGTAGCAATGGATCAGCTTGTCAACCAAGCGGCAAAAATCCATTATATGTATGGAGGAAAAGCGAGCGTGCCTTTAGTAATGCGAACCGCAGCAGGTTCTGGAACAGGCGCAGCTGCACAACACTCGCAAAGTTTGGAAAATTGGATGGCACATATTCCAGGATTAAAGGTAGTGCAGCCCTCGAGTGCTTATGATGCCAAAGGGTTATTACATGCAGCGATCAAGGATAATAATCCAGTCATGTTTTATGAACATAAATTGTTGTACAAAACAACTGGAGAAGTACCAGAAACTTCTTATGAATTGCCTTTAGGAGTAGCTGATGTTAAATTAGCGGGACAAGATGTGACAGTGATTGCTACTGGAATAATGGTCAATAAAGCGCTTGAAGCTGCTAGTATCGTAAGAGAAAAAGGTATTTCCGTCGAAGTGATTGACCCAAGAACCTTAGTTCCTTTAGATACAGAAACATTATTGCAATCAGTTGCGAAAACTAAACGAGTGATCGTTGTGACTGAAGCGGTTAAAAATAGTGGCTTTGGTGCAGAACTAGCTGCAGTCATTGCTGAATCTAAACTAGCTACCCAATTAGCCGCGCCCATTGCTCGTTTAGGCGGAGAATTTGTACCGATGCCTGCTCAAAAAGTGCTAGAGACACGAGCAACGCCACAAGTTGACTCGATTGTACAGGCAATTGAACAAACGCTGAGCTATACTGAGGTTTAGACATGAAAATTAGTGAAGATCGTAGAAAAATGTTGAAAATCGTGACAATGTATTATGAACAAGGATTAACACAAGCTGTAATTGCCAAAAAAATGGGGATTTCTCGTCCCGTTATTTCAAAAATTTTGCAACAAGCAAAAGATAATGGCATTGTTTCTATTTCGATTAAAGATGAGTCGGCTTATGTGGTAGAATTAGGACTCCGTATTGAGAATAAATATGATTTACGTGATGTTCTTGTTATACCGACAAATGAGCAAAAACAACCAGAAGCTATTCAAAGAGAAGTGAGCATAGCTGCTTCTTTTTATGTAAAGGAGCATCTGAAAGCTGATATGGCTGTGGGATTATCCTGGGGAACAACGTTGGCAGACATGATTGACGAAATGCCGTATTGTTCATTTCCATCGATCAATGTTTGTCCATTAGTCGGAGGCGTATCAAGCGAGCACCTTTATTTTGATACAAATCATTTAGTTTTTCGTCTGGCTGAAAAAATCAATAGTCGCTGTCAGTATTTTTATGCGCCGGCATTAGCGGAAAGTATTGAACTGGCAAATATACTAAATGAGACAAAATTAGTGAAAACCGCAATGGAACAGGCTAAGCATGTTGATCTTGCTATTATTGGTGTCGGCAATCCTAACGAAAGTTCTACATGGAAAAGATTGGGCTATATCGGGGAAGACGAAGCGAGACTTATAAAGCAGACCGATGTCAAAGGTGATGCTGTTGCTTCTTTATTTGACAAAAATGGACAAACAGTCAACAATGAAATCAGTCAGCGAATGCTGGGAGTCAAAGTAGAAGATTTAGTGCACATTCCTGATGTGATGGTAATTGCCTGCGGAGAAGAAAAAGCAGAAAGCATTAAGCCTTTACTATTAGGAAAATGTTGTACGATTTTAGTGATCGATCAAGCCATCGCTGAGGCAATCCTTTGATCGTATGTGAACAAAAGAGAATATGAAGGTGCTTTAAGGTTTGTTTTTTACTAAATATAGTAAAACGAGCACATAGAACTTTGATATTCTAGTTCAATGAGCTAACTTCTCGAGAAAAAGACAAAATGGAAAAGCGGTAAAGAGCACCGCTATTAGATTTTGCTATTTTCCAACGAAGTAAACCGAGCGCATTGAACTTTTAAAATAAGGAGCGTGTTATTTATGGATTTGTCACAAGGAACACCTGTATCGATTCAGCTTAAGACAGTTGTTGATCAAGCTGGAGAAAAGAAAAATTTTTATTTTGATCTGGATGGGCAGATCGTTAAAATTGGTGATACTTTATACATTCGCTATAAAGAAGAGCAGGAAGAAGGAGAACCAGTTCCTGTTACAATCAAGGTAGAACCAGATGGGAAAATTCAATTGATTCGAGCAGGGGGCTTGCGAATGCGCCTGAAATTTGCTTATCAGGAACGTCTGGATACGAGCTATAGAACGCCTTACGGATTATTTCAAATTACAACGTTTACCCGTAATTTGCGCTTTAGTTTAAAAGATCAGCCGGTAGCTGGAAGTATTTTAATTGACTATGATTTGTATTCACAGGCCGAAAAAATCGGGGAATATCATTTAGAATTAGAATTTACTGCGTAATTATGTAAGAATCAATTGATTTTTTCTCTATGTTTTTGTATGATAAAGAGTAGACTGTGAAAGGACGTGTACCGTTTGGAAATTAATGTATTTGACGGGTTGAACAAAGATGAACTATCCATGATCGAAGTTGCGCATGCAATTTTAGAACAACGTGAAGATGTGATGGATTTCTCTGATTTAGTAAACCAAATTCAAAATTATCTTGGAAAATCTGACAGCGAAATTCGTGACTCTTTAGCACAATTTTATACTGACTTAAATATTGATGGCAGTTTTATCTCTCTAGGAGATAACCGTTGGGGCTTGCGCTCATGGTATCCAATCGATTCTATCGACGAAGAAGTAACACATGGTTTAGAAGAAGATGAAGAAGATAAACCACGCCGTAGAAAACGTAAGAAGGTCAATGCCTTTATCATTGATGCAAATGATGAAGATGTGATCGACTACAATGACGATGATCCGGAAGATGCAGAATTGACTGATGAAGATGACGAAGATATTCTTTACGATGATGAAGATGACGATGAGGATGAAGAAATCAAAGCATACAACTCTGACCTTCAAGAAATCGGGGCTGATTCGGATGACGAAGAAGAAGAATTACCAGGAATCGAAGAAGATCTTACAATTATCGATGACGATGATGTAGATGATGACTTCGATGACGAAGACGACGAGTATTCTGAAGAAGAAGAATAAAAATCGAATCACAAGATTTGGACGAAAGTGTCTCGCTTATTTTTGGTTTCATCCGCTCTTAGATGTGGGTGAAACCGGAACAAAATGCCGACTGCTTTCGTCTTATTATTTAGCTGAATGCCAAAAATCTGGGTTGTTATTCTTAGAATGACAGCCCAGATTCGTTGTTTTTTACAAAAGAACGACAAATTTGTTGACAAATGGTCTATATCTTTGTAAACTATCACTGTTAACAAAACGAATAGCGTTTTCATGTGACTAGATAATACTAGGCATGGAAGAATTTCTTTAAAATATGATATACTCATATTTTGACGGGATTGTTCTATGCTTTTTTTGTTGTCTTGGCACAGGAATGCGGACAATCTACTTCTGCAGAAGAGGAATGTTTATGAAAATCAAAAAGGTGCTTAACCAAAATGCAGTACTTGTTGAAGATGTCGGACAGGAAAAAGTGGCTGTTGGCAAAGGCGTGGGATTTAACAAGAAGAAAAACGACTTATTATTCCCACAACAGGTGGAGCGAATGTTTGTGATGGAGCCGGATGGAGTAAAAAAACTTCAGGTTCTACTATCGCAAATAGACGAAAAGTATTTCTTTGTAACGGAAGAAATCATTGCTCATGCTGAAATGGTTTTAGGTGAGAAACTGAATGAACATATCAATATCGGGCTAAGTGACCACATTGCATTTGCTGCTGAAAATATTCAAAATAACATTATTGTGCGAAATAAGCTCTTACATGAGATCGAGATTTTATATAGCGAAGAATTCGCAGTCGCGCAATGGGCAGTTGATTATTTAACGCAAACATTGGAAATTCCATTTAGCTATGATGAAGCAGGATATATAGCGATCCATATTCATAGTGCTCGTAGTGGGCGAACGGATAACAGTAAAAGTATTCGTGAAGTCACCATTGTTTCAGAAATTATTCATTTAATCGAGCAAGAGTTAGGAATCAATATTCACGATGAAAAGATGAGCTTGAGTTATTCAAGGTTAGTCAATCATCTGCGCTTGTTTATTCATCGTTTTCAACAAAATCAATATGCAGTCTTGGATGATGAAATTTTAGATGTTGTCCGTAAGAAATACGCAGAAAGCTACGAGATTTCCAAAAAAGTTCAAGTTTTGTTAATGAGGAACTTTCACTATCAAGTTCCAAATGAAGAATTAGGTTATCTGGCGATTCATATTGAACGCTTGAGGATGACCAAATAAAAGAATAAGGGGAGATACAAAAAAATGAAAGCATACATGCAAAGAATGGGACGTTCATTGATGCTTCCTGTAGCCGTATTGCCGGCAGCAGCGATTTTAATGGGGATTGGTTACTGGATCGATCCAAATGTAATGACTGGATTAGGAGATCCGAATTTCTTATCTGTTTTCTTAGTTAAAGCAGGCGGCGCAATTATTGATAACTTACCAGTGCTATTTGCAGTTGGTTTAGCATTAGGCATGTCAAAAGACAAAGACGGAGCGGCTGCACTTAGTGGGCTTGTTGCCTTTTTGGTGGTAACGACATTACTTTCAAGTGCTGCAGTTGGCGCAATGAAAGGAATTCCTGTAGAACAAGTTGATCCAGCGTTTGCTAAAATCAGCAATGCCTTTATCGGTATTTTATCTGGTTTAATTGCAGCAGCGATGTACAACCGATTTAGTCAAGTGAAGCTGCCGATGGCTCTGTCATTTTTCAGTGGAAAACGATTAGTGCCGATCATGACAGCTTTAGCAATGTTAGTTGCTTCTGGCGTATTATTCTTTGTATGGCCAGTCGTATTCTCTGGCTTAGTAACATTCGGAGAGTCTATTTCTAAATTAGGTGCGGTCGGTGCAGGTCTTTATGGATTCTTTAACCGTCTATTGATTCCTACTGGATTACACCATGCTTTGAACTCTGTATTCTGGTTTGACGTAGCTGGTATCAACGATATCGGAAACTTCTTATCTGGTGCTGGTGAAAAAGGTGTTACTGGTATGTATCAAGCAGGATTCTTCCCAATGATGATGTTTGGTTTACCTGCTGGAGCATATGCGATTTATCGTAACGCTCGTCCAGAAAAGAAAAAAGCAACAGCTTCATTGATGATCGCAGCAGCATTTGCTTCATTCTTTACTGGTATCACTGAACCTTTAGAATTTTCATTTATGTTTGTTGCTTGGCCTTTATATGTTTTACATGCTGTTTTAACTGGTATTTCATTATTTATTTCAGCCATTTTCCAATGGACAGCAGGATTTGCTTTCAGTGCTGGTTTAGTCGATTTCGTATTAAGTTTACGTAACCCGATTGCAAACCAACCATATATGTTGGTTGTTCAAGGTTTAGTAATGGCAGTTCTGTATTTCGTTGCATTTGACTTTGCCATCAAAAAATTCAACTTAATGACTCCAGGTCGTGAAGAAGGTGAAGGCGAAGAAACACCGGATGTTGCTACAAGCGGAGATAACAAATTTGCAGTATTAGCAAGCAGAATCTACCAAGGTCTTGGTGGTGATGCAAACGTAACTTCTATCGATAACTGTACGACTCGTTTACGTTTAACTGTCGCTGATACAAGTAAAGTTGATCAAGGAAAAATCAAAGCTACTGGCGTTCCGGGAGTGAAAGTGATTGATGATACGAATATTCAAGTAATCGTTGGTACAGAAGTTCAGTTCGTTGCTGACGAAATGAATAAAATTCGTAATGGTGCTGCACCTGTTTCGGGTGAACCTGTAAAAAAGCCTGAGGTGAAAGAGGAAGCGCCAGTAACAACTGCAACTACGAAAGAAACTGAGCTGTTTTCTGTAGCAAACGGAAAAGTGATTCCAATTTCAGAAGTGCAAGATGATGTGTTCTCAGCTAAAATGATGGGTGATGGGTTTGCCGTGATTCCAACTGATGGAGAAGTAACGACTCCTGTCGCTGGTAAAATCACAAGTATTTTCCCAACAAAACATGCATTAGGCATTCAAACAGATTCTGGCATTGAAGTATTATTGCATATGGGCTTAGATACTGTTGAGTTAAAAGGTGCACCATTTACTTTACATGTAGAAGAAGGACAAGTGCTAAATCAAGGCGATAAAATCGCAACAATCGATTTAGCAGCACTTGAAGCTGCAGGTAAAAAATCTGATTTGATCGTTGTTTTCACAAATCAAGATGTTGTTGAAAATTATGACCTAAGTAAATCTGGTCAAACAGCCGCAGCCAATGATCTTATTGGTAAAGTGACTGTAAAATAAGTTAGGTTAATTAACAAAAGACAAAGTCGATTCTGATGGAATTTAGGCTTTGTCTTTTTGTTTTTTTAAAGTACGTTTAATGTTTATTTTTTCTCTTCTTGCTTTATTTTTTTTCTGTGCTATGGTTAAGATGTACTTGTTTTTTAGGAGGAGATTATCTTGCGTGAATAAAGCTGGACACAAAGAAGTGCCAGTTGATGATCATGTGGTTTCTTTGTGTCATATTGAGTAAATATGATGGAGAATAAGGAGATAAATCAATGATTATTGTCAAAGGAAACAATCCAAGAAAGATCGAGAAGATTTGGGATTTAGTAAAAAGAGAACACACAGGTAAAAAAGTTGCAGTTATCGGATATTCTGGAGAGATTCCATATAATTTTATTCGAGCAAAACAAATGCCAGCCTATGAAACAATCACAAAACAGAATACACTTAACGACTTAACACGCTTTTTAAATGAAACAAAAAATAGATTTGAGGCAGTGATTCTTTACCTTGATTGCGAAATGCATATGATCGATTCAATAAAGGAATTGATTAAACCTTATCAAGAGAAATTTATTTTGACTGTTTATGATGAAAAGGAGCCTATACAAGTCGTTGATGAACGGTAAGGTGGGAGAGATATGATGGAAAATACAGAGCAGTTGTTGGGACTGATCAAAAAATTTCAAACAGAGGAACTTTCTCTGGAGGACGCAATAGAACTACGTCGTTTATCCGCTGAATTTGCGAATGTATGCGGTGAAAATGTAGAACGCAAAATGGACCAATTTTATAAAAATTAGCTGTTTATCAGGATTTTGAAAACCTGATAAACAGCAGATTCTTACGAAGCAAGTTGTGATCAAACCTCAGCTTGTCTCGTAAGTTTTTTATTTAGTTTCATAAAAATAAAATCAACTGTAGACGCCATATTGAAGTTTGTTAACGGTAATTTTTTGTTCTTTAGCTGATACATGTACTTGATCAAGAAGGTCTAGTCTTCCGAAGTTAGAGATTAAATCTGTATAAGAAAATTTGGCATAATAGCCACCAGAAGTTTGTCCCGTTTCACTGGGTGTGATTTTTACCCAAGTCGGTCCGCCAGACCAACTTTGCAAACATAGTTCGATTGAATTCATTGTTCCAGTATATTCAACATAAAAATAACCATCTTTTTTTATATCAGATATGTTGATTGGTCCACCATTTTTATTGGTAGTTAGGCTTACTGCTTGGCCCCAAGGTTCAGCTGACTTGCTTCCGTAAAAATACTGGATATAATTATAGGAAGGGGAAGTTGTAGTGCCCGTAAAAATGGATGCTTTTTTTGAGGTATTTTTAATGCCGTTCTCGTGGTATAGCAACGTTTCACCCCAACTTGTATATGAATTTCCATCAAAAGTTTCAGCAATATCTAAATAAGCCAAATCAGCATTGTTGCCTTTCCAAGACCAGCCTAGATATCCGACCCCTTTTTGCTGTGAATAGTTCATAATAGTATTTTCATCCACATCGCCATTACTATGTTCCGCACCAAATTCACCAATCACAACACTTAAGTTCTTATTTAGCACGTTGTCGATAGTTGATTTAATCGTTGCTTCATTTCCACCGGCATATTCATACATATGAATAGAAAACAACGTATTTTTTAATGGATCTGACTGAAAAACTTCTGTTCCGTAATCTATAATAGATTGTGGATATTGCCCCCAACCAGCAGCGTCAACCATAATTGTGTTTTTGATACCAGCAGCACGAATTTTTGGTAAGGCTTGAATGTAGCCGTTTTTCCAGTTTTCACTATTCCATGCACCAGCCCATTCGTTAGCAACATTTAAGATCACGTATTTTTCATTACCAATCAGAATATCTTTTAATTCCAGCCAATAATCCACTGCCTTATTTAAATCAGCGATGTTATCTGAACCCGTCGCGTCATGGATTTCTAAAATAGTCACAAGTTGATTCGCTTTTGCTTCTTCAACTAAACGTTTGACCTCTGACAATGAATCTTTCTGCCATTTTTGTCCATTTGACAAAACAAGACGAACAGTATTGGCTCCAGTGTTAGAAATCCCTTTCAAAGAAACGGTTGACTCATTTTTAAACCATGTATGAGCGACATTGATTCCTCGCATTGTAAATTTTTGACCATTTGATTCGTAAAGAGTTGTTCCATCGACATAAAAACCATCAGAAGCAGCTTCTGCATTTTTGGGAACCAGCACTGTCAGTAAAAAAGTTAGGGCAAGCAATAAAGGGAAAACCATTTTGTTTTTCATTTGATAACCTCCAAAGATAGTGAGTTGTAGTTAACTATTCGTCGACTAATGAGTAACTACGCTAAAATAATCAGTATAATTAATTAACTTTATATTATTTGGTTAATATACTACCATGATTAATAGCGGGATTCAAATAAAAGACTATACATTAAAATTAAAAAACAGTTCATTTTATTAGCGTGATAAATAATAATGAATTCCAGTTGAGTTGTTCAAATTGCTATTAAGCAGATAAATTGATTTTATTTAAAAAGAGTATATAATTCAATTTAAGGTCAGGGAAGGTCAAAGATAACCTTCCATTGACCAATCAAAATAGGAGGTTTGTAAATTATGGCAAAACAACATTATGACAGAAGTAAACCCCATGTAAATATCGGCACGATCGGTCATGTCGATCATGGGAAAACAACATTGACCGCTGCAATCACTACAGTATTAGGGAAAAAGGCCTTGCAAACCCGCAGGACTATGCTAGTATCGATGCAGCGCCAGAAGAAAGAGAACGCGGGATCACGATCAATACCGCTCATGTGGAATACGAAACAGAAGCTCGCCATTATGCACATATCGATGCACCAGGACACGCAGATTATGTGAAAAATATGATCACAGGAGCTGCTCAAATGGATGGCGCAATTCTTGTTGTATCAGCAACAGATGGTCCAATGCCACAAACAAGAGAACATATTTTATTGTCACGTCAAGTGGGTGTAAAGTACTTAATTGTTTTTCTTAATAAAACAGATTTAGTAGATGATGAAGAACTGATCGATCTAGTAGAGATGGAAGTTCGTGAATTACTAAATGAATATAATTTTCCTGGTGATGATACACCGATCATTAAAGGCTCTGCCCTAAAAGCACTGCAAGGAGATCCAGAAGCTGAAGCTGCCATCATGGAATTGATGAAGACAGTTGATGAGTATATCCCAACGCCTCAAAGAGATACAGATAAACCGTTGCTATTGCCTGTAGAAGATGTTTTTTCAATCACAGGAAGAGGCACTGTTGCATCTGGACGAATCGATCGAGGCAAAGTCAGTGTGGGAGATGAAGTTGAAATTGTCGGGATCAAACCAGAAACACAAAAAGCAGTTGTAACGGGAATTGAAATGTTCCGTAAAACCTTGGATTACGGTGAAGCAGGAGATAATGTCGGGGTATTGTTACGTGGTATTACTCGTGACGAAATCGAACGCGGGCAAGTTATTGCTAAACCAGGTTCGATCACTCCGCATACCAAGTTTGTTGCTGAAGTGTATGTTTTGACAAAAGAAGAAGGAGGGCGTCACACGCCATTCTTCACTAACTATCGACCACAATTTTATTTCCGTACAACAGATGTTACTGGCGTGGTTGATTTGCCGGAAAATGTTGAAATGGTAATGCCGGGAGATAATGTCACCATAGATGTTGAATTGATCCATCCGATTGCTGTTGAAAAAGGAACAACATTTTCTATTCGTGAAGGCGGACGTACTGTCGGCTCTGGAATCGTCACAAAAATAAAAGAATAGTAATAATGTCCATTAAGCGTGTGTTTCAAAGGCTGAAAAAGGTTTTTGACTCATACGCTTTTTTGGTGTATGATATGGGCTAAAAAAGGGGGAGAACCTTGTGGAATGTACGGTTTTAAGAATTGATGCGTTTACTGAAACGCCAGGTCAAGGAAATCCTGCTGGAGTTGTCTTGGATGGAGATCGTTTTAGTACGGAAGATATGCAAAAAATCGCAAAAAGGGTTGGGTACAATGAAACTGTTTTTTGCTGCACCAGTGAAAGTGCAGACGTTAAATTGAGGTATTTTACGCCAGGTCATGAAACGCCTCTATGTGGTCACGCGACCATGGGAAGTCTTTTTGCATTGTATCAAAATAAAGGATCTCGAAAACTTACGATCGAGACAGGCGCAGGACTGCTTCCAGTTTATTACAACGATGAGTTAAATCAGCTGACAATGACACAGGCAACGCCTCGATTTATAGATTTTGAGGGAGATCAAGCGGCACTTTGTGCTAGTTTAGGCATTCAACTATCTGATTTAGACCATCATTTACCGATTAAATATGGAAATACAGGCTCTTGGACATTGATTTTGCCTGTCAAAGATGTGTCCGTTTTAGATGCGATGAAACCAGATTCGAAACGATTTCCTGAACTATTGAAAGAGGTACCAAAGGCTTCGATCCATCCTATAACGATTCTTTCGCAAGATGAAGGAATCATGACAGCACGCCATTTTTCATCTCCTTTTTCTGGAACAACAGAAGATTCTGTAACAGGTACCGCCTCTGGTGTTATGGGAGCGTATGCGTTGAACCATATTTATCCAAAGGCTGAACGAAAAGAGTTGACCATTTTTCAAGGCAAACAAGTCAAAAAAGAAGGTCAAGTTCTTGTTCATGTCAGTAGAGGAATAAAAGGAGCACATACTGTTCAGATCACAGGTACAGCTTGTTTCAACGAAGCAATCAAGGTGGTTCTTGATGATTAAAAAAGAAAGACATTCGCTGTTAGCATTTAGTGAGCTAAGTAGCGAATGTCTTTTTTTATCGTTGGTATCTATTTCTTAAAATACGGCGTACACCGTGGACCTTATTTTGTTTTTCAATTGGCGCATTATCGATGATCAACAAAGCGATCATAACATAGGCAATAAAACTTTCTCTAGAGTAAAGAGTATAACGAGGCACCCAACGTGCAGCATATTTTTCTTTGTAATCCCGCAACCCTTGGAACGAATAGAAACGAGAACCAAACTCATACACAAGATAAGCGACACGTTCCTGAATAAAACTTTTTCTGGAAGTACCTACATTGGATAAAGGCGCCATTCCCAGATTGAAATAGGTCAAGCCTTCGTCACGCATATAGTTGAATAGAGAAATAAAGAGATAATCCATTACGCCGGATGGTGCTTTTTTACTGTATCTCATCAAGTCGATCGTACCTTCCTCTTTCGTGTAGGTAGGCATGATGTTAGCAAAAGCGATGATTGCCCCTTCTTGGTCTTTTGCTACAGCGATTTGTGCGCGCTGTAAATATTCTTCTGAGAAAAAGCCGAGGGAGAACCCTTTTTCTTTACGGCTACCAAGCCAATCATCTGAAACTTGTTTAAGCTCTGTCATTAGCTCTGTAGAAAACGGTGGTTGCAGCACCTCAAACAAGTAACCTTCTTTAGTAAAACGGTTCATAACCGCACGTTCACTTTTCATTTTTTTACCTGATAATGTAAAGTTTGGTAGATCGACATGTGCTTCTTCTCCCATTTTTATGAAATCATAACCAAATTCATGTAGAAACATGACGATTTCTTCAGAAACTTCATAGAAGACTGGAAGATAGCCCCAACGGTCAGCCTCATTGATAAACTGTTCAATCGCTTCTGAAAAGTCTTCTTTTTTACCCGAAGGATCGCCCATTACAATACACTTATTATTTAACGTTTTGAACTGCAGTAAAACAGTGTCTTCTTGGTCACTATTTTGATAAATATACATGTCCTTGTCTTTAAGAAAAATCAACTGGCTATCTGTATTTCCACCGTAGCTCGTCAGAAGTGTTAAAACACGGTTTTCATCAAGAGAGTGACCGAGTTTGTATCGTTTTCCTTCTAAATAACGAATGAATAAATAGCTGAATAAGGTAACCAATAAAATCCCCAAAAGTCCAGAAAACCAAATTTTCTCCGAAGGGAATAAAAAGAAGGAGATGAAGCGGTGTTTATGGTGAGGAAAGGTAGGCAAATTATACACACCGATCACGATATATAAAATCGTCAATGCTAGAAAAATTGCTCCATCGATCGTTACCATTTCCCATGAATAGACCAATTGCTCTCTATATAGCTGTCTTTTGGAAAAAACAATAATAACCAGCAACAATCCAAGAAAGAAACTAACGCCCCAGCTGAAATCCTTAACAAAGGTATAAACCAAGGTAATCACGATCAGACCGATCGTCGGTAAATAAGCTCGTTTCACTCGTGCAGCAATACCTCTGCCGGTGATCAATAATAAAAAGCCTAATAAAATTGCTGGCAGTTGTGTGATAATTCGAAAAGAAAGTGGGTTTAATTGCTTAAGCCAAGTTAATTCGATAAAGGCTTCAGGAATCGTTGCCGATAAAACGACCATGATCCCAGAAAAATACATTAGAAAAACCACACATTTATGAGCGAATGCTGTCGAAAGTTCTCTCGGGATATATGAGTAGCGTTTATTTAATGTATGGCTCAAATTTTTCATGAAAAATAATGCGCCGATTAAAAACGGAATAATATAGTAAAACAGACGATAAAGCAGAATCCATGCGACGACGACTTCACGAGAAATGCCAATAGCGGATAAGCCGATAATCATAAGCAAATCAAAACTACCCAGTTCACCAGGGACCATTGAAACAATCCCGATCACAGAAGCGGCTATGAATAAAGGAACTACCTGCAATAGATCTATTTTGACACCCATTAATAGACCGATCAATAGAAAGCTGCTTAAAACACCTGTCCATTCTAAGAAAGAGGTGAAAATCAGACCAGCTCGTGTGGGTCTGTCGATGTCTCCGATGTATTCGTCCTTTCTTAATAAGCTAACGAGTAAAACAATTGGGAAGTACAGTCCTCCACCAATTAACCAGATCCAGTATTGCTGAATGTATTCATTTGTATGACCAAAAATAACCAGTAAGAATGCAATGAAGCTATAAATCGACAAGCCGGACATTAAAAATAGTAAAATTTTAGATAATGCCTGTACCACTTTTTTGCCGTCTTTTTCTTTGCCGTAAAACTCTGAACGAAGACCAATGCTGATAAGACCGCCAAAGCCAGCAATATTATTGATCGTATTGATCATCCAGCTGCTTTCAAATAGGAACAGTTTCTTAGGCTTTTGCTGCAGAATGTTGTTGAGAATCACATCATAGCCGATCATCGGCAGGACCGCAATCAATCCAATAACCAGCATCAACATAATTTTCCAAAAGGGGATATCTTGAAAAATGATTCCCAATTGACTGAAAGAAATAGTTTTACTGATAGAAAGAAGTTCGCGTAAAATAATAATGATAACTGAAAAAATAAAGATTGTTTTAAAATAGCTTGTTCGTTCTTTGAACCATTGCATGACTCGTTTCATTGGATACACCTACTTTTCTAATAAAAATGAGAGCACTTCTTGATTAAATAGTTCTGGATTTTTCTTGGCAAACGAATGCCCTTGATGAGCAACTAAAACAAAAGCAGCCTGGGGGATTTCTTTTGCTAAATAAATCGAGTGTGAGCGTTTGATTATATCGTGTTTACCAACAATTACTAAGGTTTTCGCATGAAAGTGATTGAGATCAGTTGTTGTGACATTAATATCTTTTACCATCAAGCGCACAATACGCAATTGTTTTTTTGCGGTAGAGCTTATCACTGCGGCTATACATAACATACCATACTGTAAAGCTGTTAGAATTCGAAAGAACAATTTAACTCCTGAGACTACTGTATTTCCCGCATTTAAGACCAGTCGATGAACGGCATGAGGATATTGTTTTGCAAAAACCATCGCTAAATTTGCCCCATCACTAAAGCCCACAAAATCGGCTTGGTCTAATTGTTCATGTTTCATGATCATATATAGATCTTCTGCCATCTGCTCAAATGTAAGTGTGGTACTTTGATTGGTGGAGCGTCCATGATCCCGACTATCCATAGTGAAAACTTTAAAATATTGACTGAAAGCCGGTCGTTGTTTTTCAAAATAATCACCGCTTCCGCCGTTACCATGAAGTAAAAATAAAGGGAAGCCTTCACCGGATACTTCATAATAGATTTGACTGCCATCGGTTGTCCGTATGTTCTTTTTTTCATGTTTCATTTTATTACCACCTGTCAATAGTAGTATAGCGGTTTTTGGATGGTTTTCAAACTGAAAGGAAACATAGATCTCTCTCTTTTTCTTAAAGAATAATAAAGAATTAGCATTTATTTAGATTTTTTATAAATAATAACGTATGATAAAAACTACCTTATAAAAAGTTTGGATGATACGATGGGCAAATTGATGAGATTCTTAAAAAAAATGCTGCTATTCGTTTTGCTTCTGCTGCTTATTTTAACCGTTTATCTTGGCTATGATATTCGCAAAAATGTGAAGCATGTAATGACGTTTGAGTCAGAGGTAGAACAAGCTGTAAAAGAAAATGATATTCCTGAATACAAAGACTTGATTTTAGCTATTATTTATACGGAGTCAAAAGGCAAAGCAGAAGATTTGATGCAAAGCAGTGAGAGTGTTTATGGTCAACAACACATGATTGGCACAACAAAAGAAAGCATTGATGCGGGTGTGGCTTATCTAGCGCAGTCACTCGATAAAGCAGAGGAAGCAGGTTGCGATCAGTGGACTGCTGTTCAAGCATATAATTTTGGCTTGGATTATATTGATTTTATAAAAGAACGCGGCGGAAAAAATACGATCCGTTTGGCAGAGGAATATTCAAAAGAGGTACTTTCTCCCTTATTAGGAAATGATGATCAGAGAACATATCGCTATTATCGCCCACAAGCTGTTTTTTATAATGGTGGGTTTTTATATAAAAATGGCGGCAATATGTTTTATGCTGATATTGTAAAGATGAACATGCAATTTATTAAATGGTTAAAATAACAATTTTAAAATCCTTAAGAAAATCGTCTAGTGAAATTCTACGAATTCTTGAGGATTTTCTTGAAGTTCTTTCTATTAACAAGTAAACTAGAGAAGGTGTATTTTTAACAAGGAGAAAGTAGGGAACAAAATCCATGACAAATAAGTTTGATATAAAACAAGGTCTGACTCACTCGGAGGTAGAGGAACGTAAGAGACAAGGCCTTCAAAATGATTACGAAGAAAATGTAGCAAAATCAACGAAAGACATTATTTATGATAATGTAATGACGTTGTTTAACTTTCTAAACTTTGGTATCGCTCTGTGTTTGCTTTTTGTTGGAGCCTATTCCAATCTTGCATTTTTAGCTATTATTTTGGTGAATATGGGGATGGGGATCTATCAAGAGATTCACGCAAGAAATCTTGTACAAAAATTATCGATTGTAGCCAAAGAAAGTGTACATGTAATTCGAGACGGCAAGGAAATGGAGATCGATACTAAAGAATTAGTGATGGATGATCTTGTTGTGATTTCTGCTGGGGAACAAGTCCCCTCTGATTTAGAAGTTTTAGCTGGAAAAGCAGAAGCCAATGAGGCCTTGCTGACGGGTGAATCTGATTTGATTGAGAAGACCGAAGGCGATATTTTACTGTCAGGGAGTTTCTTAGCCAGCGGACAAGTTCACGGAAAGGTTGTTCATGTAGGTGCTGATAACTACGCCGTGAAGATCACTGCAGAAGCTAAAGTACATAAACCGATTCAGTCTGAACTAGTGAATTCGATTCGTAAAGTATCTAAATTTACGAGTTTAGTGATTATTCCTTTAGGGATCATTCTATTTGTAGAAGGGTTTATGATTCGTGATGCTGGCTTAAAAAGTTCCGTTGTCGCTTCAGCAGCTGCTTTACTAGGGATGTTGCCAAAAGGACTTGTTCTTTTAATCAGTATTGCCTTAACTACAGGTGTTGTGAAGCTGGCTAAAAAAAGAATTTTGGTTCAGGATATGTATTCGATCGAGACCTTAGCCCATGTAGATACCCTTTGTTTAGATAAGACAGGGACGATCACCGAAGGGAAAATGAAAGTTCAAAAAGTTGAAGTGTTACATGCCAATTATCATGAGAATTTTCCGCAAATCATCGGTAGTTATTTAGCCGAAAGTACGGATAATAACATTACGATGCAAGCGATTCGTGATCACTTTGAACTTTCTAATCGTTATGGCGCAGTTAAGACGTTACCTTTTTCATCCGAGCGAAAATGGGGGGCAATCGAGTTTAACGAATTAGGTACTGTTTATCTTGGTGCGCCTGAAAAATTAGTTACTGAAGATCGCTTACCTAAAGAAGTAATCGAGGCACAAGAGAACGGTTATCGTGTATTGATGTTGGGTATTGCTGAAAATACGCCCCTGGACGAAGAGACTATCCCTTATTTAGCTCCTTTGGCTGTTTTAGAAATAGATGATCCGATTCGTCAAAATGCGAATGAGACGTTAGCTTATTTACGTGAAGAAGGGATCGATCTTAAAGTGATCTCTGGGGACAACCCAGTGACTGTTTCTAACATTGCTCGTCGTGCTGGATTGTATGGATACGAGTCTTATATCGACATGTCTACAATGGAAACTGAAGCAGATGTCCGCAAAGCAGTGCATGATTATACCGTTTTTGGTCGTGTTACACCTCAGCAAAAACGTACGATCGTTCGTGAGCTTAAAGACAATGATCACGTGGTGGCGATGACTGGTGATGGAGTGAATGATGTTTTAGCTTTACGCGAAGCCGATTGCAGTATTGCGATGGCAGAAGGTGACGGAGCAACTAGACAAATCTCAAACTTAGTATTATTGGATTCTGATTTTACAACGCTGCCAGATGTTTTGTTTGAAGGCAGACGTGTTGTCAATAATGTCACGAAAGTGGCAAGTATCTTTTTCATCAAAACGATTTATTCATTTATTTTATCCATCCTTTGTATGATTACAGCAATTGCTTTTCCGTTTATTCCGATTCAAATCACACTGATTGATTTAGCTATCGAAGGTTATCCAGCATTCTTCTTGTCATTTGAAGGAGATAAACGCAAGGTTCAAGGGAAATTTTTACCGACAGCTTTACGAAATGCTTCTGTGAATGCTGTATTAGTCGTCTTGAATATTGTTGCTATCTATTTGATTGGTCAAAGCCAAGGCTTGACACAGATAGATACAACAACATTAATGTATTATTTATTGATCGGAATTAGCTGTATGGCTGTTGTTCGTGCATGTTTGCCTTTCAATCCATTACGGATTTTCCTTGTTGTAACGACTATTGGTGGTATTTATGTTGCGGCAATGTTGTTCCACAGTATTTTAGAAGTTGGCTTTTTAACAAGTCAAACTTTACCGATTTTTGCAGTGATGATGGTGATGAATATCATTGTCCGTTTATTGATTGGGTTAATTCAAATGAAACGAGCAGGAAAAACAATTAAAGATCTTTAGAATCCTTTTAAAACACAGTTCTGTCTTAAAAAAAGCGAACTGTGTTTTTACTTTGTGTTGGAAAGAAAAATTTCAGAAATAAGCGTGCAATTTACTTGAAAATTCTGTTTAATGTGATACAATTAACCATGTGTAATTGTGTCTTTTGAAAATCGCGCTGAAGGTTTCAGTGCTTTTTTACTGACTATCACGTACATTAGCTTTTGGCTTTTTAGGAGGTGAGAACAGTGGCACAAAGAATTCCTCAAGAAGTGATCGAGGAAGTAAGACAACGAACGAACATCGTTGATGTTGTTGGACAGTATGTTCAGTTGAAAAAATCCGGCAAGAACTATATGGGTCTGTGTCCGTTCCACGAAGAACGTTCCCCTTCATTTTCAGTAGCAGAAGACAAACAGATATTTCACTGTTTTGGCTGCGGAAAAGGCGGAACTGTTTTTAATTTTCTGCAGGAAATCGAAGGAATTAGTTTTCCAGAATCCGTTAAAAGAGTTGCAGAATTGGAGCAAATTCCGGTTTCAGTTGATTGGACCAATACGTATGAAGCAGATACTACAGAAAGTATTCAAAATCGTAAGCTGATCGAGCTGCACAAAAAAGCGGCTGATTTGTATCATCATGTTCTGATGAATACTCAAATCGGCGAGCCGGCATTAAACTATTTGCTGGAACGTGGCTTGACCAAAGAGCTGATCGAAACATTCAATATTGGGTTCGCGCCTCAAAAACGTGATTTTTTAAGCCAAGTATTTCAAAATGAACAAACATCAGAAGAACTATTCAAGGAATCTGGTCTGTTTATTCAAAGGGAAAGCGGCGAATTTCTAGATCGCTTTTATCAACGAGTCATGTTTCCAATCAATGACGACCGTGGCAATATCATTGCTTTTTCTGGACGTTTGCTAAAGACAGAAGATTTTCCAGGTGATGATATGCCTAAATACCTCAATAGCCCAGAAACTGTTTTGTTCAATAAACGGGAGACATTGTTTAACTTTGATAAAGCACGTAAAGAGATCCGTAAAGAAAACACTGTTTTTTTATTTGAAGGTTTTATGGATGTACTGGCTGCCTGGCAAGCAGGAATTTCCAGTGGAGTAGCTTCTATGGGAACGAGTTTAACAAATGAACAAATTCGAAAATTAGAGCGCGTCGCTAAAGAACTCGTGATCTGCTATGATGGCGATAAAGCCGGAATCGAAGCGACAAATAGAGCGATCTCTTTATTGAGTGAACATAGTCGTTTTCAACTAAGTATTGTTAGTATTCCAGAAAAATTGGATCCAGACGAGTATTTGCGAAAATACGGTAGTGAGTCTTTTAGAGAGCTGGCTCTTCATGGTCGTGAAACGGTTTTTAGTTTCAAAATGCACTATCACCGTTTGACAAGAAACATGAATAACGAAAAAGAGCAACTTGATTATGTTAATGAATTGTTGCAGGAATTACTTTTAGTTCAATCGCCATTAGAAAGAGACCGATATTTAAATCAGTTAGCACAAGAGTTTCAATTATCGTTTCATTCATTGGAAGAACAACTAAAGCAAATTGAAGCACAGCAGCGTTCAACGAAAAGAAGAGAACGCCAGCAGCAAACAGCACCACCGCCTGCTTTTGAGATGGAAGATATGTTGGAACCACCTGAAATGTTTGAACAAGAAAGTGTTCCTTCTGTACAAAACAATTTGCCTTTAACGCAAGTTGAAAAGGCCGAGCGAACATTACTTTATCGTCTGATGAATGAGCAAGGTGTTCGAAATCAAGTGATGCAGTTACCTGCGTTTAGTTTTGCTCATGATTCATATCAAGAGCTATATTTACTGTTAGACAGCTACATGAGTATTCACAATGAGTTTTTACTTGCTGATTTTCTTGATTTTGTGAAAGAAGATAAGGTCAAAAAATTGGCGATCGATATTTCTTTGCAGACGATTTCAGAGGAAAGCTCAGATCGTGAGATGGCAGATGTTTTACGCGTGATTCAAAACTCTAGCCTAGAGGAGCTGATCATGCTGAAACAACAGCAGAAAAAAGAAGCTGAGCGTATCGGCAATAAACAACTAGTTGATGAACTGGCAATCGAGGTCATTACACTGGTAAAACAATTGCAAAAAAGTCGTACTGCGTCTTAACAATTAGGCAAACGTATCTGACTATTATTTATAGATTTAGCCGAATGGAAAAATGAAGGGGGCCTTCTTTTCATGGAAAAAGAAACAGAAAAAAAATATGCAGCTGCACTGGCAGCCTTTATCAAAGAAAACAAGCCTAAAGGGAATGTTTTTTATGATGATTTAACAAACACATTAGCAACACCATTTACATTAAATGCGGATGAAATGGAAAAATTGATCCAAAAAGTTGAAGATGCTGGTATTAGCGTAGTTGACGAAAATGGTGACCCAAGTGAACATAGTCTGAAAAAAGACGAAAAAGTTGCTGAAAAGGCCCAAATGGAAGATTTATCTGCCCCAACGGGTGTGAAGATCAATGACCCTGTTCGTATGTATCTAAAAGAAATCGGACGCGTACAGTTACTGACTGCGGCTGAAGAAGTTGAACTTGCATTGAAAATCGAAGAAGGCGACCAAGAAGCTAAACAACGTTTGGCAGAAGCAAACTTGCGTTTAGTTGTTTCCATCGCAAAACGTTATGTAGGACGCGGAATGCAATTCCTTGATTTGATTCAAGAAGGAAACATGGGCTTGATGAAAGCTGTTGAAAAATTTGATTACCGTAAAGGATTTAAATTCTCTACTTATGCGACTTGGTGGATCCGTCAAGCAATTACTCGTGCAATTGCCGACCAAGCAAGAACGATTCGGATTCCTGTGCATATGGTGGAAACGATCAATAAATTGATTCGTATCCAACGTCAATTGCTGCAAGATTTAGGCCGAGAACCAACGCCGGAAGAAATCGGTGCAGAAATGGATTTACCAACTGAAAAAGTTCGTGAAATCTTGAAAATCGCACAAGAGCCAGTTTCTTTAGAAACACCGATCGGTGAAGAGGACGATTCTCATTTAGGTGACTTTATTGAAGACCAAGATGCAACAAGTCCTGCAGAACATGCAGCGTATGAATTATTGAAAGAACAATTAGAAGATGTTTTAGATACCTTGACTGATCGTGAAGAGAATGTATTGCGTTTACGTTTTGGTTTAGATGACGGACGAACACGAACGTTGGAAGAAGTAGGGAAAGTATTCGGTGTGACACGTGAACGGATTCGTCAAATCGAAGCGAAAGCATTACGTAAGTTACGCCATCCATCCCGCTCTAAACAGCTAAAAGACTTTTTAGAATAAGCACATTTAGACTCTTATAAAAGTGTATCAATTTAGGTTTAAAAGTGAAGCAAAACTAAAAAAAAGTTTTGCTTCACTCTTTTTTTAATAATCGTAACAAAAAAGTTAGACTGTACATATTGGAAGAAAAGCGATTTTATGGTAGATTAGATTTACTGGAATGAGTAGAATGTGAGGCGGAATGAATGACGAAACAATGTCCAAATTGCGGAACCGAGATAGATAATGAAGAAGTAGTATGCTCAAATTGCGGCTATTCTTTTAAAGAGGAAGCAAAAATTGACGAAACTTCAGAAAAAAGAGTAGAGACAGAAGATGAAGAAAGTACTTCAAATTTTATAAATAAAGAACAAAATGAAAATATTGAATGGTCAGAATTAAAAGATATGAGCATTGGTCACGTGATGACGATGTTTAATGAACAGCAGGAAGAATCCACAGTGAGTGAAGAAGGCCAGCAAGCTCCTGAAACAACAACTGACAGCAAGGAAAAAGGAATTGAAGAGACGGGTGCCTTGAGTCAATACATCAATGAGCATAAAAATGAACAAAATTCTGTTGATGAAAAGTCAACAGAATCAAAAGAATCGAGCGAACAACAGTCAGAACAAGCATTGTCCAGCACAGCAGCTGATTCTGATTCTTTAGAAAAAACGAGTGAACCAAGCGTTGAACTAAATAGTAAAGGACAAGATGAAGTGAAATCTAACGACATAGATAACAATAAGGCTGAGCAAGCTAAACAAAACATGCCTAAAGAAGAAATCACTAAATTCACCAAACCGGAAGAGCAACCAAAAGAAGAAAAGACAATAGGTCCCAAACCTTTGCCAACGGATACTACAAAGATTCCCTCTAAAAGCAAAAAGCCGGAAGAAATCGAGATGGATGCTGCACCGATTTTCTTTAAAGAGGGAGGCGATGAAGCACCTGCTAAAAATCAGTTTGAAAAACCAGCAGCTTCACCTAGTACAAATGAGTCAATTTCCGAGCCGACAAACAATCAAAAAAATAAAAATTATAAAAAAATGTCTATCATTTTAGCAGCAGTTGTTGTACTAGCAGGCGGCTCTTGGTTTGCCTATAATCAGACACAGAAAAAAACGTCTGGTACAACACAAGTTTCTGGACAACAGGAAAAACTGGCTGCTCAAACAGAAAAAGAGTTGAACAGTTATTTTACGGATGACAAACAAGTTTTTATCAAACCTGAAATGGTCAACGTCAGTCTAAAAACAATCAAAGAAAATTTAGATACGTTAAAAGAGGATAGCGACTATAAAAAATTAGACACATTATATGAGAAAGTAGCAACTAAGCAAACAGCGATTACGCAGGTCAATGAACTATTTTCAGAACCGATTATTTCTGGAAACAAACTCAATGATGCGGCGATCAAAGCTGACAAAAAAGTAGAAGTCACCAAAAGAGCTGAAAAGGACGACTTTGACAAGCTGATCAATCAGGGAATCGATCAAGCGATGACACAATATGATCAATTACAAAAGGCCAAAGTTGCCGTAGAAGTGATTTATAAAGACAATCAATTAACTGAAGCGTTGTCTAGAGAAACATATAATGCAGCCAAAACCGAAGTCGACAAAGTCAAAAGTGAATCTTTACGTAAGCCTTTAACAGAATCATTAACAAAGGCAGATCAAGCGTTAACTGATGCAGAAGCAGCGAATGCCGCACAACAACAAGCGATCAATGATCAGCAAGCAAACCAAACGGCAACCGGTACGACTGGTTACGATAATCAAGGGAATGTAGGACAGACAACAACTGGGGTACAGCCAGATGCAAGTACTTTTTCACCTGCTAATGCTGACGGTGTCTATACTGATCCAGTTTATTCAGCGAATCCAAGTGATTTAAGTGACATGAGTAATCCTGCATGGAGCTGGGCGCCTGGCGTACAAGATAAGGTTATTGCAACTTGTATTGAGCGTGGCTACATTACTGCTGGCAATTACTCTTTACAGCCAGCAAGAATCATTAATGGTGAAGGTTATTATAATCTTTATGGCGGAGACGGACAATATTTGGTTACGATCAATGCTAAAACTGGTTGGTTCAAGGGGAATGCTTCAAGAAACGCTGGAAGATAAGAAATGCTTCTAAAAATGAAAGCAAATGAGACAAAGGTCTTTGCACTTTTGTCTCGTTTTCCTTCTAGTTTGAGAGCAAAAGAATCATAAAAGGTTGTTACAAGAAGGGGTTAAGTTTACGTTTTGCTAGAGAGTCTGTGCGTAGAATTAGTTTGGTTGTTATTGATTATAAAAAAGATTGATAATGATCGAATCGCAAGGGAGAAAGAGTATGGAGAAAGAATACACAACGTTCAAAGAAGGAGTCAGGGCGTGTATACCAACGATTTTGGGTTATTTAGGCATCGGGATTGCCGCTGGAGTTGTTGGCAAAAATGTTGGGTTATCAATACTTGAGATTGCTTTGATGTCCATTTTAGTATATGCTGGCGGTGCTCAGTTTATCATTTGTGGAATGCTTGCCATTCATTCACCAGTTTCAGCCATTATTTTTACCACTTTTTTAGTGAATTTGCGCCATTTTCTGATGAGCATGTCTGTTGCGCCATACTTTAAGCAGGAACCTTTAATTACAAGTATTGGTATTGGCACGCTTTTAACAGATGAGTCCTATGGTGTATTGATGTCAGCATTGACTAATGGGCAACGAGTCTCATCTGCTTGGACACACGGATTGAACATTACCGCTTATTTGGCTTGGATCCTTTCAACGATTATTGGCGGTTTATTAGGCACCTGGATTCCTGATCCATATTTGCTCGGATTAGACTTTGCCTTAGTTGCGATGTTTGCAGGGCTATTTATTTTACAGCTCGATGATCCAATCAAAAAACATACAAAAGAAACGTTGATCGTTCTTGGGACAGTTTGCCTGTCACTGTATTTTTTCATGGGCTTTTTTTCGCCAGAGCTTTCAGTGTTATTTTCAACTTTATTAGGTTGTACCGTTGGGGTGGTGAATTATCGTGATGAATAATTATGTGTTGCTGACCATTCTAGGTTGTTCTTTAGTCACGTGGATTCCTCGAATCATTCCCTTTCTTATTTCCAAACGGGTCGATTTTCCGAAATGGTTTTTACGATTTTTATCGTTTATTCCTATATGTATCTTGACGGCGCTTTTATTTCAGAGTATTTTAGAAGCTCAAACATCAGGATTTCCAAAATTAAAACTATTAGAGGCAATCAGCTGTATTCCGACCTTACTTGTAGCGATTCGCACCAAAGATTTGATGAAAACAGTCGTGGTCGGTATCGTTACGATTGCTGTATTACGCATTTTTTTAGGCTAAAGCCAGAAGGAGAAAAATATGAATGAATTATTAGCGAACGTGTTTACCGCATTAGTGATCGATGAGAATGACGGATATTACTTTTTACAAAAAAATGGGATAACTTTTCGTTTGGCGAAAGAAGAAGGTCACCATGAAATCGGAGAAGCTGTTGAAGGATTCGGTTATTTAAATCAAAAGCAAGAGCCTGAAATGACAACGATTATTCCTGCTGCTCGAATCGGTCAATTTGCTTTTGGAACTGTTACGGGCACCAGAAGAGATCTAGGGGCGTTTGTGGACATCGGCTTGAAGGATAAGGATGTTGTCGTCTCTTTGGATGAGCTGCCTGTTATGCGCGAATTATGGCCTAAAAAAGAGGATCAGTTGATGGTTGCATTAAAAGTTGATGCTAAAGATCGTATTTGGGGTGAACTGGCGGATGAAAAACTTTTCAAAGCAATGGCTAAACCAGCAACAGAAGAGATAAAAAATAAAAATATTACAGGAACTGTTTATCGCTTAAAAATGGCTGGGACCTTTGTTTTGACAGATGATTTTTATATTGGCTTTATTCACCCTTCAGAACGCTATCAAGAACCTCGTTTAGGTGAAAAAATTAATGGCCGTGTGATCGGTGTGCGACCGGACGGTGTTTTAAACTTGTCATTAAAACCTCGTGGGTATGAAGTGATCAGTGATGATGCTGCAATGATTTTGACCTTCTTAGAACGAGAGTCAGAGCACAAAATTCCTTTTACAGATAAATCAGATCCAGAAACAATCAAGCAAACATTTGGCATCAGTAAAGCTCAATTTAAACGGGCAATCGGCAATTTATTAAAGCAAGGTAAAATCAAGCAGGAAGCCGGCTACACTTTTTTACTTCCAGCTAAAGAGGAAACAGATTTAGAAAAATAAATCTTTTTTGATTCTAATTGAGAATCACTTGCAAATATTTCGGAGTTATTTTATACTAATTATAATTTAAAACTAGAGAATATTGAGCTAGTTTATAATTATTCTAAATAAGGGGCTGCGAGTATGGATTCAACTGCTGCTTTAAAGAAAACAAAACAACAATTACATGAATCTGGTTTTAAACTGACGCCTCAACGAGAAGCAACAGTTTTGGTTTTACTGGAAAATGAAAAAGATCATTTATCAGCAGAAGAGATCTATTTTTTAGTTAAACAAAAAAGCCCGGAAATTGGATTAGCAACTGTTTATCGTACACTAGAAATTTTAACTGACTTAAAAGTCGTCGACAAAGTAAGTTTTAATGATGGATTAGCTCGTTATGACTTACGAAAAGAAGGGGCAAAACATTTTCATCATCATCTATTGTGCTTGGAATGTGGGAACATTGAAGAAGTAGAAGAAGATCTTTTAGGTGAAGTGGAACAGGTGATTGAACAGCGCTATCATTTTATGGTGAAAGATCACCGATTGACGTTTCACGGCATTTGCGAAAACTGCCAACAAACGAAGAAAAACCAATCAAAAAACTAGAGAAAAAGACAGAACGAATGTTATTTTTAGGAATGCATTTGTTTTGTCTTTTTTTATTTATTAAAAAAATGATTGACAATACCCACATAATCTCATACAATAGCTTCAATAAACAATAAAAGTATCGATAAGAACTAGTAAGACACACTAGGTGTACAGAAAGTTGCCGGTTGTTGAGAGGCGCACAAACCTGATGTATCTGAATTCCTCTTTGAACTTCACACCGAATGAAGTAGGCTGTGACGGTTATTGCGCACCCGTTATTGTGCCAGGGTATAGTTAAGATTGTACCTATTAAGGCAATGAGTGTGAACTGATTGTAAACAAAGGTGGTAACACGAGTTTTTGAGTCTCGTCCTTTTCAGAAATGAAAAGGCGGGGCTTTTTTTATTGTTTGGGTAGTAGAAAAATGAAGGGGGAGTCATCCTATGAGTTTTAAAGCATTGAGTCAGCCGATCGATTTTGCACAAGTAAAATCATTATCGAAATTAACAACGCAGCAAGCAGAAAAGAAAGCCATTCGGGATCAGGAGTTAAAAAATATTATTGAAGGAAAAAGTCAAAAAATATTATTATTGATTGGTCCTTGTTCCGCTCATGATGAAGACGCAGTGATGGAATATGTCACACGTTTAGCAAAATTACAAGAACGAGTGCAAGACAAGGTATTTATGGTTCCGCGAGTTTATACCAATAAACCTAGAACCAATGGAGATGGGTATAAAGGGCTTCTTCACCAACAAAATCCTGAAGGTGAAAGCAACTTGATTCAAGGGATCGCCGCAGTTCGTAGTCTGCACAACCGAGTAATCAGCGAAACTAGCTTAACTACAGCAGATGAAATGCTATATCCTGAGAATTTAGAGTTTGTCGAGGATCTAGTTAGCTATATTGCAGTGGGGGCGCGTTCAGTTGAGGATCAGCAACATCGGTTCGTTGCCAGCGGGATCGATCAGCCGACGGGTATGAAAAATCCAACGAGTGGTAATTTAAAAGTGTTATTCAATTCTTTATATGCTGCACAGCAAAAACAAGAATTCATCTTTAACGGAATGGAAGTAGAATCAAGTGCTAATCCATTAGCTCACGTTGTTTTACGCGGCGGATTAAATGAGTATGGTGAAAACTTGCCTAATTATCATTACGAGGATTTGTTAAAGGTTGTTGAGCACTATAAATCAGGTCAATACAAAAATCCATTCATCGTGATTGACACGAATCACGATAACTCTGGCAAGCAATATAAAGAGCAAGTCAGAATTGTGAAAGAAACCTTAATCAATCGCTCGTGGAATGATGATATGAAGCAATGGGTACGTGGTTTCATGATCGAAAGCTTTCTCGAAAATGGGCGTCAAGAAGCCAATGGTAAAGTGTTTGGTCAATCGATTACTGATCCGTGCTTAGGTTGGGCTGAAACAGAGCGTTTAGTCGAATATATTGCAGAAAATAGTTAATTAAATGAACAGAGAGCGGGACAAAACTGAAAATCCGTTTTGTTTCGCTCTCTAAACCCAAATAAACGGCGAGAAAAAAGCAGCTCCTTCGGAAATAAGCCGAAATTCACAAAAATTTGAAGAGCAATTTTCGTGAATTACTTCTTATTTCTTGGAGCTAAACGCTTTTGTCTCAGCCTCCTTTTTTTATTGAAATGTTCTTCTTTATTGGTTTGCGAATTTTTCTAATAGACGAATCATTTGACAAGTGAAACCATATTCATTGTCATACCAAGCGACTGTTTTGACTAACTGGAATTCTCCAGCTGAAGTTACTTCGGTTTGAGTAGGGTCAAAGATCGAGCCTTCGGTTGTACCTATCACGTCACCAGAAACAATTTCACGATCATCATAACCAAATGATGGGTTATCAACTGTATGTTTTTTGATCGCTTCATTTACTTGATCAGCGGTTACCTTTGTTTTTAATATTGATACTAATTCTGTTAATGATCCATCTACTACTGGGACACGTTGGGCATGACCTTGTAATTTTCCATTTAATTCTGGAATAACTAAACCGATTGCTTTAGCAGCTCCAGTTGAGTGGGGAATCGTATTATCTGCTGCTGAACGCGCCGCACGTAAATTGCCGCCTTTAACAGGTCCATCTAACAACATTTGCGTAGAGGTATAGGCGTGAACAGTTGTCATAGTTCCGACTTCGATACCAAATTCATTATTTAAGAAATAAGCCATTGGAGCTAAACAGTTCGTTGTACAAGAGCCTGCTGAAATGATTTTATCATCAGGAGTCAAGGTGTCATCATTTACGTTATATACGATCGTTTTCATATCTCCGGCAGGAGCAGAAATCACGACACGTTTTACACCTGCATCTAAATGAGCTTGTGCTTTATCTTTAGAAGTGTAAAATCCAGTACATTCCAATACAATATCTACACCATTTTCTTCTACCCATTTTAATTTACTGGCATCAGCTTCTGCATAAACTTTTGTTTCTTGACCATCAACGACGATTGAATCATCTGTCGCAGTTACAGTTCCTGGATACGTTCCGTGTGTAGAATCGAACTGCAATAATTGTGCTAACATTGTCGGACTAGTCAAATCATTAATCGCTACTACCTCAATATCATCAGAAACTTCTTTGATACGACGAAATGCGAGACGTCCGATACGACCAAAACCATTAATACCTACTTTTACTGTCATGCTAAATTTCCTCCTTTGATAATTAAGGCTAGGGACTACTCAAAATTTTTTAATAGCCACTTACCGTTTATACAAAACCTACGACTTAATGAAATCAATTGCTGCACGTATTCGTTCAAAAGACGTATCAGCAATAGACAGGATCGAACCTTTTTATAAATAAAAGATTCTCAACGCTATACTTGTAGCATGAACGCCTTTTCGATTTTTGTCAAAAATATTGTTTTTCATTTTATTTATTTTAATGATGTGAAAATAGTGAAAGCAAGTATCTCCATGTCTTCAACAATCGTTAATTTCCGCTCATATTGACGAATTTGGCTAGACAAATCCAGCATTAACCTTTACAATAAGAAAGGCTTTCAAACAGCATTTGCTCTTGAAAAGAGTAGCAAAACTTAATAAGTGTTTTGTGATGACTAGTTAAATCCAAATAAATGGTGAGATAGAAGAAGCTGTTTTCAACGCAACTGATTTTGTCTCAACTTCTTTAAGAATAGGAGGACAAATTATGTCCATGTTTTTAGATCAAGTAACGATCGATGTTAAAGCTGGTAAAGGCGGAGACGGAATGGTTGCTTTTCGTAGAGAAAAATATGTACCAGACGGCGGACCAGCTGGTGGAGACGGTGGTCGCGGTGGTGATGTGATTCTGATTGTCGAAGAGGGTTTACGGACGTTGATGGATTTCCGTTTCAATCGTCACTTTAAAGCTCAGCCGGGAGAAAACGGTATGAGTAAAGGTATGCATGGTCGCGGCTCTGAGGATACCTTTGTTAAGGTTCCACCTGGTACAACTGTCCGTGATGCTGACACAGGAGTGTTGATTGGTGATCTGATTGAGAATGGTCAAACTTTGACAGTAGCTAAAGGCGGCCGTGGCGGTCGTGGCAATATCCGTTTTGCTTCAGCTAAAAATCCAGCACCGGAAATCGCTGAAAATGGTGAACCGGGACAGGAAAGACGAATCGAGCTGGAATTAAAAGTCTTAGCAGATGTCGGCTTAGTTGGTTTCCCATCAGTGGGTAAGTCTACATTACTTTCAGTTATTTCTTCTGCACGTCCTAAAATCGGTGCCTATCATTTTACGACTTTGGTGCCAAACCTTGGAATGGTTTCAACAAGTGATGGTCGTAGTTTTGCGGCAGCTGATTTACCAGGATTGATCGAAGGAGCTTCACAAGGTGTCGGTTTAGGAACGCAGTTTTTACGTCATATCGAACGAACAAGAGTTATTCTCCATGTAATCGATATGAGTGGAATGGAAGGCCGTGATCCATATGAAGATTATTTAGCTATCAATAAAGAACTGGCTTCACATAATCTGCGTTTAATGGAGCGTCCGCAAATTATTGTTGCGAATAAGATGGATATGCCTGAAGCCGAAGAGAATTTGAAAAAGTTTAAAGAGCAGATCGAAAAAGAGCGAACAGATGAGTATGCCGATCATTTACTGATTTTCCCAATTTCTGGTATTTCGCGCAAAGGAATCGATCCTTTGTTAAATGCGACTGCTGATTTATTAGATGTGACCCCTGAGTTTCCATTATATGAAGAGGAGATCGTTGAAGATACTGTTCATTATGGCTTTCAAGCGGAAGGTCCGCAGTTTAGCATCGATCGTGATTCAGATGCTACTTGGATCTTATCAGGAGAATCATTAGAAAAACTATTCCAAATGACCAATTTTGAACATGATGAAAGTGTGATGCGCTTTGCACGTCAATTGCGTGGAATGGGTGTGGATGAAGCATTACGAGCACGCGGAGCAAAAGATGGTGACATTGTCAGAATCGCTGAATTTGAGTTTGAATTTGTTGAATAATAATTGAGAAAAAAGCTGATCATTGATCGGCTTTTTTTTATTTCTATCAGTATTCCTCTTTGGTTACACTAGTTTCAGGTGTCAGTCTTCAATGTTAAAATGAAACTGGTTTTCAATCGGCGTATCAAGGATGATTGAGCTTTTGACTTTTGCAAAGACCATCCACTTTGAAAGTAAATCTTTCATTTCTGACGTATTGGTTACTGTCGCCTTTACTAAATAATTCACTTCTCCGCTGATAATGTGGACCTCATTTACTTGTTGGGTGTTTTTTAGTAGAGGAATGATTTTTTCCATAGAGAGACTGACCTGACTTAATTCGCTAAAAAAAGTAATCGATTCGTTGAGGGAATTTAAGTTAGTTTGAATCGTGAAACTTTTTATCGTGCCTTTCTCAACTAATTTGTCGATTCTTTCTTTTACGCTTGGACGACTCAAATTTATTTTTCGTGAAATATCAACAATTGAAATGCGGGAATTTTCATGCAGGATTTGTAATAGTTTTTGATCGATTGTGTCCATTGCTTCATCTCCTTGTTCTATAGTGTGATTTATTTTGTACATTCATTATAGTGGATAAACCATCGTTTTTCTAGATATTTTTGTATTAGATGTTTAAAAAACAAGAGATGAGATAGTTAGTCTTATTCCACATTGTAAAAAAATGTCTTCTATCTTCTTTGCTTTGAAAAGAATCTGCTTTTGTTTTGTTCAGATTTCTATATACAAAAAATCAAGAATTCCGTTATGATTAGGCTATCTTGAGGTGGTTTGACCATTTTACTAGTAAAAGGATTGTTTCTTCAATCAAAAAAGGAGCCAAAAAGGAGTGTTCTTGATGGTAAGGAACAAATGGATAAAATTTTTGTTGTTGTATTTGGGTGGTGTAGTGGTTTCATTAAGTCAGTTGAAATTGGTTCCTATTCAAAATGAGCTAGGGCAGGAACTTGGGATTCCTCTATCACTTGTTTCGTGGCTGATGTCTGTTTTTACAGTATCTGGTATTTTTTTAGCGATCCCTGGCGGCGCTTTAGTTTCACGTTTTGGTGCCAAGAAGTTACTTGTTGGTTTGATGTGTTGTTTAGCAGTAGGTAATCTTTGGGGCTTTTTTTCTACACATTTTTTTTCTTTGTTCCTTTCTAGAATAGTAGAAGGTATTTCATTTTCAATGATTATCATGGTAGGAATCGTTTTGATCAATTTTTGGTTTAAGGGCGGAAAAAGTGGCATTGCAACAGGTGTTTGGGGAACGTTCTCGGCATTAGGGTCAATGTTGGCTATGAATTTTTTCAAACCAATGACGCAAGCTTATGGTTTGCGATCTCCGTGGCTGTTGATTGCAGGAATTTCCATCTGCTTATTGCTTTTATATTTGTTTTTATTTGATGAACCGCCCAGCGAAATTGAGGACAGTTCTCAAAAAGAGCGAATTGGAATAAGAAAAGCGTTAAGAAATAGATTGATATGGTTTTTAGCATTAGCACAAGGCTGTCTAGCTTTTATTCTTTTTACTTTCATCAACCTATATCCATTGATTTATACACAATTATATGGACTATCAGAGGTGTCAGCAAATCAATATACAGGTTACTTTGGATTGTTTGGCATTCCTTTTGGCGCTTTAGCAGGTTATTTGATCGATAAAACGAAAAAAGGAGTTGCTGTTATTGTCGGGGCCTTTTTTTCATTGTTTCTTGCAACAATCTGGGCAGGCTTTTTATCAAATGAATGGACGATTATTGGACAGTCGTTTGCCTTATCGGCTGGAGCCAGTTTGGCTTCCTCATGTGTGATGATTTTGGCGCCTAAGGTAATTGAACAAAAACAGCTGATAGGAGCCAGTATTTCATTTATCAATCTATTTTATTATATCGGAATTTTTATAGGAACTCCTTTAGTCACTGGACTGACTGAAAAAACACAATCGTGGACAAGCGCAATTATTCTATTGAGTGGTCTTGGTGCGATTGCTCTTTTAGCCGTGTTCAGTTTTGTCAAACGAAATAAAACAAGTATTTTTACTTAGAAATTTGCAGTTAGATTGTTTTCTGAGCAGTATCGAAGAAGAGAAGAGGAATGGTGAAAATGATGAATAATACATTTCAAGAAGATCGTGCATATGCACAATGGCTGGACGAACAGGATCCGCTTAAAGCGATTAGAGAACGATTTTATGTACAACCAAATGAAATCTATATGGACGGCAATTCTTTGGGCTTAGCTTCTAAAGATGCAGAAAAGGCCTTACAAAATATGCTGGATATTTGGAAAAATGAAGGCATCAAATTATGGGATGGTCTATTTCATTATGCAGGGAAATTGGGTGAATTATCGGCACCGCTGATTAATGCATATCCAGATGAAATTGTGATTACAGGAAGTACCACAACAAATATCCATCAATGTATCAGTACATTATACAAGCCAACAAAAAAACGGTATAAAATTTTAGTGGATGATTTAAATTTCCCTACCGATCGTTATGCCGTAGACAGTCAGGTCCGTCTTCATGGTTATGAACCAAACGATGCTGTAAAAGTAGTTGAAAGTTTAGATGGACGTTTGATTGATGAGACAGCCGTGATCAATGCTATGACAGACGATGTAGCACTTATTCTACTGCCTACAGTTTTATACAGAAGCTCTCAAATAATTGATATGAAACGTGTTACAGAAGCAGCCCATGAAAGAGGGATTTTAATCGGTTGGGATTTATGTCATGCGATCGGTGCTATTCCGATGGATTTTAAAGATATTCAGCCGGATTTTGCGGTTTGGTGTACGTATAAATATCTATCGGCAGGACCAGGTTCGATTGCAGGATTGTATATGAATAGAAAACATTTTAATGAAACTCCAGGACTTGCTGGCTGGTGGGGCAACAAGGATGATACACAGTTTGAACTAAAACAACAGTTTGAGCATCAGCAAGATGCAAGCGGTTGGCAAATTGGTTCGCCGAGCTTTTTAGCGATGGCGCCCTTAGAAGGTACCTTGAATATTTTTAATGAAGTAGGAATGAAAAACATTCGGGAAAAATCACTTTTGATTACTGCGTATCTGATGTATCTGATTGACGAAAAATTGGAGCGTTATGGCTTTAGTGTGGGGAACCCTCGCGAAGATCATCGTAGAGGAGGACATGTTTGTTTAGAGCACAAAGAAGCTTACAGAATTTGTAAAGCATTGAAAGAAGCGAATGTGATTCCAGATTTCAGAGAACCAAATGTGATCCGTCTGGCTCCTATCGCGTTGTATAATACGTATGAAGAGGTTTATACACTCGTTGAAATACTAGAAGAAATCGTTGTAGAAAAAAGATATGAAGTTTTTAGTAATGAACGGACACTCGTTGTTTAAAACAAATCAGTGAGATGAATAACAGCTATACTGAAATTTTCAGTGTTGTCACAGGAATGAAACTTATTCAGATACTGGGTGAGGATAGGACAGAAGGGATCGCTTCTGCTCCCACCGTCGTTTATAAGGATTCCACGTGAGTGAGATATGACTCGAAGAGTCATATCTCACTCACGCTTTTTTTGGTGTAAAACTATTTTTTGACTCCTTTAAGCTTTGTTTATGTTTCATTGATTACTATGTGTTTAGTCAAAGGAGAGATGAATATGGTCAAGCTAAAAAATAGTTTTCAAAGAAAAGAAAAAAAATATGCATTGTCTAATGAAACATACCATAAATTAAGAGAGAAGTTATTCCCTCATATGCAAGAGGATGAATACGGACTACATACGATCATGTCTGTCTATTTTGATACTCATGATTACGAAATGATCAGGCATTCTATTGCTAAGCCTGCATATAAGGAAAAGTTTAGAATTAGAAGCTATGGCATTCCCACTGAATCTTCTAATGTATTTTTAGAAATAAAAAAGAAAGTACAGGGCGTTGTTTACAAACGCCGTATTGCCTTGTCTTATCAGTCAGCCAAAAAATACCTTCAACATCCACATTCTTTTAAACTGGTCAGTGCAAAAGATCAGCAAATCAAACAAGAAATCGACTGGCTTTTTGCCAGAAAGAGATTGGAGCCTAAGGTAATGATTGCTTATGATCGGCGCGCGTTGTTTGCAGCAGAAGATGAAGAGTTTCGAGTAACGTTTGACTTCAATATTCGCTATAGAGAAGAACGATTCTATCAAGAAAATTTATCAGATTATGGAGAAAAGGTAGCACCAGAAATCGATGTATTGATGGAGGTAAAAGCATTAGGCGCATACCCGTTATGGTTTTCTGAAATTTTAGCAGATTTGGATATTTATCCAAGTTCATTTTCCAAATATGCTCAAGCCTATCAGCGTTATTTATACCACAAGGAGGATTTTTATCATGTTGTCTAGTTTGTTAGTGGAAAGTTCTGTAGATTTATCGTATAAACAACTGCTTGTTTGCATTGTTACTTCTGTTGTATTAGGTCTTTTAGTCGCATGTGTACACATGTACAGAAATGTATACAGTAAAAATTTTGTCATCACATTAGCCGTTTTGCCTGTCTTAGTTCAGCTGGTTATTATGCTTGTCAATGGGAATTTAGGAACAGGTGTAGCTGTTTTAGGTGCATTTAGTTTGATTAGATTCCGTTCGGTAGCCGGTGGTGCAAGAGAGATCACTAGTATTTTTTGGTCAATGGGTATTGGTTTGGCAACAGGCATGGGCTTTGTTGGGTATATCGCACTTTTTTCTGTTATTATTGCTCTTTTCTTATTACTACTTAACACACTTCATTTTGGTGAAAAACAAAAGGTGGCAGAAAGAGAAATAAAAATCACGATTCCGGAAGACTTAGATTACCCTGGTTTATTTGATGATCTATTTCATGAATATGCCTACTCGGCTACTCTGGATTCAGTTAAAACGACGAATATGGGTAGCCTGTATGAATTACGTTACCGGGTTACGTTAAAAGATAGTGGAACAGAAAAAGAATTAATGGATGCAATGCGTGTCAGAAATGGGAACTTAACGATCATTTCCGGAAAAGTATCCACAAATAGAGAAGAATTGTAGGTGAAATAGATGAAAAAAAGTCGCTTAAACATAGCATTATTGGCATTCGTTCTATTAGCTATCAGTGGTTGCAGTCAAGAAGGATCAAATGCTGAAAAGACAACGAAGGCTAGTACAACCCAAGTGTCTACTAGTGCGGTTGCACAGACAAAGAAAACTGCTGCAAATGAATATGGTTCTTATGATGAAGCAGATTTTGATGAGAGCTACGAGGAAGATAACGCTACAAAAATAAATTTAAATCAGTCAAGCAGCAAAATCGACGGCACAGGAGCCACTGAAAAAGATGGCGTTATCTCGATCACTGCTGGGGGCACGTACATTTTATCAGGCGATTATCAAGGTCAAATAAAGATTAGTGCTAAAGACGAAGTTGTTCGTTTAGTGTTGAACAATGTTACGATTACCAACGATTCTTCTTCAGCAATTTACGTTGAGCAGGCAAAAAAAGTAATCACAACATTAGCGGAAGGTTCAAAAAATAATTTATCTGATGGCACAGATTATACGTTTTCTTCTGCCGATGTTACAGAACCAGATGCTGCTTTTTTTAGTAAAGATGATTTAACGATCAATGGCTCTGGTACACTAACTGTATCAGGAAACTATAGTAATGGGATTCGCAGTAAGGACGACTTAGTTATTACGAACGGCACCGTCAATGTAACAGCTAAAAATAATGCATTAAAAGGGAAAGATTCTGTTTCGATCGCAGAGGGTACATTTACCTTAAAAACAACTGAAGGAGACGGTATTCAAGCAAATAATGCAACTGATGCTGAGAAAGGCTGGGTTGCTATTGATGGAGGAAGTTTTACTATTCAATCTGGGAATGATGGGATTCAAGCTGAAACCAATTTGTCCATAGCGACAGCCGAAGTAAAAATTCAAACTGCGAATGGCTATGACGATTCATCTATTGATACGACGGCAAGTTATAAAGGTTTAAAAGCTTCCGGAAATATTCTTATCGATGATGGTAGCTTTGAGTTGAACACAGCAGATGACGGTATTCACTCTAATGGCAAAGTAACGATCAACAATGGTACATTTTTATTAACTAGTGGCGATGATGGGATACATGCAGATACAGATTTGCTGATCAACAATGGAAAAATAACTGTCGGTCAGTCTTACGAAGGCTTAGAAGGCGCTACAGTAACTATCAAAGATGGAGACATTTCTGTGAAAGCATCAGATGACGGAATCAATGCCGCTGGTGGAAGCACTGATGAAGCAGCACAAGAAGGACCTTTTGGTGCAGATTCCTTTGGTGAACCAGGCGGTGGTGGAGACAGTACGAAATTCATTGAAATCTCTGGAGGAACAGTTTTTGTCGATGCGGATGGAGATGGTATCGATAGTAATGGAGATGTTCGTATGACTGGCGGCACGCTTCTTGTTAACGGCCCGCTTGATGGCGGAAATGCTGCGTTAGATTATGATGGCACGTTTACAATAGAAGGGGGTACGTTTGCAGCTAGTGGAAGTTCCGGTATGGCGATGAGCGCGAGTGACTCTTCCTCACAAGCAAGTCTCAGTATCTATTTTGATGAAACACAAAAAGCAGGGACGGTGATCAATTTAAAAAATGAAGCAGGTGAAACCATTCTTACAATCGCACCAGATAAAGATTTTTCTCATATCGCGATTAGCTCACCAAAACTGAAAGTTGGAGAAAAGGTGACGTTATCTTCAGGTGGAGAAGATACTGGCACCAAGAAAAATGGTCTATTCTCTGATGGCACGTATACAAACGGAACCGAACTAGCGACGATTTCTATTGATGATATCCCAACCTCAGTAGATCAATCAGGAAATGTGGTCAGCGGCAATCAAATGGGCGGACCCAGCGGCGGTCAGCCCCCGATGTAATTGATTTTCATTGCTTTATGACCTACTTTATTGCTAAAATAGAAACATCAAACAAAATGAGGTGGATACGATGTCAAAAAGAGTGATCATTATGCATTTTGAAGTAGAAAGTCAAGCGTATCAAGCATTTTCAGAAATAAAAAAATTATATGTGGAAAAACAAATCAAAGGAGAACAGATGGCTGTGGTTACGCATGTTAATGATGGTGTCCATCAGTTTAAAATCGACGATTTTCTTGATTTCACCGGCAATGATCATACCTCAAAAAATAGTATGATCGGGATGCTGATTGGGATTTTAGGTGGCCCCTTGGGGATTTTACTCGGCTGGTTTGCCGGAAGCCTTTTAGGTGCAACCCAAGATGCAAAAGAAATTCAAGGAGCTCAAACAGTCTTCGAGCATGTGACGAAACAAATCGGTGAAGGTGAAACAGGTTTGATCTTGATTGCTGATGAAGAAGACAATCGTCCGTTGAATCACTTGATCATGAATGAACTAGGCGGCGAAATTACCCGCTTAGATTTTGAAGATGTAGAAAAAGAAATTTCTGATGCAAAAGCTGTTGAAAAAGAAACGAAAGATTCCGCAGAGAAATCTTGGCAAAACAAAAAGCAAGGATCAAATGAAAAAACAGAGAATTGATACTTGAATGAATGATCTCTGAGTGGGACATAATGCTTTGAGTCATATCCCGCTCACATAGAATTCGGATAAATGGTGAGAACAGAAGCGATGTCTTCTGTCTCATCCTCTTTGAAAAAATGGCAAATGAAGTCGATGCTTGTTTGTGCTTCATTTGCGTTTTGTCAATAGGTATAGGATGTCTGTAAATACATAGTGCATAAAGAAGACGTGACACAAAGGCTGTTGCTTTCCGTCTTCTTTTTTTGAGTAAAAAGGTGGGAATGTAAATGTTAAAAATACTTTTAGTAGAAGATGATGAAATTTTATCAGATAGCATCTTGGAGATTTTATCTGAATTAGGCGAAATCGATCAAGTTTACGATGGTGAAGAAGCTCTTTACGAAGGAGAGAGAGGGATTTATGACTTGATCGTATTAGATTTAATGTTGCCGTTGATGTCCGGTGAAGAAGTTTTGACTGCTCTGAGAAAGAAAAATATTTATACGCCAGTCTTGATTTTAACGGCTAAAGATGGACTGCAAGACAAGGTCAATGGCTTTAAAAATGGCGGAGATGACTATTTAACCAAACCGTTTCATCGTGAAGAATTACTGTTGCGTGTACAAGCACTTGCTAGACGCTCTTTAGGGATGAATGGAAAAAATGAATTGGTGGTAGCTGATTTACGCTTAGATCCAGACAATCGTCAAGTTCACTTTAAAGAAAACGAATTGACGCTGCAAGGAAAAGAATTTGAGCTGTTGCATTATCTCATGCAAAATCGTGGCAGGATCATTACTAAAGATCAGTTGTTTGATCGAATCTGGGGCTTTCAATCAGATACGACATTGACTGTAGTTGAAGTCTATATGAGCAATCTTAGAAAAAATCTGAAGCCTTTTGGACTGGATTGCTGGATCAAAACATTAAGAAACGTGGGCTATCTTTTTGAGGTTCCTGAGGAGAAAGCACATGAATAAGCAGTTGAATAAAAAGCAACGGATCAACTATTTTTTAATGAATCTGATTTCTTTTGCCAGTATTTTTTTGATTTTAGGATTGATTGTTTTTCAGTTACTTCAAACATCGATCTATCAATCTGTCGACAGTGATCTGCAACGTCTTTCAACAGATGAGAAATTTCTACAGCATCAACTAATGAAAAAAGGCCCCCTCCAAAACAAGGCGCAGACGCTTGGTAAATTCGATACGCCACCGCCTAATAATTTTCAACAACAAGTGATCCTTTGGTCTGCGGACGGAGAAATCGTAAATGAAACAGAACTAGGTTCTCGTTTCTATGATTTTCAAGAGTTGAAATTATCAACAGAGGATTTAAACAAAATCACAAATGTCCAAACTAAAGACAGCAATGACCGCTCCTTGCAGTTTCGTTCCATTACTTTGGCAGTAAAAGGACAAGAGGACGTTGCTTATATCCAGCTATTGGTCAATACAGATCCTATTAAGGCAACGGTGGAACGATTTAAGCAGATTTTGATTATTTGTATGGTCGTCTTTGGTTTATTATCGATCGGCTTGAGTTATCTTCTTTCAAAGTGGTTTATGAAACCTATTTTAGTATCATGGAAAAAACAACAGGAATTTGTGGAAAATGCTTCGCATGAATTAAGAACCCCACTGGCGATTATTCAAGCGAAATTAGAAAAATTATTTACCAAACCAAACCACACGATTTTAGAAGAATCCGAAACAATTGCTCTGTCTTTAGATGAAGTTCAGCGCTTAAGTCAATTAACAAGTGACTTATTACTATTGGCTCGTTCAGATTCGAACTCCTTAACATTAGAAAAAGAACCAGTAAAAATCAATCTGTTTTTAAATACACTTTTACTACCTTATCAAGAATTAGCCGTTGCCGAAGAGAAACAATTTACGATCGATTTAGGAGAAGAACAGCAGCTGATTTTCGATAAAAAGAGAATACATCAGCTATTGATCATTATTTTGGATAATGCCTTGAAATATACAATAGCAGGCGAACGAATCGTTGTTTTTTCTACAGTGAAAAACGGAGAGTGGATTATCAAAGTCAGCGATACTGGTATTGGTATTGCTGATGATAAAAAAGCAGCGGTTTTTGAACGCTTTTATCGTGGTGAAGAGTCTAGAAATCGGAAGACTGGTGGAAATGGCATAGGTTTGGCGATTGCCAAATGGATCGTTGATGAACATCAAGGGAAAATTGAAATAACAGATACTGAACCTAAAGGAACGACAGTTACACTGCGTTTTCCAGTAAAATAAAAATTATTTGCTAAAGCAACGACTTTCTTCTAAAATAAAGAGGAAGTTTAAAGAAAGTTAGGTAGCCCATGGAATTACAATTTTTAGGTACAGGAGCTGGGGTTCCAGCAAAGCATCGTAATGTAAGCAGTATTGCATTAAAGTTATTAGACGAAAGAAATGCCGTTTGGCTTTTTGATTGCGGCGAAGGCACGCAGTTACAGATTTTGAAAAGTAACATTCGACCAAGAAAAATTGAGAAAATATTCATTACTCATTTGCATGGAGATCATATTTTCGGTTTGCCAGGCTTATTGAGCAGCCGTTCATTTCAAGGAGGAAATGAACGCTTAGAAGTTTATGGGCCTGTGGGCATTGCTTCGTTTATACGTACTGCTTTGAAAGTCTCACAAACGAGGTTGTCTTACGAATTGAAAATAATCGAAATTGCCAATGAAGGCACTGTTTTTTCTGATAAACAATTCACTGTTTCATGTTTGCCTCTCGATCACGGAATTGCTAGCTTTGGTTATCGGATCGTTGAAGCTGATCATGAGGGCGAACTGCAGGTTGAACGACTGAAAGCATTAAATATTCCTTCTGGACCAATCTACGGAAAAATTAAGCGAGGAGAAATCGTTGAGTTACCGGATGGACAAGTGATCGATGGAAAAGAGTATGTTGGTGACCGGAAAAAAGGCCGGATCGTAACGATTTTAGGCGATACGAGAAAAACGGATAATAGCGTTCTGCTAGCTGAAAATGCAACGACTTTAGTCCATGAAAGTACTTTTAACAAGGATGAAGAAAAAATGGCGAAAGCGTATTTCCATTCGACTAGTCATCAAGCAGCCCAAGTTGCTTTAAAAGCGAATGTTGAAAAGCTGATTTTGACGCATATTAGCGCCCGCTATTTAACAGGTGATATTATTCAGCTGGAAAATGAAGCCAAAGAAATTTTCCCCAATACTAAAATCGTAAAAGATATGGAGATCATCGACATACCATTTAAAGAGGAATAAGGAGGAAACATGATGTTTAAAGGACAAGATCTAACGAATAAAGTAGTTGTTGTGACAGGAGGTTCTGCGGGGTTAGGCGAACAAATCTGTTATGAAGCAGCTAAGAAAGGCGCAATTGTCGTTGTTTGTGCAAGACGAATCAATTTGATCGGCAAGGTCAAAGAAATGTGTGAAGAATACAGCGGAAATGCTGCTTACTCCTTTCAATTAGATATTGCAGATCCAGAAAATGTAGATACTGTTTTTGAAAAAATCCAAGCAGAAGTAGGACCGATTGATGTGTTAGTCAATAACGCTGGTTTTGGTATCTTTGAAAACTTTTTAGACACAGACTTAGCGGTAGCAAGAAGTATGTTTGAAGTCAATGTATTAGGAATGATGGTCTTTACTCAAAAAGCTGCGCTGCAGATGGCAGAAAGAGGGACGGGTCACATTATCAACATCGCCTCTATGGCTGGTAAGATGGCGACAGCAAAATCAACGATTTATTCTGCAACGAAATTTGCTGTTTTAGGCTTCTCTAATGCGCTGCGTTTGGAATTGCGGCCTTTAGGAGTTGCTGTGACAACAGTTAATCCAGGTCCAATCAAAACGGAATTTTTTGATAAAGCCGATCCTTCAGGAGATTACTTGGCATCAGTGGATCTTTTTGTACTAGAACCGAAACCATTAGCAAAAGAAATTGTCAATGCAATGGGCACGTTTAAAAGAGAGATTAATCGTCCTCGTATTATGGAAGGGGCATATCGTTTTTACACATTATTTCCTCATGTAGGAGACTTTCTAGCAGGTGGCTTGTTGAATAAGAAATAGGAGGAAAGACAAATGAAAAATCAGTGGCGTGTGGTTATTGGACTTGTGTTAGTCCTTGTTATTGTGGTTTTTGCCGTTTTAAATAGTCAATCAGTTCCCGTTAATTTTGGTTTTGCAAAAATTTCTGGACCATTGATTTTGACGATTCTAGGTTCTGCAATCATTGGTGCCTTGATTGGGTTATTAACATCGACAACTACAATTTGGAACCAAAAGAAACAAATCAAAGAACTTGAAAAAACAATTGAAACATACAAAAATGACACAGATGAAATGGCACAAGAAGAAGTTGAAAAAGTTAAACGCAGCTACGAAAACCAATTGGCTGATTTACAGGCTAAATATGATGCAGCAACTCAAACCGATACAGAGCCAATTGTCGAACAAGAATCGGTTGGAAGTCGAGTTGATCATTTTACCAAACCAAGGAATAAAGATGAGTAAGTAAATTTGATACAAAGTGATGAGTACATAGCTTGCTGAAGTTATGTATTCGTCACTTTTTATTTTTGAGAAAGCTGGGAGACTTTCTTTAGTTTTTGTGCTGAATTTGGTATAATTACTTGGTTAGGAGTGGTGACGTGAAAAAAGCAAAATATTCATGGCGATTACAAGAAAAAAAAGAGTTGCCGACAGAGTTTTCAGAAATACTAACAAATGAAAAAATCAATCCATTATTAGGACAGATTCTATGGCATCGTGGCATTCAATCAGCTGAAGTCTTAGAAACTTTTTTACGTCCAACGATAAATGATCTTTATGATCCGTTTTTGATCCATGATATGGAAAAAGCGATTACCAGAATACAAAATGCTGTTGCTGAAGGTCAGAAAATCTTAGTTTATGGAGATTATGATGCCGATGGAATTACTAGTACTACCGTCATGAAAGAAGCGATTGAGCTGATTGGCGGTGAGGTGGATTATTTTTTACCAAACCGTTTTATTCATGGATATGGTCCTAATTTATCTGTATTCAAAGAGCAGATCGAGCAAGGAACTCAGTTGATCGTAACAGTCGATAATGGTGTTGCTGGTCATGAAGCGATCGACTATGCTACAGCACAAGGGATCGATGTTATCGTTACAGATCACCACGAATTACCGGCAGAGCTGCCGAATGCTTTTGCGATCATCCATCCTAAGCATCCTCAAGGCGCCTATCCTTTTGGTGATTTAGCAGGCGTTGGAGTAGCATTTAAAGTTGCAACTGCTTTGCTTGGAGAACTGCCGGTTGAATTTCTAGACTTAGTTGCCATCGGTACAATCGCTGATTTAGTGTCTCTAACTGATGAAAATCGAGTGCTTGTGAAAATGGGCTTGGAAATGATCCAAACAGGTGAACGAATTGGTTTAGATATGTTAATTCATTTGGCTGATTTAAAAAAAGAAAGCATTACAGAAGAAAATATAGGATTTACAATTGGTCCGCGGTTGAATGCTTTAGGCAGATTGGGCGATGCCAGTCCAGGTGTCGAATTAATGACAACCTTCGATGAAGAAGAAGCGCAGCAAATCGCAACGAGTATCAACCAACAAAATGAAGAACGCAAGGAAATCGTATCGACGATTACCAAAGAAGCCTTTGAGCTGATCGATCCAGCAGATCCCATTCATATTCTTGCAAAACAAGGCTGGCATGAGGGCGTTTTAGGAATTGTTGCTGGCAGAATCATGCAAGAGACTGGCAAACCAACAATCGTACTGACTATTGATGAGCAAAATGAACGCGCAAAAGGGTCTGGCAGAAGTGTCTCAGCGCTTAATCTATTTGACGCGTTAAATGAAATACGTGAAAAGTTTATTCACTTTGGCGGGCATCACATGGCGGCTGGTATGACGTTGTCTGTTGAAAATATTCCAAAAATGAAAAAGCATTTGGTAGAGTTTCTTGAAACCAATCAAATCGATCTTTCGCAAGGACAAGAATTGTTAATCGATGAAATCTTGAAGGTAGACGAAGCCACACTTCCCTTTATCCAACAATTAAAAATTTTGGCGCCGTTTGGCACAGATAATCCTGTCCCAAACTTTCTATTTGAAGATGTCTCAATCGAGGAAAGCCGTCAAATCGGTGCAGATAAAAGCCATCTTAAATTTCAGTTGGTCCAAACCGGTGCTAAACTAGATGCGATCGCTTTTCAAATGGGCAACCAGATCGACGAGCTAGGTCAGGGGAAGACAAATGTTTCAGGTCAACTATCGGTCAATGAGTGGAACGGCAATAAAAAACCACAACTAATGGTCAATGATTTTTCTATTGAAGGAACACAATTATTTGATTTACGTGGAAAAAACAATCGCCAAAAAGAAATTCCTAAAAACAATACCTTGTTCATTTATTTCGATAAAAACAATCAAAAACTGATTGAGGATGTTGCTGTAAACCACGTACTATTCAGCCAAATTGATGATATTTTAGATGAAATCAAGGTAACTCATGCAGAACAGGTCGTTTTTGTTGACTGTCCAGAGGAACGTTCCGTGCTCAAACAAATCACGCAGCTCGGAAAAATAGAGCGAGTTTATCTTATGGGCGTCTCACCAGAGGAAGCCTATCTAAATGGTGCGGGAACCAGAGAACAATACGCACAGCTATATAAATTTGTTAGACAACAGGAACAAATTGATGTTCGCTATAAGTTGGATACTGTTGCGCAATTCTTAAACATTCAAAAAAAATTATTAATTTTTATGATTCAGGTGTTTTTTGATCTAGGATTTGTTACAATAGAAAACGGTATTTTAAGAAAAGTAGAAGAACCTGAAAATCATCCCTTGACGGAGAGTAAGGTCTATCAAACTCGCTTAAAAAGAATTAAAACAGAAGAATTTTTGCTATACAGCGATCGTGAGACATTACAACAATGGCTGTGGAATGAGGAGGACGTACAAAAATGAATTTAAAAGATTATATTGCTAGTATTCCCGATTACCCGGATAAAGGAATTATCTTTAGAGATATTTCACCATTGATGGCGAATGGAGATGCGTATCGTGAAGCAACAAAGCAAATCGTTGATTATGCAAAAGAAAAAAGAATCGACATGGTCGTAGGACCAGAAGCACGTGGGTTTATCGTAGGTTGTCCAGTTGCTTATGAGTTAGGTGTTGGATTTGCCCCTGTACGTAAAAAAGGCAAACTGCCTCGTGAAACAATTGAAGTAACCTATGATCTAGAATATGGTACCGACACATTGACGTTGCATAAAGATGCTATCCAGCCAGGACAACGTGTGTTGATTTGCGATGATTTATTAGCAACTGGCGGTACGATCAAAGCTACAGTAGAGCTGATTGAATCCCTTGGAGGAATCGTTGTCGGCTGTGCATTTTTGATCGAGTTGATGGATCTTCATGGGCGTGACAAAATCAGTGATTATGAAATTGTGACGTTAATGGAATATTAAATACTATAAAAATCGGGTATCTGACAGAAGCAGTCAGATACCCGATTTCTTGCATTTACATCAGACAAAATTGTCAGATGTTAAGGATATTTGCGGTAGACATAATGCTGATGCTCACTTTTTTTTCTTGTGTGAGTGTACCGTTTTTCATCCCATAACATGAACCATATAATAAACAGAGGGCTAACAATAAGTAAAGCGGATCGTAATCCTAACGTCCCTAAGAAAATACCAACAATCAATACGAAAAATAATAACCCGCCACGACGAATAGCTTTCATTCTTAATCACCTCATAATTTTTTATCGAACAAACGTTTGTATAGTTATTATACGAATGTTTGTTCGGTTTGTAAAGTAAAAAATGCAAAAAAGCACTCCTTTTTTCTAAAAAAAGAAGTGCTTTTTTGATGAACCATTCAATAAGGTTGATAGATTAGGATTTTTAAGTGAAAAATAAGATTGAGAAAAACATAAAGCCGGCACCTAACATTACGAACAAATGCCAAACAACATGCATAAAGCGAACACTTTTCAAGCTATAAAAAGCTGCGCCTAAAGTATAAGAAACACCACCAGCAACTAAAAGGGCTGTTCCTGTAAAACCTAATGAGGCATATAATGGTTTAGCAGCAATCAAGCAAAGCCACCCCATAATAATGTAAATCACAGTAGAGATATTTTTAACTGTTTCTTGTTTATGGAGGGTCAGGGATTTATAAACGACTCCGCTGATTGCCATCAACCAAATTAAAACAAACAATAGCCAACCAAGCCAGCCCTTCACACTTAATAAACAAAATGGTGTGTAGCTTCCTGCGATAAGTAAGAAAATCGAACTATGATCAAACACCTGAAACACTTTTTTTGCACGAGTGAAAATCAAACTATGAAATAAAGTCGATGACAGGAACAAAAGAATCAACGTCGATCCATAAATTGCATAGGAAACAACATGAACCGCTGAACCTAAGCGTGCGCCTTTAACGAGTAAAACCACAAGTCCCGCAATACTCAATCCAGCACCGATGCCATGGGTGACCGCATTAAGTACTTCATTCAAAATCATGTATTTTTTGGAGAATTTTATTTTTTCCAAGAAATCAACTTCCTTCATTTTAATTTGGTGAAAAATACTTCTTTGTCTGTTATACTATAGACAGACATTTAAGCCTCAAAAGTATTTTACCACGAATTGAGGTTGTTTTTAAAGGAAGAGTGATAAAATTATGACAAATGTTAAAGTTGTGACGGATTCTTCTTGCACAATGCTTAAAAGTGTACGAGACGAGCTAGACATTCAGATGATCCCATTATCTGTGATGATTGATGGCGTTGTTTATGCAGATGACGATCATTTAGATGGTGAGCATTTCATGGAGTTGATGGGTTCAGCTAAAGCTTTACCTAAAACTAGTCAACCGCCGATCGGTGAGTTTGTTGAGTTGTACGATCGTTTAGGCGCAGATGGTAGTGAAATTATTTCGATACACATGACAAAAGGGTTAAGCGGGACTGTAGAAGCGGCTAGACAAGCTGGAAACCTTAGCTCAAGCAAAGTTACAGTGATCGACAGTGATTTTACAGATCAGGGCTTATCGTTTCAAGTGATTCAAGCAGCAAAGCTTGCTAAAAACGGGGCGAGCATACAAGAAATCTTAGCTGAGATCAATCGTGTTAAAGAAAATACAAAATTGTTTATCGGGATTTCCACATTAGATAACTTGGTCAAAGGCGGTCGAATCAGTCGAACGACAGGTCTTTTGTCTAATATTTTCAATATGAAAGTGGTTATGGATTTTGAACATACTGAATTGATTCCAGTGGCGAAAGGCCGCGGATTAAAGACATTCAATAAATGGTTTGATGAGCTTAAAAGTGAACTAAGCAACTTATCAAATGTGAAGCAAATAGGTATTTCGCACGCAGACGGGTTAGAACTAGCTAATGGCTTTAAAGAAGGCTTACAGGCGTTGTTTCCAGATATGGATATCCCTGTCTTGCACACGAATCCAGTTATTGCCACACATACGGGTAAAGGCGCCTTTGCTATTATGTATTATACAGACTAAAGCTATGGTGAATGATTAGGTATTTTGCTTATTTGCACCATCATATTTTAGCCAATAAAGGAAAAGAACGGTCTAATAAAACGATCACTGTGTTTTTTTAGATGATTCGTGACTGAGGAGTAACTTGACAAGTTATAACTCAGTCACTTTTTTCTAGTTATTTGATAATCAATCATACAAAAATGTAGAAAATTAGCAAAATTTTATGTATCATGACAGATAACGGCTATTTTTTGTGTGAAGGTCAGAGGTAGCGTTCAAAACGATGACCTCGTTTGATTTTTGAAAAGGAAGGGATACAATGAAACGATTTTTTCAAAAAAATTGGAAAGGGTTTGCCTTATTTTTTGCTACAGTCATCGGTGTTTTTTTACTATTGATTATAGCAATCCCTAAAGCTAAACCGATCTTGGGAACTGGTGTTAAGCCAACGGCACAAGGTGCAGTCAAAGAAGTGATTCATTATGCTGCAATCGGCGATTCATTAACTGAAGGTATTGGCGATTTAACCAATTCTGGCGGTTTTGTTCCATTAGTTGCCAATGATTTACAAGAAGAATACCATTTGAATGGTGTTCAAACAGATAATTTTGGTAAAAATGGTGATCGTAGCGATCAGATTTTGAAACGAATTAAAAAAAATGAAGATATCCAAGCTGGATTGGCTTCCGCTGATTTGATTTCATTAACTGTTGGTGGCAATGATTTAATGAAAGTCATTAAAGGTGATGTTTTTCGTTTGACACAAGATTCATTTAAAAAACCACTAAAAAAATACCAAGGTCAAGTAGAACAATTATTAGCAGAGATTCGTAAATACAACCCAGATGCACCTATTTACGTTTTAGGAATTTACAATCCATTTTATCTTTATTTCCCTGATATTACAGAGATGCAGGATATTGTAGATAACTGGAACGATGGAACAAAAGAGATCGTAGAAGCTGAAAAAAATGCATATTTTATCCCAATCAATGATTTATTGTACAAAGGAATTGGTGATCAGGTTGGTATCGTTAGTGATGATCAGACAACTTCATCAAGCGAAACCCATGATATTAAAAACAATGCATTGTATGAAGAAGATCGTTTCCATCCTAATAATTTAGGTTATCAAATCATGGCTAGCGCGGTTCGTGATGAGATGGTCAAAACAAAAGATAAATGGCTGGAAAAAGGAAGTGAGTGAAACTAATGAAAAATGAACCAGAAACACCTAAAAAAGAAAAACAGAAAACCAAGCGAAGAAAAGAAACAACCAAAGAAAAGCAGCCGATAAATCCTTGGAAGATCGCCTTCCTTGTTCTGATCGGTACGATCGTAGCAAGTTTAGCTTTTGTGTTTATCAGAATTACTCAAGTTCGTGAACCCAACTATAAACCTGTTCCAGAGCTAGTAGAAAAAGAGGGAACCCCAGTAGTTTCCATTCAATCGAATAAGAAGCAAGTGAATGCACTGATCGATTTTTATCTTAGTGATTTTCAAAAGGATTCAGATATCACCTATCAGTTCTATTTAGAAAATGAAGCGATGTTGAATGGGACGTTTGAAGTTTTGGGTCATCCTATTCAATTTTACCTGTATTTTGATCCGTATGTGATGGATGATGGCAATGTCCAATTAAAAGCAAAGAGTCTGTCTATTGGAACATTAGGCTTACCAATGAAAGAAATATTGAAGTTTGTTGAGCGAGATTATAAATTACAAAGCTGGGTAGAAGTAAATCCAGATGATAGCACGATCCTATTGCGTTTAGATCAATTTAGAATGCAAAATGGTCTATTTATTCGGGCCGAAAAAATCAACTTAGTTGATGATGATATTCGAATGAATATATACTTACCAAAAGATACTGCGAACAAAAAGGAGGACTAGACATGAGTGAAAAAGCTATTTTTGCTGGAGGTTGTTTTTGGTGTATGATCCAGCCCTTTGATACTCAGCCAGGTATTCTTTCAATTACTTCCGGCTATACAGGCGGTCATGTGCCCAATCCAACTTATGAGCAGGTTTTAAGCCATAAAACTGGACATACAGAAGCTGTTGAAATCGAGTTTGATCCTGAACGTATGCCTTATGAACGTTTAGTGGAGATTTATTGGCAGCAAACAGATCCTACAGATGCACTCGGTCAATTTGAAGATCGTGGAGACAATTATCGTCCCGTGATTTTTTACACAACTGACGAACAAAAAGTGATTGCTGAGAGAAGCCGTCAAGCATTAGCTGAAAGTGGTCGGTTCACTGAACCGATCGTGACAACGATAGAGCCAGCTGTCACGTTCTATCCAGCAGAAGAGTACCATCAGGATTTTTATCAGAAAGATCCAGAACGTTACGAAGATGCTCATGCCAATCGAGCAAATTTTATTAAAGAAAATTGGTGAATACATGAGAAGAAGCTTTTATCATTATTTAATGACATTGAGGGCACCTAAAAAAACAGATGAAAGTCAGTTTGCCAATGATGCCGCAAAGGATATTCAATTTCCTAAACAGTCAGAAGATTATCATGAACTATCAAGTTACTTAGAAATGAACGTAGATTATATAAGCAATATGCATATTTTTGATGAATTGTGGGAAAAATATTTAGAAAACAACAAATAAAAAGCAAGGAAGACTTTTCCTTGCTTTTTTTTCGTGTTAAACTGGGAAAGATGTAGTGATAAACTTAGAGAAAGAGATGACCTCATGAAAGAAAAACGGCAAGTGCCTTATTACCAGTACATAGTATCGATCGTCTGTGTCGCGTTTCTAGTTGGCGGCGGCAGTTACATTTATTTTGATCATCAATATAAAAAACAACTGGCGAGTCGTCCAATACAAAGCAGCGAGTTAAAAAAAGTCGACAATCTTTACAATGAAATCGTAACGAACTATGTTGGAAAAATCGACGAAGAAAAACTGGTCGATGGTGCATTAAAAGGAATGACTGAAGCCCTAGACGACCCATACTCCAGTTATTTGAATGAACCGGAAGCAGATGAATTAGATCAAAGTATTTCAGGCAGCTTTGAGGGAATCGGAGCCACTATGACAATGACCGATGATCTACCAACAGTTGCACAAGCGCCAATTAAAGGCTCTCCTGCTGCTAAGGCCGGCATGAAAGCAAATGACCAAATCATTAAAGTTGATGATGAAGAAACAAAAGGGAAAACTCTTACAGAAGTTGTCAGTAAAATACGAGGAAAAAAAGGGACCGAAGTTCGCTTAACGATCGTACGAGGAACCGAAACCTTTGAATTAAAACTCAAAAGAGATACCATTCCACTTGAAACAGTCAAAGGAGAACTAGATAAAAAAGATTCGACGATTGGTTCGATCAAAATATCTTCTTTTGGTGAAAATACGTATAAAGAATTGAAAGATGCCATCATCTCATTAAGAAAAGAGGGCGCTAAGTCTTTTGTGATCGACCTACGTCAAAATCCAGGTGGGTTACTGGACCAAGTAGAACAAATGGCAAGTATGTTTTTAGAAGATGGAAAAACGATTGTCAAATTTGAAGATAAAAACGGTAATACAAGCGAAGATGCGGCTTCTTCTGATTTAGACGACGGCTTTAAAGTAAATGAACCAACAGTTGTTTTAGTAGATGAAGGCAGTGCAAGTGCTTCTGAGATTTTTGCTGCCGCCTTAAAAGAATCTGGAAACAAAGAAATCATTGGAACAAAAACCTTTGGTAAAGGGACAGTTCAAACCGTTAAAAACTTCAATGATAAGAGTGAAATCAAGCTGACTGTGTTGAAGTGGCTAACACCAAAAGGAGAGTGGATTCACGAGAAAGGCTTAAAACCAACAATCAAAGCGGATTATCCTGATTATGCCTATCTATCACCGATTTCCAGAGATAAAACCCTGAAAGTTGGAGATTCTTCTTCTGTTGTTAAAAATGTCAATGCTTTACTAAAAGCATTGGGGTATGAAGTTGACGCTGAAAGTAATGAGTATTCAGAAGAAACAAAAAATGCAGTCATAGCAATCCAAACGGATAATCAATTACCTGTTACAGGAGAAGTGGATAATGAAACAGCTGATCAAATCGAAGTAGAAGTTGCAAAAATGATCACTGCCAATGACCAAGCATATGATGTTGGGATCAAAGAACTACAAAAAGAAGCTGAAAAAAAATAAGGAAAATGACGCGGTTAGAGTGCCTGAGACATCCTACTATGAGTTATGTCTCAGGCACTTGAAATCCGAATAAACGGTGAGGCAGAAGCAGACCCTTTTTATTTCTCGGGGATAACGCCTCTGTTTCATCCTCATTTTCATATTCTTTTTCTCGACTTTTCATTTGACGAGTCTTTTTTCTTTAAATTAGTCGCTTTTTTTACTCTATTTCCTTTATAATAGGATAGATGAACGGGAAGGAGAGAAAAAATGGAGCAAAAGAAAAAATATATCGGCTACTTTATTTCCTTTATGAAATTACTCATTCCCTCTGTGGTGCTTGTTTTTATTTTAAGAGGCTTTTTTTTGATTCCTGTACCAGTGGATGGAAATTCTATGGCTAAGACACTTAGTCAAGGTGACATGATCGTAATGGAAAAATTTACCTCTATCAAGCGTTTTGATGTAGTGGTGTTCAAGCAGCCAAATGGTTCGATCTATATTAAACGTGTCGTTGGATTACCAGGAGATGCGATCCGCTATGAAAATGACCAGCTTTATGTAAATGAAAAACCTGTTGCAGAGCCTTTTTTAGAGAAAAATATCAAAAAAGACCATGAAACAGTCCCTTATACAACGAATTTTGATTTAAGCAATCTGATTACTGAAAAAAAACTGCCCGAAAATAATTATTTTGTGCTCGGTGATAATCGGCGGATGTCAAAGGACAGTCGTTCTTTCGGCGCAGTTGAAAGTAAATATATTTTAGGAAAAGCACAGTTTGTGTACTATCCATTTACACATATGAAATTCATACCAAGATAGGTGATAACATGACAATACAATGGTTTCCAGGACATATGGCGAAAGCCAGAAGAGAAGTATCAGAAAAAATAAAATTTGTCGATATCGTTTTTGAGTTGATCGATGCTCGGCTGCCGCTTTCGTCAAGAAATCCAATGATGGATCAAATTGTACAGCAAAAGCCGCGGTTGATATTATTGAATAAAGGCGATTTGGCTGATAAAGAGCAAAATCAGAAGTGGCAACATTACTTTCAAGAAAAAGGTTATCATACTTTGGTTATCAATGCGCAACAAAATAAAGGAGTCAATAAAATTATTCCTGAAGCAAAAAAAGCATTGAAAGAAAAGTTAGATCGTGAACGTTCAAAAGGATTAAAACCAAGAGCGATCCGCGCCATGTGTATCGGTATTCCAAATGTTGGAAAATCAACACTTATGAATCGACTAGTTGGAAAAAAAATCGCTCAGACAGGGAATAAACCGGGCGTTACTAAAGGTCAACAGTGGCTGCGTTCGGGAACCGAATTAGAACTGTTGGATACACCGGGAATTTTATGGCCAAAGTTTGAAGATCAAGAAATTGGGAAAAAGTTGGCGTTGACAGGAGCAATCAAAGATCAACTGCTCCATTTGGATGATCTCGCAATATACGGACTCTCATTTTTTTCTCGTTTTTATCCAGACCGTCTAGCGGAACGATACAATCTATCAGAAGAAGAAACATTTTTACCGCCAGCTGAGCTGTTGATGTTGATCAGTCAAAAGCGTGGATACCGTGACGACTATGATCGAGCAAGTGAAATGATCATTCAGGAGATTCGTAGTGGTAAGCTGGGACCCTATACATTAGATCGTTGGGAAGAATTAGGAGCTATAGAAGATGAAAGCTGAGTCAATTCAACAGATAAAAAAAACATTAACTGAGATCAATACAAGAGATGACGAACGAATCAAGGAATGGCAGCAAGATGAACGAAGCGGTGTTCAACAGGCCCTAAAACAATGGGAGCGAAGAATTCAGCGTCATGAAAAAGAACTGGCACACCTAGAAGAAATGCAGCAGTTTGAAAAGAATGCTCGCGCACAGGGACACCGTCTAATTGTCGGTATTGACGAAGTCGGACGCGGACCTTTAGCTGGACCAGTTGTTGCTGCTGCGGTCATTTTACCTGAGAAATTTCAGTTGCTCGGAGTCGATGATTCAAAAAAACTATCTGCTAAAAAAAGAGATGAACTATATAACGAAATCCAAAACCAAGCTATCTCAATTGGAATTGGCATGGTAGATCATAATCAAATCGATGATATCAATATCTATCAAGCTGCCAAACTTGCTATGAGTATCGCTTTAGAAGATCTTAGTTTTATTCCAGATTATTTATTGATTGATGCGATGAAACTGGATGTCAAAATCCCGCAAGAAAGTATCATCAAAGGGGATGCTCGCTCGGTATCGATTGCAGCAGCCAGTATTGTGGCAAAAGTTATTCGTGATCGATTGATGGAAGATTATGCTAAAATGTATCCGGGGTATGGATTTGAAAATAACGCAGGATATGGTACAAAAGAACATCTAAATGGATTAAGAGAGCAAGGTATTTGTGCAATCCATCGAAAAACGTTTGCACCGATAAAAGATATGCTTTAAAAAAAACAAACCGCCTTTTTTTGCGAATACTTATTATAACAAGTATTTACAAAGGAAGGTTTTTTTATGAATGAAGAGCAACGAGAGTTATTTTTTAAATTAGCAGTGTGCCAAGGCATCGGCAATTTAGGTATGTTAAAAGTTTTAGATTTTTCAATAAATTACAACAATACGACCAATTTTTCCAAAGAAGAAATTATTCATATTGCTGAAATCAATACATACCAACGACTGTTTTCGCAATCCTGGGACTATTGGACAAACGAAGCTGAAAAACTAAAGGTATATCAAGCACAACACAATTTTATAACGATTTTAGATGCTACGTATCCTTTTTATCTGAAGCAAATCTATAATTGTCCAGTTTTACTTTTTTATAAAGGAGATATTGGATTATTAGAAGATGCTTGTTTGTCTTTTGTCGGTGCCAGATCTGCTTCAGTTTACGGCATCAATGTTGTACGCCAATTGATCCCTGAAATGGTTGCTCACAAGTTGACGATTGTTAGCGGCTTAGCTAAAGGAATCGATAGTGTGAGTCATCAAGTGACGATGCAGCAGGCTGGACGCACGATCGGTGTGATTGGAACAGGTCTTGATATCTGCTATCCTAAGGAAACAGCACATACCCAACGTAAAATGATGGAGAGTCAACTTGTTATTAGTGAATATCCTAATGGCACCAAACCTAGAAGATATCATTTTCCAATGAGAAATAGAATTATTGCTGGTATCAGTCTAGGTACATGTGTGATCGAGGCAAGCAAAAAAAGTGGTTCCCTAATTACCGCACAAGCTGCTCTCGAATATGGACGTGAAGTTTTTGCTGTTCCCGGAAATTCACTTGATTTTCGTTCAGATGGTTGTCACACCTTGATTCAAGAAGGGGCGAAATGCACGATTTGCCCCCAAGATATCTTAGAAGAAATCCAAAATTTTTCAATTTAATTATATCAATCCTTGACAAACCTGTGATGAATAGATATGATGAAGTACGATTTGTGAGTTCTCTACATTTTGATATATATAATAGAAGAAACACAAAAACCGAAAGGAGCCACACGTTGAATGGCGTATAAATATCTAGTTATTGTAGAATCCCCAGCTAAAGCCAAAACGATTGAAAAATATTTAGGAAAAAATTATAAGGTAGTTGCCAGCGTTGGACATATCCGTGATTTACCCAAGAGTAAAATGGGTATCGACATTGAAAATAATTATGAACCTCACTATATCTCTATCCGAGGTAAGGGTGACGTGATCAAAAGCTTGAAAGCCGCTGCAAAAAAAGCAGATAAAGTTTATCTCGCAGCCGATCCGGACCGAGAAGGAGAGGCAATTGCTTGGCATTTATCTTTTCTTCTTGGCCTAGACTTGAAAGACAAAAATCGTGTTGTATTCAATGAAATTACCAAAGAAGCAGTAAAAGCTGCCTTTAAAGAACCGCGAACGATCAATTTAGATTTAGTGGATGCACAACAGGCTCGTCGAATTTTAGATCGCCTTGTTGGTTACTCACTTAGCCCAATTTTGTGGCGTAAGGTAAAAAAAGGATTGAGTGCCGGTCGTGTGCAATCTGTTGCGCTTAAAATCATTATCGACCGTGAGAATGATATCCGTAAGTTTATTCCTGAAGAATATTGGAGCATTGATGGTAATTTCCAAAAAGCCAAGAAAAAATTCAAAGCGAATTTCTGGGGCGTAGACGGGAAAAAGAAAAAACTGCCGAATGCCGAAGCTGTAAAAGAAGTGACCACACGTATTACAGGAAAAGAGTACGATGTTACCAAAGTTGAGAAAAAAGAACGCAAACGTAATCCTGCGTTACCATTTACTACTAGTAGTTTGCAACAAGAGGCTGCTAGAAAATTAAATTTTAGAACCAGAAAAACGATGATGGTTGCTCAACAACTATATGAAGGTATCGCTTTAGGGAAACAAGGAACGATCGGGCTGATCACCTATATGCGTACAGATTCTACTAGAATTGCAGATTCAGCTAAAGAGGAAGCAGCTGAATATATTGAAAAAAATTATGGTCGTGAATTCTCAGCGCATGGTGGGCGTAAAGCTAAAAATGCCCAAGGTGCTCAAGATGCCCATGAAGCTGTTCGTCCATCAAGTGTTTTACGTTCACCTAATGAAATCAAACAATATTTAGATAAAGACCAACTAAAATTATATACCTTGATTTGGTCACGTTTTGTTGCAAGTCAGATGACACCAGCCGTTTTAGATACAATGAAAGTAACTTTAGAACAAAATGGCGTTACATTCATAGCAAACGGTGCAAAAGTGAAATTTAAAGGCTTTATGCAAGTGTATGTTGAAGGTCGTGATGACGGTAAAGAAGACAAAGAAAACATCTTGCCGGATCTTGTTGAAGGAGATAAAGTTAAATCTGTCGATATCGAACCGAAGCAGCATTTCACTCAGCCGCCAGCAAGGTTTAGCGAAGCGACATTGATTCGCGCGTTGGAAGAAAATGGTGTGGGTCGTCCTTCGACTTATGCACCGACTTTGGAAACGATCCAGCGTCGCTATTATGTCAAATTAACAAACAAACGGTTCGAACCAACTGAACTTGGTGAAATCGTTAATTCATTGATTGTCGAATTTTTCCCGCAGATCGTTGATGTGCATTTTACTGCATCAATGGAAGGGGACTTGGATAAGATCGGTATTGGTCAGCAGAAATGGGTAGAAGTTGTTGACCGCTTCTATCAGCCATTTGAGAAAGAATTGACTAACGCTGAAGAAAAAATCGAAAAAATCCAAATCAAAGATGAGCCTGCAGGTTTCGACTGTGATCTTTGTGGAAATCCAATGGTGATCAAACTAGGGCGTTATGGAAAATTCTATGCCTGCAGTAATTTCCCAGAGTGTCGGAATACGAAGGCTATCGTGAAAGAGATAGGCGTTACTTGCCCCGTTTGTAAAGAGGGACAAGTTATTGAACGCAAATCGAAGAAAAATCGTTTGTTTTATGGATGCAGCCGTTATCCAGATTGTGACTTTACTTCTTGGGATAAACCTATCGGACGTCCATGTCCAAAATGTGGACAGTATCTTGTTGAGAAAAAGGTCAAAGGTGGTAAACAAGTGGTCTGTATCAACGGTGACTACGAAGAAGATATTCAAAAGTAACCACCTAAGTAAAAAAAATGAATGATCATACAGCAACGATTGTCAAACAAGCAATTGTTGCTGTATCTACTTAAAAGAAAAGAGGATATAGATGACTACTACTTCTGTAACAGTTATTGGTGCTGGCTTAGCGGGCAGTGAAGCGGCATGGCAAGTTGCTCAGTCTGGTGTTCCAGTTACACTTTATGAAATGAGACCAGTGAAAAAAACACCGGCACATCAAACAGAAAATTTTGCTGAGCTAGTTTGTTCAAATTCTTTAAGAGGAAATAATTTGACTAACGCAGTGGGTGTCTTAAAAGAAGAAATGCGCCGTTTAGATTCAATCATCATTAGCAGTGCTGATTTAACAGCGGTTCCTGCAGGTGGTGCATTAGCAGTCGATCGCGATACATTCTCTCAAGAAATCACAAGTCGCATTAAGAACCATCCGTTGATCACGGTGAAAAATGAAGAAATCACTGAACTTCCAGAAGGAATTGTGATCGTCGCAACAGGTCCATTAACATCAGAAGCTTTAGCTGAACAAATCAAAGAATTCAATGGCTCAGACGGCTTTTATTTTTACGATGCAGCAGCGCCGATCGTAGATAAGTCAACGATCGATATGGATAAAGTTTATTTAAAATCTCGCTACGATAAAGGGGAAGCTGCTTATCTGAATTGTCCAATGACAGAAGAAGAATTTAATGCATTTTATGAAGCCTTGATTGCCGCTGAAGTTGTTCCTTTGAAGACGTTCGAAAAAGAAAAATTCTTTGAAGGGTGTATGCCTATCGAAGTGATGGCAAAACGCGGAATCAAAACAATGCTATTTGGTCCTTTAAAGCCAGTGGGGCTAGAAGATCCTAAAACTGGTAAACGACCATATGCTGTTATTCAATTACGTCAAGATAATGCTGCGGCTTCACTATACAACTTAGTAGGATTCCAAACGCATCTAAAATGGGGCGAACAAAAACGAGTATTCCAAATGATTCCTGGATTGGAAAATGCTGAATTTGTACGATACGGTGTGATGCATCGAAACAGTTTCATGAATTCACCTGAGTTATTAAAACCGACGTATCAATCTCAAAAAAGAGAGAATCTATTTTTTGCGGGACAAATGACGGGTGTTGAAGGTTATGTTGAAAGTGCAGCTAGTGGATTATTAGCTGGTATGAATGCGGCTCGTTTAGCCAAGAATGAAGAACCAATCGTTTTCCCAAGAGAGACAGCACTGGGCAGCATGGCTTATTACATCACACATGCAGAAGGAAAACATTTTCAGCCAATGAATGCGAACTTTGGACTTTTCCCAGAAATGCCAGAGAGAATTCGTGATAAAAAAGAACGTTATGAAGCAATTGCTAATAGAGCGTTAACAACATTAGCCGAAGTAAAGCAAGAGTGGCATCTTAGCGAGTAAAGGATCAAAAGTTAAGGAGTGTTTGACAGAAATGTCTGCTTCTTAACTTTTTTTGTTGTTATAAGATTAAATTTTCCTTATAGATTCTGAGTCTTTAAGGTCAAATATGAATAAATTGTTACTAAATTTGAAAATATTAATTAAATTCTGACAATTCATTTGTTTTTTCAAAATGGTTATGCTACAGTTACTTTGTAATTTATGGAGGGACAATCTATGCAGGAAAAAAACTGGCCGCAGATGTTTATGAGCTATTTAATCGTTGAACGCGGTTATTCTGAAAAAACAAAAATAGCCTATGAAGAAGATATGCATAACTTTTTTGATTTCCTGAGCGATTCTGGTAATGCCGATTATTTAAGTGTGGATCATCTCGATATCCGTACCTATCTGAGTTTTCTTTATGATAAAGAATATAGTCGGAATTCAATTAGTCGAAAAATTGCTAGTCTAAGGTCATTCTATCAATTTTTATTAAAAAACGAAGTAATCAAGGAAAATCCTTTTTCTTATGTCCATATGAAAAAAAAACAGTTACGACTCCCACGTTTTTTCTATGAAAAAGAGATGGATGCATTATTCGAAAGTGCTAAAGGATCGAAGCCTCTAGATTTAAGAAACCAAGCATTACTGGAAATACTTTATGGAACTGGAATTCGTGTCAGTGAATGTGCGAATCTAACACTACAGTCTGTTGATTTTTCAGCCAATGTCTTATTGATTCATGGAAAAGGAAATAAAGATCGCTATGTTCCCTTTGGTTCATTTGCACAAGATGCCTTGAAGGAATACCTTGAAAATGGACGGACGATTTTGATGGAAAAACATGGAAAAGAGCATGCTTTTGTTTTTGTGAACCATCATGGGGATCAAATCACTCCTACAGGAATCGAATATGTGTTAAATCAACTGATCAAAAAAAGTACACTCAATGGAGATATCCATCCACATATGCTTCGACATACGTTTGCGACGCATTTATTGAATAATGGAGCTGATATGCGGACAGTTCAAGAGCTTCTAGGACATTCGGATTTATCGACCACTCAGATTTATGCTCATGTAACAAAAGAGAGCTTACAAAAGAATTACCGAACCTTCCATCCCCGTGCGTAATGGGGAAAGGTTGATAAGATTCATGGGCTAGTCTTTCAGAAAAATGAAAATGGGTTGAAGCAAATAGGCCGTTCTCGTTTTTTTATTTTTCTGTCCAGACAAAACGAGCCCGCTACGCTTTTATTATCTAGCTTTGTGGGCTAACTCTTTGGAAAAAAGATAAATTATGATCGAGGCGGAAAGCGCCACTCTCGATTTTTTATTTTTCTGTCCAGACAAAATGAGCCCACTACGCTTTTATTATCTAGCTTTGTGGGCTAACTCTTCGGAAAAAAGACAAATTGTGATCGAGGCGGAAAGCGCCACTCTCAAAATTTGCTATTTTTCTGTCAGAGCCATACGAGCCCACTACGCTTTTAAATTTAGGAGGAACTAAAATGGTTGAATCTCAATTTCACTCAACAACAATCTGTGCTGTTGAAAAAGATGGAAAATTTGCTATGGCGGGTGATGGCCAAGTAACGATGGGTGAATCTGTCGTGATGAAAGGAACTGCCAAAAAAGTCCGTAGAATTTATAACGATGAAGTTGTTGTAGGTTTTGCTGGAAGTGTTGCGGATGCCTTTACTTTAGAAGAAAAATTCGAAGGAAAATTAAATGAATATAATGGAAATTTAACGCGTGCTGCTGTTGAACTAGCACAAGAATGGCGGACACAGCAATCAATGCAAAAATTAGAAGCGATGTTGATCGTGATGAATAAAAAAGAAATGCTCTTAGTCTCAGGAACTGGCGAGGTCATCACACCAGACGATGGGATTTTAGCTATTGGCTCTGGTGGTAATTTTGCACTTTCTGCTGCTCGAGCAATGAAGCATTACGGAGATAAAGACATGTCTGCTAAAAAAATTGCTGAAAATGCCTTAAATATCGCAGCTGATATTTGCGTATTTACAAATCATAATATCATTGTAGAAGAATTATAAATGGAGGATTATAGCCATGAGCGAATTAAATAAAACACCAAGAGAAATCGTCAAAGAACTAGATGAATATATTATTGGACAGGAAACTGCAAAAAAATCTGTTGCGGTTGCTTTAAGAAATAGATATCGCCGCTTGCAGCTTGAAGAAAAGATGCAACAGGACGTGACACCGAAAAATATGCTGATGATTGGTCCGACTGGGGTAGGTAAAACCGAGATTGCCCGTCGCCTGGCAAAAATTGTCAATGCTCCTTTTATCAAAGTAGAAGCAACAAAATTCACGGAAGTCGGCTATGTTGGCCGCGACGTGGAATCAATGGTTCGTGACCTTGTTGAGAATGCGATCCAAATCGTTGAAAAACAACAATACAGCCGAGTGTATTCACAAGCCTTGAAAAAAGCGAATAACCGTTTGGTAAAAGTGTTAGTCCCAGGAATCAAAAAAGAGCAAAAACAAACATCGAACAATCAATTCGAACAAATGATGCAAATGTTTTCTGCAACTCAACAACCTCAAGAATCGCAGGAAGAAGTGACTGAAGAAATCAAAGTCAATCGGAAAACGATTTTAGAGCAACTAGAAAAAGGACTATTAGATAATCGAGAAGTGACGATCGAAATCGATGAACCCAAAAAGAATATGCCGGCAATGAATGCTGGAATGGAACAAATGGGGATTGATTTAAACGAAACTTTGGGCGCTTTATCACCTAAGAAAAAAGTAGAACGCACAGTAACTGTAAAAGAAGCTCAAGAACTGTTGGTAAAAGAGGAATCGGCTAAAATTGTAAAAGATGCTGACATTCATAGTGAAGCGATTCGCTTAGCAGAAAGTAGTGGGATAATTTTTATTGATGAATTTGATAAAATTACGTCTAAAAGCCAACAAAATTCTGGTGAAGTATCCAGAGAAGGTGTGCAGCGTGATATTTTACCAATCGTTGAAGGATCACAAGTTAATACAAAATACGGACCTATTCAAACCGACCACATCTTATTTGTCGCTTCTGGTGCATTCCACTTATCTAAACCAAGTGATTTGATTCCAGAATTACAAGGCCGTTTTCCGATTCGTGTAGAATTAGATGATTTAACTGCGGAAGATTTCGTACGTATTTTAACAGAACCAAACAACGCCTTGATCAAACAATACATTGCCTTGATTGGTACAGAGAATGTCACTGTGATTTTCACAAAAGAAGCAATTGAACGGATTGCGAATATAGCATTTGATGTGAATAGAGATACCGATAATATCGGAGCACGTCGATTACACACTATTTTAGAGCGTTTGCTGGAAGATCTATTGTTCGAAGCGCCAGATATGCAAATGGGTGAAATTACGATCACTGCAGCGTACGTAAATGAAAAACTAAACAGTATCGTCCAAAATGAAGATTTAAGTCGCTATATTCTTTAATATTACGTCACTTCACAAGCTGAACAAGTTTCCGTTTCAAAATTAGGAGGAGTAAAAATGACTACTTTATTAGAAAAAACACGTCAGATCAACAAATTATTGCAGCAAAAAAATACTTTTGATCAAAAGGCTGAATTACCTTATGACAAGATGGCAATGATTTTAGGTGATGTTTTAGAAAGCAATGCATACATCATCAGTAGCGAGGGTGTTTTGTTAGGGTACAATGAAAAATTGGATGTGAACAATGCTCGTGTTAAGCATATGTTTGAAGAAAAACGTTTTCCTCAAAGTTATACTGATGCCGCAGATAATTTAGCAAAAACAGAAGCAAATATTTCCATTACAAGCGATTTAACCGCTTTTCCAGTTGAGTTACGTGAAAAATATCCGTTTGGTTTAACGACTATTGTTCCTATGTTTGGTGCAGGTGAACGTTTGGGGACGATTATTTTGGCAAGAGTGGAGCAGTCCTTTGATGATGAAGATTTAGTTTTGGCTGAATACAGCGCGACAGTTGTTGGTATGCAGATTCTTTATCAACAATCAAGATCTATCGAAGCAAGTGTTCGCAGCGCAACCGCGGTACAAATGGCGATCAACACTTTATCTTATAGTGAGTTGAAAGCTGTCCACGCAATATTTAAAGCTTTGGATGGAGAAGAAGGCCGGTTGACTGCGTCAAGCATTGCAGATGAAATAGGGATTACTCGTTCCGTCATCGTAAATGCTTTAAGAAAATTAGAGTCAGCTGGAATTATTGAATCTCGTTCATTAGGCATGAAGGGAACCTATTTAAAAGTTTTAAACAAACAATTTATCAAAGAACTTGAAAAAGAGAACTCATAGGAGGCGCGGCGAATGACTGTAAAAATTGAAAATGACTACTTGATTGCAACAATTGCAGAAGAGGGTGCTGAACTTGTCAGCTTAAAATCTAAAAAGAACGATATAGAGTATATTTGGCATGGAGATCCAGCTTTTTGGGGTCGTCACGCGCCTGTTCTTTTCCCTTTTGTAGGACGTTTAAAAGATGATCAGTATACGTACGCAGGCAAAACCTATCCAATGGGACAGCATGGTTTTGCAAGAGATCAAGTATTTGAAGTGATTGAGCATGGTGCTGAACTCGTGTCGTTATCACTGAAAAGTACGGCAGAAACTAAAAAGATCTATCCTTTTGATTTTGAATTGATTCTTTCTTATGTGCTGGAAGATAATAATTTGAGTGTGAAGTATCAAGTTGAAAACACAGGGAAAGAAGAGATGTATTTTTCAATCGGTGGTCATCCAGCTTTCAATGTACCTTTAGAGAAAGAATTAACTTTTGAAGATTATTACTTAGGTTTTTCACCACAAAAATCACGTATTCAAATCCCGCTAAAAGGACCATATGCGGATTTTGCTCATAAAACCTTAGGTCAGACAAATACTAGTTTGGACTTACGTAGAGATCTTTTTAATGAAGATGCGATCATTTTCGAAACAAAGGGGATCAATAGCTTTACCATTGCGACCGACGAAAGTCCTCACAGCATTAGTTTAAGCTACTCTGACATGCCTTATGTCGGAATCTGGACTCCTTATCCTCAAGAAGCGCCATTCGTTTGTATCGAACCGTGGTGCGGTATAGCAGATGGCGTAGAAGCTACTGGAAATTTGGTTGATAAAATCGGTATCAATCAATTGTCCAGCGAGGCTATTTTCAAAACGCAATACACGTTAACGGCCAACTAATAAAAACAGCCAAAGATAAAAGCGTAAAGCACCTTATCTTTGGCTGTTTTTATTTATTATTTTTAGCGCCTAATCCAAAGGAAACACGACTTTCCGTTCCATCTTTGATTCGTTTGATATTGTCCTTATGTCGAATAAAAATGAAAATCGTCAAAGCCACAGCAATTACTGTCAGTAACCAGTCAAATTTAGGCAAAATCTGTGGAATCGCAAAAGGAAGAATAATTGTTGATAAGGTGATCAAAATTGCACTGATCATACTGGTCAAACTTACCATGCTGGTGATATATAGCATAATAATAAAAATCAAGGCAGAATAGACAAAAAAGGTTGGACTATAGGCTAAGATCATCCCAGCGCTGGTTGCAACAGCTTTTCCTCCCTTGAAATTAGCGAAAATTGGAAAGGTATGTCCCAATACAGCTGCTACACCAAAAACCAATGGATTAACATTTAAAGAAAAGATTAGGGGCAAACTTGTGGCCAGTGTACCTTTCAATATATCCATCAATAAAACTGTGGTTCCAGCTTTTTTTCCTAAAACTCTAAAAGTATTCGTCGTACCAGTATTTCCACTGCCAAAAAGGCGAATATCTTTTTTAAAGAAAAGTTTTCCGATCCAAACACCGGAAGGAATCGAGCCTAATAAATAAGCAATAATCAATAAGAATAAAAATTTCATAGAGTGACCTCTTTCTCTTCAAACTAGCCTATATTTTATCATGAATAGAAACAGCTAACAATAATTAACTATTCGTTGTATAATAAAAAAGAAGCGAAAGTAGAAAGGATGACAAAGATGCCTGTAGAAAATCCATCACAAGAACAAATTTATACTTATTTGAAAGAAGCAAAACGAATCGCCGTTGTTGGCCTAAGCAACAAACCTGACCGAACCAGTTATCAAATTGCCCAATTATTACAAGATTATGGGTATGAGATCCTTCCAGTCAATCCTTTGTTGGCAGGTCAAGAAATTCTTGGTGAACAAGTTTATGAAAAACTTCAAGATATCCCTGGTCACATCGATATCGTTGATATTTTCCGTAGAAGTGAATTTTTACCTGAAGTTGCTCATGATTTTTTAGAAACAAATGCTACCGTTTTTTGGGCGCAGTTGGGTTTAGAAAGTGAAGAGGCGGCGGATTTATTGAAAAATGCTGGCAGAGATGCTATCATAATGAATCGTTGTATTAAGATCGAACTTGCAAAAATGCCGAAATAGGTACAAATGATCTTAAGAAAGAGTTACCGAATAGGAAAGCTCTTTTTTTTTGAGAGTTTTTAGAGTATTATTGTAATGATGTGGCTAAAAGCCCTACAATTCAAGTATAAGGAGTTTTTTCTTTGGCGAAAAAAGTAAACAATGAATACAATGACGCCTCCATCCAAGTCCTAGAAGGATTGGAAGCAGTACGTAAAAGACCAGGGATGTATATCGGTTCGACAGATGGTCGGGGGTTACATCATTTAGTTTATGAAATCGTTGATAATGCGGTCGATGAAGCATTATCCGGTTATGGAAATGAAATTAAAGTGGTCATCCAAAAAGATAATAGTATCAAAATCGCCGATTCTGGACGAGGAATGCCAGTCGGTATGCATGCTTCAGGGATTCCTACAGTAGAAGTGATTTTCACAGTTCTACACGCTGGAGGAAAGTTCGGACAAGGCGGTTATAAAACATCTGGAGGCTTACACGGAGTAGGTGCCAGTGTTGTAAATGCCTTATCATCATGGCTGGAAGTAACCATCGTTCGAGATGGTGTTGAATATAAACAACGTTTTGAAAATGGCGGAAAACCTGTCGGAACGCTGAAAAAAATCGGGAAAACAAACAAAAAGAACGGAACCACAGTTACTTTTTTACCGGATGATACGATTTTTTCTACTATCCATTTTTCTTATGAAACACTAGCAGAAAGACTACGTGAGTCAGCCTTCTTATTAAAAGGAGTAAAAATTTCACTTACTGACCTTCGAGGAGAAGAACCAAAAGAAGAAGTGTTCCACTATGAAGAAGGGATTAAAGAATTCGTCGCTTATTTGAATGAAGAAAAAGATACGTTGACGCCAGTTGTTTATTTTTCAGGTGAAAAAGAAGGGATCGAAGTTGAACTAGCTTATCAATACAATGATGGTTATTCAGAAAACGTCTTATCTTTCGTAAATAACGTTCGTACAAAAGACGGCGGTACACATGAAGTAGGAATGAAAGCATCAATGACTAAAGCCTACAATGAGTATGCACGTAAAGTTGGCTTGCTAAAAGAAAAAGATAAAAACCTAGAAGGTAGCGATTTTCGTGAAGGCCTTGCTGCGGTCTTATCAATCCGTGTACCAGAAAATCTTCTACAATTCGAAGGACAAACGAAAGAAAAACTGGGAACACCACAAGCCAGAAATGCAGTTGATAACGTTGTGGGCGAGCAAATGGGTTTTTACTTGCAAGAAAATAGTGAGATGAGTCAACAATTGGTTCGTAAAGCAATCAAGGCCCGCGAAGCCCGTGAAGCTGCTCGTAAAGCTCGTGAAGAAAGTAGAAATGGTAAAAAACGTAAAAAAGGTGAATCTCTTTTATCTGGTAAATTGACTCCAGCGCAGTCTCGGAATCCTAAGAAAAACGAACTATATTTAGTCGAAGGAGATTCTGCCGGCGGTTCAGCAAAACAAGGACGGGACAGAAAATTTCAAGCAATATTACCACTTCGTGGGAAAGTTTTGAATACAGAAAAAGCTAAAATGCAAGATATTCTGAAAAATGAAGAAATCAACACCATGATCTACACGATCGGTGCAGGTGTAGGCCCTGAATTTTCAGTAGAAGATTGCAACTATGATAAAGTGATCATCATGACCGATGCGGATACTGACGGTGCACATATTCAAGTACTGTTGTTGACTTTCTTCTATCGTTACATGAAGCCATTGATTGAAGCTGGCAAAGTTTATATTGCTTTACCGCCACTGTATAAAGTATCAAAAGGGCTTGGTAAGAAAGCAGTCACAGAATACGCATGGACAGATGAAGAGTTAGCCAATGTGACACAGCAAGTCGGCAAAGGCTACATGCTGCAACGATACAAAGGTCTTGGTGAAATGAACGCTGATCAATTATGGGAAACGACGATGGATCCGGAAACTCGGACATTGATTCGTGTTCGGATCGATGATGCTGCACAAGCTGAACGTCGAGTTACGACCTTGATGGGTGACAAAGTTGAACCAAGAAGAAAATGGATCGAACGTCACGTTCAATTTACTATGGAAGAGGACGGCAGTATTTTAGATCGCAAAGATGGAGAAACAGACATCTCACCGTCCATTTCAAATGAAGTATTGGATGAAGAAAAAGAAGCAGAAAAAAGACAAACAAATGAAGAAACTGAAGAAATCAGTTTATTTGACTTAGAGTAGGGGAGTGACGAATGTGGAAAAACGCCAAGAAGTTCAAGAACTAACACTTGAAGAGGTAATGGGCGACCGTTTTGGAAGATATTCCAAATATATCATTCAAGAGCGTGCCCTACCGGATATTCGTGATGGTTTAAAACCAGTACAACGTAGAATTTTATTTTCAATGAACAAAGATGGAAATACCTTTGAAAAGAGCTTTAGAAAATCTGCTAAGTCGGTCGGAAATATCATGGGGAATTATCATCCTCATGGCGACAGCAGTATTTATGAAGCGATGGTCCGCTTAAGCCAAGATTGGAAATTACGTGAAGTTCTAATTGAAATGCATGGGAATAATGGAAGTATGGACGGAGATCCGCCTGCTGCAATGCGTTATACTGAGGCTCGTTTATCTGAATTAAGTGGTGAATTATTAAAGGATATCGAAAAAGATACAGTAGATTTTGTTTGGAACTTTGACGACACTGAAAAAGAACCAACTGTTTTGCCCGCGAAATATCCCAATCTTTTGGTCAATGGATCAACTGGGATCTCTGCCGGATATGCGACGGAAATTCCTACACATAACTTGGTAGAAATCATTGATGGGACGATTTACCTGATCGATCATCCGAATGCTTCGTTGGACAAATTGATGGAATTTATCCCAGGGCCAGATTTTCCAACAGGGGGAATCTTACAGGGAAAAGAAGAAATCAAGAAAGCCTACGAAACTGGAAGAGGCAAAGTTATTCTTCGATCTAAAACAAAAATCGAGCCGCTAAAAGGCGGAAAACAACAAATTATCGTAACAGAAATCCCTTATGAAGTGAATAAAGCGACATTGGTTAAGAAGATCGACGAAGTTCGTTTGAATAAGAAAATCGAAGGGATCGCTGAAGTTCGTGACGAAAGTGACCGTACAGGGTTACAAATTGCAATCGAGCTAAAAAAAGATGCCAACGCTGAAGGAATTTTGAATTACCTCTTCAAAAACACAGAATTACAGATCAACTATAACTTCAATATGGTTGCTATTGATAATATGACGCCGCATCAAGTGGGCTTAAAGCGGATTTTAGATAGCTATATTGCTCATCGTAAAGACGTTATCACAAACAGAAGTCAATTTGAACTAGACAAAGCGAGAGCGCGTCAGCATATTGTTTCTGGTTTGATCAAAGCATTATCTATTTTGGATCAAGTGATTGAAACGATTCGCGGCTCAAAAGATAAAAAAGACGCCAAGAATAATTTAGTGAAAGAATATGCTTTTACAGAAGCACAAGCAGAAGCTATCGTAACACTACAATTGTATCGTTTGACGAATACGGATATCACGCAGCTTGAAAAAGAGGCCGATGAACTTAGTCGTTTGATTGCAGAATTAACTACGATCTTAAATGATGAAAAAGAATTGTTCAACCTAATGAAAAAAGAATTGCGGGAAGTCAAAAAACAATACGGGAATGAACGACTAACACAAATCGAAGATGAGATCCAAGAAATCAAAATCGATACCCAAGTATTGGTTGCGCAAGAGGACGTTGTAGTTACAGTCACTCATGAAGGATATATCAAACGAAGCAGTTTACGTTCTTACAGTGCATCTAAACCAGAAGAAATCGGTATGAAAGAAGGGGACTTCCTCCTTTATACAGGAGAAGTCAATACACTAGATCACATCCTGCTGATTACAAATAAAGCAAATGTGATTTATCGACCGATCCACGAACTACCAGATCTAAAATGGAAGGAAATAGGTGAACATATTTCACAAACTATTTTAAATCTGTCTGTAGATGAATCGATTATCGCTGTTTATACCTATAAAGAGTTGTCACCAACGAAAACTTTTGTTTTCATGACAAAAGAAGGTATGATCAAACAAACGAAAATGACAGACTTTGAACCGTGGAGAACATACAAGAGTCGTCCGACTAACTGTATGAAACTAAAATCAGATACCGATGAAATTGTAAATGTGTATCTGACGAACGAACAAAAATTATTAGATGTATTCTTAGTTAGTCATCGTGGCTTTGGTTTACGCTATCCGCTTGAAGAAGTGCCAGTTGTAGGAGCGAAAGCTGCTGGAGTAAAAGCAATGAACTTGAAAGATCAGGACTACGTAGTTAATGGCTTGTTGGTTTATCAAGAAGGAGATACACCTGTTGTCATATTAACGCAACGCGGAAGCATCAAACGAATGCTGGCACAAGAGTTGACTCAACTTGGTCGAGCCAAACGTGGGTTGATGGTGCTTAGAGAATTGAAGAAAAATCCGCATCGTGTAACGTTCATGTCTGAAAGTAGCGCTTTGGAGCTATTGGTTACTACTCAGAATGGTAAACAATATACGATCGATTCTGAGAAATATCCGATCAACGATCGAACATCTAACGGTTCCTTTATGTTGGACGAAAAGCAAGATGGAGAAATTTTAGAAGTGCATGAAATGCACACAGCAGAATTAGATCAGAAAGAAGAAACCAATTAAAGGCTATCTGTTCTATAGAAGTTGCCAAAAGCTGAAACTGTATTAGTACAGTTTCGGCTTTTTATATTACAGATTTCTTACTTTTTATATAAAAGTAATTGTAGTTCGTTAATCAAATCACAAATATCAAATGCTTATTTATCAACGATTCTGATGCTTTTTTTTATAAAAATAGCGATTTCGCTCAAAATATAATAAGGAAAGGCTTGCATAAAAATCACTATGTGTTATACTAATCACATAAAGCTGTTACAGTAACTGTCAGCATACTAAGGAGGCCCATCAATGGAGCAATGGAAAGGCTTTAAAGGCGACAAATGGAAAAAATCGGTAGATACACGTGATTTCATCCAAAGAAACTATACTGAATACACAGGTGATGATTCTTTCCTAGAACCAATCGCACCAAGCACAGACAAATTATGGACAAAATTACAGGAATTATTTGAAGTACAACACGAGAAAAATGGTGTGTACGACATGGATAATAACATTCCTGCAACAATCACTTCTCATGAACCTGGCTACTTGATTAAAGAAGAAGAAACAATCGTAGGTCTACAAACTGACGTACCATTGAAACAAGCATTCATGCCATTTGGCGGTATCAACATGGCAAACAACTCTCTAACTTCAAATGGTTACGAAGTAGACGCTGAAATGTCTAAAATCTTTACAGAGTGGAGAAAAACACACAACCAAGGTGTTTTCGATGCTTACACACCAGAAATGAGATCAGCTCGTAAAAACAAAATCATCACAGGTCTTCCAGATGCTTATGGTCGTGGCCGTATCATCGGTGACTATCGTCGTATCGCTTTATACGGTATGGACTTCTTGATTGCTGAGAAGAAAAAAGATTTAAGCAACACTGGTAACAAAGTCATGACTGACGATGTTATCCGTTTAAGAGAAGAAATCTCTGAACAAATCAGAGCGATGGCTGATCTTAAAGAAATGGCTTCAACATACGGTTTTGATATTTCTAAACCAGCTGAAAATGCAAAAGAAGCTATCCAATGGTTATACTTCGGTTATCTTGGTGCAATCAAATCACAAAATGGTGCTGCTATGTCTATCGGACGTATCTCAGCATTCCTAGATATCTACATCCAACGTGATTTAGAAGCTGGATTGATCACAGAATTTGAAGCACAAGAAATGATCGATCACTTGATTATGAAACTACGTATGGTTAAATTTGCCCGTACACCTGAGTACAACCAATTATTCTCTGGTTACCCAATCTGGGCAACATTATCAATCGCTGGTATGGGCTTAGATGGACGCTCATTAGTAACTAAGAACGATTTCCGTATCTTACACACTTTAACAAACATGGGACCATCTCCAGAACCAAACTTGACTGTATTGTACTCATCTCATTTACCAGTAGGATTCAGAACTTTTGCATCTAAAATCGCAAAACAAAGTTCTTCAATCCAATTTGAAAATGACGATTTACTACGTGCTAACTGGGGATCAGATGACTGCGCGATCGCATGTTGTGTATCTGCAACAGTGATGGGTAAAGACATGCAGTTCTTCGGTGCTCGTGCCAACTTAGCAAAAGCTGTTCTTTATGCAATCAACGGTGGGGTAGACGAAAAAACGAAAATGCAAGTAGCTCCTAAATTCCGTCCAATGACTGGCGATACTTTAGACTACAACGAATTTATCGATCGTTACAAAGATATCATGGACTGGTTAGCTGAATTGTATGTAAATACATTGAACGTTATCCACTACATGCATGATAAATACTCTTATGAAGCTGCTCAATTAGCTTTCATGGAAAGCAACTTACAACGTACATTCGCTACTGGTATTGCAGGGATTTCACATGCTGCTGACTCAGTAATGGCCATCAAACATGGTAATGTACAAGTAATCCGTGACGAAGACGGATTAGCAATCGACTACGTTCCTCAAAATGAGTTCCCAACTTATGGTAACGACAATGAAGAAGCAGATGCGATGGCTAACTGGATTCTTGAATACTTCATGACACAAATCAGACGTCAACATACGTACCGTAACGCTAAACCTACAACTTCATTGTTAACAATCACTTCTAATGTTGTTTACGGAAAAGCAACTGGTAACTTACCAGATGGACGTCGTGCAGGTAAACCATTGGCACCAGGTGCTAACCCAAGTTACCAAGATGGTAAATTCTTAGGTGAGAAAAATGGACTTTTAGCATCACTTAACTCAACTGCTAGATTAGAGTACACAAGTGCATTAGATGGAATTTCTAATACACAAACAATCAACCCTAATGGTTTAGGTAAAGATGATGAAACAAGAATCGATAACTTACGTAACGTAATGGACGGCTACTTTGATAAAGGCGGCTACCACTTGAACGTTAACGTGTTCACAAACGAATTATTATTAGATGCACAAGCACATCCAGAAAAATACCCTAACTTAACAATCCGTGTATCTGGATATGCCGTGAAATTCCGTGACTTAACTCCTGAGCAACAAGCAGATGTTATTTCTAGAACTTCACATGACAGACTGTAAGAACATAAAATTGAAGGGGTGACCTCGTGTCATCCCTTTTTTCTAAAAGAAGAAATGAGGAATCAAAATGACGACACCTGTGATCGGTAGAATTCACTCTACAGAAAATTTTGGAACCGTTGACGGACCTGGAGTTCGCTTCATCGTATTTACACAAGGGTGCCGCATGCGTTGCCAATTTTGCCACAACCCTGATACATGGAAAATCGGTTCTGGCGGCCGTGAAGTAACGACTGATGAAGTTTTAGATGAAGCCATCAAATATCGTTCTTACTGGGGAGAGAAGGGCGGCATCACTGTGAGTGGTGGCGAACCTTTACTACAGTTAGAATTTTTAACTGACCTATTTAAAAAAGCTAAAGAAAAAGGCATACATACAACGATCGATACTTGCGGAAAACCATTTACAAGAGAAGAACCATTTTTCAGCCAATTTCAAGAATTAATGAACTATACTGATCTGCTATTGTTTGATATCAAACATATCGATAATGAACAACACAAATTATTGACTTCCTTAGGAAACGAAAATATTTTGGAAATGGCTCAGTATCTTTCCGAAATCGGCAAGCCGGTTTGGATCAGACATGTCTTAGTTCCTGAGCGCAGCGATTATGATGAGTACTTAGTTCGCTTGGATACATTTATCAAAACACTTAAAAATGTAGATAAAGTAGAAGTATTACCTTATCATACAATGGGAAAATACAAGTGGGATGAACTAGGTTTGGAGTATCCTTTACAAGGAATCGAACCACCAACAGAAGATCGTGTAACGAATGCGAAAAAACTATTACATGTTGCAGATTACAACGGCTACATGGCAAGATAATCCTTAAAAATAGAAAAGTCCAGCAAATATTGTTGTTTCTTTTCTATTTTTTGTTATTATTAATAAGGAAGAAAAAAGAAGGAGTGAACCTTTATTATGTCAAAAATTCTTGTTTTTGGACACCAAAATCCTGATACTGATGCAATCGGGGCAGCGATTAGTTTTGCATATTTACAAAAAGAGCTTGGAAAAGATACAGAAGCAGTAGCTTTAGGTACGCCTAGCGAAGAAACACAATACGCACTTGATTATTTTCATGTGGAAGCGCCACGTGTGGTAGAAAGCGCAGCAGCAGAGACGAACCAAGTCATGCTTGTCGATCATAATGAATTTCAGCAAAGTATATCAGATATTGCTGATATGACGATTTTAGCAGTTGTGGATCATCATCGTATCGCTAACTTTGAAACGGCTGATCCATTGTATTATCGTGCGGAACCAGTTGGTTGTACGAGTACGATCGTATTAAAATTGTTTAAAGAAAACAACGTGGTCATCCCTAAACAAATAGCAGGAATGATGGTATCTGCGATTATTTCTGATACATTACTATTTAAATCACCAACTTGTACCCAAGATGATATCGATGCTGCTCATGAACTAGCTGAGATCGCTGAAATCAATCTAGAGGAGTATGGCTTAGATATGTTAAAAGCTGGTACGAACCTAAGTAATAAAGCTGCCGAAGTATTACTAGATTTAGATGCTAAAAGCTTCCCTATGGGCGCTAAAAACGTGCGTATTGCACAAGTCAACACAGTTGACCTAGAAGAAGTTTTGAGCCGCCAAGATGAGCTGGAAACGGCTATGAAGAATGAGAATGCTTCAAACGGCTATGATCTATTTGTTCTGATCATCACAGACATTTTAAACAGTGATTCTGAATTAATAGTGATCGGAGATTCTTTAGACAAAGTTGAGTCTGCTTTCAATGTAAAACTAACGAATAACCGCGCTTTCTTAAATGGCGTAGTTTCACGTAAAAAGCAAATCGTTCCTCAATTAACTGAAGTATTCGGCTAAGCTGAACATGTAGGAAAACTGTAGATGGCTTTAAGAGCTGTCTGCAGTTTTTCCTATTATAAACGAAAGAAAGTGTGGATTATGCGTTTGGATAAGATAACGTACTATTTTAGAGGAGAACATACGAAAGAGATAAATAAGCTTTTATCAGAGCCTTTGTTCAAGCAAATTATGAATTATCTTTTTGAACAACGAGACCAAGAAATAATTTTGCGTCAACTGAAAGCAGCAATACCAACAACCCAAAATTTAGAACTACTATTGGATCAAATGATTGCTTACGGTTTGATCAAACGGGAAAATCGGCGCTACTCATTGTCGATCCCGATATTTAGTCGAACTGAGGCACTAAAAATACCAGATACGATTTACACTGCATTAGATAAATTAGTGAAAGAAATAGATAGTGACGCATTGATCTTTGGTGAAGTATTGTGGCCTGCATTCTTTGAAGATGAGGACACGCACTATTTTTTTGGTGTGGAGAATCAGGACGAAGCACTAAGCTTTGTGAACAAGGTGACTTCTGGTAATGATGAATTACAATTTATTTCTTTGCATTCCGATACAGCTAGCCCGCTTGCGTTAGCTGATTATTTTTCATTACTTAAGACAAATTCCTCTCTTCCTAAGACATTTAAACCACTTGAACAGTCGATTGGCGATGTAGATATCGATTATTTTGTTGCGCAAGTTCAAAAAATCATTCGATCTATCCGAAGAGTAAAAACAAAACAGCTTAAAAGGAATATTTTTCAAGAAGCATTGGTGATTACGGAGGATCTAGTCAAAACAGAAGAAGGAGCCTACAAACTAGTTTCACCAATCATTCAAAAGGACACTCTGGCGATAGAAGAAGAGAAATTTACACGTATTAAAATGATGTTGATTCAACTTTGGCAGGAGATCGAGGATAAAAATCAACGAGTATTTATGAAAAAGCAGTTGTATAACCAACTTTTTCATAAATATCTAGCTGAAAAAGAAATGTTACACTATTTTAAAAAGTAGATAGGTTCCCATAATTTTATTATGTAAACTAGATTCAGAATTAAAAAATCAACTCCTGAAAAATACAGCAGTTGATTTTTTATCTAATTATTTCGTTTTCGAACTTTTTTAGTCCAAAAGCCGCCGGAAATAAATTTTGGCTCATAAGAGATAATAAAAGCTCTAGGTTCCTTTTCATTGATTAGCTTGTACAAACTTCTTTCGTTTTTTCTGGGAGAAAGGATTTCAAGGATCATCCGTTCACCTTCACGACCTGAACCGAAGCTTTGCGTCACTCCGTAACCATGCTCCCTCAAAATCTCCGGTAAATTCAATTGCTCCGTAGATGAGGGGAGGATCGCGGTTACCATAATATAGCCCAAAGCCAAATAGTCCTCGATTTTAATGCCTACACTGATGCCGACTGCATAACCAAGTGCGTACACAATCAAATTGATAGGCTCATCGAGACGATTCAAGACCATACTTAGTCCTAGAACATAAATAGTAATCTCCGCCATACTAACAAGTGGAGCGATCAAGCGATAGCCTTTCATCGTTAACATGAATCTGATCGTATTTAATGTGATATACGAAAAATTTACTACAAAAATCGTTACGAGCATTTTTACATCCATTGCAGCTAATTCCTCTTTTCCATTAAAGATATCAGCATATTATAGTACAAGAACATCAGAATTTAAATAGAAATACTAAAACAAATTGAAAAAACAAGGATTAAATTTTTAAAAATACAATAAAAAATGATATATGTTGGAGAGATCACAACTTTTTGCTATAATCAGTATATTATGTAATTTAAGGGAGAAATGAACGTAGATGAGAATTTTTATCCTCATAGTTGTGGGTTTATTGTTGTTGAATACGACTGCCGCACTTATCACTGTATTTAGAAAACAGCGGAGCATATCTAGTGTTCTTGCATGGATCATGACATTATTATTTTTACCAGGTATTGGCTTTATTATTTATCTTTTTTGCGGAAGAGGAATCGATGGTCAAAAGGTTTTCAAGTTGACTGATTATGACAGAGAAAAAATAACAGACATCAAAAAAATGGTGGATGAGGACAACTTAAAAGCAGATAGCGGGTTAGATATAAACCTGTTGACCGATGCACGTGTACTTAATCGGTATTTTAGAAACATGGATGCCTCGCCATTAAGTAAACGCAACAGCTTAAAAATTTATACAGATGGAAAAGAAAAATTCGCCGCATTGTTTGAAGATATTCGTCAGGCAAAAGAAACGGTTCACGTAGAATATTATTCTTTTTTCAATGATAAAATTGGTGGAGAGTTTCTTAGTCTTTTAGAAGAGAAGGTTAAAGAAGGGGTAGAAGTCTATTTGATTTATGACCCATGGGGATCACCAGGAGCAAATAAGAAATTTTTCGCTTCTTTTGTAGCTGCTGGAGGGAACGTTGCTCCTTTTATCACTTCCAAAAATATGATCAGTAAAACTCGTTTAAATTACCACTTGCATCGTAAAATTGTTGTAATTGACGGAAAAATGGGTTGGACAGGTGGTTTCAACGTAGGGGATCAGTATTTGGGAGAGAGTAAAAAATTTGGTTATTGGAGAGATACGCACATTCGTATTCTGGGTGCTTCAGTATTCTCGCTTCAAGAAATTTTTATTATGGATTGGAATGCTTCAGTATCAAATCCAGATCATAAAATGGACTATTTAGAAAAATATTTCCAGCTTTCTGAAGATAGTCAGCTGGAAGATCTATCTTTACAAATCGTTTCAGACGGACCTGATACAGAAGAAGAGATCTTAAAAAGTGGGTTTATCAAGATGATTTTAGCTGCTGAAAAATCAGTTTGGATCCAAACGCCGTATTTGATCCCAGATGATAGTATGATCAATGCACTCTTGATTGCAGTACGTTCTGGAATTGATGTTCGTATCATGATCCCTTGTATGCCTGATCACCCATTTATTTATCGTGCAACACAATACTATGCGAACTACTTGCATAAACGTGGCGTCAAAATCTATATGTATCAGCATGGTTTTTTACATGCGAAAACGATGATTATCGATAATGAAATCTGTATGGTAGGTACCACTAATCAAGATATTCGCAGTTATGCGTTGAATTTTGAAGTTAGTACATTTATTTACGATACAAAATTTGCTTGGAAATTATCACAACTATTCAAAAATGACATTGAAGAAAGCATTTTGTTGACCGATAAAATGATTCAGGATCAATCTCATTGGTTACGATTTAAACAAAATTTTTCACGGCTATTATCACCGATATTATAAAAATAGGGCTTTATCCTAAATAGAGTATGCGATCTAAAGTAAAATTACTTTAAGTCGCATACTCTATTTATGTTGAGCGGAATACATATACATGTGAATCAAAAGCATTTAATAATCAGTTTAAGAATCACTGTCTATTTCAATTATACCTAGCTTAACGCCTTTAAGAACAGCAGAAATCGAGGAAAATACCTCTAATTTTTTGAAGATAGAATGTAAGTGATTGTTGATCGTTCTACGGCTTAAGGACAGTTTTTCTGCACTTTGAGATTGTGTGTTGCCATCTGCAAGTAATTGCAAAATTTCTCTTTCTTTTTCTGTTAGTGTCTTTTTTACCGGACATCGTTGCTTTTGAAAGAACGTACCTCTCACATAAACTAAATCTAAAATCTCAATCATTTTTTTCAAACTAATCGAATGAGAAACGAATGCATTTACACCATTGTTGATAGCGAAATTGCAATATTCATAACAATTTTTATCTGAAAGAAAGATGATTAATAATCTTGGAAATTGTTTCTTTAGCGTTTTTGTAGTACTAAAACACTTACTTACTTTTGAGCCAATGCCCATAACTAAGATATCAGGACAATCAGAATGAATAGACGTGAATAAGTCTTCAAAAGAATAAACACATCGAACTGATGAAAATCTATCTTGTAGTGAATAGGTAAGACTATCTCCTAAAATTTCACTATGCAAAAAAAATAATATATTCATACCTAATCCCTCACTTTATGCCAATTTTGGCCTTGTTACTTTTGACGTAGTATAATATTTCGCACTTATATACCATATTAATATAAAAAAATTACAAATTAACCCGTTATAATCAATAGTAATCTATATATAATATAAATTGCACTTTTTGCTCATTCGATAATAAAAAAGATATGATAAGATACTGAAATAAAGAGAGTCAAATGAAGAGAGAGGGTTTTGATGGGCAATAAAGTTGTTATTTTAAGAATATGGAGACTATTAAAAAAGAAGGTTCTTGTTATTTTGATCAGTATGCTTTTAGGCGGAATATTTTCCTACGTCATTTCAACCTATTTTCTACAGAAAAAATACAGTTCCAGCATTCAAATCGTCTATGTTATTGAAAATACAGCTTTAAAAGACGAAGTAACAGCTAAAACGACTCTTTTAAAAACCTACAAAAGGATGATGTATAGCAACATAAATCTAAAAGAGACTCAAGAAATTTTTATGAAAGAAACGGGACACTTACTCAGTCTGAATACTCTTAAAAACATGATTACGATTACCCAAGAGCAGGATGAATTACTGTTAACGATAAAGGTAGAAGCAACTTCTCCTGAAAATGCTGCGGTTCTGGCAGATGGATTTGCACAATCATCTATAGCATTCATAAAAACAATCTATAATCCAACGGAGCAGCTAAAAATAGTTTCAAAAGCCCAAATAAATGAACAGAGTATTTATCCCAAAGTAATCGTGAATACAACTGTAGGAGCGATAGTAGGATTTATATTCAGTGTGTCCATTCTATTTATTCAAGCACAATTTGTAGAAATACGAAAAAGGAGAGAGGCAACCCATGGAGTTCATCAATGAATATTCCCAGATTAGATGGAAAAGAAACAACACCTATACTTTTTTTAAGCGAATCATAGACATTTGCGGCAGCATAATCGGCATTATTATTTTTTCTCCCTTATTACTTGTAGTTGCAATTGCAATAAAACTGGAAGAGCCGTCAAGTCCAATTATTTATTCTCAATGGCGTATGGGAAAATACAGCCAAAAATTTAGAATGTATAAATTTCGTTCTATGTATGTGAACGCGGATGAACGATTACAGGAGATCAAACAATATAACGAAAAGCAAAACAACATTATGTTTAAAATGAAAAATGATCCTAGGGTAACAAAGGTTGGTAAGGTGATTCGAAAACTAAGCTTAGATGAACTCCCTCAATTTTTTAATGTTTTAAAAGGTGAAATGAGTTTAGTCGGACCACGACCGCCTTTGGAGCATGAAGTAGAACAGTATGATCCTTTTGATGTTCAAAGACTATTAATAAAGCCTGGATGCACTGGCTTGTGGCAAGTTACAGGTAGAAATAATCTTACGTTTAAAGAAATGATCAAACTAGATGTTTACTATATTCAAAAACAATCTCTTATTTTTGATTGCTACTTGATCATCAAAACAATAAAAGTGATGTTTTTGCCCAATGATGTGTATTAACGCATTATTTTTTGGAATGAAAGAATTAAACTGGAGGAATTGACTATGACAAAAAAAATTTGCTTTACGAGTTCTTCTGGAGGTCATTTAGAACAATTACTTATGTTGAAGCCCTTAATGAACAAATATGCCTGTTTTATAGTAACTGAAAAAACGGCCTATGAAGTAAATGTGTCATGCCGATCATATAAGCTGCTGCAAATAAATCGACGTGAGTTACTTTGGTTCATTTATTTACTATATAACTTGTATCTATCTGTGAAAATTATGGTAAAAGAAAAGCCAGATGTGATTATTTCCACGGGTGTGCTATCAACAATTCCTATTTGTTTAGTCGGAAAACTTTGCAGAAAAAAGATCATTTATATTGAATCCTTTGCTAAAACAACATCAAAAACGAAGACTGGACAGCTAATGTATTACATAGCAGATCGATTTTATATTCAATGGGAGTCTTTGCAAATGCTTTATCCAAAAGGAATCTATAAGGGGGGAATCTATTGATTTTTTTAACAGTAGGGTCTCAAAAATTTCAATTTGACCGTCTGCTGAAAGAAGTAGATAAACTTGTTCAAGAACAGAAAATTTCAGACCAAATAGTTGGCCAAATCGGCTATAGTAACTATCTGCCTCAGTACTTTGAATACCAAAAATTTATGGAGCATAGTGTCTTTGAGCAAACATTAAAAAAAAGCGAACTAGTCATTACTCATGGCGGCAGCGGAGCAATCATTAACGCATTGAAAATGAAAAAGAAAGTCATCGCGATTCCCAGATTGTCCCAGTTTAAAGAACACGTGGATGATCATCAAAAAGAAATCATCGCTCTTTTTCAGCAACAAAACTATATAAAAGCAGTTCTAGATGTCCATGAATTGCATCAAGCAATCGACACTATTCATCAGCAAACATTTGAAACGTTTGAATCGAATACAGAAAAAATAATTGCTGAAATCGACGGATTTATTCAAGAGCAATAATAGCTAAATTGGAGGAAACATTTACTATCATGAAAATCATGTATCTTACAAAAGAACTCAGTATTGGTGGTGTCACAAAGTGTATCTACAATCTATGCCAAAATATTCGGGCAGAAGATGCAATTATTTGTTCTAACGGAGGAGCTTTGAAAGAGGATTTTACTGGATTAGGTATGCCAGTTTATAAAATCCCCAATGTCGAAAAAAAAAATCCCTTCCTCTGGTTGCTCACACTTTTTAAACTTCGACAACTAGTGAAACGAGAACAAATAACCTTGATCCATAGTCATCATCGCATGACAACGTTCCTCGGTAGAATCGCTATCCTCGGCATGTCTACTAAAATCGTTCATACACAACACTTAAATATTCAAAACAAATTTTTTTCTACTGGAATTACATTAAGAAAGATGCCAGTCATTTGTGTGAGTAGCGCAGCTAAAAGAATCCTTGCCACGAAAAGTAAACTCGCTGAAAAGGATATCCAGACGATCTACAACACGATCGATGATCAAACGTCTTTTGGCACAGTAGACATGCAGTTGGAACAACTAAAAGAAGATGGTAATTTTGTCGTAACTCAAGTTAGTCGGCTGGTGGACTATAAAGGGGTCTATGAATTTATAGAAATCGCGAATAAGGTGGCTAAAAGTCATTCAACAATCAAGTTTTGTTTGATCGGAAACGGTCCGGAAAAACAAAATCTCAGAGAGAGAATAAAAGAATTAGGTTTAGAAAAAACGGTCTTTGTACTTGGCGCTAAGAAAAACGTGTTAAAACAGCTTGAAGCAATTGATCTAATGCTTTTGTGTTCCAGTAAAGAAGGCTTGCCTTTAGCACCTATTGAAGCTTTTTACAAAGGAATACCTGTCATCGGCAGTAATATCGACGGGACAAAAGAAGAGATTGAGCATGAAATCAATGGTTTTTTGATCCCTCAAAAAGACACTTCTGAATTTGCACAAAAGATAATATTTTTAGTTCAAAATCCAAAGGTGTTTCAACAGATGAAAAAAGAAGCTCTTAAATCATTTGAAGCTAAATTTACCAAAGAAAACTATTTACAGGCGCATTTTTCATTTTATGAAAAAGTATTGGAGAGGAGTTGAGAAGTCTATGATTCCTAAGATCATTCACTATTGCTGGTTTGGGAAAAAAGAAAAGAACAAGGCTATTCAGCAAGCAATCAGTCTATGGAAAGAGAAACTGCCAGACTATGAATTCATTGAATGGAATGAGCAGAACTTTGATGTAGAATCCTTCTCCTATGCAAAAGAAGCCTATAAGGAAGGGAAAATGGCTTTTGTAAGTGATGTTGCTAGAATATATGCTTTGCAACATTATGGTGGTGTTTATTTAGATACAGACATAGAGATAAAAAAGAGCTTTTCCAACTTGTTGACAAATAAGGAAGTTATCTTAGGTTTTGAAAATAAAGGGAAATATCTTATGACAGGATTTATGGCAGGGAAAAAGAATCATTTTATTTGGCAAGATCTACTAGATTATTATAAAAAGCAGTCATTTATCCAAAAGGATGGGGGCTTAGATTTAACCCCAAATACTAAGATTTTGACGGATTATTTGGTAGCTAGAGGCTTACAGTGTAATAATCACTTGCAAACATTGGCAAGTCAGATTTGTATTTACCCAGAGAATTTTTTTAGTGCTTACAATTTTAAGTATATGGAAGAAATCAGCGATCATTCAACCTATACCGTTCATCATTGTTATGCTTCGTGGATGCCTTCTAAAAATAGAGCCAGATTTTGGTTAAAGCGAAAGATTATTCGTCTTATTGGTCATGGACAATATAAAAATATCTACCGGTTCATGAGTAACCAGAAGAGATGACGACCTTTATTCTTGTGGCGATATTTTTAGTTCTCACTTATTTTCCAATCTTCTTATTTTTACCAGGTATAAACTTTATGGATGAATTGCTGACAATTGTATTAGCGATGTACATGTATGCCGTTTTACTACTGGACATTAGAATTTTAAAAAAAAGATTAGATAGATGGACAAAAGTGTCACTGATTTTATTGCTCGTGTTCTTTTTGATCGGTCTTATCCCAACTGTCTTATTTAAAATACAACATAGTACATCGATTATCATTAAAGATTTGATGTTGTTTAGTAAATTTTTTATTTGTTATGCAGGTGGAATGGCAGTGTTTGATAATGTAGATAAACAAAGAGCGCTTAAATTGATTGGACAAATAATTAAAGTCAGCATAGTCATCATATTTTTCTTTGGCATCCTATCAATTTTTGTCAATCTGAATATGGGTTCCAGCATCCGATATGGCATTAGATCCTATCAATTTTTATTTCCACACTATACGTATCTTGTGTACTCGATCGTTATTATGTTGAGCATTTTGACAATCGCTGAAGAAGCGAACTACTCTTACAAGCTTATGGCTGTTGGTATTTTAATTTTAACATTAAGAAGTAAGGCATTCGTATTTGTAGGATTTTATTTTTTCTTAAACGGGTTTATCAAGTATTTCGATCGATTGAAATTGAAACATTTACTCATAGCCATCTTATTTTCAGCTGGTATGGTAAAAAGCAAAATAGCCGATTATTTAAGCTGGGGAATCTATAATTTACGGACGGGATTGTATATTGTAGGCTTCAGCATTGCCAATGATTATTTTCCTTTTGGTACAGGCTATGGCACATATGGGTCAAATCTATCGAAAAAAGCTGGTTCACCTATTTATGTAGCATATGATTTAATTTACTCTCAAGGGTTCAGAAAAGGAACAGGGGATTTTCCGTTGTCGGATGTTTTTTGGCCATACATTATTGGGCAATGGGGTTATATAGGCGCACTTTGTTTTTTGGGATTGCTTGCTACGATTTATCTTTCTATTTGTCAAAGAACAAAATTTATGCATAAAAAATATTATATTGCTTCGTTGTTACTCTTTTTTTATCTATTAATTGCAAGCAGTGCTGAGGCCATTTTTACAAACGAGACAGGTGTCTATATTATTACGCTCCTTAGTATCTTTTTAGGAGAAACTAGGAATAAAAAGGGGAAGTTCTAAACTATGAAAATTTTACTAATAGGAGATTACTACTCGAGTAATCTTGGTGATGGGGTGATCTGTCAAACGGTAGAGGCTCTATTTCGCTCAAATTTCAAAGAAATTCAAACTATAGATATTTTAGATATAAGCGGTCGACAAGATTTTGCGGACAACCGTACACATTTTTACAATAAAAATCGTCTCAAAAAAGAAATTAAAGGCTTATTACCATCAGTTATCAACGAAACTATTTCTTATCAACGAACATCACTTCCAAATTATGAGATCAACGATCATTACGATGCAGCTATTTACGCTGGGGGACAGCTGTTGATGCCATACTTTTTAAAGCAAATGATCACGATCAATCAACTTCTAAAAAAGAAGAATATAAAAATCATTTATAATGCAGTTGGCTATGGCAAATTTTATAGTAAAGCTTTAATCAAGAAACTTTCAACTATTATTGATGATTGTTCCGTTCAGCATCTTTCAATTAGAGATGGTGAACGCATGCTTGATCGAACCTTAGTAAAAAAACAAGTTCATACTGTTTGTGATAATGCGGTTTGGGCTAGTGAAATTTATGACATTAAAAAAGTGGAAAACAGCCAAGTGATCGGTTTAGGGATTATGTATATTGAAAATAAGCGTCAAACACTTATCTCTTTTTGGAGAGACACATTGCTGTTGTTAGATAAAAAAGGAACGAACTGGAAATTCTTTGTTAACGGTTCCATCGAAGATTATCTTTTTGCCAAAGAAATCCTTGCATTACACGGCTGTACTGATGTAGAGGAGTACTTATGCCCACGTCCTGAAACACCGAAAGAGTTAATTGAGGTTATCTCATTGTTTGAAAAAATCATTTCTTTTCGTCTGCATAGTCATATTATTTCTTATTCATTAGAAATTCCTAGCATATCAATCGTTTGGGATGATAAAGTCAGGAAGTTTTTCGAAAAAATAGATCATCCACAGCGCTGTTATGATTACCATAACTATGACTCCAATTTATTATTGAATGATTTAGATGCAATCAAATTCACTGAAGCAGATAGACAGGTGAAAGAAATGTTAAAAAAAGAGGTGCTTGAAAATCTACAAACGATTGTAACCCTTTGTAGGACCAAGAAGATGGGGTCAGATTAAATGAACAAATACAAAAAGTTGATCAATAATTCAATCATATTTGCTGTAGGAAATGTTGGCAGCAAATTGATCCTTATCTTTTTGATGCCGTTTTACACACGCTATTTAACACCTGGAGAGTTTGGTACGGTTGACTTGGTGACAACGACTACTAGTATGTTGCTTCCGATTGTATCGTTTAGTGTTTACGAAGCTGTTTTGCGCTATGTATTAGACAAGGCGTATGATGAATCAGAGATTATTTCAAACGGTACGATGATCACAATTATCGGTTCGATCTTTCTGTCAATTTTTATGGTCATGTTGAAAAAATTTGGCGTACTTGAAAATGAACACTTAATTTATTTTTATTTGATTTTGATAACACAATCATTCCAATCACTGTTTGCTCAATATGCCAGAGGGGTAGGGAGGATCAAGCTGTATGCAGTCAATGGTATCATAGCCACAATTGTTACTGCTTTTTCGGCTGTCATTTTACTTGCATATTTTAAATTGGGGGTAAAAGGCTATCTCCTTTCTATCGTTTTAGCGAATGGTTTATCGGTCATTTTTTTGTTCCTATTCTTATCATTAAGAAAGCATATAAGAGTTACGAATATAAATAAGACGTTAATCAAAAAAATGCTTTATTATAGCATACCATTGATTCCGAATGCTTTTTCGTGGTGGTTAAGTAACGCTTCTAGTCGCTTCTTTATTCTGTTTTTTTGCGGCGTGCAAATCAATGGCTTGTTTGCCGTAGCGAACAAAATTCCGACCTTACTAACCATGCTAAACACCATATTCTTTCAATCATGGCAATTATCCGCAATAGAAGAATATGACTCATATCAAAAAAAGGAATACTATTCGACTGTTTACGCAAACTACTATCAAATGCTCTTTTTAGCCATCTCGTTTTTGCTGCTTATTTTAAAGCTACTGATTCCATTTTTTGTATCAAAAAAATTTTTTGACTCATGGCTTTACATACCGCCGTTGTTAGCTGCGACGTTGTATTCAAGTCTTTCCAGTTTTTTGGGAACGATATATATTGCTGCTGAGCAAACGACTAGAATTCTGTTTACAACGATTGTTGGTGGGGCAGCTAATATAATTCTGAATCTATTGTTGATTCCTTTTCTAGGGGGAATCGGTGCTGGTATTGGTTCATGGCTTAGCTTTTTCGTTATTTGGTATATTCGGTCAAAAGACACAAAAAAAATTGTTGAACTGTCCGTTGATAGGAAGAAATTTGTGATGAATCATTTGCTATTTTTTTTACAATGCTGTTTGATTTACGTTGTTAGAGATAATCTAGTTTTATTTTCATTGCAATTTTGCCTATTTTTAGCTAATTGTTTTACGAATAAAGAGTTTCTATCAAATGTTTTAACTATTTTTTTGAAAAGGGGAAAGAGGGAGACAAAATGAAAATTGGAATTATAGGATTGGGCTATGTTGGTTTAGCCAATGCATTATTACTATCACAGAACGAATATGTGATTGCATATGATATCTCAAAAGAAAAAATTTCTGATTTAAAAAAGGCTAAATCTCCTATAAAGGATTTGGAGATCATAGAGTATTTAGCTAAAGACAACAAAAATCTAATGTTTACTGATGATTTTTCAAAGCTGTTTACATGCAAATTAGACTACATGATTATTGCAACACCAACAGATTATGATGAAGAAAAACATTTTTTCAACACTTCTTCAGTAGATGAAACGATTGAACAAGTACTATCGATCGATCCCGATTTAGTCTGTGTTATCAAATCGACTGTTCCTGTTGGGCATACACAACGTTTAAAAGAAAAATTAAATACGAAAAATATTCTTTTCTCACCTGAGTTTTTGAGAGAGGGAAAAGCCCTTTGGGATAATCTGTACCCTAGTAGGATTATTGTTGGAGAAGAGTCAGACAGAGGACAACGACTTGCTGATATGTTTTTAGGTAATTCTAAGAGTAAAACAGCGCCAGTTCTATTAACAGGAGCCAATGAAGCAGAAGCAATCAAACTGTTTTCTAACACTTATTTAGCATTGAGAATCGCTTATTTCAATGAATTGGATACATATGCAGAAGTGAAAGGCTTAAATTCGAAACAAATAATCAATGGTGTTGGATTAGATCCAAGAATTGGCACACATTACAATAATCCGTCCTTTGGCTACGGCGGCTATTGTTTACCCAAGGATACAAAGCAACTATTAGCAAACTATAATTACATCCCCAACAGCATTATTACATCCATTGTAACAGCTAATGATGTTAGGAAAGAGTTTATTTTTAATAATGTTATAGCACAGAAGCCGCAATCTGTAGGGATTTATCGATTGATTATGAAATCAAATTCTGACAATTATCGATATTCCTCTGTTCTAGAGATAATTGAGCGGATTCACTCATTAGGTATTCCTGTATTGATTTATGAGCCTACATCAGCCGAAGAAAGCTATCTTGACTGTGAAGTTTGTGATGATTTAGATTATTTTAAACAATCCTCAGATATTATTGTAGCGAATAGAATTTCCACGGACTTATCAGATGTTCTAGAAAAAGTTTACACAAGAGACCTATTTGGTCGTGATTAATAAAATAATGAATAGGAGAAACAAAATGAATGTAAGAAAAGCAATTATTCCCGCAGCAGGATTAGGTACTCGTTTTTTACCTGCAACAAAAGCGATTGCCAAAGAAATGCTGCCGATAGTAGATAAACCTGCTATTCAATTTATAGTTGAAGAAGCGCTAGAATCAGGGATCGAAGATATACTTATTGTTACAGGAAAAGGGAAAAAACCGATTGAAGATCATTTTGATGCTAATGCAGAATTGGAGGGAATGTTAAGAAATAAAGAGAAGCATGAGCTGCTAAAAATAGTTGAGGACACTACCAATGTAAATTTACATTTTATACGACAATCTTATCCTAGAGGGCTTGGTGATGCTGTCTTACAAGCAAAGTCTTTTGTAGGCAATGAACCTTTTGTAGTCATGCTAGGAGACGATATAGCAAAAGATGAGGTCCCTCTAACAAAACAACTTATTAATCAATACAATACTATTCTTACTTCCGTGATTGCGGTAATGGAAGTACCGGAAAAAGAGACAGATAAATATGGAATAATCAATCCTGGTAGTAGCATTTCTTCTAATTTGATCAATATTCAAGATTTGGTAGAAAAACCTAATACTGAAGCAGCACCTAGTAATTTAGCGATTATAGGTCGCTACTTGTTAACTCCGGAAATTTTCGAATGTTTGGAAAAACAACCACCGGGAGCTGGCAATGAAATTCAATTAACGGATGCCATTGCTTCATTAAATCAAATGCAACGCGTATTTGCTCATATATATAAAGGAAAACGATATGATATCGGTGATAAGTTTGAGTTCATTAAAACGACCATAGAATATGGATTGGAACACGATGAAGTAAAAAGTAAACTCGAAAACTATATAAAAAATATGCAATTAGATATTGGCATGAAATAGCCAGTATAGTTGGTAAAGGGATGTGGGAGAGATAAAAATCTGCTGCATTCTTTATTTTTTAATTCTAGTTAACATAATATACATTGCGCATTTGAACATGTGATTATATATAAAAAAAGACAACCTGAAAAGAATAGGGCTGTCTTTTTTATATGTGTTTCACTTTATCAACGATTTTTTTCTTTTCTTGAGCGATTTTCTCTAGATCCATACTCGCTTTTCTAGCCCGCATTAATTCCACTATATCAATCATATCTTTTTCAGTGGCTTCATTCATTATGAAATTCTTTATTTGTTTCATACTAACATTTTTTTTAATCATTTATTTTGTCCTCCAACTTTTTTTCTAATTCATATAACTCATTTGAAAGTTGTCTAACTTGCTTCATTATGGCTTCTGGTGATTGCTCTATTTCACTAGATTTTGTGTTATATGGTGGAAAGTTTAAAAAGTCAGTTATTGATATATCTAAAGCTTTACAAATACTGAAAATCGTTTTGATTGTTGGATTTTTACTTTGACCTGTATAGATTGAATTGACAGTACTTTGTTTAAGATTCGCTAGTACCGCTATTCTATTTATAGTTAGGTTTTTTTCGTTTGCTATCTCTTGGATTCTTTTTGAAATTAGCTCGCTATGCCTGATTTCATTCATTTTTTCACACCTCATTTTTGTTAATTCTATATAAAGTTTAACGATATATCAAATGATGTATTACCGTTATATAGTTGACACATACCGAAAGATAGTTTATATTAATAAGTGTTACTGATATATAGTTAAAACGTGGGAGACTTTTGACAGATAGTTAAAAGGGGAACTTTAGTTCTGAATGGTTTAATGATTATGTACTCAGACAAAGCACCACATACTCTGACGAGAATTTCGCCGTTAGGCTTAATTATAAAAAATATGGATTACGGAAGGAGAAGCTAAAATGTTTGAAAACACAACCGAATTGATCTATCTAGGTACACGAAGAGGGAAAAGCAAGTCAACACAAGAACCCTATGAGGTTTTAATTGTGGGAAATCCTGCGAAGTATGAAAATTATGAATTTTTTATTGGAAGTAATGTAGTACTGCCGCCCTTACAAGTTAACGATAAGATTGTTTGTACAATCGAATTAAATAAACGTGGTTTTAATTTAGCGCCTAGTCTTGTTGACGTTTCTAAGGGTGTTCTAAAGTAGGGAGGTTTCTCTATGGAGAACGAACCGAAACAGTTGACCAAAGAAGATTTGAAACAGCTTGAAACAGATTTAAGAGGTCTTAAAGAAGCTTATCAAAAGGAGCTAGAGCGTGAACAGTCTGAACGTGATATACAAGCTACTAAGGATTCTGAACAGTCTAAAATACTTGCTGACGAGGCGGTAAAAGAAGCCGAAGCGGAAAAGTTGAAGATTGAATCAGAAGCGAAAGAAAAAGAAGCTAGTGAAAATTTTCGATTGTCCGTTTTGGAATCATTGGAAAAGCTCGATAAAAGTGAAGAAAATACTCTCACGAATGATTCGATCACTAAGCTTAATAAAAATATTGAGGTCTTGATCGAATATCAAAAAAATCAAGCCCAAAATAACACAAATCAAGATTGGTTTTTATCTATTATTGCTTTATCAGTCGTTGTCTTTCCTGCAATATATTTTGCTATAAAATTTTGTGCTGGTACTGCTAAAAAGATAATTTCAATAATTACAACGTAATGTAGAAAGGAGAATATCATGCACTCATTATTTAGCGCAGTAGGTGCCATTACAATGCCGACAGCTCCTAAAGTTGATTTATCAGCGGGTATCCAATGGATTGTTGATTTTGCTACTTCTATTTTTACCGATAACGCTCTAATTATCATTGGGGCTGGTTTAGCTATTTCCGCATTGTTTGCCGCACCAGCGATCGCAAAACGTTTCGGGAAATCCGCAATGAAGGGATAATTTTATAAGGCTTAGCTTTAACGAGTTGAGCCTTTTTTTTAATCAAATTTCTAGTGATTCGCTAGAATAGGAAAGGAGAAAATATGCTAAATATTAAAAAAATCGCTAAGTGGTTAGGTGTATTTTTTTTATTGTTAATACTGTTTTTAGCTGTAATAGCGTTTATGCCGTTGCTGACGCTAGTGAGGATTTACACAGCGGAAGCAGTAATGATAATAGTGGACTTTACGTTAATGGCGGTGACGTTAAAGACTTGTTTGAGTCTGATCCGTTGGGTGAGGCATGGCGACTTTACTTTTCTGAAATTATTCAAAAAGAAGATTTACATGAAAATGAAGAACAGCTCGAAGAACAAGAACAACCTCCTAGAATGATAGTTCGTGATTTTGTGGGTGGCGGTGGTTCTTCGGGCGGAGGCGGTGCTAGTATAAGCGGTATTGACACACGTGTAAGCGCACTTGAACGTTGGCGTACTGGTCATGATAGCTGGGCTGGTGGTTTATCGAACCGTGTTTCGGCTATTGAAAATTGGATAAGTAACTGGGCATTACCTCAATTTAACAGTATTTGGAGTAGGTTAGGAAATTTAGAAACGTGGAAAAATGGTCATGATAGTTGGGCGAATAACCTTTCTAATCGAGTGACTTCGATTTACAACTGGGCTATTGATCAATTTAACGTTCAAAATAATCGCTGGTCTGACCAATACCGAAAAAATAACGATAACTGGGGTCATTGGAAAGATCAATGGAGTAAAAACGATGACAATTATGGACACTGGAAAGACCAATGGAATAAAAATAATGATAACTGGGGTCATTGGAAAACTCAATGGAGTAAAAACGATGACAATTATGGACACTGGAAAGACCAATGGAATAAAAATAATGATAATTGGGGTCATTGGAAAACTCAATGGGCTTTGAATGATTCAAACAAAGCGAATTGGGAATCTCAATGGAAAAAAAACAATGATAACTGGGAACACTGGAAAACTCAATGGGCTTTGAATACGAAACAAGCAACGACGAACCAAAAGTTTGAAACGTTTATAACGAACCAAAATACAAAAAATATTAATTTACAAACACAAATTGATAATTTGAAAAATAATGTGAGTTGGTCTGACGTTGGTATTATCACCGCTTTAGTTGTTGTCAAAGATAGTATCGATAATTTCAGGAAAATGTTCGAGGTTGACGATTTAGTCGGTTTAAATGCTTATGAAGGTATCTTTACACGTATGATTAAATCGCAATTTATTGCGCTTAGAAACGATTTGAGAGACCTTTTTAAAGAATACTTTGACGTAGAAGAAAGCGGAGGGCTTTTTACACCTACAGGGGTTTTTGCTAAATTTTTAGCTGATCAAATGTACAGATTACGTTATACAATAATTGCTGGATTTGGAGAGATAGAAGAGGTTTTAAAATTGATTAATACTGATACGCTAGGTATTAGAAACAGTCTAAATACAGTTAATTTGAATTTAACTGCTGTTAATAATTGGTTAAAAGCCATTTTTGATAAGCCTGTTGGTACGATAGTTGCACCGCCATTCGATTTTAATCGACTTGAACAGATTCTTAAAAGTTTAAATTTCGGAAATGTCACTAATGAGGCTGGCACTAATCTCTGGGATTTTCTAAAAAGTCTTATTGATAATTTGGGTGACATATTAGGAAAAGGCTTAGACGGAATATTTCAAGTTTTAAAACAGATTTTAGAAATCTTTGACAAATTTCTTGATACAATCCTTCACTTGATCATTCCAAAAAATTTAGATTTTTTAGATTCTCAGTGGGGGAAACCAGCGGATAAAATACGACTTAAATTTTCATTTATTTTCGATAGCGTTGATTCTTTTAAATCGTTATTCGGTGCGAAAAGTAAAAAATTTGAGGATTTAGATATTCAACTTAATGGCGGGAATTTAGGTGGTAAAACTATCAGTCTTGGTTCTGTGAAATTGCCAGTAAGTCATTTGAATACTTTTTTACAAGTAGTTAGACCTATTGTGAGCGGTTTTGTTTTGCTTTGGTTTTTAATTGACATGTATAAATGGATTCATGAAAGAAATGCGGTGGTTGAGTAATGCTTGTGGAACTTCTTTTTAAACTCTTATTTGGGTTGATTGATATTATTATTTCTTTGATTCCGTCCTTTGATTTCCAAATCGATTTAGGCATGCTGAATCCAGTAAAAGAAGTATTTGCTTTTTTAGATAATGCAGTTAGTGTTTCATTAATTTTATCCATACTTGCGATCATTTTCATTAGAGATAATTTTACACTGATCAAAAATATCTTTTTTGCGATTGTCCGCAAGATTCCTTTTGTTGATTAGTGGCTCAAACCTTGAGCCACTAATCACAAGGATTGCACCAATTCAAAAAGAAATGTGAAAGGTAAATAGCCTATGAAATTAGCACAGTTTATAAAATATAAAGCTATCGATATCAAACGAAATCATGATCTCCGTAAATCGGGCGTTAAACAGTTTAATGAGTATGGTTTAAGGCTTTATAGTGGGTGTCAAGGGTCGGGGAAAACGTCAAGCATGGTTGAACAGCTTGAACGTTATCGGCTTGAATACGGCGGTCAATTATTCATTGCCACAAACTTCGGATACATATATCAAGACTTAGCACTGGAAACCTTAGACGATCTTGTTGATCTACCTAAAATCGTTCGAGAAAGGGGCTATATCGGTCTTGTGATCGGGTGGGACGAGATTCAAAATGATTTTGATAACACTGTTCGAACATTCCCTATTACAATTCTACGCACAATCACACAACAGAGGAAACAATCGATCAAAATATTGGCAACTAGTCAAGTCTTTACTCGGGTGTCTAAAGCGATCAGAGAACAGACTTTTGAGGTCGTACAATGTAAAACATTGTTAAGTCGCTGGGTCTTTCAGAAGTGGTATGATCCAGTTGAATATGAGTACTATATTGCTAACGCTAATAAAGATCAAAAATTACCGGTAAAAACGAAATTCAATTTTATCCAAACAGACGAGCAGCGTGAACTGTATGATTCCTATGCAGTTATTGATAATTTAGGTAAGCAAGTAGAATTATCTCTTGAAGAGCGCATTCGCATGGGATATGGCAAAAATGCTCCAATTATTGGGCATGCTTCCGAAACTGAAAGAATACTACTTAATTGAGGGTGACCTATGTTTACTAGTTATGAATTTGTTTTTGTTGAAAAGTTTGTCAGCTATCAAGCAAGGAAGAATAAAGCGGGGTATGCTGTGGATCGCTCTTATCGGTATCTTGTGATTCGTCCGCCTAAATCAGTTAAAACTTACAGCTTCATTCTTAATAGATCCATAGAGGTGCCTGAATTGCGCCGTAATGACAAAGTACGGTTAATCATTGATCTTTTTACTAGAGGATATAACCGCAAAGCAGAGATCAAAATACTCGCTGTTGAACTACTGCAGTAATGGCGATTCACTTTGTCCAATTCGCTGATTTTTCAAATTTAAAAATTTATTTTTGAATTTGAAAAGTCGGTGCCTCGGCGTTAAGCCGATACTAAATAAATAACATTCGGAGTTGGGAAAAAATGACAAAAGAAACGTTAATTCCTGTATGTGGGGGGTGCTGTAACACCCCCCCAGCTAATACTAGAACTACTCTAGATACAAACAAGCTAAACGCTTTAATAGATTGGGTCGGACTTACTTTCTCAAGTAAAATAAACTGGAAAAAGCTGATTGAACTCTTACACTTAGATTTTTTCGACTTTAAAATAACGATCGGTTCAAACTTAGGCTATATGGAAAAAGCTAGTTACCTTGATATTATCCATATTCATTACGGCACACCGCCAAAAGCTACCGAAGACATGGGCATACATTTAGAAATCAGTGGTCAAGGGTGCCGTTTCTTGGAAACCAATTGGAAAAACGAGTTTTCTTGGGCTGATTTCTTCCAACTTTCTTTCTTGTATGATCTCAAAAAGGCAACTCGTGTCGATCTAGCGCTTGACGATTTTAAGGAACGCTTAAAGATCAAAACACTTTTTAAAAAGGCTGATCGTGACGAACTTGTGACACGTTTTCGCAACTGGAAATATTTTCTTTCAGGTGACATTTATAAGCGTAAAAAAGTACATGGCGAAACGCTTTATATCGGCAGTGCTAAGCGAATCCAGTTTAGATTTTATAATAAATTACAGGAACGTGAATCTAAAGGCTTTGCAGTAGATCATAATATCAATAGTTGGCAACGTTACGAAATACAGGTTAGACACGAACAAGCCCACGAATTAATGTTGGCGATCGCTGACGGTGGGCGGACTATCGGTGAAATTGCCAAAGGACTTATGACGGAATATTTGTCTTTTAGGGTACCCAATAAAAACGATAGTAACCGCTCTAGGTGGGCAGAATGTAAGTTTTGGACGGATTTTATTAATGAGGTTGAACCGTTACACTTAACCATGGAATATCCCGAACAAACACTTATGCACTCTCAAGAATGGGTGATTGATCAAGTTAGTGCTGTACTTGCTATGATCGGCGAATATTCAGGACGAGAAGGACTTGACGCAATTATTCAAATTGGAAAAGAAAAAATGACCGAGAAACATTTCACTATGCTCGAAAATCAAAAGAAACTTGATTCTATCAACCAAAATACGGGCTATAGCTGGGAAAATAATCATGCTGATTTTTGGCAAGATCATAAAAAACGATCAAAAGTTTTCAACTGAAGTATATTTTTTTTAATCGATTTTAGTGAATCACCATCCCAGGGGGTGCGAATCACCTTTGCTGAAGAACAAGTGATTCACTTTAACCAGGAATAGGAGGAAAAAGAATGGCGGTTTCAGAGGGAAGAAAAAGGCAATGTATCACGCTAGACAATGCAGATTGGGAGTATTTAGAGAAACGTGCATCAGAGAAAAATGGTTATTTCTACCGAGGGAAATTCACGAAAAGTGACGTTTTAGCGAAAATGATTGCTGACGATAGGGTGATCAGGAAGATAGAAGGGAAGGGCTAAAAATGAATTGTGAACATTGCAGAAGACAACTAAAAGAAAGCGAAAAAGTATTTGATTATACAATCGGCGCAATTCTATGCGATTACTGCCTAGAATTGCTTGTGCTTGCTGATCGTGTGCCCGAATGTCCAACTTGCGGTTGTGGTGTCGGGATCAAGCGTGATCCTAGCGACTGCGAATCATGCAAATATCATGAAAAAGCTAGTTGATAACGTTCGTGTTTTTACACCATTTTTGATTGCTGCAGTCGAAGATCTCACGATCAAAACGATATAAAACACGTACAATGATTTAACCGGCACTAAACTTTTTTGATCTAAGCACGAATTTCAGGAGGGAAATAAATGTTTTGGAAAGAATTTATTTTGTATATTGCTTTATCTGTCGGACTGTTTTTTTCTATTATTTTTCTATTATTAATCTACTTGGACATGAAAACAGGCAACAAACCATAAAGCTTGCTACTGTGGGGATTTCAATTTATTCTAGTTAACATAATATACATTGCGCATTTGAACATGTGATTATATATAAAAAAAGACAACCTGAAAAGAATAGGGCTGTCTTTTTTATATGTGTTTCACTTTATCAACGATTTTTTTCTTTTCTTGAGCGATTTTCTCTAGATCCATACTCGCTTTTCTAGCCCGCATTAATTCCACTATATCAATCATATCTTTTTCAGTGGCTTCATTCATTATGAAATTCTTTATTTGTTTCATACTAACATTTTTTTTAATCATTTATTTTGTCCTCCAACTTTTTTTCTAATTCATATAACTCATTTGAAAGTTGTCTAACTTGCTTCATTATGGCTTCTGGTGATTGCTCTATTTCACTAGATTTTGTGTTATATGGTGGAAAGTTTAAAAAGTCAGTTATTGATATATCTAAAGCTTTACAAATACTGAAAATCGTTTTGATTGTTGGATTTTTACTTTGACCTGTATAGATTGAATTGACAGTACTTTGTTTAAGATTCGCTAGTACCGCTATTCTATTTATAGTTAGGTTTTTTTCGTTTGCTATCTCTTGGATTCTTTTTGAAATTAGCTCGCTATGCCTGATTTCATTCATTTTTTCACACCTCATTTTTGTTAATTCTATATAAAGTTTAACGATATATCAAATGATGTATTACCGTTATATAGTTGACACATACCGAAAGATAGTTTATATTAATAAGTGTTACTGATATATAGTTAAAACGTGGGAGACTTTTGACAGATAGTTAAAAGGGGAACTTTAGTTCTGAATGGTTTAATGATTATGTACTCAGACAAAGCACCACATACTCTGACGAGAATTTCGCCGTTAGGCTTAATTATAAAAAATATGGATTACGGAAGGAGAAGCTAAAATGTTTGAAAACACAACCGAATTGATCTATCTAGGTACACGAAGAGGGAAAAGCAAGTCAACACAAGAACCCTATGAGGTTTTAATTGTGGGAAATCCTGCGAAGTATGAAAATTATGAATTTTTTATTGGAAGTAATGTAGTACTGCCGCCCTTACAAGTTAACGATAAGATTGTTTGTACAATCGAATTAAATAAACGTGGTTTTAATTTAGCGCCTAGTCTTGTTGACGTTTCTAAGGGTGTTCTAAAGTAGGGAGGTTTCTCTATGGAGAACGAACCGAAACAGTTGACCAAAGAAGATTTGAAACAGCTTGAAACAGATTTAAGAGGTCTTAAAGAAGCTTATCAAAAGGAGCTAGAGCGTGAACAGTCTGAACGTGATATACAAGCTACTAAGGATTCTGAACAGTCTAAAATACTTGCTGACGAGGCGGTAAAAGAAGCCGAAGCGGAAAAGTTGAAGATTGAATCAGAAGCGAAAGAAAAAGAAGCTAGTGAAAATTTTCGATTGTCCGTTTTGGAATCATTGGAAAAGCTCGATAAAAGTGAAGAAAATACTCTCACGAATGATTCGATCACTAAGCTTAATAAAAATATTGAGGTCTTGATCGAATATCAAAAAAATCAAGCCCAAAATAACACAAATCAAGATTGGTTTTTATCTATTATTGCTTTATCAGTCGTTGTCTTTCCTGCAATATATTTTGCTATAAAATTTTGTGCTGGTACTGCTAAAAAGATAATTTCAATAATTACAACGTAATGTAGAAAGGAGAATATCATGCACTCATTATTTAGCGCAGTAGGTGCCATTACAATGCCGACAGCTCCTAAAGTTGATTTATCAGCGGGTATCCAATGGATTGTTGATTTTGCTACTTCTATTTTTACCGATAACGCTCTAATTATCATTGGGGCTGGTTTAGCTATTTCCGCATTGTTTGCCGCACCAGCGATCGCAAAACGTTTCGGGAAATCCGCAATGAAGGGATAATTTTATAAGGCTTAGCTTTAACGAGTTGAGCCTTTTTTTTAATCAAATTTCTAGTGATTCGCTAGAATAGGAAAGGAGAAAATATGCTAAATATTAAAAAAATCGCTAAGTGGTTAGGTGTATTTTTTTTATTGTTAATACTGTTTTTAGCTGTAATAGCGTTTATGCCGTTGCTGACGCTAGTGAGGATTTACACAGCGGAAGCAGTAATGATAATAGTGGACTTTACGTTAATGGCGGTGACGTTAAAGACTTGTTTGAGTCTGATCCGTTGGGTGAGGCATGGCGACTTTACTTTTCTGAAATTATTCAAAAAGAAGATTTACATGAAAATGAAGAACAGCTCGAAGAACAAGAACAACCTCCTAGAATGATAGTTCGTGATTTTGTGGGTGGCGGTGGTTCTTCGGGCGGAGGCGGTGCTAGTATAAGCGGTATTGACACACGTGTAAGCGCACTTGAACGTTGGCGTACTGGTCATGATAGCTGGGCTGGTGGTTTATCGAACCGTGTTTCGGCTATTGAAAATTGGATAAGTAACTGGGCATTACCTCAATTTAACAGTATTTGGAGTAGGTTAGGAAATTTAGAAACGTGGAAAAATGGTCATGATAGTTGGGCGAATAACCTTTCTAATCGAGTGACTTCGATTTACAACTGGGCTATTGATCAATTTAACGTTCAAAATAATCGCTGGTCTGACCAATACCGAAAAAATAACGATAACTGGGGTCATTGGAAAGATCAATGGAGTAAAAACGATGACAATTATGGACACTGGAAAGACCAATGGAATAAAAATAATGATAACTGGGGTCATTGGAAAACTCAATGGAGTAAAAACGATGACAATTATGGACACTGGAAAGACCAATGGAATAAAAATAATGATAATTGGGGTCATTGGAAAACTCAATGGGCTTTGAATGATTCAAACAAAGCGAATTGGGAATCTCAATGGAAAAAAAACAATGATAACTGGGAACACTGGAAAACTCAATGGGCTTTGAATACGAAACAAGCAACGACGAACCAAAAGTTTGAAACGTTTATAACGAACCAAAATACAAAAAATATTAATTTACAAACACAAATTGATAATTTGAAAAATAATGTGAGTTGGTCTGACGTTGGTATTATCACCGCTTTAGTTGTTGTCAAAGATAGTATCGATAATTTCAGGAAAATGTTCGAGGTTGACGATTTAGTCGGTTTAAATGCTTATGAAGGTATCTTTACACGTATGATTAAATCGCAATTTATTGCGCTTAGAAACGATTTGAGAGACCTTTTTAAAGAATACTTTGACGTAGAAGAAAGCGGAGGGCTTTTTACACCTACAGGGGTTTTTGCTAAATTTTTAGCTGATCAAATGTACAGATTACGTTATACAATAATTGCTGGATTTGGAGAGATAGAAGAGGTTTTAAAATTGATTAATACTGATACGCTAGGTATTAGAAACAGTCTAAATACAGTTAATTTGAATTTAACTGCTGTTAATAATTGGTTAAAAGCCATTTTTGATAAGCCTGTTGGTACGATAGTTGCACCGCCATTCGATTTTAATCGACTTGAACAGATTCTTAAAAGTTTAAATTTCGGAAATGTCACTAATGAGGCTGGCACTAATCTCTGGGATTTTCTAAAAAGTCTTATTGATAATTTGGGTGACATATTAGGAAAAGGCTTAGACGGAATATTTCAAGTTTTAAAACAGATTTTAGAAATCTTTGACAAATTTCTTGATACAATCCTTCACTTGATCATTCCAAAAAATTTAGATTTTTTAGATTCTCAGTGGGGGAAACCAGCGGATAAAATACGACTTAAATTTTCATTTATTTTCGATAGCGTTGATTCTTTTAAATCGTTATTCGGTGCGAAAAGTAAAAAATTTGAGGATTTAGATATTCAACTTAATGGCGGGAATTTAGGTGGTAAAACTATCAGTCTTGGTTCTGTGAAATTGCCAGTAAGTCATTTGAATACTTTTTTACAAGTAGTTAGACCTATTGTGAGCGGTTTTGTTTTGCTTTGGTTTTTAATTGACATGTATAAATGGATTCATGAAAGAAATGCGGTGGTTGAGTAATGCTTGTGGAACTTCTTTTTAAACTCTTATTTGGGTTGATTGATATTATTATTTCTTTGATTCCGTCCTTTGATTTCCAAATCGATTTAGGCATGCTGAATCCAGTAAAAGAAGTATTTGCTTTTTTAGATAATGCAGTTAGTGTTTCATTAATTTTATCCATACTTGCGATCATTTTCATTAGAGATAATTTTACACTGATCAAAAATATCTTTTTTGCGATTGTCCGCAAGATTCCTTTTGTTGATTAGTGGCTCAAACCTTGAGCCACTAATCACAAGGATTGCACCAATTCAAAAAGAAATGTGAAAGGTAAATAGCCTATGAAATTAGCACAGTTTATAAAATATAAAGCTATCGATATCAAACGAAATCATGATCTCCGTAAATCGGGCGTTAAACAGTTTAATGAGTATGGTTTAAGGCTTTATAGTGGGTGTCAAGGGTCGGGGAAAACGTCAAGCATGGTTGAACAGCTTGAACGTTATCGGCTTGAATACGGCGGTCAATTATTCATTGCCACAAACTTCGGATACATATATCAAGACTTAGCACTGGAAACCTTAGACGATCTTGTTGATCTACCTAAAATCGTTCGAGAAAGGGGCTATATCGGTCTTGTGATCGGGTGGGACGAGATTCAAAATGATTTTGATAACACTGTTCGAACATTCCCTATTACAATTCTACGCACAATCACACAACAGAGGAAACAATCGATCAAAATATTGGCAACTAGTCAAGTCTTTACTCGGGTGTCTAAAGCGATCAGAGAACAGACTTTTGAGGTCGTACAATGTAAAACATTGTTAAGTCGCTGGGTCTTTCAGAAGTGGTATGATCCAGTTGAATATGAGTACTATATTGCTAACGCTAATAAAGATCAAAAATTACCGGTAAAAACGAAATTCAATTTTATCCAAACAGACGAGCAGCGTGAACTGTATGATTCCTATGCAGTTATTGATAATTTAGGTAAGCAAGTAGAATTATCTCTTGAAGAGCGCATTCGCATGGGATATGGCAAAAATGCTCCAATTATTGGGCATGCTTCCGAAACTGAAAGAATACTACTTAATTGAGGGTGACCTATGTTTACTAGTTATGAATTTGTTTTTGTTGAAAAGTTTGTCAGCTATCAAGCAAGGAAGAATAAAGCGGGGTATGCTGTGGATCGCTCTTATCGGTATCTTGTGATTCGTCCGCCTAAATCAGTTAAAACTTACAGCTTCATTCTTAATAGATCCATAGAGGTGCCTGAATTGCGCCGTAATGACAAAGTACGGTTAATCATTGATCTTTTTACTAGAGGATATAACCGCAAAGCAGAGATCAAAATACTCGCTGTTGAACTACTGCAGTAATGGCGATTCACTTTGTCCAATTCGCTGATTTTTCAAATTTAAAAATTTATTTTTGAATTTGAAAAGTCGGTGCCTCGGCGTTAAGCCGATACTAAATAAATAACATTCGGAGTTGGGAAAAAATGACAAAAGAAACGTTAATTCCTGTATGTGGGGGGTGCTGTAACACCCCCCCAGCTAATACTAGAACTACTCTAGATACAAACAAGCTAAACGCTTTAATAGATTGGGTCGGACTTACTTTCTCAAGTAAAATAAACTGGAAAAAGCTGATTGAACTCTTACACTTAGATTTTTTCGACTTTAAAATAACGATCGGTTCAAACTTAGGCTATATGGAAAAAGCTAGTTACCTTGATATTATCCATATTCATTACGGCACACCGCCAAAAGCTACCGAAGACATGGGCATACATTTAGAAATCAGTGGTCAAGGGTGCCGTTTCTTGGAAACCAATTGGAAAAACGAGTTTTCTTGGGCTGATTTCTTCCAACTTTCTTTCTTGTATGATCTCAAAAAGGCAACTCGTGTCGATCTAGCGCTTGACGATTTTAAGGAACGCTTAAAGATCAAAACACTTTTTAAAAAGGCTGATCGTGACGAACTTGTGACACGTTTTCGCAACTGGAAATATTTTCTTTCAGGTGACATTTATAAGCGTAAAAAAGTACATGGCGAAACGCTTTATATCGGCAGTGCTAAGCGAATCCAGTTTAGATTTTATAATAAATTACAGGAACGTGAATCTAAAGGCTTTGCAGTAGATCATAATATCAATAGTTGGCAACGTTACGAAATACAGGTTAGACACGAACAAGCCCACGAATTAATGTTGGCGATCGCTGACGGTGGGCGGACTATCGGTGAAATTGCCAAAGGACTTATGACGGAATATTTGTCTTTTAGGGTACCCAATAAAAACGATAGTAACCGCTCTAGGTGGGCAGAATGTAAGTTTTGGACGGATTTTATTAATGAGGTTGAACCGTTACACTTAACCATGGAATATCCCGAACAAACACTTATGCACTCTCAAGAATGGGTGATTGATCAAGTTAGTGCTGTACTTGCTATGATCGGCGAATATTCAGGACGAGAAGGACTTGACGCAATTATTCAAATTGGAAAAGAAAAAATGACCGAGAAACATTTCACTATGCTCGAAAATCAAAAGAAACTTGATTCTATCAACCAAAATACGGGCTATAGCTGGGAAAATAATCATGCTGATTTTTGGCAAGATCATAAAAAACGATCAAAAGTTTTCAACTGAAGTATATTTTTTTTAATCGATTTTAGTGAATCACCATCCCAGGGGGTGCGAATCACCTTTGCTGAAGAACAAGTGATTCACTTTAACCAGGAATAGGAGGAAAAAGAATGGCGGTTTCAGAGGGAAGAAAAAGGCAATGTATCACGCTAGACAATGCAGATTGGGAGTATTTAGAGAAACGTGCATCAGAGAAAAATGGTTATTTCTACCGAGGGAAATTCACGAAAAGTGACGTTTTAGCGAAAATGATTGCTGACGATAGGGTGATCAGGAAGATAGAAGGGAAGGGCTAAAAATGAATTGTGAACATTGCAGAAGACAACTAAAAGAAAGCGAAAAAGTATTTGATTATACAATCGGCGCAATTCTATGCGATTACTGCCTAGAATTGCTTGTGCTTGCTGATCGTGTGCCCGAATGTCCAACTTGCGGTTGTGGTGTCGGGATCAAGCGTGATCCTAGCGACTGCGAATCATGCAAATATCATGAAAAAGCTAGTTGATAACGTTCGTGTTTTTACACCATTTTTGATTGCTGCAGTCGAAGATCTCACGATCAAAACGATATAAAACACGTACAATGATTTAACCGGCACTAAACTTTTTTGATCTAAGCACGAATTTCAGGAGGGAAATAAATGTTTTGGAAAGAATTTATTTTGTATATTGCTTTATCTGTCGGACTGTTTTTTTCTATTATTTTTCTATTATTAATCTACTTGGACATGAAAACAGGCAACAAACCATAAAGCTTGCTACTGTGGGGATTTCAATTTATTCTAGTTAACATAATATACATTATACAAAGTAGATTCATTTGCTGAATTTCAGTATCAAATGCGACAAATAAAGTCCTTTAAAATAACATTCCTTAGTCTAGTTAATGAAAAAATGCCGTATATTTTATCCGTTATAA
>NZ_MIJY01000047.1 GCF_001730305.1 Enterococcus termitis
TTGTCTTTTCCCTTCAAAAATAACCACTTAAACAATAACAATAGAGAGGTAATGGGAATTCCCCCTTTGTCGCATTTACTTTTGATATATAAGAGTAGATTCATTTTTGATTAGAGAGACTTTAAATGTTTGTGTGGCTGACACACTTAAGCTTATGTAATTAACTAATGATTTCTATTTGCTTTTAAAGCTCGGAGCATTGTTCAAGTCAATAATAAATCGAGTATACAGTCCATTATATACTCGATTTATTTATCTATGAGCTTACTTTGTATGTCATTGGCACATATTTGATCCCATCTTTGTCTATAATCGTCGCACTTTCAGTGAAAAATCCTACTGTGAGTTTAACCAGAACTTTTGTAGGCATTTATAGCAAATGGACTTGAATTGACAGTTATTACAGTCAATTTTTCACGTGCTCAAACAAGGCTCTGGCGATCCCTTTTTTATGAAATTGTTCATCCACAAATAATAAACTAATATGATTAGGCAGTTTTATGCCAAGAACACCTACTATCTGATAATTTAAATAATAACCATACAGTTCTAGTTCATTCCTACTGATTAACTTTGAAATAAAATCTTTATCTATGAATCGATAAAAACTCGTGACTCCTTCTGGAGAATACTCAGGTACTTGAAATTTTTCAAAAACATTTGTTATCAAACTCAATCCGTCTTTTAGATCTGCTTCTGTTTGTATAAGTTTTATCATAGGATCCTCTCCTCCTGATTATAATAATACAATTATAACAAGAAGTAGCATGAATAACTTTGTGAGATCGTGAAAGAAGTTTTAATTACCTAACCCGCACGCTACCTCCCCTTCTCTACTTCATTAATTTGCGTAAAATCAACGACAGTCCAAACCATAAAATGACACTAATTACGATTGTGATCAACCAGCCAAAAACATTGTGTTCTAATGGCAAGGGCATATTCATCCCGAAAAATCCTGATATGATTGTCGGAATAGTCAACAAAATGGATAAGACAGTCAGTATTTTCATAGTATCGTTCAAATTATTATTTAAAACATTATTATATGTTCCAGATAGTTGTTGCAAAATTTGAGAAGATAATTGCGTCATTTCTACAAGTTGTTTCGCTTCAATCAATACATCTTCCAGCTCTTCTCTTTCGTTTTCGTTGAGTAAACGATGAATATAATGTGTTTTAACTTGCTCCAGCAGCATCACATTTTGCTTTGATGCAGAAACAAAATACACAATACCTGTTTCCAGATCAGATAATAGCAATAAATTTTGTTTGGTCGTTTTCTCCTTTAATTTATTATTGATTCGTTTCCGATCATTGTTCATTTCTTCTACAAATGGGAAAAATAAGTCCACAATCATAAATAAACTTCCGAATAAGAAATCAAAGATAGTCAGCTCTTGATTTTTCTCTAAAAACTTTTTCATTTCATAAAAAATGTGTTGATTTGTCTCGTTCGTCACAGTGATCAAATGAGTATCTTTCACAATAAAAGTCATTGGAATGGTTTCGTAATGATCATCAATCTTTTCTAACTTAGGTACATTAAAAATGAGCACGAATGTATTGGTGCTTTTATCATAATCTAAATGAGCTCGTTCGTTTTTGTCTAATGAATAAGCAACAATTTCCTCATCGATGGCATAGTCTTGATAGAGTTTTGTTAGTGTTTCTTTGTCGCTGGTATTAATATTGATCCAATAATCATCCGTATAGCTTAAAGGGGTTTTAGTAATCATTAGTTGTACTCCTCATTTCTTCAAAATACACTTTAAAAGTTAAATTGTGCGATTTTTCTGAAAAAGTCTTTTTGAAAAAAGTTGTTTGTGCAGTTTTGTCGAAAAGTCTTTTTGTTTTTTCAGAATGACTCAATTATACCGACAGCTGACTGTTAAAGCAAATGACTTCAGTGTAAAAAAATGGAAACATAACTCGTAACGTTATGTTTCCATTTTTTATTTATTTATCGTTCTGCTTTTAATGCGTTTAAAGCGGCTGTATTAATAATGTTCCAAGGTTTATCAAATGATGGTTGGAAGAAGAAGTCTGCGTAAGCCAAATCTTCAATCGTCATTTTCGCTTTAATTGCCAATGAAATGGCATTAATGTTTGCTGTCAAATCTGCTTTGGACATCAATTGTGCCCCTAGAATTTGAGTTGTTTCTGGATCATACACTAGTTTGAACCACGCTTTTTGTTTATCTGGGTTAAAGTCCATTAAATAATCCTCGACAACTAACACAGATTTTGTTTGCTTGTCTAATTTTTTAGCCATCTCTTCGTTGATACCTGTAGAAGCGAATTTATAATCAAATACGGCCAATCCTGAAGAGCCTTGAATACCAGGGAATGGTTTGACAGGTGCTTCTAAGTTCTTCACTGCAAAACGACCTTGCTTCCGGGCGTTGGTAGCTAAAGCAATATTGACTTCTGTATTACCAGGGTTGTATTTAATCAGTGTAGCATCTCCTACTGCAAATACATCTGGTGCACTTGTTTGCATGAATTCGTCTGTTTTGATCAATCCATTTGGATGAAGATCAAGTGTATCTTTCAACCAACCTGTATTTGGACGGACACCAACTGCTACAACAACTAGATCTGCATTGTACTCTGACTTATCTGTCACAACGCTTTGCACATGCCCTTCACCTTTGTAACTTTGAACAGTTTCATTTGTGACAACTTTGATGTTGTTTGCTTCCATTTCTTCAGTTAACACGTCGGTGAACTCTTTATCAAGATAAACTCCTAGTGGGCGATCCAAAATGTCGATAACCGTTACATTTTTTCCAGCTTTAGCGAATGATTCAGCTGCTTCGATCCCGATATAGCCGCTACCGATCACAACTACATTGTTTACTTCTGGATCGACAGTTTTTTGTTTCAATTTAATTGCCCATTTTCTGCCACGCATTAAATAGATATTTTCCAAATCTTTTCCCGGAAGATTTAGTTCAAATGGTACAGCTCCGGGACTAATAATAAGTTTGTCATAGTCTTCAGTACGTTCAGTACCAGTTAGTAAATCTTTGACTGTCACTTGATGAGCCTCAGGTTTGATTGCAGTAATTTCTGTGTTTGAAAAGACGTTGACACCTCTTTTTTCCATACCTTCAGCTGTCATATAACGAACTGAATTGACATCTTTTACTTTCCCTTCCAAGTAGAGCTGCATTCCGCAAGATAGAAAAGAAATAAAGTCTCCTTTTTCGTACCATTGAATTTCTGACTCTGGGTAAAGATTTAACAGCTCTTCAACTGCTTCGTAGCCTCCATGAGATGAACCTAAAACAATAACTTTCATATATTGATCCTCCAATACTATTTATTATATAATAAATAGTATCACATAATTGCATTAAAATACAAGCGTTTCTATAATTTATTCTCAATTAAACAATCTTAATTGAGAATAAATTATAGAGCTTACATAATATAATTATGGTTAACTAAATAATTAAAAAAAGAAAAAACATAAACCAGCTCTTATTGGGTTCCATGTTCTTCTTTTAAATTCATCTACTTATATTTCCTCTTTAGACAAAGAAGATAAATCGTAGGGTGTATTTTGATAGACAGCATAGTTTAACCAATTTGAAAAAAGTAATGAAGCAGCCATATGCCAACGTAATTGCGGGTATTTTTGGCTATCATCATTTGGAAAATAATGTTCAGGGAGCTTTGGTCGTATCCCCTTTGCTTGATCACGGTAAAATTCTTGCTGCAAGGTTTCTCTATCATATTCTAAATGCCCCATCGCGTAAAACGCACGATTATTCTTATTTCCAACGAGAAAAATTCCCGCTTCTGCTGATTCGGCTAAAATAGCTAGCTCTTCGACTCCTTCAATAGCTGCTCTATTAACTGTTGTATAGCGCGAATGCGGTGCCAAAAAAACATCATCAAATCCTTTTAATATGCTCCAAGTTGGTGTTAATACGTCATGTAAATATATTCCTGATAATTTTTTATCCAATGGATGCTTTTGGATATGATGATGGTAGTAAAGTCCAGCCTGCGCGCCCCAACAAATATGAAATGTCGAAAACACATGAGTTTTACTCCACTGAAATATATCAGTTAACTCATTCCAATAATCTACCTCTTCAAAAGGAAGTTGCTCAACTGGAGCTCCCGTGACAATTAAACCGTCATAGTACTTTTCTTTTACATCACTGAACTGATGGTAAAAACGTTTTAAATGATCCTTTGAGGTGTTTTTCGCTTCATGACTGCTCATATGTAAAAAATCAACATTAATTTGAAGTGGTGTATTACTTAATAAACGTAATAATTGTACCTCAGTCTCATCTTTTTTTGGCATCAAATTTAGAATTAAAATTTGTAAAGGTCGAATATCCTGATGCATGGCGCGATCTTCGTCCATCACAAATATTTTCTCTTTTTCTAAGACTTTAATTGCTGGTAATTCTTTTGGTACACGAATCGGCATACATATATTCCTCCCTTTCTTGTCATGTAAGTTTATTCTACGCTATAACATGACATAAAGAAAGTTTATTTAGTCCTGTTTATTCAGAAATTGTCGTACATTTCTGAATAGGAGTATTTTATTTCGCAACAAAAAACACGAGATAAAGACAACGTCCTTATCTCGTGTAACTTATGGAAGAAAAATCGTTTATTGAGCTTACTCTTCTTCTTTCCTATTCTTACGGTTAATACCGAATAAACCTAATGCACCAAGTAACAATGCACCAACTAAGCTCCAATTGCTAATGATTTCACCATTATTAGGGAGATCTTTTCTAGAACCTGAGCTTAAATTTTTCAATCCGGATTGTCCATTAGAACCATTACTATTACTATTTCCATTATTACCATTATTGTTACCATTGCCTGATCCTGGATCGACTGGAATTAGGAATTCCGTAGGCAGACTTTGGATGCCATTTTCATCAATAGCGATTGCTGTATCTTTTTCTCTTGGCATTACCATTCCGACTGGGATAGCGATGCTATAGTTTCCATTGGTATCTGTTTGGCCTGTTCCGACTAAAACGCCTTTATCATTCAGTAGATTTACTGTATTTTCAGGATCAGCCGTACCGGTCACTGTATAGCCAGTTGTCGAAGTACCTGTAACACTCTCCACAATTGGTGCTGAAACAGTTGCTACACCAGGATCTGAAGGTAATTCAAACAATGTAGGTGTACTTTGATTGTCGTCACTATCTTTTGCAATAGCGGTTAATTGTTCATTAGGTGTTGCTAATCCAATTGGTAATGTAATTGTAAAGCTACCCTCTTGATCAACCGCGAATGTTTGGGCACCAGAGATTTCTCCATCTGCAACTGCTTGACCTAAAAGTTCTCCGTCAGCATTGTAGATTTCAACTGTATTCCCATAAGTTGTAGTACCTACAATTGTATACCCAGTTAAAGAAGTACCTGTTGCTTTTTTGATAACTGGTGGTGCTACTGTAATTGTAGTAGGATCTGCTGGTGTCATGAATGATGTAGCTGAACTAGTATTGTTAGCCCCGTCTTTAGCTACTGCATTCAATTGTTCTCTTGCAGATGCAGCTCCTGTTGGAAGGATAATTGTATAGTCACCATTTTCATCTGCCACATCTGATCCAAGTACAGTTCCTTCAGTATTACGAATTTCTACTGTATTTTCAGCCGTCGCTTTACCTGTCACTGTATAGCCAGTAGTTGAGGTTCCTGTTACATTCTCAACGGTTGGTGCTAGAACATTTACTGGATCAGCTGGTGTTGTAAATGGTGTAGCAGAACTAGTATTACCTTCATCGTCTTTAGCGGTTGCCGTTAATTGTTCATTTGGTGTTGCAGAACCGGCTGGAATTGTTACAGTGTAATCGCCATTTTCGTCAGCTGTAGCCGAACCAATGACCGTACCACCTGTATTTTTAATTTCAACAGTACTTCCTTCCGGAGCAGTTCCTGTGACTGTATAACCAGTTGAAGAAGTACCTGTAACGCTGTCAATCGTTGGTGCGGTTACTACTACTGGATCTGCTGGTGTTACAAAAGTTGTGCCAGGACTAGTATTACCTTCTTCATCTTTAGCAGTTGCGGTTAATTGTTCATTTGGCGTTGCAGAGCCAGCTGGGATCGTGATTGTGTAATCGCCAATTTCATCTGCTGTAGCTGAACCGATTACTGTACCACCTGTATTTTTAATTTCAACAGTGCTGCCTTCTGGAGCAGTCCCTGTTACTGTGTAACCAGTTGAAGAAGTACCTGTAACAGAATCTACTGTTGGTGCAGTTACTGATACTGGATCTGCTGGTGTGGTAAAGGTTGTTCCAGGGCTAGTATTACCTTCATCATCTTTAGCAGTTGCGGTTAATTGTTCATTTGGCGTTGCAGAGCCAGCAGGTATTGTTATTGTGTAATCGCCATTTTCATCTGCTGTAGCTGAACCGATTACTGTACCACCGGTATTTTTAATTTCAACAGTGCTTCCTTCTGGAGCAGTCCCTGTTACTGTGTAACCAGTTGAAGAAGTACCTGTAACGCTGTCAACCGTTGGAGCAGTTACTGATACTGGATCTGCTGGTGTGGTAAATGTTGTTCCTGGACTAGTATTTCCTTCATCGTCTTTAGCAGTTGCTGTTAATTGTTCATTTGGTGTTGCAGAACCGGCTGGAATTGTTACAGTGTAATCGCCATTTTCGTCAGCTGTAGCCGAACCAATGACCGTACCACCTGTATTTTTAATTTCAACAGTACTTCCTTCTGGGGCAGTCCCTGTCACTGTGTAACCAGTCGAAGAATTCCCTGTAACAGAATCTACTGTTGGTGCAGTTACTGATACTGGATCTGCTGGTGTTACAAAGGTTGTTCCAGGGCTAGTATTACCTTCATCATCTTTAGCGGTTGCCGTTAATTGTTCATTCGGTGTAGCAGAGCCAGCAGGAATTGTTACAGTGTAATCGCCATTTTCGTCTGCTGTAGCTGAACCAATCACTGTACCGCCGGTATTTTTAATTTCAACAGTGCTTCCTTCCGGAGCAGTACCTGTTACTGTATAGCCATCTGATGAATTCCCTGTAACAGAATCTACTGTTGGAGCAGTTACCGTTACTGGATCTGCTGGTGTGGTAAATGTTGTTCCAGGACTAGTATTTCCTTCATCGTCTTTAGCGGTTGCCGTTAATTGTTCATTTGGTGTTGCAGAACCGGCTGGAATTGTTACAGTGTAATCGCCATTTTCGTCAGCTGTAGCTGAGCCAATCACTGTACCACCTGTATTTTTAATTTCAACAGTGCTTCCTTCCGGAGCAGTCCCTGTCACTGTATAGCCATCTGATGAATTCCCTGTAACAGAATCTACTGTTGGAGCAGTTACCGTTACTGGATCAGCTGGTGTTACAAAGGTTGTTCCAGGGCTAGTATTTCCTTCATCGTCTTTAGCGGTTGCCGTTAATTGTTCATTTGGTGTTGCAGAACCGGCTGGAATTGTTACAGTATAGTCACCATTTTCGTCAGCTGTAGCTGAACCAATCACTGTTCCACCAGTGTTTTTAATTTCAACAGTACTTCCTTCTGGAGCAGTCCCTGTGACTGTGTAACCATCTGATGAATTCCCTGTAACAGAATCTACTGTTGGAGCAGTTACCGTTACTGGATCTGCTGGTGTTACAAAGGTTGTTCCAGGGCTAGTATTTCCTTCGTCATCTTTAGCTGTTGCCGTTAATTGTTCATTCGGTGTAGCAGAGCCAGCAGGAATTGTTACAGTGTAATCGCCATTTTCATCTGCTGTAGCTGAACCGATCACTGTACCACCAGTATTTTTAATTTCAACAGTGCTTCCTTCCGGAGCAGTCCCTGTCACTGTATAACCAGTTGAGGAAGTCCCTGTGACATTATCAACTGTAGGTGCGGTTATTTCAACTGGATCGGTTGGAGTGGTGAATGGTGTAGGTGAACTTTGATGATCTAAGAGATCTCTTGCGATTGCAGACAACTGTTCACTTGGTGTTGCTGCTCCAATAGGAATCACAACTGTATAATCTCCATTCAGATCGACAGTAGTCGTACCAATCACTGTACCTCCAGTATTTTTAATGTCAACAAAATCACCAGGAGTTGCTTTACCTTTAACCGTGTAACCAGTAGCTGCTGTACCAGTTACTGTATCAACTGTAGGTGCTGTTACTTCAACTGGATCGGCTGGAGTAGTGAAAGTTGTTGGTAAACTTTCATTTTCTCCATCTTTGGCAACAGCTGTTAAAACTTCATTTGCGGTTGCTTGTCCTTGTGGGATTGTGATGGTGAAGTCACCATTTTCATTTACAATTCCTGATCCGATCGTTGTGCCTCCTATATTGCGAATATCAACTGTATCTCCTGCACTCGCAGTACCTTTCACGGTATAACCAGTTGCAGCAGTCCCTGTCGTTTCTGTTACTGTAGGAGAAGCTACATCAACGATTGGATCCGCTGGCGTAATAAATGCTGTTGGCAAGCTTTCATTTGCTCCGTCTTTTGCAATAGCAGTTAACGCTTCATTTGCTGTAGCAGCACCTCCTGGTAGAGTGATGGTAAAGTCACCATTCTCATCAGCGATTCCAGTTCCAATGGTTTCTCCGCTGAGATTCCGAATATTGATTGTATTACCTGCCACTGCTGTACCTTTAATCGTATAACCAACGGTCGAGTTTCCAGTAGTGCTTGTGACAACTGGTGGCAATAAAGCTTCTACGTCAGCTGGTGTCACGAACGGCGTTGGAGTACTTTCATTTTCTCCATTTTTTGCAATAGCAGTCAACGCTTCGTTTGCAGAGGCATTTCCTGGTGCAAGAGTGATAGTGAAGTCACCGTTCTCGTCAACAGTTCCAGTCCCGATTGTTTCGTCGCTAAGATTACGGATATCAACTGTGTCTCCGGCTGTTGCAGTACCTTTTATAGTATAGCCTGTTGCAGAGTTTCCGCTAGCACTTGTAACCACTGGTGGGAGTACCACTGCTACATCAGCCGGTGTAGTAAACGGGGTAGGAATACTTTCGTTCGCTCCGTTTTTCGCAACTGCAGTTAAAGCCTCATTTGCAGAAGCCTCTCCCTGTGCAAGAGTGATAGTGAAGTCACCATTTTCGTCAGCAATCCCAGTTCCAATCGTTTCTCCACTAAGATTACGAATGTCAACTGTATCTCCAGCTGTTGCAGTACCTTTTACGGTATATCCAGTTGTAGAAGTTCCGGTAGTGCTTGTGACAACTGGTGGTGACACAAGTGCAACATCAAGTGGTGTTTTGAATGGTGTTGGTGTACTTTCATTTTCCCCATCTTTGGCAACAGCTGTTAAAGATTCATTTGCTTCTGCTTGGCCTAAAGAAAGTGTAATAGTAAAATTCCCGCCTTCATCGGCTATTGCTGAACCAATTGTTGTACCATTGCTGTTACGAACGTCAACTGTATTTCCAGCAGTTGCTGTACCCTTAACTGTATTACCAGTTAGAGAGGTTCCTGTTGTACTCGTGACTACTGGAGGAGCGACAACGATTGCATCCGCTGGCGTAGTGAATGGTGTTGGTGTACTTTCTTCATCGCCATCCTTCGCGATGGCATTCAATGCTTCGTTTGCAGTTGCTTGACCTTGTGCAAGAGTGATTGTGAAGTTTCCGCTCTCATCTACAAGACCAGTTCCAATTGTCGAACCGCTGCCGTTACGAATATCAACAGTATTACCAGCAGTTGCTGTACCAGTTACTGTGTAGCCTGTTGCTGAAGTTCCTGTGGTATTTGTTACAACAGGTGGTGCAACTGCTGCCGCAGTTCCTGCATAATAAAGGTCGGAAACTCCATTTGCAGTTTTAATTAAAGAAACGTCAATAAAATCTGCTTTTACAACTGTTCCAACAAACCGAGCATCTAGATTTTGAGTTAAACCTGTTGGGCTAAGAACTGTTGTAGGAATGTTGATTGTGGTTCCTCCTAAAACAGAGGCATCTGCTAATTGATTAACTGCATCGCCGCCGATTCCAACTAAGGGTAAAGCCAAATTGATTGCAGCATCAACTGTTCCTTTAACTGGAAGTAACGTAGTATTAATAAGTCCTGCTACAACATTACTTGCGATACCACTACCCGTAGCATTTAGTGCGTCAACCGCTGCTTTTAAATCTTGTAGCAAGGTTGAAACGTTTTGTGCTAGAACTAATCCTAAGCCATCGTCGATATCAGCATGAATGTACGATCCATCTGGTGAAAGAACTGCATTACTAGTAAAAGATGCACTACCGAAATTTTCAAGATTATTCAAAGCGTCAATTTTTTGATTAACAGTGGTTAAATTTAGGGTAACACCTGTCAAACTACCTAATGTTCCATCCAGGATATTAGTTAATACGTTTGTCAAATCATTAACTGCATTCAATGTTCCTGTTAAAAAGGTTAAATCTCCGACTGTCAATGTAACGTTTGTATCGATTTGTGCTACTCCGTTTGGAGAAACACGATTTTGTAGCTCATTTGGGATAGCTAAAACTGCTTGTTTTGTTCCGTCAGCAACCGCTGATGCACCAACAAGTTCTCCACCAGAAATTGAAAAATTTACATTTTTAGAAGAACCATCAGCAGCCCACCGATTTGCTGTATTTGTTCCACTATCGTTCGAACTAGCGATGTTTGACAAAATTTCAGCATCAAGAACCGCTGCGGAAGCTGTAATTCCTCCAGGTAGATAAAATGACAATGGAACAGTCAATGGTGCAATTACTAAGCTGCTTGTTAATACTAACGATAATGCACGATACTTATTTTGCTTTTTTGACTTGGTGGTGCTTTTCTTTTTTTGCTTATCATTTTTCATGATTGTCCTCCTCTTTACAATTAAGTTAATAACACAAAACAAACAGATAGAAGCTTTCCAAAACCAATAAGACACTCTCCCTTCATAAAATATGAGCAACGTAAAAATTTATTCAAGCTTCTAATAAAGGATTTTATAACCTTTATAATATTTTTGAAAATATTATGTACTCAAATTTGCAATTTTATTTTAATTAATAAAAATAAAAAAATGATTCTTGTAAGGAAAAACATATTAAAATGCTTATATTAAAGGGTTTTCGTTTCTTGTATATACTAATATTCATTTAATCTAAATTTTATATTCTAATAAATATATATTATACATATAATATTCATTTATTGGGATTCACAAGGGAAACGTTTTCTTTTTGTTGCGCAAATAAAATAACAGAAATAAAAAAAGCGAAGCTCAACTGAATTGGCCTCACTCTTTTTCTATTTCTGTTATTTTTTGACACTTTTTTCAACAATAGGCACGCTTACTTTTTTATTCCAAAAATCGATCAATGGACCTGTTAAGAACGCATTGATGACTGTTCCGATTCCAACTGGACCGCCAAAAATGAAGGCCAATAAGACAAAAAAGACATCTTGCGAAACACGGACCAACTGGTACGATGCACGGGTTCTATCCACGATAATTGGCGCAACTGCATCATAAGGCGCATTCCCTAATTTCGCAGACATGTACAAAGAAGCTCCAAATGTGAATATGATAACGCCGATAGTAAGTAATAAAAGCTGTGTGAAATGATTGATACGGAGGGGAATAAAATTTGTATAAATCCATGTGTAAAAATCAATAAAAAATCCGGTTAAAACCATATTGATAACTGTTCCGATCCCGATGTATTTTCTACCAAAAATAAAAACAAGTACTAAAATAGCACAATTGATCATTAATTGATACACACCTAATGAAAGACCTAGACTGTTCCCTATTCCGATATTAGCAGCAGTATAGGGATCTAAACCGACTTTACCAACACGTAGGGTCGCAGCACCAAACGCTAAAATTGCAACACCGAATAGTGCATACAACGAACGAATGATATTTTCTCTGTTTTTTTTCATTATGACAACTCCATTCAGTTTATATACTATAGCTTCTCAAAAAAATAACGAAAAAGCAAAATATCTGGTTCTAGAGTAAGAAAAATAGCAAAAAAAGAATCAAGCGTACAACTTTGTGAGTCATCTCTTGATTCTTTTTTCATCTCGCAATTTTTTTGTAATACGCTCTTTTTAGAACGTTGTAACTACTTTTTAGCGATATCTTTTAATGCAGCTTGTGCTAATAAGTTTAAGTAGTTCCACGGACGATCAAAATGTGGCTGGAAGAAGAAATCAGATAAAGCTAGATCTTCTACAGTCATTTTATTTTGAACCGCCAAAGATAATGTATTTGCAGATTGTGTAATGTCATACTTAGACATTAATTGCCCACCAACGATCCGATTTGAGCCTTTTTCATAGACTAATTCCATCATAACATTCTCCGTTGTTGGCATAAACTCTGGGCGGTAATTATCTTCAAATAGCGTTGCATCTACCTCAAGGTTGTTCATTTTTGCACTTTCTAAGGTAACACCCGTTGATCCGATTTTCCAACCAAACAAGTACAACCCAGAAGTTCCTTGGGTTCCGCGATATGCTAGCTTTTGTTCGGTTAAATTGTAGCCAACCAGCATCCCTTGACGCACTGCATTTGTTGCTAATGGAATATAGTTTGTTGAACCACTTGGATTATAGTGTACAACTGCACTATCACCTGCAGCAAGAATATCTGGATTACTTGATCTCATATATTTATCTACAACTATGGCACCATTAGGCAACATATCGACTTTTTCTTTAAGTAAAGATGTGTTCGGAGTGAAACCAACACACATGATCACCATATCAGCATCAAACTCTTGGCTTGGTGTAATTACTTTATTCACATGACCACTTGCATCTGCTTTAAATTCTTGCACATTCTCTCCAAGCGCTAAGTTTACGCCACGATCAACAAGTTCTTTTTCTAAAACGTCTGTAAACGGTTTGTCTAGATATTTGTTTAGAATACGATCCAAGCCATCGATCAGTGTAACTTCTTTGCCTGATTCTACAAAAGCTTCCACTAATTCGATTCCAATGTAACCTCCGCCAACAACAACAACTTTTTTTGCATCTTTTGCACGATCAATGATAACATTCGCTTGATTGAAGTTTTTACATAATAAAATGTTTTCTGCTTCAATTCCTTTGATTGGTGGAATGATTGGCCACGAACCTGTAGTCATCACTAATTTATCATATGACACAGTCTCAACTTTATCTGTGTGTAAATTTTTGGCAGTAACAGTTTTATGATCAACGTCAATAGTCTCAACTTCATGTTCCATTTTAACTGTAGCACCTAGCGATGCTAGCTCTTCAGGACTTGAATAGAATAAACTGTCAGCCTCCTTCACCACACCTCCAACATATAGAGCGATTCCGCATGATAAAAATGATACATTATCATTTCGTTCATAAACGGTTACCTCCGCATTTGGGTGATTTGTTAAAATACTTTTGATTGCAGCTGTTCCTGCATGCGTACATCCTACGACTACGACTTTCATTTTGTAAATCCCTTCTTTCAAGTTAAATTTTTCACCAATAAGCGGTTAAATTGCTACTGGTCTATTTAAAATATAACAAAGTCAAAAGCCAGTTTCGAGTTCTTTGCTTGTGAATCACAAAGATATTTTTTCACAAACTATACTGTTTTTAATTGCATTTTAACAGTTTTTAATTTTATTCTTAACAAGAATACTGATTTAACAACAAAAAAAGTTGAGGAATGAATTTTCCTCAACTTGTGAAAATGCTGTGTTATTGTTTGACTGCAGCAATAATTTCTATTTCAACAAGAACATCTTTTGGTAAGCGGGCTACCTCAACTGCCGAACGTGCAGGTAATTGAGCTGAAAATGCTGCTCCATAAATCTCATTAAATGCTGCAAAATCATTCATATTTTTCAAAAAGCAGGTCGTTTTGACAACATGATCAAAGTCGCTGCCAGCTTCATTCAAAATCGCAGTGATATTTTTTAAGACTTGCTTCGTTTGTTCTTCAATAGTGCTCCCTACAACTTCTCCTGTTTCTGGATCTAAAGGTACTTGACCAGAGGCAAATAATAAGCCATTGATGATATTGCCTTGAACGTACGGACCAATTGCTTTGGGCGCTTTATCTGTATGTATCGATTTCATCTTCTCACTCATTTCATTCTTTTTCAGCTTTTTGACACTCAGGACATAATCCATATAATTCTAATCTATGCTCGTTGATCTCAAAACCAGTCAGCTTGCTTGCTGCCATTTCTACATCTTCTAGACCTGGATAATGAAAATCGACGATCTTACCACAGTTTTGGCAAATCGCATGATAGTGTTTTTTTGAACTAAAGTCAAAACGGCTGGATGCATCACCATAATTCATCTCTTGAACAAAACCGATATCCGTAAACAGTCGTAAATTATTATACACTGTAGCGACACTCATATTTGGAAAACGATCTTCCAATGAGCGGTAGATTTCATCAGCAGTTGGATGACTATGATTCTCAATTAGATACTCTAAAATCGCATATCTTTGAGGAGTAATGCGGATATTGGCTTCTTTTAGCTCTTCAAGTGCATTTTTCACCAATACATTGTCCATTTTGTTCCCCTCCCAGTCTTCTTTATTAAATAATACTATTTATAAACTGAGTTGACAAGAATAATCGAGAAATAAAGCGGTATTTCTTGATTTTATTAGGTTTTATGACACAAAATAAATTTATTGCTATCTTCTTGCAAATATATTTAGACAAAAACCATTACTCTTCTATTTCCTCTTTATTCAGGAAAGTTATAAAGAGCAGTAGATAGATAGCGTTCTCCATTATCCGGAATGATCGTCAATACCTTTTTCCCAGCGCCTATTTCTTTTGCTTTTTCAATAGCAGCATAAACAGCAGCACCAGCAGATATACCAACTAAAAGACCTTCTTGTGACGCTAGCTGACGAGCTGTTTCCATTGCCGCTTCGCTTGAAACAGCAGTAACTTTCTCATAGATTTCTGTATCTAAAATTTTTGGTACGAATCCAGCACCGATTCCTTGAATTTTATGAGGTCCAGGAGTACCTCCTTCTAAAACAGGTGATTCTGAAGGTTCGACAGCAATAATCGAAATGTTAGGATAAACACGTTTCAATTCCTTGCCGACACCTGTGATCGTACCGCCTGTACCAATACCCGCTACGAAAGCATCAAGGCCTGCAGGACCAAATGCATCTTGGATTTCTTTTCCAGTTGTCTTTTCGTGGGTAAGTGCATTCGCTGGATTTTCAAATTGCATCGGCATAAAATAACCATCTTGCTCAGCTAGTTCAGACGCTTTCGCAATGGCGCCTTTCATCCCTTCTGCACCAGGAGTTAATAAAAGTTCTGCTCCATAAGCCTGCATTAATTTTCTGCGCTCAATACTCATGGTATCAGGCATAACGATTACTACCCTATACCCTTTTGCTGCACCAACCATTGATAAACCAATCCCTGTATTTCCACTGGTTGGCTCTACGATTGTATCTCCCTTTTTTAGCGATCCATTTTTTTCAGCTGCTTCGATCATACTAAGGGCTACTCTATCTTTTACACTTCCACCAGGATTGAAAAACTCTAATTTAACAAATACATCCGCAGCATCTTCCGGCACAATATTTCCCAATTTAACAATAGGTGTTTTTCCAATTAAATCTGTAACTGAATGAACGATTTGAGTCATAATAGATTCCCCCATTTTTTTGATCATTGAAAGCTTATTTTAATAATAGCTCATATTTTTTAGAATGGCTATCATTTTGCTATTGTAAACCAATTGATATGCACTCTTTAAACAATTTTAATAAAAATGTTGTATAGTAGAGAAGATATTAAAATTTTAATACTAGGAGTTACTTTATTCATGAAAATAATAAATATTAGTCCCAGAGGCTATTGTTATGGTGTTGTTGATGCAATGGTCATCGCTAGAAATGCTTCTCTTGATGAAAACTTACCTCGACCTATCTATATTTTAGGTATGATCGTTCATAATAAACATGTGACAGATGCATTTGAAAGTATCGGCATCCATACATTAGATGGTGAAAACCGTGAAGATATTCTTGCACAAGTCGATGAAGGCACAGTCATCTTTACTGCGCATGGAACTTCGCCAAAAGTAAAAGAAATGGCTGTAAAAAAAGGATTAACTGTGATTGATGCAACTTGTCCTGATGTAATGATCACACATGAACTGATCGCAGAAAAAGTCGCTGACGGTTACGAAATTATTTATATTGGAAAAAAGAATCATCCCGAACCAGAAGGTGCGCTTGGTGTTTCTCCTGAACATGTTCATCTGGTTTCAAATGCTCAAGAAATCGACTCGTTGAATTTATCAGCAAGCAAGATCTTTGTCACTAACCAAACAACGATGAGTCAATGGGATGTTAGTGACTTAATGGACTTGATCAAAGTTAAATATCCGCACGTATTGATTCATAAAGATATTTGTAAAGCAACGCAAGTTCGACAAGAAGCAGTTGTTGAGCAAGCTCAAGGGTGTGATTTAACAATCGTGGTTGGTGATCCTAAAAGCAACAATAGTAACCGATTAGCTCAAGTCTCAATCGAACAGGCTGGAGTCAACGCTTTCCGAATCTCAGATGTTTCTCAAATTGATCCTAATTGGCTTTTTAATGTAAATCAAATTGCCGTTACGGCTGGTGCTTCCACCCCTACTCAAATCGTTCGTGAAGTAATCGAGTATTTGAAAAACTTTGACCCAAAGGATCCTACCACACATACAAAAAAATCCACCACTACTCCTGATTCGATTTTGCCAAGACCAAGAATCAAGGATTTAACTAAAAATCGCCAACGTCGTTTAGACGAGTTACGCGCAGGAAAGCGTTAAAAAAGCAAGAAATCCACATGCTTCATGGATTTCTTGCTTTTTTATACTTGTAATGTTTGACCGACCGTGATCAACTCTGCTGATAAACCATTAGAGGCCATCAATTGATCCACGGAAACGCCAAATTTTTCTGCAATTCCCCATAACGTATCTCCAGACGAAACAGTGTAAGATTGGCCAGAAGAGACAGCGATTGTTTCTGTGCTTTGACCGATAGTTTCTTGTTCAGTAGTTACGACGGCTGCTGCTGTAGAAACATCTGTAGTTCCCCAATCATACGCTGTTAAGCCGTAAGCTGAAATCAGCCAGTTTAATTTTTCAGCATAACTTGGATCAGTCGCATAGCGTCCTGCTAAAGCTGCGGTGGCATCTAAATAACTACTTGTGTTGCTTTTCCAAGCGCCAGAATAAGTATAACTACTCAATACATTCGCATGATCTTGAAAGGACTCAGCGTACGAAGGATAGCTTCTAAACGGTTCCGTTAATGTGACCCATTCTCCATTTAAATATTCTTTGGTTGGCATGTAGACCGTTTGTCCACCGTAGCTGCCTTTCACACCAAAGAGATTATAGTTTGGTGCAGAAGCTAAACCAGATGTTCCGTAGCTACTTTCTAGTAACGCTTGGGCAATCATAACAGATGCATATAAATCACTTGAGCCAGCTACAGAAGCCGCCGAATAACCAATAGAATCAATAAATGCTTGTGGCGAAACAGCTTCTTGTTGCTCAAATTCAGTAGCATGAGCGCCAACTGGTAACAAATTGCTAGCAATTGGAAGAAATACCAATGATGTCCCGATCACTGACATTGCTCTTTTTCCACTATTCTTTTTTGTCTTAAGCTGGTGTCTACTACTTCTTGTTTTTTTCTCGTCCATTCATTTGTTCCTCCTCAATAGAACATCGTACCACTATTCTACTAGGAGTCTTTTTTATAAACAATCATTTAGATTTAAAAAAAGTATATTTAAACCGAACGTAATCTAGCTGAAATGTTTGTTTTATTGTTTAATTTCTATTTGTTTCGTATTTATCACAAGACGTTTTCAAATTTTTGTTAAATTTATTTACAAACACTAGATTAATCAGTTTCTAAGAAGAATTTTAATATACCTGTTTCAGATGTCGATTCTTTCATTTTTGTTACGACTATTTCAGATACTCCATCTTTTCTCAACTAAAAAAGCAGAAATCTTTAACAATAGATTTCTGCTTTACTATTAAGAATTTTTATAATGCGTTGTATGTTGAAACAACATTTTCAGGCGTGAAGCCAAATTCTTTAAGCACTAAATCGCCAGGCGCTGAAGCACCAAAGTGATCGATTGTTACAGTTGCACCGTTAGCTCCGACATAACGTTCCCATCCAAATGGAGAAGCCGCCTCGATCGCTACACGTTTTGTTACATTTTTTGGTAAAACTGATTCTTTATAATCAGCTGATTGTTTTTCAAACAAGTCAAAACTTGGCATAGAAACAACAGAAACATCTTTCCCTTGTTCTGCTAAGGCTTTTTGAGACTCGATCGCTAGATTCACTTCAGAACCTGTAGCAATCAAAATCCCTTCAGGTGTCGCACCTTTTTGAGCAGAAATCACATAAGCGCCTTTTGCGACAAGCTCATCGGCATTTTCTTTTGTTCCTTCAATTACTGGTAAGTTTTGACGACTTAAGACTAAAATCGTTGGTGCATCTTTTGTTGTCATCGCAATCTTCCATGCTGCAACGGTTTCGTTTCCATCTGCTGGACGAATCACTTGAACACCTGGCATACAGCGAATACTTGCTAACTGTTCCACTGGCTCATGCGTTGGTCCATCTTCTCCAACCGCAACAGAATCATGTGTTAATACATAAGTTACAGGAGTATTTTGAATTGCAGCTAAACGAACTGCTGGACGCAGATAATCCGTAAATACAAAGAATGTTCCTCCATAAATACGACTTCCGCCATGTAGCTGAATACCATTCATTGCAGCTGCCATAGCAAATTCACGAACGCCAAACCAAATATTGCGCCCGTCGTATTGACCAGGTTCAAAATCTTTTTCGGAAGCAACCATTGTATTATTTGATGCAGATAAATCAGCAGAGCCGCCCCAGAAACTAGGAATCGCTTTTGAAAGTGCTTGGATCGTTTCTTTGCTCGTTACACGACTTGCCGCACTAGTTCCCACTTCATAGCTTGGTAATTCGCTGTCCCAGTTTTCAGGCAGTTCATCAGCAAATGCTTGTTTAAATTGTTTAGCTAATTCTGGATGTTCCTTTGTATAGTTTTCAAACATCGTATTCCATTGCGCTTCAGCTTTTTCGCCTTCATCGATCATTGCTTCTTTGAATCGTGCAGCAACTTCATCTGGAACGGTGAAATCTGGATATTCCCAACCGTAAACAGCTTTAGCAGCAGTAATCCCATCTGCTCCAAGTGGTGCGCCATGAACAGCTGAAGTTCCTTCTTTTGGTGATCCAAAACCAATGACTGTTTTTACTTCGATTAATGTTGGCTTGTCTGTTTCAGCTTTTGCCGCTTCAATTGCTTGAGAAATTTCTTCTAGATCATTTCCGTCTTTAACCAAAATGTGTTGCCAGCCATATGCTTCATAACGGGCTCCGACATTTTCAGTAAAGGCTTTTGAAGTTGGTCCATCTAATGAGATGTCATTTGAATCATAAAGCACAATCAATTTACCAAGTTTCATATGACCGGCCATAGAACTTGCTTCTTGTGAAACACCTTCCATTAAATCGCCGTCTCCGCAAAGAGCATACGTATAGTGGTCGATTACTGGGAAGCTATCGCGGTTATAAACAGCGGCAGTATGTGCTTCTGCCATTGCCATTCCTACAGCCATCGCAATTCCTTGACCTAATGGACCAGTTGTCGCTTCAACACCGTCTGTGTGATGGACTTCTGGGTGTCCTGGAGTTAAGCTGTCCCATTGGCGGAAACTTTTTAGATCGTCTATTGAAACTTTATATCCAGATAAATGAAGTAAACTGTAAAGCATCGCTGAACCATGTCCCGCCGATAAAATGAACCGATCTCTATCAGCCCAGTTTCTTGATGTTTTAGGATTTACCTTTAAATGCTTTGTCCAAAGCGCATATGCCATTGGTGCAGCACCCATTGGTAATCCAGGATGTCCTGAATTGGCTTTTTGAATCGCTTCGATACTTAAGGTACGGATTGTATTGACGCCTAACTGATCAGTGTTGTCGAACAAAAAAATCATCTCCTATTTAGGTTTTTTTTACCTTTATTATCTCTATTTTAGCGCATTTCTATTATGAAAGCAATTACTTTTAGTAAAAAAAACTGAAATTATTTTCTATTATGCAGTCCTTTTTCTTTTTGGATTTTTTTTAATTTATCGGGTGTGACATCTTTTCCTTCTGGATCTACAACTTTCATTCCCTCGATGTGATGCCGCATGCCGCTACGAAACGTTGCCAGATATTCCTGACGAAGCTCTTTTTGTTCTTCTTTTTCTTGTTCTGATAAGCCGCTTTCTTTTGCTTTTTTAGCTAGTGAATTGATGCGGTCCATTTTTTCTGATGATAGCATTTGTTGTCCTCCTTAATAAAAGGTTATCAAAATTCCTGTATTTAGTGTGTGTAAATCGTGTTTACTTTCCATGTCTATCTTATAAGATGAACTGTAAAAATACAACTATATTCTAATCAAAAGAATCATCCTGTTATTTTTCTTCACAGAAATCCCTTTCTTTAGCCGCAAAATCCAGTTATTTCTCTTTTTGTTTAAAAATACGAACGCTTGTTTGATTCCTGTTAGAAACTATGGTACACTAAAAATATAAATCGAAAGAAGGTGCGGGTTTTGGTGAAACGTACAGACACAAGACAAGTCGAAGTATTAAAATATATATACGAACAAGTTGAACTTAAAGGATATCCCCCGACCGTGCGAGAGATTGGAAAGGCTGTTGACCTATCCTCTACCTCTACTGTTCATGGTCACTTAGCACGTTTAGAGAAAAAAGGATTGATAGTTAGAGACCCTACTAAACCTAGAGCAATCGAATTGACTGCAGAAGGCTTAGAGAAAATCGGTATCAAGCCAACGGTTATTCCCATGCTTGGAGTAGTAACCGCAGGAGAACCGATTCTAGCTGTTGAAGAGGCTTCAGACTTTTTTCCTCTGCCACCTGATCTACAATCAGAAGAAAATTCTTTATTCATGCTGACTATTCGTGGAGAAAGCATGATCAACGCAGGTATACTAGATGGAGATCAAGTCATTGTTCGTAAACAAACTGCTGCTTCAAATGGTGATATTGTTATTGCGATGACAGATGAAGATGAAGCAACCTGCAAACGATTCTTTAAAGAATCAGACCACATACGCTTACAGCCTGAAAATGACGCTTTAGAACCGATTATTTTGGCTAATGTCAGTATTTTGGGTAAAGTGGTCGGGCTATACCGCAATCATATCTAATAAAAAAAGTTAGCACAATCAACTACTGATTCTGCTAACTTTTTATTTTTTAGTTTTCTTGTTCTGGACAAACTTTGCGCTGATAGGTTTCAAATTGATAAGAATAAAGATTATTCTCATCTTGTTCTCCCTCGCTTAGGTTGATCAAAGTCCAATCTTCCCAAGCAACTTCTGGAAATGTGGCGTCACCTTCAAAGACATGATTGATTACTGTACGATATAAGACATCACAATACGGTAAAAATTCTTTGTAAACAGCAGATCCGCCAGCGATAAAAGTGATACCCGAAAAATTCTGTGCGTATGCTAGTACTTCTTCCACTGTATGAACAACAATTATTCCGGGCGCTTCATACTCTTTCTCTCTGGTCATAACGATCGTCTGACGATTAGGCAGCGGTCTGCTTCCCATTCCTTCAAATGTTTTTCTTCCCATGACAATCGTGTTATCCTCAGTCATTTGTTTAAAAAACTTTAAATCATTTGGCAGATGCCACGGCAAACGATTCTCTTTTCCAATCGTCCCCTGTTCATCTTGGGCCCATATGGCTGCTAACATTGGTTACTCCTTTCAAATTTAAACGGCTATCGGCGCTTTAATTGCTGGATGTGGATCATAACCTTCAATCACGATATCTTCCATTTCAAAATCAAAAACTGACTGTTTTTCATGATTTAATTTTAATGTAGGAAATGAGCGAATGTCTCTTGTTAGTTGTTCATTCATTTGATCAATATGATTTGTATACAAATGTGCATCTCCAAGTGTATGAACAAAATCGCCAACTTCTAAACCTGTTTCGTGGGCAATTAAATGAGTCAATAAGGCATAACTGGCAATATTGAACGGCACGCCTAGGAAAACATCTCCACTGCGTTGGTATAACTGACAGCTTAACTTTCCATCGTTGACATAAAACTGAAACATTGTATGGCAAGGAGGCAATGCCATTGTAGGAACATCTTCTGGATTCCAGGCAGAAACAATTAGTCGACGTGAATCAGGCGTCGTTTTGATCATATCGATCACATTTTTTAATTGATCGATAAAACGTCCATCCTTCGTTTCCCAATGACGCCACTGAGCACCGTATATATTCCCCAATTCTCCATATTTTGCTGCAAAATCATCATCAGCTAAAATTTTATCACAAAAGGCTTTTAGTTCTACTTCGTAGCTTTGCTTAAACGCTTCGTCTTGCAATACTCTACGACCAAAATTACGCATATCCGGACCCTGATAATCGTCACTTTTAATATAACGCTCAAATGCCCATTCATCCCAGATATGATTATTATGTTCCAACAAATAGCGAATATTTGTATCTCCTTTTAAAAACCATAATAATTCACTTTTGATCAAACCAAAAGGCACACGTTTCGTTGTAAGTAGGGGGAATCCTTTTGACAGATCAAAACGCATTTGATAACCGAAAAGACTTTTTGTCCCAGTTCCTGTACGATCTTCTTTTACGTGACCTTCTTCTAAAATTTTTCGGCCTAATGTTAAGTATGCTTCTTCCATAGTTTTGCCTCCTAATTTTCTACAAATTCACTCAAGTATTCCCAACGCTCCAATTTTTCTTCCAGCTTTTGCTCAACCGTTGTCAGCTCTGTCTGAAGTTGTTGAAGCTTAGTGAAATCATCGCCTTGATGATTCATCTCTTCACTAAGTTTATCTACTTGATCTTCAAGTTCACCAATCTCACTTTCGATCGTTTCCCATTCTTTTTGCTCCATATAGGTCAGTTTTGTTTTTGCCTTTTTTTCAACCGCTTGTGTCGGTTTAGATTCAGGTTTTACCACTTTTTTTTCTGACTCTTTCGTTAGAGATAGATAGTCACTCATCGAACCAAAGTAGGTACTGATCTGCCCTTCTCCGTTAAAGACAAGAAGCTTTTCCATCGTCTTATCAAGAAAATAACGATCATGTGAAACGGCGATGACGGCACCTTTAAAGGTGTGAATATAGTCTTCTAAAATCGTCAATGTATCAATATCTAAATCGTTAGTGGGTTCGTCCAATAATAACACATTCGGCTGACTAATCAATAGTTTTAGCAGATATAAACGACGTTTTTCTCCACCAGAAAGTTTTCCAATAATTGTACCATGCATAAAACGTGGGAATAAAAAACGTTCAAGTAATTCAGCCACACCAATACTACTGCCGTCAGTGCGCTGCACTTGTTCAGCCGCTTCTTGCAAATAAGCGATCATGCGTTGTCCAGGATCCATTGCTTCGTTCTGCTGTGTGTAATAAGCTAATCGTACTGTTTCACCGATTGAGTAAATACCACTATCAAGAGGCAAGCGACCCGCTAGTATATTTAGTAACGTTGATTTTCCAGCACCGTTCTTTCCTGTAATGCCGATCCGATCGTTTGCTTGAATCAGAAGATCAAACTGATTTAAAATCAATTTGTGTTCAATCTGAAAAGTTCCTTCTTTGATCTCTAATACTTTTTTTCCAAGTCTCTGAGTGGCAACATCGATTTCTAGTTGGCTCTTTTGATTAACTTGATGCAAATTTTCTTTCAAGTCATGGAATCGATCCTGTCTAGCCTGTTGTTTTGTTCCACGAGCCTGTACGCCTGCACGCATCCATTCTAGTTCTTGTTTGTATAATTGCTTTCTTTTTTCTTCTTGATCAGCTTCTACTCGCTCACGTTCTGCTTTAGCTAAAATGTATGCTTCGTAGTTTCCTTTATACTCATATAACTTTCCGAATGATAATTCGAAAATTCGATTCGTTACCCGATCTAAAAAATAGCGATCATGGGTAACCATTAAAATAGCGCCCCGATAACCGTTTAAGAAACTTTCCAACCAGCTGATTGCTTCGTAATCAAGATGATTGGTCGGCTCATCTAGTATAAGTAGATTGGGTGATTCGATCAAAACTTGGGCCAAGCTAACACGCTTTTTTTGACCACCGGATAACTCACCTATTTTTTTATGCAGTGTTTCGATACCTAATTTTTGTAAAATTATTTTTGCGTCAGTATCGGCAGTCCAAGCGTCCTCTTTATTCATGCGTTCTTCTGCTTGTGCATATTGTTTTTGGGCTTGTTCGCTGCTGCCATCTGCAGCTAAAGCTATTAGAGCTAATTCATAATTTTTCACCGCTTGAATAATTGGCGTCTCACCTTGAAACACTGCTTCAACAACAGTTAGTTCAGGATCAAAGGTCTGATCTTGTGAAAGATAGCCGATTTGGTAGTCGTTGGGCTGTTGAATTGCTTGAATATCTCCATCCCCGCTATCTTTTCCTGCTAAAATGTTCAGCAAACTTGTTTTTCCAGTTCCGTTTGTTCCGATCAAACCGATCCGATCTTTGTCATGGATATGGAAAGAAATATGATCAAATAACGTTTTTTCTCCATATGTTTTAGTTAATTCACTAACTTTTAATTCTTTCATTTGTCTGCTCACACCCTTTTCATCCTGCCTATTGTATCAAAAATAAGTAAAAAAAAGAAGCTTGTTTTCTTAGTCAGCTTCTTTTTTCATTTTTTTCGGCCATTTTCTAAATGGAATAGTATTTGAATCGTCATTGATCGAGTACGATTCTAACAAATTGACATTTTTTCGATATTCATTTGCTTCTAACGAAGTGATTTTTTCGCACAGTTCATAGTCATCAATTACTTTTCGTTCTTCTTGGTATCCGATCAGTAGTTCTTTTACATAATTCGATTGAGAACGAACAATAAAGGAATCGATAAATGTTCCGTCTTCGAGTCGTTGAGCTAATTGTAGTCGGCTGTCAATGAAAAAACGAATGATTTCATCATCATAAACACCCTTTAGATTGTCCAAACTTTTTAGAATAACTTCAGTGTTCTGTATAAAGACTTGTCGAACATTTTCTAATTCTTCATTTTGAAATTCACGTCTACTTTCTTCATTATTGTGAGCAAACAAGAATTTAGGATGGACAAAGAAGGCAATGATCTGACGTACAAATAGTAGCCAAAAACCTATTATAGAAAGTAACTGACGTGCAATTGAGCGTTCCATTCGAGAAATCAGACGTCCATATAAACGATAGCCCTCGACATCGATTTCATGCTGGCGAAAACTTTCTTCCAAACCATCTCTTTCAATAGAGACAATCAACGCACGTAATTCCTGTACTTCTTGTTTTTGATCAGAAGGTAATTGACTGGTATACAATTCTTTTAAACGATCTTGGTAGTTTTCAATCACGACATTCATTTCAACGTGAGGATCTTCCTTATTGATTACTTTCAGTTTTTCAATAACTTCCTGCAACAAAGTAATTCCGTGTGGATTGATTTCCTCTACTTCGTCAGACTCAGTTAAAAACGGTAAAACGAGAATGCCTCCAACCAAAGTGACCAAGATAACACATGCCGTTATGAATAAAAGTAAGGAGCGTTCTTCAAAGGTTTGTCCGTTTATTGTTAATGGTAAAATAAAAATAGTTGCTAAACTGACTGTTCCTTTGACTCCGCCAAACGTCAATATCAGCATTTCATTCATAGACTGCCATACGTTTTTTAAGCCTTTTTTCACGCTATAGATCAAAAAGATCGATAGAAAACGAGCGAAAAATAAGGTTACGCTTAAAAGTAAAATGACCAGCATTAAAAAGCTGTTTGAATAGGTTTCGCTGTTCCAGATCGGCGAAAACACTTGCGATAATTCTACACCTAGAAATAAAAATACTAAGGCGTTCAAGGTAAATGTGATCGTTCCCCAAGTGCTCTCTGAAACACTGGACAACTCAGCTTCAAATAACGATACTTTTTTGAAAGTTGCGGCCTGCATGACCCCAGCAGCTACAGCTGCGATGATTCCTGAAACATTGAACAGCTCTGCTACCATATAAGCCAAAAATGGCAATAGCAACTCTAATAATAAATAGCCTGTTACATCTCTCGCTGAAGCTTTTTCTAAAATCATAACGACTTGTCTTTTGATCATAACTAAAAGTACACCAACAACTCCACCACCAATACTAGAAACGATCAGCATAATACCAGCATCTGTTGCTGAAAAAGAACCTGTCAATAGCGCTGCTAAAGCAAACTGAAACGCTGTAACGCCTGAAGCGTCATTGATTAGTCCTTCTCCTTCTAAAATATGCATCGCTTTTTCTGGTATTTGGATTTTTCCAGACAATGAACCAACTGCTACAGCATCAGTAGGGCCTAAGGCAGCCCCTAAGGCAAAACAAGCCGCAAGTGGTAAGGCTGGAATAATCATATGTAAAGCCCAACCCACACTGATCAACGTGATCAGCACGCCGAAAAACGCTAAAAATAAAATGACACTAAAATTTTTCAACGTAGATCGGATATCATTTCTCTCACCCTCGCGAAACAACAGCGGAGCAATGATCATTACTAAAAATATCTCTGGTTCAAATACTATTTCATGCCCAATTTCAGTAACACCGATCAAAACGCCAACAATAATCTGAACAATCGGCAATGGAATAATTGGGACGATTCGATTAAAGACATTAGAAAAGGTAATAGCAAAAGCAAATACAATAATTAAATAAACAAACTCCATCTCGTATCCCCCTTTTGGCAAATGGTTTTATTTAATCATTTGTTTGTCTAAACAGCGCAATAACTTTTCTTTTTTGCAGCTGATTTTTTTCTCGATCAAGCCAAGCTCTTTTTCTTTGTCACAGAGCTCTAATTGTGCCCGACGAGCTTCTAGACGTAATAATTCAGACTTGATCAATTCGATCTTTTTATAGTTTAGGAAGTTTTTCCTTTTAATATGGCGTTCCAACTCTGCTTTTTTCTCAGGAGGCAGTTGTTTATATTTTTCCTTTAATTCAGCAAGCCGTTCTTCTATTTCTTTATGCACAATGATACTTCCTTTCAGAATTTCTCTGACACATTATAGCAAACTGTTTGAAAAATACCTATCAAAAATTCTTATTATTTTGAAAAAAAATTTTCTTTTACCCTATTCTCTTGAAACTCTAATAAAAGTGAAAACAACGTACGTTGATTCGTACCTCATTTCCACCTTTTCTTAGTTCTCTTCATCAACAAGTATATTGATTTGTGCTTCTTCAGTTAAACGATCCGAAAGGAATGCCAGTAGTTCTTCTAAAGGAATCGAAAAGCTCATCATCGGACCTCTACGACCATTTTTGAAAAAGTTCAGGCGAATTTCTTCTCCCCTTAATAACAAAGCTATTTTTTCTATATCTTGATAAAGGACTCCCTTGCGATCAAACGGCCCTAAAATCAAACGATCATCAGAAAAACCTTTCGTATCTAATAGAAAACTAAAAATAAGTAAAACAGCTAGAAATCCCCGAATCCGTTGATCCAAACTTCGCTCCATACCAACAGTGAGTAGGATAACGACCAAACTAGAGCCGAATACAAGGACATAAACGATTTTTTTTCTAGTGCTTTTTATCACTATACTTTTTCTGACCAAAATCAAATAGATATACATGAGTAAAACAAAAATAGTAAGCAAAACGGTAAAAAAGTCTATAATCAAAACTTGCTCCTTTTAACAAGAACAGCTTCTATGCGCTATTCTTTTGTATTTAATTCTGTTAATTGTTGATTGATTTTTTTTATTTTATCTTTACATGCGAGGATGTCTCGAATCATTTGATCCCTTTGATCTCCAAGGGGCAAACGGTTAATCACTTGGTAGTATGCTGCGAGCAGTTGAACCTGCTTCATTTTTTCTTTTTGCAATCGTTCTTCAATTAGATTCATCCACTCGCCTCCTTTTCTTTAAGTATACCTTACTTTTAAAGAAAAATGACTATCGAACTGTTATTTTTATTGAAAAATAGAACTTGTCATTTATTGTAGCACATTATTTCTTTTCTTGTGAACGATATGAAAAGAATAGGATGAAGCAAAACGAACCGTCTCACCCCATCCTATATCCTATTATTGAGCTAAAATACAAAGCCCTATTGCTTTTTCACCTAAATGAGTCCCGATAACAGGACCAAAATGACCAATTTCAATAATTGCATCTGGATATTGTTCCTCAAGTTTTGCTTTTTCTTCCTCTGCTACAGTTAAGTTATTTGCATGGATCACATATAATTTAACGGGACGATTGATTTCCTTTTCTCGTTTGCCGATGATTTCTTCAGCTCGGGTAAAGGCTTTTTTACTAGAACGAATTTTTTCGAATAATACGATTTTTCCATCTTCAAAAGTTAGAATTGGTTTGATCTTCAAGAGACCGGCAATCAAAGCTGCACCGTTTGTTAAACGGCCCCCACGAACTAAATTATTCAGATCATCAACAATCAAATATGCGTAGGTATTGTCTCTGATGATATCCAAACGAGCAAATATCTCTTCTAAACTAGCACCCTCTTGAACCAAATCAAGGGCGACCTCTACCATGTGTCCCATCGGTACACTTGTGATCTTAGAATCATATGGGTAAAGCGTCACGCCTTTCACTGCCTCTGTTAATGTAAATAATGTATTAACAAAACCAGAGATCCCAGCGGAAAGATGGATGCTGATGATTGTATCGTAGCCCTTTGCTGCAATTCGTTCGTATAAATCAATGACTTCACCTAAAGCAGGCTGTGAAGTTGTCGGGAATTCTTTGCTACTATTTAATAAGCTATAATATTCATCTGCTTCGATATCGATGCCCTCATTATATATTTTACCATCGAGGATGACGGGTATCGGAATAACAAATAAATCAGGAGAATTCTTTATTCGCTCAGGTAAGTAAGCGGTACTATCTGTCACAATAGCGATTTTCATTTTGTAACCTCGTTTCAATAATTTTACACGGTATTATAAATATAGCATAAATCACCTGACATTTAAATAAAATACTTATTGGTCAAGGAAATTTTGAATAGCAGAACGATTCATATCAAGATCGATTTGAAGAACACTACCCGCATAGTCATAATCAACATTTTGCCACGAATCATCTACGGGAACAGTCAAACGTTCGATTCCACTGCCGCCTTTTAACAATAGTGAAGGTCCGTTTTTTACCATGAAGCTAGTGGGTACATCTGTAGACATATAGCCTACTAATCGGCCTAGTGATTCCGGGGTACGAAGTAACGCCAACGGATTCTTTAATTGCCCCATTACAGCACTCATCACTTGTTGCTGACGACGCACACGGCCAAAGTCTCCTTCTTCGTCCATTCTGAAACGAGCATATTGTAACAGCGTGTGTCCATCCATTTTCTGATTGCCTTGAGCAATGTCCACGCCATCTAGATTTAGATCTTTTTCAGCATCTAATTTCACGCCTTTAGGGAACATGGAATCAATAATCTTCTCGAAGGATTGAAAATCAACTTTTGCATAATAATTACACTGAATATTAAAATTCTCTGCAAGTGTTTGACGAACTAAATCTGCTCCGCCTAAAGCATACGAAGCATTTATTTTATTGGCATCATATCCGGGAATATCGACAAAGGTATCCCGCATAAATGAAATCAATTTAGGCTTTTTAGATGGACCGTCTAATTGCAGCACCATGATTGTATCTGCTCGACCGGAATCTTCTCCTCGCGTATCGCTACCTAAAATTAAAATATTATGCGCTCCGTTCGAACTTTTCACCCCATTAAATGTTTCAACCGCTTCTTTTGGTAATGATGCATCATTTTCAGCAAACGATTTCCCTTTGAAGAAAAAACCGACTGCTAAAACAATCACTAGCAATAATGCCAGCAAAATTCTTTTCGGCCAGCTAAATCTTCTTTTTCTTTTCGGTTTTTTTGGTGGTTTATCTTTCTTAAAAAATCGTTTCTTAGCTTTTGGATCTTCAAAGCTAGTTCTCGATCCCTCGTCTATTTCCGGTTCTATTGTTGGTTCTGAAGAATATTCTGATTCTCGATAGGTTGATTCTTCACTATAGCTCTTCTCTTTTCTAGGGTTAAAGCTTTTCTTTTCTTCTATTGGTTTTGCCTTATCATGTATATGTTTATAACGATCCACTCGGCTCATTACTTCCACCTCACTTACAATTTACAACACTAATAAGCATACCTTATTTTACACTAAAATCCTAATGCTTCGTTAAAAATTTAACAAAAAATAAAAAGACCTTTTCAGATCTTTATACGCCATCTATCAAATGGACCTTATATTTACCGAATATTTTGACTGTGCCGCCCATTAAACGCAATTCCTCCAGCGCATTTTCGAGTAAGCGTTGAGGTTGTTGAACATTGAGATCGATCAAAAAGAAATACTCTCCAAGCGTGGTCTTTAATGGTCGTGATTCGATTTTACTTAAATCGATATCTCGCCAACTAAATACTGACAATGCCTTATGAAGAGCGCCCGGCATGTTATTTGGCATTGTCAAAGCAATCGTCATTTTTTCATTTTCTACATTGAGTGGTAAACTGATCTTTTCTGCACCAATTACCCAAAAACGCGTTTGATTACTTGCGACATCTTGGATATTCTCTCCTACAACAGCAAGATCATAGGTTTCTGCTGATTTTTTTGGTGCAATTGCGGCAATTTTCAGTTCTGGATGCTCAGCAACGAAACTAGCGGCATAGGCTGTTGATGGTGTTGCTTCTAATAATGCATTTGGGAAATATGCCCGAATAAACTCTTGTGATTGAGCCAGCGCTTGAGGATGCGATAAAATCCGCTCAGTTTGCCGCCAGTTTTTTTGATTCTTTTTCGCAACCATGAACTGCTGATAAATCGGCAAGACAATTTCAGCTCCTACTGGAATCGTTGTTTGATGAAAAAGGTAGTCTACAGTTGTATTTACTGACCCTTCAATAGTGTTTTCAATTGGAACAACACCAAGGTCTACCTCGCCAAATTCTACAGCTTTGATACAGGCTGGGATCGAATGGAAAGGAATGAGTGCTTCACTAGGAAAAGCCGTTTTCGCTGCGTTATGTGTAAAAGAAGCTTCCGGTCCTAAAAAACCCACTTTCATTTTTTCACCTACTTATATTTTTTCTAAAATTTCTTGAACAATTTCTTCAGGAGTTCGTTCACTTGTTGCAATCACTAAACTCGCACTCTCTTCATAAAAAGGGATGCGCGGGGTAAACACGTCTTGAATTTCTTCTGGCGTTTTAGATAAAATCAAGGGTCGGACATTTTTCTGATCATTTTTAATTCTTGAAATAAAGGTCTCTGGTTCAGTATGCAAATAAATCACTGGTGCCATTTGCTTTAATAAGGCGCGATTCTCTGGTCTTAAAACAATGCCACCGCCAGTAGAAATCACTTGCTCGTGATCTAAAAAACGTTTCAGCAGGCTTGTCTCTTCGCGTCTAAAAGCAGCTTCTCCATATTCATCAAAAAACTCTTGAACGGACATACCAATTTCTTGAACAAGCAGATCATCAAAATCAATATGTTCCATCCCTGTTTTTTGTGCGAGCAATTTTCCAATAGTGGATTTACCAGATCCCATAAAACCAATTAAAATAATTCCCTTCATTCTTTACCACCGCCTATTGATACAATTTACTTAAATCTTCAAAAAAAGTAGGATAGGAGACTGAAATCGCTTCTGACTTTTCCAGTTCTACGGATCCATCTTTGACTAAAAGTGCAGCGATCTGCAGCATCATGCCAATCCGATGATCTCCATAACTAGTCACTGTTGCTCCATGTAGAGTTGTTTTACCATGGATTATCAATCCATCTTCTGTCGGTTCGATCGATGCACCCATTTTGTTAAGCTCAGTTGCAACAGCATCTATCCGGTTGGTTTCTTTTACTTTTAGTTCTTCAGCGTTGCGAATGACCGTCGTTCCTTGTGCTTGTGTGGCTAAAAGTGCAATGATTGGAAGTTCATCGATCAGTCTAGGAATGATTTCACCACTGATTTCGATGCCATGAAGCGCGCTAGTTTCAACGGTTAATTTACCGGCTTTATTCTCCTTGTCCCCAGTTTCTTCGATTGTCAAGTTTCCGCCCATCTGTTCGATCACATCGAGAATGCCTGTACGAGTTGGATTCAGTCCAACGTTATTCAAAACGATCCGACTATTCTCAATAATCAATCCTGCAACGAGGAAAAAAGCTGCTGACGAGATATCTCCAGGTACGTTGACTGCTTGCCCTGATAATTGTTGCGGACCGTTGATTCGGATTTCTTTGCCTGAAACAGTAATTTCGCCGCCAAATTGACGAATCATGTCTTCTGTATGATCGCGCGTTTTTTCTTTTTCTATAATCACTGACTCGCCGTTAGCTTGTAAAGCTGCAAATAAAATTGCTGATTTTACTTGTGCGCTGGCAACAGGCATCTCATAACGAATCGGCTGTAAGTGATTGGTTCCTTTGATTGTCAATGGCGGAAACTCTGTATCATCATGACCAGAGCATTCAGCGCCCATTTGATTGATCGGCAACAGCACCCGATTCATCGGACGTTTGGCAATAGATGAATCACCAAATAATTCCGTAGTAAATGTTGTACCTGCCAAAATTCCTGTGATCAAGCGAATCGTTGTGCCAGAATTTCCCACGTTGATCGCATTTTCTGCTGCTTTCAAGCCGCTGAAACCAGTGCCATGCACTGTAATTATATCGCCATCATCTTCAATTTTAACGCCCAAATCCTGAAAGGCTTTTAATGTGCTTAAGCAATCATCACCACGTAAAAAATTTTTGATAGTCGTCGTTCCATTAGCGATTGCTCCAAACATAATGCTTCTGTGCGAAATTGATTTATCGCTAGGAATATTGATTTCTCCTTTTAACCCCATTTGATTTACTGCTAATTTCAAACTATCCCTCCTCGATTTAAATAACTAGACTTCTGATTTATTTTTCATAACAAACATAGGCTGTCTGCTGTTCAATGTATGCTCTGGCCTTTTTAACATCTTTCTCTCGTTTAAACGTCAACTGCAAAATTCCAAAAATATCTTCGCGAGTCTCAAGAATTTTTAAATTGATCAATGAAAGATCGGCTTTACCTAAAAGTCCAGTGATTTCTGCAATCACTCCCGGTACATCCGGCACATCAACAAATAAATCATGAAATGCTGGAATCGCACCTTCTCTGTGAACTGGAAGTTGATTTCTAGTTTCTCTTGCTTCAGAAAAAAATTGGAAAATAGCTTGTTTATTCTCTGTGTCAATCCACTTTGCAACTTGCTCCATCTCTGCTTGCCAATTTTTCATCAATTCTAGCAAAGCTTCTTTGTTACTTAACAAAATATCTGTCCACATTTGCGGATCTGACGATGCAATTCTAGTAATGTCACGAAATCCTCCAGCCGCTAATTGTCGTGAGCGAGGATGATTTTCATTGAATCCTTTACTTTGATTGACTAATCCTGCCGCAATAATATGAGGAAGATGGCTAAGCATTCCTGTTATTTGATCGTGTTCTTCTGCACTTAGGACAACAAATTTTGCTCTAGTTCCTTGTAATAAGTGCTTCAAATCATTCAAATTATTTTGCTTCGTTTGCTCGGTTGTTGTGAGAATATAATAAGCATTCTCAAAAAGATTTTCATCTGCCGCAGTGACCCCTGATTTATGTGAGCCTGCCATAGGATGACCACCAATAAAGCAGTCTAAATTTAAGTCACAAGCTTTATCAAGAATCTCTTTTTTAGTACTACCGACATCAGTGATAGTGACTGTTTCTTTTAACGGTAGAGAACTAAGAAGCTCTAGTTGTGCCAATGTATTTTTGACTGGTGTGCACAAAAAGATGATGTCTGCTTTTACAGCTTCTTCATTTATAGAACGCCCTTTTTGATCAATAATTTGCCGTTTTACTGCAAAGTCTTCTGATGCTTCTTGAAGATCAATACCGATGATCGTTACTGAAGGATGCTTCTTTTTGATACACAAAGCCAATGAACTGCCAATTAACCCTAAACCAACAATTAGTACTCTTTTTTTCATCTCGCATCACTCTCCATTTATGATTTGATTAAAACGATTGAGTATAGCGACGATAATCTGTTACTTCCTTTTTCATTTGCTCAAACGCATCACTGCCGAACTTTTCTAGCATTGCTTGTGCAACTTCTGTAGCAACAACAGCTTCACATACCACACTTGCAGCGGGCACAGCAGTGCTGTCAGAGCGCTCCACACTTGCTTTATAAGGTTCTTTTGTATCGATATTGACACTTTGCAGCGGTTTATATAGTGTAGGAATCGGCTTCATTACGCCTCGGACGATAATAGGCATTCCGTTTGTCATTCCACCTTCAAATCCACCTAAATTGTTTGAAGTTCTAGTATAGCCAGTTGCTTTATCCCAAATGATTTCGTCCATCACTTGACTACCTGGACGATTTCCCATTTCAAAGCCGAGACCAAATTCCACACCTTTAAAGGCGTTGATACTCGTAACAGCTTGTGCGATTTTTGCGTCTAATTTGCGGTCCCATTGGACATAACTCCCCAAACCGATTGGCACGCCGCCAACCACAACTTCTACTACACCACCAATCGTATCTCCATTTTTCTTCGTTTGATCGATCAACTGCCGCATGTTTTCTTCAACGGAAGGGTCTAGCACACGAACATCCGATTGTTCAGAGCGTTCACGAATTTCAGAAACAGTTAAATTCTCTGGAATCTCTGCTTTGATTCCGCCTAAAACAGCTACATGTCCTGCAACTTCGATATCCAGTTCCTTCAATAATTTCTTTGCAACTGCACCAATAGCAACACGCATCGTTGTTTCACGAGCAGATGAGCGTTCTAGTACGTTTCGTAGGTCATCATGTTGATATTTGATCCCACCGACCAAATCAGCGTGCCCTGGACGTGGTTTATTGACACGGCGGATTTTCTTTTCTTTTTCTGATACTTCTTCGATAGACATCACAGAAGTCCAATTTTTCCAGTCCTTATTTTCGACAACAAGTGTTACTGGCGAACCTAATGTCTTACCATGACGAATTCCTGAAGTAATCTTGACTTGGTCTTTTTCGATCAGCATTCTGCCGCCACGTCCATAGCCGCCTTGTCTTCTTGCTAACTCAATATTGATATCTTCTGGTGATAATGGCATGCCAGCTGGTAAACCTTCGATAATTGCTGTCAGTTCTGGTCCGTGAGATTCTCCCGCAGTAATAAAACGCATATTTATTCCTCCCTAATCTAAATAACTCTTCATTTCTTCAATTGGAATACGAACGATTTTGGCTGTTCCGATTGCTTCTAGTAAAATAATATTGATTTTTCCGCCACGCGTCTTTTTATCATGGGTCAGCGCTGTATAAAGTGTCTGTTTATCCCAATGATCAGATGTAGTCGGTAAATGGAATTTTTGGATCATTTGTCTTAATTGATCTGTCGTTCCAGCAGGTGTCAACCCTTTTTCTTCAGCAATTCGGGTGATTTGGATCATTCCAATCGCCACCCCTTCACCATGTGTCAGCTTCCCATAGCCAGCAGTGTTTTCCAATGCATGCCCGATCGTATGACCAAAGTTTAGCAACAAACGAACGCCGTGATCCAATTCGTCTTCTTCAACTACTTTTCTTTTGATTTTACAGCAAGCTGCAATAATTTCAACTGCATGATCGATCAGATCCTGTTCATCTTTCATTGAGGCTAATTGTTGCCAAAGGTCTTTATCAGCAATCGCTGCTGATTTGATGATTTCTGCGATACCTTCTTGCACACGTCTAAGCTCCAAGGTATTCAAGGTGAGTGGATCAATCAACACCCCATCAGGTTGTGCAAATGTTCCTACTAGGTTTTTGGCTTTTGACGTGTTGACTGCTGTTTTACCACCAATGCTGCTGTCAACTTGTGCCAAAAGTGTCGTTGGCACTTGTAAAAAATGGAGTCCGCGCATGTAAGTAGAAGCGACAAAGCCAGCTAAATCTCCGACAACACCTCCACCTAAAGCAACGATACCATCACTTCTTGTTAAACCTTCTTCCGCCAAAAAATCATAGATTTCAGCAGCTGTCGCTAATGATTTACTCTGTTCTCCGGCTTCAATCACAAACGTTGAGGGCTCAAATCCTGCTTCTTTCAAGCTTTTTTCAACCTGATCACCATATAAAGGCTGAACATTAGTATCCGTTATGATCACTACTTTTTGCGGTGTCCATATTTTAGCAGCCCACTCACCAATGTGATTCAACAAGCCTTTTTCAATCGTCAAATCATATGAATGATTTGGTAACGTTACAGTTAATTTCATTTTGGTTCAACTCCTCTATTTGATTGGAAGAATGATTCTATTCAATTATTTAGTTCGTCTTTTTATTCATCTAATTCTTTGATCTCTTTCATTGCTTTTTCCATGATGTGAACTTCCTGCATCATCCGCATGTATGTTTTTTCGTTTAACGATTGCGGGCCATCAGACCAAGCATTAACTGGATCTGGATGGATTTCAACGATCAAACCGTCAGCGCCAGCAGCTACTCCAGCTCTAGCCATTGATGGAACAAGATCCCAAATACCAACACCATGACTTGGGTCAACAATGATTGGAAAATGGCTCAATTTTTTAATCAGCGGAACAGCGCTCAAATCCAGCGTATTGCGGGTAGCAGTTTCGTACGTACGAATACCACGTTCAATAAAAATTACATTGAAATTCCCTTGTGCTGCAATGTATTCAGCAGCATTCAACCACTCATCAATTGTACCAGATATTCCACGTTTCAAGCCAATCGGTTTTCCAGTTTTTCCAACAGCCTGTAATAATTTAAAGTTTTGCATATTCCGTGCACCAATTTGCAAGATGTCACTGTACTCAGCAATCATGTCGATATGTCCTTCGTCCATAACTTCTGTAATAACTTTCATGTCAAACTCATCCGCTGCTTGACGAATGTACTTCAAGCCTTCTTCTTCCAATCCTTGGAATGCGTATGGTGACGTTCTTGGTTTGAAGGCTCCACCGCGTAAAATTGTTGCTCCACCTGCTTTGGCGATTCTTGCACATTCCCGAATTTGATCTAGTCCTTCGATCGAACATGGTCCTGCCATCATGGTCATACTTCCATCACCAATTTTAACGCCATCAACATCCACGATTGTATTTTCTGGATGGAATTCGCGGCTTGTTAGTTTGTATGTCAATGAAATGCGTACTGCATTTTCAACCCCATCGTAGCTATTGAATGCTACATCTTGCATTTTACGTGTATCTCCAACCAATCCAATGATTGTTTGTTCTTTTCCTTCACTTAGATGAACTTCTAATCCTTCTTTTTTGACACGTTCAATAACGGATTTGATTTGAGCTTTTGTTGCTTCTGATTTCATGATTACGATCATTGTAATTCTCTCCTCTAGGTTCGATTTTAATTTTTTTCAATAATTGGTTTAACAATACTTATTGGTAATTCTTGCCCTGTCCATAGTTTAAAAGCCTCCGCTCCTTGATAAAGCAGCATGCCTAACCCATTTGCTGTCAGTGCACCACGTAAGCGGGCTTGTTTTAAAAAGGCAGTCTCTCTTGGGGTATAAATAGCATCATAAACGACTAAATCCGGGCCGATAATGGAAAAATCTTGAATAGGTGTTGCCTTTTCTAATGGTTTCATACCTACAGACGTTGTATTTAGTAGTAGACGACTTTCACCAACATCTTGAGCCAATGCTTTTTCGTCTGCCAAATCATTCAATGTGATTCGACAGTTTGTTTGCTCTGCAATATAACGTAATTTAGCTTTGGCTTGTTCATAAGAACGACTATTTCGGTTATATACAGCGATCTCTTTAACCCCATCTAACGCAGCTTGCGCAATGATCGCTGCAGCAGCACCTCCTGCGCCAAGAACAGTCATTTTGTGACCAATAATGGTAACGTTCATATCGTGTAAACTTCTCATAAAGCCGATACCATCTGTATTATGCCCGACTAAGAAACCGTCTTGATTTGTAATCGTGTTGATGGCACCGATCAAACGAGCAGCTTCACTTAATTTATCCATGTGATTCACAGCTAAAAGTTTATTTGGCATGGACAAGTTTGCACCTAGCATATCCAAATTTCTGATTGAAGCAATTGCTTGTTCCAATCCATCTGGACCTACTTCAAAAGCCAGATAGACCGCATCGATTCCTAATGCTTGAAACGCAGTATTGTGGATTATCGGTGAAACACTATGCCGAATCGGTGTAGCAAACAAAGCCGCTAATCGAGTATTTCCTGTAATCTTATTTTCCATCACATCTCCTCCTCTAACAATCTTTTCAACAAAAAAAGGGTTCACGTAAATTTTCAGAAAAATCTACAGTGAACACCTTGCAAAAAATAGGTAAAATAAAAGCCACTATAGATTTCTCATCTACGCGGCTGAAAGTCATCTCAAAATTCCCTAGCCATCATAGATACAAACTTGTCAGTCTGCATCCATAATGTTTATGAACACAAACTCATCTAAAATAGCTAAAGTAATAATTATTCAGTTGTAATTGGTTATGCTTCAAAATTGACATATGAATCACTCCGTAACTGATTATTTAAGAATTGTTCTCAGTATATACCTCAATTTTATCAGTGTCAACAGTTTTCTTTTCAGGCGATGTGAAAATAGTAAACTTGCTCTTTTAATTGGATCGATGTATTCTTTCTTTACTCATAAAAAAAGTGTTTGAGCAATCACTTGATAAGTGATCACTCAAACATTTGAAATTTAAATTATAATTCTTCACCGTAAACATCTTCAACCGTTTGTTTTGGATCGATCACGATGTATAAGCTTTTTGTTTTTTCGCTAACTTTCGTTGATTGGTAGACATTGTCTAACCCTTCATCAGTTTTATCTTTGTATGGGAAATAAACTAAATCTGGTGTACCTGTTTTGTATAGGATTTCCATACGTTCGATATCTTCATACTTCAACGCACGTGCAAACATTCCTAGTTCAAGTCCGCCAAGGTTGATATCGTGTGTTTGAACATGATCACCTTCTTGGAAGATTTCGATTTTAAACCCTTCACATGGGTGGATTTCCATAAATTCACTTCCGTGAATACGTCCAAAACTTGTTGTAATTTGTTTGATCCATAGATCTCCGATAAAACGACGACCAATCGTCCAAGTTTCGCCATTTCTAAAATAAAACTTCAATCCTGTCATTTCTCTACTCATAATATAAGTCTCCTCACTGAAATATTTTATACATTTTTAAGTTTAGCATAACTTTTAGCCTAGGTCACTCTATTCGCTTCATCATTTAGAAAGCGCTAATTTACTTAAAAATTCGTCGGTTAAGATAACAGCTCTTTGATGGTTTCCAGAGGCTGCTACACGATCATTATCTATTACTTCGAATGAAAAATTGATTTTCGAACGCTCTTTTGACTCTACCTTGATTTTAACTAGTAGCTCCGCACCGATTTTTGATGGTCGTAAATGCTTCGCGTTGATCAGTGTCCCTACGCTAGTTTCATTCTCCGCCAATTCATTGTTTAGCCATTCTTTTGCAGTGTTCTCGACCATTGCAATCATAATCGGTGTAGCGAGCACCTCTAAATCTCCAGAACCGATTCTTTTTGCTGTATCATTTGGACCAACAATAAATGATTTTGAAAATTCTTCCAAGTTTCTCACTCCTCACTAATCTTGTCTTTGGCGTACATAGTCAACGCACTTTGGCTATTCTCAACTTCTCCGTTTACTACAGCAGATTCCAATACTTGAATCAAGTCTCCTAACCATTTTCCAGGTTTTTTATCAAAAAATTGTAATAAGTCATTGCCCGAAACGGCTAATTCTTTTCGATCATGAATCGGTAAGTTTACGTAACGTTCCCTTACTTCTTCAAGTTTACTCTTTTGTCCATAATAAAACAATAATTTTTCTACAGATAAAGCAGCTTCTAGGCCTAAATTGAATAGATCCATTGGCTTCCAATCAGTAAGCAGTCGTTTATTCAACCCATAAAATAGCTGTTGTATCTCGTGAATCATCTGATTAGACAATTTCCATTTTTTTAAGAATCCGCGTAATTCATTTTCTTTTAAAGCCATTGTATGGGTCAATAAAGCCCAAACTTCAGCTTCAGAATCTATTTTTTTATTGGGTAATTCAGTAAAGGTCAGTAGTTCAGCCCCGTATTTTTTTAACCCTGGACAATACTGATAGCATTCCGTTTCAATAAAAGGACGTAGACCAGCTCGTCGGTTCTGTCCAAGTAATAACTTGCTGAATTCGACTGTAATTCTTTCCACAGAGATTTTCTCCAATAAGGCATGGAATTCTTGAATCGCAGCCAATGTTTTTTCCTCAATCGTAAAGTCCAGCTGGCTGGCAAAACGTAATCCACGCATCATTCGTAAAGCATCTTCATGAAAACGTTCTTTGGGATTACCAACAGCCCGAATGACCTGCTGTTTTAAATCAGCAACGCCATCAAACAAATCAATGATCTCCCCTTCAACTGTCATTGCCAACGCATTGATCGTAAAATCTCTTCGCTTTAAATCTTCTTCTAAAGATCGAACAAAAGTGACCTTGTCAGGTCGTCTAAAATCTTGATAAGTGGATTCCGTTCTAAAGGTTGTGATTTCATATTGCTCCTCACCAGCCAAAACAAGAACAGTTCCATGCTCGATTCCGACATCGATCGTCCGTTTAAATAGTTGCTTGATCTCCTCTGGATAGGCACTTGTTGCAATATCTACATCATGGATCGGCTGATGCAACAAGGCATCTCGAACACTTCCACCAACAAAAAAGGCTTCATACCCATGTGATTGAATCTCAGTCAGAATACTAGCAGCTTTGGTAAATTCCTCTGGTACCTCCTCTAATTTCATAGGAGATTTTCCAATCCATAAACTAATGTATTCAGCTGAACGACTTTTTCACAGCCAAGAGCTACACCTGTCATGAAAGAACTACGGTCATAGGAATCATGTCTAATTGTCAGTCCTTCGCCAATACCGCCAAATTGAACCTGTTGATGAGCGATCAATCCTGGTAAACGAACACTATGAATTTTCATTCCGTCAAAATCAGCTCCTCGTGCGCCTGCTAATAATTCTTTTTCTTCAGGATGACCTTGAGTTTTTTTCTTACGAACCTCACTCATCATCTCAGCAGTTTTAATGGCCGTACCACTTGGTGCATCCAGTTTATTATCGTGATGAAGCTCAATAATTTCAACGTCTGGAAAATATTCTGCTGCTTTTTGAGCAAACTGCATCATTAAAACAGCTCCTACAGCAAAATTCGGGGCAATCAATCCACCAACCTGTAGCTCTTCAGAACGAGCGGTCAATTCTTCTAACTGTTCTTCTGTCAGTCCAGTAGTGCCAACAACTGGCGAAATATGATGTTCGATCGCAAAGCGTGTATTCTCATAAGCCACTTTTGGAATAGTGAAATCGATCCAAACATCTGGCTGGACTGAAATGACCTCTTCTTTTGTTTTAAAGATAGGGACATCCAGCGTGGCATACTCAGGCAATTCTTGAAGATTATCTTTTTCTTCAAACGGATCCAATACACCTACTAATTCGAAACCTTCGTGATCTATAACCATTTTTGTTGCTGTAGCGCCCATTTTACCTTTAAAACCTGCAACTAAAATTTTAATCATTCTGTCTGTCCATCCTTTCGTTCAAAACGATACTTGTCTCGTTGATTGAATTTTTCCATATTTTTTTGAAATGCTTCCGTTAAATCTATATCTAGAGAGTTGGCCATAATCATCGTTACAAAAAGGACATCTCCTAGTTCTTCTGACACTGTTTTGGGCTTCTCATTAGCTTTCTTTGGTTTTTCACCGTAATAGTGATTGATTTCTCTCGCGAGTTCTCCAACTTCTTCGGTTAAACGAGCCATCTGACTCAAGGGAGAAAAATAACCTGTTTTAAACTGTTGAATATACTCGTCTACTTCTTGCTGCATCGAATGCAGTGACTGATTATTATCGTTCATCCACCTCAACCTTTCTTACTATTCATCTTAACAAAAACTTCGTCATCTGGAAAGGTTCTGCTTGTTGTTTTAAGATGAGAATGATAAAGTGAGTACTGAATATGATCAGCAGAGGCTTTGAAACTGCTGATTTGGATCATGAGTTATTGGGGAGTGAATAGTATGGAGGAAAAAAGATTTTATGTTAAGGATGTTTTGTTGATTCTCGCTGGAACGTGTCTTTATGCTTTTGGATTGGTAACATTTAATATTGCTAATGACTTAGCAGAGGGCGGTGTGACAGGGATCACGTTGATTTTACGGGCACTTTTCCAGATCGATCCAGCCTATTCAACATTGATCATCAATATTCCATTGATTTTGATTGGCGGAAAAGTCCTTGGTAAACACTCTTTCTACTATACTATTTTAGGTACCGTTTCTTTATCGGTCTTTTTATGGCTTTGGCAACGATTCCCGATTGAGGTCAACTTGGATCATGATTTGCTGATTGCTTCTTTACTCGCTGGGTTAGCAGCAGGTATTGGTAGCGGTTTTGTTTATCGCGTTGGCGGTACAACTGGAGGTACCGATGTTATTGCCCGTATTTTGGAAAAACATTACGGTGTTAGCATGGGACGTTCGCTGTTGATTTTTGACATTTTAGTTTTGGTTCTTTCCCTGAGCTACATTGATGTAAAACGAATGATGTATACACTGATCGTTTCTTTTGTTTTTAGTCGTGTTGTCGACTCTGTACTGGATGGAGCTTACGCTGCTAAGGGGATGCTTGTCATTTCTGACCACACTGAGGATATTGGCGAAGTGGTTATGGCTGTTTTGGAACGAGGGGTGACTTATTTAAATGGTCAAGGCGGCTATTCCCAAGGAGAGAAAAAAGTTCTCTATATGGTGGTAAGTCCCAGTGAATTGATGGAAATCAAACGGATCGTCCATGAAATAGATTCTAAAGCTTTTATTTCAGTCATTAATGTGCATGAAGCAATCGGCGAAGGTTTTACGTATGCACGCCCTGCCAAATCTTTATTTAAGAAAAAGAAAGCGTTGAATTGACCAATAAAAAAGAGAGAAAAACAACCGTTTATACGCGCTTGTTTTTCTCTCTTTTAGTTTTTCTGTTTATGAATTTTTTAAATGGTTCAATTCATCTGATAATTCTAGAAATGCTTCGTAATTATTGTCTTCCAACGCAAGATCAATTTGGCTGTATAACAAATCCATTTTGGCTTGCTTTTCTTCATGAGCAAAAAAATTGTTGATCGTTTCCACGACTTCTTCACTGACCTGTTCGTTCCAACGAGCATAAGGATTATCTTCTAAAATCGATAAATATTGACTATTTTGCCAAGAACCGTCAAATGCACATTCGACATATAACGCTTCTTTCCAGTTCATTCGGATTTCGTGAAAAATTTGATCAGTATCCGAAAACTCTTTCCCTGAAAGAAACAATTTGATTGGTTCTTCCTCTAATTCTCTTGAAGTTACCTTTAACCCGCGAACCGTCTTATTTGATTGTTCCACAAAATGAACATTGTTCAAGATAGCTTCATGATTGATCAAATAATTTAAAATCCATAAAACTTCTCTTTGACTAAAGGACACATTATTGACTAACCAAAGTAAAAATTCTTTTTTATCCGAGACATTGACAAACATTGACATCACCTATCTTTCTTCAATATCATCCAGTAATGATTGTGCATCTGTATCTCCAGGTTCATGGTGAAGATAATGTTGCAGCAGCTCTCTTGCTTTATCCAGCTGCCCTTCTTCACGTAAGAACACTGCATATTCTTTTAAAAAATCTGGTTCATGATTCAGTTCTTGATACGCTTGTTCATAATGAACCTTGGCGAGATCAAATTTTTCCAACTCATTATAGGCATGTGCGAGATTCCATTCAGCATAGGGATGTCCTTGTTCTTCTAACTGTTGAATAACCGTTATGACCTCATCAAAGCGCTGTTCATTTAGATATAAATTGCTTAATGTCAGTCTAGTTTCGTCCGTTTTTTCGCCAAGTTCCAGAGCTTGTTTTAATAGGGCTTCTGCTTGGTCTGTGTCGTGAAGGCGATACGCATTTTCAGATGCCAAATGATATAAATCTACTTGGAAAGGATTTTCTTTGATTCCTTCAGCCAATACCTCTCTTGCCTCTTCCAGCTGCTCTTCTTCTTGTAGCGCCTCACCCAGCGAAAGATAAAGAGCCTGATAATGAGGATTCAACACTCTCAACTGTTGGAGTAACGCAATCGCTTTTTGATTTTCATGAAGCTGTAGATAAGTAAAAGCTAATTGGAATAAGCGTTCATCAGTCTGCTCCTCTGTTATCGCTTTTTCTAAAAAAGGAATCGCTTGTTCAAATTCACCAGCCATACTATAACTGCTCCCTAAACGTTCGTTGATGGAAACCCCGGAAATCTCCGTTACTTCTTCTTCAAGTAAAGTAGTATATGCTTGAACTGCTTCACCAAACTGTCCGTTTACAAAGTATAACTCTCCTAGAGCAAATAAAAGCAGCGGTTCTTCTGGCAGTAATCGTTGCGCTTCTTTTAATTTTGCTTCACTGACTTCCGGTATTCCGATCACTTGATATAAGTCTGCCGTGACAAGCAAGCTTTGAACATAGCTGTCGCTTTCTTTAGAAACTTTTTCAAGATACGAAAATGCTTCATCGATCAAATTATTTTCAATAGCGATCTCCGCCAAAGGTATATTTAATCCTTCTGCTTCTGGAAAAATGGTCAATAAATGTTCGAATACGAATTGGGCTTCTTCTAAAAAACCTAAAGAGAGCAATGCTTCGCCCAAATCAGCAAGTGTATCGTCATCATCGTTTCTAATTGCTTCTGCCAGCATCAATTGTGCTTGGGCAAGATCTTCTTCATGTAATGCTTGCAGCATTTTTTCGCTATATGTTGTCATTATTTATCCTCTGATTTCTTTTATTATTGTTTTATAGTTCTCAACAGTCCGAATCAAGTCCTCCGCTTTAGGCACTTGCCACTGCTCATTTTTTCCAATCTCAGTTAAAAGAAGTGCTCGTTCTCCTTGTCTTACACATGTCAATACGCCTTCAACATAATCACTCACTAAAATCTGTTCAGGAAACTCAACAGGAAACCCTAAATGAATCAACCAGATCACGAAGTTTTTATAATGAAAGGAAAATTGATTGATTTCTTGCGACCAAAGCACTTGTAATAAGCAGCCTAACAGGCGTTTCATATGGCGCGAGAGTAAGTGTCCATTTGGCGTTTCTAAAAAACCATGCTCGAATAGTTTACCAAACTGATCGATTTTGTGTCCATCCGTTTCATAGTACCGAATCATTTCATTTAACAATCCAGTAAAGGACTGCTGGTTTAGCTTGGTGCGCTCGCTGTAATTTTTGAATAAGAGTCTCAAAAAATCATGACTGGAAACAATACCGCACCGAATAAAAACTAAAAAGTCTACTAATTTTCCATCTCCATGATCCGTGATCAAGGTATGATCATAAATAACCTTTTCTGGAAGTACTTCAGTAGTTAATGCAGGGTGATTCTTCAACTCGATAGTTGTTTTTCCAAGCAAACTTTTTGCTAACGCTCGAATGGATAAAGGCAACAGCCAACAATTTGATGTTAAAACAGATGTACTATGTAAAAAACTAGTTAGTTGAATAACACCTTCATTACCAATCCCTAAAAATAGAAAATCCTGTTGTTGATCAAAGTCAGAGATGAAGGCTAGCAAATTCTCTAGCTCGCTCATATTATTACAATAGGCATCATTTTTACAGATAAACCAGTCGATTTCCTGACCGAGGTCAAAAAACTGAATCAATTTATCTGCAAACAAATCATAATAACGTTGATTAGTGATCAAAAAAATATGGGTTGCTTTCACCGGACTTGCTTTAAGCTGTGAGGCGAACGTTTCACCATAACTAATCGTGGTTGTTAAATGATCTTTAATATATATTCGTTCCATTGCCGACACCCCTCTTCTTTATTCTACCATTATTAGCTGGAAAACTGAAAGAGGGAGAACCCATTTTCTGAAACTATCATTCTCTTTCTAAAAGGATCGTTCTTTATACTTTCTTTAAGAACAGGCATTATTGATTCACAATCGTCTGAAAAAAAACGAATTTTCAGCATATAATTGCCTTATTTACCCCTTATAATGATCTTGCTTAAAGAGAATGACTGATGAGGATCTAAGCGCAATCCAAGCTTTCATGATCAATAAGCATAGTGATTCGATCTAATTTGACTTATTCTTTTGGTAAACGTATCTTAGAAAAGATGTTCCAAAAGAATCCTATCCGCAAAAAAAGACTGAGATGAAAGCCTTTAGTTCCATGATCATGGAGCAGCTTTTACCTCAGTTTTTCATTTTTCAAAATAAAGAAGAACCCCTGACTAGTCAAGGGTTCTAAGAACTGTCTTATTTAACAGCATCTTTCAAGGCTTTACCTGGTTTGAACGCAGGTACTTTACTTGCAGCGATTTGAATTTCTTTACCAGTTTGTGGGTTACGTCCTTTACGAGCCGCACGTTCGCGAACTTCAAAGTTACCAAAACCGATTAATTGAACTTTTTCACCTTTAGCAAGAGATTCTTGGATTGTTGAAAATACAGCATCCACTGCTGCAGTTGCGTCTTTTTTAGTTAGACCAGTTGAAGATGCAACGTTTTCGATTAATTCTGCTTTATTTGCCATGGATTATTTCACCTCCTCCACAAGGATAGGATATCTAAAAGATATCTAATTTACGTTCATTTTTGAGTGGTCCAAAAATGACGTACAAATATTGATTTGGTTCAATATTCTGTTATCACGATATCATAGGAAGCTTGTAATAGCAAGGTTTTTGATGCTTTTTAACCAGTTTTTTCTAAAAATGTCATTTTTTTTTATATCTCAATGAATTTATTTGTACATTTGAAAAAAGTGTGGTAAAATGCGCTATTTCCGTCTTCTTGGAATAATTTTGATTGGTGTCCCTTCAAAAGTAAATGCTTTACGAATTTGATTTTCTAAAAATCGTGCATAAGAAAAATGCATTAATTCTTCTTCATTTACAAAAATGACAAAGGTTGGAGGTTTTACAGCAACTTGTGTCGCGTAAAAGACCTTTAGACGTTTTCCTTTATCAGTTGGTGTGGGATTGATTGCAATTGCATCCATTACTACATCATTTAATAATGCAGAAGGAATGCGCAAGTTTTGGTTCATGCTGACGGTTTCAATCAATTCCGGAAGCTTATTTAATCGTTGTTTTGTTAATGCTGAAACGAAAATGATAGGCGCGTAATCAAGATATTGGAACTCATCACGAATTTCTTCTTCAAAATCCCGCATTGTATTGGTTTCTTTTTCGACAGTATCCCATTTATTCACAACAATAATGATTCCTCGGCCTGCTTCGTGCGCATAACCAGCTACTTTCTTATCCTGCTCACGAATGCCTTCTTCCGCGTTCAACACCATAAGAACAATATCTGAGCGTTCAATCGCACGCATTGCCCGCATCACACTATATTTTTCAGTACTCTCATATACTTTTCCACGTTTACGCATCCCGGCAGTATCGATCATCAAGAACTTTTGACCCTCTTCAGACTCAAAATACGTATCGATCGCATCTCGTGTCGTTCCTTCTATATCAGAAACAATAACACGTTCTTCACCAAGAATCGCATTGATCAATGAAGATTTACCAACATTCGGGCGTCCAATCAAACTAAACTTGATCGTATCTTCATCTTCGTCTTCAATCTCCGTTGAGAAATGTTTTACAGCCTCGTCCAACACATCCCCAATTCCAAGTCCATGACTTCCAGAAATTGGAAACGGATCTCCTAAGCCTAAAGCATAGAACTCATAAATGTCATTTCTCATTTCCGGATTATCCACTTTATTCACAGCTAGAATCACTGGTTTATTACTGCGGTATAAAATTTTTGCTACAAGTTCATCTGCATCTGTGACACCTTCTCTACCGCTCGCTACAAAAATGATGACATCCGCTTCTTCAATCGCAATTTCTGCTTGGTGTTTGATTTGGTCCATAAACGGCTCGTCACCTAAATCGATGCCGCCTGTATCAATAATACTGAATTCTCGTCCTAACCACTCTCCTGTGGTATAAATACGGTCTCTAGTAACGCCTGGTGTATCTTCTACAATCGAAATACGTTCACCAGCTATACGGTTAAAAATTGTCGACTTTCCTACATTGGGGCGACCGACAATTGCTATTGTTGGATTTGCCATTCTAACTACCTCCTTGACAAGTTTTCAATCCTTACTAGTTTACCTAATGCCTGCCGAAGATGCAAGAAAAACTAGCAAAGGATTCATTAAAGAATAAAAAAGAACAACATTGCGTAATCATTTTAAATGATTATTGCGCGATGTTGTTCTTTTTCTGCTATTACTGTTCAGCCTCATATGTTAACAGTGACGAACAATAAGTGATTAACGTATCTTAAATACTGCTTTATTCTACACCATAGGCGATCCGCTTCACATTCATTAAATGATGTGCTGTGACATTATCAGTGGTACTGCTGCCGCCCATAGCGCCACATCCTAATGTCATTGATGGAGATAAATTCGTTGTAGCTCCGATTGCGCCTAAAGCGCCTAATGTATTGACCAAAATACGTGAAGCTTTCATCTCTAAACCAAATGTTTCCGCATTTTTATCGATCGTCGTATGAATCACAGCTGTATGTCCAGTGCCTTCATTTGCAAGTAACTGTTTACAAGTTTCTACGCCTTCTTCAAAGGAATTCACTGTATACAAGCCTAAAATTGGGGTTAATTTTTCTCTAGAAAATGGATTGTGGTGCCCGATTTCTGTTTGCTCTGAGATCAAGATAGTTGTTGTATCAGGAACTGAAATTCCTACTAACTGCGCCACATCCACAGCACTTTTCCCAACGATTTCTGGATTCAAAGTACCTGTTTCTCTTAAGATGTAACGACTGACTTTTTCTGCTTCTTCTTCGTTCATAAAATAGGCATGTTTTGCATTCAATTGTTCAATCACAGCGTCTTTTACAGATTTTTCTACAACTAATGCTTGTTCAGACGCACAAATGATTCCATTATCGAATGTTTTGCTGCTCACTACGCAGTTGATTGCATGGGCAATGTCCGCAGAAGCATCAATAAGCGCCGGCACATTGCCTGGGCCTACACCGATAGCCGGATTACCTGAACTGTATGCAGCTTGTACCATTGCTTTTCCGCCAGTTGCAAGAATCAATGAAATATCTGTATGTTTCATTAAAGCACTTGTTGCGTCAAGCGTTGGTTCATGGATCACCTGAACCAAACCGGCGGGAGCACCCGCTTCAACTGCTGCTGTTTCAATCACTTGAGCGGCTAATAAAATAGCATTCAAAGCTTTGGGATGTGGAGAAAAGATAATTGCATTTCTTGTTTTTAATGCAATCAAAGATTTGAAAATAACTGTTGCTGTTGGATTTGTTGATGGGATCAGCCCTGCTACGATTCCTAATGGGATACCGATTTCAATAATCTTTTCTTTCTCTAAGCGATTGATCACTCCGACAGTTGGAAGATCTTTGATGCTCTCATACACTTGCTCACTCGCAAAGGTATTTTTAATTATCTTATCTGATACTTTTCCAAAACCAGTTTCTTTATGTGCTGCTTCTGCTAATTTCTCAGCATTGTTTAACGTTGCTCGGTACACATTTTTCACAACAGCATCTACTTGTTCCTGTGTAAAATGCTCATATTCTCCTTGTGCTTTTTTAGCGGTCTCGACAAGTGTTTCAATTTCTTTTACATTAATTTTTTCAGTCATTTCAGCCACCCTTTCTTTTTAAACGCTTACAAATTGATTTTAATCTATTTTAGCCAATTTGTTAGGGTCAAATTTAAGGGAAATATGGAAAAAATTTACCTATTTACGTATTTTTTTCACAAAGATTTGCGCTTGAAAGCTGACATTATTAATTGTATGATAAGTATGTAAAAATAATTTCACAAAGAAAAGAGGGCTTATCTATGTGCCGATTATTGATCGTTAGTAATGATTTAGAGGAACAATCGATTCTTAAGCAATCGATCAGTGATGCGTTTATGAATATAAAAATTTTACCTTCTGCAACAACAGAAGCAGAAGCACTGCAAATCACCGAAAAATTTCTCCCTGAAATTTTACTGATTGCAATTGATCATTTAGAGGTCGATGGATTTGGTGTCAAACGTAAAATAGTGCAAGATTTACCAAATATCAAGGTGATTATTTTGACTGAACATGAATCCTTCCAAAGTCTACATCAAGCGTTGCGTTGCGGTGTAATCGATTACTTGCTTACTCCTGTTGATTTAGATGAACTTAAATTTGCGATTGATCGTTGTGTACGATCGTTGAATCAAGTTTCCTTGATGGATGTTTTAAATAATAAACCAACTGTTTTGGCAAAAGAACAGATCAACACCATTTTGGACTATATCCATGAGCACTATAATGAAGAAATAAATTTAACAACATTAGCAGATATCATGCATCTCAATCGGCATTATGTCAGTCGTTTCTTTAAAGAAGCTGTTGGAATGAATTTTATTGATTATTTAACTGCCTACCGTGTTGAAAAAGCAAAGCAGTTACTTATGAAGACAGAAGAATCCATTACCGAAATCGCTGGTACTGTCGGCTACATCGATTCAACTTATTTCAGCAAGCTCTTTAAGAAAAAGGTTGGTCAATCCCCCCACCAGTTTCGTAAACACTATCATGGAGAACATACACCCGCTGATTTGCGTGTCATTTTTCAATGAGTGAAATTGATCTATATATAAGTAAAAAAGAGTGAAGGCAGTTGCCTTCACTCTAAAAATTATCCATTATTCTGAATCAGAATCTTGTCCTTTTAGTGCATCACCTAAGATGTCACCCATAGTAAAACCAGTATTTTCTTCTGGTAATTCATATTCTTCTACTTCTTTTGGCTCTTCTTTCGATTCTGGTTTTGCTTCCAGTGCTTTGATGCTTAACGCAATACGATGTTCTTCCGGATTAACTTCTAGAACTTTCACTTGTACAGCATCACCTTCTTGTAAAACCTCATGAGGAGTTGCAATGTGTTTATGTGAAATTTGAGAAATATGCACTAAGCCTTCAACTCCAGGGAACACTTCGACAAACGCGCCAAAGCTTGTTAAACGTTTGACTGTTCCCTCAAGAACCGAGCCTGCAGCTGCTTTGTTTTCGATATCTTCCCATGGTCCAGCCAATGTTTCTTTTATAGATAAAGAAACTCGTTCTTCATCTGGATTAATTGAAAGGATCTTGACTTTTACATCGTCACCGACTGATAGGACATCACTTGGTTTGCCAACATGTTGATGGGCAATTTCAGATACGTGAACCAATCCATCGATACCGCCTAAATCAATAAATGCACCGAAGTCTGTCAAACGGGCAACTTTTCCTTCTACGATATCTCCATCGTGTAATTCAGCTAAAATATCTTTTTTCTTAGATTCTTTTTCAGCTTCAACCACAGCTTTATGAGATAAAATCAAACGATTTTCTGAAGGTTCGATTTCAATGATCTTAAATGTCAAGGTTTGGCCTTTGTATTCAGAGAAATCATCAACAAAATGATCTTCTACCATTGATGCAGGAACAAAACCGCGTACACCAACATCAACAACTAAACCACCTTTTACAACATTTGTAACAGGCGCTTCGATGATTTTTCCAGCTTCGAAATCTTGTTCGATCTCTTCCCAAACTTTTTTAGCATCTAAGCGGCGTTTTGAAAGTAAATAACTGCCATTTTCTTTATCTTTACCGATTGATGTGATGACAACTAAATCTAAAATGTCGCCAACTTTCACTAATTCGTTGATATCTTCTACTTGTGTAGTAGATAATTCTTTAGCTGGTACTACACCTTCAACACCAGCACCTTCAATTCCAACAACTACCTGTTTGTCTTCGATCGCAAGTACTTCACCTTTGACGATATCGCCAACGCTGACTTCTTGAACACTGTTGATTACATCTTCCATTGTTTCATTGCTGTTTTCCAATTGTTTGTCTTCTGTCATAAATACTTATCCTCCTATGCCACCAAAAATTCGTAAAAAACTGACCTACTCCTTTAATAGTAAGGGATTTTACTAAAAAAATAAAGCGATTTCTCTCATTTTCTTTTTTTTCTTTCGAATAAGAAGAAATTTTCTTTCTTAAAGACAAAGAAAGTATATCCTGATTGTGTTTTCCAAAGAAATCTTTGTTTAAAGAGTCGTTGAAATCACTTGTTCGATCGCCTCTACAACTTCTTCGATGTTCAATCCGGTAGTATCGATTTTCACTGCATCGTCCGCTTGTTTTAATGGAGATACAGTTCTTGTTGAGTCAAGATAATCTCGGTGTTCGATTTCTTGTTTCAAAGTGTCAAAATCAGTAGTGATTCCTTTTTCTTGATTTTCTTTAAAGCGTCTTTCAGCACGCTCAGACACACTGGCCACTAAAAATATTTTGACCTCTGCCTTCGGTAAAACGGCTGTTCCAATATCTCGTCCATCCATAACTACACCACCAGCTTGACCAATCTTTTGTTGTAGTTCAACCATTTTTTCACGAACCATTTTATGCTTCGCGACGATCGAAACTGCATTTGTTACATCAGGCTGTCTGATTGCTTGCGTTACTTCAGTATCATCAACAAAAACCAACTGTTCATTTTCTGTTTGCTTAAATGAAATGACATGTTCTAAACATAATTCAGCTAATTCAGACTCATCTTCAAAATCCACTTTTTCTTGGATCGCTAAATAGGTCAATGCCCGATACATCGCACCTGTATCGCAGTAAATATAATTCAATTTTTTTGCTAAAATTTTTGCTACAGTACTTTTCCCGGAAGAAGCCGGTCCATCGATTGCAATACTTATCTTTTTCATAATGAGCTCCCTTGTCTATCACATAGTAAAAGAGTCTGGTACAAAACAATCCATGTTTTGTTTCAGACCCTTAATAACAACAGAAAGCGTACAAGCCTTCTGTTGAGTAATTGTTTCTTATTTTACACGTAATTCATCGCCTGGTTGTAAAACAACATCGCTGCTGATTCCATTAAGTTGAAGCAATTCTTCCAGAGTAATGCCATTTCGTGCAGCTACTTGTTGCGGTCCTTCTCCGGCTTGAACAGTATCATATGCTGCTCCTGCTTCACTAGAAGAAGGGGTTGTTTCACCATTTGGATCAGTTACATCTTCTGATGAAGACGTAGATTGTTGTACCTCGCTTGTAGACGATGGCTGTGTTGAGCTATTTTTAGCCGATGATTGAACAACAACAGATGATGATGGTTGACTTGCTTGTTTGCTATCATCAGGTTTTTTGTCTCTCATTACATAAAGGTACGTACCTACAGGTAATGTAATGATCAATAGTAATAAGATAACTAAAATTGTTAGAAAAACTGTATTTCCTTTCTTTTGTTGACGCTTTTCTGAACGAGAACCGCCGGCATTCTTATCTGTATCATAAATCGATTGCTCCCAAGGTTCACGTACACCGTTTTTTTTATCTTTTTTACTCACGTATCTGTTCCTCCTAAAAATTCTCTCGTTTGCTATTATACCACAGCTTTTTCTCAGCTGCAGTCTAAAAAAAGATTATTTTTATTCTTTAAATAATCTTATCAAAATGTCCTCCCACCGGTTGGAGATTTCGTTTTCTTTTGGTGATTGTACTATTTGCTCTTGATAATTGTCAAAGAATAAGCCACAATTATCACAGCAATCAGCATGTTCTTTTACTTCAATTTTTTCAGAGAAATAGTGCTGAATGAATTGGCGGCGGCATTTTGTTTGATTGATATAGTTTAACATAATACTTAACTGTTGTTTACGCTCTTTCTCTTTTCTTAATAATCTTTCTTCTAATTCCTCGAGTGTATATTCTTGATTCAGATATCCTTCTACCCATTTCTGTTGAATTTCATTTAATTCCGCCGCCATGATCTCTTCTTTCGATTGGGATGCCAGCAGAGTATTTATTACTTCTCGGTCCAGCCGGCTTTCCGTTTGAAAATAGTGGTGGATTGATTCATCGCCCTGTTGGTAAAGTAAGATTGCCACACTAGGAAGTCCATCTCGACCTGCACGGCCAATTTCCTGCACATAGTTTTCTAAACTGTCTGGACAATCATAATGAATGACAAAACGAACGTCCGGCTTATCAATCCCCATACCAAAGGCATTCGTAGCACATAAAATATCCAACTGATTGCTCACGAATTGCTGCTGCAACAAACTACGTTCGTTCGGTGTTAATCCGCCATGATAATAGGCAGTTTTTAAAGAAGTCTGTTCTTTTATAAGACGAGCAATTTTTTCAGCTGTCTTTCGCGTAGCACAGTAAATAATCCCTTTTTGATTTAGTTTTGTTAAATATATAATCAAGCTTTCGTCTTTTTCGGTCGTTTTATTGACGATCAGTCCGATATTCGGCCTATTCACTGAATAAATGACTTGGGCTACTTCTTGACGATGGTTAAAAAGTTGTGCAATGATTTCCTTTTTGACAGCTGGAGTTGCTGTTGCAGTCAAAGCTAAGGTTAATGGAAATCTGCACTCCTGCTGGATTTGAAATAATTTGGTGTACTCCGGTCTAAAGTCCACTCCCCACTGCGCAACACAGTGAGCCTCATCAACTACAAATAGAGCTATTCTCAATTTAGAAAGTTTGATTCTGACCTCTTTTTGCATTAAGGTTTCTGGACTGATAAAAATAAATTTATAATTGCTTAGCCGATCAAGCACATAATGTTTCTCTATATAAGATAAACTGCTATTTAAGGCAATCACACGTGATTCCCCCTTTTTTTGAAGCTGAATTACTTGATCTTCCATCAATGATAGTAATGGTGAAACGATAATAACTGTTCCCTCCAGCAATTGGCCGATCATTTGATAGCACAATGATTTCCCAGTGCCTGTTGGTAAAACAGCCAGCGTATCTTTACCATTCAACAGTTGTTCAATGACTTCTTTTTGACCTGGTTTAAACGTAGTAAAGCCAAATTTTCTCTGTAACACCTGCTCTAAATCGATCATGATGCCTACACATCTCTTTCTTTTCTTAGTTTTTGAATTTGATACAGACGATATTCAAAATAATCGAGAGTGTCATTCTCTTTTTTCAGTGAACGATAAATCCATTGCTCACAAGGCGTTTGGAGCTTATCCAAGTAGTGATAGGTTTCTGCTGAAATATAGCGGTCAATAAAAATCTGTTCTGTTAAAGCAAGTTCTATTAAATGATCTTGAATCGTACTTTGTTTCATTTTTCTTTGCCAAGCAATTTCCTCTACTGAGAGATGTTCTTTTAAGAGCAATTTTGTCTCGTTCATACTTTGATTTTCATTTTTTTGTAAAAAGGGTTGAATGGTTTCTTTCAGAAAGCTAGTTTCTGCTAAATTTTCTATCAAAAACAACAAATGATGCAGCCGCTCTTTTTTTAACAAGTAGCGATCAAATGGTGCAATAGTTTCATCCAACAGTTGAAATGCTGTTTTTCCAATTTGTTGATAGCCTGAAAACTGCATGGCAAAGTAATCAGCCTCTTCTTTTGATAACTGAGAAAAGACTGAATACCAGTCCGTTTTGAGTTTTTTTATTAATTCAGCTCTCGGTAATGAAGTGATCCTCTTTTTTAAATGTCCTTGATACAACGGTGATTGCTCTAGTGGAACATATTGTTTATTATTATAAGATAAATGAGAAACGACTTGCACCATAAACTGTAAAAAACGCCAGATTTCTTCGTCTGTTTTGCCAAAACGGTAGTTATTGATCCACTGATGGGCGTTCTTTTGACTTTTAAGTAGCTCGTCTCCTGCAACAGTTAATTGGACGTCGCCGTCTTTATCTTTATTAAGTAGCTGCTCTTCCAGCAATGTATTCACCAATTTGTTAAACTGTGATTCTGTTAATTCAGGTGTCAATTGAAAGAAACGTAAATTTTGATACATGAAACCATAGATTAGTACGGAACTTGTTCGTTTTCCTTTTAAAAGATGATACAAAGTCGATGTTCGTACCTTGTATCCATGTTGAAATAACGTTAAAATAAAGTACGGATCCATTGTTTCACCTCTTTGAATGATAGAATAGGATGTGTCCCTATGTTATGTAAAATAATTCCAGAAAAATGCATTGCCTGTGGCTTATGTCAAGTCTATGCACCAGAAATTTTTGATTACGACGATGATGGTCTTGTGATTTTGGCCCGTGATCATTCAGCTCACCAAGAATTTATCCCTAAAAACGAACAAGCCGATGTGTTAACAGCGTACCGCAAATGCCCTGTTCGTGCAATAGAGATCAGCGAAAAATAAAGAAAATAACAGCAGATAAATGCACATGCACGCATCTTGTTCTGCTGTTATTTTCTTTTTAACCGATGTTATCTAACCACTTAATCAACTGATCAGCGATTACTTGTTGTTGTTCATCATTATTGATTGAAGCAGGCTTGTCCCCTTTTTGCTGTCCATAGCTGCCAAAACCAGCATGATTCCCACCTTGGATTTCTTCGTACGAGGTTTGCTTAGGCAAATATTTTTTAGAGGCCTCATACGCGCTCCAATTCAAAACACCATCTTCAGATCCTGTTAATGACAATACAGGTCCGGTAAATGTTCGCAAACTCCCTTTTTCATCTGGATAACTCGCTAAGAAGAACACACCTTTCAGCCCTTCATGATTTTTTTGATCCGCTGCAAATCGGCTGGCCATAACGCCGCCTAAAGAGTGACCGCCAATCACATAATTAGTTATATGGTTCTTTTGAATGACAGATTCTGCTTTATTTTGTCCTAATACAGCTAAGTTGAGCGGCTCTTTCACTAGATAAACTGTATGACCAGCCTCAGCCACTTGTTGTGCCCAGATACTATAGCTGGTATTTTCAACTAAAGCACCTTGATAAAATATAAGTGCAGTTTTCTTGGAATCACCTTTAAAAACGAGAGTCCCCTCTTCTGTTTTTGCTTGCTCAGCGCTTTTTATAGCTGCTGTCGTTGGTGTATACGTAACTGTTTTGAGATAAAATAAACCCACTAACACACTTGTGATAAATACACCTAGTATCCACAGCAAACGTTTTTGCCATTTTTTCATGTTGATTTACACTCCTTTCCGTCTCCACTCTATCTTACCAAAAAGAAGCAGATAAATAGATCATTTTGTTCTGCTAGGACCTATTTTTTGACTATCCGCAAAAAAAGATCGAGAACTTGTCTCGACCTTTTATTCAATCATTTTATATTATTGGTTTTTTATTGCCTAATTGATGTTGTTTTCTAGAAAGCCAAGGTAAAAGCTTAGCATGTAAAACCAAGAAAACAGCACTGACAATAGCCCCTTTTATCAAGTTGAATGGAAGAATACCAATAGTTACATATCTAGCTAAAGACATTCCTAAAAAATCTCCGGCTGATACACCGAATAGTTTTAAATAAAGCGGCGTAATCACAAAGTAATTAGCGATACTCATAAAAGCAGTCATCGCTACTATTCCGGTTACTATACCTAATGTTTTATTTAAAACTTTATGACTTCCTCGTTTAAAAAAGTAATACATTGGTAATGTAAACATAGTCGTAGCTAAAAAACTAGCTGCATCACCCACAAAATTTTGAGGAGACAATCCTGTAGTAAATAGATGGATTGCTGATCGGATAAAAGCGGTACTGATCCCTGCTAATGGTCCAAATAAAAACATACTGATCATTACGGGAATATCGCTAAAATCGATTTTCAAGAAACTAAAAGCGGGCATGATCGGAAACGCCACAAACTGTAAAACGACACCTATTGCTGCTAACATTGCTACACTTACCATTTTTTGTACCTTACTGTTTCGCATATGAAATCCTCCTGTTAAGGACCCATCTTCAAACGAACTTTTCTAAACTAACATTTTCAGTGATGACTCTTATTTTGTTGTGAGATGCGGACTGATGAACACAGCTGACTTTGTAGTTGCATGACTATAATGCTATTGAGCGTACTTCAATACAAATCTAACTTCGTTCACGATTCACGCCGAATATTCCTCGTTTACTTTGTCTTTTGACAAGCTACGTGCTATCGGCTTAGTGACGTCACTTACTTCGGTCGCCAAGTGCTGTTCAACATCTACTCTGCCTCTGGCAATCGTAGTGATTCTTGACGGGTAACTTCGCTCACTTCGGTCGCCAAGTACTGTTCAGCATCTACTCTGCCTCTGGCAATCGTAGTGATTCCTGGCGGGTAACTTCGCTCACTCCGGTCGCCAAGTACTGTTCAGCATCTACTCTGCCTCTGGCAATCGTAGTGATTCCCGGCGGGTAACTTCGCTCACTCCGGTCGCCAAGTACTGTTCAGCATCTACTCTGCCTCCGGCAGTCGTAGTGATTCACAGCAAAAACTCTATTTTCCAACAGGGAAAATAGAGTAGAGTTATCTTATCTGAAAAATGCCAATTCAAATAAGCCCTATCTTCTTTATCCAGACTGTACTGTCGGTACTGGAATTTCACCAATTCGACTACTTAAAAAAGTAGTTCGTGGACTATAACCACCGGTCGGGAATTTCACCCTGCCCCTGAAGACGAACCTTTATTAAATTTTTATTACAAGTATAATTATACAACCTTTTATGAAAAAATCAATCTTTATGTTCAATAAGTCACATAATTAACATTCCTATTCGTACAAAAAAATGCTTGAACTGTCTCTGATAGAGGGTATGCTCAAGCATTTAAAATGTAATTATTTGGATTGATTCATTAGAACACTGATCTCTTTTTTATTTAAATTACGGTATTCTCCTGGGCGAAGGCCTTTTAAGGTTAGGTCGCCATATCTTTCTCTTTTTAGCTTTTGGACAGGATAACCAACAGCTTGAAGCATCTTCTTCACTTGGTGATTACGTCCTTCATGGATCGTTAATTCCACAATGCTGGTATTCGTTTTTAAATCGACAGATATGATTTGAAATGCAGCTGGAGCCGTTTTGTAGCCATCGATCTTCATTCCTTTCGTCAGAGGAAGAAAATCATGTTTTTTCGCTAAGCCTTTTACTTTTGCGACATATACTTTATCGATTTCGTGACTTGGATGTGTCAGTTTTTGCGAAAACTCCCCGTCGTTTGTTAGAAGCAACAAGCCTGATGTATCATAGTCTAAACGTCCGACAGGATAGATCCGTTCCTTGATATGAGTGAAATAATCTGTTACGACTTTTCGACCTTTGTCATCTGAAACAGCCGAAATCACTCCTTTAGGTTTGTAAAACAAATAATAGCCATATTCTTCTTTATAGATTGGAACATCATCGACTTCTACCATGTCGTTCTTCCCTACTTGAGTACCTAACTCCCGAACAATTTTTCCATTGACTTTTACGCGCCCGTTGACAATGTATTCTTCGGCTTTTCTGCGGGATGTGATACCTGCATGGGCAATTACTTTTTGAAGTCTCTCCATTTATTTTTCTTCCTCCGATTCATTTGTATCTGTAGTTTCTTCTTCATTTAATTCTTTATAACGATCAAAAAAGAGGTCTAGAGGTAATTCTTCTGCGATTTCTTCTTCCATTTGGTGAATATCCGGCAGTTCATCTAGTGATCTTAAACCAAAATAATCCATGAAATAGGCAGTTGTACCATATAAAATTGCTCGACCTGGTCCATCTACTCGGCCTTTTTCTTCTATCAATTGACGAGCAACCAGTTTTTGCATAGAACCTGCTGACTGAACGCCTCTGATTTCATCAACTTCGACTCTTGAAATTGGCTGCTTGTAAGCTACGATCGATAATGTTTCTAGCGCAGCTTGTGATAAAGCATTGGAAATCGGTGATTGGGCATATTTTTTTAATAGTGGAGCAAATATTTTTTTCGTGGATAACACAAAATGATTGCCAACTTCTAATATATTTAATGCCGATTGATCATCTGATTCATAGCGTTCTTTTAGTGCAGTCAAGGATTCATAGGTTTTAGCTGTAGAAAGTTCCAACAAGTAGGATAATTCTTCTAGACCAATCCCTTCCTCACCTACAACAAATAAGATCGCTTCGATTTGACTAATTGTGCTCACGCTGTTTCCTCCGTACTTGAATCAATCTCAGCCAATGCATTGTATAGCAAGATCGTACTGTAATTTTCTGTTTGCTCAACCTGAATCGATCCTTTTTTCATTAATTCCAATAAGGCCATAAATGTCGTAACGATCTCTTGTTTTGAATAAGAGGTAAAAAAGTCTTCGAAATTCACGGGTGTTCGCCGATCGATTTGAGCCATTCTTTCTGAGATTGTTGCTATTTTTTCTTCAATCGATACATCGTCCCCAGCCACAGTGGTTTCTATCGGCTGACGATTTTTTTTCTTTTCAAGCATTGCATGAAAAGCTAAGAATAAATCGATTGTGTTTAACTGATTTGGTTCCAGCAATGGATTGTCTTCTTTATACTCATCAACATCCATTGGCTCTTTCGTGTAATAAAGGCTTCGTTCTGATTCTTTTTCATGTAAAAGCCCTGCTGCATATTTAAATTTACGATATTCCAACAACTGTGCAACCAATGCATCTCTAGGATCCTCGCCCGCTAGAAGTTCATCGTCATTCGTTGCTTCCAACTCTTGTTTTGGGAGCAGCATCTTACTTTTGATTGCCATCAAGGTTGCCGCCATTACTATGTATTCACCAGCAATTTCTAGTTCTAATGTTTTCATGGTGTGGATATAGTTCATATATTGCTCTGTCACAGCAGCGATTGGAATATCATATATATCTATTTCTAATTTTTTGATCAAATGTAAAAGAAGATCCAACGGTCCTTCAAATACATCTAATTTTACATTCATTTCCTGCAAGATCATCCAACTTTCTTTTTCGACTCTCTAGTTTACCATAAAATTCATTCGTTGTGTTCTTTCCATTTAGATAAATACGCAGAAGTCGCTTTTGTACCATAGATTTTGGTCTCTGGATACATCGATGCTACTTCTTTCAGTAATTCAAATCCCAGATTTTCACCGCGAAAAGAAGGTGTAATCGAAATATCGTGAACAATTAATTCATCTATAGTTGTCCTCTCGATTCCTATGATTCCTTGAATATTTTGTTCATCATCAGGTGTCCAAAGAAATAAGTGTAAGTGTTCATCGTTTTCATACATATCGATTTCTTTCAATAATGACTGATATTCGGTCATTTTTTTGTGAAAGCTCAATAAACCCATAGCAATCTTTCGTTGTTCCTTTCGATAATACGTTAACATGATTTCACCTTCTTTTTCTTTTGCTTATGCTCTTGGAAAATGTTGTTTATAGACATCTGCCATTCTTTGCTTAGTAATATGCGTGTAAATCTGAGTAGTGGAAATATCGGCATGTCCCAGTAACTCTTGCACGATTCGTAAATCCGCCCCATTTTCCAACAAGTGAGTAGCAAAGCTATGTCTTAACGTATGAGGAGTGATGTTTTTGTTAATACCCGCTTCTTGAACAATTTGCTTCAAGTTTTTCCAGACACCTTGACGTGAAAGTGGCTTGCCATGATGGTTCACAAATAGATGCGTTTCATTTTGATTCTTTTTGATCAAAGTGGGTCTTGCTTCTTCCAGATATTTTTCGATCCATTGAATCGCATAGTCGCCCAGCGGAATAATTCGCTCTTTATCTCCTTTACCAATCGTTTGCAGCAAACCAATCGATAGATGTAAGTCGCCTATTTTCAAATCCACCAGTTCGCTCACTCGCAAGCCTGTGGCGTACATCACTTCTAAAATCGTTCGATTTCTGATGCCCAGTGGCTTGGTTGTATCCGGTGTTTCGATCAATGCTGTTACTTCCTCTACAGAAAGTGTGCTAGGCAGTTTTTGAGCTTTCTTAGGTGAATCTATGTGCTGCATTGGGTCGTGATCCATCACACGTTCCTGTCTCAAAAATTGATGAAAGCCTCTTAATGTTGAGATCATACGAATAATCGTTGCAGAAGAATTACTTTCATTGTTCAACAGCTGCAGATATTCCATAATTATGTATCGGTCAACAAGTTGCCATGACTCTATTTTTTGGTCTTGTAAAAAAGCCAAATATTTATGTAAGTCTCGTTCGTAACTTTTTCTTGTATTGAGAGATAGTCCACGTTCAATTTGTAAATAATGGAGATAATCGATCATTTGTTCTTCCATCTATTTTACCTCATTTCTTTTTATTATCCTATCAAAGAATGCTAGTTGATTTGTAATAATCACAGGAAATCTCACTCTTCAAAGATTAAAAAGGAGAACGGGACAGAAGTATCTGCTTTTACTGTTTATCTGAATTCCGCGTGAGTGGGATATGACGAAATGATTATGTTTCACTCACGCGTACGTTAACAGACTGTCTGTGACTAGCTTTTTTTATTATTGTACATATTTATTCAAGAAATGTTCCACTTTCTCTTTATAAGCTTTTTTATTCACTGAATAGGCTTTCGCATGCTCTGCTCCCGGCACAACATATTTGTCTTTAGGAGCATTTGTGGCAGCATAAACTTCGTCTAACATTTCAAAGGGAACAAAGGTATCTGCATCACCATGAATAAACAAGATCGGTGTTGTATTTTTCTTCAACTGAGCAATAGAACTCGCCTCACCAAAGAAATAGCCTGCACGAATCTTAGTAATTAAACTGGTAACAGGAACTAATGGAAATGACGGCAAATTGAACATATCTTTTAATTGATATGCCAACTCTTCATTTACCGTAGAATAACCGCAATCTTCCACAATTGCTTTTACATTTTCCGGCAGAGCTTCACCACTGGTCATCATGACTGTAGCGCCTCCCATGCTGATGCCGTATAAAGTGATCTGTGCATGTTCTCCATTTTTTTCAATAACTTGATTGATCCATTGAAGATAATCCTTACGCTCCGGCCAACCAAAACCAATATATTCTCCTTCACTTTTTCCATGACCGCGAGCATCAGGAACAAGAACATTGTAGCCCCAATCATGATACATTTTTGCAAAGCTTGCCATCGTTTCAGCATTTCCCATATAACCATGCGCCATGATGACATTTTTATCCGTTTTTTCAGCCGCTGGTAAATAAATGGCCTGTAATTTTAAGCCGTCTGCGGCTTCTAGCGTCCAATAAGTACGATTTTTGTCGTCCTTAAACCATTTTTCTTCGGGATTTTTTGCCTCTACATCTGTGCCAGGTGTGTCACCAGCTAAAAAATCTTTCTCAGAAGGAACAACTGCATAATTATAGAAATACATTCCTCCACCGATCAACACAATTATGATCACTATTAATAGTGCGATCAGTATTTTTACTATTTTACTCATCTAATAACTCCTCAACTACTTTGCTCGACTATTAAGATCTTTTCTTTTTTCTTACTCATTGAGCAAACTTTTTAAAATCAATAAATAGTATAAAGTTTTCTACCTATTTTCGCAATCTTAATCACAGATGATTTCATTATTGTTCTCTTGATAATCTTGAAAGAGCATATAATAATTTTCCTTGATTACTCGATTTTCAGAAAGGGACAGTGCTAAGATTTCTTTCAAATCAAAATAAGCTGCCTCACTTGTTTCAATACCTGGTTGGATTGTTTGGGTCTCTGCCTCACAACGAATAAAAAATTTATAGACATAGGTCAATGATGGCGGATAATCATGTTTTGCTTTATCTAAAACTGCAATCAAGCGTGTGGCTTTGACTTTAATACCGGTCTCTTCAAAGGCTTCTTTTTCAGCTATTTCTTTAGGTGAATAGCCGATATCCGCCCAGCCTCCAGGTAAGGACCATGAGTGATCACTTTTTTCTTTTACAAGTAATAGCTTACCTTCTTGATCAAAAATAACAGCTCGCACATCAACCTTCGGTGTTGCGTATCCTTCATCTTTATCAAAGAAAATGGAAAGCTCCTGCTCAGAAAGGGTTGGATAAATTAAGTGAGTCAATTCTTTTGCAACAACTGAAAGCTCCTCATAACGTTCTTGATCAAAGATATCTTTGCCAAATTTTTTGCCTGTTTGCGCGATTCCTTGAAGTTTGGCTAACAAAATACTTAATTCTTTTTCCATTTTTCCACCTCGTATCGTTTATTATAGCAAAAAGATGCTCATTTTCGACATTTCTGTATAAAAAAAGAATATACTGAATGTTTTTACAGCATACTCTTTTTTGTTGATTATTTTTTATTTTCGATCAGTTTAAAGCTAGACCATGGTTTTAAGAAGTCTAGTAAGAATAGTTCATCATCAGAAATTCGGCCAACAACATTTACACGTCCATCATTTTTCATTGATTTCAAGGCAATTTGTGTTTCGCCTTTGTATTGACCATAACCAACGTTGTCGATCAAAACATCCCCTTTAGTCATATCGATCGTATTATGCGCAGGGAACTCACGATCCTTAAAGTGAATACGAGTCATTGTTGAACGTAAAATGTATTCTGAACGATCCCCGCGATAGCTATGAAGACTGGTAAACAATACTTCTCTTTCATCGTCTGAAATATCTTTTGCAACATCTACTTTCACTGAAGGATATTCCGCATTGAATGCTTCTGCCATTGCTTTTAGCTCTGCTTCAGAGGCATACGCATTTCCCACTAAAATATCATCGATCAACCCAGTCAAAACAAGATGTTTTACTTGTGTGGCAATTTCTAAATCACGATGGTCTTCTAATGAACATAAACCGTCTTGTGTCGGCCACGGACCAAATGTAGCATCATGAGAGTTGACAAATGCCATCGTGTTTAAATTGTATTTTCTAAATTTTTCAGAGCAGAAAACAAAATGATCATAGCCTAAACCAGAATAACGATGCGGATAAAAGTTATGAGAGCCTAGTAAATTCTCAGTATTTGGTGAGTAACTCATAATATTATCAACATAGCTTGTTCCTGTACTCATATTGATTTCTATTTTAATACCATAGGGATTGCGAGTCATTTTAGCTTCTTCAGCACCAGTGAAGCCAACATCTAAACGTACACCGTAGGCACCCATTTCATTGAAAAAGGATAAATCATCATAAGAAATTTCCAATTGTTCGAATAAAGCAGGATTGATGTCGACCATCACTTCCATGTCGAGACTATTTGCATAATCAACGACTTTTTTGAACTCTGCCAATACTTTTTCTTTATCTTCTGTAATTTGTAGTAAGCTGGTAAATACACGTTTAAATCCATATTTATGTGCTAAATCTAGATATGCTTTGTCCTTTTCAAAAGTTGAACGTTCTGGATAAATAGAAATACCTAATTTTCCCATTGTTGCTGCCCCCTAAGATTTATAATGATTATAATGTATCCATTTTCATTATAGCAGAATGATGAAAAGTGGTCTACACCTTTCCGAAATCTTAAAAAAAATCTATTTTGACTAGAAGTTCTAGAGATCATTTGTTATTATGAAATGGAAACTATTTTTGAAAGGAAGACTTAACCTTATGAAAACAAAAAAATTCATTACTGCTACAGCGCTTTTAGCTTCATTAGTGCTATTTGCAGCGTGTGGATCTAAAACTGAGCAAAAAGCAGATTCATCTACTAACTCAGAAACGAAAACCTCTGAATCTGTTGATTTAAATTCTTTAGAATTGCCACAATTATCAGATGAAGTGAGTGACGATGAAGATTTAGTTGAAATGGTTACTACTGAAGGTTCTATCGAAATCAAGCTATTTCCAAAACAAGCACCAAAAACAGTAGAAAATTTTATGACTCATGCTAAAAATGGTTATTATGACAATGTTACATTCCACCGTGTAATCAAAGAATTCATGATTCAAGGCGGCGACCCTAAAGGAGACGGCACTGGTGGCGAAAGTATCTGGAATGAGGCTTTCGATGATGAAATCTCTAACCAGCTGTACAATATTCGCGGTGCATTATCAATGGCTAACGCTGGTACAGATGCAGATGGTAAAGGGACAAACGGAAGTCAGTTCTTTATCGTTCAAAACGATGAAGATGTTTCAGATGGCTTGCTGAAAGAAGACTATCCGCAAAAAATCATTGATGCTTACAAAGATGGCGGAACACCTTTCTTAGATGGAAAACATACAGTGTTTGGACAAGTAGTCAAAGGTATGGACGTTGTAGATAAAATCGCTGCCGCTGACACTGATGAAAGCGACAAACCAAAAAATGATATCCGTATCGAAAAAATCAATATTTTGCAAGAAGCAAAAAAATAGTTCATTACTAACTATCGAAGACAAAAGCATTTAGTTATGAGAAATAGAAATTCACGAAAATGACAAGAAACACAGAATTTTCAATTTTGATATTGGATGATTCTACAGGGTCTTCTTCAAATTTTCGTGAATTTTTTTATTGTGGAAGGAATTGCTTTTACGCGCTGTTTATTTTGGTTTGGCCCCTATACGAGTTTTGTCCCAGAGCTTTGTTAAGTTTAGATAGATGGAGATGAGGTACGAAATGAAAAAGATCATGATTTGTGGACCGGTTGGCAGCGGTAAAACCACCTTTGCCAAAAAGCTTGCAGCAAAAGAAAAGATACAACTAGTTGAATTAGACAATCTTATTTGGGAGCGAAACCCTCGTGGCGATAAACGCTTTACAAAAGAACAATCGATTCAACTACTACAAGGAACACTTGCTACAGAAAGCTGGATCATTGAAGGAACAACCACACAGGATTGGATAAAGCCAGCAGTGGCACAGGCGGATATTATTTTGCTCTTACTCCCTCCTTACCATGTTCGACTATATCGAATTTTCAGCCGCTTTATCAAACAAAAAAGAAACGTGGAGCAGGCAAATTACACCCCCACATTTCAATTATTAAAACAAATGATTGTTTGGAATCATCATTATGAACAGAAAAATATCTTTGAGCTAAAACGGTTAAATGATTCTTTTCCCGATAAAATCATTGTTTTAAAAGAACTCGATGCATATGCAGCTTATAAAATCATCATTAGAGATTATAATAAAAACTACTGACACCGAATCAAAAGATACTATTCAGCTCTCATTCTGTTCATTTTTTATGATTGAAGCATATATTTCTTCGAATTTTAGATCACTATTTTTGCCCCTATTATATCCGTTTACTCAAATTTTTTTAAAGCGGATACAACCTCTTCATCAGATAACTCTAAAATCCCAGAAATGTTTAGTGCTGCCATTCCCGTAACAAAAAGCCAGATGTTTGCAAATTGTTTTTCTAAGCTGTCTAATGAAACAGACGCAAAGCGCTTGTCCGTTTTAAGACATTTCTTAAATAGTTCAAAAGTTAATTGTCTAACATGTTGAACGTAAGAATGCTGATCAACAAAAAGAGCAATGAATAACTTGCTTCTTGCTTTAGCAAGCGCAATGTAGTTAAGGCTAAAGCTCACTAAAAGATCGTCCGATTGATTTATCGAGAAGTATTCCCTTTCAAACGACGCATAAATCGTTTGCAACAACGTCACTTTTAAATCATCCATGTTTTTGAACTCTAGATAAATAGGTTGTGTCGAAATCCCCATATGCTCAGCTACATTTCTTGCTGTTATCGCAGAAAAGCTATTTTTTTCTAATAAATCTGAGGCTGCCGCTAAAATATGCTGCTTTTTGTATACTTTTTTCCTGACCAAAAAAATCCCTCCATCAATCTCTTTTCTATTTATTTGTTTTTTATTTATTATCATTTCATTTTACACTTTTTTAACACCTTATTTTCTCAATAATTATAGAAATAATTAAAAAATGTGATAATTTATAAATAATGGTTAAATTTCCATTGACCAACACTACTTTGTCACGCTATAGTAAACTTATCAACTGATAACGGAGGTAGTGTTTATGGCTAGTAATAGCAGTCAACCCTTTTTTTTACAGACAGATAAAAAGCTAGAAAAAAAGTCCAGTCAAAAGAAACATTATCAGCTCTTGATTGTCTATTGTCTCCTTCTGATTTCCATTGGAATAAGCAGTGAGCCTTTTGCGGTTTTATGGGAAGGAATGGTACGTATTCTGACTTCTCCCAGCAATCTTTTGACCGATTATATTGCTTTGGGTACTTTTGGAAGCGCCTTTGTAAATAGTGGTTTACTCACCTTGATCAGCGTATTGATCGCTCAAAAAGAGAAAATCCCGATCAATGGCCCTATGATAGCAGCTCTATTTACCGTATCTGGCTGTTCTTTTTTTGGAAAAAATCTATATAATTCTATTCCGATTATTATTGGTGGTATTATTTATGCAAAAATTGTAAAAAAACCTTTTTCTCAATTCATCGTTGTTAGCTTGTTTGGAAGCGCGCTGTCACCGATCATCAGTTTTTTTACATTTGGACTTTCATTTCCATTGTTTTTTTCATTGCCTTTAGGTTGTATCGTCGGTGTCTTTATCGGATTGATACTACCACCGCTCGCTTCTCATGTTTTAACGTTTCATCAAGGGTTCTCTTTGTACAATGTTGGTTTTACTTCTGGATTGATTGCTATGATGTTTACAGGAGTATTAAGAATGTTTGGAGTGAAAATTGAAGGAAAAAGTTTGGTCTCAGATGAACATCATCTTAAACTACTCTTTTTTATGCTGCTCTTATTTTTTTTGATGTTTATTACTGGTTTTATTATGAATCATTTGTCTTTTAAAGGCATTAAAGAGATCAATCGAACATCGGGAAAGTTAATCACTGATTTTACATTTATTTCCGGTATCGGTGCAACAATGATGAATATGGCGTTTATGGGCTTTCTTCTCCTTTTATACACACAACTTAGTCACTGTACACTTAATGGACCAATCATCGGTGCCATTTTATCTGCTGTCGGTTTTAGTGCTTTTGGTAATCATCCACTAAATAGCTTGCCTTTACTCGTTAGTGTCTTCTTTACCGCCCAGTTATCTTCTGTTTTTGACGTCGATCAAACTACAGTTGCGCTTGCCGGAATATTTGGCACAGGACTTGCTCCGATCGCTGGATATTATGGACTGACATTTGGATTAGTTGCAGGGTTCTTGCATATGTCTTTAGTGACAAACGTCAGTTATCTTCATGGAGGATTAAATCTTTATAATAATGGATTTTCTACTGGTTTTGTAGCGGCTGTCATGGTACCATTACTAGATAACATTTTACAGATCAGAAAGGTGAAACAACATGCAAGAAAGAGAAAAAGCTAAACGTATTATCGATGAACTTTTGTCTTATTTTTTTTCAAATAATATTGAAGATATTCGGATCGGTCTCGATTTTACGCCTGAAGGGTTTTACATAGAAATGCAAGGACAAACCAAAGAGGAACCTGAAGGCGTCCTACACTTATTAGAACTGTTGAATACACCAAGAGATCTAAGCATTGAGAGCTATTATGATGAGCTTCTTGGCGTCACTCATCACGAAGAAGAAGATTACCACTTGCTTGGCTTGATGATCGATGAAGCCGAAATCAATTTTGATTCACCTATTTTTGATATTAAGGTTTTTAGAAAAAAATAACCTTCATTAATCACAAAACAGAAGCAAATTTTGCTTCTGTTTTATTCGTATACCGCACGATTTCCACCAATCAGTTTAGGTCGGCTATACAAGAAAGTGGTATGTGCGCTTCCAATTTCGCTGATCGATGTTCTAATTGGGATCTGTACGTGTTTAACATGCATTCCGATCGCGGTATCACCAATATCCATACCGCCTCTAGCAATGATTTTTTCAACTACGACTGGATTCGTGAATGATTGAAAAGCTGCAACGGCTGCGGCACCGCCAGCATGAAGTGCTGGAACAACAGATACGATTTCAAAATCATGTGTGTTTGCGACTTCTTTTTCTACTACAAGCGCCCGATTGATATGTTCACAGCCTTGTACAGCTAGATAGATCCCTTTTTCGTCTAAACTTTTTTTCACTATAGCAATCACTGCCTCACCAACATCCAGTCTAGAATTTTTACCGATTACACCTCCTAAAATCTCACTGCTGCTGCAGCCTAAAACAAAAATATCTCCCGCTTCAAATGATGTTAAATCGAAATATTCCTCTATACTTTTCGTTAACTGCTCTTGATAGTTTGGTTGTTGCGTCATTCGTCTACCTCCCTTTCTCTCTATTTTATTTCATTATGCGAAAGAATCATATATTAGTCAAAAGAAAAAAACATCCAAAAAGTTTGGATGTTTTAGGATTACTATTTACCATCTATGATATTTAAACGAACTTTTTTGGGTCCATCCACGCGCACACTGTAAACGATCGTGCGAATTGCTTTAGCAACTCGACCTTGTTTACCAATGATACGGCCAATATCTTCAGGCGATACAGTTAAATTATACTCTAGAAAAGTATCAGACTCTTCTACTTCTAATTTAACCATCTCAGGTTGACTGACTAATGGACGAACGATAGTTAACACTAACTCTTTCACATCTGCCATAATCGGTCACCTTATTTCTTTTCAAGTTTAGCTTCGTGGTGTTTCTTCATAACGCCTTCTTTTGAAAGGATGTTACGAACTGTATCTGAAGGTTGCGCACCTTTAGACAACCAGTCTAAAACTAAATCTTCTTTTAAAACTACTTCTGCAGGATCTTTCAAAGGATTGTAAGTTCCAACAGTTTCGATGAAACGTCCATCACGTGGAGAACGAGAATCAGCGACTACAATACGGTAAAAAGGACTCTTTTTAGAACCCATACGTTTTAAACGAATTTTTACTGACATTTTATTATTACACCTCCATTAACTTAATCACAAATGTTAGTTTAACAGATTTCAATTAAGCTGTAAAGAGTTTTTTCTTGACACCCTTAAAATTGTTTCTGCTCCAACGTTTTGCCCCCTCCATAAACGTATGCTATACTAACATTACCTTGGCAGGGGCAATTTTTTGCTTCAAAAAACAGCTTAGTATCTTTTCATTTGAAAAAATACTAAGCTGTTTTTATACGACCGATGAATAGTAGTCATATAACACATGCTGCTCAAATCCAATCGAACGATATAATCCCATTGCAGAATTATTTGTTGTTTCAACTTCCAAATAGATTCGAGAGAACTTTTCAATCATTAATTGGTGTACGACTTGGGTAATAATTTTTCGACCAATGCCTTTTCCACGCATATCTGGTCTAACGACAAAACCATAAATTCCGCATTCCTTATCACTTTTTTCGAGCCGAATACTTGCAATGATTTCACCGTCTTTTTTGAATACGAGCGTTTTAGCCAAATCAGCGGCTTCAATTACTTTGTATTCGCCATGATCTGAACCATCTTCAAGACAGGAAATTGCAGTTGTGTCTTCTTTTTTGGCAAATTCTAAAAGACAATTAGAAGGAGCTAAATCTATTGAATTATTAAAAACCATAGCACATTCAGAAAAAGAATAGTTGTATCTTCCACTTTGTTTGATGAAATCAACGAGATACGAATCATTTCTATCAACGATCCATAGTACTCGCTTATAATAATGTTTCCTTGCAAAATTTTGGACAGTTTCTTGTAATTTAGCGATAACGATTTGGTTTGGATCAACGATCATCGTTACCTCTAATTCCTCTAAATCATAACTATTCAAAGCAACATATCCAATAAAATTCTCCTTTTCCCAACACAGGATATGATGAATGTTATCAGACTTATTTGAAAAAAAGTTTAAATCTATTTTGTACTCATTTCCATAAAGCTGTTGATTTTTTTCTTTTAGCATGTTGATTTCTTTTAGCTCATGTTGGTCAATCGTCTTTTTAATGTTTAGTTTAATCTTATCTCCCTCTCTTTCAGTCTATTTTACTGAATTGTAACTTAGTACATATAGAAAAACAATATTAATGTAAACTAGTGTTCTTTTTTAAGACAGACTTAGTTATCTATGATACAACAGTTTTATTCCTTAATCGGTACAGGCTGCACCCAATGCTCCATGTATGCACGACCATCTGTCACTGGATAATACATTTCCACTGCAAAATCTGTAGTAGACAGTTTGTGTTCTTTCATCCATCTCTCCATAAAAGTTTGTGCTTTATAGACAGCGGAATTTGTTAATTCTTCAAAATTTACAGCTTCAAATCCGCAAACAAGATAATCTGAATCGGGAAGCTCAAAAACTGTATATCCCTCAATGACTGAGCCGTATTCGACCTCAGCTCCAGCTAAATAAGTACAATGATCTTTTTTAGCTCCTCCCATATAAAGCGCTCCCAATTTATTTCCATTTGCAAGTAAATAAGGAATTTTTGCTTTTACCTCATGAAACTCATCCCATAACTTCGCAGCAAATGAAACACCTGTGTTAGTACCGCCCATTAGCTCTGAAAGGGGGATTTCTTTTGCAATCCCTATAAAAGTTCTTGGTTTATCTAATTTTTTCCGTGTGACTTCCAGTACAATACCATCTGTAACTAATGGAACATTCTCATCAACCATCACATAATTCAACATCAAGTCAGGTTTTACAAACTGATTCAGTTGGATATCCGTTGTACGGTATTTATCTGGTGTAATACCATATACTTCTTTAAATGCTCTAGTAAAGTTTGCGTGACTCGAAAAACCGTAGTCCATCGCAGTGTCTAGTATTCGAGTATTGTTTGTTTTTAGGTCGCTGACTGCTTGTGCTAATCGACGAAGTTTAACATATTCAAAGACTGGTTTTTGGACTAAGCGAGAGAACAGTCTTTGAAAATAAAATGGTGATAAACCTGCCATTTCCGCGAGCTTTTCAATTGATACCTCTTCAGTCAAATTACTTTCGATATAATCAATCGATTTTTGAATTGCTTCCCATGCGTGCATAATTTGATACGCCCCCTTCTTTTGTTAACAACATCTTATCAAGAAATTTCCATATGTGCTTATCATTCAATGCTCTGTTTTATTACATATTCTTTTTTTTAACTCAGCTTCATATATATTCAGCATCTTATCTAATGTATCAAAAAAGACTGGGACATAACTCTATAAGTTACACCCCAGACTCTTGGAAGCAGAAACAATCTCTTCATTTTTATAAAAATAGGATTAAGCTATTTTTTCTTCTTTTTCTTCTTTTTATTTTTCTTCATCATACGATTCATCGCCATTTTGCCGAGTTTACCCTTAACGCCGCCACCAAGCATTTGATCCATGCCAGGGATATCCATATTGCCTTTAGACATTTGCTGCATCATTTTTTTAGATTCTTTGAATTGTTTGATCATTCGATTGACTTCGACCACACTATTTCCAGAACCAGCTGCGATTCTTCTCCGTCTACTTGGATTTAATAAGTCTGGATTTTCTCTTTCGGCAGGTGTCATTGAAAGAACCATCGCTTTTTTACGCGCCACATCTTTAGGATCGACTTTGACATTTTCAAGACCAGGCATTTGGCTCATTCCAGGGATCATTTTTAAAAGATCTTCAATTGGGCCCATCCCCATCACTTGATCAAGCTGTTCAATAAAATCATTGAAGTCAAAGCTGTTTTCTTTCATTTTTGTTGCAAGTTCTTCTGCTTTTTTCTCATCGTAATCTTGTTGCGCCTTTTCGATCAGCGTCAACATGTCACCCATACCCAAGATACGGCTAGACATCCGATCCGGATGGAAAATTTCTAAATCAGTTAATTTTTCACCAGAACCAATAAACTTGATTGGCGCTCCAGTCACAGCACGAATAGAAAGTGCTGCACCACCACGTGTGTCGCCGTCTAATTTCGTGATGACCACACCAGTGATGCCTAATTGTTGATTAAAACTGTCTGCTACATTTACAGCATCTTGTCCTGTCATTGCATCAACAACCAGTAAAATATCATCTGGTTCTGCAACTGCTTTGATTTGTTTTAACTCATCCATCAGTGCTTCATCGACATGAAGACGTCCGGCTGTATCAATCAGTACATAATCGTTTTTCTTTTCTTTGGCTAGTGCCATCCCTTGACGAACAATCTCAACTGGATCTGTGTCCGTTCCCATATCAAAAACAGGTACATCAAGCTGTTGACCCAACACTTTTAATTGGTCAATCGCAGCAGGACGATACACATCGGCTGCGATCATCAATGGACGAGCATTTTCCGTTTTCATCAGATGGTTTGCTAATTTCCCGCCGAAGGTTGTTTTACCGGCCCCTTGTAGACCGGCCATCATAATAACGGTTGGAATTCGTTCAGATTTATTTAAGCCAACGGTTTCTGAACCTAGCGTTGCCGTTAGTTCTTCATCAACGATCTTAACGATTTGTTGAGCTGGTGATAAACTCTCTAGGACTTCTACACCTACAGCACGTTCCCGTACACGTTTCGTAAAATCTTTGACCACTTGCAAGTTTACGTCGGCTTCAAGTAAAGCTAAACGTATTTCTCTCATCATTTCTTTTACGTCAGCTTCGGAGACTTTTCCTTTACGACGTAATTTACTCATTGCCTGCTGCAATCGATCTGTTAAACTTTCAAAAGCCATAATCTCATTCCTCTACTTCTTGTATTTGTTCTATATAATTTATTATTGTTGTATCTTTCGGATAGGTTTCACTCACGTAGTTTTTTAGCTTATCCAGTAATTCGCCACGTACAACATAATCAGAAAATAAATGAAGCTTTCGTTCATATTCTTCCAGTATTTTTTCTGTTCGTTTAATGTTATCATAAACCGCTTGACGACTTACATCGTATTCTTCGGCAATTTCACCTAATGAAAAATCGTCCGCATAGTACATCTCCATGTAATTCATTTGCTTTTCCGTCAGCAATGTAGAGTAAAACTCAAACAATGCGTTCATTCGGTTCGTCTTTTCAATTTCCATCGTTGCTACTCCTATCCTCGATCCCTCTTAGGTTACCGATTTCAAGTGAATTAGTCAATAGTTCTCAAGTGATTTCTATGGATTTCTTCAAAAATTTTGATCAACTGTTCATAGTAGCTTTCGGCATTTGCACAGAAATCTTTTTTAGCAAATCTTTCCCGGATCATTTTTTGCTTCTGATCATGTTGATGATAACCAGTTAATACAACCTCCGTCACTGAACCATTGAAAATACGTTTAAAACTAGAAAGAGGAATGCGAAACAAGCTACTTACCTCTTCTTCCTGTAAATCGAAGCCTCCTAGTGTAATCTCCTGTTGTACAACATAAACATTCGTAAATTCATTATCAATAAACGAGCCTAAATCAATACGCACAGGAAATACGCCTAAATATTCAGCCTCCTCTACGGAAACATCGAGACCTAATTCTTCTTTCACTTCTCTGAACCCATCTGTCACCGATTCATCTGCTAACAAATGACCAGCAGCTGTAATATCTAATTGATTTGGAAAATCTTTTTTCTTAGATGAACGTTTTTGAAAATAAATAATCAGCTCATCTTGATCTATTGTATAAAACCAACAGTGGAATGTTTCATGCCAAAGTCCTTCTTTATGGACACGTTGTCTAGTGGCAGTGCCAAGTTCTTGATACTGTTCATCAAAGATTTTTAACCACTCATTTTCAGCCATAGTCTGCCTCACGTTCAACAATTTTTTGCCACTGGTTTTCTGAAATAACTTCCAGTCCTTGTAAAATGAAATACGCTGTTGCGACTCCTGCTCCAGCTATTCGGCTGCCAGAGAAGCTGCCGTCATAAATACTGTTGCGACCACAAGAAGGACTATTCTCTTTAAGAACGATCGTATCAATGTTTTTATCACAGAGCTTTTGGTAGGCAAGTTGTGCGCCTTGCTTAAACATATCCGTCACATCGTCTCCTGAAGCCGTATAAACCTTTGCCTGATTCTGCCATACAGCAAAACCATCCCCACCACTTATTTCTGCGGGCTCTCTAGGTATCAGCAAGCCGCCTAAAACCTCTGGGCAAACTAGTATCGCTTGATTTTGTTCAACTAACTGCTTTAAATATGAAATTTCTTTGGCCTGGCCATCATATCGACAACAAACACCACCCAGACACGCACTGATTCCTATCATTGGCTTCCCTCTTTTCAATCTTTTTTATTATACCATTTCTTTGGTCTTGAATGTAGTATTACAACTATTCCTTAAAGTTTTTGATCACTGTAAAACTATGATAAAATAGCTTTGTATTGATATCGTATATAAAAGGAGCTAAATAGATGAAAAAAGTTCTAGTTGTTGACGATGAACCGTCAATTGTAACGTTGCTGACTTTTAATTTAGAAAAAGATGGTTATGAGGTTATGAGTGCTACTGATGGCACGGTAGGTTATGAGTTAGCATTGACCAATCAGTTTGATTTCATTATTTTAGATGTTATGCTGCCAAATATGGATGGGCTGGAAATCACAAAATCTTTGAGAAGAGAAAAAATTGACACGCCTATTTTGATTTTGACCGCTAAAGATGACCAAGTGGATAAAATAATCGGACTAGAAATCGGTGCAGATGATTATTTAACAAAACCGTTTAGTCCTAGAGAAGTTCTTGCCAGAATGAAAGCCATCTTTCGACGCTTGAAACCCACTACTGAAAAGAAGGAAGACATAACAGATTCTGTAAAAGAGCCCTTGATTTTAGGTGATATTATCGTTGATGAACAAAATTATGAAGTCTCTGTTCGTGGTAAAAAAATCGAATTGACCCCAAAAGAGTTTGAGCTATTGGTCTACTTCATCAAACGGAAAGACCGCGTGATCGATCGAGATACGTTACTCGACCGTATTTGGAACTACGATTTTGCTGGACAAAGCCGTATCGTTGATGTCCACGTAAGCCATTTGAGAGACAAAATCGAAATTGATCCAAAGCATCCAGTGTATTTGGTAACTGTTCGAGGATTTGGCTATCGTTTTCAGGAGCCTAAAAAATGAAAAAGCGGCAACGATTTGAATACCTGCTAGTGATACTTATGATGGTTGGACTTTTCGTCGGCAGTATTTTTCTTACCAATTATTTTTTTCGAAAAGAGCTATTAGCCCAGCAAGAAGAGTACCTGCAAAAAAAAGCGACGTTGCTTTTAGACCAGCTATCTCCTGAATCTTTTTCACGCCAACAATTTTCTTCTCAAGAAAAAACACTTATCGATCATTATTTGACTGACAAGAATGAACGTTTGAGCTTAATGAGTGCCAATGGGAAAATTTTTTATGACAGCATCGATACAGAGTTAAATGAGTCTCGAAAAAATCGACCAGAAATCAAAGCAGTTCTTTCTGGAGCGGACTTTGGATCTGCATTGCGAAAGAGCGCTACGTTAAATAAGGAATTGCTCTATCTTGCTCTGCCTATCAAAAAAAATGGAGAGCTTATTGGAATTATTCGAATGTCGGAGGAAACCACACAGTTTTCAAGTAGTATCCAGTCCTTTCGACGATATATTTTATTCACTCTCGGTCTTCTGTTTTTAATCATTACAGCGTTTGTTTTTCTATTGCTTCATCAAAAAAATGAACCACTTGTTACTGTTTTGCCTGTATTAAAAAAGATTGTTAAATATCCCGATGAGGCGCGCTCCATCATTCAAGATTCTCCCGAATGGAATGAGCTTTATCAAACCGTCAATTTGTTAAGTCAGCAAATGAGTCAAACGTATTTAGCTTATACTTCTACGGAAGAGCAGTTTCATGCGCTATTAGATGAGTTAATGATCGGTGTCTTTATAATTAATGTCGACGGTCAGCTTCAATTGATCAATCCTAAAATGCTGGATATTTTAAAAATCGATACAGACACCATTGGCAAAGATTATTTTGAAGTGATCAAAGAGCCCGTCTTAATTCACTTGATTCATCAAGTAATCACTGAAAAAAGTACGCTTCATCAAGAAATTACTTTAGCGGAAAGTTTAAACGACACGATTTTAGATATGTCCTTACGTTTTATTGAGGAAGATGGAAATGACTATCAAGTTTTGGGGATCGCCTACGATTTGACTCGCGTCAGACAATTAGAAAAGATGCAAAAAGATTTTGTTAGTAATGTGTCCCATGAGTTGAAAACGCCTGTTACGTCTTTACTGGGCTTCACAGAAACGTTGTTGGATGGTGCTAAAGAGGATCCGGAAACCTTGACTCAGTTTTTAGAAATCATGCAAAAAGATGCACTGCGTTTGCAGCAATTGATACAGGAAATTTTACAGCTTTCTCGTGATGGTAAAACAATTGCCTATGATGATCAAAAGATTGAGCTATATCCATTTACCGAAGAGATTATACGAACCTACCGTAAAACGATCAAAGAAAAAAAACTGACCGTTCAAATTCTTGGTGATACGACAGCAAACTATACAACTAAATATGAGCTATTTTATCCTATCGTAAAAAATCTCATCGAAAATGCTGTTCAGTACTCTCAGACAAATGAAACGATCACGATCGATTTTGGCTTTACCGACTTCTTTTATTTTACTGTAAAAGATACCGGTATCGGCATCAGTCAAAAGGATCAAGAACGAATATTTGAGCGATTCTATCGGGTTGACAAGGCTCGAAGTCGTCATTCCGGCGGAACAGGCTTGGGCTTATCCATCGTTCAAAACTATACTGAATTATTGGGTGGAACCGTAACGATCGACAGCCACTTAGGCTTGGGTACTACATTTACCATTCAATTACCTAAAAATTAACAATCCCAAAAATCGAATAAACGCCAAACTAAAAGCAGCTCCGAAAGAGCTGCTTTTAGTTTGATCAAAAAATTTATTTGTTTGTAATAGTACCCGATACGTCTCGTTCAACTTTCATATCTGTAATCGGCAAGTAGCCTAATTCTTTTACAATATTTTTTTGAACATCGTCTTCCAGCATAAAGTCTAGGAAGGCTTTTACTTCTTTATCAGGTTCTCCTTTAGTATACATATGTTCGTAAGACCAGATTTTCCAAGAATTGTCGGCAACGTTTTCTTCTGTTGGTTTCACATCATCTACACTTAATGCAGTTGTTGAATCGTCCATATATGAAAACGCTAGATAGCTGATTGCTCCAGGTGTTTGAGCAACGATTTGACGAACAGTCCCTGATGAATCTTGTTCTTGTGATTGAATCGCTGTTGCTCCATCTAATCCCCATTTTTCAAATGTTGCACGTGTTCCACTGCCGCTTGGGCGATTAATTACAGCAATTTCTTGATCCTTGCCGCCTAATTCATTCCAGTTTTTGATTTTACCAGTAAAAATATCGATCAATTCCTGTTTTGTAACATTCTTAACACCGACTTCTTTATTAACTACTGGGCCCATGCCAACAACTGCTACACGATGATCCACTAATTTTGATGCATCAACACCTGATTTTTCTTCTGCAAAAACGTCTGAATTACCAATCGTTACAGCGCCATCTGCAACTTGAGATAAACCAGTGCCACTACCGCCGCCTTGAACGGAAATCGTATAATTAGAATGCTCTGAAACAAATTGATCTTTTGCTGCATCTACCAGAGGCTGTAATGCAGTTGAACCAACGGCTACGATCTTTACCGGCTGGTTACTGTTACTTTCGTTTGTTTTATTGCCGCTTTCGTCAGTTGCTGCACCTTGATTGCCGCATCCTGCGATTAATAATCCTACACTCAAAACAATTGCTGATAATAAAGGTTTCTTCATTTCTGCACTTCCTTTTCAATTAGTTACAAGCATAGTTTAACAACCTAGTGTTAATTCTAATTCAAGGTTTTGTAAACAATCAGTAAAGGAGTGTAAAGGTTTTGTTTTGTAAAAAATGGAAACGTTTATTTCATTTCAAGCAATCGTTAACTATGCCTGCATATAATTAGCTATGCGTCTCATGGCCTCTTTTAATGTGTCTAAATCAGCTGCATAACTGATTCTTACATAGCCCTCCCCTTCTTGCCCAAAAGCGATACCAGGAATAATCGCTATGGCTTGTTTTTGAGCTAGGTCAACACAAAACTTCATAGAATCTTGCTCATAGCCTTCTGGAATTTTAGCGAAAATATAGAACGCACCATTTGGTCTAGCTACCTCAAATCCGATGTTTGTCATTTGCTCATAAACAAAATCACGACGTTCACGATACTCTTCTTTCATCACAGCTGCATCATGGATTCCTTCGATCAGCGCTCTAACTGCTGCTTTTTGAGAAATCGTAGAAGCAGCGGTAACCAAATATTGATGAACTTTAATGATTTCAGCAATCAGAACATTAGGTCCAAAAATAAAGCCGATTCGCCAACCGGTCATTGCATGAGATTTAGATAACCCATTAATAAGAATTGTTTGCTCTGGGATAAACTCTGCAATCGATACATGCTCATCTTCATACGTTAATTCACTATAAATTTCATCACTGATCACAAAAATTGGATATTTCTTCACCACATCAGCAATAGCTTTCACTTCTTCTCGATTATACGTAACACCTGTAGGATTGCTAGGATAATTCAAAATAATTGCTTTGACCTGATCCCCATGTTCTGCCATTGCATCTTCGATCATTTGCGGGGTTAAAACAAAATTATTTGATCGTGTGTCAATATAAACAGGTTCTGCATTTGCTAAGGTAATTACAGGTTCATATCCCGGATAAATAGGCGCAGGCATCAATAGTTTATCACCTGGCTCTAAGATTGCTAATAAGCTAGCTGAAATCGCCTCCGTTGCACCTACTGTTACTAGTACTTCGGATGCAGCATCATAGCGCACACCATATTTTTCCTGCATAAAAAGAGCAGCAGCTTCACGAACATCCGTCAATCCTGCCATGCCTGAATAATGAGAAAAATTATCATCGATTGCTTGGTGTGCTGCCGTTTTCACATGCTCAGGGGTGTTAAAATCTGGCTCCCCCAATGTCAATTTTAAAATGCCCTCAATTGATGAAACCTGCTCATCAAATTGACGAATAGTTGAAACAGCAATTTTATATACTTGCTTATTAAATCGTTGCGTTAAATCCATGAACCTCTCTCCTTCTCTCGTCACTCTCGTATCAAATAATGATCGATTATTAAGTTGCGGTAAACAGCTCCGCATTTTTTATCAATGGATTTATGATAGCATATTCTCTTTTAAAATGAAATTTGTATTTAAAAAAAGTGGATTTTCTTTCCAAATTCACATATTGCACTTGCGAAACCCTTTCTGCTTCTTTATAGTTATAAGAAATGAAGGGAGCAGTGTAGATGAAAGGACTTAGAAAAATCACCCCATATATTCCAGGGGAACAGCCTAATTACGTAAACATGATCAAATTGAATACAAACGAAAATCCTTATCCACCATCGCCAAAAGTAGTCGAAACGTTGAAAAACTTTGATGCAGCATCATTAAAGCGCTACAGTTCTGTTGACAATCAGGAATTAAAAAAAGCTTTAGGGAAAAAATTTGGGTTATCTACAGAGCATTTTTTGATTGGAAACGGCTCTGACGAAGTACTGGCTTTTTGCTTTCAAGCATTTTTCAATAGTTCAGATCCGCTTCTCTTCCCAGAAATCACTTATGGGTTTTATAAGGTTTGGGCGGAATTATTTCATATTCCATTCAAAGAACTACCCCTGACTGACGACTTTGATATTTGCTTCTCTGATTATAAACAAAAAAACGGCGGAATCATTATCGCTAATCCTAATGCACCAACAGGCTTGTTTCGCTCTCACGACGAGCTGGAACAACTGCTTAAAGAACAGACTGATGTGATTGTAATAATCGATGAAGCTTATATAGACTTTGCTGGAAAATCAGCCGTAACTTTACTTAAAAAATACCCGAATCTCATCATTATCCGTACCTTATCAAAGGCAAATTCATTAGCAGGTTTACGAGTTGGTTATGCAATAGGCAATCCTGAATATATCCGCATTGCGGAAAGCATCAAATCGTCTTTTAATCCTTATTCAGTGGATATGTTGGCAGAAACGTTGGCTACCGCAGCGATTGAAGATGACGCTTATTATCAGGAGACAACTGAAAAAATCTGTCAAACCCGTGAATGGTTCAGTGAACAATTAAGCACGTTAGGCTTTTGCTCATTGCCCTCAAAAACCAATTTTATCCTAACCACTCATCCAAAAATAAAGATAAATGAGCTTTATCACTACCTAGAAACTCAAGATATTTTCGTTCGCTATTTTCCGAATGTTCAACGTTTAAACACATACTTACGAATTTCGATTGGTACGCAAGCAGAAATGGAAAAAGTTCTGACTGTGCTTAAAAAACAGGTTTTATAGATATTCGTTCATAATAAAAAATGGATCTAAGGTATAACTATTATAGTTATACCTTAGATCCTAAACATTTAAAATTACAAGTTTCTGCTCTACTTTTTTCTATTTAGATACGTCTTGAATCGAATCCAAAATAGTTTCAAGTTCTTTACCGTTCTTAGCTTTTTTACTATTCATTGTCCATGCCATTTTTTGTGCATAATGACCTGCATCAGATTGAACGATATCATAGACATAGTAAGCTTTCATACCATCTATTTTTGCAGTGATCATATAGCGGGTACCTTTCCAGCCAGACTGGTCAATCTCTTTTTCAGTTTCATCTTCCACTTCTAGCCATTCGTGAAAATCGATGATACTTTTGAAGCTGTCAAAACCATCATAATCATCGGCAGATTCACTCAAAACAGCTACATACATAATCTTTTTATCATTCTCTAAGGCAAGATCTGCTTCATCGTTCAACTCAGTTGGTTCAATTTCTTCCCAACCTTCAGGTAAAACAACAGAAAAAGTGCCATTTTCCGTTTCAATCGTTTTTTTCTCAGATTCTTTTACATCAGACTCAGAAGCCTTAACTGGCTCTTTCGAGGAACTAGTCTGCTCTGTTTTTGTAGATTCTTTACTTGATTTACTCATGTTTGCTGAGGTTCCACAAGCAGATAATACCAACCCCAATGCAATAATCAGTGCTGCCTGTCCCATTTTTTTCTTTTTCATTTGTTACACTCCTTTTAGTTCTTTAAAACATACCTTCATTTATTTTATACTATTTAAATAAAGCTTACAACATCATTCAAATAGTTGCTTCAATTCACTTATAAAGTACTGACCTATCTCACTAATATGTTTGTTTTTCTGATAAAGAATACAAATTTTATTCTTTGTACTTTCCGCAAGCGGGATTAAGCGAATTTCTTTCTTCGTAAATCCTGTTACCACACCAGAGCCTGAAGCATAAGCATCTGTCTCCACAAGTAAATTCATCAAGGTGCCGCGATCATTCGTATAAATCACTGTTTCCTGCTCTTGATTTTCGATCAAATCTTCAGAAAAATAAGCAAAATTACTTCCTTCTTGGGTAAAACGGACTTGAGGATAACAGCCTAACTGCTCTAGTTTGATTTCCTTTTGTTGTGCCAAAGGGTGATCGTTTCCAATAAAAATATGCGTTTTAAAACTGCCGACAACGTCATATGCCAAATTTGCCTGCTCAAGATAACGTTCAATACCAGATTGGTTTTGACTGTTTAAATAAATAATCCCTAATTCACTATGATAGCTTTTTACATCTTCGATCACCTTAAGCGTTGTTGTTTCAAATACACGAAAATTTTTATAATGATCTTTAAAATGCCGGATGACTTTTCCCATGACAACACCGAGAAAGTCATAGTGCTGTGAAGAAATTGAAAAACGTTCGCTTGTGGTGACTTCCTGATATCGATTTTCTAACATGTCCATTTGTATCAGCACTTTTTCTGCATGCTCTAAAAACGTTAGTCCTTCTTCTGTCAGAGAGGCTCCTTTATTCGTTCTGATAAATAGACTGACGCCGATTTCCTCTTCTAATTCACGAATCCCATTAGAGAGACTTGGCTGGGTGATAAACAATTTTTTTGCCGCTTCTCTGAAGCTGCCATTATTTGCAACAGCAACCACGTATTTCATTTGTTGGATATTCATTTTGGCCCTCCATATTATTCAGAAAAATAAATTTTACGACCATTGAGCGGTTGAACCGGTCGATTATTAAACGGCAGCATACCTTCATCGATCCGCTGGAAAAAGTCATGATCCATTTGCTGAACTGTATCAAATACAAACCAATGAACTGGTCCTTTTGTCGGTGGCGTTGTTAAAGAACCCAAATAATGAAAATGAGATCGTTGCTCCGGTAAAAAAATTGCCGGATTAAACCATTGCTGATGTGTTTCTGTTTGCCAAATAAACGCGGCCTGATCTTTAGAAAATTTGTTGATTTCTTTCGTGAGTATAAATAAGCAGCCTACTACCAGGTTTTCACCTGAATTGTTCATATGAACAAGATGAAATTCTAACGGACAATGCTCGCCTTCAAAAGTATGCTCACTTGGTGTATGGAAATGGATATCTGTTAAATAGTATTTTTCTCCTTCAAAAACCACATAACTTTCTGTATTTGGCGGAACGAAATGAAAAGTATTTTTAAATTCTTTTTCAGTAAACTCTTCATTTTTATAAAAGAAAGTAATTTCTCTATCCGCGGTATTTTCGCTAATTAATGTCTTAGTTAAATTTACTGGAGATTGATAAGGGTATTTTGCTCCTAATGAAAACCAATCACAAAGCGTATGCCAATGCTCTGGTCCTGTTTCTCCTGTATAGCCCCATTCTACGTCCATATTTCGAATATTTTTCATCAAACCCCACCTTCTACTTTTGTCGTCTAAATCATTAAATAAAGTACTAGATTTATAGAAATTTTGTGGTCCTTCCTATAATTAACCAGTAATTTTTTTAATAGTCAAAGTATAGCATAAAACAAACAAAGGATATAAGAATAAAAAACATGATTTTTGATTGTTGAGCCAAAAATCATGTTTTTGTTTATTTTTTTAACCAGTTATCAGGATCTTTTTTCCATTCCTGCAATAAAGCAACATCGTTTTCTTCAATGTAGTTTGATTCCAACGCTGCATCGATCAGAGTCGAATAATTCGTAAGCGTTACTAATTTTGTTCCTTTTTCTGCAAATTTTTCTGTTCCTTTAGGTAATTCATACGTGAAAATTGCCGCAACACCTAAAACATCTGCGCCTTCACGTACAGCTGCTTCAGCTGCTTCCAAAACACTACCGCCTGTTGAAATCAAATCTTCAATAACAACCATTTTTTGTCCCTTGAAAATACGCCCTTCGATTTGATTTCCTTTTCCATGATCTTTCGCTTTGCTGCGAATGTAGACCATAGGTAAATCTAAAATCTCGGCAACCCATGCTGCATGAGGGATACCAGCTGTAGCAGTTCCAGCGATTACTTCAACATCAGGAAACTCTGCTTTGATTTTATCCGCTAAACCTTGAGCAATATCTTTACGTACCACAGGATAGCTCATAGTAATACGATTATCACAATAAATTGGGCTTTTGATCCCGCTTGCCCAAGTAAATGGCTCATTGGGACTTAAAAAAACTGCCTCTATTTCCAATAAATCTTTTGCTATTTTTTTTGCTAATTCTGTCATCAGACTTCCCCATTCCATTCATTTTTGATTATTTGATAGGCTTCATAAGGTTGTTTCGCTTGGGTAATTGGTCTGCCTACCACGATATACGTTGAGCCGATTTTTTTTGCTTCGCTTGGTGTTACCACACGCTTTTGATCACCAACCGCACTGCCGCTTGGTCGAATACCAGGAGTCAGGCAAACGAAAGCATCACTTGTTGCTCGATGAATAGCTTCCGCTTCCAAAGCAGAACAAACCACTCCGGCTAAACCAGCTTTCTCTGCACAGCTAGCGTAGTGTATGACACTTTCTTCTAAGCTGACATTGATCAGTTGGTCTTGGTGCATTTGTTCTTCACTTGTAGAGGTTAGCTGAGTAACAGCAATCAGAAGCGGAACCTGCTGACCTGGAGCAGTTCCTTTTTTTAAGCCTAATTTGGCAGCTTCCATCATCTTAATTCCACCAGCCGCATGAACATTGGTGATATCTACACCCAATTTAGCTAAACCAGTCATCGATCGTTCGACTGTGTTTGGAATGTCATGTAGTTTTAAATCTAAGAAAACAGAGTGCCCTAAAGATTTTAGCCAGCGAACGATTTCTGGACCTTCTTGATAAAATAATTCCATTCCTACCTTAAGAAATAACGACTCATCTGCGGGAAATTTTTCTAAAAATAATTGAACTTCGCTTTTTGAAGGAAAATCTAAAGCGATAATTGGTCTATGGCTCATTGTTGGTTTTCCTCCTTCACTTCTTTGATCAACTGTTCAAGTGATTCGATCCCCAATTCTGCCATTCTGATCGGTAAAGCATCGATTAGCTTAGGACAAATATATGGATCTGAAAAATTAGCCGTTCCTACACCGACAGCACTCGCTCCTGCTAGGAACATTTCTAATACGTCATCAACCGTTTGAACACCACCCATGCCGATGATCGGTAAATGACTAACTTGTGAAACCTGTTTGATCAAACGAATCGCTACAGGTTTGATTGCAGGTCCGGATAATCCACCTGTTTGATTGGCTAGGATCGGCCGACGTGTTTTTAAATCGATCCGCATGCCCAATAATGTATTAATCATTGAAAAGCCATCCGCACCACCGGCTTCGATGGCTTGAGCAATTGGCACGATATCCGTAACGTTGGGAGAAAGTTTTACATAAATTGGCACATCCGTTACTTTCTTTACAGCTTGTGTCAGCTGAAAAGCCACATCTGGATCTGTACCAAATGCTATACCACCATGTTTGACATTTGGACAAGAAATATTCAATTCTATTGCTTTTACATTAGGTGCATCACCAATTTTGCTGCAAACTTCTACATAATCTTCTTCACAAGCTCCAGCAACGTTTGCAATAATCGGAAGATCGTATTTTTCTAAAGGTGGAAGTTTTTCAGTCATTACTACGTCCAATCCCGGATTTTGTAAACCGATTGCGTTCAGCATGCCGCTAGGAGTTTCTGCTACTCTAGGAGTGGGATTTCCAAATCGTGCTTGCGGTGTCGTCGCTTTTACCATGATTGAACCCAGTTTTCCTAGATCATAATATTTTGCATATTCCTCACCAAAACCAAAACAACCACTGGCAGGAATAATTGGATTCTTCAATTCTAAACCAGGAATAGTGACAGCTAATGGATTTTTCATCATAAAACTACCTCACTCGCTCTAAAAATCGGTCCTTCATCGCAAACCTTTACACTTTTCGTACCAGTTTCGTCATCAGGAACATGACAAACACATGCATAGCAAGCACCCATACCACAAGCCATACGTTGTTCTAAAGAGAGAAAGACATTAGGCTGATCAGGAAAAACTTGAGCAATCATCTTCAACATGCCATTCGCACCACAAGCGTAGACTGCATCGGGGGTTTCGGTTTTGATTGCTTCTAAAATCAGGTTGCCGACGTTCCCTGCTACACCAAAAGAACCATCATCTGTTGCAAATCGAGTATCCCCTAGTTCGATGAACTCATTTTGAAAATAAGCAACTTCTTTAGAAGCATAGCCTAAAAAGTGTACAACTTCTATGCCACGCTGTTGTAATTGTTTCGATAATTCGTACATTGGTGGAATACCAATTCCACCACCGACAACAAAAGCCTTTTGTCCAGCTTTTAAGCAATCAACATCAAAACCATTCCCTAAAGGACCCATAACATCTAAACGGTCTCCCGCACTCATTAACGAAAACTCTTTTGTTCCATCGCCTTCAACTCGATAGATGATCGTACACGTCTGAGCTGATTGATCGATTTGATTTAGGCTAATCGGTCTTCTCAAGAGCAGATCTGCTCTAGGTACTTTTATATGAATAAATTGACCAGGTTTTTTCATTTCCTTAACTAATTCACCTGTCAAGGTCATCTGGAAAATTCTAGGAGCTAGTTGCTGCTGCGAAACGATCGTCATTATTTCCTGTTTCATGATTTCTACTCCTTTAAATGATAGTGTACTACTTCGTTAGAAAGAATCCTCTTGCAGAATTACAGCGCATCAGTCGAAAACGCTCTTGACTCTAGAACTTTTAAAATTGCTTCCGCTGTGTCGAGAGAGGTAAACAATGGAACACCATGTTCTACTGCTTCTCTACGGATCAAAAAGCCATCTTGGTTTAAATCTGAGCGGTTTTTATCCATCGTATTGACCACAACTTGAGCTTCTCCAGAACGAATTAAATCGAGGACTGTTTCATCATTTTCTTGATCGATTTTAGAAACAGTTTTAACAAACAAGTCATGTTTTTTCAGATACTCTGCTGTTCCTGCTGTAGCAATCAAACTATAGCCGATCTCATTGAAACGTTTGGCTAACTGTAAGGCTTCTTCTTTTGTCTCGTCAGCTATCGTAAATAATACGGCACCAAAACTCGGAAGATGTAATCCAGAAGCTTCAAAGGCTTTGTACAAAGCTTTTTCCAAACTATAGTCCGAGCCCATCACTTCACCTGTTGATTTCATTTCTGGTCCAAGATACGTATCAACTTTTTGAAGTTTTGTGAAAGAAAAGACTGGCGCTTTAATGTGCACTTGCTTGCTTTCAGGATATAATCCATCTTGATAGCCTAATGATTTAAGGCTTTGTCCTAAAATCGCTTTTGTAGCAACTTGCGCCATCGGAATACCAGTGATTTTGCTCAAGAATGGAACTGTTCGGCTAGCACGAGGATTGACTTCGATGACATAGACTTTTTCTTCGTGAATGACAAATTGGATATTCATCATCCCAATACAGTTTAAGCCCAGTGCTAATTTTCTCGTGTAATCAGCGATTGTTTGCTGAATTTCTGAAGATAAGGTTTGCGGCGGATAGACTGCCATCGAATCACCAGAATGAACGCCCGCTCTTTCAATATGTTCCATGATTCCCGGAATCAATACGGTTTCTCCATCACAGATGGCATCCACTTCACATTCTTTTCCTAAAAGATAACTGTCAACTAATACAGGATGTTCAGGAGAAGCTTTCACAGCGTTTTCCATATAATCCTCTAAATCTTTTTGATTTTCTACAATTTCCATGGCACGTCCGCCTAATACATAGCTCGGACGCACGAGAACAGGATAACCGATTTTGTTGGCTACAACTACTGCTTCTTCAGCACTTGTAGCTGTATCGCCTGGCGGTTGTGGAATATCAAGCTCTTGTAATGCTTGTTCAAATAAATCTCGGTTTTCCGCACGATCTAAATCTTCAATCGTCGTTCCCAAAATTTTGACCCCTTGTTTTACAAGTGGCTCCGCTAAATTGATTGCTGTTTGTCCGCCAAATTGAACGATAACACCTGTCGGCTGCTCTAGTTCAACGACATTCATTACATCTTCCAAGGTTAACGGTTCAAAATAGAGTTTATCTGAAATCGAGAAGTCTGTTGAAACTGTTTCAGGATTACTATTCATAATAATTGCTTCGTAACCCGCCGCTTGGATTGCCTTCACGGAATGAACCGTTGCATAGTCAAATTCGACCCCTTGACCGATTCGAATTGGTCCTGAACCTAAAACAAGTACAGATGGTTTTTCGGAACGAATACTCTCATTTTCAAATTCATACGTACTATAAAAATATGGTGTTTGAGACTCAAATTCAGCTGCACAAGTATCGACCATTTTGTATACAGGTAAAACCTGTTGTTCATGACGATAATCAGATACCTGCTGCTCTGTTAGCTGCCACAGCTCAGCAATTTTACGATCTGTAAACCCATTTTGCTTCGCTTCTTTTAACGTCTCAAGATCCTTTACTTTCTCTTTTAAGGTCGTTTCAATTTCAAAAATATGCAGAAGTTTATCTAAGAAAAAAAGATCGATTTTTGTTAATTCTGCCAATTCTTCGATCGTATAACCGCGTCGAATCGCTTCTGATAAGTAGAACAAACGATCATCTTGGGCTTTAACAATTTTCTCTGTTAAAAACTCATCTGTTACTTGTTGAATTTCTTTTAATTCATTATGATAGGCTCCAATTTCAAGTGAACGTACAGCTTTTAACAAGGATTCTTCGATGTTGCGACCGATTGCCATTACTTCTCCTGTTGCCTTCATTTGTGTCCCTAAACGACGTTCACCTTTTTCAAATTTGTCAAAAGGCCAGCGAGGAATTTTAGCCACCACATAATCTAATGCTGGTTCAAATTCTGCGTAAGTCGTTTCAGTAACAGGATTCTTCATCTCATCTAGGGTTAAGCCAACAGCGATTTTTGCAGCTAATTTAGCAATCGGATACCCTGTTGCTTTACTTGCCAAAGCTGATGATCTAGAAACACGCGGATTTACTTCGATCACATAATAATTGAAGCTATGTGGATCAAGGGCTAGTTGAACATTACAACCGCCTTCGATTTTTAACGCTCGAATGATTTTTAAAGATGCATCCCGTAACATTTGATATTCATAATCTGATAACGTTTGGCTAGGAGCAAAAACAATTGAGTCACCAGTATGAATGCCCACGGGATCAAAATTTTCCATGTTGCAGACAACGATCGCGTTATCAGCAGAGTCGCGCATTACTTCGTATTCAATTTCTTTATAACCGGCAATGCTCTTTTCAATCAGACATTGTGTTACTGGAGACAACTTTAAGCCATTTTCAGCAATTATGCGCAGTTCTTCTTCATTATCACACATTCCTCCGCCTGTTCCCCCTAGAGTAAAGGCCGGGCGGACAATGATCGGATAACCGATTGTGTTGGCAAACGCCACTGCTTGCTCAACCGTATTGACGATATCGCTTTCTGGAATGGGTTGATCCAGTTCTTCCATCAATTGCTTAAACAAGTCTCGGTCTTCTGCTTGATCGATCGCACTTAATTTTGTACCAAGTAGTTCGACATTTAGTTCATCTAAAATACCTGACTCAGCAAGTTCCATTGCCATATTCAATCCTGTTTGACCGCCTAATGTCGGTAACAGAGCATCTGGCCGCTCTTTGCGTAAAATCCGTGAAACAAATTCTAAAGTGATTGGTTCAATATAAACTTTATCTGCAATCTCTTTATCAGTCATGATCGTTGCAGGATTAGAGTTGACTAAAACGACTTCATATCCTTCTTCTCGTAAAGCAAGACACGCCTGGGTGCCGGCATAATCAAATTCTGCTGCCTGACCAATAATGATTGGACCTGAACCAATCACCATAATCTTTTTAATGTCTGTTCTTTTTGGCATTAGTCTTGCTCCTTCCATGCATCCATTAATTCCATAAACTCATCAAACAAGTGCAGTCCATCATGTGGACCTGGCGCTGCATCTGGATGATATTGAACGGTAAAAGCTGGGTATTGACGATGTCTGACTCCTTCAACCGACCCATCATTGACTTCCACATGAGTGACCATCAATTTTTCTGGATCAACAGTTGCTTCATCTACAGCATAACCGTGGTTTTGAGAGGTAAAATCTATTTTGCCTGTCGCAATTTCACGCACTGGATGATTTAAACCACGATGACCAAAGCGCATTTTATACGTATCTGCTCCGTTAGCTAAGGCAAATAATTGGTGTCCTAAACAGATGCCAAAAATTGGTACTTTTCCTTGAATTTTTTGAATCATCTCGATTGCTTCTGGTACGTCTTTGGGATCACCAGGTCCGTTTGTCAACATCACTCCATCTGGAGAAAGCTCCAAAATTGTTTCAGCATCTGTGTTGTATGGTAAAACGGTCAAATTACAATGCCGCTTCGACAATTCTCGTAAAATACTGTGTTTCAAGCCGAAGTCTACAACGACCACATTTCTGCCGATTCCAGGACTTGGGTATGGTTTGGTCGTCGAAACCTGCGCTACCTGATTTTTCGGTAAAACAGTTGCCTTTAATTGATCGAAAGCATGGGCCAAATCATCTCCTGCATCAATGAAACCTGCTTTCATTGTTCCTGCTGAACGGAGCTTTTTCGTTAATGCACGCGTATCAATACCAGAAATACCAGGAATTCCTTTTCGTTTTAAAAATTCATCTAAGGTCATTTGTTCTCGCCAGTTAGAAGCTAAACGAGCATGCTCTTTTACAACGACACCTTTACAAGTTGGAGCAATCGATTCATAATCGTCACGATTGACACCATAATTCCCAACCATCGGATAGGTAAATGTAATGATTTGACCATTAAAACTTTGGTCCGTGATCGTTTCTTGGTAACCTGTCATACTTGTTGTAAAAACAACTTCGCCAACAACATCGACATCTGCACCAAACGCTTTTCCTTCAAAAACTGTGCCGTCTTCCAGTATCAATAATCGCTTCAAATCTATGCATCTCCCTTAGACCATGCTGATTTTCCATCAACAAACGTCAGTAATGTATTCCCTTTTACTTTCCAACCAACGAAAGGCGTATTTACACCCATTGATTCAAACGCTTTATCATCGATTTCTTCCTCAAGATCAAGGTCAAAAACGGCAATATCTGCTTGACTCCCAACCGTAAGCGTTCCAGCATCTAATCCAAAAATCTGCGCAGGTTTTACTGCCATCCAATCAATTACCTGCTCCAGTGTGAATTTTCCTGTTTCAACAAAATGTGTGTAGATCAGTTGAAAAGCAGTTTCACTGCCAACGATTCCAAAAGGTGCTTTTAAAAATGTTTGATTTTTTTCTTCTAGACCATGTGGTGCGTGATCCGTAGCAATACAATCGATCGTTCCATCTAATAAGCCTTCAATCAACGCATCTCGATCTTCAGTTGCCCGCAGTGGCGGATTCATTTTCCAAAAACCGTTGTCTTCTGGAATATCTTCATCGACTAAAATCAAGTGATGAGGAGAAACTTCTGCGGTCACATGAACGCCTGCGCGCTTCGCATCTCGAATCACACGAACACTTTCTTTAGTGGAAACATGACATACATGATAATGAACACCCGTTTCTCCTGCTAATACTACATCACGAGCAATTTGAGAAGCTTCTGTTGAGCTTAAAATCCCCGGTAGTCCCAGTTTTTTAGAGATTTCTCCTTCATGCATCACACCGCCAAACAATAACGACTCATCTTCTGTATGAGCAACAAGTGCCATCCCTAATGCAGCAGCTTCTTTCATTGCTAGATACATTGTTCCAGCGGTTTGCACACCAACACCATCATTCGTAAAGGCAAAAGCGCCGACTTCTTTTAACGCTTTTTGATCCGTCAATGTTTCACTACGTAGTTCTTCTGTAATTGGCGCGTATTGTAAGACTTTTACGACTGCATTTTTTTCGATGATCTCATAGACTTCTTTTAATTTTTCGGGAGTATCAGGTACAGGGTTTAGATTAGGCATCGCACAAACAGTAGTGAAACCACCTCTAGCAGCAGATTTGCTTCCTGTTTCGATCGTCTCCTTATAAGTAAAACCTGGTTCTCTTAAATGAACATGGACATCGACCAAGCCTGGTGTGATTAGTTGACCTTTTGCATCGTATACTTCATCGAACAGCTCTTCATCAAATGACGTACCGATCGCTTTGATTTTTTCATCCTCGATCCAGATTTCAGCCGGGATCAATTGATTGCCTTTTTTGATGATTTTTCCATTTTTGATAAGTGTCTTCATTCTATTCACCTAAGCCTTTCCATGTAATACTGCTTCTAAAATTGCCATTCTCATGAATACCCCGTTGCTCATTTGTTGAATGATGCGAGATTGAATTCCCTCTACAAGAGAATCTGCTAATTCCACATCACGATTGACAGGTGCCGGATGCATGATCACAGCGTGCTTTTGGAGCTTTTTCGCACGTTCTACTGTTAAGCCATAATTTTGATGGTATTCTTCTTTTGAAAAAATTTCTGATCCATCGTGACGTTCATGCTGGACCCGCAGGAGCATCATCACATCGACCATTTCAACCAGTTCATCCAGCGGCATATAGTGCCCATATGCTTCAAATTGCTTATCGTACCATTCTTCCGGACCTGAGAAAAAGATCGTCGCACCCAGTCGTTTTAGCATTTGCATATTTGATTTTGCTACTCTTGAATGTGTGATATCACCAACAATCGCCACTTTTAGTCCTTCAAAGTAACCAAATTCTTCATATATTGTCATCAAATCTAGTAAACATTGTGTTGGATGCTGTCCACTGCCGTCTCCTCCGTTGATGATAGAACATTGGATCGTTTTGCTTTGGATCAATTCATCGTAATAATTTTCTTTACCATGGCGAATGACTGCCACATCTACACCAATCGCAGACATTGTCAACACTGTATCATATAATGTTTCACCTTTTTTTACTGAGCTCATACTTTCTTCGAACTCAATTACCTCGATCCCAAGTTTCTTTTCAGCGACATCAAAACTTTTATGCGTTCGCGTGCTATTTTCAAAGAATAGATTTGTTGCGAAGTATTGCTTTTTCTCCGGTTGCCAAGTTGCTCCTTGTTTGAACTCTTGTGCGCGGCGGATCAAGCCCATGACTTCTTGGTCACTAAGTGCTTCTACGGTTAAAAGATGCTTGAGACTGATACGTTCAGATGTGATGATCATTCGTTTTCCTCCTTAAAATTAAAAGCGTAGCGGGCTCGTTAAGCCTTGACAGAAAAATAGGAAAAGATGTTAGTGACGCTTCTTGTCACTGACAGATTTTATCTTTTTTCCGAAAGGCTAGCCCGCATAGCTAGATAGCATAAAAGCGTAGCAGTTCGTTTAGTCTTGACAGAAAATACATAAATGACGCTTTTATCACTGATACATCCTATTCTTTTTCTAAAAGACTATGCTTTAAAAGCTAAACAGACTTTTCTTCACTGCGCGCTGTTTCAGGCAAAATCAAGTTTAAAATAATTCCTAGAACAGTTGCTAGTGCCATTGATGAAAGCTCAAATGTATTCAATTTGAATACCAGCCCGCCAATTCCGATGACTAAAATCACTGAAGCGATTAACAGGTTTTTCTTTTTATCAAAGTTGATTTGATTATCGATTAAAATTTTTAATCCGCTTGCTGCAATTACACCGAAGAGAACAAAGCTGATTCCTGAAATAACTGGTCCTGGAATACTTAATATAATAGCACTCAGTTTTCCTACAAAGCCAAGTCCTACAGCAAAAACGGCTGCGCCTCCAATCACGAATACACTGTGTACTCTAGTAATGGCTAAAACACCGATGTTTTCACCATAACTTGTCACCGGAGGTCCTCCGACTAAACCTGCGACGATCTGAGCCGCTCCATCACCCATCAAAGTTTTTGACAACCCTGGATCTTGGAAGAAGTTTCGTTTGGTCAGCTTATTTAGTACCATCAAATGTCCGATATGTTCAGTCATTGTCACAAAAGCGATTGGTGCCATTGTGGTAATTGCATTTAAATGTAGTTTGGGTTGATATTGTACAAAGGGAATCTCAAAGTTCGGCATAGCAAACCAGGCTGCTTCTTTGATTGGTTCAACATCTACGATTCCGAATGCTAATGCAATCAGATAACCACTGACGATTCCTAATAAAATTGGTATAAGTCCTAAAAATCCTTTGAAAAACATGTTATAAAAAATCGTCAACCCTAAAGTAAGAAGCGCTACCGCAATATATTTGAAATCATATTCTCCATCATTGAACATTGCGTTATTAGCTGCATTGGAAGCAAGCCCTAATCCAATGACCATAACAACAGGTCCAACCACGATCGGTGGTAAAATTTTATCTAACCAATCAGAACCGATTTTTTTGATAATAAGAGAAACGATCAAGTAAACCAATCCTGTTGTAATTGCTCCTTGTGCAATTGCTGGATAGCCATCACTTTTCATCAGCATCTGCATTGCAGCAATAAAAGCAAAACTGCTGCCTAGATAGGCGGGAATTTTTCCTTTTGTTACAAACAAATACACCATGGTTCCTAAGCCGGAACTAACTAGTGCAATTCCTGGATCGATATCGACTAGTATCGGCACTAAAACTGTTGCGCCAAACATAGTGAATAAATGTTGTAAGCTTAAACCGATCCAATGTGCTGTTTTTGGCCGATCATTAATGTCTAAAACCGCTTCTTCATTGCGAAATTCTTTTTCTGTCATGTTCATTTACCTGCCCCATCTTTACTATTTCTACTGGTTTATTCTTCTGTGTTAGCGATCAATATTCGATCTAACCCATCTTTTTCTTCAACTTCTACAATGATTTCTTCTTTCATTGAAGTCGGAATGTTTTTACCTACATAATCTGCTCGGATCGGCAATTCTCTGTGTCCTCTGTCCACTAAAACGGCTAGGGAAATTTTTCTTGGTCTGCCTAGATCCATTACAGCATCCATTGCTGCTCGGATCGTTCTGCCTGTGAAAAGAACATCATCAATCAAAATGACTTCTTTTCCTTCAAGTGAAACTGGGATATTAGAAGAATGCAGTTCCGGCTCTTCTAAAGAACGTTCCTTCATTGTTTGTCCATCCATATCATCACGATATAAAGTGATATCCAGTTCTCCTACTGGTACATCTGTCTGCTCCAATTGTTTCAAACGCTCTGCGATTCGTTGAGCGATGTAAATTCCTCTTGTTTTGATTCCTACAAGTACAATATCTTGGATTCCTTTGTTTCTTTCAATGATTTCATAAGTAATTCTTGTTAATGCCCGTTTCATAGTTACTGCATCAACGACTTCTTTTCCTTGCATCGTTCTTCCTCTTTTCTATTTTTTAGTACCCCTTCAAGCTTCCTGTTTCAGCGCACGGGTTCTTCGCTTGCTCTTTTTCGATTAATAGTACAAATGCTTTTTGATACTTGTTGATTACCACATTGCTGTGTCGCTCTCTTTGCTTAAGAGCTTGACTGACACTTTTGACTTAAATCTTTTTTGCTACAGCTTCATTTGTTCAGAGTGTGACTTAGTCATGTGATTCCGTAATTCGGTTACTTCGCTCTCTTTTATCAGAGAGCTTATCTGGTACTTTTAACTATAATCTTTCACGCTACAGCTCAAATGGTTCAAGTGGTGACTCGGTCATGTGATTCCGTAATTCGGTTACTTCGCTCTCTTTGTTCGCCAAGTATTGTTCATCATCCGCTCTGTCAGCTTGCTGCCAATCGCAGTGATTCACAACAAAAATCCTCCTACCCGTAATTAGGTAGGAGGATTGAACAATCTATACAAAGATACCATCCATTACACGCAGCTCGATACTAAGCGCACTTAGTAGATTCTGCATGTTACCTTCTTAGCCTCACGGGACTACTCTTAAAGGATAAATTATTTAATTTACTTTCACAAAACAGTGTACCTTTTCTTCAGAGATAAATCAATCATTATTTCTTAAATCATCTAAAGTTTTTTCAAAAAGCTCTGGTAAAGGCGCTTCAAAAACCATCATTTGCCCAGTAGTTGGGTGTTTAAAGCCCAGCATTTGTGCGTGTAAGAATTGGCCATTTCCTTTTAGTGTTTTCCGAGGTCCGTAAAGCGGATCACCAGCAACTGGATAACCAATATATTTCATATGGACACGAATTTGATGTGTCCTCCCCGTCTCTAACTGTAATTGCAGTAATGTATAATCATTAAAACGCTCCATTACTTCAAAATGAGTGACTGCAGGTTTGCCGCCTTCGATCACAGCCTGCATCTTACGATCATTTTTTGAACGACCGATCGGCGCGTTGATTTCACCTTTATCATGAGAAATTTCTCCATGAACAAGTGCAACATATTTTCTAAGAGACGTTTTATCTTTTAATTGTTCCGCCAATGCAATATGTGCTTTGTCATTTTTAGCAACCATCAATAAACCAGAGGTATCCTTATCGATTCGATGAACAATCCCAGGACGAATAATACCGTTGATTGAGGATAAATCTTTAATATGATACAACAAAGCATTCACTAGTGTTCCTTGAGAATGACCAGCAGAAGGATGGACAACCATTCCTTGTGGTTTGTTGATAACCAGTACATCATCATCTTCATAGACAATATCTAGAGGAATATCTTCCGCTTGAATATCAAGTTCCTCAGGTTCTGGAATCGTAATAATAATTGTATCATTTGCTTTTACTTTGTAGTTTGCACGAATCGCTTCACCATTGACTTGTACATGATTTTCTTTAACCCATTGCTGGATTTGTGAACGAGAATATTCTTTTAGTAAATCACTTAAAACCTTATCAATGCGTCCTGTTTCTGTTTTTATCTTTACGTTAATTTGTTCCATCTTTTCCGTCCTTTGCTGCTTTTTCTTCTAAAATCAAGTAAATAAAAATACATGCTACTCCGATCACCAGTACTGTGTCAGCAACATTAAATATTGGAAAATTGATAAATTCTGTCTGGAACATATCCACAACATAGCCTAAACGTAAACGATCGATAAAATTCCCGATAGCACCAGCTAAAATCAAACTCAGACCAATCGTAAACCACTTACTGCCATGTATATTTTTAACTAGAATATACAGCACAACTGCAACCACTATAACAGTAATAATATAAAAGAACCACATTTTCCCCTCTAATAAGCTCCAAGCGGCTCCAGTATTTCGAATATTCGTAAATGATAAAAATCCTGGAAGAAACTCTTTGGTCTCTCCTAACTGAATATTGGCCACGGTTAAATATTTTACCCACTGATCTAAACCAATCAGTAAAGCGCTAATAACAAGATACACTGCTAACAAATTGCTTCATTCCTTCTCTAATATATTGTATAAATCTCTTGGTCGGATAATTCCCAATAAGTTCCCGTTTTGGTTACCATCTGATGTGATGAGAATGGCCTCCAACCTAACCTGAGTTGAAAACATTTCTTCTACTTGATATACGGTCGTTTCTTGATCCACAAACTGATAATTGCTTTCTTTATAATTTGCCAGTAAAAGCTCAGATGCCTTTCTTCCTTCCAAACGAATATCCCCTTTGGAACTCTCTATCGCAAACCAAATACCTAACCCTCGAGCTGTAATCAAGCCCTTGAAATTACCCCTATCATAAATAGGAAATTGTGAATATTGCTTTCTTGCCACGATTGCTAAAATATCTTTAATTGAAATAGTGATTTCAAAACCTGTCACTTTTTTAGCAAAGCGAGGTAATACTTTGTCTGGGCTGATCAATGCTTGCTCAATTTCTTTAATCCGATTAACTGCCCAATCATTTGGTTCAGCAATAATAAAGTCACTAGAAATCCGCTCATGTACGATTGCATTTCTTAATTGGGCCATTTGCAGCAGATCATCTTGGAAATGGACTACCTGACTGTCCTTTTTTCTAGCTAAACGCCGTACCATTTCACTAAATCCCATACTCGTTGGATTATTCAATTCTTCACGAAACCATTTCTCGATCCGATTAAAACTGGCTAAAAATTCTTCTGCTCTTTCTCCCATCATTGTATCTCCTTGATTATGTACGCTTTATTTAACATAGAAAATAAAAAAATAAAATAAATGACAAGTAAAAAAATGATTCCTATTATATTCAAGCGAAGGATCGGGACTAGAATCATTCCAATAAAAAGTATAACATAATTTGATAGTAAAATTGGATTCATTGTCACTTCTAACTCAATAGTTCGTCCTTCATCGACTAATGAAAGCGGCTGACTCTTCAAAAGAAAAAAATTTGCTTGAACAACACACTGTTTTTCATCGATTTCAACCGACTTTGTTTGATTGTGATTTATAGAAAACCACTTTTGATTATTTTTTTTGATCTCGATCGGACTACCCATTCCATAAAATCCAGTATTTCTGGTACAACGAATATTCATGCTGATCCCTCCTCGAGCTGTAGACTAAAGTATATAACAAAAATGTTTGAACGGAAAGAAGGAAGTTGATTTAAGATAGAATAACTAAAATTAATAAAAAAATAAACGCCCGATGTTCAAAGGACGTTTATTTTTAGCCTATTCGTTAATTAGAACAATCCAATAGCTTGACCGTTTTGATCTACATCCATATTAAGCGCCGCTGGTTTTTTAGGCAAGCCCGGCATGGTCATTACATCGCCTGTCAAAGCTACAATAAATCCTGCTCCGATTTTGGGTACCAATTCGCGTATTGTGATCATAAAGTCTCCTGGACGACCTAGCTTTTCAGGATCATCCGACAAAGAGTACTGCGTCTTTGCCATACAAACAGGTAAACGATCCCAACCATATTTTTCAAAAGTAGCTAATTGTTTTTGGGCTTTTTTTGAAAAGCTTACGTCGCTACCACCATAAATCTTAGTGACGATCGACTTAATTTTATCTTCTAAATTCATTCCAGATTGATAGATTGAATGAAAATCATTTTCCTGCTCATCAATCACTTGAATCACACGTTTTGCTAACGAAATACCGCCTTTTGGACCATTTGCCCATACACTAGTTAATTCAACAGGGACATCTTGTGTTTCACATAGTTCTTTCAATGTTGTCAATTCGTTTTGAGTATCACCAGAAAATTCATTGATTGCCACAACAACTGGTAAACCATAACTTCTCATATTTTCAATATGCTTTTGAAGATTGGCAAAACCTTTAACTAATGCTGGTATATTCTCTTCGGTCAATGAAGCTTTCGCCACACCACCATGCATTTTTAACGCACGTATCGTAGCAACGATTACTACAGCATCCGGTGCTTTTTTTAAATTAGGTACTTTAATATCTAAAAATTTTTCCGCGCCTAAGTCTGCTCCAAAGCCCGCTTCAGTTACTGTGTATTCTCCTAATTTGAGTGCCGTTTTTGTTGCTAGTAAACTATTACAACCATGCGCTATATTCGCAAACGGACCACCGTGAACTAAGGCAGCGGTACCGTAGATTGTTTGCACTAGATTCGGTTTTAGTGCATCTTTTAATAGTAAAGTTAAGGCCCCTTGAACACCCAAATCACTGACAGTTACAGGCTCCAGTTCAAATGTATAAGCAACAACAATATTTCCTAAACGAGACTTTAAATCCTCCAAATCAGAAGCTAAACACAAGATAGCCATGATTTCACTAGCAACAGTAATATCAAATCCATCTTCACGTGGAACTCCCTGAATCGGACCGCCTAAGCCAACCATGACTTGACGCAACTCTCGATCATTTAGATCAACTACTCGTTTCCAAATGACCCGTCGAGCATCGATCCCCAGCTCATTCCCTTGATGAATGTGATTATCTAATAAGGCTGAAAGAGCATTGTTAGCCGTTGTGATCGCATGCATGTCTCCTGTAAAATGCAAGTTGATGTCTTCCATCGGTAAAACCTGAGCAAATCCGCCTCCAGCTGCACCGCCTTTAATGCCCATAACAGGTCCTAAAGAAGGCTCCCGTAACGCAATCATTGTTTTCACGCCGATCTCATTTAATGCATCACCTAAACCAATCGTCACCGTGGACTTTCCTTCTCCAGCGGGGGTCGGATTAATTGATGTAACTAAGATCAATTTACCATCCTCACCTTTGGCTAAACGCTGAATCGTAGAGAAATCAATTTTTGCTTTATATTTTCCATATAATTCTAAATCATCCTCTTTTAGTCCAATTGATTGCCCAATGCTGGTGATTGGTTGTAAATCTACTGATTGCGAAATTTCAATATCTGTTTTCATTGACGCCCTCTTTTCCCGAACTTTATTCATAAAAACAATCATTTTCGTTAAGATATTACCTATTATACCTTTTATTCTCTTCCTTTTCTATGACTAAAATGTCTTTTTTGCAAAAGATTGACGGGGGTTGTTTTTCACTTTATAATGATGCTAGACTTTAGAAAATAAAGGGGCGTGATTTGAATGGAAAAAGGGTTCGTCAAATGGTTTGATAATAGAAAAGGTTATGGTTTTATTAAGTACAATGAAGACGATGAAATTTTTGTTCATTTCACAGCGATCGAAGAAGACGGCTTTAAATCGTTAGATGAGAATCAAGCAGTAGAATTTGAAGTTATGGAAGGTACACGTGGTCTACAAGCTGCACATGTGAAGAAAATATAAACTAAAAGCTGAGAAAAACCTTTCTTTTGAAAAGGAGTTTCTCAGCTTTTATTTATGTGTAAAGTGATTAAATTTTAGTATTTGGCGAAACGATTCGTTATTGCTTTCCAGCTTTTTGATTAGGATCTTCAGTGATTATGGCTACGAAATTTGAGTGTTCAGTCAATTGTCGGATAAAAGCAGCTTTTGTTTTTTTAGTCATCATAAACAATTGACTGCCTTCTTTAAAATCAGCTGAAACGATCTGAATCGACTTTGGTCCAATCTGTATTGAATCAATAGAAGAAAGCGAAATAGTGCTTCGTTTGATCGGCAACAACGTATGAATGATCAACTGATCTTCCTTCAAAATAAAATAACGATTTAATCCTAAAAGTGCAAAGAAAAAGAACACACCTAAAACGATGTTACTCGTTAGATAAGGACGAGTATGTTCCAACATTAAAATCAAACTTAAAAATAAAATGCCAAATGTACAGGACCAATAAATTATCGCTGTTGATAATTCTGGTTGCCAATAATAGACTTTTTTCTTCATACAGCGACTCCTTAGTAATTTTCAGTATGTTACAATAATAACATACATCAACTTTTAACAAAAAGAAAATAAGGAGATATTTATGTTACGAATATATGTCGATGCTGCAACAAAAGGAAATCCTGGTCCAAGCGGTGGCGGTATTGTAATCGTCGGCGAAAGAATTCACGACCAGATACACGTTCCTCTTGGAGAATGCTCCAATCATGAAGCTGAATTCAGAGTGCTCGTCCAAGCTCTGCAGCTGTTGCTTGAAAAAAACGAGACAGATCAAACAATCGTGATCCACTCCGATAGTAAAATTGTGGTTCAAACAATTGAAAAAAGCTACGCAAAAAATCCCCTTTTTCAACCATATTTAGACACTTATCATCAATTAGAGACTAAATTTTCGTTATTACTGATCAAGTGGATACCTGAATCACAAAATAAAGGGGCTGATACGCTAGCTAAGCAAGCCTTGCAAAAATATAAAGAAACAAACGAAGAATTTTAAGTCTCAGTATTTTTCTTTTCATTGTTAAACTCATGATCTTTCACCAGCTTTATTCATTACGCTTTCGTTGCCATAGTTAAATCTGTGATTTTACCTGAAGTCACTTTTAAGATAGCTGCTGGTGAAAGTTCTATTTGAAGTCCTCTTTTTCCAGCTGAAACAATGATCGCATCATACTGATTCGCTTCTTGTGCTAAAAATGTTGGAAAAAGCTTCTTCATACCAATTGGCGAACAGCCGCCTCGAATATAACCAGTCGTCTCTTCTAAGTCCTTCAAATGCAGCATCTCAACTTTTTTATTTCCGCTAGCTACTGCTAATTTTTTTAAATCCAATTCTTTGTTGCCTGGAATCACTGCAACAACTGGTCCAGTCTTATTTCCAACGGTAACTAAGGTCTTAAAAATTTTCCCATCCGCTACCGCTAATTTTTTCGTGACGCTTTCTGCGCTTAGATGGTCTTCACTCCATTCAAATTCGTACTCATTATATGGGATTTTTTGTTGCCCGATGATTCGGATCGCATTTGTTTTTTGAAGTTTCTTTTTCCCCATTTTATACACCTCTTTAGTTTTCTTATAGAGACAAGATGTTTAATAGATGTCGTAATTCAGTCACCGGGATCTGTCCGGGAGCAGACGCCTTTTTAGCCGCACCAAAGGTCAACGCCGAACCAAAGAGTTCTCCAGTTAAACGACTGATCATTCCAAGCTGCCCCATGGACATTGTAACGATCGGACGATCAGCATAAAGCATCTGCATTTCTTGTGTTGCTGTAAGTAACGTCAGCACATCCTCTGAAGTGTGCGGCATAACAGCAATTTTACAGATATCAGCATTTTTTTCCTGCATCTGTTGAAGTCTAGAAATGATTTCTGCTTTATTTGGTGTTGCATTAAAATCATGATTACACATCACTATTTTAATCCCTTTTTCATGAGCTGCTTGGATCGTTTGTTGGACATAGTTGTCATCCATAAACAACTCCACATCAAGCAAATCAAGACAGCCCTGATCAATCATCTTTTGGTACAATAAAAAATAATCTGTTTCTGAAAAATCGACTTCTCCCCCTTCTTTCTTTGTTCGGAAAGTAAAGAGGAGTGGTTTGTCAGAAAAACAGGTCGCAAGCTTGTGAGACAACTCAATCACCGTCTGAAAATCCTTTACTTCTTCGAAAAAGTCTACCCGCCATTCAACCAAATCACAATCTAATTGTGCTATTTCTTGTGCTTCAGTCAATAATTCAATTTCAGTTTTTCCAACAAGCGGCACCACGATTTTAGGATCTCCTGTACCAATCATGACTTCTTTAACTTTGATCGTTTTCATCTGATTTCTCCTTATAAAACCTAAAGTTCTTTCCTGCAGACTATACTTTTCTTATTTATTTTTTGATTTCGATAAAAAAGACCTTTAAGTAATTGCCTTCTTCAAATTGTTTATTCGTTCTAAAATCATTCGGAAGCTGGTAGGTTTCTTTAAACTGGTAGCGAACCTTTTTTTCTTCAAGCGCTTGAATGATCATCTTTTTATATTTTTCAATTGAAATATTAGCTGCGTTCGTTGAAGCGATTAAGAGTCCAGTTGAACTCAAAATGTCTACAGCATCCTTTACTAAATCACCATAATTTTTAGCCACAGAAAACACTTTTTTCTTATTACGTGCAAAACTTGGCGGATCAAGAACGATCACATCATAGCTAAGATTTTTACGGACAGCGTATTTAAAATACTCAAATACATCCATCACAACGATTTTTTGCGCGTCACTATCTAAATGATTGACCTCAAATTGTTCTCTAGTTTTTGGTAAACTTCTTTTAGCTAAATCTACACTCGTAGTGCCCATCGCGCCCCCCATCGCACTTGCAACTGAAAATGCGCCTGTGTAGCTAAACATGTTCAACACCGTTTTTCCAGCAGCGATGCCTTCGATGAGTCTTCCACGAACATCTTTTTGATCTAAAAAGATCCCAGTCATCAAGCCATCGTTCAAATAAGTGGCATAAGTAACACCATTTTCTACGATCAATAAAGGTTCTGGCGCCTCTTCACCGAAAAGTTTTTGTGATTCTGGTAAGGTCTGATTAGAAAAACGAATTTTTTCATATCCTCCTATAATATCTGGCACACTTTTTCTAAACGCTTGAACGATTTCTTCCTTCATATTATAAAGCGTTTCATTGTACCAAGAAAAAACAACGAAGTCATTATACCGATCAATCGTCAATCCGCCTAAGCCATCTCCTTCACCATTAAATAGACGATACGCAGATGTTGCCGGGTCCTGCTCATAAATAGCACGCTGTCTTTTGGCTTGAAAAAACAAGTCTTGCAAGAACGCCGAATCAACGCTTCCATGCCAATTTACCAGCCAACCGATTCCTTTATTTTGCTTACCAAGATAGCCAGAAGCGATAAAATTTCCTTTACTATCAATAAAATCCAGCCAGTTTGGACTAAAGTTTTGAGGCACTTCCTGTAAATCGTCTGGTTGAATCAGCGGATAGCCTGCATATAATTTTCTTTCAGATTTTTTTGTTATTCGTATAGTCATTCTTTACATCCTTTAACATTCATTTGCTCTGTTTAAAATAAAAGCAGTATTTAATGTACACTTCCTTGTTAGTATATCAAAAAAGAGGATCGGACAGAAGTGTTAAATCCCAAGAAACAAGACCTTCAACTCATAGTGTCTTTGATACTTAAAGATTGATGAGATCCAAATACAGTGCAGTATGTACTGTGCAATAGCAAACGCGCTTCTTGCCTTGATTTACAACAATAAGAAGAAATTCACGAAAATTGGTATTGTTCATCCGTTTTCCGATCAACCATCTGCTTGTTTCTATACGATTCTCTTAAGAAAAGTAAAATTTTATTAACAAATCATGTCTGAATCTTGATTTAAATTGACATGGAATAGGGAACAGAGTAAAATTGACACTGTATATGTAAAGTTTGTGAAGATTTTTCACCACTTTCTTTTAGATTTGATTGTAGAAAGGATACGTTAACTTTGAATATTTTAAAAAAAATACATACACCTAATTTTCTGAACACTCGCATGGGGTTGTTTCTTTTCATTGGTGTAATGATTTGGTTGAAATCGATTTTTGCTTATGTAGTTGATTTTCATTTACGTATTGAGAATGCCTTTGAGTATTTCATCCTCTTCATTAATCCGATTGCCTCTACCTTTTTCTTATTGGCGATTGCATTATATGTGAGAAGAAAGAAAGCCTCGTATATAACAATGATGGTGATTTATTTCTTAGTCAGTTTACTTCTTTTCTCAAATGTGACCTATTACAGAGAATTCACTGATTTTATCACTGTAAATACGATGCTTGGTGCTGGTAAAGTTGCCAGTGGACTTGGCGAAAGCGCGTTACGTTTGTTTAGACCCTATGATGTGCTTTATTGGCTTGACTTCATTATCATCGGTATTCTATTGATCACTAAAAAAATCAAGATGGATGAACGTCCTGTCAGAGCGAGAGTCGCCGTTTCAATGAGCTTATTATCTGCCCTATTTTTCGCGGCAAACTTAACATTAGCTGAAACAGCTAGACCACAATTATTAGGTCGTCAATTTTCTCGTGACTACATCGTTAAATTCTTAGGTTTGAATGCTTTTACCGTCTATGATGGTGTCACTACCTACCAAACAAACCAAGTTCGTGCGGAAGCTAGTGAAAATGATATGGATGCTGTTTCTGATTACGTAAAAGAACACTATGCAGCGCCAAACCCTGATACATTTGGGATCGCTAAAGGAAAAAATGTTATCTATATCCATTTAGAAAGCTTCCAACAATTTTTGATCGACTATAAATTGAAGGATGAAAACGGTGTTGACCATGAAGTTACGCCATTTTTAAACAGTATTTTCCATAATAATAGTACCTACAGTTTCGATAACTTTTTCCATCAAGTTGGACAAGGAAAAACAAGTGATGCAGAAACGATGTTTGAAAACTCATTATTTGGTTTAGACCAAGGTTCTTTATTTACACAAGTCGGCGGCAAAAATACCTTTGAAGCTGCTCCAGCAATTTTAGATCAAGAAGCAGGTTATACTAGCGCTGTCTTCCACGGGAATGCTGGAAACTTTTGGAACCGTAACGAAACCTATAAGCATTTAGGCTATGACTACTTCTTTGATGCTAGCTACTATGATGTAAACGAAGATAACTCATTCCAATACGGACTGCATGACAAACCATTCTTCAATCAATCCGTGCAATATTTGGAACATTTACAACAACCGTTTTATTCTAAATTTATTGCTGTTTCTAATCACTACCCGTATTCACAATTCACGAATGACGAAGCCGGGTTCCCGATTGCGCAAACATCTGATGAAACAATCAATGGTTATTTCGCAACAGCAAACTACCTAGATAAATCTGTTGAAGAATTCTTCAACTACCTAAAGGCTTCTGGCTTATATGATAATTCAGTAATCGTGCTATACGGCGACCATTACGGTGTTTCGACTTCTCGGAACAAAAATCTCGCTGAACTTGTTGGCAAATCAAAATCTACGTGGAATGACTTTGATAACTCTACAATGCAGCGTGTGCCTTATATGATTCATATTCCAGGCCAAACAAATGGTGGAATCAATCATACTTATGGCGGTCAAATCGATGCGTTACCAACCCTGCTTCACCTGTTAGGCATTGATACAAAAAATTATATTCAAATGGGACAAGATTTATTCTCTAAAGAAAATGAACAACTTGTAGCCTTTAGAAATGGAAACTATGTTTCACCTAAATATACAATGCTCGGCTCAAACATCTATGAAACAGCAACTGGACGTTTGATCACTGAACCTACAGAAGAAGAATTGCAGGAAACAAAAGCGTTGAAAGATAAAATCAGCTTACAATTGGAAATGTCTGACCAAACAACAAATGGTGATCTCTTACGCTTCTATACAAATAGCGGATTGACTCCTGTAAATCCAGACAATTACAATTACAAAGATCAGCTGGAGCAAATGAAAAAAATCGAATCTAAAAAAGGCAGTTCTTCAACAAGCGTTTATAGCAAGAATAAAAACACTTCTACTGTTGATAAGTACCATACTGAATCTTATCAAGACTATTTAAAGTCAAATAAATAACTGATAAACACGAAAGCTTGAGTAATTTACTCAAGCTTTTTTATACCTTTTTCATAGATTATTCATATTCTTATTCTATACTGATTTATGTGAGGTGAATCTATTTGAAAAACATACGTTACGCCTTTGCTAGCGTTTCCTATCATAAAAAAATTTCTTTTAGTCTTGGAATTTTTTCGATACTTTTTCTTACTCTATCGACTAGTCTGTTAAATCTTATCGATATTGAGAATATTTTTTATACAGAAGTCAAAGAATTAGCGAATATCTCAATTTATGTAAAAAATTATCAAAAACTGATACACCTATATTCAGTGATGTACATAGTACTTTTAGTCGTTGCCTTAATTTTTATCTGTGGTTTGATTTTTTCAGCAATACAGATAAAAAAACAAGATATGCTAAAATGGCGAATCATGGGATTTAAAAATCACTTCATCATTAAGCAAGCTGTTTTAGAAACGCTTATTCCATTACTTGCCGGAGTTCTCTTCACTGCAGTCGCTTTATTGGTTTGTCAGCACACGTATGAATTTCTTTTGACGTCTATCAAGCCGTGGCTCAGTCAACTATTAGGATTGGAACGTGTAGCCTTTTTCTCTTCTAACGCTATTATCGAGAGTACACCAAATCAAATTATGCACACAAACAGCAATACAAACTTCATTTCACTTGGAATCACTAATTTGGACACACATAACATCAGCACTGCATTTATTAAAAATAGCTTATTACTTATTGTCGCAGCAACAATAAGCACTATTGCTTCATCTTATACGTTTTTAAAGAAACGACCACAGTATTAATTAAGGACGTGATTGAATGGATTTTTCTCTGGAAGCTTTTTGGACAAATGGACGTTTTAACGAACTGTTCCAAGAACAGCATATGACAGTTATATTAGAAAATCAACAAAGTATTCAGGCAGACTTTTATTTCCTTATCGACAAGACATTTGACTTGAAACAGTCTATGGCAATCGGATTTATTTTGTCTGAAAATACCTTCTTACCTTATCTTTCCATTCAAGAAAATTTGTTTGTTGGTACGTCGATCAAGGAAAAAGACAAAAAGCAGCTGCTTACTCAACACTTTCAATATGTTGGTTTATCAACTGACAGCTTGCTGAAATCAGAAAGTGACTTAACTACTTTAGAATTAATCAAGCTACAGCTAGTCCAATTTTTATTGATCGATAAAGACATTATCATTATCGATGATATCTTTCAAAAATTATCGATAAGTCAACGTCAGGAACTCCTGCCCCTATTGCAAAAAATTACTAAAGAAAAGAAAAAAGCGATCCTCGTATTAACCAATGACATTCAGATTGCTGAAAGTCCTTATGTAGATAAAATCATTAATATAGCATAAAAAAACGATCAAGCTAATCTTGATCGTTTTTTATTTACATTTCATCTTGAATTTCTACGTCAGGGAAAGAGATCGTAAAGCTGGTTCCCTCTCCTTCTGTGCTTTCCACATTGATCTTGCCTTTATGCAGCCGGACCAGTTGCTGAACGATCGATAAGCCAAGACCTGATTCACCATATTTTGTATTTTTTCTTGAAGGGTCAACTTTATAATAGCGATCCCAAATATTTTGAACTTGTTCTTCTGACATGCCGATACCCGTATCCGTGATAGTGACAATCGTTTCCAAATACCCTTTTTGAAGGCTTACGCGGATTTCTCCATCTTGGGTAAACTGGATCGCATTCTGGATAATGTTGACAATGATTTGAACAAAACGGTCATAATCAGCGTACACATCGATCGACTCTTGCGTTTCTAAAATTAAACGGTCGTTAGCTGACTCAGCTTTTGCTTCTAATTGCGTTAAGATGTTCTTCAATGTTTCTGTGGCATCGAATTTCTTCACAACAATGCTAATCTGATTCGTTCGGATTTTTTCATAATCTAAATTCTCGTTCACTAATCTGATTAATCGTGATGTTTCATTTTGCATTAGTTTGATGGCATTTTCTCTTTGACTTTCTGGAATCGCATCATATTGAAGACCTTCCAGCAAGCCATTGATCGTTGTTAAAGGCGTTCTCATTTCATGAGAAGCGTCCGCCATAAATTGTCGACGCCGTTCCTCTTGACGATCGATTTCTTCTCGGGATTCTTTCAAGGATTCAGCCATCTTATTGAAGTCTTCAGCTAAGTCATCGAATTCGTCCTTATCATGCGTTGCCAATTTCACATCGAAATTTCCACTCGTGATTTCTTTCGTTGCTTTTCGCATTCGATTGATTCGTTTCACTTGGAAACTGGCAAAGAAATAGCTTAAAAATAAACCAACGATACTTGATATAATAAATCCTTTAAATAAATTGGAGGTGATCGCATCCATGCTATCTGAAACATTTTTTGCCGGCTGTGTGACCACTAACGCTCCAATGATCGTATTTTGCTGGGATTGAATATCTGTCATCGTCACAGGAAGCATCACATAAGAAGAGACTTGCTTAGTCCCATAGATATCTTTGTCGACAGTTGCATATTCCTGTTTTCCTTCCATCAAACCAGACCAATTCGCTTTGATCACAGAATCATCTAATTTTTTTTCTGGATTCAATGGATATTGAACATTCATATTCATATCATAAAAAACAAATTGAACGTCTTGATTGCTTAAAAAGCCCTCAAACAAATGAAATGATGCATTCCAAGTGTCCTGATCTGTCATTCCAGGTTGCCGATTGATTGAATCCTTTGCTTGCCAGGCGGATTTAGCGTACCCTCTTAACTGTTCATAGTTTGTATCTTGTAAGGTTTTTTTAGTTAGTTGCGTGAATGAGGTCCCCACGATCAAAATAATTAAAATGATCACACCCCAAAAAGCGAGTAATTGCTGATGTAAATATTTCATCTAAGCGACTCCAGAATCATCAAATTTATACCCTACACCCCACACGGTTTGGATCACCTGCGGTCCAACTTTTTCAATTTTTTGACGTAATTTCTTGATGTGGGCATCGACGGTTCGTTCATCACCAAAATATTGATAATCCCACACCATTTCAAGAAGCTGCTCACGTGAAAAAACTTGTCTTGGTTTTTTCGCTAACGTATATAGTAAATCAAATTCTTTGGGTGTCAATCCATCGATTTGTTTATCATCCAAATACGCTTCCCTCGTCTTTGTGTTCATTTTGAAATGATCGGTTGCTACATCAAATTTATCATCTGAAAGTGTTGAACTGTCAATATGTTCTCCAATTTCAGAACGTCGGTGCAGCGCTTTGATTCTCGCAATCAATGTTAGCGGGCTAAACGGTTTAGTTACATAATCATCTGCGCCCATTTCTAAGCCGATCACTTGATCGCTTTCAGAATCTCTGGCTGTAAGCATGATGATCGGTACAGTATTTGAGACCTTCCGTACCTCTCGGCAAACAGACATACCATCCATCGTAGGTAGATTTAAATCGAGGGTGATCATGTCCCATTTCTCCGGCATTTCTAAAAAAGCATCCAGCCCTTCTTTACCATCGTATTTAAAAGTTGCTTCCCATCCCTCATTTAAGAAAAACATTTGCATCATTTCTGATACAGATTCATTATCTTCTATCATTAGTACATTCATTGTATTGTCGCCTCTTTCCATTATAATTAACGTCACTTATATTATACTCTAAAAATCACCTAGCTCCAATAACTTCTATCTTTCTTCAAAAAAGCTTTGTCTTTTCTTCGATTTTTGATAAGATTAAGGATGAAAGGACGTTGAAAATTTATGGAAAACATCCAAGCAGTTGCTTTTTTTGATTTAGACGGAACATTATTAAATGAAAAATCACAAATTACTCAAGAAATCACTACAGCTATTCAGGCGTTGAAAGAAAATCATGTCCTACCGATGATTGCGACCGGACGTACACTGGTTGAAATTGAAACTATTATGAAAGACAGCGGCATCGATTCAGCAATCGTCATGAATGGTCAGTTCATTCAAGTTGAAGGGAAAAGTGTTTATTCGAATGAATTTACACCGGAAGAATGCGCCAAGATGCACATGCATGTAAAACAACTTGGTCATGAAATTTCTTACTATAATGATCGTCATATTTGGTGTTCTGGGCACAATGAAATCGTTACAAATGCCTACAAATTTATTCATTCAAAACCACCTGTGATCGATACGACAAATAGTGAAAATAGACCTGTTAATATGATGCTAGTTCTCTCAGAAGATGGAGATGAACATTATCTAGAGCACTTTCCTGAAATGACCTTTTATCGAAACGGTCCTTATTCGATTGATACGGTTCGAAAAGGGGTATCAAAAGGATCTGGTGTCAAAAATTTATTTCAAACGTTGAACTTGCCTAAAGTCCCTACATTTGCTTTTGGAGACGGCATCAATGATCTTGCCTTGTTTGACGCATGTGAGCATAAAATCGCCATGGGTAACGCACGTATTGAACTAAAAGAACGGTCAAGTTATGTTACTAAAAACAATACAGATGGCGGTATTGTTCATGCCTTAAAACATTTTGATTTGATTTGATGAATGGACATAACAAAAAATCCCACTTCTTATTTAGAAGATGGGATTTCTTTTTTATGTCTTTTTTGATGTACACAGATAACTGCTCCTGTCACTTGAATCAATAAGAGTACTAGTAGAAAAATACTCAAGGCAATATGCCCTTGCTCAAATGTTTTTACTAATAATACGAGTAAAATCAAACTGCTTATTGAATAAAGTGACCACTGTTTGTCCATAATATCTAGACCCCTTTGGTTTGTTACCATAAGGATAGGACTTTTAGATAGAAAATGCAAGGAAGTTTTGTGTATCTGTGAACTTTCCTATGTTTTTTTAGTGTTTCTTTAGTATTCTAAGCAAATTTTAAGCAATTCACTTTGTAAAAATAACTATTTTCACGAAAAGTAAAAGCACAATCCATTTAAAACCCTGAAGAAAAGTGATACACTGACTTTACGTATATTTTACTGCAAGGAGTTTTACTCATGGATAATGTAAAGCAAAACAACATACAATTAATCTTAGATACTTGCCTGTTGGCAGGAAAAATAATGACTGAAAGCGGCTCTGAAGTGTATCGTGTCGAAGATACAATGAATCGAATCGCAGAAAATGCTGGGCAAAAAGAAAGTGTTAGTTACGTTACTGCCACTGGGCTGTTTATGGGGTTTCGTTCTAGTAATTTTACACAACTGGAGAATGTGACAGAGCGAAGTATCAATTTAGAAAAAGTAGCACTCGTCAACACGCTTTCACGTCAATTTGCTAATCAAGAGATCACTTTAGAAGAATTAAATCAAAAGCTGGCCAATATTAATTCTGAAGTCCCCACTTATTCAATCACACTGCAGATCATAGCTGCAGGAATTGTCAGCTGTACTTTAATGTATATTTTTGGTGGTAGCTGGGATGATTTTTTTGCGACGTTCTTTATTGGAATGGCTGGATTTTGTGTTTCCTATTTTACAAATGCATGGCTGAGCATCAAATTTTTAGACGATTTTTTGGCTTCTTTTACGATAGGATTATTAGCCTATTTAGCAGTGAGGTTTCATTTGGCTGGCAATATTGACAATATCATTATTGGGGCAGTGATGCCGTTAGTCCCTGGCGTGGCAATTACTAATTCCTTCCGAGATATCTTGGCTGGACATTTACTAAGCGGAACCGCACGCGCAACTGAAGCAATTTTTGTAGCAGGTTCTATTGGTATCGGTATTGCAATTATTTTTAAATTATTTATGTAAGGAGAAATCATCTTGACGATTGTGGTTCATATTTTATTTAGCTATTTAAGTACTGTTACATTTGGAATTGTTACAAATGTACCTAGAAAATTGCTCAACGCATGCGGCATCACCGGTGTTGTTGGCTGGATGATTTTCTGGTCTACCAAAAATTTAGAGGCTGGTGCGATTTTCGCTAACTTCCTTGGCGCTATCGGCATTGGCTTGATGAGTATTTTCTTTTCACGTAGAAAAAAAATGCCTATGACTATTTTTAATATCCCTAGTCTTGTTCCCTTAGTACCTGGTGGTCCAGCCTATCAAGCCGTTCGAAGTATTGTTCTTGGCGATTATATCAGTGGTGTGCACTTAATTATCAAAGTAATCATGACCGCTGGAGCGATTGCGGCTGGATTTATGGTAACAGGTATCGTCGAACGACTGGTGAAAAACATTTTAGATAACAGAGGAGCCAAAACGAAGGTGTAGTTTTGGCTCCTCTTTTATCAATCAACGGCTATTTCTGCTTCCTCTTCAAAAAATAGCAATAGATCTTGCAATGTCAGTTTTGTTTTTTCTTCTTTATTCAAATCCTTGATGATTTGTCCTTTTTGCAAAACGATCAGACGATTTCCATATTGAAGGGCATCTTCCATTCGGTGAGTAATCATTAAACAAGTCAAATTTGCTTCTTTAATGCGCTGGTCAGTCAAATGCATCAACTGTTTTGAGGTTTTTGGATCTAATGCTGCAGTGTGCTCATCCAATAAAAGCAGATCAGGTTTTGTTAAGGTTGCCATCAGCAAACTTAAAGCCTGTCTTTGTCCACCAGAAAGATTCCCACATGGTGTATCCAAATGATTTTCCAATCCATTGCCGATTTCACTGCAAATTTTTGTGAAAAAGGCCCTCTGTTCATTGATTTTTCTTAAACGTAATCGTCTTTTCTGACCTCGATACATAGCCAGCAGCAAATTTTCTGCAACAGTCATTCTAGGCGCTGTTCCCATCTTAGGATCTTGGAAAACCCGTGAGAAAAAGTCAGCACGCTTTTCTTCAGAATAATGAGTAATTTTCTGATCATTAATGAACAGATCACCTTCGCTTAAGGCCAACGTTCCAGCAATACTATTAAATAGTGTACTTTTACCAGCGCCATTACCTCCTAAAACTGTTACAAATTCACCTTGCTCGATGGTTAGATTGATATGATCTAAAATCACTTTTGTTTCATTCAAGCCATTATCGATTTTTTTCGTCGCATTTTTAAGTTCAAGTACTGTACTCATTTTTCAACCTCCTTTTCGGGTAAAAAGTGAAGATTCAGCGCCTTTTTTAATTGAGGGATCATTAAACACAATGCTAAAATAACAGCAGAGAATATTTTTAGATAGGTCGTATCGAAGCCTAATTTGATTACTAGTAAGATAAGCAACTGATAGATAATACTACCAACTACAATAGCAACCAAACGTTCTGCAAACGTTAATTCCCCGAAAAGCACTTCTCCAATAATAATTGATGCTAAACCAATAACGATCACGCCTGTTCCTTTGTTCACATCTGCATAACCATCATTTTGAGCAATCAATGCGCCCGACAAAGCGATCACACCGTTCGATAACGTCAGCCCTAAAATCTTCATTGAATCTGTTTTGATTCCAAGGGACCGAGCCATATGTTCATTATCACCTGTAGCAATGTACGCTTGTCCCAGATTTGTATTAAAGAAAAACAATAGTAAGCTAATAATGATCACAAGGAAAATAACACCTAAAAAAACAATATCATAATAGTTTGGTAAGTTTAAACTTAGAAAGAAATCTTGAATTTTTGGTTGGTTCAATAAAGAAAGATTTGGTGTTTGCATCACATATAGAATGACTGAGTTTAAACCGGACATCACTAAGATTCCTGCTAAAATCACAGGTATTTTTCCTTTTGTAAACAGTAACCCTGTCACTAATCCTGCGCACATTCCCGCTAAAACACCTAATAATGTTGCAAAAATCGGATGAATCCCCGACGTAATTGCGGTGACACAAACGGCTCCGCCTAATGGAAATGAGCCTTCTGTTGTCATATCCGGAAAATTTAAAATGCGATAGGTCATGAAAATTCCTAACCCTAGTATTGCCCATAGCATACCTTGTCCTATTGCAGAAACAATCATTTGTTTCACTCCTTTTTCTATTCTATGATTTTCGCTTTTGATCGGATATTGTCAGGAAGTGTTATCCCTAATTTATCCGCTTGTTTTTGATTGATAATGATGTCACCTGTTTTAAACGTATAGATAGGTGTTGTTGCAGCTTGAGATTTACCTGACAAAATTGCGGCAGCCATTTTACCAGTCTGTACACCTAAGTCAAATTGGTTGATACCTACTGTTGCAACACCGCCTTGCTCAACCATCGTATCTACTGAAGGAAAAATCGGAACTTTTGCTTTATCGGCTTCACTGACCACTGTTTGCATGGCATTAGCGATCGTGTTATCTGTCGGAATATAAATGAGCTCCACTTCACTGGTCATTACCTGAACGGTTTGAGCAATTTCATTACTAGAAGGTACAGCAAATGTTTTAACCGTCATTCCCTTTTCTTCAGCGATTTTCTTTGCCTCTTCCACTTGGTATTTTGAATTTTCCTCAGATGAAGCATAAAGAATCCCGACTTTCTTACTCTTGGGTACCAGTTGGGCAATTAAATCAAATTGAGCATCAACTGGTGATTTATCACTAACGCCAGTGATATTTCTTCCTGGCTTTTCATTACTATCCACTAAACCGGCACTCACCGGATCAGTAATCGCACCAAGTACAATCGGTATTTCCGAAGTCGTATTTGCTAATGCCTGTGCCGCTGGAGTAGCGATTCCGATGAGAACATCAGATTTTTTTTCTTGTACTAATTGTTGGCTCATCGTAGCAAGCTTACTTTGATCCGCTTGACCATTTTGAAAAACAAGTTTCATATTTTTTCCTTCTTCATATCCTTCATCTTTCAGGCCTGCTTGAATTCCCTTATATATTTGATCTAATGCAGGATGACTGACAAACTGCAGCACTCCAACTGTCGGCAGCTTTTCCTTTGCCGTCTCTTTTTTTTCAACAAAAAATGAACCAATTAAAAAGAGAATAATAGCCGCTACAACAATGGTCAATCGATTTTTTCTCATTTCTTTTCCCCCTCAATAATAAATAATTAAAACAAAAAAACAACGACAAATCCTTAAAAGGAGCGGTCGTTGTTTTCAAACTAAAACCGCATAGATGATTCATCTATGCGGTCACACATCATCACTAATAAACCGACATAGATACAAACTTTAGAAATAGCTTCTAATTTGTTGTATCTATGAGAGCATCATACATACAACTATCTACGCCAGTTTTGCCATGAATTATTCAATTGCTCTAATGGTTTTGATAGTTTAGTCATGTAATCACTCCTATAGTTTCTCTGTTAAAAGTAGTCTACACTACGAATCATTTGTTCGTCAAGTCCAAAAAAGGTGAAAACACAATTTAATTTACTCTTTTTCTTGTGAAGGCTGCTTTTTCAATCGTTTTTGATAGCTCCAGCTATCTTTTTGTTGCTTGTAAGGATAGAAATTTAAACGAGTAAACATTTTTTGAGACGCTTTATTCCAGTTGAATATCTCACTGACCGTAATGCAATCTCTCCCTAGTTTCTTTGCTTTATAGATAAAATATTTAGTTACAGTTCTACCTATATGACGGTTTTGAAACTTTTGATCGATCACAATCGCATAATCATCCTCTGCTAACCAAACATCTCCGATCGTCTGGTAGTTCCGGCCATCATGATACTCGATATAATAAAGCAAGCCATGCGTGTTTTGCCAGCTGTACATTTGCTGGATCTGCTCTTTGCTGTAAGTTGTTTCAGCGCCGACAATATTGCGCATGCTCTTAGGATCCTGATACCATTTTAAAGATTCATAACGAAATTCATCGAAAGGGCTTAAACGAATCGTTTCATTTATTCGAACTTTTTTCAAGTGATCCCTATTGAAAGAGGACTCAGTAACTCTCTGAGTCCTCTTTTTTAACAAATCAGTTGCCAACTCCCGCCATTTAATCCCTGTCACGGCGATCACTTCTCACATAAACACGCTCTAGCTTAGGTTTCATAAACAAAAGACCCAGTAATAGGATAAAAAATAATTCTTTCATCATAAGCCCCTCTTTCTAAATAGTTGCTTTACTCTGCTGGAAGCTCTACTTCAGCTGGTTGCTCAGGAACTTGCCCTTGATCCTCAAGTCCTTGTGATTCTTCAGTTGTTTGCGTTGTCTCGGTTGTTGACTGTGTTGTATTTGCTTCTGGCGTTTGTGCAGATGGTTCAACACTGGCTAATGGCAACTGATTTAAGGCTGGTATCAGTGTTGTTTTTAGTTCTTGCTCGTCATTTAAAACAAATCTATTTTTCTCTTTGCCATTTTCAAAAAAGATAACGGTTGCTTCATCTTGCTTTAATTTGTATTTGTCTTCTACTTTTTTCGCATTATAGACAATAGGGTAAATAAAGATACTACGGTTAAGCGACTTCATTTGTTCTGGATCTTTTAAGACTTTGATTGTATCATCATAGGTTTTCCCACTAGGAACTGTAAATAAAACGGTCATTGCTGTTTTTTCACTAATTTCTTCATCTGCTGTCTTCGCATTTAAATAATTAGCTTTTTTAGCTAATGTCGTTTCACTGACTAATGAATCGATTTGGGAAGCACGAATATTGGCTTGTACTCTAGGTACAATCAAAAACAAGCTGATAATAAATACAACAACTGCTCCAATGATAATCGCCGTTAGCTTTTTTTGTTTATTCAAATAAATCATAATATCATCTTTTGTATCAATAAAATTTTTCTTCACTTGCTTCTCTCCTTACAACTTTTCACTTATATTATACCTGTACTTCTTTTTTTTTCCTAGTATTAAATATTTATCTCCCCTTCATTTCAAATAATCGAAAAATTTCATATTCTCTTTTGCGTAGTTAAAATTTGTCCACCTGCATTTTGTAAGCGGTATTTTTTGTGATAAAATGAACATGACAAAACTAGGAGGGATGACTATGAGTTCTATCGAGAAAATAACAATCGAACAAATCACAAAGAAAAATCCATTACTCTCTACTTTTCGAAGCATCATTGAAACAAGCTTTTATAGGAATAATGTCACTAAGATCAACCAGCTCAGTGAAAGCTATCATCTCGCTAAAGCGGCTTCTGGAAGTATCGTCACAGATCTGCCGATTTATGCGCCAGAAAAATTGGGATTACCTAGTGATGGAAAAGTATTAGTTGCAAATGATGGAAAAATTGTTGGACGGACTGCTGCCGCTAGAAAAGTGATCGGTCAGCCAGGCGTGGATGAACAACTCTATAGCGGTATTTTACGTGAAGCTATTTATAACGGCTGCAACAAAGAATTTTACTCTTGTGAAGCGATCATCGGACTTTCTGAAACATTTATGATCAAAGCGCATCTTCAACTACCTAAAGGATTTGAGCATAGTCTTTATGCTTATCTGCTGAATTTTCAATGTCTAACGCCAGAGTATCAGGCTCTTTATTCCACGTCAACGGCGTATACAGAAGGTGATATTTATTTATATGCTGATCCTGAGTGGCATCATCCTGATTTTCCTGACGGACTTGTACTGATCGATCCAGAGCATAATGTCGCTGCAGTTTTGGGACTTCGCTATTTTGGAGAGTTGAAAAAGGCCACATTGACTCTTGCCTGGGCAATCGCTCATCGTAATGGTTTTATTGCTTGTCATGGTGGTCTCAAACAATATCGTCTGGCTGATTCAAACTATACGATGGCTGTCTTTGGACTATCTGGTTCTGGTAAGTCAACGATTACTTTAGCTGAACATCAGCATAACTATGCTGTCTCCGTTTTACATGACGATGCTTTTATTATTTCAAAAGAGGATGGTTCTACTGTTGCATTGGAACCTGCTTATTTTGATAAAACCCAAGATTATCCGATGAAAGATCCCGGCATAAAGTATTTCTTGACTGGCCATAATCTTGGTGTCACCCTTGATGAAAAAAATCAAAAGGTTTTAGTGACAGAAGACATCAGAAATAATAATGGTCGAACAGTTAAATCTCGTTTTGCAACTCCGAATCGAATTGATTCTGTTTCTGAAAAGTTAGATGCGGTCTATTGGATCATGAAAGACGACAGTCTACCGCCAATTGTTAGAATCGATGATCCTGTCCTCGCTGCTGTCTTCGGCTTAACATTGGCTACAAAACGTTCTACTGCTGAAAATGTTACTCCTGAAACAAACTTGGATGAACTAGTTATCGAACCTTTTGCAAATCCATTTCGCTGTTATCCGTTAGCCGAAGATTATTACAATTTTAAAGAGCTTTTTGAAAAACAACAGGTTACCTGCTATATCTTGAATACAGGCTACTTTAATAAGGAAAAAATTACACCTGACCAGACACTCGCTTGTATCGAATTGATTATTGATCACGAGGATCATTTTATTCCATTTGGTCCTTTAACAGCAATGAGTTATGTCCCCATTGAAACATTAGAACCTACATTCGACGACCCAACCTATCTAAAAAAAATACGAACAAATTTTGAGCGTCGATTACATTTTATTCAAGAACAAAGGACTTTAATGGCTGGCTACAATGCACTTCCAGAAGAAGCAGCTCTACTGATTCAGCATCTACTTTTAGAATTGGAAGAACAGACGACATAAATGACCATCAAGCATCTGTTGACAAACATTTTGACCTAGCCTATACTTTCATTAATGATGAATAAATTAAAATACGATGAAAAAATGCTATTTTATGATATTCATAAGAGCGTCTCATTTAATGAAAAAGATGATTCACAGAACAAGAAGGCTGTCTTTTCTAAATAATATGCAGCACATAACTCTTTGCGTCATAGCTCATTCACATGGAATCCAAATAGATGGTGGAAGCAGCAGTAATCCCTTCTTATTTTATTGGAACAGGACTGCACTGCTCCATCCTCTTTTTTATTTTTAATTAAACTGAATTAATGGAGGAACAATTATGACAAATACTTCAAGTAAAATCCCTTTTCGCTACGATATCGTTGGTAGTTTTTTACGACCGGATACATTAAAAAAAGCTCGTCAAGCTTTTGCAGAAGGAACAATCTCAAAAAAAGAATTAACCCAAGTTGAAGATCAAGAAATTATTCAATTGATCGAACAGCAAAAACAGGCTGGTCTACACGCAGTCACAGATGGTGAATTTCGCCGACGTTGGTGGCATTTAGACTTTATCGCTGGATTAAACGGCATCACTGTTTACGACTTCCAAACAACTGCATTTGGCATCACAACGGAAGCACAGGGAACATTTGTAAGTAGTCCCCTCTCCTTTTCACAGAATCATCCTTTTTTAGAGCATTTTCGTTTTACTCAAGAGCATGCAGCTCCTGTTTTAGCTAAACAAACGATTCCTGGTCCAAATATGATTTTTTTAGATTCATTGATTTTATCAAAACAGTATAATGAAAATCCAGTGTATGATTCATTAGCAGCATTCAAACAAGATTTAATCACGACTTATCAAGATGCAATACAAGCATTTTACGATGCTGGCTGTCGCTATCTACAGTTGGATGATACTAGCTGGGGTGGATTATTTGATGAGCGTTTCCGTGAAATGATTAAAGGAAATGGGTTAGATCCTGATCAACTATTGCAAGATTTCCAAGATGTCACAGAACAAGCATTGGCAAAAAAACCAGCGGATTTAGCTGTAACCTTCCATTTTTGCAAAGGGAACTTTCAGTCTCACTGGTTATACAATGGTTCTTATGAAACAATTGCGAAAAATTTATTTTCGATCAATGCATTCGATGGATTCTTTTTAGAATATGACGATGAGCGCTCTGGAGGTTTTGAACCTCTTAAGGAGCTGCAAGATCAACGAATCGTTTTAGGCTTGATTACAAGTAAAAAAGGTGAATTAGAAGATCCTGAAGCGATTATCGCCAGAATCAAAGAAGCAAGTCAATTTGTTCCACTAGAACAGATTTGTTTATCTCCACAGTGCGGTTTTGCCTCAACGCACGAAGGAAATCATTTAACGGAAGAGGATCAATGGAAAAAGATCGAATTAGTCAAAACCATCGCCGAAAAAGTTTGGTCTGATGCTTAAAATGGAGGAACCTCCGCAACAAAAGTAACAATCAGTTTTATTTTAGGCTTAAGACTTGTAATAACTTACTAGAAAAAAGCAACTTTAAATAGCAAGAAAATCCACAAAAATGTTCGTCAAAATTTTGTGGATTTCTTGCTATTTTTTCGGTGCTAAATACTTTTTTGTTTTATCGATTAACTGAACGAGCCATCCGATTGATGGTATGACGCATTCCGCGAATCGCAAGTGACATTTCATAAATATTTTCTACAGGAGCTAAACCGCCATATCCTGCATCACCAATATGCTGGATATCTACTCCACATATTTTATTCAATAAAGCGATTTGGCGAATCGTCTCTTTACTCGCGCTTTCCTGACTTGTTCCAATCGCTGACATCGTCAATAAATCATATTTTTTAGCAATTGCTACAGCGGCTTTCATATCCTCTTCTGCAAATCCTTGAACTGTCCCAACAGCCGGCAATAATAGGATATCTGCCCCAGCTTTAGCATATGCCTCTACTGCCTCAGTAGAAACAACCGGTTCATCTGAACCAGCACTATGCATTTTACCAGCAATGATTAAACCTGAAAAATTGTCTTTTGCCACTTTTACCGCTTTAGCAATTTCCGCATTGGTTACACCCGTTCCCGGATTACCTGTTAGACAGATAAAGTCCACACCCATTTCTTCTGCTCTTTGAATGGTTGCTTTTGAACTTGTACGACCTTTACTAATTTCTAATTTTTCGCTGAACATCGCTGAAGACTCATCAACTGGTTCTAAGTTGACTCCGATTGGTCGGCCAACTAATTTCTTTAAGATTGGAATCGGATTAACTTGATTTTCTTCAGGATGCTGCCAGTAATTCATCACTTCTTCCAATGACATTCCAGGAATGCCTTGTACGATTGGGTTGAAGCAATCAAAAAGATTCAATAGAATTAAATCTGCTCCAAATGCTGCAGCAACTTCTGCATTACTGATATCTCCAGCTTGCGGCGATGCAGCCACAACATTTTCTGAAAGAATCGTCCGTCCTTCACTTGCTTTGATCGACTGCTTTAATTCTTGAGCGGTCATACTTGCTACTTCACTATAGCTTGCACTAATTAGTCTTTTTACCATAAAGCTTGCCTCCCTATTTTAAAAACTGTTACTTCATCTATTATACTAAACATCTCAAAAATACGCAGAGATTTACAACACACTTGTTATGATTTCCTCATTTTTTTCAATTTATTTTTCACTTCCTTTATAAATAAAGGGAACTCCGTTATAATAGTACTATTATGTTTATAGAATTGAGGGATGTTTATGTCATTTGATGGCGTATTTACACATACCATGGTTTCAGAATTGTCTGAAGCTTTAGTAACAGGCCGAATTTCAAAAATTCATCAGCCTTATGAAAACGAAGTTGTTTTAGTTATACGATCCAAAGGGAAAAACCATAAATTACTATTATCTGCGCACCCAAGCTATGCCCGTATCCAATTAACCGAAATCGCTTATGCAAATCCAGATACGCCGCCAAATTTTGTAATGATGCTTCGTAAATTTTTAGAAGGCGCAATCTTAGATCAGATTCATCAAGTCGACAATGATCGTGTTGTTCATTTTACTTTTACGAAACGAGATGAACTTGGTGATCTGCAAAATATTGTTTTGATCGTCGAATTGATGGGCAGACACAGTACAATCATTTTGATGAACAAAGAGAACGGAAAAATTCTTGATGCCATCAAACACATCGGTAGTTCTCAAAATAGTTATCGCTCCTTGCTTCCTGGTGTCGAATATATCGATCCGCCTAAGCAAGAGTCACAAAATCCTTTTACAGCAAGCAAAGAAAAAGTATTTGAACTCTTATCTCAAGCGGCTGTTTTAGATGGGAAGTATCTTCAATCGCAGTTTCAAGGATTAGGTCGAGACACGGCAGAGGAACTTGCTTTTCTTTTAAATGAGCGCCCAAATGAAAAAATGTCTGTTTGGGAAACATTCTGGTCCGAGCTGCTTGAAAACACGACACCAACTTTGACTACAACAAAGAAAAAAGAATACTTCACACCTCTTCCCTTTTCATCATTAGAGGGACCGCAAACAACCTATCAAACGTTAAGCGAACTACTTGATGCCTTTTATGGAGGAAAAGCTGAAAAAGATCGAGTGAAGCAACAAGGTGGCGAATTGATCCGTAAGCTAGAAAATGAACTGAAACGAAACCAAACAAAAATCATCAAGCTGAAACAAACCTTAGCCGATACTGAACTTGCGGAAAACTTTCGACGAGACGGTGAGCTTTTAACAACTTTTATGAGTCAGGTGCCAAAAGGAGCGGAAATGGTCGAGTTGGCCAATTACTATGATGAAGACCGGCCGCTGAAAATAAAATTAAATCCGGCTTTAACACCTAATCAAAATGCTCAAAAGTATTTCCAAAAATATCAGAAGCTTAAAAATGCCGTTAAAATCGTTCATGCTCAAATCGAACAAGCTGCTCAAGAAATCAGTTATTTAGAATCTGTATTAGCCCAATTAGAAATTGCCGGACCAATGGATATCGATCTAATCCGTGAGGAATTAATTGAACAAGGCTATGTTAAAAAGCGAAGTGCTAAAAAACAAAAACAAGCGAAACAAAGTAAACCAGAAGAATTTTACTCCAGTGACGGTACATTGATTTTAGTTGGTCGCAACAACTTGCAAAACGATCAATTGACCCTTCGTTCAGCGAAAAAGACAGATATTTGGCTGCATGCGAAAGACATTCCAGGTTCTCATGTGATCATTAAAGATAATGAACCAGCTGAAACGACCCTGCTTGAAGCCGCTAGTTTAGCCGCGTATTATTCCAAGTATCGTTTATCTGCTCAAGTACCTGTTGATTATGTTCAAGTCAAGTTTGTGCATAAACCGAATGGCGCTAAACCTGGTTACGTCATTTATGAAAATCAAAAAACACTCTATGTTACGCCAGAAGAAGATCTAGTGAATAAACTAAAAAAGAACCCAGCATAATTATTCTGAAGGAGAGGATAAAATGGCCGTCAGTGAATGGTATCAATCAAAAGAAGGTAGAGCTGAACACTTAGTCTATTTGAACTCAAAAGCAAAAGAACTGGAGAAACTTCTAACGAATGAAAAAACGATGATTATTCGCGGAGCAGCTGGAAAAAAAGTTCCTTTAGGTGGTCGAGCAAAAATTGGAGATATCATTTATTTTGTTGAAACTGGCGGAAACATGATCGTAACTCATCGTGCCATTATAAAAGATGTAATAGAATCTGAAAAAATGACGCCAGATGAATCCATCGCTTTTGTAGAAACCTATCAAAAGGAATTAAACCTGTCGACCGAACAATATAAAAGATGGGCTGGGAAAAAATGTTTAGCTGTCTTTGAAATCGATAAACTAGAAGCGATAGAACCATTCAAATATCGCCGTGATAAAAATATGGATGACTGGATCATCACTGAAACGATTCATGATATTAAATTATGATAGTCTGAAACAGAGGTGAAATCACTGGAAACGTGATTTCACCTCTGTTTAACTTTATTTATTCATTAGAAACCATTGCTCTTTTCACTAATTTGTTCGCAACACCTGAAATAATGTCATTCGCTGATGTACCATTTAATACAGGCTTTTTAAGTGTCATATAAAAGATGTATTTAGGATTTTCCGTAGGGGTGATCGTCACAACTGAATGTAGGTAATCCTGTTTCTGATAGCTGCCGTTTTCAAAGAATTCGGCTGTTCCGGTTTTAGCAGAGACATTTAGACCGTCCATTGCGTATTCTCGTCCTTTTCCGTATTTCTCATCAGTTGTTACATCTTTCATATATTCCAACACTTTATTTGCTGTTTCACTGGATATTGGCGTTCCTACCACTTCTGGTTCAACCGTTGTTTCTTCTCCTGTTGAAGAAACAATTTTACTGATAATATTCGGCTTTATCATATTACCGCCATTTGCGATTGCAGTGTAGGCTTGAAGCATCTGTAGATGAGTGACCGAAATTCCTTGTCCATAAGAAGTCATCGCTCTATCCACCGTTGTTTTATTTTGAATTTCTCCTGTTGCCTCGCCAGATAAGCCTAAATTAGTCGACTGACCAAAGCCAAATTTCGTCAGATATTCCTGCCACAGTTCCGGCATGCGTTCTTGAAGGGTGACCATTCCGACATTACTTGACCATGCCAAGCCTTGGCGAAAGGTCATATTGCCTTCTCCAACGCCATTATTCCAATCATTGATAGTTGTATCATCTACCTTGATACTTCCGGAGGTAAATTGTTCATTTTCATCAAATTTCTTTTCTTCCAGCGCACTCGCGATCATCATACTTTTCATAGTCGAACCTGGTTCATAAGCTTCTTCTAACAGCAAATTACTCCAGCGAAAGTTAGGTGCTTCTACACCATTTTTGGTGTCTAATTCAAATGAAGGACGCTGAGATGTAGCTAAAATATTTCCTGTCTTTGCCTCCATCAACGTGGCCGTCATTAATTCTGGTTGATAGTTGTTCATCACTTCATCCATCAATTCCTCTAAATAAAATTGTAGGTTACTGTCGAGTGTAGTATAAATATCGTTCCCATCAACTTTTTTTGTTTCTTTGACGGTTCCGGGTTTTACATCCCCTAATGAAGAATTTTTCTCATAACTTCTTGAGCCATTTTTTCCAGATAACTGATCATTATATGCCTCTTCAATTCCCATTACCCCTTGCTCATTTTCTTTATCATCCGCTTGGGTATACCCAATGAAATAAGAAGCAAAATTTCCGACTTGATAACTACGTTTTTTTTCTTCTCTAAAATAGATTCCAGAAATTTTTTGTTTGTCTAATTCTTGTTGGATCGTTCTTTTCGTTTCAAACGTTAAATTCTTTCCATTTGTACCAAATTCAACTGTTGTGATTGGTTCGCCTTCATCATTTACACTTGGTTTCAGTTGTTTCAATGTTGTTTCTTTATCGATGCCAACATGTTTTTCAAAAATAGTAGCGATCGCATCCCAATCTTTTTCTTGCACGTATAATTTTTTACCCTCTAAATCAGTATAGTTTTCATCTAAAATCGCATAGAGCGAAAACGCACTTGAATCCTCAACCAAAACATTCCCATCTTTATCAAAAATAGCGCCTCTTTTAGCTTCTAAAATTTCATGTACTTCATACAGTTCTTTCGTTTTCTCAGCTAATGAATTTCCTGCAACTTTTCCAGTCAAAACGATATAAGAAAAACGAGTAATAAAAAGTAAAAAAACAAGCACTGTTAAAAATAGAACAATGACCCCTACTCGTTTTCTATTTTTAGTTGTTGACAGATTGCGGTTTTGAAAGAAATGTTTGATTTTTTGCATTTTTCCTACTCTCCAATGACCATTTTTAAGATGTTTTTTTCTTCTGTTTCAGCTCTTCTATTCTACCTCTTTTATGCTGTTATTTTTTAATAGCTGTTGTTTCTTAATCAAAAATTAGAGTCTTGAATTTTTTCTTCCAATTCCTTTTTTTGTACCAAATTAAAAACTGTAACGAACCTTGGTTCGTCACAGCATTTAGCGTGCTTATTATTTTTTTCTTGCTTTGTGGACTTTTAATTGTTTTCCTTTAATGGTTCGAGCTTTCATTTCTTCTATGACTTGGGCTCCTTTTCCATTTAAAATATCAATATACGTCACGTTTTCTTGAATCGTGATGATACCAATATCTTCAGCTTTGACCCCATCTATACTTGTAAGTGTGCCGACAAAATCCACTGCTCTTAATTTCTTTTTCTTGCCTCCGTTAAAATAAAGTTTCATAATATCTTCATTTACTCGCTCTGCTTTTTGATAGGTCGGTTTTTGTTTTGTGGTTATTTTTTTCTCAAAAGCGGGTTTGCATTTTTCAACTACCTTTTTATTAGGGATTGCGATTCGCGTCATTGAAAGTTCGCCATAAACTTCGATTTCTCTTTTTAGCGATTCTTCTTTTGGCGTTACAAAAGTTAACGCAAAGCCCTCTTTTCCGGCACGACCTGTTCGTCCGACGCGATGAATGTAGCTTTCCTTTTCAACAGGTATATCTAAATTAATGACATGAGTAATATTTTCAATATCAATTCCGCGAGCGGCAACATCTGTCGCTACAAGATAACGGAATTTCCCTTTTCTAAAAGCGTCCATTACGTCAAAACGATCTTCTTGGAACATCCCTCCATGTAATTTTCCGACCGGATAACCTGCGTCAACCAGCCATTCATAGGATGCATTAACTTTTTCTTGCGTATTACAAAAGACGATACACGTATCTGGATTTTCAACAATAGTCAACGCTTCTAACGCAGCTAGTTTCTTTTCTTCGTCTATCTCCAAACAAGCATGTTGGATTTTCGGTATCGTTTTTTCTGTGGCTTCTATTTTTACAATCTGTGGCTGATTTAAATAAGTCTCACTCAAGCTTTCGATTTTGGAAGGCATGGTTGCTGAGAAAAGCAGTGTTGTTTTCACTGAGGGTAACGCATGAATGATGGCTTCCACTTGTTCAATAAATCCCATATTCAGCATTTCATCTGCTTCGTCAATCACTAAATAGTCGATTTTTTCTACAGGTAGTGTTTCTTTTTGGATATGATCCCAAACGCGCCCTGGTGTTCCTACCACCATATGACTTTTTTGTTTGAGTTCTGACTTTTGTTTAAGGTACGACGCTTTTCCAAAAACCGCTGTGGCTTTGATTCGTTTATATCTACCAAGATTGATCAAATCTTCCTGTACTTGCTGTGCCAGTTCTCTGGTGGGTTCTAAAACAAGAACTTGAGGTTTATTTTCCTCCCATATTACTTTTTCGCACAACGGAATCCCAAAGCTTGCTGTTTTTCCGCTACCCGTTTGTGATTGAACTAGAAGATCTTTTTTCTTCAAAACCATTGGTATTACAGCTTGCTGAACGGGTGTCGGTTTTCGATAGCCGAGATTAGCGATTGCTTTGATGATTGGTTCGCTTATGTCATATTCGTTAAAAGTTATTTTCTCCATTTTTTCCTCATTCTTCTATTTGATACATTACATTTTCAGTATGTTTGTGCAAATGTTTATTATCCATGAAAATCGATCGAACTGCAAGCTTTCCAAATAAAGAATAGCGGTTTTCTATTTATTCCTCTAGCTAGGCACCAATTATTATTCTGCAGAAATAACTATCGTATATTTTCTAAAAAAATGAATTTTCTTTTACAATAGAATATATCAATATAAAAAGAGGGATTTGTGTGAATACTTTAAAAAAATATGGGTTTAAACTAATGATTTTTGTCATCTGCAGCGAGCTGATCGTTCCTATAATTTTAGGCTTGCTTTATCCTAATTATGATCCAGTAACTATGTTGATCAGTGACTTTGGTGAAGATGGCAGTCCAGTTAAAATAGTTTTTAAGACTTGGCAGTTGCTTGATGGCAGCTTATTTTTACTAACGATTCCCAGCTTTTATGAACGATTCAAAAGAACCTCGCTGCCTTTAGCAAAATCGCTTAGTATCATGATGGGTATTTTTGCAATTGGTGATTGTCTCATTACCGGCTTATTTGATCGTTCTACAGATCCAACAGCTATCGATATTGAAGCACTCATCCATGACTATGCCTCTGGAATAGGCTTTGTAGCGCTGTTCATCGGAATTTTTCTATTGATCAACCTTTATTCCATAGAAAAAAAACATGTTTATGTTTGGAATTTTGTTCTTATTTTTATTCTCTCAGGTATCTTTATGATCCTATTTGCAGCACCAAAAATTCCTTTAATTGAGCAATTTCATATTCCATATCGTGGTCTTTGGCAACGCGCTAATTTATTTTTTCTTTATTTACCTTTTCTCGTAGTAGCACTTAATAAACAGTCAATAAAAGGATAGTAAGACAGTTGATTCACGTAAACGGTGTGAAACACCGCGTAGCTATCTTCTTTTATAAATAGGGCCTTGTAATCGAATCTGCTGAAATTGCCAGCTCTTGAGGAGAACCGCTGAACATCAATTCTCCTCCATTTGAACCACCTTCCGGTCCCATTTCAATCACCCAATCAGCTTGTTTGATCAAGCTTAAATGGTGTTCTAGAAGAATCAAACTGCTTCCGCCATCGACCATTTGATTAAAAAGAACTAATAGTTGGTTCATATCAGCTAAATGCAAGCCATCTGTTGGTTCATCTAGTAAATAAATTGTTCCTTTTTTGTGGAGTTGACTTGCTAATTTTAATCGTTGCAGTTCTCCGCCGGAAAGAGTTGTCAATGATTGATTCAATTTCAAATAGCCTAATCCGACTTCTAATAAGGTCCCTAATCTCTTCTTAAAGGGCTGATCAGAAAAGAACTGAGTGCTTTCATTCACTGTCATTTCTAAGATGTCCACGATCGTCTTTTCCTTATATGTGTATCTCAAAACGGCTGGATCGTAGCGAGCACCATGGCAGACTTCACATGTCGTAACTATATCGTCCATAAAAGCCATGTCTGAAACGATTACTCCTTTCCCGCGGCATCTTGGACAGGCTCCCTTTGAATTATAGCTAAATAAAGCTGCACTTACTTTATTTTCTTTGGCAAATAAATCACGAATTTTTCCAAATAAATCTAAATAAGTCAAAGGCGTTGAACGTAAATTAATTCCGATGATTTTTTGTGAAATAGCTACAATTTCTTGATTTTGCTCAATAGCAGTTTGGCGGATCATTTCCCCTAATGAAGATTTTCCTGAACCTGCAACACCACAAATAACAGTCATGATCCCTAAAGGAATTGCAGCTGAAAAGTCTTTTAAATTATGAAAGTTTGCATCGGTAATTGATAAAAAGTCTTTTGGCTGACGTGGATGCTCGTTGATTTTGATGTCTGTTTGTAGCGCTTGACTAGTAAGTGTGTCCGATTGCAGAAATTTAGAGTAATCCCCAGCGAATTGAAGTTTTCCTCCTGCCTCTCCTGCTCCAGGACCCATATCGAGAATATAATCAGCACAACGAATTAATTGAGGATTATGCTCAACCAAAATTACTGTATTCCCTTTCTCCTTTAAAGAGAGCAACGCATGAATAATTCGATCAATATCTTTGGGATGCAAGCCTGCACTTGGCTCATCTAAAATGTACACCATATCGTTTAGAGCACTATTGATATATTTTGAAATTCGAATACGCTGAGCTTCCCCGCCAGAAAGACTGCCAGTTGATCTGCCCAATGTTAAATAGCTTAGACCAATATCGATCAATGCTTGTACACGCTTTTGAATTTCTGGTTTGATATCTATAGCCAAAGGATCGGTTATTTCTCCGATAAATGCAAGCAATTCATCTAGTGAAAGCATTGCTGCATCGGCAATACTCTTTCCAGATATCTTACAGCTTCTCACTCTTTCATTGACACGACTCCCATGACATACAGGACAAGTTTCTACCGTTACGAAACGATCCAGTTGTTTTTGATGTCGTTTTCCTTCATCTGAATGAAGGATACTTCTTTTCATTCGCGGAATCAATCCTTCAAAAAGTGCAGTATGCGGCCATTTTTCCGGTGGATTTTTTAGTTTTTGCTGTGGTGCATATAAAAGCAAGTGCAATTCATCTGCTGAATAATCGTTTATTTTTTTGTCTAAATCAAACAATCCACTATCCGCATAACGTTTCCAGCGCCAAAAGCCTGTATGAAAAGTAGGAAAATCAATAGGATCTTCATTTAACGATTTATCAAAATCGACGAGTTTATGAATATCAATAGCTGTTACAGTTCCTAACCCGTCACATTCTGGGCATTTGCCATCTGGATGATTAAATGAAAAAGTATCTGAATAGCCAACAAATGGCTTACCTACTCTTGAAAAAAGCAAACGTAAAAACGTATAGATATCTGTATAGGTTCCTACTGTGGAACGTGAATTAGAAGATAACTTTTTTTGTTCAATAACAATAGCTACTGGTAAATTTTCAATACGTTCAACGATCGGTCTACCATATTTAGGTAGATATTTTTGTAAAAAGCTGGGAAAGGTATCATTCAATTCTCTGCGTGATTCTGCTGCCAATGTATCAAAAATCAGAGAAGATTTTCCTGATCCAGAAACACCTGTTACAACAGTCAGTTGATGCTTGGGAATCTGAGTCGTAACATTTTTTAAGTTGTTTTGTGTCGCATTTTTGATTTTGATCCATTCTTTTTCCATAATTTTCCTCCTATGTAAATGTATGAATGACATATGGTTAACGCTAAGAAGACAAGTTCTTCACTTCTTAAACTACGAGTACTTAGAAGTCAGTGTGATCAAAAAAGTGTCATTGAGACTGTTCCACATTTTCTCATACTTTAGTATGCTTCGCTACAAGAACTTGAAACGTTTTTTGGGGCTGTCGTAGCTGTGTCCTCAACATTTATTATAGAGCGAAAGATAGATGAATACGAATAAATCGTTGTAGTTTTCAAATAAAACGAAAGAGATTCTTAATTATTTATCATTATAAAAGTAAGGATAAAAAGACTTTTCTTGCATATGTATAGATTTCCTCTGAAAAGAAAAAGACTAATTAATTTTAATTGTTAATTAAAGAAAAAGCGAAAAGTCTTTTTGAGATTTGTATCAAAAAAAGGGATTGAGAAGTAACTCTCAACCCACTTGAGTCTAATGAATAAGATCGCTCAAAAAACTTTTCCGTTTTCATTTCTTGGAAAAATATTTTCAGATCTATCTTTATTCTCCGATGATCATCAACTGACACTTTCTCTTCCGTTGACGATTTTGATCAAAATCAATAAAGTAAATATAGCCAACCGAACCAATTTGAAGAGTACTCTCCTTCACAACAAAGGTTTCACTCGCTCCAAAAAATGAAGCACGTATATGAGCATCGCCATTTAATATAGTTCCTGGGTCACAAGGGTAATTAGCGTCATTTAAGCTCATCAAAAAGTCTAAATGCTTTGGTCCAGGATAACGATAATTTGTATTCTCTGATACTTCTCTTGGAATGATTGTATCTAAAATACGGTTAAGATCAACTTGTAAAAATTCGTCTCCATTAAAATCGGTATCATGAACATGTTCTTCAAATATTACAGCACAAGTGGTATGCGGAGACTGAACGACACAAAGACCATTCGTTACTTGACTTTCCTTGAGTGTTTGCTTCACTTCTTCAGTAATATTATGATAACTTACACGTTGCCCATTAGATGTTAAAATCAATTCCTTTGCATATGTTTTCATTCGCTAGCGCTCCTTCAATTCATCTCTAACCTTCGTAACTTCTTCAACCATTTCCTGAAGTGTGTGGATCGGATCAGTAGCGCAGACGATACCACTTGTCCCGCCTGTACCATCAGCACCAGATTCAATCGCTTGCCGCACATCAGCAATCGTACTAATACCAGCAGCTTGAAGCACTAATGTCTTCGGTGAGACAGCCTTAACGGCTTGATTGGTTTGCTCCATATAAGAAACATCACTCACTTTCCCCGTACCTATCAACTCTGTCGGTTCACATACCATCACATCAGGTTTTAGTGTAGCAATCGCTCTTGCTTCTGCAATCGAGTCAGCGCATGCAATCACTATTATTCCTTCTTCCTCGGCTCTTTGCATCGTCTTTACTAATTGATTGACCTTAATAGGATGTTCTGCATGGTTTAAAAACGTCGCTTGTACTCCTGCTGCGGAAATGCCTTCTGGTAAAATATACCCCATGCCCGCACCAACTGTTAATGCATCCATATGCTGAACAGTAATAATCAAGTTCGTTGTTTCCTTTGCAATTCGATAAGCATCGACATACTGAACAGTGAAAAAAATATCTATATCGAATGTTTTCGCTAATTCATCTGCAGCTTTTGCTAGCTTCAAGGCTTCTTCTCCATATAAATACGCTTTAGGATTCACACAGAAAAATGGTGCCCGAATCTCTCTTTTTTTCAAAATTTGTCACCTCTTTTATTTAGTTGCAAATACGGTATAGTAATGCGCTAATGCTTCTTCAATTGCACTGTTGGCTGTTTTCTTTAACTGAAAATAATCACTCGGACGATCCTTATCGATCGAAGTCATTGCTGCTGTGATAAAATCTGTAAAAATATTAATTTTGGAAATGCCTTCTGTTGCACAGCGTTGTAAATTCTCGTCTCCAGAAGAGGAACCACCATGTAAGACTAGCGGTGTTTTTACTGCTGATCTAAGCTCAGCCAAACGTTCAAAGCTGATTTTAGGTGTTCCTTTATAAAACCCATGGGCCGTTCCAATCGAAACAGCAAGAGAATCAACCTGTGTTTCATTAACAAAGTTTACAGCATCTACCACTTCTGTATAAATGGAGTCACTGTGGTCATGATTCTCGTAGTTGACTCCTGAACCAACAAATCCGATTTCTGCTTCAACTACTACACCTCTTTCATGTGCATATTCAGCAATTTCTTTAGATCGCCGCACATTTTCTTCAAATGGATCTTGTGATGCATCAATCATAACTGAAGAAAAGCCGAGTTCAATTGCTTGTTTCACAACCTTTTCATCTTGTCCGTGATCTAAATGCAGGACTACAGGAACAGTCGCTTTTTCTGCCAGATACTTTCCTATCAAAGCGGCTTCTTCTAAGGACATCATGTCCATATGCGCCTGTGCAAATGCTAAAATCAATGGTTTATTTAATCGTTCTGCAACTTTCACATATGAACGAGCAGAATCTAAATCGAAAAAATTAGCTGCTGGAATCGCATAGTTTCTTTTTTGTGTATCTCTAAAGAGTTCTTTCGATGTCACTAACACTGTTTTCCCACCTAGTCCTTTATTTTCGCTTCAATTTCGTGATACATTTCTTCTGTTCCAATACCCGTCAGTAATGGTAATCCCATAATAATTTTGTCTTTGATATTATCTGGTACAACGGTTGTACTTACGATAATGTCGTAGTCATCGATTCGATTCATCTCATCTGCTACTTTTGATTGATACAATCTAACATCATTTTCATAGCCTTTTTCTTTAAGCCATTCTTTCACTTTATTTGTTACGATAGTAGATGTAGCCACGCCTGTGCCACACATAATCAACATTTTTTTCATATTTTTTCGATCCTTTCAACTTTATTATTGTGGTGTACCTTGTCTTTTGGGTAAAATTTTATTTACATAAATCAAACCGAATAATACGACTGCGCCAATAATAGCAAGTCCGCCCCAACTAAGGACTTTTGTTAAGCCAATATAGATCCAAGTTGTCCATAGCCCTCCTTCAGCAAGTGCAGTAATACTTGAATTTCCTTGCAAATCAAAGTTTGCCGCTTTTGCAGACATTGTTACCAAAGGTGCCACCCAAGAAGTGATATAAAGAATACTGACCATGTAAATGGAACCTGCGATGACCGTTCGAACAATATTCCCTGCAAACACAGCTGCCATCAAACATACAAGAAACGGAATCGTCGCTAGATCACCAAAGGGTAATGTCGTATTTCCTGGTAAAATGACTGCCAGTAAGATGGTAATTGGAACAAGCAATAAAGAGGAAGAAAGTACAGCTGGATGTCCAACAGACAAAGCAGCATCCATACCAATATAAAGTTCTCTCCCTGGAAAGCGTTTCTTAACAAATTCATTCGCAGCTTCTGAAATCGGTGTCAATCCTTCCATCAATAAAGCAACCATCCTTGGCATTAGCACCATCACTGCACCGGTTTTCACTGCTAACTGACCAATACCAGCAACATCATAACCCGCTAAAATACCGATCACCAAGCCAATCAAGAATCCCATCACTGTTGAATCCCCAAAAATTCCAAAGCGCTTTTGGATGGTTTCAGGATCAGCTTTCCAGTTTTTGATTCCCGGAATACGATCGAACAACCAATTCATCGGTAAGGCGAAAATAAATCCAGGTGCAGCCGTTCCATGAGGAAAGGTAATATTGGGGAATCCATAAAACTTTTTAACGATGGGTCCAAGAATATCCCCAAATAACAAGATCATCATCATATAAACCACAGTAGCAGCAATCCCAATTGCAAAATTTCCTGTCAATGCATAAACAAGCGAAGCGATGAACGCCGCGTGCCAAAAGTTCCAAATGTCCACATCCAGAGTTTTTGTCAATCCGAAAATAATCAAGACCACATTCAGAAGTACACCGATAGGAATTGCCAAACTCCCAAGTACTGTTCCATAAGAAATAGCTGCTGCAGCTGGCCATCCAACATCGATTGTTGTCAAATTCAAACCAAAGCGTTCAACCATCGCTTGTGCTGCTGGGCCTAAGCTGGAGCTTAATAAATCAATGACCAAATTTAAACCGACAAATCCGACACCCACCGTTAACGCTGAGGTAAAAGCCTTACTTGGTTTAGTGCCAAGAATAATACCAAAAACAAAAATCAAGATCGGTAAAACAACGATCGCGCCTAAATCAACAAACCATTGTAATGCGTTTAACATATTTCTTCCCCCATTTCTTTATTTTATGCCAAGCCAACGTGATGAATCAGCTGAATAAACTCCGCTTTTGTGCGACAATGATACAATTTTTTCATTGTTTCTTGTTGCTGAATCATTTCAATTAATTTTTGCAGCATTTCTAATTGTTCATGTGGTTCTTTTAATGCCAACATAAAGATCATATGCACATCGATTGCTTTGTCATTTGTCCCCATTTCATAAAATCGGATTGGTTTTTCCAAAGACATAAAAGCTATTTGTGATTGTTTTACATACTCACTATCCGTATGTGGAATCGCTACACCAATCGAATTCACCGATAATCCCGTCGGGAACTGCGCTTCTCTTTCAATAATATGGTCGAGAAAATCATCGGTAACATATCCTTGTTGTTCTAGTTTATTTGTCAATTGTTGAAAGGCCTCTTCTCTGCTTTTTACGTTTACTTGAAATTCTGCTACTTCACCATCAAAATACATGCTCAACGTCCCCTCCTTTCCAAACAGTTTATTAGCTCTTTACTTGTTTTACACTGAACTATTTTTCGTACACTTTCTTCTGAACCGATCATGTCATATAGAATCGACACCAAATCTTTAGCAATTCCCATATCTTTTTCGGCTATCGCTAAGGTTATGATCAATTGAATTTGATTAGCTCCCCACATGATTGGTTTTTGAACGGTCATAAAGGACAGCTTAGTTTCTTTAATTGTCTCTGGTGCTGCATGAGGTAAGGCAACTCCGCTAGTGAGGCTAGTATTACCAAGCACCTCTCTTTGAAACATCGATTCTTCAAAGAATTCATTTACTAACCCTAACGCCTGGTATTGTTCTATTAAGAAATGTAAGACCTCGTCTTTTCGTTCTAAGTGCTGATTTAAAAATATCAATTCCTGCTGTATAAAAGGGTTTAAAGACCCAGCGTTTATTTCTTTTGAATACGTAAATGTCTTTTCGTTTTCACTTAGATTAGATAAATAGGTTGCGATCATTGAGACTTCTGCAGCAGTTGGTAACGCAGAAACATGAAGTACTGGTATGTCCTCTATTTCAAGAGGAATTGCTGCAATAATTAAATCAATATCATCAATTGGATTTTCCTTAAGCTGTCGTTCTGTTGCGATTTCTACGATCACGCTAGCAGGTAGATTTTGTTTGATACGATTATAAATCAATTCCGAAGTTGCCAAGCCATTTCCACAAACAATCAACACATGTTTTGTCGACTGGACTTTTTCAAATGCAATTTGAAAATGTATGGTCAAAAAGGACACCTCGTCTTCATTCAAAAATAGCTTGTAATCTTTCTCGAAAACCGTCGCTGCAAACTGAGTTAACATAAACATAGTGGTGTACTGTTCTTTTATGTTGTCTTTTAAAGGGTTTCGTACGTAGATATCATTTTTTAGCCGATGGATCATTGGCATTATGTGAGCGATCAGCGCGTGATATAATTGTTCATCATTATCGACTTTCACATCTAATAAATGCGTCATCTCATTCATCAATGTTTGCGTTGTTTTTCGGATCGTTTCATCAATATGCATATCAGAGATCCCCGGGACAACACCATGAGCCAGCAATAATGAGCATAAGTATTGAAGATCATTTTTATAAAAAATACATTGTAATTCTTGATTCATTTCTTCAGAGAAACTAAGGGCAACCATATATAGTTGCATTTTTTGTAGATCTTTAAAAACAAACTCATTTTGTTCTTCGACATGATGCCCAGCTTTCAATCTCGTTAAAAAAATAATCAACGACAACTTTAGTGAATAGACAAAATAATCGTTCAACATTTTACCTGTATGAATCATTGTTTTTTCAATGAACGAGTTCACCTGATCGATAATTTTCTGATTAAAAATTTCATTCAAAAACGTTAAATCATTGTTTTGAGTATTGCCTGCATGCGAATGATATTTTTTGTTATAGCTAATTAAATATTTCTTATACACTTTTTGAATCATCGTTTCTTTCTCTAAAGGACTTAAACATCTGTTTGTAAGTTCTTTCAATCCACTCGTTCTCAAATAACCCAATACTTCATCCATGTCTTTTTTTATTGACTGTTTACTGACTAAAAAGAGTTCTGCATACTCATCATAGGTTACCTTTTTCTCATCAAGTAAAATCGCAGAAATCATTATCAGCTGCCGATAAGCTGGAGAATACACTTCATCTTCTAAAACGCTGATCGTTTCTTGCTGCAGCACTCCTTTCAAACGTTCTTTGGCTTCTGGTGGTCCAATCAAATACAACCCTTTTCTTGGGACTCGATCAATTTTCAGCTCATTTTCAACAAGATAGTGTTGAATTTGTTCTAAATCTGAATAAATCGTTTTGTTGGACACAGATAATTGCTCACTGAAAAATTTTGCGGCTTGATATTCTTTTTGCGACAAGAGTAAGTAAAGCAATTCATTTTCTCGTAGTGTCAGTTTATTCATCCAATCCACCTCCGGAAAGCGCTTTCCATATTTTTAGTATACGTACAATTCTTTATTCAGTAAATGACCTTCTAGTTCCACATTAATGTGGAACTCTCTATTAAAGAGGAGCAGGCTTGCCATGAAGACAAAAAAAGTGTCAGAAAAAAGTGAAAAACACTTTTTATCTCACACTTTGTTTACATCAAAAAATGGTGCAAAAATCGCAGAGCCGTTTTATTTACTTTGATTAAACAGCCAATCACGAACAGCCGGGACTGTATAACCATAATCAAAAGATGCCATATGCTCCATGTTTCCTCCATTGGCAAGCACCGAGCCAGTAGTCCAAGTAACAAAATTTTGGTTTGTATTTTTAGCAATCATCTCATTTGCAGCCGTGTTCTTCTCATCTGCTGACCAAGTTGCATCCCATTCAGCTGAACTATAAGAGATACCGTCTTCATCAAAAAGATTCATTAAATCCGTTTGTCCCGCTGTCGCTTGAGAATCGCCACCTGCAACAATATAAAAGAATGTCTGATTTTCTAAAGCCTTTAACTGATCTACATCCCATTGAGAAGAAACATAAAGTGTAGCAGCAAAAAGATCTGCATACTGAGAATTTAAATAAAATGAAGTCATCCCCCCCATAGATTGTCCTGTTTGATATAGACGATCTGAGTCAATAGTGTATTCTTTTTGCAGCTCTTGAAGTAAGTCATAATATGTTTGCACCTGATCTTCAACTACTTCAGAACCACTTTGACCCATTCCACCAGCGATTGTTGATGTCTCAAAGTATGGCACAAGGACGAAACTTGCATGTTTTGCTTGCTCCGTATCGGTTGCCCAAATCGTTCCACCATAGCCTTGTGTTAATGCAGCATCAGCTCCTCCTCCCGTGACAGAATCATCATGAATAAACGAAATCATAGGATATGCTGTATTTTCGTCATAGTTCTCTGGTACATATAAATTGTAAGTCAATGTAATTCCTGTATCAGGATCCTCATAGGTTAATTGTTGAAATTTACTCTCTACCTCACTTAAGACCTCTGAAAGTTCAGGATCTTCTGTCGGATCATTCGTATCTGTTTTAGTAAAGGTCGACGATGAAGTTGTTGTTAGCTCACTTGAATTTGTTTCATTGATTGAACTACTTGTAGAGGAAGAATCAGTCGTTCCATTGTTCGTTGAATTACAAGCACCCAAAGTTAATAGTAAGGGGCCAATGATCATTAATAATCTAGTTTTTTGCATTTTGCCATCTCCTTTATGAAGATAACTTATAACTTAGACCTTAAAACTAACTTAAATCCTTTTCTATTTTATCAAGAGTGCCCTGGATTTTATTTTGCTCTTCTTTCGTCAAACTCTTACGAACCTTTTCATCTAGTTGTTCAAAAAGTTGATTTACTTGAGTCACTAAGTGTTCTCCTTCCTTTGTAAGGAAAATATTTTTTTGGCGTTCATTACTCTTAGGAATTTCACGATAGACAAGTTTTCTTTCCTCTAATCCTTTCAGAACATTTGTAACTGTTGCCTGCTGTTTCCCTAAATAATGTGCTAGTTCTCTTTGAATAGTGCCTGGATATACATAAATATAGCTAAGACTGCGTGCCTGTATGCTGTTCAATTGTAACGTTTTTAACTTTTCCGCTATAAATGTTTGTTGTAAAATACTTAGTCTATAAATTGTTTCTGATATACTACCTTCTTGAAAAATCATGATTCTCACCTCTTCAGTACAAAGTTTAATTCAAAACATTCTAATTGACAACTATTTAAAAATGAACTATCCTAAAATAGTTAAAAATACAACTGTTTAATATAAATGTTTCTTTAGAGAAGGAAGTCGATTTTATGTCATTAAACAATTATCAAGTCGCAGCAACTAAACAAGAGTTTCAAAAAACCTCGCACTGTCCAATTTGAGCATTTCAGAAATCGCTAACGATTTACACACCACTGTTATAACCATTGAAAACACATTAGCACTTAATGTCTACCATATTGAAGATCCGTGGATAGTAAAAAACTACTTAGAAGAAAAAATCATTGCTCAAGGAAAAGAGCCTGTCCCTTTTACAGCTTTAATTGGTGATTATCATCATCATTGGTTTTTAAATACAAAGCGAATCGATCAACGTAAGTTGGGATAATTCCATTTTATAAAAAAAGAACTTAGGCTGCCCCTTGTAGTGACATTGCCTAAATTCTTTTTTTATTTATATCGATAAAGTCTGGGACATAACTCTATGAGTGACAATCTAGTCACTTAGAATTCGAATAAAAAGTGGAAGCAGAAACACCGCCTTCGAAAATAAGCTGGAATTGCGGTGAAACACAGTGAAGCACGAACTGATGCAGAACAGTACCTACTATACTGTGTTTCGATTTCATCGATCTCTAAGTGTCAATTGAAGGGCTTGGTTCTCGGGTTTAAACGTTTCTCTCTCGGTCTCATTTATCAGGTTAGTCACCATAAATTTCTTTTGCGAGAGTAAATGCTGACCAGGCTTTTGGCCAACCAGTATAAAAAGCTAGATGGGTGATCAATTCCACTATTTCTTCTTTTGTCACACCATTTTGTTTTGCAATGTTCATATGTGCTTCTAATTGAGGTACTCCTTGTGTGAGTAGACTTGCGCAAGTAATCAGACTTCGATCACGAGCAGAAAGTTGTTCTTCTCTTGACCAGACTTCACCAAAAAGAACATCATCATTTAATTCCGCAAATTTCGGTGCAAATGCGCCTAATTGATCTCTACCAGCTGTTTGTTTTTTCATTAAATATTCCTCCCATCGTTTATTCATTTCTCCAACGTACGATATAGTTCATCTGAAACAGGCTCCAACCATTCAGGTGTGCCCGCTGTGATTGCTAAATGTTCAAACCAGCTATCTTCGGCAGCACCGTGCCAGTGTTTAACACCATCATGAGTAACGACCACATCACCAGCTGTTAAAAATTGAGCAGGTTTTCCTTCTTCTTGATACCAGCCCTCACCGCCTGTAACGAGTAATAATTGAAACCCATCGTGATGAATGTGCCAATTATTCCGGCATCCAGGTTCAAAGGTAACATTGCCCACCCCAACATTCACATCAGGATCTGCAACGAGTGTCTTCAAATAGCTTTGACCAATAAAATATTGAGCATAAGCTTCGTTTTTTTCTCCAGCTGGAAAAATGATTCCATTTTTTACTTCTTCAAACTTTGCCATTACTTTTCCTCCAGTTACGTCTTATTTGTGTCCAACAATTACATGTGGAATATAAGGTTCTTCTAAGAATGCGACTTCTTCTTTTGTTAAAATTAAATCTAAAGCAGGAATCGCATTTGTTAAATGACTCTCCTTTGTTGCACCAATGATAGGTGCAACCACTGGTTCTTTTTGCAATAGCCAAGCTAATGCGACTTGTACACGTTCAACCCCACGTTTTTCTGCGATTTCTGCAACTCTTTCAACAATAATACGATCTTGATCAGCGGTTTTATCATATTTTGACATCGCCATTTTATCTGTTTCAAAACGTTTCGTTTGTGCACTCCAATCACGAGTTAAACGCCCAGAAGCTAATGGACTATAAGGTGTAACCGCAATTTTTTGATCCTCACAAAGCGGCAGCATTTCTCTTTCTTCCTCACGGTATAACAAATTCAAATGATTTTGCATCGAAACAAATTTTGTCCAGCCATTTTTTTCCGCCACTGCCTGTGCTTTGGCAAACTGCCACGCAAACATCGCAGAAGCCCCAATATAACGAACTTTGCCAGATTTTACTACGTCATGTAAGGCTTCCATCGTTTCTTCAATCGGTGTATTGTAATCCCAACGATGAATAATGTATAAATCAACATAATCCATTCCTAAACGCTCTAAGCTAGCATCAATTTGATGGAAAATTTCTTTTCGTGAAAGTCCTCCACTATTTGGGACATCTTTTTTCATTGTAGTGAACAATTTCGTGGCAACAACGATTTCATCACGGTTGGCGTACTCATTCAATGCTTTTCCAAGAATCCGCTCGCTCTCACCATAAGAATATACATTGGCTGTATCAAAAAAATTTATGCCCAAATCCAGAGCTTTTTTGATTACTTTTTTACTTTCTTTTTCTTCCAAGACCCACTCATGAAATCCACTATTCGGATCACCGAAGCCCATTGCACCAAGACAAATTCTTGAAACTTCCATACCTGTATTTCCAAATTTTACATAGTTCATTTCGTTTCCTCCTTGTATTGGGTGTTGACTCTCTTTATTACTGATCTTAGTGTAACTCTTAAAGTGAACTCTAAGTCAAGGGATTTTTTGTGTAATACTTGAAAAAAGTATATATTCCTTACAGATTTAAATCTGCTATACCTTTTTAAACGACTAAAAGCGAAGATCCTTTTCACTATTGCCAGAATCAGAACAAAAAAAACAATAGAAAGAGACTAAAAAATCTTAGCTCTCCTCTATTGTTTTTTTTGTTTAACAAACATTTTTCCCACTATTTCTTCTCCATACTTCATTTACTTAACGAATAATTTTCCCAGTTTCTAACGCAAGAAAGCTTTCGACTTCTTCTTGGCTAAACTGATTACAGTCACCATGAACCGTGTGTTTGAGTGCAGATGCAGCTGTTGCAAAATCAATAACTTTTTGATAGTTATCCTTGTTGAGCAGTCCATGTAAAACGCCACCAGCAAATGCATCCCCACCACCTACTCGGTCAACAATCGGATCGATTTGATGACACTTGGATTCATAATAGTTTCCATTCGCCCACAAGGTTCCCGTAAGCGCATTGACACTGGCTGAATATACTTTTCGTTTAGTTGAGTAAAAAACGGACACATTTGGATATTTTTCCTGCATTTTTTTATAACAATATAGATTATCCTTTGCTGCAAGTTCGCTATCATACGAAGAAATTTCAAAAAAGTGCTGAGCATCTAATTTTCCAGCAGAACAATAGTCTACATAAGGTAAAATTTCCCGAATCGTTTTTCCCGCCTCTGCTTTGCTCCAAAGTTTGCCGCGATAGTTGATATCGAAACTGATTTTACAGCCTGCTTGTTTAGCCGCTTTGATCAAAATTAACGTTTGTTTCTTCCAACTATCTGACAGTGCAGGCGTGATTCCTGAAATGTGAAAAATATCAACTCCAGCAAATAATTTCTCTGAGTCCCATTCGATCGTCTCCATCATGGCAAAGCTTGATCCAGCTCGGTCATATACCACATTTGCAGCTCGTTCTCCTATTCCTGTTTCCAAATAATAGGTTCCTAGTCTTGGTCCTCCGAATAATAGATCAGACGTGTCCACGTTATACCGATTTAAATGCTTTTTAACAGCTTCACCTACACCATTGGCTGGTACTTTACTAGCGAATGTGACCTGATGACCATAATTAGCTAGGGAAATCGCAACATTGGCTTCACCACCGCCGAAATGAACAGAAAAATTTTCACTTTGAGCAATACGAATTCCCGCATCAGACGAAAGTCTAAGCATGATTTCCCCTAAAGTTACAACTTTTCCCATACCTATTCTCCTTTGATTTCATGGAACTTTGCCATATATTCAGCAGCTATTTCTGTAATTTTGTCAAACTCACCTGTTGCAGCTGGCGCTAATAAATTACCACCTACCCCAACTGATACAACGCCTGCTTTAAACCATTCTGCCATATTGTCGAGACTCACACCGCCAGTTGGCATGATGTTTAGATAAGGCATAGGTGCTTTAAAAGCTGAAATAATGTTAGGACCATAAGCACTGCCTGGAAACAACTTAATGATATCCACACCACTCTTTAAAGCCTGCTTCATTTCTGTAATAGTCATACAGCCAGGTAAATAAGGAATTTGATAAAGATTACAAATTTCTGCAGTCTCTAAATCAAACGTTGGACTAACAACATAATCCGCCCCAGCCATGATAGCTAGTCGAGCAGTTACCGCATCCAAAACACTTCCAGCTCCTACTACAACTTCTGGAGAATCTTTATACTGCTCCGATAATTCTCTGATCACTTCGTCTGCTTGCGGAACTGTAAATGTCAATTCCAACCCATTCATGCCGCCTTTTACGATTGCATGACTTGCTTTGAGTGCCTCTTCTTTTGTTTCTCCACGAACAACTGCTATGACACCGGCATTTTGTAAACGTTGAAGGATATTCACTCTTTTCAAAACAACCACCACTTTCCTATACAGAAATTATATTTTATTATAAAGAAATTCACACCATCATTATACATAGATATCCGTAAAATGCAAACGTTTTTTTATTTTTTCCATTGTAAAATCGATTATTAAGCTATGCATTTTAATAATCAAAGAACGTTTCAAATTAATAGGTGCGTATTAATTTTTAAACAAAAAAAATCAAAACCACCAGCAATTTCTGATGATCTTGATTTTAACTTTTTATCTCTTATTATGTTTGTCTACATATATTTAAAATAGCTTTGCGCCTTTTGTTTGCCACTCAATTCAAGACTTGTTCAATTTCTTTTTTTGTTTGTAAGACAGCCTGGATAATCTTGTTTTTTGAATCGTCGTTTAACCGATATTTTGGCATACTAACGCTAAAAGCACCAATCACTTGTTGATCCTTTTTAATTGAAGCTCCTATGCAGAAAATCTCTAACTCCACTTCTTCATCATCAAAAGCAATGCCTGAGCGCTGAACTTCCTCCAATTCTTTGGCTAATCTCAAGGGATTCGTGATCGTATGCTCTGTATAAGGTTTCAATGTATGCGTCGTTAAGTATAGCTGGAATTCCTCATCGGAAAAAGTAGATAACACAGCTTTTCCCATCGCAGAACTATACAAAGGACGAGTGATTCCAATTTTTGAAGACATTCGAATCGTTTGATGTTTTGGATCCAATTTATTGATATATAAAATCTCGTTGTCACTTAATATGCCTAAATGGATCGTTTCATCAATGCTTGCTTGTAATTTTTCAAGATAAGGAAGTGTTATTTCAGCCAGATCCAGTTGTTCTAGCCGCTGATTTGCATAGCGAATCAGCTTTGAGCCTAATCGATAGCTTTTATTTTCATTCTTTTGAACATACCCAATCAGCACAAGTGTATCCAATATTTTTATCGTTGTTGAAGCGGTCATTTCAGTATTTTTTGCAATTTCCAATAAAGAATGATTTGGGTTTTCTGCTAAATAATCCATGATTTTAGCTGCTTTAATCAATACTGTTCCATAAGGTTTTGTTTCTGCCACCACACCCACCCTTTCTATATAGGAAATTATATAACACGAATAAGAAAATACAAATGATTTTGCATAAAATTTTTATTGATTTAAAAGTCAGATTGGTTGTGTATGAATCAATGACTAAGATCTTTCAATCTATGTTGATTAAAGTCTCTTAACGCACTTTCTGCTGGAATCATATGTTCTTCATAATTAGCCAATTTAAATTCTAGCCGTTCAATGGCTGTATTTAACTCTGTCGCTTTTTCTTTTAGCTCTGCAATTTGATCCGCGATGATTTCTTTACGTGCAGGCACTGTTTCATTCCCAACTTGAAATAAAGTCAAATATTCAACTAAGGATTCAATAGACAAGCCAGCATTTCTCATTTGTCGACTAAAAACGATCCAGCGCAAATCTTCTTCATCAAAATCTCGAATCCCGTTATCACTACGTTTCACTGGTGGAATCAAGCCAATCCGTTCATAATATCTAATTGTATCTGCTGAAACACCGCTTAATTCGCTCACTTTCTTTATATTCATGCGTTTTACCTCCTTAACGCTTTCTTTGAAACATCTCATCTTTTTCATTATAGAACAATTTTCTACGATTTGACAAACTTTCTTATTGACTTGAAGTTCACTTTAAGAGATAAACTGACTTCACAACAACAATTGGAGGAATACAATATGAACAATCAGACATGGTTAATCACAGGAGTAAGCAGTGGGTTTGGCTTAGAATTGACAAAACAATTATTAGAAAAGGGACATACAGTGATCGGTACGGTTAGAAATGATGACACGGTTCAGACATTGATCAAGCAATATCCAAAAACATTTGACAGAGAATTTTTAGATGTGACAGATACTGAGGCAATCCAGTTATTGATAAACAAAATCTATCAGAAACACAAAATAATAGACGTTCTTGTGAACAATGCTGGTTATGGTCTTTTTGGAGCCGCAGAAGAATTAACAGATCAAGAAATAGATAAAATTGTTGCAACTAATTTGACTGGTTCTATTCAAATGATCCGTGCAGTGATTCCGTTTATGCGTATGCAACAAGCTGGGCGAATCATTCAAATTTCTTCTTATGGCGGACAAGTTGCTTTTGCAGGAAATTCTATGTATCATGCAACAAAATGGGGAATTGAAGGCTTTTGTGAATCTGTAACCCAAGAACTAGCACCGTTTAACATCGGCGTTACAATTGTGGAACCAGGCGGCGCCCGTACAGAATTTCGTTACGGCAGTGCTCACGTGGCCGAATTAATGCCCGAATATGATAATAATCCCGCTCATGCTTTTTTGACTATGTTAGATCCTACCAACGGCTTAGCTGCTGGCGACCCTGTAAAAATGGCAACAAGAATGATCGAAAGCGCAACGGTCGAACCCGCTCCCTTACGTATAATTTTAGGCTCGCAGGCATTGGATAGTACGATTCAAACATTGGAAAAACGTGTAGAAGATTTCAAAAAGCAAACTAGATTAGCCGCATCAACTGATTTCTAACCGTTTATTTTAAAATAATCATGAATAAGTAAAAGGTTTGTGTATTTTAATAGTGTAGAAAAGTGAAAAAGATGGTGGCTAACGCTCTCAAAAAGGGGGGATGCCTATGGTTCTTGGCTTTATCCTAGAAAGGAACAAGCATGTCTGTTTTTGAAGCACTGACACTAATGATTGCATTTGCAACTTTAGTTGTGTCGCTGACGGATAGAAGCAAACCAAAAAAATAACCATCTAATCTTTACTTTGGACAGTAATTAGATGGTTTTAACTATTTAATTATAGCCACCGTCTTTTGAACGGGTCTACAAGAGAGGCAGACATCCTGCCTCTTTTCATTTATAATTCTAACATAAAAAAACAAAAAGGTCACCACTATTAATATGAAAAAAATTATTTTCGAACAAGCATAATTATATAAGCAAAATGAAGAATGAACATAGCTTAAACATCGCCTCTATAGTTTCAGGTCTCAATAGGCTTAAGATGATTTCACTCATTCCATTGTTGTTCTAGGTTTCTACCAAGGTTGTGTTGTTGGTCCCACTGTAAATTCATTCACATTTACATCTTCTGGTTGATCGATTGCATAAGCAACAATACTCGCAATGCGGTCCGGTGTTATCCCATATTGCTTATACAAACCTGTCATTCCTTCTGAAGTTTCTTTATCTGTAATCGTTGTAAGCAACTCTGTATTAATTGCTGCTGGATAAATAGTTGCAGTCCGAATGTTCGTGCCTTCTTGTGCTGATTCCATACGCAAGACTTCCATAAAATCACGAACCGCCCATTTTGTCGCACCATAGACTGCTCCACCAGGATATGCTTTTAATCCAGCCACAGAAGATGTTGTGATCACATGTCCTGATTTTTGTTCAATGAATGACGGTAATACCGCAGCAATCCCATTCAAAACGCCTTTAATATTAATATCAATCATTTGGTTCCATTCATTTACCTTTAATGCTGATAATGGTGAGTTTGGCATAATACCCGCATTCAGAAAAATCACATCCACTTTTCCATATGTTTGTTTTGCAAACGAAACAAGGCGTTCATTTTCTTCCGGAATTGTCACATCGGTAACTTGATAAACAGCCTCTCCTGTGTTCTTTTTGATTTCTTCTGTAATACGTTTAAGGTTTTCTTCTCTACGTGCAGCTAAAACAACTTTTGCCCCTTTTTCAGCTAATAATTTTGCTGTAGCTTCTCCGATTCCTGATGATGCTCCTGTAATAATAATAACTTTATCTTTGATAGACATAGACTGTTCCTTCCTTTCAATGAAATCCTCTTTTGTTATTTTGTAAACCGAACTTCAATACTTGAATGATCCAACACTTCATTTAGTAATTCTCTTTCGCGGATCTTTCCCAATGGTGTATAAGAATAATTTGTTGAAAATGAGTCATAAAAAAGTACGAGACACTCCGAACCAAATAGCATGATATCACCTTTTTCAATTTGTGTAATTATTTCTGGATTGACAGGCAAAGGGTTTGATAAATAGCTGTATTTTTCATTGCTATTCAGCTCATCCATCGTGAGTGTTAACGGAAATCTTTCTTGCAACGCTCGTGATGAAGGATTATTCAGCCATTCGATAGAAAATATTTTTTGTTCGATTTCGATTTTTGTCATTCCCTTATCAGCTTCCTCTATACTTATCTGTTGGGGATATGTTTCCTCACTGCTTATAGACGACAAATTCTGTTTTTGTTCCACGCTTTCCAGTCCTTTACACCCTTTGATCATCGGCAGAAAAACCATGAGCGTGATTCCGAAAATCATTCGATTATTCATCGATCATTCGGACAACCTTTGCCGGACTTCCAACGACGATAGCATTCTTTGGCACATCTTTTGTCACTGTTGCATCTGCAGCAATAACTGAATTTTCACCCACAGTCACTCCAGGCAATATTGTCACATTTGCACCAATCCATGCATTTTCCTTGATCACTATGGGAGCCACTTTGATCCCTCTTCGTTTCTCTGGCTGGATTAAGTGATTTACTGTAAGTAGTCTGCTCCCTGGACCGATCAAGACATGATCTTCAATCGTAATACCGCCAAGGTCAACAAAAGTAACATTTTTATTAATGAAAATATCTTGACCAAATGCAATATGCCTGCCAAAGTCAGTATAAAACGGCTGAGAGATTGTAACAGTTTCAGAAATAGCTTTTCCTGTGATTTCTTCTAAACGAATCAAGAGTTCTTTGTTTTTTAGATACTGTGCATTTAGCTCCATAGCTTTAGGTTCATTTTCAGCTTTTATTGAGTGGATTTCTTTAAATAGCGGAGAATCTTGCAGAATCTCTTTTCCAATTATTTTTTCTTTCAAACCTATTTTAGACATGTTATCCCTCACTTTCTTTTTCTAAAGCTAGCTTTATTGTACAAGAATCAAGTATACTTAACTAATACTTATAAATAATACATGAACATAACTTTAAGTTATAGGAGGTAATAAGATGGACTTACGAGTGTTGAATTATTTTTTAACAGTTGCGCGAGAAAAAACAATTAGTAAAGCTGCAGAAGCTCTTCATATTTCACAACCTGCATTATCGAAACAATTAAAAGATTTAGAAGCTGAGTTGGGCGTTACTTTATTTGAGCGCGGAAATCGTTTTATCACACTAACCGAAGAGGGCGTTTATTTAGCCAACCGAGGAAAAGAGATCATTACTTTGGTGGACATGACGACCACAAATTTAAGTAGAAATAAAGTAGTCAGTGGAAAAATTGCGATTGGAGGTGGCGAGACTCAAGCGTTTAGCTTTCTTGCCGCCCGTCTCAATGAATTGCAACAAAAGCATCCCGACTTAACTTTTGAGTTATACAGCGGTAATGCCGATGATGTTTTAGAAAAAATTGATAAAGGACTCCTTGATTTCGGTTTAGTGATCGATCCTGTCGAAAAACAAAAATATGAATACCTACGTTTGCCTTTATCTGATCATTGGGGAATTCTTGTTAATGATGCGCATCCATTAGCTTCAAAAAAGGAAATAGTTCCAGAAGACATTCAGAAAATGCCTTTATTGATTTCAAATCAATCATTTGTAGATAACCTACTTGCTGAATGGCTCGGTGAAAATATTGAGCATTTCAACATTATAGGTACTTATAATCTACTCTATAATGCTTCGTTGCTTGTTAAAGAAGGTATGGCGGGAGCGCTTTGTATTGACGGCATTATCAATACTTCAGAGACAAACTTGACCTTTATCCCTTTTTCACCACCACTCACTGTAACATTAAATATTGTTTGGAAAAAAGGACAGATTTTTTCCAATGCCGCAGAAGAATTCTTGCGGGTTCTTCACTCTTTCTAAGAAAAAATACTGTAGCCTTCTGTCAAAAGCTACAGTACTTTCTTTTTCTTCTTCTATTTGAATCGATCTTTTAATCCACTTGAAAGATCCTTGAATTGTTTACCGATTTCTTTTCCTTTTGTTTTATATTCCTCACCGATGCCTTTTCCTTCTTCTGCATATTTTTCGCCAAGCGATTTTCCTTGTTTTTTGGTTTGTTGAACCGTTTCCTTTAGTTGCTCGATTTCTTCTTTAAATGACATTATTATTCCTCCTATCTTCTTTTATAGATATTATACATCTGTAGATAAAAATATATCTATAGATTGCTTAAAAAAAACGAATTACTCTTTTCTGAGCTCCACTTCATTGAAGCATTCAATTAGTGTGAATTTCTCTAATTATTTTTTCCATGTGCTGTGTCCTTCTTAATTTTAACAATTTCATTTGATCCCTTTATGCTATAATCAATCCATAAAGGGGGAGGTTGTATTTTGTTAACTAAATCTTTATATATTTCCTTATTAACTGTTAGTCTTCTATTTTGCATTGTCTTATTGTATTCAGAAATTTCTCTCTTTACTTTTGGATTAGTAATAGGAGCGTTGATTTGGATTCTAAGTCTCTATACTTTGTTAAAATATAATCAATTTTTCTTTCTCGCTATTGTATTTATATTTTTAATTATTTTATTGGTACCTCTGTTTTTATTGTTCCTTATGATGTATATTTTTAAAGGTATTCCTGACACTTCTCATTTATTTGAAACTACTCTTACATCAGTTACAGGTATGAGTTATTGTTTTTTAAATCCTTTATTGTCCTTAATCATCATTAGTCGCAGTCATGCAGAAAGACTTTTAAACGAAGCAAGATAACTGTATCTACTCCCTAAAATCTATTTGAAATTTCGCTATATCTTTGATACACTATTTACGAGTGATCACCGCTCGGACTTAGAGTTCTTAAGCGTGGTGCCTAGAGTTGTGACTCTAGGCTTTTTTATTTGAACTACTCTGGATGCTGCTCTTTTTCCAATACTAGCCTTGCATCCTAGTCTTTTTCTAAACGATCGTCTAATTCTTTTTTTGTCCATGTTTTACTACTTTCTTCACAATATCAGTTTTCATCCAATTCGTCATCGCACGCTGGACACATCAGGCAGCCGTAATCATCTCTCATCTATTCCACTCCTTAAAAATAAATCTTACTTCAAAATTTCAATGGACACTTATTCACACATGACTGACAAAATAAGAAATGAGACAGTTGATATCATGGAAAAACTACGGCAGAAGGACAACTAATTTGCCACAAAAAAAGCCACTGGCGGCAAACCGGTGGCAATTTTTATTCAATTTTTGAGAAAAAAACTTATTAAAACCTAGCTATTTCTTCGGTTCATCCTCGTCCATTTTCAGAACTGCCATGAAAGCCTCTTGCGGAACTTCAACGGAACCAATTTGTTTCATTCGTTTTTTACCTTCTTTTTGTTTCTCTAATAATTTACGCTTACGGGAAACATCTCCGCCGTAACATTTCGCTAATACGTTTTTACGCAACGCTTTAATATCTGAACGAGCAACGATTTTTTGACCGATAGCAGCTTGAATCGGTACTTCAAATTGTTGTCTTGGAATTAATTTTCTAAGCTTTTCAACGATTGCCTTTCCACGCTCATAAGCAAAATCTCTATGCACGATAAAGCTTAATGCATCGACTTTTTCACTATTCAATAGAATATCCATTTTCACTAGTCGGCTGGTTCTATAACCAGACATTTCATAGTCAAGAGATGCGTAGCCTTTCGTACTTGACTTTAATTTATCAAAGAAATCAAAGACGATTTCCGATAAAGGCAATTCATACACCACATTCACACGATAGTCATCCAAATAGTCCATTGTGACAAACTCACCCCGTTTGCGCTGAGACAGTTCCATCACAGCACCAACATAATCATTAGGTACCATGATTTGCGCTTTAACAAAAGGTTCTTCTACTGAATCGATTGTTACTGGTTCTGGGAAATCAGCTGGATTGTCAACAACCACTTGTGAGCCATCTGTTTTATTAACACGATAGATAACTGAAGGTGCAGTTGTAATCAAGTCTAAATTAAACTCACGTTCCAAACGTTCTTGAATGACATCCATATGAAGTAACCCTAAAAAGCCGCAGCGGAAACCAAAGCCTAATGCTTGAGATGTTTCTGGCTCAAATTGCAAGGCTGCATCATTTAGCTGTAACTTTTCAAGTGCTTCACGCAAATCGTTGTAACGAGAATTATCGATTGGATAGAGTCCGCAATAAACCATTGGATTCATTTTACGGTAGCCCGGCAATGCCTCCTGAGCAGGGTTCTCTGCTAATGTTACTGTATCTCCGACTTGGGTGTCTTGTACCGTTTTAATGCTGGCAGTAATGTAACCTACATCCCCTACCATTAAGTAGTCACGTGCTACAGCTTTTGGTGAAAAGATCCCAACCTCTGTCACATCAAAGGTTTTGCCGTTACTCATCATTTGGATTTTATCTCCTGGCTTAACGACACCGTCCATTACACGAACGTTTAACACAACACCACGATAACTGTCATAAACAGAATCGAAAATCAACGCTTTTAATGGTGCCTCTAGATCTCCTGTTGGTGCTGGTACATATTCAACGACTTGCTCTAGAATATCTTCAATCCCGATCCCTGCTTTTGCACTTGCTAGCACAGCTTCACTAGCATCAATGCCGATCACATCTTCGATTTCTTTACGAACACGTTCAGGATCAGCCGCAGGTAAATCGATTTTATTGATGACAGGCAAAATTTCTAAATCATTATCCAATGCAAGATACACATTCGCTAAGGTTTGAGCTTCGATTCCCTGCGCCGCATCAACAACTAAAACAGCTCCCTCACAAGCAGCCAAACTCCGAGACACTTCATAGGTGAAATCCACGTGTCCAGGGGTATCGATCAAGTGAAAAATGTATGTTTCACCATCTTTGGCAGTATACGTAAGTTCGACAGCATTCAACTTGATCGTAATTCCGCGTTCTCTTTCAAGATCCATGGAATCTAACAGCTGATCCTGCATTTCACGAGTAGTAACGGTATTCGTTTTTTCTAAAATACGGTCAGCAAGTGTTGATTTTCCGTGGTCAATATGGGCAATAATGGAAAAATTACGAATTTTCTCTTGTCTTTGTTTCATGTCATTTATATTCATTTATTGTCCTCATTTCTTTAATAAAAAGCTAAATGAGCGATGCATATAATTCGAGATATCCTATGCTCATCGCTCCGATCTTTTTCAATCAGCACTTACCATTATAGCAAGGATTTACTTAGAATTAAAGAACTTTCCACATTCCGACTGCTCTAATCAACTCAGGATTAAAAATCGTCAAACTGATTGGTAATAAATAGGACGTGCTGCTTTTCTATCATGAAAAAACCAGTTTGAGGTACATCAAGACGTAACAGCTCTTCATTGCTTAAATTTAATAAACAGCCTCTAAATACTCGACCGAAAAGACCATGCGCCATGATAATTACATGTTCCGCCTCTATTTCTGTCAAGTCTCTTATAAAATCATTACAACGTTCTTTTACCTCGAACAGACTTTCTCCATCTGGAGAGTTAAAATACCAGTTAAACGCATCGCAGTCAATTGTAGGATGAACTTGTTGAATTTGTTCTTTGTTTTTACCATTCCATCGTCCAATATTGACTTCCTTCAAACGCTCGTCTGTAATGAGCGTCAATGAGTTTCTATTAAGTATTTTCTGGATGAGTGCTGAGCTTTGCAGCGCCCTTTCTAATGGACTCGACACAAACATGATTTCTTGATCCGCAACTGCTATCAACTTTCGCTTTAAAAGAAATCCATTTGTTTGCGCCTGCTGTTTGCCGACTTCAGTCAAAGGAGAATCAAGAATTCCTTGGTAGATGCCTTTTCTATTGTAGGTCGTTTCTCCATGTCTTAATAAATAGATTTTTTTCTTCACGATACCAACTCCTCTTATGCTAGCGTAGCATAAAATGAACATTACGCAATCAATCTTAACTCTTTTTTAATAAGCAAATACTCTGTATATTCTGTTTTTTTTGATATACTGGACATAGTAAACTAATTGGAGATGGAAAAATGGACCAAAACGAGTTCAGAGAAAATTTAGAATTAAAAGTTGTTGATGAAAAATATGTAGACCAATTCAACGAATTGTTGAGTTACGTCTTTCAATTCACAGAAGCTGATTTGGAAGAAAGCGGCTATGAAAGTAAAAAAGAATTGATCAAGTCTAAGCAGCCGATTTTAGAACAGTCAAAAGTTTTTGGCTGGTTCCATGAGGACAAACTGATTTCACAGATTGCGATTTATCCCTGTGAGGTAAATATTCATGGTACATTATTCAAAATGGGCGGTGTCACTGGTGTCGGGACTTATCCTGAATACGCTAACCACGGACTTATGCAGGACTTGATTCATTTAGCTCTTAAAAATATGCGGGAAGATAAACAATGGATCTCTTATCTATATCCTTACAATATCCCTTATTACCGTAGAAAAGGCTGGGAAATCATGTCCGACAAGTTGTCATTTAAAATTCGTGATACTCAGTTACCTAAACAAGTCAGTGTTCCTGGTATGGTTGAGCGTGTGAGCGTAGATCATGAGGATGTTTTTACGGTCTATGCAAAATTTGCTCGTCAAAACCACGGCGCATTGATCCGTAGCGAATTCAACTGGGAAGAATACTGGCGTTTTGAAAATGAAGATGAACGAACTGCCGCAGTCTATTATGGGGCAAATCAAGAACCTTTAGGGGTTTTGTTTTACTGGGTCGCAGAAGAAGTCTTTCATATCAAGGAAATGTTTTATATCAATCAAGAAGCTCGTAATGGCTTATGGAATTTCGTTTCCGCTCATTTCTCAATGGTCTATTGGGTGACGGGCGATATATACAAAAACGAACCTCTTGCCTTTTTATTAGATGACAGTCAGATCAAAGAGACTATTGAACCTTATTTTATGGCGAGAATCGTAGATGTGAAGGAAATGCTGCTTGCTTATCCATATTCTAGCACCGCAAAACCATTTCACTTTGTAGTTAGTGATCCTGTCGCAGAATGGAACAATGGCATTTTCAGCTTGATTTGGGATGAAGACGATCAAGTGAGTGTTTCAAACGAACCATTGGGACATCCTGTCACGATCGATATTCAGACCTTAACTTCTCTTTTGATGAATTACCGTAGACCAACGTATCTTCATCGAATTGAACGTTTGAATACTGATAAAGAAACTTTAAAATCGTTAGAACGAATTTTCCCTGATCAAGAAGCTTATTTCAGCGATTATTTTTGATAAGACTTGTTTAATGCAGATTAATTAACTTAGATGATTATTGGAGGAACTTTGACATGAAAATTTATTTTGCAGGCCCAATGTTTGCTCAAGCAGACTTACGTTATAATGAGTATTTAGTAGAAAAAATCCGTGCTTTAGACCATTCTATCCATGTTTATTTGCCGCAGGAAAATGGTGCGATAAATGATAAAACTGCCTATGCTGACAGTCAGATGATTGCACTTGCTGATACACAAAAAGTTCTCGAAAGTGATCTCTTGGTTGCTGTCTTGGACGGCGCGGTCATCGATGCAGGTGTAGCTTCGGAAATTGGGGTCGCTTATGCCAAAAATATTCCAATGATTGGATTATATACAGATACTCGGCAGCAAGGAGCGGACAATCACAAAAAACTGACTGCGTTAAACAATACTGCAGAAAATCAATTCCACTACTTAAACCTTTATACTGTCGGCTTGTTAAAATTGAATGGTTCAATCACAACAGATGAACAATCCTTTTTATCATTGATTCAAGATCAGTTAAATTAGTTGAAAAACTTAGCTCTACCTTTCTAAAAGAGAAGATTTTGGAGGAGATTTTATGGCTATTGAATTTGAAGATCGACAAGAAAAAAGAGCATTTTACTTTTTGCTCATTTTCGGAATTATTACGTTACTCGTTAATATCGTGAAGATTTTTGTGGTACAGCCTACGGAACAATACGTATTACTAGCAGCTGAAATGGTTGCTGGTATTGCTGTGATCTTTGTTCCATTCATTTTTACAAGGTTCACTGGTTTGATTTTTCCAAAAATGGTTCGCCTTTATTACTGGTTTTTTATTTGGATTGCTGTATTTCTTGGTACTGGGCTGCGTTTGATCATTGTTATTCCATTTTGGGATAAAATTTTACATGCAGTCAGTCCTATACTTTTAGTGGCAGTGGGCTATGCAATTATCGGCTATTGTTTAAAAGAGACGGATTTTTCTAAAATCAGTCCTTGGTTGTTCATTATTATGGGGTTTGCCTTTGCTGGTTTATGTGGTGTTTTTTGGGAGTTTTGGGAGTTCATTTGTGATTCTATCGGAAATATGAACTTACAGCGTTATATGACAGAAGCTGGACAACCCTATGTCGGTCGCGCCGCTTTGATGGATACGATGGGAGATCTATTGACAAATACGATCGGCGCTTTGATTTTAACTGTTTATAGCTTTTTTAAACGACACGATGCTGATTATTTTAAAGCCTATGCATTTAGAAAAGCGAACTAATTCTGCACGTAAAAAAAGGAGATGATCATTTGGCTTCAATTTACAAAAAAACAGGTATGCTCTCGAGTGAAAAAATCGGTTCCTATGACTCAAGTAGTGTTTATAAGAAAACGGGCTTATTGTCGAGTGATAAAGTTGGTTCGTACAGCAATGGGAAAATTTACCGTAAAACTGGATTTTTATCAAATGAAACAATTGGATCATACGGAAATGGAAAAATCTATCGTAAAACTGGGGCTTTCGCAAATGAAAGAGTTGGTTCTTACGCCAACGGGAAAATCTATAAAAAGACTGGTATGCTTTCAACTGAAACAATCGGAACTTATAGTGGAGATGACGACGGAGCTGCGGCCGCAGCTTTACTTCTTTTAAACTTCGACTAAAAAATCTAGGAAAATATTAAAATCCAGTTTTGGTTGAAATTTAAATCTGATGAAACGGCAAAATCTTTTAAAAATAGCCAGAAAACCACAAAAGCCGTTCTTTCAGCTTTTGTGGTTTTCTGGCTATTTCTCATTTATATCGTTTTATTCTACTTCTAACTCTACTGAAATATTACCTTTTGTTGCTTTTGAATAAGGACAAACTTCATGAGCTGCTTTTACTAATTCTTCTGCTGTTGCATGATCTACATCATCAATTTTAACAGACAATACGACCCCAACTTGGAATCCTGTTTCTTCATCACTAAATAGTGAAACTGTTGCTTTTACAGTACTTTTTGAGTGAATGTTTTTTTGTCCCATCACTAGTTCCAAGGCACTATTAAAGCAAGAACTGTAGGCAGCGGCAAATAATTGTTCTGGATTTGTTTTGTTTTCCTTATGTGGCCCAGGAGATGTCACTTGATAGCTGAAAGATTTATCTGGTGAATACACTTCACCTTCTCTTCCGCCAGTATTAATGATTGTTGTTGAGTAAATTTTCTTCATGTTGTTTTCCTCCTATCGATTCGTTGTGCATATATCTATCATACAATTAAATTGTACACAACATTTTTAGATAAGTACATTACTTTGCTTATAGATTTATCACCTTTCAAACAAAAAGTCGGTCATAAAACACAACTATTTTGATCCTTGTTGCTTGATATCAATAGGCTCAAGCTAATCATTGTGAGTGATTTGGGCAATCTGTACACTCAGATTATTGATCTGCTTGATCAATGTAAAATAATCCGATCCTTCTACAGATAATTGTGTCAAGCAGCCTTCTACCTTTTCATAAATTTCCTGCTCCAACTGGATCGCCTTTTCTGAAAGAGAAATTATGACAGTCCGTTCATCTTCAGCGAAACGATTGCGATGGATAAACCCATTATTCTCCATTCTTTTCAACATAGGAGTCAATGTTCCGGTGTCCAACGCTAATTTTTCACCAAGATCTGTGATTCGCTGATCTGAATGTTCCCATAATACAAGTAAAACTAAATATTGCGGATAGGTCAGTTTAAATGGTTTCAATGCTTTTGTGTACATTCTATTGAACTGCTTTGATACCGTTTGTAAGGAAAAACATAGTTGTTCTTCCAGCTTTCTTGTCTTTTTTTCCATATTATCCCTCTTTTGACTGTCTTGGTCTTTGGTCTTTGTTCGTAATCATTTTTGTATAATCGTCGATTTGCTGCCTTTGAGTGATCAATTTTTCTTTCTTATGTTCTAAATGATCCTTTTGAGAAGGATCTGTGGTCTTCACTAATTCTTCATCGATTTCATTGATTTTGCGCTCTACTTCGATTTGCCATTGCTTATTGAATTGCTGCCACCATTTTGGATCTCTTTGTGCACCTTGTGCATTATTCATCGATGAACGTAATAAAGCTGAATATTTTTGGAAGCCATTTTCCCATGGTTGATTTTGTGACTGAAAATAATAATGCTTTTGTTCATCGTTCATTTGTTCTACATAAATGTCTTCTTCATGCGTAACGATATTTTGTAAAAAGCCGAAAATTGGTAGTCCAAGGTAAACGATTAAACCTAATTGCGGATAAAAATAGGCTAAAATCAAGATAAAAATCCTAAAAATAAAAGCGCCACGATGCTTTACTCTGATTTTCTTTTGAATCCCTTCATCGACCTTTTTATTTTCATTGATTTGCTGTTCTAGCGAATTAAGTAAAATTTGTAAAAAGATCGTGACGATAAAGGTCAATAATCCATACATCAAAACAATTTCTCTATTCGTATCTTCAATCAAGAGTCTAGTAAAAGCAGGTACAAGAGAAAGGAAAAACATCAAGATCATATAGACTACGAAATCCTTATTTTTGATTTTTTCTACTAGATTGAACACTTGAGCAGTCTGATACCATAAATTTCCAACAAAACAAAAGCTGATAAAGTAAATGCCAATAGCACGAAGCAACAATTCCATTTCAATATTGCCAGACTGAGTTAGCTTTATAGGCAGATCTAGTACCATGATCGTAATGATGATCGCTATGATCGCATCTCCGAGCATGACGACTCTTTCCTTCATTTTCTCCAAAGTGATCACTCCAATCGATTTACTCTTCATTATTTTATAGCAAAAATGAATTTTAGCAATCTTTTTGAATCAAAAAAGAGGATCGTGAACACAGCTTTGTTTGCTAGTCCACGATCCTGCAAAAGTCTTAACACTTCTTTTCTCTCTCTTGATCAGTCTTCCAAGGCTTCATTTTCAAAAACTAGTTGATTGTTCAACAGACTGATCGTTACTTTTGTTTTTGGCAAAACTCTTCCTGAAACGATTTCTTTTGCTAATGGTGTTTCTAATTCTTTTGTGATAAAACGTTTCAGCGGACGGGCACCATATGCGGGATCATAGCCACTCTCTGCAATCCATGTTTTTGCTTCATCAGAAATCACTAATTCAATTTCTTGATGCTCCAACCGTTTTGCTAATTGAGCAGTCATTTTTCCAATGATGCCTTTGACATTTTCCAAGCTTAATGGCGTGAATAAAATAGTATCATCGATTCTGTTTAAGAATTCCGGTTTAAACTTACCACGCAGAATCGTCATTACTTGCTCTTCTACTTCTTCTGGAATGGTTCCTTCTGAAGTCACTCCTTCAAGCAACAGTTGAGAGCCAATATTACTTGTCATGATCAAGACCGTATTTTTGAAATCAACAACCCGTCCTTTAGAATCGGTCAAGCGACCATCATCTAATACTTGGAGTAAAATGTTGAACACATCAGGATGTGCTTTTTCGATTTCATCTAATAAGACGATTGTATATGGATTGCGACGAACGGCTTCGGTTAATTGACCGCCTTCTTCGTAACCGATATATCCTGGAGGCGCTCCAACTAAACGAGACACGCTATGTTTTTCCATATACTCACTCATATCGATTCGAACCATGTGATCTTCTGAATCGAAGAGGTCCTCGGCTAAAGCTTTAGCTAGTTCTGTTTTCCCAACACCTGTTGGTCCTAAAAATAGGAAGGAGCCTAATGGGCGGTTTGGATCTTGCAGACCAGCTCGTGAACGAATCACAGCATCGCTTACCGCATCTACTGCTTCATCTTGACCAATAACGCGTTTATGCAGGGTTTCGTTTAATTTCATTAATTTTTCCCGTTCACCTTCAACTAACTTGGTCACAGGAATCCCAGTTAAACGACCGACCACTTGTGCAATTTCATTTTCAGTCACTGCTTCTTGTACCATACGAACGTTATCTTTCGCATTTTTAGCTTCAAGTTGTTTTAGTTCTTCTTCTAATTGGGGAATCGTACCATGGCGAAGCACAGCTGCTCTTTCTAAATCATAATTGTTTTCAGCATCTTCTAGTTCATGTTTGGCTTTATCGATTTCTCCACGTTTATTACTGACAGCATTGACTTCTTCTTTTTCTGTTTCCCATTGCATCTTCATCGCATTGGCTTCTTCACGAAGATCTGCTAATTCCTCTTGTAAAGCGTTCAAACGCTTTTTACTAGCATCATCGGACTCTTTCTTCAATGCTGCTTCTTCGATCTCTAATTGCATCAATCGACGTGTTACTTGGTCGAGTTCTGTCGGCATTGAATTCATTTCAACCCGAATCGTTGCACTCGCTTCGTCGACTAAATCGATAGCTTTATCTGGTAAGAAACGATCTGTAATGTAACGATCTGATAAAGTTGCAGCTGCGACTAATGCATTATCATGGATATTCACGCTATGATGAATTTCAAAACGTTCTTTTAGTCCACGTAAAATACTGATCGTATCTTCAACGGTTGGTTCTTTTACTAAAACTTTTTGGAAACGCCGTTCTAAGGCCTTGTCTTTTTCCATATATTGACGATATTCATCCAACGTTGTAGCACCGATCAAATGTAGCTCACCACGAGCAAGCATTGGTTTTAACAAGTTTCCAGCATCCATACTACCTTCTGTTTTGCCAGCACCTACGATGTTATGAATTTCGTCAATGAAAAGTATAATACGACCGTCACTTTTCTTCACTTCTTTTAACACAGCTTTTAACCGTTCTTCAAATTCGCCACGGAATTTAGCGCCGGCAATCAACGCACCCATATCTAATGAAAAAATCGTTTTGTCCTTTAGATTTTCAGGTACATCTTTGCGAACGATCCGTTGGGCTAAGCCTTCGATGATTGCTGTTTTACCAACGCCGGGCTCACCGATCAACACTGGATTATTTTTTGTTTTACGTGAAAGAATTCGAATCACATCTCGAATCTCCTCATCACGTCCAATGATTGGATCTTGGTTACCGCTTTTAACTTGCTGAACCAAATCTACCCCATATTTTTCTAGTGCTTTGTATTGTTCTTCTTGATTTTGAGAAGTCACACGATCTCCTCCTCTCATGTCTTCAATGTTTTTACGCAATTCCTTTTCAGTGATTCCTTGACTTGTTAGATATTTCGTCAAGCGATAGTTTTTCAATTTCATCAATGCTAAAATCACGATTTCTGTTGCCAAAAATTCATCTTGAAACGATTCTCTTAGTTTATCGGCTTCACCTAGCAAGTTAAACAGATTTTGGCTCATGTTTTGACCATATTGAACATTACCACCTTGAACACTTGGATATTCATCAAGCGCATGATCTACCTCACGCTCAAACGCATCAACATCAACACCAGCATCTGTATAAAAATTCCGACCAAAATGATTCGGCTGTAGAAAAATTTTCCATAAATGAGCAATATCGATTTCTTGATGACGACGAGCAACTGCGATCTGCTGCGCTTCAGCAATCGCTTCTTGTAACGTAGAAGTCATTTTTTCAATATTCATAGAATTACCTCCTAATTTTAAAAGCTGATCAGACCGTTTAACTCTGATGAAAAATAGGAAAATCAGTCTGTGACGTTCTTGGTCAATTACAGAGTTTATCTTTTTTCCAAAGAGTTGGTCTGAGAAGCTAGATAACATAAAAGCTGATCAGACCGTTTAACTCTGACGAAAAATAGGAAAATCAGTCTGTGACGTTCTTAGTCACTTACAGAGTTTATCTTTTTTCCAAAGAGTTGGTCTGAGAAGCTAGTCAGTAAAAACTGATCTAGGCAGCTATATAAATAGTACCGTTTCTTTTTCAAAAAAGCAGTACATCTTTTGTCCTATTTTTCAAGGTCTAAAGACTGACCTACTTTGACCTTACGCAATAATTATACTCTTTTGGTCAGTAAAGGTCAAACGAAATCCATCTCTTTCTTTATCTATTTTTATGATAACGCAATAGGCAATTTTAGCAACTGTTATGCAGGCAAAATGAATAGAAAAATAGTGCCTCAAAAAAATCAGACCAAAACTAATTTTTTGAGGTCACTATAAAAGGTTTACTTTGGCACAATTCACTTAAGATTGGAAAGTCACACATTGAGTCTCATGGTTTATTTACATTTAACTAAAATCGTGACGTTACCTCCCAATCAAGAACAATTTTATAACAATTCTCCATACCGTTTAACATAAAAGCTTTTAACAATCATCACTAAGAATAAATAGGCAAAAATCGTAATGCCTAACAATACAAAGTAATTTGCTGGTAAGACAGATAAACCTAGGTTTCGTCCGAAAGCTGTGAATGGCAAAACTGTTCCTACTACTATTCCCAAAGAAGTGATTGTTGTTAAAATGAACGATGCTCGACTTTGAATAAACGGTAATTTTGGTGTCCGCAACGTATGAATCACAAGCATTTGAGACCAAAGAGACTCGATAAACCAACCAGCATGGAAAACAGCAATAAAAGCGGCTTGTTGTGCTGGAGCTAGTTCATGATAATTTCCACCGATCACCTGAGGACAGATAACAAAATACATGAATAAATATGTTGTAATATCAAAGACAGAACTAGTTGGTCCCAACCATTTCATAAATGAACCGATTTTGGAAGAATCCCATTTTTTCGGCGTATCTAAATATTCATTATCAACATGATCCCAAGGTATGGACATACAAGAAATATCATAAATCAAATTCAAGAACAATAGTTGCAATGGCAACATCGGTAAAAATGGTAAAAAGATACTCGCAATAACTACGGAAAACATATTGCCAAAATTGGAACTAGCTGTCATTTTAACATATTTCATAATATTGCCAAATGTTGTTCTTCCTGCCAATAGACCACGTTCTAAAACCATCAAATCTTTTTCTAATAGAATCACATCAGCAGATTCTTTGGCAATATCAACTGCAGTATCGACAGAAATACCTACATCTGCCTCCTTCATTGCTGGTGCATCATTAATCCCATCTCCCATAAAACCGACGGTATGTCCAGCAGCTCTTAAGGTTTCAACGATCCTTGTTTTTTGCTGAGGTGTCAACTTAACAAAAATATTGTATTTCTCAACGATTGTTTTCAATTCAACATCGTTCATCTTTGCAACTTCATTTCCTGTCACCATTTGTTCATTTGCCAAACCAACTTGTTTACAGACGGATTTCGTCACTAAAGCATTATCTCCTGTTAACACCTTTACACCTACGCCATGTTTTGCTAGTGCTTCTAGTGCTGCTTTGGTCGTCTCTTTTGGCGGATCTAAAAAGGCTAGATAACCAATCAGAACCATTTCATGCTCATCAGATACAGAAAATTCATCGACACTGGCTGGATTTGTTTTTTGTGAAACTGCTAATACTCGTAAGCCTTCTTCATTCAGTCTTTCCACTGTTTTTAGGAGCTCATTTTTTATTTTTTTCGTTAGAGGTGTGACTGTTCCTTGATAATCAACATAGCTAGAAATTTCAAGCATTTCTTCAACAGCACCTTTAGTGATCATCTGTGTTTTTCCTTTGCGGTCTTCGATAACAACACTCATTCTTCGACGTTTAAAGTCAAACGGAATTTCATCTACTTTGCGATAATCTTCAGACTCAATTGATAGTTCTTTTTTAGCCGCATCAATAATTGCAACATCCATCAAGTTTTTCAAACCAGTTTGATAATAGCTGTTAAAAAATGCATGACGCAAGACACGAGCATCTTCTTTTCCAGCACAATCTAAGTGATATTCCAAAATAATTTTATCCTGTGTCAGCGTTCCTGTCTTATCTGTACATAAAACATCAATAGCCCCAAAATTTTGAATCGCATTCAGATTCTTGATGATCGTTCCTTTTTTTGCCATACTTGAAGCACCTTTGACAAGATTTGTTGTAACGATCATCGGTAACATTTCAGGTGTTAACCCAACTGCAACAGATAACCCGAAGAGAAAGGCTTCGAACCAATCACCTTTAGTCAACCCATTGATTAGAAAAACTGCTGGTGCCATCACAAGCATAAAACGAATCAATAGCCATGAAGTTTTACTGATACCTGTTTCAAAATTTGTTTGTGGATTTTTTTCAGATACATCTTTCGCAACCTTACCAAACAATGTATTGTCACCTACAGAGAAAACAACTCCTTCTGCGCTTCCACTAATGACGTTACTTCCCATAAACACAATATTCTCATAGTCTGTTTCCATGGCTTCTTTAACTAATTGGTAATCCGCTTTTTTCTCTACAGGATAACATTCCCCAGTCATTGCGGATTGGGAGACAAATAGATCTTTCGTTTTAGTTAAACGGATATCTGCTGGAATCAAGTCTCCTGCGGACAGTTTGACAATATCACCGCAGACGATGTCTTCGATTGGCAGTTCAATTGCTTTTTGTCTACGAAGCACCGTTGCAGTTACCTTGACCATATTTTTTAATTTTTCCGCTGCTTGATTTGATTTAACTGATTGGATCAACGTCATCGTACCACTGATCAAAACCATTACCACAATAATAATCACACCAACCAAGTCACGTTCTTCTGGTGCTGCAATCACATAGTCAGTGATAAAAGAAATGATTGCCAAAGTGATCAGTACGATCGTGAATGGTGTAATGTATGCTTTTAAGATTTCAATAATCATAGAATTCTTTTTGCCTTGAGTGATTACGTTTTCCCCATAGCTTTCTCTGGCAAGTACTGATTGTTGATGCGTCAATCCTCTTTTTGAAGATTTTAATAACGTCAAAATAGTTTCTACTGAGTTTCGTGCAAAATATTCATAGGACTGATTGTTTTTTTTGTTTAATACTGCTCTTTTTTCCATTACTTTCGCCTTCTTCCTAAAATTAACTCTTTGTTTGCTTTTTTTAGAGTTTAGGCTGATAAAAAGAAATGCTGCTAAACGAGAATATGGTTATCCATAGAAACAAATAGACAATAATAAATCGTTTTGTTTAGCTATTATTTCCTTTGGAATCAAGCCCTTACGCCTTCGACTACTGTCATCCATTTGTTTCCACCTCCTTTAACTTGTGTTCGTTCATTTCTTTATTTGGCTAGTCTGTTAATTGATTGACCTCGATGATCTCTGGTAATTGGGATAATTCAGATACGATTGCCTTCATAGCGAGCTCACTATTTGTTGCTGTCTCTATTTCTAGATATAAACGAACCTTTTTGTCTGCTAAATCCGTACAAGAAAATTTGTTAAAGTCTAAACCGTAGCGATCCAATAGCTGCAAAATTGCTGTCCTAAGAATCGTTTCATTGTTGTTGCTAGTTATGACAAAAAGATAGTGCGTTGATTCAGAATGGGCAAGATCTTGCGGTACGAATCCATCTAATTTGTATGATAGATTCCTCAGCAAAATATTGACCATCATAATAACAACAGCACAAATCATGCCTGCCATTGTAAAACCTGCGCCAATCAAACTGCCGATAGTAGCTGAACACCACAAGGTTGCTGCAGTATTGATTCCAGTTACACTAAATCCATCTCGTAAGATCACACCGCCAGCTAAAAAACCAATCCCACTAACAACTTGAGCCGCTATTCTAGTTGGACTGCTGTCTTGCTCAATAAATGTTGATAATGAGACAAACAAGCAAGCACCAAATGTGACCAATGTCATCGTGCGCATCCCAGCCAATTTTTTGCGCCACTGTCTTTCAATCCCAATAATCATTCCTGCAAAAATACTCATAAATACATTGATTAAAAAGTCATTCTTTTGCTCCTTTCTTAACAGATTTTATTTGGTAATCGGTATCCTGCTCGCCCTGTAAACCCGCCACCAGGACTATTTCAAAGCAAAAAACCTTTCGCCAAAACTCAGCGAAAGGTCATAAATATGCGCACAAAAAAAAGCCTGCATGATCTAGTCGTTGAGTTTTGGCACTATACAACGTAAAAAGCAGAGCTTTTAGCTACCTTATGAAAAGCCTTGTAATCGACAATCCCTGTTCTACCCATTGGCATCTCTCGATGTTTTTGGGCAGTAGCCTGTGTTTGTATAGGAGCCTCACCTAACAAATCTATTTAGTTATCTTACACGAAAGACTATACCATCATTTGAAATCAACTGTCAACAATTTTATCAATGACTTTATTTAGGGAACTTAAAATAATACGTTTGAGACAAAAATATCTCGTTTCGAAAAAATTGATTTTTCAGCACCGTTTATTCGGACTTTAGGAAGTTAATATATCACTCAACGAGTCATAACCTGTTCACCTAAAATCCGAATAAATAGTGAAAACAACAGCGGTTCTTTCTTCGAAAAAAATTAGATTTTTTCAACCTTAAAGACAGCATTTCCAACAATTTGAGGTGGAATCGACATTGACATTGCAGGGAGTCCAGTTAAAGTAAAGCGAATAGTGTCGCCTGCCTTCAACTGCTCCTCAGTAATACCATCAGCGAGTTGGTCTTTCGTAACATTTAGGATAACCCCATCATTTTTCATCATACCGATGATTTTTTCTGGATCTTCAACTGCTTCGACTTTATTTAACACAAGACGAATCGATTGATCCACAGTTTCATTTTGCTTGGCATCCTCCACTAAAGCAGCAGTAAAAATAGATTCTGTCTGTTCTTTACTACTGGTATTTGTGCTTGCGGTTTGCTTGTCTTGACTACTCATAGCTGTTTCTCCATTTTTTGATGTACTTGATTTTTCTTTGTTTCCAGTGCACGCTGCTAAAGAAATCGCTGCAACGATTGTGATAAAAGTGAGTACAATTTTTTTCATTGAATGACCTCCAATTTCTACACTTTATTATAACTAGACATCATATTGAAGTCCATTCAAACCTTCAGAGAGAAATTCGGATGCTGATTTTATTTCATTTGGATCATATTTTGCTTGTGCAATCAATAAATCGATCGTCAAGTTTTTTAAAGTCACTGATTTTTCCAGCTCTTCTAAGAAGCGTTCTTTCAGCAGATCACGAAAAATACGTAAGGACTCGTTTGTTGAGAAGGTATATGAGCTCCAAGTTGGCGTTACTTGATTGACCATATATAGACTGACACTTTGCTTTGAGCTTTCTTTGAAGAGTGCCGTAACCATTCCCAAGAGTTCTTTAGTTTGTTCATCTGTCATTAATTTCTTCAAACTATCCCAATAACGAATACGTATGACTACTGTATAAAGATCGGCGTCAAAACGTTCTGACATGTCAACAAACATTGAAAAATCACTTTCATATAAGGTCAGTGTTCTTAGCTGTGTCTCTGCATCTAGAGCGTTGTACTGAACGCTATTTCTTTTCAATTTTTCATTTTCTTTTTCCAGCAATCGCACTTGATAAGTGATCAAAAAAATACTTAAACAATAGAGTGGCGGAATAATCAGCCAAAATAACGATGAATAACTAAACTGATTCATAAAAACATACTGATACGTAACATAAACTAACTGGGCGAAAATGAAAATCATCGTAAAAATCAATCCAGGTACAATCCCAGTGAAATAAGTGATGATCACAAGAATCAACGTGATCAGCAAACTGACTAAATCTATAAAAAAGCCATTATTCCCTAAGCTGACAAAAATAGCAGTGATTGAAACCAATCCGATAAAAAATAACAGCGATAAATCCATAATCGTACTGACATAGCGCTTATTCAATTTCATCATCATTCACCCCTTTTGCATCTTTTTTCAAAATGAAGAACGTTGACAAACCGATAATTATAGCAACCAACAAGAAAATGACCATATAAATGCTCAATTTTTGATTATTGATGATTCGTTGACCTAAGTTTTCTTGTTGTGACTGACTGACTTCTTTTTTGAATCGATAATCGTAGCGTTTATAATTATTGTCTACTACCAATGCATCTCCTTTGTAAGTCGATGTATTTTTTTCAGTAGCTAGTTGAGTGGATGCTAAGAAAACATTTTCGGAGGTCGTACCTGTTACAACCAGCATTGCAGCTTTTGATTCATATGGAGAAAACAATAGTTGAGCCGTTCCGATACGCTTGCCATAATCTTCTTCTATACTTAATTTCTCATTTGATATAAACGTTGAAAATGACTTGTCGTAGGTAAAAAATAATTCGTCATTCAAGGATTTGATCAATGCATTATCTTCAGGCGTTCCTAAAACGATCAAACTATGCTTCGCTAAATCTGACTCTTTAGGTTTAGATTTGTAATAGGTAATCTCGCCAACATTACTTTGTGCGTAATTTCCAATCAAATTGAAGATATTGGTGATCGCCTTAAAATAGTCCTTATTCATTTTTTCAGGTAAAACAATGCCTAAATCAGCAAAAGACTGACTTTTGATGAACATATTCGGATAATTTGTAAATAGCATCGTATCAAGCTCTTGCGTTTTAATAAAGGCGTTTGACGTGTTTTCGATATAAGCCCACGGCGTTTGATTGCTTCTACTATTTTCAGAGTTTTTAAGCACTAAATCGAAGCTGACCTTCAACACAAAACTATCTGTAATGCCCAAATCTTTAGGGAAATCTATTAAAAAATCATCACCATTTGCTTTAGCCGCACTTAGTCGCTTACTACCGATCGGACGATCATTGATTGAGACCGTGATCAAGGAATTGTCAAAGTCTAAATTATCCGCATACTTAAAATTTAAATGGACTGAACTTCCATCAGCATTGTTTCGATCAACTGGTAAATTGACAAAATACACCTGCTCTTGATGATTCATCCCATTTAGTTTATCGCCATTTGATGTTAACGGATAAGTTCCGTCAAATTCTAATGATGAAGTAAAGGTCTGTGTTGATTTGGTGATTTGTTTTTCCGATTTTTCAGTTTGTGTCATCAATTCTTCATTTCCAATATATCGACCTGTTCGGATCAACAGCTCTTCACTTTTAGAGGTTACGATCAAGATATGTTTGCCATCTTTTTCAAAGCGTTTCAAAATAGCTTCGTCTTCCAGCTTTGCTCCATCGATTTGTTTACGATATTCTTCTGGAATTTTGTCGTATAAGCCTATGATTAATTGATAAGGCTGTTCGTGCGTTTCTTTTAATGACTCTAATTGGATCAATTCACTTTTTGTTGTGATGATTCTAGAAATTCCAGCTAGAGCATAGGTTGCCGCTGACAATTCTTTTTCAGAAGCATCGGCAGGAACCAAAATCACGTTGTGTTTATTTGCTATTGTATCTGCTCCGACAAAATGATTATAAAAGGAATGAATACTGGCTTCGGGTAAAATCAAATCGTATTGAAAATTCACATTAGAGCCTTCATAAATCGTCAACCAATTTGCAGGAGTTTCAATCAAACGATAAGAATCATCGTCGGACCGATTAATGATTTGCCCCTCAACAGTTAAGGTATTTGTATCCTGCAGCAAATCAAGGGGAATTGTAATTTCCTCTTCTTGAATTTCTGCCGCATTTTCTGGTCTGAATGAGAAAAATTTCACTCCATTGACTGCCACAGTTATGTCGGAATATTGAGAGTTCTCTAATTGAGTGATTTGATATTTTAGATTCAGAGACGCTTTTTTTACATCCCAATAATCGATCTTTGTAAAATACATCGTCGCCTTAACAGAAGTCCCGGTAAGAGAGATCGTTGGATTTTGAAAAGGCTGAGTGAATGTATGATTTTCCTGTTCCAGTGTTTCCGCGTGCACTGTTCGACTATTCAATACAAATAATAGACTAAAAAAACTGATGAAGGTAATTAACATCTTTTTCATAATTAACATTCTCCTTATTTGAATCGCTCGGTTTTATACCATTTTGTTTGTGTCTGCTTGTGGAACACAGATTCCTTGATATACATAAACATTCCATATGCTGCAACGACCAACCACATTTGACTGTAGGTAATATACATCAGTGCGATAATTAAAACGTTTTGCATTTTCATCTCGCCTTTTTCAGTAGAGATACTAACGTAGGTGCTAAAGATAAATAATAAGACCGCTAACAGCCATAGGGAATTACTGAATCCCTCTAGTGTCGTTCTTAGATAGCCTGATACAGAGAGGACTAGCATAATATCTGATAGAACTAAAGAAGTCATTAGTAAAAAATAAATCGATAGAAAATACAAAATATCGAAACGTATTCGTTTCGCTTTTGGATGGAAAATCAATTTAGCGTTCTTGACGATGACATAAATATTGCCTTTCACCCAGCGTGTGCGTTGTCTGAACCAAACAGACAAGGTTTGTGGTTCTTGCTCCCACGTCACGGCTTTCGGTTGAAATTTAATTTTGTACCCCATCATATAAATGCGAAAGCTAATTTCAGTATCTTCAGCCAACGCTTTGTCATCCCAGCCCCCGATCGCTTCAATAATCGATCTGCGGACAACAAAATTGGTTCCGGGAATCGTACACAATTTGAACAATTCAAACCTGCCTGCTTGAGCCATCCACTGAAAAGCTAATGTTTCAATATTAATAAATCGAGTAAGGAGATTCGTGTCCTTATTTCGTGTTCGAAACTTACCAATAACCGCACCATATTCATCGCCATCCATTAGTTCAGCAACTAAATACGTCAATGCATTGGCTTCCGGTGTATTATCAGCATCATAAATTGCAATGACCTCACCTTTCGCTTTTTTAAAGCCAATGTTTAGTGCATTGGATTTTCCTTTCCCCCCTGTTACTGCATCTGTATTGATGACTTTCAAATTTCGTAAAGGATAGTCATTTTTCAAATCATCTAATAATTCTGCACTATTGTCACTCGAGTTATCGTTAATAACAATCACTTCGTATCGCTCAGCTGGATAATTGAAATTCAATAAGGCTTCAACTGTTCGAACAATCACTATTCCCTCATTATGAGCGGGCACCATGATTGAAACAAAAGGAACTTCTCCTTCTTTCAATTTAGGTGGTTCAAGTTGGTCCGTCTTTAGATAATAGATATACCCAAAAATCACCAGTACAATATTTACCAGCAGCAGTGACCATATAATAATCGTTGCCGCCAACATTATTCCATCAGCTATTGTCATTTATTTTTCCCCGTTTTCTGAATGTATTTAGAACGATAATTTCTACGACCAAACCCAAACAAGACGCCCAAAATCAAAATTGTTGTGATCACGAAAACAATCAAGACAACATTAGTGACATTAAAAAACCGAGCAAACTGTCCTTTAAATACAGCTCCTGATACAGTAGTATTTGGCACATTATTAAAAGAATTGACCAGCTTACCATTCAGATATCTTCGTCTGTTGAGTAGTTGGATATGTTGAGTTTGTGTTTGAATATCAAATTGAATCTTTTTTTGACCAACAACATAGAAATTCAAAGGAGACTTGGAAATATTGTTAATGATCGTATTTATTTCTTTTTCAGTGTCAGGAAATGAAAAACTTAATGTTACAGGCATCGGAAATTGATAAGTAGCTTTACTACCGTTTACATTCCATGTTATTCCAGCTAAATAGTCATAAGGAAAATCATAGAAAGCTGTGCCAAAACGCTCCGAGTTATTCGTTTTCGCTCGATAATACTGATCCTCTATTGAAGGATTTTCTCTTAGTATGATCGTGTTGCTTATTTTCAACCCATCTGCTTGGTATTGAGCATCTTGATTCCAATAACCGTAGGTTGAAAAGCCTACAGGAAAAACATTTCGATCGACTAATAAACTGATTTGCTGTTCCAATAGCTGTGATAAAGCGTGATCATCATTCAAATTCACATTATTAACGACCGGCATCTCTAAAAAAATGACTCCTGCCCCAGATTCAAATGATCTAAGGACATCTGTAAAAACATTATATGGTTTTGTTGTATTGTTTTGATTGACACTTGTCGTTGAAACAATGTAAGGCGTGTTCACTTTTGTTAAGGCTTGTTGGAATGTTGAAGCCACACCCATATCTTTCATTGGATTCAAATCAGCAATCGTTAGCACTGGACTATAGGATTGTTCAATCCCCAACCATGCACCGATCAGTTCCGCACTCTTTAAGAAAACAGCTCCTTTTCGATCAAAAAACGGCAAAAACCCATGTCCGTTTTCTAAGACAGCAAAGGGAACAACTTGATGATCAATTTCCTGCGTTCTCAACTGTCCCATACTCTTTCCAGCAGTATCTTTTAAAACCGTCGTCTGATCTTTATAGCTAAGAATTTGAGAATAATTTTCTTTCTCATCTTCCAAAGTGAATTGCCGATGGCTCAATTCCTGCCATTTACCCGAAAACAGCTGCTGTTCATCTAATGCTACATTAGAGCCAATATGAAGCTTTTTACCGGTAAAGCTCGATCGATCTTTAACAAATTGTTGATTTAAACCTTTGTCTGACCAATTGATCATGGTTATAACACCTGTAAACTCTTGTTCAAAGAGCATTCTACTTAGATAGTCGTCTTCCTCTATCGTTTGAATGGTTACACCATAACTTGTTAATAAACGCTGCAACGCATCCAAGTCATTTTGTTTGTTTTCTGCGATATTCAAACTATCATATACAAGTAAAATACGTTGCTCTTTTTCAGCTGCCTCAACAGTTTTAAACAGAAAACAACCTGTCATGAATAAACAACTGATAATAAGTGCTAGTCTATAACTACGCCTCATTTATTCGTTCCTCCTTTCTAACTGGTTCATCATTCCAAAGTCGTTTGCCAACAATATCTGACCAAAGTACTAATGAAATAAGGTCGAAATATAATGAAACGAGAAATAATAATCGTATTAAATCCGAATCACCATTGAAAATCACAGAGGATAAAAAAATAAGGAGCATATTGACCAAAAAGCCCAGAATCAAAAAGAATCGAACAATCAATGCAGGTTTGTTTTCTTTGATGCCTCTATAAAAACCTACACCATAAACACCAATCAGCGCTATGCTAAAGAGAATATAAAAGCCAAATGATTTAGGATAGACTGCCGCTTTGATTCGATTGTAAAAAGTAAAAAAGCGAGTTTGCTCTGCTGGTGCACCTCCTACTGCTTGTTCATAATTACCCAGTTCAGACGGCTTTACAAAATAGACGTCTTGAACGGCGATATCTAGTAACTGTTTAAATTCATTCGGATGATTGATATAATCAACGATTACCCAAAGTGAATCTGCTTTATCTAAAAACTGTTCTTTCACTTGCGTTGATTTAGGCGATACTGGACTATATTCATCAAAATAGGTTGTTCCTTTTTCTAATCCATATTGTCGATTGATCCCACCCTCTCGCATTCTTGCTCCTGGAGTGGGAGTTTCCAGCATAACGCCTCTAGTTAAACTGTGGTATAAATCAATATCATGCATGGTATTCGGCACGTAAACCGTTCCAAAAATAGTAAGCCCAATGAAAGTGGCTAACACCGCACTTAAAATCAAACGTGTTCCTCTTATTTTAGCAAAAGCAAATAGACCCAACCCGATAATAACAATACCGAAAATCAACCCAAACTGCCGTTTTGCAAGGCTAAGAAGAATCAGTGTGCTGACAAACAGCAATAACCAGAGCAGTCCCCTTTTACTAGACTCTTTTGTACGATATAAATAAATGATTGTTGCAACTATATAGAGGGAGGCTAAAAATGAAGTGGCTTCTAAATAGAAGGAATTGAAGTAAATCGTATATGAAGTATCCCCCAAAAGAAAAATCACAAACAGAGCAATCAAGTAACTCCGTCCTTTAGATAAACCAACAGTTAACCCCTGAACGAATAAATAAATACCTGGTAAATAAAACAACAAGTACACAGCACCTAAAAAGCGAATATCGAAATGATTCGCACTGAAAAAAAGTTTATTCAGCCAAATTGCTAAAGTAATAAACAACTGTTGGGAAGATATAAATTGGGCTGATGTTTGATTATAATATTGCATGATTGCAAAATCTTTTTGAAAGTAATTTAAATATGAATAATCTTTTACATTTGCGATGTATAACCCACTAGCATTTAATACACGATGATAATTGCCATTATCTGCTAACCCATTAATAGGCGGAACAAAGAGTAATACACTCGTTATGATCCCTATGACGAGGACAGCGAATAAAGGTGGAGAAATATAGTTAGAAAAAAAGTAAAGCAGTCTTTGAAATTTACGCAAAACGTTAGCCACTCTTTTCACCCCTCTTATTGATCATATGCTAAAAGAGCCATTAAATTATTGTAAGAAAAGACCTCTTTCGTCCGGCTATTACCAAAGCCGCCATAAAATAGACTAGTTGGATCAGTAATTTGAAAATTATTCAAAATCAAGATCGACGAATCATATAGTTCTTGGTCATTCGTTACAACACCGATCAGCGCTGCTAAGGCATACGCGGCAGCTGATTGATTTTTATCAACCGGAACACCATTTAGATCATACGAATTAAATAATGTACCTTTTGCCACTTGATCTTTAATAAAATCAAGACTTTCTTGTTTTTGAAGACCGACTTCTCCTAAATGCAGAATCGTAAGTAGTGACTCGATCACATTGATCGTCCCAGTATTCTCGTAGTCATTTGTTTTATGATTGAATCTAGTTTGATAAAAAGGGAAGGTATCGGATAAGTAGCCTTTTTCGATAAGCGAATAGTGGTATTGTAAATAATCCGCGGATACATTATATTTTTTATACAAATACCCTAGCGTTTTTAAATCAATATAAAATAAAGATGTATTTGTCGATTTTTTCTGCTGCTCAACATCATAAAAATCGATCAAAATATTGTCATCCATCGACGTTTTCATAAAATTTTTAGCTAGCGTATCGATTTCTTTTGAGTAGTCTTCCGCCCCAAATCTTGCACTAGCACCGAGTAGCGCCCGAATGATTCTCAAATCATCAACAGAAGCATTTACAGAGAATTTATTGCCCTGCTCATCTATCCGATAACTGAATTGAACTTTGTCGTAAAAGATTTTTTTAGTCTCCTTATAAAAACTGTCAAAACGTCCTTTAGTATCCGTCAATTCTAGATTTCTAAGGTAAAGACCTGATGACTCACTCAACATTTCATGTCCTGTCGCTACTTCTGTTGTCTCTGGACTTTCTAAGTAATTTGTGGCTATTCCACCACCTGACAACAGCATTTTCGAATCGATAAAAAATTTCAAATTATCTCTGCGTTGTTCAATGTCCTTTGATTGCCTGTGTGTTTTGGAAACAAAACTCTTTTCATCTGTTGTCATAAGCTTTTCTAATTTCGGTTCTACTTTGTCGACCTCAATCTTTTTAGGAGCTGATTTAAGCACAAAGAAATAGGCACCTAACCCTAAAAAGATTACGCTTGTAAAAAGAATTATTATCTTTTTCATAGTCCACCTCAACGGTTGTTTTTATGATTTTAGTGTACACATTTCTTTTTTTTATTGCGAATTTTTTGCTTGTTGCTCTGAATAATTGCACTTTTTTATACGAGTCTGAAATTGAATCTTTTTTTTTCACAAAAAAAAGAATCTGGGACATAACTCTATGAGTGACAATCTAGTCACTTGACATCCGAATAAACGGTGGAAGCAGAAACAACCCCTTCGAAAATAAGCTGAAATTGCTGTAAAACACAACGAGGAACGAGTTGATGCTTTCTCGTCAAAGACTCGTCGCAGATAGACATTGTTGCACAGTACCTACTTGGTCACAAAAATTTGAAGAGCACCAGGTAGGTACCAATTATCATCAGCTCGTAAACTCACTGTGATGCTTGGCAATTTTCGTGAATTTCGGCTTATTTCTCGGGGTTAAACGTTTCTGAGGTGACCCCCAAAAGTTGTACATGAAAAATACAACTTTGGGAGGTCATTTTTTTGAACTTTTATGAAGCAGATTTTAAATTGAACATAGTAAAGGAATACCTTGAAG